>NZ_FNHF01000009.1 GCF_900103695.1 Sediminibacillus halophilus
CATTTTTTGGATTCACTTGGTACTCCATGAACCGTCTTATCAAAAGACATAGCTGGGAGAACAAGCAGAAAGTCTAAGAGAAGAAGAATAGACGGAACCCCTACTGTCTTTTTATGAAAAGAAGAACCTATTTCCTGACAACCGTTTTTAAGATAGCTTGTTGAGTTTCAAGGAAAAAGTTTCTACGCTTGCGACATTCAGCATGCTTCTTAGCGCAGGTAGCATACGCAGACTCCTGCGGGAACAGCGCGAGCTGAAGATCCACTTGGGAAAGCGGTTTTCTTTACCAAGTTAGCTGAAGCCGTGCCCGCGGAAAGCGAAGTATGCTGCCGAAGCGGTGGTTAACACTCTTATTTAAATAGGCAATGGCACTTTACATTACCTGCACAGTTCATAGTTATCATGATGTAACAAACTAAAGCCTACAAAATATCTAAAACAGCTTATATTTAAAAAGAAGTATTATACCAATAGATGTAATACTTCTTTGCTAAGGTACTCCTTATTGATTTTCTGCTTTTTGATGAATGGCTTCCAGTTCCTTCACTCTTGCTTCATCTTCTTCAAAATATTGCACCAGGTCACCGATTCGATCGATCGAATTCCAGCTTAAGTGATGCTCGATTCCTTCCACATCCTCATAGATGTTTTCTTTATTTACACCGATCAATTCTAAAAATTGTTCCAATAATTCATGCCGATATACTAACCGCTTACCAACCTTTTTTCCTTTCGCTGTCAAGATCAGTCCACGGTATTTTTCATAATTCAAATATTCATCTTTATCCAGCTTTTGAACCATTTTAGTGACGGAGGATGGATGAACATGCAAGGCTTCCGCTATATCGGAAACGCGTGCATATCCTTTCGATTCGATCAACAGATAAATTTGCTCAATATAGTCTTCCATGCTAGGTGTTGGCATAATAATCCTCCATTCGCTTCTTCAATCCAATTATTCCCTCTATGTAAAAGCATACAATAGTTTATACATGCAGACAAGCTGACAATCGCAAGCTATTTATTTTCAACATTAACGGCGTAGCAAATAAGAAAGGGCGGCAGATGCCGCCCTTTTAATTGCTTATAATCCACATTTCAACTGCGCATTGCAATTTGTACAAGTGTTACAGCCACCTATGTCTTCCACTGTACCTTTCCGGCAAACAGGGCATGTATCACCGACCTCCGAGCCAATCGTCACGTTTGTTTTTTCCAATTCATGAATGGTATCCATCAAAACAACATGAGGTTTGTTGTCTGTCGGTTCGTCCTGTTGTTTTTCTTCCTCGTCAAAGCTATTGTCTTCCGCTTTCAAGGAAAGTACCTGTGTGTCCCGACTGCCATCCACATAGACGGTCCCGCCTTTGGCACCCCCGTTATAGAGTCGGCGGTAAACACTTTCTACCTGTTCAACCGAATAACCTTTTGGAGCATTGACTGTCTTAGAAATAGAACTGTCTACCCATTTCTGAATCACACATTGGGTATCTGCATGTGCTTCTGGTGATAACTCCATCGCCGTAACAAACCAATTCGGCAGATGGTCGGCATCTTCTCCTGGATGCTTGTCCAAATATTCCTGGACAATATCTGCTTTCACTTCAATAAATTTACCTAAACGGCCGCTACGGAAGTAAGAGAAGGAGAAATATGGCTCCAGTCCAGTAGAAACACCGACCATTGTACCAGTACTTCCTGTTGGAGCTACCGTTAGAAGATGCGAATTACGGATACCGTGATCCAAAATGCCTTGACGGATATCCTCCGGCAATTTTTTCACATAGCCAGTTTGTACAAACCGTTCGCGCAGCTCCTTGGTCTCTTGTTCTGTATCTCCAATCAAAAATGGAAAGCTACCTTTCTCCTTCGCCAATTCAATCGATGTACGGTAAGCAGTGGTTGCAATGGTTTCAAAAATTTTATCGACAAGCTGATTGCCTTCCACCGAACCATACTCCGTTTCGGAATAGATCAAAAGATCATGCAGACCCATAACCCCCAGGCCGACACGACGTTCGCCTAGTGCTTGCTTTTTATTCTCGGCAAGAAAGTATGGGGTAGCATCGATAACATTATCCTGCATTCTTACCCCTGTACGGACAATGTTTTTTAGTTTTTCAAAGTCAACCTGTTTATTTTCCTTATCGGCCACAGAAGCAAGGTTTACTGCAGCCAGGTTACAAACAGAATAAGGCGCAAGCGGTTGTTCTCCACATGGGTTGGTAGCAACAACTTGCTGTCCATAAGCCTTGGCATTTGTCATATCATTCGCGTTATCGATGAAGAAAATTCCAGGTTCTGCAGAATATGTGGCACAGATATTGATCAGGTTCCACAATTCCTTTGCTTTCATCCGGCGATAAACCCGGACGCCGTAACCCTTTTCTTCCCAGCGACGTACATCGCCGATTTCATGCCAGTTTTCATTATAAGCCTGCATCTCTTCCGGCGTGTAATTTTCTACATTAGGGAATCTAAGTTCATAATCCATATCATTTTCGACTGCTTCCATAAACTCTTTTGTCAGGCAAACGGATATATTTGCCCCTGTCAAAAATTCCGGATTATGTACACTGTATGTACCTCCAGTGTTCAGCTTTTCTTCCGCTTCTTTGATAGCATTTTCCGTGAACCCTCCTGATCCTGGCATGTTTTTATAGTTGACAATGCCTTGGTACAGATCTATTTCCGTCGGAGTTAACGGTGTGAATTTCAGCTTTTCTTGCGCCAACTTTTTAATTTGCTCGTCCTCTGTATTTTCTATTAAAAACCGGAGAATCCTCGGGTTTTGCATTTTAGAAATGATAAATTCAATAATATCTGGATGCCAGTCTGCCAGCATAATCATTTGCGCTCCCCTGCGAGAACCGCCTTGCTCGACCAGATGGGTAAGCTTTGCAATATCATCCAGCCAGGAAACAGATCCGGAAGATTTACCATTCACCCCTCGTGCTAGGGTATTGCGTGGTCGGAGCGTAGATCCGTTCGTACCGACGCCTCCTCCCCTGCTCATTATTTCCATGACTTGCTTACGGTGATCAGAAATTCCTTCGCGCGAATCTTGAATATATGGCATGACATAACAGTTGAAGTAGGTCACATCTGTTTCAGCTCCTGCTCCATACAATACACGTCCAGCTGGAATAAAATGCATATTGGATAATTCATGATAAAAGCGCTCAAAGGCTTCCTGCTGTTTTTCTTCAGTTGTTTCCACCTTTGCGAGACCTGTTGCATTCCGCTTGGCAATTTGTTCATAATAAATTTCGAGCGGTTTATCAATCACATCCAACGATCTGCTGACAACCCCGGTATTCGCTTCTTCCGGGTCATCCAGCACCGAAACAAAATCCTTGTCTACCTGAATTTCAGCACGTTTTGCCTGCCAATCGATCGATTTGATAAAGCCATATCCCCTTGCTGGAAACTTAGGGTCTGCTTTTACCGTCAAAACGACAAAATCGCCTGACTTCAACGTTGTTTTCTCAGTATCTTTGAAAGCATACCTATCTAGCATTACTAAACGCGATACACCTTTATGGGTGATTTTCATCTCCGTTGTTATTGGATGCACCTGCTCAAATAAAGCGATATCCTCGTTTAATTGGTCGACATTAATCTGCATGTTTACTTCTGTGATGGTTTTCATATCTGGCATCACTCCTTCTTCCCTTTAAAACATTAAGTATAGTATTCAATTTACCACATCTCTAAGAAATAAAACAATATATTGTGCTTTGTTTTTTAAAAACATACTATATATTGTTTGTTGGAACGAAACGAACAAGATTTGTCAAAGATGAGAAATCGCAATTATAACCGTAAATCGGAGATAAAAAAAGAAAATAGCTTAATTTTTTTGGAAAACAGCTTTTTTTATTAGTTGCGTTTTTTGCTGTATTTTGTTGAACAACAAGTAAACCTGTAAATCCGCGAAAAAGAGAGCTTATAGAATATGATAAATCAGAAATTTTTTTAAACAACTAATTTTTTTACGATACAATTCGTGATGGATGGAACAGGAGGCCACTGAAATATCCTTTGAAAAAAAATAATAACATGCCTATAATATAGGTTGACGCTAAAGAAAATGGGGGAACAGATTATGGGAATTGAATTTCTGTTAATTTTGCTAATCGTGATAGTAGGTTTCGGTATATATAGATACTTTAAACAAAGAAAAATACTGAAAACCTTATCGGAAGAAGAATTCCGTCAAGGATACCGAAAAGCCCAATTAATTGATGTAAGAGAACCGAAAGAATTCGACGGGGGGCACATCCTGGGGGCAAGGAATATCCCGCTTTCCCAGATGCGAAACCGTTTGACTGAATTAAGAAAAGATCAGCCGATTTATATGTATTGCCAAAATGGGACAAGAACTGCAAGAGCTGCCATTCTTTTAAATAAAAAGGGATACAACGAATTGTACCAGCTTCAGGGCGGTTTCAAAAAATGGAACGGCAAAATAAGAAAGTCTAAATCTTCACAGTACTAAAATAAAAGACAAGCCCAAAGTGCCTCGATCACCCCCGACAAGCTTAAGACTAGCCTCGACGTGGTGTTTTCATCCACATAGAGGATTGGCTTAAGACCTCGAGGGGGTAGGCACTGGAGCTGGACAAACCGAAATGCGCAAGTGCCTCGATCACCCCCGACAAGCTTAAGCCTAGCCTCGACGTGGTGTTTTCGTCCACATAGAGGATTGGCTTAAGACCTCGAGGGGGTAGGCACTGGAGCTGGACAAAAAATTAAAGCGGCCTGCCCGAATTTTTCGGACAGGCCGCTTATTTTATTTTATGATTCCCTATTGTAACGGAGTATAGGTTTTCTGGCCGCTGTCGTTTCATCCATTCGCTTCACTACTGTATGATAAGGCGCTTCCTGGACAAGTTCCGGGTTCTCCTTTGCTTCATTGGAAATTTGAATCATAGTATCAATAAATCCATCAAGCGTTTCTTTGGATTCTGTTTCGGTAGGTTCTACCATCAGCGCTTCTTCCACGTTCAGTGGAAAGTAAATGGTCGGGGGATGATATCCGAAATCCAACAAGCGTTTCGCAATATCAAGCGTACGTACCCCCAGTTTTTTCTGGCGTTTTCCAGAAAGGACGAACTCATGTTTGCAATGCTGGGTATAAGGCAATTCATATTCCTCTTGCAAACGCCTCATCATATAATTTGCATTTAAAACAGCAAATTCGCTAACCTTCTTCAATCCTTCTGCTCCCATAGTACGTATATATGTGTAAGCCCGCAAATTAATTCCGAAATTGCCGAAATAAGGCTTCACTCTACCGATGGAATCTGGTCTGTCTTCGTCAAAGTAGTATTCTCCATTTGATTCTGTCAAAATCGGCTTAGGTAAAAACCTAGCCAATTCTTCACTGACTCCTACCGGTCCTGAGCCAGGTCCTCCTCCACCATGAGGACCTGTAAAGGTTTTATGAAGATTTAAGTGAACAACATCAAATCCCATATCCCCAGGTCGCGCATAGCCCATAATCGCATTAAGGTTGGCGCCGTCATAATAAAGCTTTCCGCCCGCCTGGTGAACGATTTCTGCCATTTCGACAATGTTTTCTTCAAATAAACCAAGCGTATTCGGGTTGGTCAGCATCAACGCAGCCGTATCCTCACCGACTACGCGTTTTAGATCTTGTAAATCCACGGTTCCCCGTTCGTTGGATTTTACCGTTACCGCTTCAAATCCGGCTACAGTAGCAGATGCAGGGTTGGTTCCATGGGCAGAATCCGGTACGATGACCTTCGTGCGATTCCAATCACCATTTGCCTCATGATATGCCCTGATCATCATCAGTCCGGTCCATTCTCCCTGAGCTCCTGCTGCAGGCTGCAACGTCACCTCATGCATGCCTGTGATGGCCGCCAGGGACGTTTGCAAATCATACATCATTTTCAAAGCACCCTGGACAGTTTTCGTGTCCTGGTATGGATGGATATGACTGAACCCTTCCAATCGTGCGACGTCCTCGTTCATCTTCGGATTATACTTCATCGTGCAAGAACCTAATGGATAAAACCCTGAATCCACTCCATGGTTCCTTTTTGATAAAGCAGTATAATGGCGGATAATCTGCAGTTCACTTACTTCCGGAAGCTCCGGTGCCTCCTCGCGGATATAAACTGGATCGATTTCCTCTTTCAGGTTGAATCCCTCGATTTCTAATTCCGGCAGGCTGTAGCTTGTTCTACCGAGCTTACTATGTTCGAAAATTAAAGGAAAATCTTGTTTATCCATGAATATCCCCCATTTCTTTGGCAAAAGCATCAATTTCATCTTTGCTTCGGTTTTCAGTGACTGCTACCAGCATGTGAGTAGCAAATTCAGGATATGTCTTCGCCAGATCATATCCACCTATAAAGCCCTTGTTCAGCAGTCTTTCGTTCATCTCTGCTACAGGCATCTTGATGTCGACAACCAGCTCATTGAAAAACGGCCCTCTCAAAACGCTCTCTACTCCCTGCTCTTTAAGGCGTTGTCGTAAGTACCTGGCCTTCTGCATATTAAGCCATGCCATCTTCTTGATGCCCTGCTTACCCAAGGAGCTCATTGCTACAGAAGAAGCAAGTGCATTCAAAGCCTGGTTGGAGCAAATATTTGAAGTCGCCTTGTCCCTGCGGATATGTTGTTCTCTTGCCTGTAAGGTGAGAACAAATCCACGCCGGCCATCTTCATCGGTGGTTTGACCAACCAGCCGTCCTGGAACCTTCCGCATCAGTTTCTTTGTAGTTGCGAAATAGCCACAATGCGGTCCGCCGAACTGAGTTGGAATTCCAAATACTTGTGTATCCCCTACGACAATATCTGCTCCAAATGCTGCAGGTGGAGTCAGGTAACCCAAAGCCAAAGGATTACTGGAGACAATGAACATCGCTTTCTCTTTTTCTAACAACTGCTGCAACTCGGCAAGCGGCTCTATTTGTCCTAAGAAGTTTGGATACTGCACGATGACGCCTGCCGTGTTGTCGTCTATTTCTGCCTGCAAGGCTTCTACGTCCACCATGCCTTCCTTGTGTCCGATTTCTACTATTTCAAGCCCAGGCCCTTTTGCATAAGAAGCAATCACCTGCCTGGACTCTGGATGAACTGTATCAGCCACAATGATTTTCTTACGTTTGGTCTGTGACGCACTTAAGTTCGCTGCTTCTGCTAGCGCAGTGGGTCCATCGTACATGGAGGAGTTGGCTACATCCATTCCCGTTAATTCACAAATCATTGTCTGAAATTCAAAAATCGCCTGCAATTCCCCTTGAGAAATTTCCGGCTGGTAAGGAGTGTATGCTGTATAAAACTCCGACCGGGAGATGACATGATCAACGATGGATGGAATGTAATGGTCATAGACACCAGCACCTAGAAAGGAAACATGCGATTTCAAGCTGACATTTTGCCTTGATAAATCTGCCAGCTCCTTGAGGAGTGCTGGTTCATTAGTTGGTTTTTTTATATTCAATTCACCATGAAAACGCACTTTTTCAGGCACATCCGAAAATAATGCCTCCGTAGATTCAACACCGATCGTGCGCAACATTTCCTGCTTATCTTCATCGGTCATCGGTAAATAGCGAAACTCCATTGTTTTTCCCCCTTAGCTTATCTGTTTAAGATCTTTTATAAAATGGCGTCGGAACTACCTTTGCTTTCAATAGACGTTTTCGCACCTGCACAAAAACCTCTTCTCCCTGAGTTGCATAATTTGCCCGAATTAAAGCAAGTCCGATGTTTTTCTTTAATGTCGGCGACTGTGTACCTGTAGTGACAGATCCAATTTCCTCTTCCTCTGCATACACTTTGTAGCTAGTACGGGGAATCCCTTTATCAATCATTTCAATTCCTACCAATTTTCTTGGAGGGCCGTTCTCTTTTTGGTTTCTCAAGACCTCTTTCCCTATGAAGTCAGCTTCTTTCTCGGTCTTGACTGCAAAGCCTAGGCCTGCTTCGATTGGGGTTATTTCGGCCGAAAGTTCCTGCCCGTAAAGCGCAAGATTCGCTTCAAAACGAAGCGTATCCCGCGCTCCGAGTCCGACCGGCTGGAGGCCATCTGATGCACCTTCATCCAGCAGTCTTCTCCATAGCTGTATGCCAGCCTCAGGTTCGATGTATATTTCGAATCCATCTTCCCCTGTATAACCGGTGCGTGCCACGATTGCTGTACCGTTCACATCGGAGAATGGCACATCCATCTCAAAGCGAAAGAAACGAATGGAGGAGAGATCAGCATCCGTCATTTTTTGCAAAATGGTTTCGGCTTTTGGTCCTTGAACAGCCAACTGGACATACTGATCTGATACATCCCTGACGGCCACCCCATCCATTTTGTGTTGCTGCAGCCAATCATGGTCTTTACCCCTGTTAGCAGCATTGACCACAAGCATATACTTCTGCTCAGCTAGCTGGTAAACAATCAAATCATCCACCGTTCCCCCATCCGGGTAACACATCATGGTGTACTGTGCTCGTTTCGGTGTGAGTTTTGATACATCATTTGTTAAAAGTTTCTGCAAAAAACGTTCCGCATCCTCGCCTTCTACAAGGATCTCCCCCATATGGGAAACATCAAAAAGACCAGCTGCCGTTCTTGTGGCCTCATGTTCTTTCTTAATCCCGGTAAATTGAACCGGCATTTCCCAACCGCCGAAATCGACCGTTTTGGCACCGCTTTTTTCATATTCTGGAAATAAAGGGGTTCTGCTTAATTCTGCCATTCTATCAACTCCTATTATATAATCATCCATAACTGCAACCGTTCAACACTAGCCGCAGGCAGACACTACAGTAAACCGAACATAAAAAAGGACAGAAATTTTCCCACACAGGAAAATCTCTGTCCTTTCACCAGAAAGTTTCGCCAATCCGATCGGCTTGCTTCTTAGGTGGTTTACATACGTAAACACTCTCCAGAGCTGCGTCCTATAAGAGTCTTTTTGCCTGAGAGATTCACAATTATGCTTGCTCCTTCGGCGCTATCTTCTTAGATAGTCTCTCCTCTTATATTCATTCGCTATATTAAATTAACGATATTCGGACATAATAAGGGTGATGTTGAACCCAAGAGTATTATGTCATAATGTTTACACTTTTTTAAATTCAGCATCATTATACCATAGCAATCGGCTGGTATGGGAAGAATTTTTAAGAATAATTTTGAAAGGGGAAACGGGAT
Organism: Sediminibacillus halophilus; assembly: GCF_900103695.1. Taxonomy (GTDB): domain Bacteria; phylum Bacillota; class Bacilli; order Bacillales; family Amphibacillaceae; genus Sediminibacillus; species Sediminibacillus halophilus. Next base: position 9,191 of record NZ_FNHF01000009.1, read on the forward strand.
GAATATCCAGCTAAACAATGATACTGCTTTCATAGAAGAATTGGAAGACGCATTACAACAAGACGGACCGTTTTCTTCCTGGCAGCTGTTCCAGATGTCCTATCAAGCAGCACAAACGACCCTGACACCCGAATTTACTGGGTTGACCGCACCTAAACATCTGCCTCATATGGAGTTTTTACCGCACCAACTGGACTGCGCCAGGCAGATAATCGAAGAAATGAACGGCAGAGGGTTGCTGGCAGATGAGGTCGGTTTAGGTAAGACGATTGAAGCCGGACTGATTTTAAAAGAATACATGATCAGGGGATTGGTTAAAAAAGCTCTGATTCTTGTACCCGCTTCCCTTGTAAACCAATGGGTACTGGAGCTCAGCCAAAAATTTTATATACCGGCCGTATCCCAAGGAAAACGGCCGGTATGGGATCAGAACAGTATCATTGTTAGCTCGATTGATACAGCCAAGCGCCAGCCGCACCGCGATATTATTCTAGAGCAGGAATACGACTTCATCTTAATAGACGAGGCTCATAAACTCAAAAACCATAAAACCAAAAACTATGAGTTCGTTCGCGCTTTGAAAAAGAAATACTGCTTGCTTCTGACTGCAACACCAGTGCAAAACAAACTTAGTGACATTTTCAACCTTGTCTCGATTTTAAAACCCGGACATCTTGGGAATTATGAAGACTTCACCGCCAATTACGGAAAAGATCGTAACAATTTATTTAACGACGAGCACCTTAAGCAGCTTATTCAAAAAGTGATGGTTCGGAACCGAAGGCAAGATACAAAGGTCGACTGGACGGAACGTAAAGTCCAGACGGTCTGGATTGCTTTTAGCGAATCCGAGCAACAGGCTTACGATGAGTTAACTTCCATAACCAGTAAAGCAGATACATTTTCTTCTATCACATTGACGAGAGAACTGTGCTCTTCACGGGAAGCTTGTTATTTATCCATGAAAAAAATGCTTCAGCAGGAAAAACAGATTGCCAATCGGGAAGCATATCAGGATTTTCTGAAGGTGATAGAAGAGCTGCCACACCACGCAAAAGCCGATAAGGTTGTTGAATTAATCGGAAACACGGATGAGAAGTTCATTATTTTTACGGAATACCGGGCAACCCAGTTGTACTTGCAGTGGTACTTACAGCAGCACGGCATCTCTTCCGTACCGTATCGGGGCGGATTTAAACGTGGCAAAAAAGATTGGATGAAGCAGCTTTTTCAAAACCATGCGCAGGTTTTGATTGCCACTGAAGCCGGCGGTGAAGGGATCAACCTTCAATTTTGCAATAACATGATAAATTATGACCTACCCTGGAATCCCATGCGTTTGGAGCAAAGAATCGGAAGAATCCATCGATTCGGCCAGCAGCAGGATGTTCATATATATAACTTTGCGCTCCGCAACACGATGGAAGAACATGTGCTGAATTTATTATATGAAAAGATCCATTTGTTTGAACGGGTGGTAGGCAACCTCGATGACATTCTTGCCGAATTGGATATAAAAGATGTCGAGCAGGAAATTCAGACAATCTTCAGGGAATCAGAAACAGAAGGGGAAGCCAAAATCAAACTGGACAACCTCTCTTCGGTGATCTCTTTGCGACAAGACCAGTTACAAGAACAGGAGGATTGGGATGGCAATCGAGAATCTTCATAAATTTCTTTCCGACTACTTTCTGGCCAATCAATGCGAGTTATTGGACAACGAAAATGGAAAAGTGACCATCCAACTAACAGATAAAATGGATGAACTGATTATGAATCGGCCGTTTTACTGGCACTACATCAAACAAATCGGCCAGCAAGGCCAGCCGATGAAAATTACGTTTATAACAAATCCAGACAGACAAAATGAGCAAGGTGAATGGGTACATTTCGGGAGTCCGAGGTTGCATCAAATATTCCGTACATTGTCGAAACAGGGAAAGATAACCAGACAGTATGAGCAATCTGGATCGGTGTATCGCCAGCCGCTGATTCCCTGGCTGGTTTTGAACATAAAGATCAGTTATCAAGGAAAGCATAAAAAGGATGAATTATTGTCTTACGGATTGCAATTGATTAACGGAACGTTGGTTAGTCCAATGATGGAGAAGCTATCCAAGTTAAACCTACAGCCAGTAATACCAGATTATTGTTATACAATATCTCCGCTGATTCACAACAAAAGCGCTTATCAGCGAATGATTCGCTATGTACAGGATTATCTTCGGACAAAGGATTACACGTGGGCGAAGGAATCATGGGACCATCTTTATGCCGAAGGAAAACTACTTGAACATTTCTATAAGGAAGACCAGGCGGATAAGGAGAAACAGAACCAGTTACAGCAGGCACTTAGCGAAATCGAAAGCAGATTCCGCCCTCGGATTTCCATTGACATTATCAACGGCGGTCTTTTTTACCTATCCCAGGAGAGTTCAAACGTTGTTCGTTCAAGTAGTTGAATAATTCGCATTGCTCCACCCTTCTGTATTCAGATCGGGAGAGAATACGTGAAAATTCCAAGGGTTCAGCAACTACTAAAACCTTCTGGAAAACAGGGGTTACTTTTATCCAAAGAACGTAAAAACCCACTTTTCTCATTAAGGACAGTTTTTACTCTTTTATCTTCCAAAATAATCTGCCCACTAAAAAAGTAACAGACTGTCAAAATACAGCCTGTTACTTTTTCTTTTTCATGAGCAAACGAAATGCAAATGGAAGTAAACCCAGCCAGTGATCAGAAACATCGTTGCGCACTCTTTTGCTGTACTGTTTTTGCTTTTTCCGTTGGTCATGCGGTGTATCCATGTACTTCACGATTTCCTGAGTCATAAATTTCACATAATCGTTTCCGGACACTTTACTCACCTCTAAATTTTTCTTATATGCCTAGCATGTCCGTATTTTCTTTTCTTATAAGCTGGTATATTTCTTCGGCCACCTGTTCGGGGCTCTTTCCATCCGTTTCAATCAGATTGTCAGCCGTCTGTCGGTATTTCTCCAATCTACGCTCATATAGTTCTGTTTTTTCGTGTTTTTTCCAGAGAGGGCGTGAGTCATCGTTTCCTAATCTGCGATCAATTTCAGCTAATGAAGTATGTAGATACACCACAAAAACATGCTCCTTCAACCAGTTCCTGTTCATTGTGGACTCCACAATACCGCCCCCCGTTGCTACCACTGCATCCGTTTTGGGCATTTTCATCAATGTATCGGTTTCCTTCTCACGGAAGATTGCTTCCCCCTGGCACTTAAAAATTTCCGGGATTGTGCGTCCGGTTGTTTGCTCGATCTGCTGATCTGTATCCAGCCCCGGTAATGCCATTTTCTCAGCTAACAATCGTAATACACTTGATTTACCGCTGCCCATAAAGCCGATAAGATAAATTGCTTTCATACTTCCTCTCCCCCTGAACTTCCTGAAGAATTTTTATATAATTGCAGGAAAAATACGAAATTCGTCGAATTAATCTTTATCCCAAATGAAAGTGAGGTGATTAAAGAAGTGACCATCGCTGTCACCTTCTCAGAAAAATTGCTTACGGCTGCCATTTCAGCCAATGCCTCCGACATCCACTTCCTCCCCTCTGCAGTTGATACCGAAATTTTCTTTCGAATTAGAGGCGAACGAAGCCTCTTCAGCAAAATACCAGTTAGACACTATAAACAAATACTCAGTTATTATAAGTTTACCTCAGGAATGGATATAGGAGAAGTACGTAAGCCGCAAAGTGGCACCATCCCTTTTACGGTGGATAGTGGTCCGTCCTACTCCCTTCGCTTGTCCACACTCCCTGTAAATCATTTTGAAAGCTTGGCCGTCCGTATTCTTCCCCAGAGTGACACCCCTCCTCTCGAACGGTTGTTATTGTTCCCCTGGCAGTTAACCAAGCTTCACAGTTTGGTTTCTGCTAAATCTGGAATCATCCTGCTTACGGGGCCCACTGGAAGCGGGAAGACTACTACCCTTTACGCCTTGTTACAATCCTTGCTTGATAAGTATTCCCCTCAAGTGATCACACTCGAAGACCCGATTGAAAAGGACTTGGACAAAGCTATCCAAGTTCAGGTGAATGAAAAAGCCGGCATCAACTTTCAAACAGGGTTAAAGGCAGTGCTGCGACATGATCCCGACATTCTTATGATAGGAGAAATCCGTGATAAGGGAACAGCACAAATTGCCGTTCAAGCTGCTTTAACTGGTCATCTCGTTTTATCTACGCTTCACGCCAAAGATGCCTATGGCACGATCAAACGCCTGCTTGACATGGATATCAATAAGAATGAACTCTACCAGGTCTTACTAGGTGTATGTGCTCTTCAATTGGTGCCAATACAACTGTCCGATTCTGGTAACAACCGTACTGCCGTACTGGAGTTGCTGGAAAACACTACTCTGGTCGAGGCAATAAGCGGTCACAATCCCTATCACTCCCCTGCCTTTGCTACATTTTCCCGACTAAGGAGGAAAGCGTACGCGTATGGTTATGCTGATCAGACAATTTTCAACGTTGGTTTCTAACAACAGGATGAAATTATCCACCAAAGACCAGCTTGTCCTGCTACAACGTCTCAGCAGGCTTATCAAGAGCGGCTACTCATTGATGGATTCCCTTCAGATGCTGGAATGGGACCCAAAGTTAAAAAGTGCGTCCCACTTCATTTCTCGTTCTTTGGCCAATGGGGACAGTATCGACAAGGCTTTCGAACAAGCGCATTTCCATCAGAATATCATTTCCTATTTATATTTTGCCAGAAAAAACGGCGATTTAGAATCCATGCTCCGCCACTGCTCTGAGACAATGGAGAAGCAGCTGGCTCAATTCGAGCAATTTCAAAAAACTTCACGATACCCTTTTATCCTGATTGGATTTTTTGCCGTGTTGCTTTATTTCATCAAAACCTCAGTTTATCCAGCTTTTACACAGATGGTCCTCTCTGTATCAGGAGAGACACCGGCAATCACCACTTATTCCGTTTTGTTTGTCGACTTTCTGTTTAACTTCTCCGCATGCATGGCTGCAGCAGCCCTTCTCTTTGTCCCTGTTTGGTTATTATGGAAGACCAGGATACCGATTGATTTGCACATAAGGATACTTCAGAGAATTCCTTTATTGTATGGTTTTCAGCGAATGAAAACTACATTTCTGTTTGCCATACACTTGGGAGCTCTTTTGAAAAGTACCGTGCCATTGAAAGACGCCCTGATTATTATGCAAAATCAAAGCCACCATCCAATACTCGCCCACTATGCGATGATCTTTACAGCCAATCTCAATCGAGGTATCCATATCACCACTGTCCTTCCAAGTCTAACCCTTTTTGAAACTGAGCTTTTCAGCATTTTCCTTAAGAATAACAATGCCCAAGAATTGGCGCATGACTTACAGATTTACGCTGATTTTTTAACCGAAAGTCTCGAGGATAAATGGAAAAAGATGATCGCCTGGATTCAGCCGCTTACATTTTGTCTACTTGCAGGTTTGATAATTTTTGTCTACTTATCGATTATGATGCCGATGTTCCAATTGATAAATTCAATCTGACAAAAGGAGACTGTTATGAAAAACGAAGAAGGCTTCACTTTAATTGAGATGTTAATCGTTTTAACGATTATTTCTATTCTCTTAATCCTCATATTGCCTAACCTTGCTGATAAGAATGAAGAGGTCCAGACAAAAGGCTGTACTGCACTCGCAGAAATGGCTTCCAGCCAAATACAAGCCTATGTTCTGGACCATGGCAGCGAACCAGACTCTATTTCTGAGCTGCTGAATGAAAATTATTTAAAAACAGATACGTGCGCCAATGGAGCGAAACAAATTCAACTTTCACCAACCGGAGAGGTTGAGATTGTCTCACCATGAAAGCAGGGGGCTTTACCTTCATCGAAGTGATGATTGTATTAGGTTGTCTCGTTACCCTTACAGCCGTAGGTATCACGCTTCCCTTGCACCTACTTGAGAAACAAGAAACAAAAGATTTCTTTCAGTTATTCGACAGCGATCTCATTTACCTGCAACAATCAGCAATGCTGTCCTCCGAAAGAAATGCCCTTTACCTCGATCCGAAAGGTCACAAATATACCATTCGCACAGGTGGTACCGCCAAAGTTATTTTAGAAAGAAAAATACCGAAAAGCTGGAAAATTGAGTTAAGAACACTTAAAATACCACTTTCCTTTAACTCAAAAGGAACAATAAAACAGCCAGGAACAATGATTATTTATACAGATCGAAAGCGATACAAAGTGGTCTTCCCGCTCGGTAAAGGGAGGCACTACTATGAAGAATTGTAGAGGATTTACCACCATCGAAGCATTAGCTGTTTTCTCTCTTTTTCTCATGGTTTCCGTTACCATTCTCCCCGGCTTGCTTCACATCAAAATGGAGGATTACCAATTATTGATAAAAAGGCAAGTACTGTCGCAGCTTCATGATGATTTAATTGAAATTGCTTATGGAAAACAACAGGAAAATCCAGAAAGTGAAAATTACCAGGACACCACAATGGGGGTGAAGGTTACGTACACATTTGTCAATGAAACTGATTTAACGAAAGGATGTGCGAAATGGCAATATGCAAAACAGGAAGACCATGAAGTTTGTCTTTATGCTTATCCCGCAAAACAGTAAGGGATTCACACTCCTTTCGCTTCTTTTCGGATTAGCCATCTTATTAATGGTTCTTCCTTGTGTCGGTATATTTTACCAGTCACTTTCCATGGACAACCATTATCAGGAACAAGCCGTAAGACTTGCCTTTCAATTTTTGGCTGATCAGTCGGAACAATCTGTGGAAATGCAGGTCTCAGGAAACACCCTATTATTTGAACCGGGGGAGGGGTCCATTATCTCGATTAGCCAGTATGAGGACCTATTACGGAGACAAGTAGCTGGTGAAGGTCATGAAATATTGTTGCGAGATGTATCTGATTTTGCGATAGAACAGCTGACATTTGGCTTAAAAATAACCGTGATGATGGATAGAGGAGAACAATATGAAAAAATCATCCCTTATCCTTAAGAAAGAAAAATTAAATCCTAATGGTTTTATTTTCCCCTATGTAGCCTTTGCCTCTGTTGTTATAATCATGGCATTAATCAGCGCAGTTGCTCTCCTCCATAATCAGCAGATGGCAACTTACAAATATGAGGAACAGCTTAAGTTGGATACACTGCTGCAAATGGGGAAAGAGCAACTAAAATCCGAGCAGCATAATTGGGATATGAGCTGCCCTGCTCCCTGGAAGTACACATATCCATCAGGCACTACCGTCATTCGCTGTGAAAAAATAGAAGATGGAGTTCTCAAAGCAACCTTTACCATGGAAACCACCAATGGCACAACCGTCAATAAATTGGTTGTTTTCCAACCAGGTTCACCATGACCAGTTGTCTTTTACAAGTATGGATTGGAAAGGAAAACGATTCACGACTACTGCTAACTAATATTGGTACGATATTTCGAGTAGTTGAAGTAGAACCGTTAATTTGATGAAAGGGTTGTCCCACCACTGTGGGGCAACCTCAACCTTATAAGATTTTCCACACATCCGTTTGAAGTACGCTTTCAAAACTTTGTTTCAGTGGGGTTTTAGCCTGCTTCCCTAGCTGGAGTTGCATCTTAATCTTTTTGTATGGAATTTGATAAATAGACGTATATTTTACAACCTATCCATCCATCCTAACAGTGTACAAACATTGGGCTATAGCCAAGCGGTAAGGCAGCGGGTTTTGATCCCGTGATTCGCTGGTTCGAATCCAGCTAGCCCAGTTTGTTATTGTTGAGAGCATTTCTTCCCTTCATTTCTGGAAATGATAAGATTGATTTACAATCTTATCATACTCGTTTATAATAACCATGATACATAACCTTGAAAAGGAGGGGAAAAGTATGGATAGAATGTATCGCGTTCTTTCTTTTTGGACGGGTATTTTCACAGTCATGTTTTATATAGGTGATATGGAAAGCCTAGCTGTTTTGTTCCTTGCTCAGACAGTTTTCTTTATTGCTGTAAGCTACTTGAAGCTCTCTGAACGCATGTACATGTACTTATTCGGTGGCTATTGCACCCTGTTCTTTATTGGTTTTACCTATTATACGAACTTCATACTCGTTCCCGGATTTGGGCATTAAAAACATGAAGCTCTGGACCTTTTTAAAAAAGGCCAGAGCTTTTTGCTTTGAATTGCTCCCCTATATGATCAACCGACAAATTGGTTATGTGCCTTTTCATCCCCGATTACCGTTTCAGGACCATGTCCAGGATAAACAGTATAATCATCAGGCAAGCTGAACAGTTTACTTTTAATTGTTTCTACCAATACTTCAAAGTCCCCGCCAGGCAAGTCGGTTCTCCCAATTCCTCGTTGAAACAAGGAATCACCCGAGATCACCGATTTTTCCTCTGGAAAAACGAAAGCCACTCCACCGGGTGAATGGCCGGGGGTTTCCCGTATATGGAACGAGAATGGGCCTATGTCCATCTCACCGCTCTGTATATATTTATCAGCAGGTCCGGCGGATATCGGTTCCATACGGAACAGGGCTGAACCATTTAAATTGGGATTGGACAGCCAGTCAGCCTCTGCTTTATGTACCAATACAGGAATCTGATACCTGTTCCGTACATCCTCTACAGCACCAATATGGTCAAAATGTGCATGGGTCAGCAAAATGGCTATCGGATTTATATTTGCCTCTTCCAGGTAAGTATAAAGTTTATCCGCATCTCCTCCCGGGTCTACAATCATTGCTACCTTGTCTTTAATGACAAGGTAGCAATTAGTGCCTAACGGGCCAAGGGGCATTTTCTCTATCTTCATGTTACCACTCCTTCTAAAAACAGTATAAATCGTCCGTGTATATCTCGACAAATCATTTAATTTGTTTTAGAATGTATGAGGAGATCATATCTACTACATATTAATATTGATTGTTCCTGAGCATCTTCAGGAATTCAAGGAGGTTATCGATAGTGGTATTGGCAATCCTGTTATTGATTGTAGCTATTTTATGTGCTGTTGCTGTATTGCGTGAATTGAAAGCTAAAAATATGTTTGCTGTACTTTTTGCCGGATTATCTACTTTAGTGTTCGGATGGTTTTCCATTATGACTATTTGGGCAGAATTGTTTCAAAACGTTTGATCCAGATGAATAAGTTAGTATGAATAAATCCCCTGTTCTTTTGGACAGGGGATTTTTCGGTTCTCTGTCAAATGTGGTGGTTCCTACTTTTCATACCTTTATATTTGCAAGACGGGTCCATTCCAGACATTCCTTCAGCCCTTTTCCGGCTGTCTTCTCATCACTTGTTTAAAACCATTCATCCCTCCCCTTTTCTTTTAACGCGTACGCCGCTTTTAACGGGGATAGATTTGGAGAAGCTTTTCTACCATTTGTCTCCCTACTTCTCACAGTTTGGAGTGACTTCCACAGCAGCTTTTTCACTTCCATTCATGTGAAAACGCCTCTTCTTATCTACCTAACTTCTCAACGAACTTCATCCAACCCCCACTAGATCTGCAGCAGGAAAGGAAAGCGGTCGGCAGTGATTAATAAATCTCCCAGTATCTACGGACAGACTCCCTGTTTAAGTGACTTCATGAAATCCTTCAAGACAGGGGAAACCGCCACATTCAGTATACAACCGGTTTTTTTGCTCTTCTCCTGCTGCTATGCCCTTACTATATCCTTCGATGAATGAAAAAGCATTCCCGTTGAACGGGAATGCTTTTTTTATTGTTCTACTTGATCACTCTGATCATTTTGTTCGTCTTGGCCGTCTTCTTCGTCGTTAAAATCATAGAAACGGAATAAGTCTCCGTAAATAAGTTTATCGGAATAAGATAATTCTTTGTCTACCTTTTCTTTGATAGGCTCACATAAGCCTTCGGCTGTATCTTCTTGTTTTTGCTCCAATCCCGTAGGTTCAGATTCAAGAAGTTCACCAGTTTTACGATCATAGCATTGGCCCTTTGTATAGATATAATCATCGCTGATGTAATCTCCATTACGTAAGGCGATAAATTCTTTACGGTCTTTGGCAAATAAATCGGTTCCGAAGGTAATGTCGTCGTCCGTTTCAATGCCTAACAGACTTAAAATCGTTGGCTTCACATCGATTTGACCAGCAATTTCCGAAATGACGCCCCCTTCTTCACCAGGAATATGGATGAATAACGGTACACGCTGCAGCTGAATGTGCTCATAAGGCGTGATTTCTTTGCCAAGATACTGCCCCATCGCTTTATTATGGAATTCACTAATACCATAGTGATCACCCATTAATACGATAACCGAGTTTTCATACAAGCCAGATTCCTTTAAATCCTTGAAGAATTGTTCTACAGCTTCATCCGTGTAACGGACGGTCGGGAAATACTGGTTTAATGTCTTCGAATTCGAGTCATACTTATCTATCGAAGCATCTTCCTCTTCCAAATCAAACGGATAGTGGTTGGTTAACGTAATGAATTTGGAATAAAACGGCTGCTGCTGAGATTGCAAGTATTTCATCGATTGTTCAAAGAATGGTTTATCTTTCAATCCCCAGCCAATCGAGTTGTCTTCTGTCACTTCATACGAATCTACATCGAAAAACTTGTCATAACCAAGACTGTCATACATAACGTCCCGATTCCAGAAACTTTTATTATTGGCGTGGAAAACGGAGGTGAAATAACCATTTTCCCCTAAGATTTCCGGCGATGCATGGTATTCATTTTGACCGTGTGTAAAGAAAACTGCACCTCTGGACAAAGGATACAAAGAGTTTTCAATCAAGAATTCTGAATCAGATGTTTTACCCTGCTCAGTCTGATGGTAGAAGTTTTCAAAATAGTAACTTTCATCAATCAAATCGTTCAGGAACGGTGTGATTTCTTCTCCATTCACTTTATTGTTGATGACAAAATTTTGCACTGACTCAAGCGAGATAAAAATAACGTTTTTACCTTTCGCTACACCAAACATATCTGACTTTTCTTCGTTTTGAACATGCTCATCAACATATTCTGTGATTTCCGGCATTTCATTTCCGTCGGCGAAAACTCGTTGAGCCTTCGTCTTGGACTGTAACACCGCATCATAAATATGATAGTTGAACAACCCGATGTTTTTCACCAGATATTCCCGGTCGAATGTCCGCTGCAACAACTGCGGGCGCTCAATTTCAGCAAGCGTATAGTTGAAAAGCAAGAATAAAAGAGAAACACTAAGTGCAAGCGTTTTGCCTCTTTTATGATATCCTGCCGATATTACGGAAGGATACTTTCTGCTCAATACCCAGATGATGGCTACATCAAGAAACAATAGCAAATCCGGAATGTGGACAAGTGACATAAAACTTGAACCTAAATCCGCCGCATTGCTTCCCTGGAATAGAACAGGGATTGTGATAAAGTCGGTGAAATTCCGGTAAAAAATCAAATTAAAGTAAATAATCAGTGTCCCAATCAGCGCGGCATAGCGCAAGAACTTCATTTGTCTTCTCTCTTTGAACCATACGCTCAGCGCAAACACCAAAAATGCAGAAGCGAATGGGTTCACAAACAGGATAAATTCCTGCATCCAATTATCAAGCGATATTTCAAATATAAAACGATATACAATATACGTCTTTAAACCAAATAGTACGGTTGCAATAATATACAACGGTATATTAAACAGTTTCTTAGACATGCTTTCTTCCTCCTAACAGCAAAACTCTATTTTCATAGTTTAATAATAATCCATGATAAATTTACATGCGTTTTACATTATTAAATTATATTCCACCATCTGTAATAAATAAACACTAATTATAAGACGTGCCCTCCTAAGAGAAGGTTTCATTTTTTTAGAAAAAAATTACGTCTTTTTAATATTTCTATATTTTAATAGACATTACCAAAAAAATAAACCCTCTTAAGGCTTATTTTTTCAGTAATGAATAAAACGTTTATGCATTCCTTCCCTGTACGATCAAATAAACCGCACCGATAACCCCCGCATCATTTCCCAATTTTGCGGTGACAAATTCAACACCTTCGCTAATCCGGGGCAATGCGTATTTGTCAAAAGCTTTTCGGAGTGGGATTAGGAGCTGTTCACCCGCTTTAGATACCCCTCCTCCAATCACAATTTTGGAAGGATTAACAACGGTGGCCGCGTTGGCTATAGCCAGTCCCAAAACATCCGTTACCCGGTCAATAATTGCTTCGGAGACTTTATCTCCGGCAGCCGCCGAGTCGAATACATCTTTGGCGGTAACTTTTCCGTTCTCTTTATACACCGTTTTTAGTATTGTCTCCTGAGCCGAATTAATATATTGCTCAGCCTGTCTAGCAATACCAGTGGCAGATGCAACGGTTTCCAAACAACCATTACGGCCACAATTGCAAGGGGCGCCGTCAGTTTCTACCGTAATATGTCCGATCTCCCCTGCTGTGCCATTTACTCCGTTTATCACCTGGCCGTTTGCGATTATACCGCCCCCGACCCCAGTCCCAATTGTGACTGCTACTAAATTTTCTGCCTGGTTTCCCGCCCCTAGCCAGTTTTCTCCGAGTGCCGCTATATTGGCATCATTATCCACTACGGCAGGCAATCCCGACAAGTTTTCTAGCTTATCGGCCAATGCAAAATCTTTCCATCCTATATTCACAGCAACAGCTACTGTCCCAGAATCTGTGTCGACAAATCCAGGGGCACCTGCACCGATTCCAATCAAATCCGAAGACTGCAAGCCAATTGTTTCTAATTTTTGAGCAACGGATGACCATATGTCCTCCGGTATGGATGAACCGCTATTTTCGAGGTTGGTTTCAATCTCCCACTTTTCGACAATGTCACCGGTTTCTTTAATAATAGCCAGTTTCACCGTTGTACCGCCGATATCGACGCCGACAGCATATTTTTCTGCCATTCCGCTTCCCCCTTATTGTTGTTCCTTCAGCTTCTGTTTCTCCTGTTTCAACAGCAGGATGGCCGATTGAAAATCCTTTGTTTCCATGCATTGCGCTTTGTATAATTCTCTTACTTCGTCTTCCATCATATCCAGGTCGGCTATCCTATCTCCTAAATAAATGAAAGTACCGAAATTTTTTAAAAATTGTTGAATATCATAAATCGTTTTCATATTAAATCACCAAAAATCATTATACCAATCTTTTATCCGGTTGGGAATGATTAACCACTAATTGTCAGTTTATGCAGAGGAATACTTAATGAATGGGTTGGTTTCTGAGAAAAAACGAAAAGCTTGTAGAAAAAGTTGAATTCTCTACAAGCTGGATGATCTATACTTAATTATCGATCTGGATCCTGAGGATTTAGAAATGTAGGTCTTCTGTTTTTCAGTGGTATCGGAGAGCGAAGTACAATATCGCGCAACGGCCGGGCAGAGAATGGGAAGAATGGCCATAGATAACCAATTCGAAAAGAGTCTATTCGCACCAGATAAAAAATCCAAATCGTTATCCCGGCAACATATCCTTTCACTCCGAAGATTGCTGTGGAAACAAGTAAAACAATCCGGAATATTCGGTTGGCAAGGCTTAATTCGTAACTTGGAGTAGCAAATGTACCGATTGCCGCTACTGCAAGATACAATACCACTTCGTAAGAAAACAACCCCACTTCGACGGCTACTTGTCCAATCAATATGGCTGCGACAAGACCAAGCGCAGTCGCCAACGCTGTAGGAGTATGGATGGCCGCCATCCGGAGCATATCTATTCCCACTTCTGCAATTAAGAATTGGATCAATATCGGTATGGCTCCGTCTTCACTGGGACCGATAAAAGCCAGCGTTTCGGGCAATAAATCCGGGCTCGTGGAAAGCAAGTAATACAAAGGAAGAATAAAAATCGAAGCGATTACCGCAATAAAACGCACCATCCGCAGATATGCTCCTACCAATGGTTTCTGACGGTATTCTTCAGCATGCTGTAAATGATGCCAGAAGGTAGCCGGCGTAATCATAACACTTGGTGACCCGTCGATAATCACCAAAATATGTCCCTCATATATATGGGCAGCTGCTGTATCCGGTCGTTCTGTATATCGTATAGTCGGATAAGGATTCCAGTGACGCCCGCATAGATACTCTTCGATGGTCTTCTCAGCCATCGGCAGACCGTCGGTGTCAATCTTTTTCAAGTGCTTTTTTAACGTTTCCACTCTACTTTTGTCAGCAATATCATCTAAATAGCAAAGACAAATATCTGTTTTGGACCTCCTGCCTATGCTTAAGTATTCCATGCGCAAGGAACGGTCACGGATTCTCCTTCTTGTTAAAGCAGTGTTAAACACAATGGTTTCTACATAACCATCACGCGAACCCCTTACCACTCTTTCCAAATCCGGTTCATCCGGACTTCTGACTGGGTAAGTACGAGCGTCAATGATAATGGCATAACGGATTCCTTCCACTAACAATGCCGTCGGCCCGGCCAGCACTGTATCGACGGTTTCATCCAAATCCTCCGACTTGTCCAGCTCGATGTATGGCAAATGGGTTTTAAGCAGCTTCTCCAGTGGATCCGGCTCCAACTGATCGGGCTCTAGTCTGGATAAAAGCTTCATCAATAAGTGAAGGATATCATCTTTAACAAATCCATCAACCATAAATAAAGCCATTTTCTTACCAGCGTATTCTAAGTCCATGTGGATGACATCAAAGCTTTTATCCACACCGAGACGTTCCCGCATGTAATCTACATTCTCTTCTAAGTTGCGATGTACTGGTACCTTCTTCGTTTCGTTGTCCATGGTCTCATCCTATTTGGTAAAGTCTTTAATACTGTTAGCTTGTACCGTTTAGGTATGAACCATACAGAAAATCCACTACTTGTACAACTCCTGCTATAAAGATCAAACAGCTTCGTTTCATATAATTTACGACTAGTACATATATTCAATTAAGCAACTAATGACAAGCTGTTAAAGGAGAAAACTATATGAAAAAAACGTTTCTCATACCAGTCATTTTAACTGCAGCCGTCCTTGCTGCCGGTTTATTTTTTCTCGCCAACCAGGAAAAAACAGTACTTAAATACTTTCCGCTGGATGAAAAGATTTCTTTTTCTTCTTACTATACAGATTTGAAGATATTGTCCGAAATTGATACGGATGAATATGGTGTACAATGGCAGGAAGTTTCCGAATTAGAGACCCCTATTTATTTACGACAGGATGTATCTTTATTATATGTAGACGGAAAATTGAAAGGAATCCTTAGCAAATGGAAAGAAAACGGACAAACTATCGAACAAAAATCATCTATACATGGGGAAGACAGCAGTCACTTCCAGGCAATCACTTTTCATCACGGAGAAGTTCATTATCCAGATGACAAAATTAAAAGTATACAGGCAATGTCTTCTGATGAATTGTACGTGATTGACTCTCCTCACACAGCCTTGGAATCTTTTGATCAGCCATTAAACAAAAATCAGGAAGAATGGAAGCACACCCTTGATACAGCTACCAACCAGCAACTCAGTTTCCATTGGAACCAACTGATCAATCACTTTGATATTCCGATCGATAAGTATACCATCATTCCATTAACAGACTTGGCCAAATACGAACACCTGCCGTTGCCCGGGTTAACAGAAACCGAAAGTCAGCAGGTTATCGGACAGCTTTGGGAAGGACTTTACAAACATTATATCCTTGGAATTGCAGGGAGCCAGAATAACAAGCATCCAATCAATACGTTTATCCCTCTACTATTATTCGCGAATGATGGAAGCCATTTAATGGTTCTTTTCCAAGATGAAAACGAGGAGAAACAACAATTGTTACAGGCCTACCCTTCATTCGATGACAAACGTTGAACCAGATTGTCAAAATCTTTGTTATCCGGTTGCAGGCTTAAAGCTTTTTCTGCATGCTGTTTCGCATTGTCGACTTGGTCATGGCTGACATACAATAAAGCCAAGTTATAATGTGCCTCGGCAAAATCCGGTTTCACTTTTAAGCTCTCCTCTAAATCATCGATTGCTGCTTCGGCTTCATCCAAATTCAAGTGTGCCAGCGACCGGTAAAACAAAAGCTCTGCCTTGTATTCCCCATCTTCAAGCCCTTGCTCCGTATATTTCAAGGTACGGTGGTACTCTTCCTGCTCAATAGAATGCTGGGCAAGCTGGAGAAGATTGGCTGATGAAAATTGCATGGCATAGAATAGCAAACCGACGGTCAATAAAAGGTAAAGCATGAATCCTCCCAATTGATTCAACCTTTTCTTTTTTCCAGGTAAAGAAACAACAGCAGAGGCCAAGAATCCACCAAGCAATCCACCGATATGTGCGCCGTTGTCAATTTGTGGCATCATAACGCCGAAAGCAATATTTAAAGCCAATATAAACAGAAGATTCCAGCCCATTGTCCGGAAAAACAATCTTTTGTAGAGCACTCCAAAGTAAAGCAGGGACCCGAAAAGACCAAAAATCGCTCCCGATGCGCCAGCAGACACCTGTGTGTTAAAGGCAAAGCTTGCAAGCCCACCTGTTATGCCAGCTAAAAAGTAGACGATCGCAAACCGGCCAGTTCCATACAGCCTTTCTACTGCTGTGCCCAAATAAAACAAAGCAATCATATTCATGAGCAAATGGACAAAGCCAATATGAAGGAACATGGATGAGATGATCCTCCACCACTCCCCTTGCAAAATGGCCGGGTTGTACTTCGCTCCAAAATCGATCAATGTTTGTGTGTTTAGACTGCTTCCGTGACGTTCCAGCAAAAAAAATAATAGGACATTGACGGCGAGTAAAACGTAGGTAAACAAAGGTCGGCCATGCTGGAAGACAGACTGTTCTGCCTGCTGCTGTTCAACCAAGCGGCTTTTTAGTAGGCTTTTAATTTCGTCAGACTGACGCTCCATTACTTCTTCATTGTCAGACTGTATGATCGGTCGATCATCAAGCCCCAAATCATCATATAACCGATACTTTTCATTAAGACGATTCCTTTCGTCTAAATAATAAACATGCATTTCTGTGGGCTTTTTATCCTTTACAAGCAACGGTTTTTTCAAGGACTCCCAGTCATCGACAGGTGCTTGTGCCGCAATATAAACATCATGTATTTTCACTTTTTTGCCACCGAGCAGCTTACGCAAATTCTGTACTTTATAGATGACCTGAGCCATGTCATTTTTCAAATGATTTCCCCAATCAAAACTTTTATGATACAACCGGATCACATTCGAAGTATCTTTTTGCTGCTTTTCGAGCCAGATTTCCTGACTGTCCTTATCAATATGTAATAGTTCATAGTCATGGTCACGGACCAAATCATGAGCTAAATTCAAAAAGTAATATTCATCTTGCACATACATGATGCCACTCCCTCTCCCTTTTATCTTACCATGTATGACAGTCTAAATGACAAAAAAACCTTTCGCCACTCATATGAAAAGGATGACCCCCTTGTCCGCTAGCTCCTCTCTTTTACTTTTTGAAAACCAAGACTATTAATAAAAAATTGTTGCGTTGTTGCGAAGACGCAGAACTATAAACTGCGCAGTAACTGTAATGTGAAGTGCCATTGCCTATTCAAAAAGAGTGTTAACCGCCGCTTCGGTAGCATACTACGCTTTCCGCGGGCACGGCTTCAGCTAACTTGGTAAAGAAAACCGCTTTACCAAGTGGATCTTCAGCTCGCGCTGTTCCCGCGGGAGGAAAGGCCTCGGTGAGATCCCGCAGAGCTTTAGCTCGAGGAAGCTTACCAGCCGCCCGCGGAATGCGCAGGGTATTTCCGCAGCGCCGAACTACACTACTTCTATAAAAAGGCCCTTGGACCACAAAGGAAGTTACTGCGCAGTTTATATTTTAAGTGCAAAAGTCAAATTGCTTAAGTTGCTTCATAAAAAAAGGCGCTCAGCTTATGATGCTGAGCGTCCTAAAATAGCAGGCATGATTTTTGTCCGAATATACGGAATGTTCATCGACACAGTGACAGCAAGCTTTCGCAGTGTATTGACTGCAAGCAGTGCGTTAAGTATTTTAAATCGTTTTTGAAAAACCATACCGGCTGTGATAATAATCGAGCATGCAATCAGAAATGCTCTCATGTTCTACACCCTTTCTCACTGGATGATCTTATCATGCACTAGGAGGGTTCATTTTATGCCTCTAAAATATCAATCCGGTTTCCGTTATGATATGGTCGACCGCTATATCATAAGCATCTCTGGGAACCTCATCGATCAACTGTTCATTACTTGTCAAAGCGAGGGTGGGGTTTGAAAAATCGGATAAGAAACGGTCGTAATAACCCCCGCCATAGCCAACCCGATATCCTTGCAGATCAAACAATAAGCCCGGAACGATGATCAGATCTATTTCTTGCTTCGAAATAGATTTAGCCGCGTCAGGATTTGGTTCCAATAAATCAATATAAACACATTCTAATTGGTCATAGGACGACAAATGATAAAACACGATCTCCGGTACTTTTGGATAACACTTTGGAACACAAACGTTTTTCTTTTCCTTCCACGCCTTCTCGATGATCACTCTGGTATCCCACTCATGACGTTGGGAAACGGTCAATGCGATTGTTTTGGCCTTCTTCCAATAAACCGAATCGAATAAGTGAGCCGCCAATTTTGCTTCGATCATTTCCCTTCTTTCAGCAGGCATGTCTTCTAGCAATTGTTTAGCCTTCGTTCTCCATTCACTTTTTTTCATTTCCCAGACCATCCTTCATCTTCGATAATCACGCGATTCCATGCTTGATTTTATCATAACAAATGCAGAACGCATTGGTAAGCTTCCCAATTTCCCACAAATCCTTACTCCCTTTTATCCTTCGGGGAGGATACCAAATTCACGAAAAGAGAAACCAAAAGAAAACAGATAAAAACCCCCGCCAAATGAATTTGGTGGGGGTTTTGTAACACATACAGCTTCCGGCAATCCGGATATACTGCAGGGTTATTTTGTTTCGCGGTGCAATGTGTGCCGACGCAAACGTGGAGAATATTTTTTTAGCTCCAAACGTTCTGGATGCTTACGTTTATTTTTAGTTGTAATATAGTTGCGGTCACCTGTTTCGGTGCAAGCAAGTGTAATGTTTACACGCATTCTTTATCCCTCCAAACCTTCATCAAATGTAATCATCATTTAAATCTTACATATCATTTTTCAGACTTAATAATACTACCAAAAAAACTGTGCAATTTCAACCTCTTAACAGAAAGCATTCAAATATTTGAGAGAATATGATATAACTGTTATGGAAACCATCAACTACTTCTAAAATTATACATAAGAAGTAACTATTTTAAATAAAAAGCCATAAGAAAAGAGGAATCACCATGTTATATGCACTTTCTGCCTTGTTGGCAGTGGCCATCATTTTATTGATCCTATCCTTTTTCATGAATGATCGATTCAAAGACATCGAACAGCAACTGGAGCAGTTTTCTATTTCTTCCATGCAAGAATCTTACCAGATGAAAAAAAAGATCAAAATACTGGAAGAAGAACTGCTTGCAGACGACATGGATTTTATGGAGGATACCATTCCAGTATCTCAAGGAAAAAAACCGTCCATGTACCAGGAAATACTCGAACTGAATCACCAGGGAAAATCAGTCGAGCAAATTGCCAGGGAAACTTCCTTGAATGAACACGACGTACTTTCCATTATAAAACAATTTTCTTCAAAGAGATAAGGAGAATCAGGATGAAGCAACCGATAAGGGCGTTTGCCCTTGGCCTTTTGAGCGCAGTCCTCGTGCTGGGCGTTATCTATTACATCGATGGAAAGACTGCAGAACAAAAAACAGAGATGCAGGTTTCCGAGATGGTTACACAGCTGGAGGCGGAGGGATATGTCGTTAAAACGCTGGATGAAATACAGACTGAACAATCAGAGGATAAAACGGCCGAAGGACTAGACGAGAAAAACGAGGAAGAGAAAGACGAAGAAAATACGGAAGAACAAGAAAGCATGACACCAGCCAGTATTGACCTGCATGTCGAACCAGGCATGAGCACAGAAGAAATCATTGATATGCTTTATGAAGCTGGTATTATAGAAGACAAACAGAGTTTTAGCAATTACTTAACTGAGCATGATTATAGTACGGGAATTCAAACCGGAGAATTTCATATCGAGGAAGGTATGACCTATCAGGAAATTGCCGAAACCATTACCCGTTGATTTATCGTCAATGACGGAGCAAGAAATCATTAAAACCACTTGGTTAATCCAAGTGGTTTTAATGATTTGCAAACAGCTACTTATTTAAGTCAAGGGTCTCCCCTTTGACCAAATAGAGAATACTTTCGCCGATATTGGTAGTATGATCGGCGAAACGTTCAATATACCTCGCACTAAAAGCCATCTGCATGATGTGTTGTATTTTCTGGGGATTGGTCGCTGTTTCTTCGAGCATTTCACGAACTACTTCTCCATACATGTTATCGACTAAATCATCCAACTCTGCCAGTTTTCTTGCCAAGGTGATATCTTCATATTCAAAGGCCTTTACCGAGAGATCGACCATTTTCAATGCCGTTTGCTTCATATCATTCAGAGCAGGGTGGATCGTCAAACCATGATTTTCCCCTAAGTGAATGGCTGCTTTCGCTATATTTTTAGCATTATCGCCCATTCTTTCCAAGTCAGAGGAAATGCGCAATGCGATGATTAGTCTCCGTAAATCTGTTGCTACAGGTTGTTGTCTGGCAATCATCAAAATCGCGTCTTCATTGATTTTTAATTCCTTTTCATCCAATTGTTCATCATAAGCGATTATCTCATTGGCCAGTTCGATATCCTGGTTATATAATGCTTCCATTGCTTTTTCCAGCATTTTTTCTGTTTCATGGGCAAGACTGATGATTTGACCCCGTAATGCCGTCAATTCTACCTGGAACTGTTCTCTTGCAACCATCTTATCTCCTCTTTTCTATAAAATTAACCAAATCGGCCGCTAATATAGTCTTCTGTCCGTCTGTCGGAGGGAACAGAAAATAAACTGTCCGTGTCCGAGGCTTCTATTATTTCGCCGTGAAGAAAGAATGCCGTTTGATCAGATATCCTGGCCGCCTGTTGCATATTATGGGTAACAATCACAATCGTATATTGATTCTTCAGCTCGCTAATCAATTGTTCAATCCGAAGGGTGGAAACGGGATCTAATGCCGATGTAGGTTCATCCATCAGTACGACACTTGGCTTAGTGGCAATTGCACGGGCGATACAAAGTCGCTGCTGCTGGCCTCCGGATAAGCCGAGAGCTGAACTGTTTAAACGGTCCTTCACTTCATCCCATAAGGCAACTTGTTTCAAAGACGTTTCCACTGCTTCATCGAGCTGTTTCTTTTTTTTCATGCCGTGTATTCTCGGACCATACGCTACATTGTCATAAATCGATTGTGGGAAAGGGTTCCCTTTTTGAAAAATCATTCCGATTTGTTTCCTCAGGTTAACCAAATCGACTTTGTCTCTTAAAATATTTTGCCCATTAAAATGCAGCTCGCCTGATAATTTAACAGATGGAATCCTTTTAATCATCAAATTCAAAGTCTTGATAAAGGTCGACTTTCCGCAACCAGATGGTCCAATTACCGCCGTGACTTCATTTTTTGGAATTTCCAGATTGACATTTTTCAAAGCCTGGTTGTTTCCGTACCATAAATTCATGTCTTGTACATGAAAAACGGGTTTCTTTGCTGTTGCTGTCTTGTTCATGCCTCTGTTCCCTCCCCTTATCCGAATCTGCCGGAAATATAATCTTCTGTCTTTTCTTGATCTGGATTGGTGAATATTTTTTCGGTTTCTCCGTATTCAATTACAGATCCATTCAAGAAAAACGCTGTTTTATCCGAAATCCTGGAAGCCTGCTGCATGTTATGCGTGACAATAACAATCGAATAGTCTTCTTTCAATTGCAAAATTAACTCTTCTATTTTTGCATTGGAAATTGGATCAAGAGCAGAAGAAGGTTCATCCAGCAGCAATACGTTTGGTTCCATTGCAAGTGTCCGGGCGATACAAAGTCGCTGCTGTTGCCCGCCTGATAAAGATAATGCTGAATCGTGCAGCCTGTCTTTTATCTCGTCCCATAAAGCAGCCTTTCGCAAGCTCTCTTCCACGATTTCATCCAACTGTTTTTTCTTGCGATTCCCATAAAATCGCAAGGCATGCGTAATATTGTTGTAAACTGATTTCGGAAAAGGATTCGGTTTTTGAAAAACCATGCCGATTTCTTTACGAAGCGCGATTGTATTGATATTTTTCGAAAGGATATCCACGCCTTCATACATAATTTTTCCTTCATTCCATGAAACAGGGATTAAATCGTTCATTCGGTTAATACTTCGCAAAAACGTCGATTTCCCGCAACCGGAAGGACCGATCAAAGCAGTAATGGCATGCTTTTCTATATCCAGATTGGCGTGTTTTACCGCCTGATTGTCTCCATAATAGATACTCAAGTCCTCTGTCTGCAGGATGGTTTCTCTCTTTTCATCCACTGCTGTCGGTTGTTTATGCATCTTTGGTTCAATTGTGATTGTAGCAGCCATATTAATACCCCTTTGTTCAATTATTTACTTGCCGTGATTTTCTTATGGACAACACTGCCGAGCCATCTAGCCAATAGGTTAAAAATCAATACTGATAAAACCAGCACCGCAGATGATCCATTGGCTATTTCCCTGATATCAGGCATGATGCCATTCGTGTTCACTGCCCAAATATGAACAGCAAGCGTCTCAGCCGGTCGAAAAATGTTCAATGGAGAAGTTTCTGAAAAAGGATTTAAATCCAGATAATCAAGCCGTGGTGTAGATAATCCCGCCGTAAACAACAGTGCTGCCGCTTCACCGAATACACGTCCCGATGCCAGAATGGATCCTGTCAAAATTCCTGGGAAGGCCGATGGAATCAACACTGTCTTGATTGTATGCCAATGTGTGATGCCCAGCGCAAGACTTGCTTCCTTCATTTCAGCAGGTACAGAGCGAATGGCATCTTCACTGACCCGGACCATAACCGGAATATTGAAAATCGTAAGAGCCAATGCTCCGCCAATAATGGTATAGCCCCATCCTGTCGTGTTGACAAAAACTAAGAGTCCGAACATACCGACGACGATAGAAGGCAGGGACGCAAGCATTTCTATACACGATCGAATAAAATTGGTTACTTTACCCGGCTTGGCATATTCCGCCATATAAATACCACCACATACTCCAAGGGGTACGGTAATCAGCATTGTGATAAACAAGATGTAAAAGGAATTGAAGAGTTGGTCTCTAATTCCCCCTCCTGCCTGTACCGAGCTGGAAGGAGTGGTAAGAAACTCCCAGGAAATTTGCGGTACACCTCGAAACAGGATAAAAGAGAACAGCGCGGCCAGAATGGCAACGATGATAAAGGCTATTGTGACAAAGACTCCGGTGGCGATTCGATCTGCTACCTTGCTGTTCATTAGATTTTCCTCCTAGATGACAAGTATCGGACTATTAATATGAAGACAAACGAAATGATCAACAAAATTAGTCCCATGGACCATAACGTGTTGTTTTCTACGCTCCCATAGGTGGTATGACCCATATTTAATGTAATGATCGTCGTCAAAGTGGCAGACGGATCAAGTAAACTTTCCGGCAGGTTCCGGACATTTCCGATGACCATTTGTACTGCCAATGCTTCACCAAATGCTCGGGCCATCCCGAGTACGACTGCTGTCAACAAGGATGGCAGGGCTGCAGGCAGCAATACTTTCCGGATTGTCTGCCATCTAGTCGCCCCAAGGGCCAATGAACCTTCTCTCAAACTGTTCGGCAATGCACCCATTGCATCCGTCGCTATAGTAGTAATCGTCGGCAAAATCATGATGGACAGGACAATGGTACCAGCAAGAATACTAAAACCGGTTCCCGCGCCATGTTCTCTAATAAAAGGAACCAATACTGTAAGCCCTATGAATCCATAAACAACAGAAGGAATTCCTACCAACAGCTCAATGACTGGCTGAAGGACTTTTCTTCCCCACGACGGGGCGATTTCTGTCATAAAAATGGCTCCGCCGATACCTAACGGTGCTGCAATCAAAGCAGAGAGAAAGGTAACAGCCAATGAACCAAAAATGAATGGCAATGCGCCATAGCTTGGCTGGTCTGCTAATGGGTTCCAATTGGTGCTGGTTAAAAACTCAATGGGACTTACATGGTTCACAAGAAAAGATTGCAGCCCCTTAACAGTCAGAAAAATCGTTACGGCTACTGTGGCTGTAATCATAATCAGTGCGCACAACGTAACCAGGATTTTCCCTCTCAGTTCACCTAATGACCTGTTTTGTTTTGATTTTATTAATCGCTCTCCCGCTGATAGAGCTGCTTTGTTTTCCATAGTAAACACCCCTAATAAGTCATCACAGGGCAAATGCTTTTAGCATTTACCCTGCATTTTTTCTCATTTGTTTTTCTGTTTTTCTTCTTATTTATCTGTTTGATTTCCCTCGGCATCGCGTTCTACTTGCATTTTTGTTGATGCGATATATCCTTGCTCCGGTAGTAATCCCGTTTGGATTTCATCACTCATTAAGTAGTCAAGGAACGTTTTGGCAAGGCCTTCTGCTTCCCCTTTTGTATAAGAGTGCTGATAAGCCCAAATTGGGAATTCACCGTTTTGTACATTTTCATCTGTTGGTTCCACACCATCTATTGCCATTGCTGTGACAGAATCATCAGTAAAGTAGGAGAATGCCAGATATCCAATTGCTCCTTCTGTTTCACTGACAATTTGCTTGACTGTATTCGAAGAATCCTCCGTAACACCTTCTGCAGGTGTTTCACCATCAAGACCGAAATTCACGAAGGTTGCACGCGTACCAGATGAATCAGGACGATTGACCAGCGTTATATCTACATCTTCGCCGCCAAGTTCAGACCAGTTTGTGATTTCTCCTGTAAAAACTTTCTTCAGATCTTCTTTCGAGATATCGTCAATTCCTACTCCAGGATTCACTGCTGCAGTCATCCCTACTACGGCAACCTTGTGATCGACTAATTCATCAGCCGGAATGCCATCCTTTTCTTCTGCAAACACATCCGAGTTTCCAATATCCACTGTTCCCTCAGACACTTCACTAAGGCCTGTACCAGATCCACCGGCGTTGACTTGAATGTCCGCTTCAGGGTTTTCGCTCATGAATTGTTCTGCTGCAGCTGCTACTAATGGCTGCATAGCACTAGATCCGGAAATAGTAATCGAACCGGAAGCACCCTCTGCGCTTGCTCCTTCATCGGATTCACTTTCGGAATCTTGGCTGGCATCTGTCTCTTGATCCGTTTCGTTCGATCCGTTTGATTCTTGATCTTCTCCATTACTCGATCCACATGCTGCCAATATCCCTATCAGCAAAATCAACAATGCAGCAAAGGATAATAACTTCGTTTTCTTCATAAGTTTGTTCCCCCTATAATCTTATAAAATGATTGTCGCCTATCCGGCTACAAGTACATCGTAACGCGCTAGTTTTAAGTAGCAGTTAACTGCTTGTAAAGATCATGTAAATTTACTAGATAAATAGTCCTTATTGATAGATTTTGTCGACGAATTCTCTGGTGAGTTAGGGGAAGTTTCTGAATGATTTACAATGAGGGAAGCCAGCTGTCACCTATGACCGAACGTGCGTTAGGCAACAAGAGTAAACGCAGACATCCTCGCTTTTCAACCAAAAAAAGTCCTTGGCAACATATTGCCAAGGACTTCTCCTGTAATCTCAATTTATTGATTTAATCTTCTACTTCTTCTTTTCCTTCCTTGCTCTGTTTCAATTCTTTGTTCACACCGTCTTTATCACGGTTTTTTTTCAGTTCAAAGTATTTCTTGATGATCCTCGTTCCGATTTTATGGTTGATATCATACTGACCGTTCCCTGTTCCGTTGTTCGGCACAATGATGGCAAAGGCTACTTCCGGTTCGTCATATGGGGCATATCCGACAAGACTGAGGTTTTCCGTATCAGCAAGCTTTTTGCCATCCTTGTATACTTCGTTTTCCGCAGTACCCGTTTTGGCCGCAACTTTATACTCACTCAAGCTTGCCCAACCATGACCCTGTGCAGTTCCTTGGGTAATAACTCTTCGAAATCCTTCATGGACACGGTCCAGGTATTTATCATCCATTTCGATTTTGTTTAAGACATCCGTATTAAAACTTTCGACGACAGAACCAAGCTCATCGCGATCAGGTTTGGGGGATCTTATCTCGCTGACTAAACGTGGTCGGATACGGTAGCCATCGTTGGCCAATGTAGAAACATATTGAGCCAATTGCATCGTCGTATATGTGTCATACTGCCCAATAGCAAAGTCAAGCAAGTTACCACCTCGCGGGTCCGGCCCAACATAACCCGTTGCTTCATAAGGATAATCAATTCCCGTTTCCACGCCAAGTCCGAATTGCTTGAAGTAATTCCGCATTGTCGTAAAGGATTCCGGATCAAAGTTCATCGACTTCATTCCGTAGTGGTAGTTGAATTCACCAGCCATGCGCATGGCTATATGGAACATGTACACGTTGGAAGATTTCTCCAAAGCCTGCACATCCGTGACATTCCCTAAATTTCTATAGGAGGATTTTTTCAACTGTCCAATTTTTATTTCAGTATCATGAAATACTGTGCCGGGCTTAATTACTCCGGCATCCAAACCAGATAAAACGGTTGCGCCTTTTACTGCGGAACCAGGCCTGTGCGCATCGTAAAGCGTCCGGTAAGATTGGTTACGGTACTCCTTTTCTTCCCTATCATAATGCTGGCCTGACATGGTCAACACTTCACCTGTCTGGGGATCCATCATGACGACCAACGCATCGGACATATATTGGTTTTTGGATGGGTGCATTTCTATTGCGGTTTTCAGTTCTTCCCGGACAATTTTATCAACAGCCTGCTGCAGTTCCATATCGATGGTCAGCATCAAATCGTTGCCGCGCTGTCCTTCAGTGACTACCTTGGAATCTACGACTTCCCCGCTGCTGTTGGTGATATATTCGACTTTCTCTTTGGTTCCCTTCAATTCTGCCTCGTACTGCTCCTCCAGCCCGCTGATGCCGACACGGTCGTTCGGGCTGTACCCTCGGCTCAAGTAGTATTGCTCATTTTCTTTTGGGATACCGCGATCTGAACTGGACACACTTCCGATAATATCGGAGAATGTACCTTCCACGGCAGAGATTCGATTCCAGTCAATCGTTGCGTCGATTCCTTCCAATTCACCTAAATGCTCGGATACCTTTGCATACTCCTCTTCTGTGACTCCTTCATTTTTCACGATGTGAGGAGATAGCTCCGAAGCAGCGTCCAGTTCCTTTTTAATAGCGATCACTTCGAGCAAGTCATCGTCCCATTCAATTTCTGCCAACTCTTTTTCCGTGATTCGTTTCAGCATCGTATTGTACTGTTCACCGTTGTCCATCTCTTCCTTTTCTTCATCCGTTAGTTTCTCCAGAGCATCCTCTTCATTCAAAATATACCAATATTCCTTTTTATCCCGTTCACTCACTTTATCTTCAGCATCTTCGATGTCGATATAACCAGCAAGTTTTTTCGCCAATTTCAAGCGATCTTCTACTTTTGCTCCATTTTTTGGTGCTGTATAAGTAATCGACCGGACTGGTTCATTATCTAAAACCAGCCGGCCATAACGGTCATACATTTTCCCCCGTGGTACAGGTATTTCCGATATTGTATTCTCCGTTCGATTGATTTCATCCTGCGCTTCCTCGCCGTTCAAGATCTGAACAACACCCAGCTGCAAGATCAAGCCGGAAAACAGCAAAAATACAAACAAAAACAATATATTTAAACGAAAGGGAAGTTGTGCTCGTTTTTTCTTCTTTCCCATATCGCTCCCCCTTTATAAGTGTACATTACTGTTAGTATAACATTTTTACGGGGAGCAGACTATTATTTCTCAACGATTTTCCTCTTCCGCCAATTCTTTGGAGATGGCTGGTTTTTCCCTTGGTTCTGTCACCTTCAAATCAATATTTTTCAAAAAGAAATAGATGATGAACGGCCCAATTCCGACTCCCACTAACAAATAAGGAATCGCAACTTCCGCCTCGAAGAGACTGACCGCTGCTAAAAATAAAAGAATTGATGTGATTCTGCCGAAGTTGAGAAATAACTCTCTTACGACAATATATTCAATCCGCATCTCGGCGGCTCTCCATGCTTTTCCGATGACATCGTACGTCATCGAGGCATACGGCACAAACAGTATGGGATAAGAAAAACCGATAATCCCTGCATAGATAAGTAACGTCGTATAATCCAGATGAATAAGAATCAATAATACGGACAGGCAAAGGGACAACCCGCCTATAAAGATCGCTCCCTTTCTCATTCGGGGTTTGATCAAACGTGTAGCAGCATAATAAAACACAAAAGAAAAACCGGAAAAAATCAAATTGAATGTTCCCAATGCCAATTCACTGTTGGTTGTTATAAACACCCAAACCGAAATCACAAAGACAAATATGCCCTCCCGCAGACCTTGAAAGGAGTGGGCGTAAAGGACCCTTTTCCAGTCTTTATTTTGATTTCGTTCTTTGAAGATCCTGACAAAACGGAATACACCTTTTGCAGAACGACGGTTCAGAAAAAACGTACACACTACCGCCAGTACAAATAGAGAGAACGAAATGGCAAATATGACGGTATAGCCTTGAAAGGATGCCATTCGGGATATAATGTAACCAGCCAGTATCGGGCCAATCATCCCTCCAAACGACTGAAGCAGTCCTTGGAAGCCATTGAAAAAATCCCTTGTTTCTGGTTCAGTCACTTCAAATGTCAGGACGTTAAAGGCTAGCCAGTAGAAACCATAACCGATTCCGAGTAAGCCGCCCAACAGCATGTTATACTTGGCAGCTTGTTCACCAACCAGCAAAACAGTCATGAAGAACAGCGAGAGAAATAACACTCCCAGTCGTAAGACAATCACCCGGTCCACTTTTTTGGCCCAGCGTCCTGCGAGAATGAATGTAAGCGGCTGTAGAATATAAATAGCTAAATTATAGAGGGCAATCGCCATATAATCACCTGATTGCTTCCAAAGATAAATATTGACGAAAGTATTCGACAAAAAGATGCCTAGTGAATACAGCCCGCCAATGGTCAGAAGCAATTTTAAATTCTTGTCTATTTCAATATCGCCTAATAGTAAATGTAAAGATTTTTTCATATTTCCCGTCTCCTTTACTGTTAAACTTAGTGTTTTCTAAAGAAACGGAGTTATACAAAAGACGCCGAATTGAAATATCCCAGCCGTCAAGGACAGGCAGGCCCTAAGACTTGTAGAGAAGCTAAAGGACAGAAGGAAATAGCTTTAGAGGCTTTTTCTTACCATAAAAAAAGGACTTGATGAGAAAAACTCATCAAGTCCTTTTGCTTCAAATCGTTTATTATTTAGCCGCTTCGTAACGCTTCGCAACTTCATCCCAGTTTACTACGTTCCAGAAAGCAGAAACGTATTCAGGACGTTTGTTTTGATACTTAAGATAATAAGCATGCTCCCAAACATCCAAACCTAAGATAGGTGTTTTTCCTTCCATGATAGGAGAGTCCTGGTTTAGCGTACTAGTGATTTCCAGTTCGCCATTGTTGACAACCAGCCAAGCCCATCCAGATCCAAAACGGCCTGTTGCGGCTTTGCCGAATTCTTCTTTGAATTTGTCGAAGCCGCCGAACTTCGAGTTGATTTTGTCAGCTAACTCACCGGATGGTTCGCCGCCGCCATTAGGAGAAAGAACAGTCCAGAATAGTGAATGGTTAGCATGACCCCCGCCATTGTTGCGTACAGCTGTACGAACTTCAGCAGGAACACTGTCGATATCTGAAAGCAATTCCTCTAGTGATTTGTTTTCCAAATCACTGTTTCCTTCCACAGCACCATTTAATTTTGTCACATAAGTGTTATGGTGCTTTGTGTGGTGGATATTCATTGTTTCCTTATCGATATGCGGTTCTAATGCATCGTATGCATAAGGTAGCTCTGGTAGTTCAAATTTAGCCATTGTTAATTCCTCCTTTTAATAATATGTAGCTAGAAAAAGATGACACTAATCATCTTTCCTTCAAAACCAAGATTATCAAAGCGTGTTTTTTCTTGCAACTTTTATGCATTAAAATTAGAAACTTTTCCCTTTTTTATGGATGGAAGAGGGAAAGACACCTTCCACACAACAGTCAAGCTTACAAGAAATTAGCACACGAAAGGATGTGGCAGGGGTATTTCCTGCACAAAAACATAGTGTAGTACATTTGTCGGGCAGCAATAAAAAAAGACAAGCTGCAGAATGCTCGTCTTTACTGTTTACAATTTATATTCATAAAGTAAAATGGTGGCTCGGGACGGAATCGAACCGCCGACACACGGATTTTCAGTCCGTTGCTCTACCGACTGAGCTACCGAGCCAATACATATTTCCTCGTGCTTGCCATTTTTTGCAAGCCGGAACATGTGAGTTTATGTAATGGTTTATGTAATGGAGGAGGATGAGGGATTCGAACCCCCGCGGGCGATGAAGCCCCTGGCGGTTTTCAAGACCGCTCCCTTCAGCCAGACTTGGGTAATCCTCCTCGAGTTGTTGGTGGACCCTGCAGGACTCGAACCTGCGACCGATCGGTTATGAGCCGATAGCTCTAACCAGCTGAGCTAAGGGTCCTAGTATAAAATATGGGGCGACCGGTGGGAATCGAACCCACGAATGCCGGAGCCACAATCCGGTGCGTTAACCACTTCGCCACGACCGCCATATTTAGTTGGTAGCGGCGGAGGGGATCGAACCCCCGACCTCACGGGTATGAACCGTACGCTCTAGCCAGCTGAGCTACACCGCCATATTGGCTCCACAGGTAGGACTCGAACCTACGACCGATCGGTTAACAGCCGATTGCTCTACCACTGAGCTACTGTGGAATAATCAGCTTCTCTTCCTGTCGTTAATATCTACCTTGTTGAAGCGACGAAATATAATTTACCATGAATATGTAAGACTGTCAACACTTTTTGCAAATGTTTTTAAATCGGCAACAAAAATAATATAGCATGTCCGCCTCTCCCATTCAAGTATTTTTTTATAATTTTTATGATCGCTCTTGTCATTTTCTCGATAATTAAGGGTGCCAAACAGCTTTGGCACCCTTTTGCATTATTCCCCTAATACTTCTTCCGCTATGTTCACCGCGTGGTCGCCGATCCTTTCCAAATTGCTGATGATATCGACAAAAACGATGCCGGCCGGACCGGAACAGGAACCTTCGTTCATACGGATAATGTGCTTTTTCCTATAAGCACGTTCCATTTGATCAATTTGATCTTCTTTTTGTACAACCGCCAATGCTTCCTCCCTGTCCATTTCGCCAAGCGCATTGATCGCCTGTTTAACAGTAATTAACGTAAGATCGAACATATCATTTAAATCCTGCTGGGCTTGTTCTGTTATAACCACTTTATTGGATATCTTGTAATCGACAAGCTCGACTATATTTTCGAAATGATCACCAATTCTTTCAATATCACGAACGGAATCCATTAGAGCAGTGTGTTTCGTACTGTCTGCTTCCGAAAAGGAAGTACCTGACAAACTGACAAGGTATTCCGTAATTTCCTTATCAAGGTTATTCAGTGCTCCTTCTACCTGGAGAGCCATGTCTGCATGCTTTTGGCTATGATTATTCAAGTACAGGCTTGCTTCTTCCAATCCTTTATAAGCATATTCACCCATACGGATGACCTCTTCTTTTGCCTGATCAAGCGCGACCGACGGAGACTGCTGGATGAAAATTGGATCCAGGTGCTTCGGTTTATACTCGATAACCGCATCCTCACCAGGTATCAGTTTTGTCACGATAAACGCCAACGCACCAATGAATGGAAACTGGAGGATTGTATTCGCCAGGTTGAAGCTTCCATGAGCAAAAGCAATCGTCATTTCCGGGTTAAGATTGAACGCATCCTGTAAATAAGAAACATACCTCGTATATAAAGGCAACAGAATCAGAAAGATCGTCGTTCCTATCACGTTAAAAATAACGTGGGTAAATGCTGCACGTTTAGCTGCAATGGTCGCTCCGATCGAAGCAAGAATCGCAGTGATTGTCGTCCCGATGTTATCTCCGAATAACACCGGCAATGCTGCTTGGATATCGATGGCACCCTGTTCGAACAAGCCTTGCAGGATACCTATCGTAGCACTGGAGCTTTGGACGATAAAGGTAAACAACGTACCAACCACTACGCCCAAAACTGGAGTGGAGCTCATATTTAAAGTTAAATCATGAAAAGCTTGTACATCTCGAAGCGGAGACATTCCACTGCTCATTAATTCCAAACCGTAGAACAGAGACCCGAATCCAAAAACCGTCTGTCCCAGGTAGGTCACTTTATTATTTTTAAAGAAAAAGAGCATAAATGCACCGACAGCCATAATCGGCAGGGCGTACTCCCCTAAATCGATACCAATGATGAAGGCGGTCACGGTCGTACCGATATTGGCACCCATGATAACCCCTATTGATTGCCGGAGAGTCATAAAACCGGCATTAACTAGTCCCACTGTGAGTACTGTTGTCCCGGAACTACTTTGAATAAGGACTGTAACAATAATACCTGCCAGCACACCCATAAATGGATTACTGGTAAACCGGTCTAAAATATCCCTCAATCGGTCACCTGCAGACTTTTGTAAACCATCTCCCATAAATTTCAGTCCGAGCAGGAAGATTCCCAGTCCGCCGACAAACTCGAAAATTAAGGATTGCACATTAATATCCAACGTTTCCCATCCCTTCACACATGCTGATTAGCTTGAATTGCCTCTCTCATTATTAATGAAAGCAGAAGAGTTTGTAAAGATTTTTCGTTAAAATTTACGTTAAATTTACATTCTTGTTCCTCAAACGACTCTTCCCTTCATCAATACATATAAAAGCTGGTTTTTCCGCCACTTTTTGCTAATGCTTTCCTTTCTATTGGTTATGTACCCCAATTCCATTACTACAATCGTAAAGTTAGCCGTTACATAACCAACAAAAAAGAGTACTTCACCATTTCACGATGAAACACTCTTTTATAGCTTTTGTTACTGTTAGTTTTTTGATACAAGTATTTTTGTTCCGTCCACTTGCACTATCCTGACCTCTGTTTCTCTTGGAATCCATTGACCGTTCGTTACTGCACTGTAGTCCTCCCCTCCTACCCGAATGGTTCCGACAGGCCGCATATCCGTAATAGTGATTGCCTCTTTTCCAATTAACGAAGCATACGTTTCGTTCATTGAGTTATATCCTTTCTCGCTTGTAAGTTGATCAACCAAGGCTAACTTCGACCACATTTCTCTTCGCTTGAATACCTTCAGGAAAAGAAGAGAACAAAAGCCGCCGATAATTACCCCGATCACACCATATAGTCCTGCTGTCCAGTTAGGAGAGCTTAACCCGATCGAAAGGATCATACAGACAGCACCTATAGTAGCAAGGGTTCCATCATTCAGAAATTTTCCATCTATAATAATCAGCAACAATCCGATCAAATAAATCACCATCATCAGTACAAAGGCACCTGGTGCCAAAAACGACAGAAAATAGATGGTTATAAAACCTAAGCCAATAATGCCAAAAATACCTCTCATATTTATCAACAGTTCGCCGAATAAAAATAAAGTACCGAGACCTGTAATGATAAAACTCACCCAGTCTGCTGAAAAAACGTCCACTTGTATCACCCTTCCTGCTTTGTATTATTTACGTTCTTCTAAAGAATTTTGTTTCAAAAAAAGGGTTTTATTTTATTTGTAGAATGTATATATAAATCAATAGAAGGCGGTGTTACTATGGGATTCCTCAAAAAAACAGTCGTAACTCTCTTTATTGTATTATTTATTGTCAGTATCTTTAAAGATTTGACGGTCGGAACATTAAATGGCGTCCAACAGACAGAAGAACAGTCCGACAACCTGTCAGAAAGCCACAAGCCTTCTCAGAAAGCACCGCAACAAGACCAAACAGCCTATCAGGCAATAGAAGTGGAGGTACGCCCCGGTGATACAGTACTCAGTATTATTGAGGAAATCAATCGTGCGGAAGCGGTTCTGGCAATTGACAGTATCGTCACTGACTTTCAAAAATTGAATCCCGGAACAGATCCCCAACAAATCCAGCCTGGGGAAACATACTTATTTCCTTTATATGTAAGCGAGGAATGAAGTATCCGTTTTTTTAAGGTTTGTTACTTCTCAATTTAGCCTTTTCCCCTTATAATAAGCAATGGTACCTAAAATACCATTCTTGTTCGCGATTAAATAAAGGAGCGATATATTTATGGCAATAACCCACAGGAAAAATACACGACCAGTCAAAGTAGGCAATGTCATGGTCGGGGGTAAAAACGAAGTGGTCATCCAATCTATGACTACTACCAAAACACATGACGTTGAAGCAACTGTTAATCAAATAAACCGTTTGGAAGAAGCCGGATGCCAAATCGTACGTGTCGCCTGTCCTGATGACAGAGCTGCAGATGCGATTCCGGAAATCAAAAAAAGAATAAATATTCCTTTAGTTGTCGATATTCATTTTAACTATAAACTAGCTTTGAAGGCAATTGAAGGCGGAGCAGACAAAATCAGAATCAACCCGGGAAATATCGGCAAACGGGATAAGGTGGAGGCTGTTGTTAATGCTGCCAAAGCAAAAGGAATTCCAATCCGGATTGGTGTTAACGCCGGGTCACTCGAACGGCATATCATCGAAAAATACGGATACCCGACAGCCGACGGCATGGTGGAAAGCGCACTTCATCACATCAAAATTCTCGAAGATCTCGATTTCCATGACATTATCGTTTCCATGAAAGCCTCTGATGTCCCATTGGCTATCGAAGCTTACGAAAAAGCAGCGGAAGCAATTGACTATCCGCTTCATCTTGGCATCACCGAGTCCGGTACTTTATTTGCCGGAACTGTAAAAAGTGCTGCCGGGTTGGGAGCAATTCTAAGTAAAGGTATCGGAAACACAATGAGAATTTCTTTAAGTGCTGATCCTGTTGAAGAAGTAAAGGTTGGCAGAGAGTTGCTCAAATCCTTTGGCCTTGCTTCCAATGCAGCAACCCTTATTTCTTGTCCGACATGTGGCAGGATTGAAATTGATCTGATTTCCATTGCCAATGAAGTGGAAGATTATATTTCCACCATCAAGGCGCCAATCAAAGTAGCTGTGCTTGGTTGTGCGGTAAACGGCCCAGGAGAAGCCCGAGAAGCCGATATCGGGATCGCAGGAGCCCGCGGAGAAGGTTTACTATTCCGCCATGGGGAAATCATTCGTAAAGTGCCTGAAGAAA
Source organism: Sediminibacillus halophilus (assembly GCF_900103695.1). GTDB lineage: Bacteria > Bacillota > Bacilli > Bacillales > Amphibacillaceae > Sediminibacillus > Sediminibacillus halophilus. The sequence goes on from NZ_FNHF01000009.1 coordinate 44,564, forward strand.
CAATGGTTGACGAGTTAAAAATCGAAGTTGATCGAATTGCGGAAGAGTACTTCGCTCAACAAAAAGAAGAAGAAGACAAACAAAAGGCATAATTGCGACCACGAAAAGAGCTGGTTCCAAAAGGAACCAGCTCTTTTGTTACACAAAGGGGGCTAAAAACAACGTTAGGATAATGGAAACAGCTCCAGCGATTATCGCTGTATTTCCCAGAGTATGGGCACCCCGATTTCTCGATATAAACCCAAAAATGATCGCGGCGGCACCAAGTACCACCGGCATCATGAAGAAAGATAAAACACCAAGGATAACAGCCACCCAGCCAAACCCTGTTTGCACATCCCCGTCCATCTTTGTTTCCTTTTCCTCGGCGTTGATTGGCTTATTGAATTCTGTAGCTGTCAACTCCTGAGCCATTTCTTCATCCCGTTTATACGGCTCGTCGAGAATATATTGTTCATGCGGATCTCTCGGAGGTACAGAACCCCCCTGTTGCTGGGTAATAATCGGATCGTTCGTGTCATCTCCAAATTTCGGAGCATCCTCGACTTCTTCATTCTGTTGCTTTTTGTTCGAATTCTCGTCCATCGGCAACATCCTCACTTTCTTATCGGGGTGCTTTTGTAGTTTGTGAAGGAACCTTGTTCAAATTACAAGGTAAATAAAGGATGTAACCTATCACTCAAAGCTGATTTTTCGAAATGATTTTACTAAACGACGAAAACCACCCATTTGGGTGGTTTTCGTTTAGTTTGCAGTTGCCACAGTCTTGTGATTTTCCGCATTGGACAATATTTCTACAGCATACCAGCTTTTGGCATCACCGTTTTTCCGGACAAACTCTTCCATCCCATTCATACCACGATGATAAGCAGTTAACGCTTCTTCCCATTTACCATATTCATTATGCAAATAATCGAGATATACGATTGACAGTTGCATGGAATAATATGGATCGTACAATAATTCCTCTTCATACGGTAATCCAGCCATTTCAGCCACCCACGGTGCTGTGTTCTTCATGAACTGCCCCATTCCATATGCCTTCCCATATTTGGTTTCCGGACCAACCAATTCTGCATCGAAAGTTCCGCCAGTCTCGACCTTGAGTAGCTCAAAAACAATCTTAGGGTCTATATCAAATTTTTGCGCCTCTTTCACCAAATAGAGCGCCCAGGATTTCTTAAATCTCCCATCACTTTCTTCAACAAAAGTATCCGCAATCTGTTCGATTTTCGGCCAAGTGAGATACCCATTTTTGTTAGTTAATTCGGACTGTTGGGATTGTAGGTACTTTTTTTCTGATCGCAGTTGCTTATTTTCTTGTTTGAGTTCGACAATCTGCGCTTTTATTTCTTCTTTCTCCTGCGAGATTGCATCGATTTTCTGGTTATCTTTGGCATATCCGTCAAATATAAATAATAATAGTGCACAAATAAATAAAAAGCTGATGGCCTTAGAACCAGAGTTGCTCCAAAAGTTCACATAAATCCACTCCTTACTACAACCTGCATTTTTCCAACCACAAAAAACTATACTAGCTGTTAAGGGGCATAAATGCAATTGATTTACTTACCGACTGTTGCCCGTCACAAAACCTGCTCTTCTTCATAAGGTATAACAGGGAAAACTTTAACGCTCGGCTGTTTCAACTCTGTCGATACCAGCCAGTAGAAGAAAGGGTTTTTGGATGAACAGCATGCTTAAAAAGATGATACTCAATAAATTGAAACAAGTAAGTACTGAAGAGTTGCTTCATTACAGCAAGCAATATGATATTCCAGTAACTAAAAGACAGGCAGAACAAATAACTGCCTATTTAAGAAAAACAGAATTCGATCCTTTCAGCGAGAAAGAGCGCATGGTATTGTTCAAAGAGCTAGCCAAAATGACAAACGTAGAAACAGCTAAAAAAGCCAATAAACTGTTTAAGCAACTGACGAAAGAATACGGCATTGACTCCTGGTTTTATTGACTTCCCTATCTTAACTGAAACTAAACATTCGCTCGATTGATACACCGAAAAATCCCATAAGATACTGGTTAGCCTATACCACAATTGTTGATGGTAGGAAGGGAATACCATCTTCCCCAGACAAATAGGTTGGGATTTAGCATACCTCCACTTAAATGAACCAATCAATATCAGGATAGGAAGGATTAAAAGAATCAACAAAGAAAGGTAAATGCCGTAGATAGACTTGCTTTAATCCAGGAGTTATGAGGGATGTTTCCCATCGTTTCGACAAGATACCGTCCTTACCACGGGCACGGCTTCGCCCTCCCTCAGCGAAGCACTTGGCGATGGGAGTGTTTGCCACTATTCAAAAGGGAAAGTTAAAAAGCTTAATTGCCATGTTATGCGCAGGTAGCTTATAAATCAAAAAGAAAACCGAACGAATTCGAATGCTTATGCTTTCGAATCACGTTCGGTTTTTACTTTGGCCTATTATACTTTTTCCAAATACTTTAATTATTGTGCAACAATTTTTTCTTTTAGATCTCTGACAAAAGAATCGCCTTTAAGCATTTCAATTTCAAACTTATATGGAGGTTTTTTGTTCTTTTTGTCTACTCCTACATACGGGGTTTCCAAAATCTTAGGGAGTTCTTCCAATTGCGGATGATGGACAATGTTTCGAAGTGCGTCAAACCCAATATGCCCAAAGCCAATATTTTCATGACGATCTTTCCCGGCTCCGCGCTCATTTTTGCTATCATTGACATGAATGACTTTTAATCGGTCTAAACCGATCACCTGATCAAACTCGTCGAGGACTCCATCAAAGTCATGAACGATATCATAACCCGCATCATGAGTATGGCACGTGTCAAAACAAATAGACAACTTTTCATTCAACTTGACACCGTCGATAATTTTTGCCAATTCATCGAAATTCCTGCCAACCTCTGAGCCTTTTCCAGCCATTGTCTCCAAAGCTATCTGCACTTGCTGGTCTTTATGGAGTACCTCATTCAAGCCTTCGATGATCTTCTCTATCCCTTTGTCTGCACCTGCGCCAACATGGGCGCCGGGATGCAGGACAATTTGCTTTGCACCTAAAGCTTCTGTACGCTCAATTTCACTTCTCAAAAAATTGATTCCGAGTTCAAACGTCTCCGTTTTTGTCGTATTACCAATATTGATAATATAAGGGGCATGGACAACGAGATCAACAATACCGTTTTCCGCCATATGCCTGCGCCCATTTTCAATATTTAACTCTTCTAGTGGACGCCTGCGTGTATTTTGCGGTGCTCCTGTATAAATCATAAATGCATTAGAACCGTAAGATACAGCTTCCTCACTCGATCCCAGCAACATTTTTTTACCACTCATCGATACGTGCGAACCTATTTTCAGCAATTCCTCCACCTCTTTGTTCTTTTTCTATAACTATTATAACATAATAATAATTATTTTTTATACTTATTACGATTTAACTTCTTTTTCACTTGTTCCTTCTGTTGCTTCATCTTCTTTTTATAACCCGGTTTCACTTTTTTTGGTTTACGGACCTTGCGCCATGCCTCTTTTTCCGTGTCTGATTCAGCTTTTTTCCTTGTGCTTCGTTCATTCCAGGCTTTGACTTCCTCCCATTCCCCGTTTTTAACGTCAAAGCTGGTGAACGTCAATCCTTTTTTTTCCAGTTTTTCAATTAGCTGCACATCTTGATCGGTGTACAGATTAATCGCTGTGCCTTCCATCCCTGCGCGCGCAGTACGGCCAACTCGATGGATATAAAATTCTTCTTCCTTGGGCAGCTGGGCATTGATTACATGGCTGACACCTTTAATATCAATCCCTCTGGCTGCCAGATCGGTAGCAACAATGTATTGATAACGAAGATTTTGAATTTCCTTCAACATCCGCTTTCTTTCTCGTGGAGAAAGCCCTCCATGGATAAGCCCTACTTCCATTCCTTTTTCGGTGAGCTCTTCTGCAAGTTGATTAGCCAGTTCCTTTCCATTTGTAAAAATAATTGCCAAGTAAGGTTGAATGGCTCCTGAAATACGATAGACCATCTCCGAAACAGAACGATGCCGTAAAGGCACTAGTCGGTGCTCCATCGTTTCAGGTGAAAGCTTATGTTCATCGGCGGTTAAGTGGGCCGGATTCTCCAAATATTTTTTTAAGAACGGCTGCAACCTTTCCGGAATCGTCGCAGAAAAAACAAGGAGCTGTATTTCTTGATTTGTCTTTACCAACGTCTTGTCGACCTCCTGAATGAAACCGAGATCAAGCATTAAGTCCGCTTCATCGACAACGAATGCTTTGGCATTGTATAAGTCAAGTGCTCCTTCCTCGACAAGATCTAAAATCCTTCCCGGTGTACCCACAACAATGTGTGGCTGTTCCTTCAGCTTTTCAATCGACCTTTTTTTATCGGTTCCGCCAATCAGCAGTTTCGCATTCCAGCGATGATCTTTGTTGGCATAATGAATGATTTTCCTTACTTCGTCATAGATTTGGATAGCCAGTTCCCTTGTAGGTGCCGTGACCACAAATTGAACCTGCTTTTTCGATTCCTCCATTTCATTGAACAATGGCAGTAAATAAGCATGGGTTTTCCCTGATCCAGTATGGGATTGTCCAATCACGCTCTCCCCTCTCAGAACGGCCGGAATCACCTTCTCCTGTATCGGGGTTGGCTTATGAAATTCAAGTCGGTCAATGACGTCATTGATAAGGGGATGCAATGAATATTGTCTGAAATGATGGTTTTTCATTTATAAACTCCTTTAAATTGACTTTTGCTACTTTCCTATTATAGTGGAGAAAGAGGTATTTTGCACGGTAATCCTTCACAGATCCACACAGCCTCTTGTATGGCGACCAAAAAGAAATACTTTCAGTAAGTGTTGTAACTAATGAATATTTTTGTCATATTGTAGTTTTACCTTTATAATGAAACTGATGCCCTGAAAACAAAAAGTAGTGAAGATATATATTAGAGGGGGAACCGTAATCATGGAAGTAATTAAAATAGCTCCGCGCGGTTATTGTTATGGAGTAGTGGACGCAATGGTCATAGCTCAGAATGCGGTTAAGGATCCGAATCTGCCAAGACCTATTTATATATTGGGAATGATCGTGCATAATTCTCATGTTACCAAAGCCTTTGAAAGCGAGGGAGTCATTACCCTCGATGGAAAAAACAGGGGAGAGCTTCTGGAAGGAATTGAAGAGGGTACGGTGGTTTTCACCGCTCACGGCGTTTCACCGGAAGTTAAAAAAAGAGCGGAAGCGAAGGGATTGACAGTATTGGATGCCACTTGTCCCGATGTCACCCGGACGCATGACCTGATACGTGAGAAAGTAAAAGAAGGTTACGAAGTAGTTTATATTGGGAAAAAAGGTCATCCAGAACCCGAAGGTGCCATGGGGGTTGCCCCTGGAAAAGTCCATTTAGTGCAGACGGAAGAGGATGTAGAAAAACTGCATTTGGATAACGAGAAACTGATCGTTACCAACCAAACCACGATGAGTCAATGGGATGTATATGATGTTATGCAAAAGGTAAAAGAAAAATATCCACAAACGGAAATGGTACAAGAGATTTGCATGGCAACACAGGTACGTCAAGAAGCAGTAGCTGAACAGGCAAAAGAAGCAGACCTGACGCTTGTTGTCGGAGATCCACGCAGTAACAATTCCAATCGTCTGGCTCAAGTTTCACAGGAAATTGCAGGAACTACTGCGTACCGAATTGCAGATGTTTCGGAAATCAAGCTTGAATGGTTGGAAGGAGTCAACAAGGTAGCAGTAACCGCCGGCGCTTCTACCCCGACTCCGATCACGAAAGAAGTGATTCGCTTCATCGAAAATTTTGATGCGGCACAGGGAGATTGGGATCTTCAATCCAAAGTAGAACAAAGTAAAATTCTTCCGAAAGTCAAAGCGAAGAAAAAAGCATAAAGAAAAAAACCGCGAAGAAATATTTTCTTCGCGGTTTTGTAATGGACAAAATATAATGATACTTTGAATTCTGCCTCCTGCAGGAGAAAGGCATCCTTTTCACCTAGTGCCATGGAATAAAGAAACTATAGTTTTCGATAGATTCTATTCACATAAATTGAAACGGTTCGGTATTTGTCTCGGAAATGATCACTTCGGGAGCAGAGAATTTATCGAATTTCTGCTGTAAAAAAGATTGAACAGATTGTTTCATGAACTTTTCTACATGGTGTCCCGGATCAATGAGCTTCAATCCCATCTGCCAGGCATCCTGTGCTTCATGGAAACTGAGGTCACCGGTTATAAATACGTCAGCCCGCTGTTGATATGCTTGATCAATATAGTCTTCGCCACTTCCGCCTAAAACCGCGACCCGCTTTACCTCTTCGTCTAGATTCCCGACGATTCTTAAGCTGGGAACCTGATAGCGTTCTTTTACCAGTTCACCTAATTCACGCAGCGTCATGCTTTCTTGTAATTCTCCAATACGCCCGACACCGATTTCTTCTCCTTTATTTTTCAGTGGATAAAGATCATATGCAGGTTCTTCATATGGATGGGCAGTTTCTATTGCAGCCAACACCCGAGACAGTTTACTTTTCGGAATGATTGTCTCCAATCTGTCTTCCTCCACACGTGCCAATTCTCCTTTGGAACCGATAAATGGCTGTGTTCCATCCAACGGCTTAAAAGTCCCTTCTCCTTTTACCCGGAAACTGCAATGACTATAGTCTCCGATATGACCTGCTCCTTGATTTCCAATCGCTACTCTAACCTTCTCTGTATAGTCATCAGGAACATAAACCGCAAGTTTTATAAGTTCGTCTTGCTCGGACGGGACTAGGACAGTTGTCTCACGTATCCCCAGTCGCTCGGACAGAATATCACTAACACCGCCTCTAGTTATATCCAAGTTGGTATGAGCGGCATAGACAGTGATTCCATTTTCGATCAATTTAGTAATCGTCCGTCCCTTAGGGGTCATTGTATCGATTTGTTTTAACGATTTAAACAATAAAGGATGATGGGCAATGATCAAATCGACGTTCGCTTCAGCTGCCTCTTCAGCGACTGTTTCAAGGACGTCCAATGTTATCATCACTTTTTTGACGGGTTTGTCCAACGTGCCTACTTGCAATCCGACATTATCCCACTTGTAGGCTAGTCCAGGAGGCGCCCATGCTTCAAAAGCATCAATTATTTGCCTTCCGGATACTTGCATTTGAGTCAAGTTAAAACCTCCTTAATAAGTTCTATTTCATGACGGAAAGTTTCCATCTTTTTTTCATCCGGTGACTTCGCCTTTTTCATCTGTTTTAGTACCCTTTCCCGTTTTTCTATTTCCAATTTCCACTTTCTTTGGAAAGGGTCCGATTTTTCTTTCATTAAATAAGGGCCAAGCAGCAATTCCGTTTCTGTCATTGAATATGTGATGTCTGAAGAAATAGCTGAAATTACTTCATAACGGTGACCTGCTTCTTCAAGAATCGCTTCCCCATTCAGTCGGTAGCCATTGTCCTGAAGCCAAACCCTGACAGCCCGTGCTTCCACATTGGGTTGAGCAATAATTTGTCCCACTCCTGCCAGTTTTTCTTTCCCTTCCTGCAAAATCGCAGAAATCAAACTGCCCCCCATACCTGCAATTACCACTTGGTTGACTTCATTGGCAGATATAACCGCAAGGCCATCGCCTTTACGCACTTCTATCCTGTCCGTCAGCCCTTCTTCAACGACTGTGCTTTTGGCACTCTGGTATGGTCCTTCGTTTATTTCACCTGCAATAGCAGTTGCTTGTTTGTCCAAATGACAGACATATACAGGTAAGTATGCATGGTCAGAACCAATATCAGCAAATAAAGCCCCTTTTGGTAAAAAGGATGCAACACATTGTAAGCGATTAGACACCAGTCTCTCATTCATTACTATTAACTCCTTTTTCTTTTCACCGGATTCTTGTCTAAGAAAAAGCGCTTTGGCTTCCTTCTGTTAAGCCAAGCCACTGCGTGGCAAGTTAACGCCACACTGCGATCTTGGTGAAGACCAGGAGGAAGTCGAACGCCGTGACTAGACGGCACTTCGTAGCTTGTATTTAAAAAAGAAAGCTTTCCGGCGACAGAAAGCTTTCTTTTAAATATTACTTGTGTTCAGATAACCATTGAGCAAGCAAATCTGCCTCACTGTCACTTACAAGACCGGCTGGCATTCCTCCATCAGTACCGTTCATGATAATTTCATGTATTTCATCCTTGGAATATCTGCCTCCAACTTCCTGCAGATTAGGACCGGCACCTCCAGACAAGTCGCCTCCGTGACATGAAGCACAATTATTCTGGAAGATTGCCTCCGGATCATCGGAAGCCGCTTCCTCACCGCCGCCTTCTCCAGACTCCTCCTGCTGACTACCCTCTTCACCAGCTTGTTGAATGTCCTCATATTGATTCAGACCGACTACAGATAGAACAATCATTGTAAGTATTCCCAACACTGCGATAATTGCAAAAGGGATAACTGGGTTTCTTTTCATGTCTTTATCCTCCTTATGTAATCCCCAAACTTGTCTTTACAGACCAAACTATCTATATTTTACTTGAAAATGTGACAAGAGAAAAGGGAAATGACAAGAAATTTTTATATAATCACATAGTATATTACCATAATCGTACCAATCATTCCTGCCCCAAACAAGTATTTATCTTTCTGTTTATAGCCGGCGATCGACCAACCTGCCAATTGAAGCAAAATCGCTATTGCGGTAATCCAGGGAGTTTTTGTCAACATTTCCACCATATCCATAGTAATGATCAGTAGAATACCCAGTATAACGAGCTTTGCAACAGGTATTTTTACAGCCTTTATTTTTGAAAACACTCGGTAACATGCAATGGAAAGCAGTAGAAAAATAAATGCAAGGAACATTTGCAATCTGTCTGGGAATTCAGTAAAATTGATTACAAGATATGTTAGCGGTAACAACAAAATATTAGAAAAGAGCAGAAACACAAGCTTCAGGTTCAGGGAAGGTTTTATATGCTCATCGATCCCCTCTCCTTGAGAATAGAGAGCCAGTAAAAAGTCACAATATTCACCTGGTAAAAGCCTGCTCTGCTTCCATTGCTGAATTTCTCTAATAATGATTTCTTTTTTCTCAATAGCCATCCTACTCCCCCATCCGATTTCCTGTAATACCAGTCGGCAAACAGTTCCTGTTATAGAGGAAGATCCATGGCGGGCATGAACTGCCTAACCGATTTAGCGTTTTTAAACCCTTTGAAGCAAAATCAAAGTCATTGTACGTACGCACAATGACTTAGTTGAGCTCCAAACAGTTCGCATGAACGGATTTTTACTCAAGGAAATCCTTTAACCGCTTGCTCCGGCTTGGATGGCGTAACTTGCGAAGGGCTTTCGCTTCAATTTGTCTAATACGTTCCCTAGTCACACCAAATACTTTTCCTACTTCTTCGAGTGTTCTGGTTCGACCATCATCCAAACCGAAGCGAAGCCGCAATACGTTTTCTTCGCGATCTGTCAACGTGTCCAGTACATCTTCCAATTGTTCCTTCAACAATTCATATGCTGCATGGTCGGAAGGAGAAGTAGCTTCCTGGTCCTCAATGAAGTCGCCTAGATGAGAATCGTCCTCTTCACCAATCGGTGTTTCGAGGGACACAGGCTCCTGTGCTATTTTCAAAATTTCCCGGACTTTATCAGGTGTTAATTCCATTTCTTTCGCAATTTCTTCCGGTATTGGTTCTCTGCCCAGATCTTGCAAAAGCTGACGCTGTACACGAATCAACTTATTGATGGTTTCAACCATATGCACCGGTATCCGGATCGTCCTCGCCTGGTCCGCAATTGCTCGTGTTATCGCCTGGCGAATCCACCAGGTGGCATAGGTGCTGAATTTATACCCTTTTCGATAATCAAATTTTTCAACCGCTTTGATCAAGCCCATATTACCTTCCTGGATCAAATCAAGAAACAGCATTCCGCGGCCGACATAACGCTTTGCAATACTTACAACAAGTCGGAGGTTTGCTTCAGCCAGTCTTCTTTTGGCCTCTTCCTCGCCTTCTTCAATCCGCTTTGCCAAGTTAATTTCTTCTGTGGCAGAAAGCAAATCAACTCGTCCGATCTCTTTCAAATACATCCTGACCGGATCATTGATTTTTATACCCAATGGTACGCTCAAATCATTTAAATCGAATTCCTCTTCTTTTGAAAGCTGCTGCATGCTCGGATCCTCTTCAGAGTCACCAATTACTTCTACCCCTTGCTCATTCAGGTACTCATAAAACTCGTCCATCTGCTCTGATTCCAACTCAAAGTTGGACAAACGCTCTGCAACTTCTTCGTATGCTAGCACCCCGCGCTTTTTTCCCAGTTCAAGTAACTGGTCCTTCGCTTGCTCCAGGGTTAGCTCATTTTCATTTTCTTTAGAACGTGATGGCTTGTTATCTGCCATGAGTCCCCCTCCTTCCAGACTTACTTCTATATCAATGAATTGAATTTTTCAGTTGCTTTCTAATCTCAAGAATCTGCATAGCTATCTGGGCAGCCTTTACATGATCATTTTGTTTTTCTGCCAGCTTTTGCTCCGCTTTCAGAGATTTAATAGCTGCTTCGTCGCTGTGTTCCACACGTATGAGACGAATGTAATCATTAATCTCCCTATCGCTGATATCCTGATGGATAGGCATCATTGCAATTTGGACAACTAAACTTTGGATAGACGGGTCTGGAAGTCTTTCCACAAACAGACTGACATCTGGCCCGTTCCCTTCTTCATAAAAAGCATATAAATAGGTCACAATGATTTGATGCTGCTCAACGTTAAACGATCCGCCTAGTTCTTCTTTCACTTTTTCAGCAATCGTTCTATCGTTTAGCATATAAGCAATCAACTGCTTCTCCGCATTATGGTAAGCGGGAAGTAATTTCTTTTGACTGTACGGTGCTTTCGCCATACTAGTATTGCTCTTCTGCACCATCTTATCCTGCCCGGGACCTATCTTTTGCCTTCTAGCCATTATCTCCTGAGTCAAAGTATCCATAGATAATTCAAATTCATTTGCTAATTCTTTCAAATAATGCTCCCGTTCCACAGGTCGGTCGATCAGTGCGACTTCATCAAGTACACTTTCAACATATTGTATGCGATCTCCTTCCAGATTTAGATTATAATCTTTTTTTAAAAATCGCATCAGGAAGGACATATACGTATCGCTTACATCGACTACCTCTTTCCGAAAGCGCTCCGCTCCATTTTGTTGAACAAATTCGTCGGGGTCCATTCCGTTTGGCATGCTTGCTACCTTTACTGTACAGCCCGCCTTTTTCAGAACCTTGGCAGCTTTGTAAGATGCCTGTACTCCCGCATCATCCGCATCATAACAAATAACCACTGTATCCACATATCGGCGCAGCAGTTTGGCCTGTGCTTCTGTAATGGCAGTACCCAAGGTAGCTACGCCATTTGTGACTCCAGCCGCATAAGCCGATATCACATCTGCATACCCTTCAAACAATACTGCTTCTTCTTGTTTACGGATGTGGCTTCTGGCTAAATCGAAGTTATATAAAAGCCTTCCTTTATGAAACAGCTCCGATTCTGGGCTATTCAAATATTTGGGTTCCTGATTATTTATTGATCTTCCTCCAAATCCAACCGTTTTCCCAAGATGATTGCGTATAGGAAAAACAACCCTTCCTCTAAACCTGTCAGAGACTTCCTGTTGGTCATTCATTGAGAGAAGTCCCGCCTTCACCATGGTCTGAGGATGAAACCCTTTCTTCTCCAGGAACTGAACAATAAACTCCTTGGAGTTTGGTGAAAAACCTAACTGAAAAGTATCTATCACCTCATCAGTGAATCCTCTATCGATTAAATACTGATAGCCAGTCTTACCTTCTTTCGTGTGACGCAACAAATGATGATAGAGTTTCGTCAGCCATTCATAAGCATTGAGCACATCCTGACTTTCTTGGCTTACCTGCTGGTTTTGGTTCACAGGCTGGTAGCTTTCTGGCAGAGTATGGCCGCTTTTCTCAGCCAAATGCTTTAATGCCTCAAAAAAACTGAAGCCTTCCATCTCCATTACAAACGTAACAACATTCCCGCCTTTATGGCAGCCGAAGCAATGAAATATCTGTTTGTCCTGTGTCACGGAGAAAGACGGTGTCTTTTCCCCATGAAATGGGCATAAACCAAAATAATTTCTGCCCTGCTTTTTCAACTGGACATATTCTCCCACGATATCCACGATATCATTGGATTTCCTTATTTCTTCTATCGTTTCTTCAGGGATTTGACCATTCATTAGAATCACCATGCTCTACGTTTATTCTATAAAGACTAAGAAAACCCTGCAAAATTCGACAATCTTTTTTAAAAAAATAACTGATTCACTTGCCTTACCAAAAACAAAACGTTCTCACTCCCAGGACCTGCTTCTCGTCCTGATCTTACATAATAATGTAACCTTTGCATAGAAGGGTCAAACCAATACTTTCTCTACCCTAAATAATTGAATAAGAAATGGTAAAAATGAAAAGATAAATGTATCCTTTATTTCGACATGAAAAAGAAAACAGCTAGTTTTTTATTCTACATGAATTCGAATAATCCTTCCTTTTTCCTATGTTTTTATTTTTCAGATTTTAATATCCTCATCATTTAAACATGTCCAACAGGGAAAGACATTATAGAAACATTTTTTCACAAAAAATAATTATAATACAAAAAAAAAGAAAATGCTAATATTTTTCCTTATAACGATACTCTAGAAGCCTCGCTTTTGCCCAAAAATTTTAATCTGCAACATAGCGTTCATTTACCTGTGTGCATCCACTACTACCCGAATAAAACGAGTGATGATTCGGCGCTGTGGAAAAACACTCGCTTTCCTGAAGAACGCTTCAGCCTACTGCAGGTAAAACGCCAGCTGTTGGGATCCTCATATTGTTACCCTCCCACTGGAATTCACAGCTTCACCCTACGTGTTTTCTTTTCAACGACAATAGGAGGCAGGAGATGCGAAAGTTAATTCGCAGATTGTATCAATAGTAAAAAGGCATCAATAAGCAGCGATATTAGCGAAAAGTTTTTTCTATTATAGCTGTTGGCGGATGAGTGCATACCGAACCCCTGCTATTTTTAACCTGGGCAAGGGGCTTCTTACACAAAGCTTATCAATCACGGTTTTCCATTCAATAGTAATTGCTTTCTTATATTCAGAATAACATTGGCCGTTTCTTCTACCGCCTTATTCGAGACATTTATCACATGACAACCGATTCTTTCCACCACTTTTTCAAAATGATCAAGCTCTTGCAAAATTCGTTCACGATTAGCATAGCTGGCCTGGTCTCCCAGTCCAAGAGCCTTCAATCGTTCCTTCCGGATGTCGTTTAATTTTTCAGGACTGATTTTCAAACCAATACAACGATTGGGATCTACTTGAAACAATTCTTCCGGAGGATTCACTTCTGGTACGATCGGTACATTGGCAACCTTAAGCCGTTTGTGTGCAAGGTATTGTGAAAGGGGCGTTTTTGAAGTCCGGGAGACACCAATCAATACGATATCCGCTTTCGATATCCCCCTCGGATCTCTTCCATCGTCATACCGCACAGCAAATTCTATCGCTTCTACCCGCTTAAAGTAATCTTCATCCAATTTATGAACCAATCCAGGCTCGAGCCGTGGTTTTTTTCGATAAACTTTTTCCATGGCATCAATTAGCGGCCCCATGATATCAATGCATTCAATCTTTCGTGTATAAGATTCCTCCAAAAGGTGCCTGCGAAAAGTTGGATTTACCAAGGTAAAACCGATTATTGCCCCTTTTTCCTCCGCCTGTTTGATGGTTTCATCAAGTATCTCCAGATTTTCAACATAAGGCACACGATGAAGATGGTACTCTCCACTGTTATCAAACTGACTGAGAGCTGCCTTGACCACTAATTCCGCTGTCTCTCCGACCGAGTCTGAAACAATATATACAAAGGGTTTCGTCATCGTCTAACCTCCCTGCAAGTTATCATTACTGGTGAATTCCACTAATGCTTTTGTCATATTCGTTTTGGTAATACGGCCGATAACCTGTAAACCTTTTTCTGTATCTTCTACCACTGGAAGGCCGTCGATTTGTTTATTGATCAGTTGCTTTGCTGCTCCGATTAGATAATCATCTTTTCTGCAAATCGTTACATTTGGCATTCTTGTCATGATGATATGAACTGGAAGACTGGTTAATTCCTGGTTACCGAGACTGGCCCGCAACAAGTCCTTTCGGGAAACAACGCCCGTCAAAAGAGATTGATCGTCCACAACGAACAACGTGCCGACATCCTCCAGAAACATTTTGCTGATGGCATCGTATACCGAGTCATTTTCTTTAATCACAATAGGTATCGATTGGAAGTCCCGGACTTTCACTTCTTTCAGTTTTTCAGAAAGTAATTCAAAACCGGTTTTCCCAGTGAAAAAATACCCTACTCTCGGACGGGCATCCAAAAAGCCGGACATGGTGAGGACGGATAAATCTGGCCGGAGTGTGGCTCTTGTCAATTGGAGTTTTTCCGCAATATTCTCCCCAGTAATCGGACCATGTTTTTTTACAATCTCAATAATCTGCTGTTGACGATTGGAAAGTTCCATCCTTTCACCACCTTCTCGGCATAAACCACATATTTTCTCTCATTATAGACAGGTACCACATATATAAACCGAATCCATCAGAATTGCTGCTTCCACTGCACTTTTGACAGGTCCGCGTATTGATAAACCATCGCAGCTATTTTATTCAACAATGCAAGCCGGTTACTTCTCAGGTTCTCATCTTTCGCCATTACCATGGTGTGATCGAAAAAAGCATGGATTGGGTCTGCCAATTCAGCCAACATCTCAATAGCTTTGTTTGCCTTTTGTTGCTCTAAAGTCTGCTGATAGCCAGGCAACATTCGCTCTACTGCTGCATTCAATTCCGTTTCCGTAGCATTTTCGAACAATTCTTTTTTGACTTCTTCCGTCCCTGCCTTACCTGCCAAATTCAGTACACGACCCAATCCTTCTTGTGCAGGTTTGAAGGATTCATCCTGTCTTTTATCTGCCAAAACAAGAGCTTTATCGAAAGTGAAGTGAAAAATACCTATACCAGCATGAAGGACTGCTTCGATAACATCCTGATCGATTCCTGCTTCCTTCATGATATAACCAGCCCGGTGAGTAAAGAATTCAGACAAATCTTCCATTATCTCTTGTTTACTTCTGGTTGGAATTCCCTTAGCTTCAAACTGCTGATAAGTTTTCTCGAGCAACTCCTCAAGTTTTACTTGCCATTTTTGACTTTTCAAGATTTGCAGCACGCCGATAGCCTGTCGTCTCAATCCATATGGATCCTGAGAACCACTAGGAATTATACCGACAGAAATACATCCAATAATGGTATCCAATTTATCGGCAACACTTACAAGAGCACCTTCTGTTGAAGCAGGGAGAGCATCTCCTGCATGCCGTGGCATATAGTGCTCGTTTATTGCTTTAGCTGTTTGTTCGTTTTCACCGAACAAACGGGCGTATTTTTCTCCCATTATGCCTTGGAGTTCTGTAAACTCGTTGACCATGTTGGTAACTAAATCAAACTTTGAAATTTCAGCTGCTCGAACTGCCTGTTTTCGTACTACAGCATCCATATTAATCAAATCACTTATTTGTCCGGTTAATTGAGTCACCCGGCCCACTTTATCCGCAATGGTTCCCAGCTTTTCTTGAAATACCATCTTTTCCAATTTCTTAACATTCCTTGCAATGGATTGCTTCTTGTCTTCTTCAAAAAAGAATCTTGCATCGGAAAGTCTAGCTCTTAACACTTTTTCATTACCACGTGCAACCGTTTCTATAAAATCGCTATTCCCATTTCTTACAGCGACAAAGTTGGGTAGCAAGCTGCCTTTGCTATCTCGCACTGGAAAATAGCGCTGGTGTTCTTTCATGGAGGTAATCAGTGCCTCTTCAGGGATTTCAAGAAATTCTTCATCAAAAGAACCAGAAAAAACAGTAGGATATTCAACTAAATGCTTTACTTCATCTAGTAGATTGGAATCAACCGGGACCTTCCAGTTTTTCTTTTGTTGCAATTGTTCAATTTGACTCCGGATTTTCTCTTCCCTCTCGGAAGGGTCCACAATTACATACTGCTCTTTTAGTTTATTACGATACTTATCAGCAGATGATAATTCAATCGATTCGCCGAGAAAACGATGTCCATATGTTTTGTTTGATGCTGCTACACCTGCAATTTCCAAGGGAACGATTTCGCTCCCAAACAAAGCAGTAATCCAACGGATCGGCCTCACATAACGAAGATTCAAATCACTCCACCGCATACTTTTAGGAAAGTTCATCTTTAACACGACGTCTTTGAATCCCTGCAACAAATCAAGTGTCTTTCTACCTTCAATAAATTTGCTTACAAAAATATATTCGGTTCCATTTACTTCTTTTGTATAAATATCTTTTACTGTTTTTCCCTGCCCCCGGGAAAATCCAACCGCTGCCTTTGTCCACTCGCCATTTTCATCTAGTGCAATGCTTTTCGCGGGACCTTTTGCTTCTTCCTCGATATCCGGTTGTTTTTCAGCAGCGTCCTTGATAATGACAGCCAGCCGCCGCGGTGTTACATATACTTCGATACCTTGATAAGGAACCCGCAATTCATCCAGCCAGGCGGTTGTCTTTTCATGCAATTGTTTCTGTGCATCATCGAGAAAACGAGCCGGCATTTCTTCCAGCCCTATTTCGAATAATATATTAGTTGTTGTCATTGTTTGCCGCCTCCTTCAACATAGGGAACCCTAGTCGTTCACGCTCTTCTACATAAATTTTGGCTATTTCCCGCGCTAGATTTCTCACCCGTGAGATGTACCCTGTTCTTTCGGTAACGGAAATGACTCCTTTGGCATCCAGGAGATTAAAGGTGTGGGAGCACTTCAATACATAGTCATAAGCCGGGAATACAAGCCCTTGCTCCATTGTTCGCTTTGCTTCCTTCTCATAAGTCGCAAACAAATCAAACAGCATGTCTGTATCAGACTCTTCAAATGTGTATTTGGAATGTTCATATTCAGGTTGGAGAAAGATATCGGAAACAGTTACTCCATCCGTCCATTCTAAATCAAACACATTTTCTTTGTCTTGTATATAAGAGGCAAGTCGTTCAATTCCATAAGTCAATTCAACCGAAACCGGCTTTGCTTCCAGTCCACCGATTTGCTGAAAGTAAGTGAATTGGGTGATTTCCATCCCATCCAGCCACACTTCCCAACCAAGTCCGGCAGCACCAAGAGTGGGATTTTCCCAGTTGTCTTCAACAAACCGGATATCATGCTGTAGTGGATCAATGCCCAGCGCCCGCAAAGAATCCAGATATAATTCTTGAATGTTATCTGGAGAAGGTTTCATGATCACTTGAAATTGATGATGCTGATACAGCCGATTGGGATTCTGACCATATCTGCCGTCTGCCGGCCGGCGGGACGGTTCTACATAAGCAACATTCCAAGGTTCTGGTCCAAGGCTGCGCAACAATGTCATCGGCGACATTGTCCCAGCTCCTTTCTCTACGTCATACGCCTGCATTAGAATGCAGTTTTGATCTGACCAATGCTTTTGCAAAGTTAGGATCATTTGCTGAATATTCATTTGCTCATTCCTCCGATTATGATTTGACACTTAAGTGGGTTCTATGTCACGACAAAAAACCGTCCCTACGCCTGTTCAAGGCATAGGGACGGGAATATCCGCGGTTCCACCCTACTTGCTTTCCGGTTAACGGAAAAGCCACTTTCAGTCGATTGCTCTGGTACGCCTTCCCCGGTATTTTCTACTCCAGCTCCCACTGTCCTGGATTCGCTTTTAGAAAAAAGTCCAAGTACTACTTACCATCAACGCAATATGTAAATTTTGATTTAACCTTACTGAATTTTATCCGTTTTGTCAATCAAATTGCTATTTCAATAAGTCCAGCTGGTCTAAAAACTTTTTTGACTTGATATGATAACCGCCATACTGCTCATAATATTCCTCCATAAGTTTTTTCAGCAGCTGCTTGTTTTCTGGTTTAATCGAAATATTCCCGATTCGTTCTATATCTATTGGGATAAACATCGAAAGTATTCTCGACAGGTTTCCTGGCAAGGATACCGCATACTCATCGATATGACGGCAACGCGGACAAAGGTATCCGCCTTCTGCAGTTGAAAAAGCATATGGTCCTTCAGGGTTTCCGCAACTGACACATTGTTGCAGCTCAGGCGCGAAACCTGCACGCTGGTAGATTTTCAATTCATATATTATGGTCAGTATTTCCGCATCTTTCCCTTCGGCAATCCAGGTCAACGTTTGATCCAGCTGTTGAAATAAAAAAGGATCATAATTATTCGTTTCTACCAACTTATCAGTCAGTTCGGCAAGATAAGTTGCGTATGCGGTTTTAACAATATCCTCCCTTATTGCCCGAAAGGAAGAAAGCACTTCCCCTTGTTGAAGTGTACCGAGACTTCTCCCTGTCTGTATTAAGAATTGACCATGTATAAACGGTTGCGTGATAGCAGCCATCCTGCTTTTCGGCTTTTTTGCTCCCCTTGCAACCACACCGATTTTCCCGTGAGATGGCGTCAATATAGTCACGATTTTATGCGTTTCCCCGTAATCCTGCGTCCGCAGGATGATGCCCTCTGTTTTCTCAAACAAAACAATTCACCAATCCCTTTCAAAAAAACCAGGCTTTTCGTATAACTAAGAAGGCGCCGCCTGTTTCGATTTGGCGGCGCGGCAGTCGCTTATAAGTTTCGATCCAGTTCTTGCAGTTCTTCTTTATAGTTTGGGGTAGCAGACGATTCTTCATCATAGTAAGATTCCATTTCTTTCATCAGTAAATAGGTTTCAATGTTTCCTGTTTGACTGAATATTTTCCAAGGAAAGTCGAGCACAAGAAACCCCACCTTTCTATAAACTGTTATCCATATGAAAAATCATACTTTATAGGAAGTTCAAAACTGCCTCGAACTAATTGTTCCTTTTTGTCCTTTTTTGAACTTTTTAGATTGGAAGTTCAAAAAATCCGGTAAAAAAGTACTGCGTATTTCTTCGTTCGTTTTGCTTTTCGGTTTCCTCATGTATTCGTTTATACACTCGCACATCCAGCCTTCACGGTCTTAAAGGTTAATACCAGTTGCTAACGGTCGAAGAATTATCGGCGGCTACCCCCACACTTCTAGGATGACCTTCTCTTTTTGATACATGAGTTAAAATATTTACCATGTATGATAAGAAAATGCCTTTTCATCGGCTGATTACCGTCTTGGACTCAATATTCTTCACTGCTAAATCCATACTCCGTCAATTGACTAGGCCTGTTGCGCCAATCCTTTTGTACTTTTACCCATAGCTCTAAGTATATCTTGGTTCCCAGCAATGCTTCTATATCCTGTCTCGCGCGTTTTCCGATTTCCTTGAGCATTGAGCCCTGTTTGCCAATAATGATTCCCTTTTGTGATTTTCTCTCGGTTACAACTGTAGCTTGTATAAAAACGCTTCCGCCTTTTTCCCTTACCTCTATATTGTCAATTACAACTGCAATAGAGTGGGGAATTTCTTCTCTAGTCAGCTGAAGAGCTTTTTCTCTTATCAATTCACTGATAATGAAACGTTCCGGATGATCAGTGATTTGATCCTCCGGATAATATTGCGGCCCTTCCGGTAAATGGGATTTTAAAACGTGAAGCAAGTGATCAACATTGTTGCCTTCCAATGCAGAAATCGGGATGATTTCCTCAAAATCATATCTGTCTTTATACTCATCGATTAGCGGGAGCAGGTCATCGGGATGTACCTGATCAATTTTATTGATGATTAAAAAAACAGGATTGGAGACATTCTGCAAGCGATCCAGAATGAACTGGTCACCTCTTCCGTATCCTTCTTCCGCATTGATCATGAACATTACCGCATCTACTTCGTTTAGCGTATTTTCTGCGACTTTCACCATAAAATCACCAAGCTTGTGCTTTGGTTTGTGGATTCCAGGGGTGTCGATAAAAACCATTTGGGCATCCTTTTCTGTTAAAACCCCTTGGATTTTATTCCGTGTAGTTTGCGGTTTATCGCTCATAATTGCAATTTTTTGTCCGATCACTCGATTCATAAACGTCGATTTTCCGACGTTCGGCCTGCCGATTATTGATATAAATCCTGATTTGTAAGCTGCTTCCATGTTGTATCCTCCATCGTTTATTGCTTTTTTCATCCTATGGTTTTCTTCTATTTTACTATAAAAATTTACCCCTTTCATGGATTCGACAAAACCTCTCTAAAAAAGTTGTAATACAAAAACAACATAAAAGAAAACCGAAAAATCTACATAAATTATTTATCTGAGTTTAGTCTATACAAACTCTTCCCTACTATCATTCTTAGAGAGGATTTTCACACAAAGAATGTTAGGTATATTGGTATGACCAGGGCCATAACAGGAATGAGTCTTCCCTGCCATTCATTATAGAATTGTGCCAATCAAACGCTGAGAAAATTACCCTCTTTCCGTGGGGAGGGCTTCACCCAGGAACATCCACGGAAAGCACACTGTATTTTCGCAGTGCATTTGTCTATCCAATGACAGAAAAGACTCATTACAGATCTAATCCGTAGTAAACCAGGCAAAAGTGGATCTTTTCGTTAATAATTTGTTATATAGAAAAAGCCGGCCGCCTGATAAGGGGCCGGGCGTTGGCTGTCAAAACAGAAGTGCGATTCTCGGAAGGAAAATAATTGCGCCTGCTACCGCAGCTACAACAGCCACTGCCAGAACGGAACCAGCAGCAATATCCTTAATAGCACCCGCGTTGGGATGGAATTCCGGAGCTAAATAATCAAGCAGCCGTTCGACCGCAGTATTGATCATTTCCATAGCAATAACCATGCCAATCACCATAACGAGAATAAGCCATTCGATTACAGTGATCCGGAAACAGGCTCCCAGCACTAAGGCTGTAGCTCCTACACCAACCTGAATTCGCAAATTTCGCTCTTTCCAAGCATATTTCCATCCCCGCACGGCAAAAGCGAAACCGACTGTCCGCTTCCGTTTATTTCCTTTCAAGTCCGAACGCATTTAAAATTTCCTCTTGTCGCTGGAACATTTTTCGCTCGTCTTCTTTTTGTATATGATCATAGCCGAGAAGGTGTAAGAATCCATGTAAGGCTAAAAAACCAAACTCCCGTTGAATGGAATGTCCATATTCTTCTGCCTGTTCGGCAGCCTTATCGACAGATATCACGATGTCACCAAGGACTAACGGGATATCTTCTCCGATTACTTTCAGTTCTCCTTCGCCCTCTTCCTGCATGGCGAAGGAAATCACATCTGTCGGCTTGTCCTGTTGCCGATAATTGCGATTGATGATTTGAATCTCCCCATTATCGACAAAATTAACGGAAACCTCCGATTCATCCGTTATTTCTTCCTTTTCTGCAGCGAAAGTTAAAAGCTGCTGAATCAGATCCGTGGTATCTTCTTCTACTTTGTTTGTTTGATCATGAAAATCGATATGCATTAATTTGCCTCCTTCACTTCTTGATCTGTCGGGTACTGTATCCTGGAATGGAAAATACCATTAAGCGTTTCACAAATCGCTTTACGGATTTTCTCTAGCTCCTTGAATGTTAACGGTGCATCATTCAACTGTCCATCCATTAGCTTATGATGAATAATTGAGGTGACGATATCTTCTATTTTTTCGTTTGTCGGCTCTTTCAAGGAGCGTACAGCTGCTTCAACCGAATCACATACACAAACGATTGCCGCCTCCTTTGTTTGCGGTAGAGGACCAGGATACCGATAATCCGATTCTTTGACCTGCTTGTTCTGTTCTTTTGCTTTATGGTAAAAAAACTGTAAAAGACTTTTTCCGTGATGCTGTTCAGCGATATCTACAATCTCTTTAGGCAACCTGTGTTTCCGTAGAAGATGAGCCCCTGCATATGGATGGTTGATAATAATCTCGGCGCTTTGCTTTGGCTGCAGCATGTCATGGGGATTGGTGATACCCATTTGGTTTTCAATGAAATAATGCGGTTGTTCTGTTTTCCCTAAATCGTGATAATAGGCAGCCACTCTCGCCAGAAGTCCATTGGCTCCAGCTGCTTCGCAGGCCGTTTCACTTAGATTAGCCACCATGACACTGTGATGATAAGTTCCTGGTGCCTCAATCAATATTTTACGCAGTAGAGGATGGTTCGGATTAGATAAGGTAAGCAGTTTTGTATCTGACAATATCCCCAGTCCGGTTTCAAAAAATGGCAGCAGGCCAATAGTTAAAACAGATGAAAGGAATGCAGCGACAATCCCATATCCGCTAAACGTAAAAATATCCGCGATAGCATATTTTTCAAAAGAAAGAAATAAAAATAATAGTACCGTAAGTATGTGTACCAGTGTAATTCCTATTCCTGCTTTCAGAATAGCGATACGATCCTTCAGACTGGCCAGGAAAATGATGCCCGCCAATTGAGAAAACAGCAGATAGACTCCCGCTTCCATGTTTAGCGACCCGGGTATCTCAGCATTGAAAATAAGACTCGCAAGGATGCTGTATAGAATCGACATTGCCAACGCCAGACGTTCATCGAGCAATATTTTCAACAACATGGCACCTGTGGCTGCAGGAACCAGAAAGAATAGTTGATTGACTGAATCCGTGAAAACACTTGCCACTTTCATTAAAGATACCATCAACACACTGATTAAAATAATGGATGCAATCTTTCTTACATCCAATTCCCGTTTTTTGGAATGGATATGCATCTCGTAAGCGATGATACCTCCGATCAAAAAAATCAGCAAGATAAGACCGATCAGTGGATATACATTTCGATCATCATTCAACAGACCGACCAATTTCAATTGCTCATAAATTTCATTGGTGATTGTCTGGCCTTCGGTTACTATGATTTCACCAGCCCGAATCATGACTGGTTCCACATTGTTTGAAGCATGTTTTTGCGCTTCCACTGTTTTTTCCGCATCGTAAAACGAATTTTCCACTATGGCAAAATCGCTGAGTATGTAAAGAACTTCTTTCATATCATCACTTAAACTGGAATATTCAAGCTTCTCATTTACACTTTTCACAGCGTTTTCTACTGTTTCCGTTGTTACGCCGTCATTCATTACTTCATAAATAGAGGTGGTCAGTAATTCTTTAGCCAGTGATCGCTTTTCAGAACTTGCATTGATTAATGCAACTAATTCTTCCCTGTCAAGTGCCTCGCTCAATTTCGGTGAAATGATTTGCTGCAGTTTTTGCGCTTTTTCCGTATCAGTAGCAGCAGGGGGATCTTCCTTATCACTAGCCTTCGAAGCCTTTTCTTCCTCTTCGAGCTTGTCGATTGCTTCAAACAATTCATTGACATATCCTGCCCGTTCCTGGGTGATTTCCGATGATATTTCATACCTGTCTTCCACTGCCTGAATCGCTTCTCTTCTTTCACGCTCTGTCTCTTTTTTGTTTTCAATAGACAAAGGAGAACGGATAGTTTCTTTGGCTTCATTGAACCGTTCAATATTGTATGTCTCGGTGTATACATTAGAAAGCGTGATAAAAAAGAAAAAAATGCACAAAAGCAAAACTGCCAAACTAATTTTCAGCCATTTGTTCTGATAAACCGGTAATTGTTTAAACCGTTTCCAGTAATGCTTCATTCCTTCACCTCATTTTTGAAAAAGAGCGGTTTATACAGAAATAAGACCCTGGAGAGCGGGTCTTAAATCACGAAAGTAATACTTACTCTTCCTCATATGCATCGATTATTTTCTGTACCAGTGGATGACGGACTACATCGGACTGTTTTAAATACATAAACGAAATCCCTTTGATCGACGACAACCTGGCTTCGACAGCTTTCAAGCCGGATGTGACACCCATAGGAAGATCGACTTGGGTGATATCACCGGTTATTACCATTTTTGAGCCAAAACCAAGTCTGGTTAGGAACATTTTCATTTGGGCAGGTGTGGTATTTTGTGCTTCATCAAGAATGACAAAAGCATCGTCCAATGTCCTGCCTCTCATATAGGCAAGAGGAGCAATTTCAATGGTGCCTCTTTCAATCAGCCGAAGCGTATGCTCGTTGCCGAGAACATCGTGCAAGGCGTCATAGAGTGGTCTTAAATAAGGATCAACTTTTTCTTTCAAGTCACCTGGCAAGAAACCGAGACTTTCGCCTGCTTCCACTGCAGGTCTGGTTAAAATAATTTTTTTGACCAGACCTTTTTTAAGAGCTGTCACAGCCATAACAACTGCCAAATAAGTCTTACCAGTTCCTGCAGGTCCAATGCCGAATACGAGGTCATTGGATTTAATTGCATTGACATAATTACGTTGTCCTAACGTTTTGACCCTAATAGATTTTCCTTTGGCATTTTTAGTGATTTCATCTTCAAACAACGTTTCAAATTGATCTATTTTACCTTTTTTTGCGAGATCGACAGCATAAACCACATCTCGTTCTGTAATGGTTAGCCCTTTCCGGACGATATGAAGCAATGCAAGTAGAATTTCCTCAATAAGCTGTATATCTTCCGGAGTGCCGGATACGCTGACCTGTTCTCCTCGCGTGACAATCGATACATTCAGATGTTGTTCGATTTGTTTTAGGTGTCTATCTTCCGTTCCAAACAAAGTAAGTGCTTCGTTTGGATTCTCGAGTTGTAAATCGATCGTTTTTAAATCTTCAGGCATAATCAATCTCCTTGAGATATTGGTTGGTTTTTTGTTATATCTTCCTTAGCTTTGAAATAAAGGGTTAACTTAACTTTACCACTCTCAATACGTTCGTGCAAAACTTTTTGAAAGGCGATTTCCGCATCCTTTCCAAGTTCAGTCTGAAGCTGTTTCGTTGCTTGCTTTACGGCTTCACTTCTGACTTTTTTCCTGCTTCGTTTTTCGTTGTATGGCGCTTGTTCATTCCATTGCTCCTCTACGATCGAAATAGGCAGAGTCCAATGTAAAAAGTATAATGGTTTCCTTGTAGTTTCTTTATATACCTGTTCATAATCGACCTTTTTAAAACCCCAAACAGGAATTTTCATTTTCCCGATTTGAAGTTTAAATTTCGTTTCATTCTCTCCGGTTAGGGTTTGGTAATTTGCCTTTAGTGGTACAGTGGTTTCGACCTCATACCAAGTCTCTGCAATCACTTCCCCTTCAGCTGCCACGAAGTTTTTGGGCTTATCCTGCTTTTCTTCGTCATCCTCTTGTTCTCCTTGATTTTCATTCAAGTTGCCGGACACCAATACCTGTCCAGGAGTAACGAAATCATTTACTTCGACTAAAGGGAGCCCCTTAGCGACAAACATATCAACGATTACACCTTTTTTTGCAGCAACAAGATTTCGCGGACCAGATTGTTCGGGTTCTTCGACAATCGTTTTCTCGACTGCTTCCAACTGATAGGTTGTCCCCTTTTCTGTCACACCCACCCACAGCAATTCAGGCAAATCATCCAGCAATCGTTGCTGAATATCACCTGGTGTTCCGATAGTAAACTTTACTGCCCCTGGGTGAATGCCATACTCGTCCAATTTTTCGATAATTTTAGCTTCTACTTCTGGTGGGACATTTTCCACCTCTATGTCCCAGACAATGTTGGAGAGAAACGTGACAAACAAGATACTCAAAAGTAACCCTGCCACAAATGGTTTTTTATGCAAAACGCGCTGTATCAAAAATGGAAAACCCTTCCGTGAAAGAAAAGACAGCTTATAAACCGTTTGCCTGCGCAATCTTTTTATCGTGGAAATATCGCTTAATCTTACATTGCCGATACATTGCGTTTCATTTATTTTTATCACATTCCAAACAGTTATTCCTTCTCTTGCGCACAGACCGAAAAATAACTCTGGGTGGTGTCCGGTCACTTTTATCTTAACAGATCCAGTGAAAAATATAGCTTGAGTGTGCTTCATCAATGCCCCCCTCCGCCGGCTATCCGGTCACCCCTCGATGAAAGCCAGCTCCTTAATTTTCCCTTCAAGCAGGATCTCCTCCGGCAGCATCATCTTCAGCACAAAATTTTCTCCAGTTATCCGGAGGTATCCGTCTTTCATACGTAAACGAAGCTCTGATTCCGAAAACAGAATGAGTCCTTTATGATTTTCGATATAAGCATGGATTTGACCGATGGTCGTAATTCTCGGAAGTTCGAGGATAACATCGGAAGGAAGTTCAAGGTGCTGCGTGAGTATATTCTCGATGCGCTGTTTCCATTTGTTCACCCAGGATGCCCCCTCTCACATCATATGTATGAATGAACCCGGGAGATAAGAACTGCAAAATAACCCCGGTTAAAGCATGGAAGGAATGCAGAAACCGGGGAACAATATAATTTATAATTATGTTGTGAACGAATCCAACTGTTTGTGTGTAAAAAGTTCAGGCTCTTACCCATGCTTAAGTAGAGAAAGGGGGAGGACCTCCAGAAACTTAAAAATCCCCCTTTGTCCATAACTGACAAAGGGGGATTTTTCACTTCGCTCGCCGTCTTCTTTGATAAGGACGGTGAGCCCGTGGCTGTCCGAGCACCTCAGCCATTACAAAGCTCTCTGCAATCCCTTTTTTAGATAGATTCCTGCGGATGGAAAGCTTCTTGTTTGACTGTACTCCTTTTTTGGCAGCCTGATCTTGGGCTCTCTTATCAACCTGTCTCGGCCGTTCTTCCTTCTGTATAGGATCCAGATGATAAGAAAAAACTTCCTCATTTGAACGCTGTGTAGCTGGCTTCGTTTCTGCCAGCTTCGCCTTCTTTTTCTCATAGTACGTTTGGGTCTTGGACGGACCAACTGCAGGTTTTGTATGTGTTTCCGTCTCACCATTAGCACTTGTTGGTGCATGATTTGTGTTGCTTTGCTGTTGACGGGAAGGAGCAGAGGTTGGCCGATAAGGCCGGGTAGGTTTCCCGCCCTTCTGTTCCTCTTCTTCATTTTTGAACATGCCAAACAGCCATCCGACAACGGCCAAAAGCGGGATGATTAATCCTATTAAATCCTCCATCGATCAACCTCCTCTTGAACTCGGCCTCTTTTATTGATCCTCATCATTTTCTTCTTGGGAAAGCTTGCCTATCGTATCACGCATGTCTGTGTCGGCATTGATGTTCTTATAATTCATATAGTCCATCACGCCCATATTGCCTGATCGAAGTGCCTCAGCAAGCGCAAGCGGTACGTCTGCTTCCGCCTCGACGACTTTGGCCCGCATTTCCTGTACCCTTGCCAGCATTTCCTGTTCTTGAGCAACAGCCATTGCACGACGTTCTTCTGCTTTAGCCTGTGCAATATTTTTATCTGCTTCTGCCTGATCAGTGGAAAGGGTAGCCCCGATATTTTTACCGATATCGATATCAGCAATGTCAATCGATAAAATTTCAAAAGCTGTTCCTGCATCCAGCCCTTTGGATAAGACATTATGGGAAATGGAATCCGGATTTTCCAAAACTTTCGTGTGACTGTCCGAGCTACCAATCGTACTAACAATCCCTTCGCCAACACGGGCGATCACTGTATCCTCACCAGCTCCACCGACAAGTCGGTCGATATTGGCCCGCACGGTGATCCTTGCTTTTGCTTTAACCTCGATTCCATCCATTGCAATACCAGCAATGAACGGTGTTTCTATTACTTTCGGATTAACACTCATTTGTACTGCTTCCAGCACATCCCGGCCAGCCAGGTCGATTGCTGCAGCCCGCTCGAAAGTCAATTCAATGTTGGCGCGCTGTGCAGCTATCAAAGCATTGACTACTCGATCGACGTTACCTCCTGCCAAATAGTGACTCTCTAACTGATTTGTATTAACACCAAGTCCAGCTTTATGAGCCTTGATCAGCGGGTTGATTACCCTGGAAGGAACAACCCTTCTCAAACGCATTCCAACCAGCGTGAAAATACTGACCCTGACACCAGCAGCTAGGGCACTAATCCAGAGCATCACCGGAATAAAGGTAAATAAAACAGCAACTGCTATAACAATTAACCCGATTACAATGATCGGTAATAAACTTTGAACATCCATTATACATCCTCCTGTTTCATGTTATGATTTATTTTCCTTACTACTATTCTTGAACCTTCCGTTTTAACAATCTTGATAGGAGTGTCCTTCTCGACAAAAGCACCTTCTGTGACTACATCAAGTCGTTCTTCCCCGAACACAGCCGTTCCCGAAGGCCGCAGCATCGTCACCGCTCTGCCTTCCAGGCCGATTAAATCCAACCTGCTGACTGAAGACACATAGCCTTGTTCCGTAGTCGTTGCTTCCTTCAGAATAATATTTTTAAAGAAGCCTTTTTCCAGTCCGATTGTTTTAAACAAAACAACAGAAACGACAATCGATGAAAGCAAGGCGATAGCAATGCTCATGGCCATATGCCCCATGTCTGCAGAAGACATGAACAAGGCAGCGACTACTGCACCGATTCCGAGAATACCAAGTATTCCTCCCGGCACAAAAATTTCAGCAATGATCATAATGATTCCCAACACAAGCAAGATAACCGCTTCATAGCCTGCAAGGCCGGCCACAATATGTCCGTAGAAAAATAATACAAGGGACAACAAACCAATTGACCCCGGAATTCCGAATCCCGGAGAATATAACTCCACGATTAAACCAATACTCGCAAGTGACAACAATATTGGTACCACAACAGGGTTCGTTAAGAACCTGGCGATTTCCTCTGCAAGTGTCGTATTTGTTTCAATAATTTCAGCATCTTGCAGGTTTAGCTCAGCCAACAGTTCTGTACGGTGGTTAACAATAGCTTCTGCATAACCAACCTCTACAGCTGTTGTAGGTTCCAAGGTTAAAAATTCTCCTTCCGGCGCGCCATACTCTGGTAAATCAACAGAAGGATTTGCCATCGCTTCTGCATACAAAGGATCCCTATCCTTAGAAGCAGCAGCGCTCTTCATAGCCGAAATCCATGCTGACTGTGCTTTTTTATCAGCAGCAGTACCGTCTGAGTTTATAACACCGCTCGCTCCCATTGTTGCATGAGGCTTCATGTAAATATTGTCGGTGTTCAATGCTATGTATGAACCTGCAGATAAAGCTTCATTGGTAATAAATGCCGTAGTCTCTATTTCTAAATCCTGCAACAATTCAGCAATCTGTCCCGCCGCATCGACTCGTCCACCTGGAGTATCTATTTCAAAAATAATATGGTCGGCATTCTCTTCGACTGCTTCCTGTGTAGTTCTTTTTAAAAAAGCTTCCAGCCCCCGCTCTACTTCCTTTTCAACCGGTATGACATACACCAGCTTTCCATCGCCGTCAGCTGCGTGAATCGGTGTTGGAGTGAGGAAAGATCCAACCAAACCCGCTATCATGCCCAAGAACACGGCAAAGAGAACGGTTAACTTTCTGCCCACGTGCTATCCCCTCCTTTCTATCGGTACGTTATGTATACGGACTACTACACATTTAAGTTTCAAAACTTTTTTTCAGTTTAACATACATTTTCTAATGTTAGTATTTACTCATCGCGATAAATTCATAAGAAAAAGCTTTGCTAATTAGAAAAACAGCAGCAGTCCGTCAAAATGAGATCCTTCTTCCTACATAAAAGAAGCGGTTCCCGCCATAATTGGCGAAAACCACTTCTCCTTTTAGCGCTCACTTGTTTAATTTAATTAAGACAAATGCTTTTGGACAAGGCGATTCACTTGTGAACCATCAGCCTGCCCTTTCACTTTAGGCATAACGGCACTCATCACGCTGCCCATATCCTTTTTGGAAGTTGCGCCAACTTCCTGGATCGTTTCTTGAACAATTTGTTCAAGTTCTTCTTCTGTAAGCTGTTTCGGCATATATGCTTGTAAAACTTTTATTTCATCTTCAAGTTTTTCCGCAAGATCATCGCGTCCAGCTTCTTTAAATTCTTGGAGGGAATCTTTTCGCTGTTTTAACTCTCTGGATAAAACAGTTAGTTCTTCTTCTTCAGATAATTCGTCTTTACCAAGTTTGATCGCTTCATTCTGTAAAGAAGCTTTCACCATGCGAATGACACTCAAGGCTTGTTTATCCTTGTTTTTCATCGCCTGCTTCATGTCCTGGTTCAGACGTTCAACTAATGACATATCTCTTCTACACCCTCTTTGTTACTTACGCTTTCTAGCAGCCTCAGATTTTTTCTTGCGGCGCACACTAGGTTTTTCATAAAATTCACGCTTGCGGTATTCAGACAATGTACCACTTTTAGATACACTGCGTTTGAAGCGACGAAGAGCATCTTCAAGAGACTCGTTTTTACGAACGCGAGTTGTGTTTGACATGCTATTTTCCCTCCCTCCGAAGCATACAACAGGTTTCTGGGACATATGTAACCTCACATATGTCTCCCGACAATTATAATATATTGCCAATTCCCGGTCAACTCATTTCACAAGCAATTACTAATAAAATCTTTATTACTTTCTCTGCGGCCATTCTTTTATTCATTTAACACGCTCCTCAAACACTCCGAAACTCGTTGTATGCCGTAGTTGATATAAACTACTCAGCAACTGTAATAGGAAGTCCATTGCCTATTCAAAAGCGCGTTAACCACCGCTTCGGCAGCATACTTCGCTTTCCGCGGGCACGGCTTCAGCTAACTTGGTAAAGAAAACCGCTTTCCCAAGTGGATCTTCAGCT
>NZ_FNHF01000008.1 GCF_900103695.1 Sediminibacillus halophilus
ACGTGTGAAGTTCGTTGATGTCTTCCTTCTTATCTAGTTTTGAAGGTACACTTTTTCTAAAAAAAACACGAAGGAAGTTCTGTTAAGCCCGTTCACGTCCTGTGAACAACACAGAACGACCTGCATCCTGCAGGCCTGGTGGCAATAGCGGAGAGGCCACACCTGTTCCCATGCCGAACACAGCAGTTAAGCTCTCCAGCGCTCATGGTAGTTGGGGCTTTGCCCCTGCGAGAGTAGGACGCCGCCAGGCAAACCAAACCCCCGTGAATGAGGATAACCTCATTCACGGGGGTTTTTTGTGTGTTTTTCTCCAAAATTTGTAGCTCTATACTGAATGTGGTGGTGTCCCCTATCATGATGAGGGTTGCTACATTGGGCAAAAAACACACTCATTCCCTCTCTCTTTGTTACCCTAAAGTTGCTGACACCTAAGGAAAAAAGAAGCATATGCGTTAAAGAAACGGTTGGATGAATGGTTTAAGGCGAGTGATGAGAAGACAGCCAGAAAAGGGCTGGAGGAATGTCTGGAATGGATGCGTACTTCAAACATAGAGGATTTCGCCGTGTAAGAAAAACGTTCATGCGTTGGAAACAAGAGATTTTACAGTCATTCATGTATCCATTTAACAATGAGTGTATCGAGGGAATAAACAATACGATAAAAGTTTTAAAACGAGATTCCTTTGGAAGGATTAAAGCATAAAATTTCATGGCAGCAGGAGGTTAAAAAGACTCTATAGAGCGAAATAGCGTAGCAGAGGAGCTAAGCGAGTCTCCTGCGGAAAAACGGACGACCGAGACCCCGCAGCGGGCTTTGCGAGGAGGCTTGGGCGTTCGTCCGCGGAAAGCGAGTTTAGTTCCTCTGCGGTCTCAGGAAACTTGAAAAAAAGTGGGGAAATTCTGCCCCCACTTTAGTTTAGCAACCGTTACTTGGCCAATGCTTCCCATGCTGCATTCATTCCAGCTACTCTTCCTGTTACCATAGCGGAGGTGATGTTATAACCTCCAGTGTAGCCATGGATGTCTAAGATTTCCCCGCTAAAATAAAGTCCGTGCATGAACTTAGATTGCAGTGTGTTAGGTATCACCTCTTTAGTGGAAACCCCTCCACCTGTCACAAATGCCTTCTCTATAGGCTGTGAACCATTAACTTTAAATTGGAAGTGTTTTAAATCACTTAAAAAGTGGGTGAACTTTTCCCGGGAAATATTTGCTGCCCGATCTTCTAGAGAGATTCCGTTTTTTTGAAGTGAATAATCAAGAAAACGTTCAGGAATTAATCCCTTACATACATTTTTCACTGTCTTTTTCGGATTTTCCTCCAATCGTTTTTTATAATCATCCAGCAAACCATGGAGGGGATGACCAGGTAAAGCATCGATTTCCATTGTTACTTCCTTGTTTCCTTTCTTTAATTCTTTGACAACAAATTGCGAACACCTCAATACAGCTGGCCCAGAAACACCAAAATGCGTAAAAAGCATGTCCATCCTGTGCGTGATAATCGGTTTGTTTTTTCTATTCAACACGGATAAAGCTATGTCACGAAGAGCAAGACCTTGCAATTTCTTTTCCTTGATAAACGTTTCGGAAGAAAGGAGGGGTACCTCTGTAGGATAGATATCGGTAATCGTATGTCCTGCTTTCTTTGCCCATGCATAACCGTCCCCTGTACTTCCGGTATGTGGAACAGCTTTTCCCCCAACTGCAATGATGATTGCGTCAGCTGTGATTTTTTCTTTGTCTTTAAGGATAATGGTGTGCTGGCTTTCACCGTAATCAATCGCTTCAACTGGAGTGTTCGTCCTAATCGTTACATTCAATTCCGCCAGCCGGTTAAGCAATGCATTCACAACACTTTTAGCGGAATTGCTTACTGGAAACATTCTGCCATGGTCTTCTTCTTTCAGTTTGACACCTAGCCCCTCAAAAAAATCAATGATATCGTAATTGTCAAAAACAGAAAAAGCACTGTATAAAAAACGGCCATTTCCTGGAATATGTTTGATTACTTCTTCTTGGGGAAGCCGGTTAGTGACATTGCACCGACCGCCTCCAGAAATGGCCAGCTTTTTCCCCAATTTGTTTCCTTTATCAATCAAAAGTGTATGCGCACCGTATTCGGCAGCAGCAATTGCAGCCATCAGTCCAGACGGACCTCCACCGATCACGACAACTTGGTAAGTCAAAATTTCTTCATTCCTTCCTGTTATCTGTCTGGGTATATAGGGTAGGACTCCTTATATAGCCTGTCACTACTATAGCATAGCATGTCGTCAGTAGACGCAAAAAATGCAGTATTTCCATAGGATATAAACCTGTTACGCAAAAGTATATGACAGGTTGGAACTTCACCCCGGCATTCGCCAAAATATAACATTATACAAAATAAACCGCAAAAATCTGTTAGAAGTCGAACGATATGATAAAATAGACTGGTTAGATAAAGGAGATGCAGGTGAATTATCATGGCTGTTAATAATATAGTACGTGGCACGATGCTTTTAACTGCCGCTACATTTTTATCGAAATTTTTAGGGATGATTTATGTTATCCCGTTTAATGAGATCGTAGGTGCTGAAGGGGGGGCTTTATACCAGTATGCGTACATACCATATAACATCCTGATCAGCATTTCGACGGTCGGTGTACCTTTGGCCGTTTCTAAATTTGTGTCGAAATACAACTCACTCGGCGACTATCAAACCGGAAGAAAAATGTTTAAGGCCGGATTCAGCCTAATGGCGGTAACAGGTTTCATTGCTTTTTTAATAATGTTTCTGGGTGCTGGCATATTGGCTAATATTTATATACCAGATGATTCAGAAGGGATTGCTGCGGCAGATGTGGCAATGGTCATCCGAATGGTTAGTTTTGCCCTGTTGGTTATTCCAGCAATGAGTATTGTCAGGGGTTTTTTCCAGGGATATGAATCAATGGGACCAACTGCGGTGTCACAAGTGGTCGAGCAAATCGTACGCATTATATTTTTGTTGGTTGCCGTGTACTTAATAATCGATGTATTTGATGGAACAACAAAATTAGCTGTAGGTTTTGCAACATTTGCGGCCTTTGTAGGAGCAATTGCTTCCTGTGTCGTGTTGTGGTTTTTTTGGCGGAAAAGAAAGCGTCACTTGGACAGGCAGGTTCAACAGCAGGTGGAAAGTTACAATTTGCCGATGGGCGCCTTGTTTAAAGAGCTGTTTCGCTATGCAGGACCGTTTGTGCTGGTGGGAATTGCTACGCCCCTCTATCAATTTGTCGATTCGGTTACGTTCAAACGCGGAATGGCAGCGATTGGGCAAAGCGATATTGCAGATGTCGCTTTGTCAAACATTAACTTGTACGGGCATAAGCTGGTGATTATTCCAGTCACCCTCGCGACTGGAATGTCATTAGCCGCTTTGCCTGCGATTACAAAATCGTTTACAGAAAAGAACCGGCAAAGGATGTATCAGCAAATCAATCAATCTTTGCAAACGATCATGCTGCTGATTCTCCCTTCGATTGTTGGATTATCTATCCTCTCTAATGAGGCATACCAGTCTTTTTATGGGACTTACAAAATCGATTTAAATGGATCATTATTGGGATGGTATGCCCCGGTAGCTCTCGCTTTTGGATTTTTTACGGTGAGTTCATCGATATTGCAGGGAATCAACCAACAGCGATTTGCCGTGATCAGCCTCACCGCTGGTTTGATGGTGAAAGTCTTTTTGAACCTCCCGTTCATCCATACTTTCGGGGCTAAAGGAGCGGTACTCGCTACCATGCTGGCAGTCGTTACGGCTGTATTTCTGAATCTATGGAGAGTAAAACAAGCAGTGGCTTTCCCATTAAAACAATTTATTAAGCGATCAATGCTGATTTCCATTTTCACTCTATTCATGGGAGTCATAGTCTGGCTGGTGAAATGGGGGCTTGGCTTTTTCATTTCTTACCAGGATGGCCGGGCAGAGGGAGTCTTAGTGCTGGCTGTTGGTGTAATTGCCGGAGCGATCGTCTATTTATGGCTTTGTTATGAATCTACTTTGCTGGAGCGTGTCCTGGGAAGCAGGGTAAGAATCATCGATAAATTTCTGAAACGAAGATAAGTAAAAAGGAGGGACTGGTATGAGAATCGATAAGCTGCTTGCCAATATGGGATATGGAAGCAGAAAAGAAGTAAAAGATCTATTGAAAAAAGGGAATGTCCGTTGCGATGATAAAGTAGTTAAGTCTCCCCAGGTTCATGTAGATCCGGGAAAAAACATCATCACCGTATTTGGTGAAACAGTTGAGTACAAAGAGGCGGTTTATTTAATGATGAATAAGCCGCCGGGATACGTATCTGCCACAGAGGATCAACGCGACTTGACAGTGGTCGATTTACTGGAACCGGAAGATGCTGTTTTGAATCCTTTTCCGGTCGGCCGTCTGGATAAAGACACTGAAGGGCTGCTGTTGATCACGAACGACGGAAAGCTCGCCCATCAATTGCTTTCTCCTAAAAGACATGTGGGGAAAACATATTTCGCAATTATCGAAGGTAGGGTCACAGAAGAGGATATAGAGGCTTTCCAAAAGGGTGTGCCCTTGGATGATGGCTATGTCACCCAGCCAGCAGACTTAAAAATTATGTCACATGGTGAGACCTCTGAAATCGAACTAACCATTACGGAAGGCAAGTTCCATCAGGTGAAACGAATGTTTGAGTCAGTAGGAAAGCGGGTCACCTATTTAAAACGGCTTTCTATGGGGAGTCTCAAGCTTGATCCTGATTTGCAGACAGGTGAATATCGGGAACTAACAGATCAAGAATTGGAACAGTTACAAAACGAGCAGATAAAAAAATAGACTGACGAAAATAAGTCAGCCATTTGTTTATTTATTAACAATAATTCACGAAATTTTGACTTTCTTTCTAGTGATTTTCCATCTTCCCCGATTTGGGCTCACTACCAGGCCGTTATGCTCTAGTACATGAAGGTCTCGTTGTACAGTACGATCGGTGATTCCAAATTCTTCAGCTAACTCGGTTGTGGTGACTGTCCCGTTTTCTCTTATATAAAGATAAACAGCCTTCACTCGAGTCAGCATCCGGGTTGTTGATTGATTCAAAAAACCACTCCTTAACGTTCAAGTCATTGAATTGTGGTGCAAGTGAACCTTTGAAGTTATTATAATTTTACACCTTTTTAAGTAAAAACGCTAGAATTTCTGGCTATTTTACTGACAATTCACGTTATTTTCACAAATGGGGGATGATTGTTTGATAAGAAAAATTATCTTGAAAGTGGTTGCAATAAGCAACACCATGCTGTTTGTTTCCAGCGCATTGCTGATTCTTCTGGCTTCTGTCTTGATTGTCGTTGTGGAACCGGAAACGTTTCCGTCTGTCTTTGATGGTTTCTGGTGGACGATGACTACGGTGACAACAGTCGGATATGGAGACTATTCCCCCGCAACTTTCAGCGGCAGGATGATTGCTTTGGTTCTATACATACTGGGTATCGGACTTATCGGTGTCGTCATTGGAAAAGTTTTGGATGGTCTCGGAAAATTCCGGAAAAACCGCGAGGAGGGTAATATCATGTATTATGAAAAGGGGCATTATATTATCATTGGCTGGTCATATAAAGCAAAAGCAGCCATAAAGGAAATGCAGGAAACCAACAAAGATGCAGAAATTGTCATCGTAGATGATTTGGAAAAGGCGCCAATGCTGGCGGAAAATATTCATTACATAAGAGGAAATGTTTCGTCAGAAGACGTCCTGGATAAGGCCAACATAAAAGAAGCGGAAGCCGTGTTGATTTTTGCGGATGAACGGGTACAGGATAAGCAGCTTAGTGACGGTCGTACGCTTTTGATTGCTACGGCTGTGGAAGCTGTAGCACCGGCCGTCCATACCATCGCGGAAGTTATGGAAGAAGCACACATCAAGAATTTTGAACACATCCAAGTAGATGAGTTCATTATTTCCCATGAAACGATTTCGTCTCTGTTTGTCCGTTCTGCTTTTCGTAAGGGGATTTCCAGTGTGTATAATCAACTGCTTCGTAGATCATTTGGGGATGATTTGTTCCATGTCCCCCGGCAAAAGCACTGGAAAACGTACCGTGATGCTTTCAATGAATTACTGGCAGAAGGAGCTACCCTTATTGCTGATCATACCAATCTCAGTGTTAACCGGATGCTGGATATACAATTGCCGGAAGACGCAGAATTATATGTTATATGTGATTTAGAAACATATGAACGAATACACCAAAAGTATTCTGGGAATAGACACTAAATAGAAAAATATAAATAGAGAGGGGATAGAATGGCACAACACGAAAAAACATACCGTTTTTTACAAGTATTCTATTTTTTCACCTTTTTTTCTAATGGTGCTTTATTTCCATTACTAGCCGTTTTCCTTGAAGAAGAAAAAGGATTAAACCACACGGAAATCGGCGTCATCGTATCAGCAATTCCTTTGGTGACTGTATTTCTCCAGCCTATTTGGGGAGCAATCAGTGACTTTACGAAAAACCCTAGAAAATTATTACTGATTTCGGGACTTGCAGCAGGGCTGCTCGGCTTCGGGTATCCTTTATTGAATGGATATTATCCCTTAGTGTTCGGGATTATCATTATTGCGATATTCCAGTGTGCAATTATCCCGTTATCGGACAGCTTGACGCTTAATTATGTACAAACTCATAAAAAAGATTATGGGAACATCCGGTTAATGGGATCTGTCGGCTTTGCTATCGCTGCGTTTTTACTTGGACGTTTAACGGACATGACCAATTCCATCAATTGGATTTTTTATGCTTTTTCTTTAGCAATTTTGCTGGCCCTGTTAACATTGTTTGACTTTCCGAAACGTGGACAAGGCGTGACTGTATCTTTTCGGACAGGGCTCACCAGTCTGTTTAAACAAAAAGAGTTCAGCTTGTTTTTACTGGCCAACTTTTTAGTCTTCGGCCCCGTTTTAGCCAATAATTTTTACTTCAGTACATTTGTGCTTACCGCTGGCGGAACACTTGCAGGCGTCGGAGTCGCTTTCTTGCTGGCAGCCGGGAGTGAGGCGCCGTTTATGCGATTCACACAGAACGTCATCAATAAAGTCGGCATCATGAACGTGCTGTTAATCAGTGGTGGTGTATCAAGTGCAAGGTGGTTATTATACTTCTTTGAACCACCTACCAGCGTCGTTTATGGCACGACCATCGTACAGGGCATTTCTGTCGGTCTTTATGTACCAGCAGCGTTGATCTTCATCCGGGACATCGCGCCAAATGCTTTACAAGCCACAGCTGTCGGAGTTTATAGTGCCGTGGGGAATGGTGTAGGAAATGCATTTTTCACATTTCTTGGTGGCATAATGATAGACGCAGGAACCATTTTTATCATGTATGGTTTCTTCTCACTAATTACACTGTTCGGCCTTGGGCTGCTTGTCTATATACAGCGGTTGGTAAAGACCGAGGATCTGCTTACAGTAGGAGGTTGAGTTTGATGGCTGATTCGCATTACTTTATTGGCATCCCGTTGAATGAACGAATACAACATCAATTGAAACTTGTTCAAGAGAAATTAAAAAGGCGTCCTGATTTAGCGTATAAAAATTGGACGCACCCGCAGGATATGCACATTACACTTAAATTTCTCGGTCCTTCACCCGATAGTACTATTAAAGAATTAAAAAGAGACTTGCAGCAAATCTCACAAAAACACTGTTTCTCCCTTGATATCAAAGGGATTGGTCACTTTGGAAATCCTCAGGAGCCAAGAGTTGTCTGGGCTGGTGTGGAAAATGCCAGCCCGCTGGCAGCTCTGCAAAAACAAGTGGATGGATTATGCCAAACTCTCGGATGGTCCCTGGAAAACAGGCCATACCGTCCGCATATTACGCTTGCGAAAAAATGGGCGGGTAATAAAAAAGTGAATATCCCGATTACAGAGGAGTTCCCTTTTGGTAACTTAGAAGTAGAACGTATTCATTTATATCAAATACATCCATCTCAAACTCCCAAGTACGAAGCGATTGAAACTATCAGCTTAAAATGAGGTGAGCGATTGGCGCAACTGGTTAAATTACAGAATTACATCTCTCGTTATGAGAAGGATATTTTTCATTATCCGGGACAGTTTAGCAGAATGAAAAAGGAAAAATGGAATAAAACCTTGGAACATTGGGAAGCGGAACGGCATTCTTCAGAACAGGAGTTGGAAAGGTTCCAGCAAACAGAGCAGGCTTCCATGGCGAAGTGGCGTTCTTTGTTCAGTAAACAAAATAAGCAAGAAGAAATCTGGTCCGGGGAGAAGGAAAAACCAGGGCTTCCACATACTAAAGAGGACTTGAAACATCAATTCCTTGATCGGCTGGTTGCTTTTCAATTAAAATGGGCCTCTTCAACTGTAAGTCAAATGTCGTTTTTGGATAGATCTTTTTTACAAGACCAAACGCTGAAGTATTTTCTGCAGCGGTTTCCAGATACGTATTTATTCATGTACGAACCTGTTTTCACCTTGAAAAATAGCACGATGGAGGGCGACATTGTTTTTATACAGCCGCAAGGCATAGAGATTATCAATCTAGTAGAAAATCCTGCAGCAGATACAATTTTTGCTAAGGAAGAACGGATGTGGGAAATCACCATTCAAGGTAACAAGGAACGGTTACTAAGTCCGATGCTGTCTTTGAGAAGGACCGAGCAGGTTATCAAAAGCATTTTGGATTTGCATCAGGTCGAATTTCCTATACAAAAGACAGTGCTTTCCCGCATGAATTCAATTCAATCCGAACACGTACCTTTTCGTACTCGCTTTGTTGATAAGCAGGGACACGATGAATGGCTGCAACAACATAGACAAGAAGTTTCTCCACTGAAGCATAATCAATTGGTGGTCTGTAAAGCGCTGCTAGACCATTGTCAGACAGTAGCAGTCAGGCGAAGAGAATGGGAAGAAAACGACGGTTCCCAACCATTATAAAAGGCGATTTTCAGGTGTATCTGCCGTTTAACGTAACAAATATTAACGGTGAAGTTAACTTCCCCTTAACCCCTTCCGACCATTTGGAAGAGTGATAATCTATCGCTTCGGAAGTCCCCGGACTTTCCGTGGGCGGTTGATGAACTTCCTCAAGCTAGTACTCTGCAGAATATCACCGGAGTCTTTTCACCCGGAGAAAAAAAGTGCGTGCTGCCGGAGTTGGTGTATTAACCTTTTTGGAAGAATCGGATAAAACGAGGTTTCCACAGCATTTTCATTTATTTACAAGTTTATGCACACGAAGTGAGTTAAACAAGAATATGGTCTGGGTGAGATCCAGAAAACCGAATAGGGGATAAGGGCATGTATATTTTTATCGTAAATACACTGGCAGCAAATGGAAGAGGATTGAAGATACTGAAAAAGCTGGAATCTGATCCATTATTTCAAAAGAGCTACTGTAGATCATTCCGTACAGAGTACAAGGGACATGCAGAGAAACTGGCTCAGCAGGTTGCCGAGATACATAAAGAGCAGGTTGAATGCGTGATAGTCATTGGCGGGGATGGTACCTTGCATGAAGTGATAAATGGGCTCAAACTTCATAGTTGGATACCCGTTGGCTTCATTCCAGCGGGCAGTGGAAATGATTTTGCAAGAGGAGTAGGAATGGCCAGCGATCCACTAGCCATATTCCGATCAATTGTTTCAAAAAGGCGCCACAAATCTTACTGGCCAGGAGTTTATTTGACTGATAATCGCGCAAAAAAATACTACCGCCATTTCGTGAATACGCTAGGATTCGGTTTGGAAGCCGAGGTTACATTAGCAGCGGAACGGATAAAATCAAGAAAATGGTTCTCCCTGTTTAAGCTTTCGAGATGGAGCTATCTGCTTGGCTTGTTTGTGGTGATCAAAGAATTTAAACCGTTACGGATAACCGTGAATCTAGATGGTGAGAAAAGACAGTTAGACAATGTCTGGATGATAACAGTATCCAACCATCCTTATTTCGGAGGTGGAATGAAAATCAATCCCACTGCAAAAATACAGCCGGGGTCGTTTTCTGTACTGACAGTGGAGAATATTACAAGGTGGAAATTATTACTTTTATTTATAAGTGTGTACTGGGGGAAGCATATGAAATTAAAGGAAGTTTCCCATTATCAAGTAACCTCCTTGACGGTAGACTCAGAAACACCTATTCTATTCCAAACAGATGGACAGGTAGGCACATGTAAGAGTTGTCAGGTCAGTAAAGAACCCGACACCAGGAAAATATTTGGTGCTTTTACGAAATTAACTTCTTGAAATCCACCCATTAAATGAGTTAACCTAAAATATGTCTGCTTATTTAGCACGGATATTGTTCAACTTTGCATTTTGTGAACTTCTGTACGCAATCGGCGGAACGGTAGTATCGGAAAATACAGGGCAGGAACAATATGATGACGAGAAAACAACATAGGAACACGGAACAACGATGCTTTTCTGATGGAGAAAATCAAGACGGATTTGAGGAATTGAAGGTGAATTGGTTGGATAACATATTAGGCGATGATTGGACAATAACTCCTGCTGGCGGGTCTTCAGGGGAAGCATATTATGCACACAGTGAGCGAAAGCGACTTTTTCTGAAGCGTAACTCATCTCCCTTTTTAGCAGTATTGTCTGCAGAAGGAATCGTACCGAAGCTAGTTTGGACAAAACGAATGGAAAATGGAGATGTTATTACAGCACAGCAATGGCTGGACAGTCGCGAACTGACACCTGAAGAAATGCAGCATCCCCGTGTTGCAAAATTATTAAGCAGGATCCATCATTCTTCAGAATTGCTGGATATGCTTATGCGGATAGGAAAGCGTCCGATCAAGCCGGAAGATATTTTGTATGATGTCAAATCCAATATTCGGATCCATGAAGAAACAGCAACACAAATAGAGATTCATAAAGCAATGAAATACTTAGAAACAATGCTTCCACGTGTACAATACTTTAAGCAAGTGGTTTGTCACTGTGATATGAATCATAATAACTGGTTATTGTCCGGAGATGGCCAGCTTTATCTGATCGATTGGGATAATGCCAAAGTGGCTGATCCTGCTATGGACATAGGGATGATTTTATACTGGTATATACCTGAACATGACTGGGATGACTGGTTATCCCGTTATGGAGTGGCACGAGATAACCGGTTAATTGAAAGAATGTATTGGTATTTGATTGCACAGTCTGTAAGTTACATTTTATGGCACAAAGACCGCGGGGAAATCAAAAAGGCAGACCAGCGTCTGCATGAGCTTGAGCGTTTGCTTGAGCGTGTTAACCAATAGTCGGTGGGTTGATGGCGTTAACCCATTGTTGTAAATTTTCCCGATTGCTTTCAATATGGTCATCTAAATTTTGGACGAGTTCACCCTGTCTGCTGTAATCATAAATGGCAGGCAGATGCTTTTGCAATACGGAATCAGTCACAGACTCTTCCGCTATCATCGATTTGACCAGTCGTTGAATTTGCTGGCATTCAGCTACACTGCCGCAGCATTCCTCGGAGTGCTCGCTTAGTATATCATAAAGCAAGTCCAGTTGATTTTGGACATTTTTGGTCATTGAAATTCCCCCTTTTACTGCTATTATTTGTCGTGATTTTTATATTATGCATAACGAAAAAGGACATGGCTCCAACTTTTTGGAGTCATGTCCTTTTTCTAGCATAATGATAATGGAGCTTGGATAAATGGATGTGAAGCGGTTTACGATTTTTTTCTAAGAAAAATCATTGACCAAGACTGCATAGATCAGCCTGTTAACCTGAATATCAGGCTTTGTTTACTTGAGGGGAATATTTCACTTGCTTGGCCTTTACTTCCCGGTTTGCTTTTTCGTTCAGTTTTTCGAAAGGATAAATAAATAGTGCATAACCGGCAAACATGACGGAAAATATAGCCAGCACAATCGTTTCAATCGTTGTGGTAATTAGTTTCAATTGTATTCACTCCTGTTAGTCCGATTAATCTCGCATGTCTATCATCATATCCTTGAAAGCGTTGCCACTACAATGTCTATTTGACATGTTGAGCTTTGATTTAAACTGCTAAGGGTCCTTCAGAAAAATTTA
The DNA here is from genome assembly GCF_900103695.1 of Sediminibacillus halophilus. GTDB lineage: Bacteria > Bacillota > Bacilli > Bacillales > Amphibacillaceae > Sediminibacillus > Sediminibacillus halophilus. The sequence goes on from NZ_FNHF01000008.1 coordinate 12,089, forward strand.
TCTCTTCAACGATAATATATAGCCTGTTTTGGTTAGGTTTTCTTACATATACGCAAAATTTGCGATAATCTTTCGTTTTTGTTGAAATAATGGTAAGGTTTATACGGTATAAAAAGAGAGGGGTTACGACATTGCGTTTAAGACATAAGCCATGGGCAGATGATTATTTAAAAGAAAATGATGATATAGTGGTTCAAAATCCATTTGATCAGAAGGGAAAATGGAATTCTCTGTTTTCCGAAGACCAGCCACTTCATATAGAGATCGGTACGGGCAAGGGCCAGTTCATCGCCGGTATGGCCACTCAACACAGGGAAATCAACTTTATCGGAATTGAAAGGGCGAAAAGCATTATTGTCAGCGCCGTAGAGAAAGTGAAACAGGCGGAAATCGAGAATGCAAGACTGCTAAATGAAAATGCACAGGATTTACGCGATTTGTTTGCGGAAAATGAAGTGGATAAAATTTATTTGAATTTTTCCGACCCTTGGCCAAAAACAAAACATGAAAAAAGAAGGCTTACTTACCATACTTTTTTACAGCAATATAAAGGAATTCTTAAGCCTGACGGAGAAATCGTTCTAAAGACGGACAACCGGAAACTATTTGAATATTCTTTGGTCAGTTTTTCTAAATTCGGCATGATACTGGATGAAGTACTATTGGATTTACATGATTACCAAGATCCGGAAAATGTCCAGACAGAATATGAGGAAAAATTTTCTGGAAAAGGACAACCGATTTACCGCTGTAAAGCATATTTTTCTTCATAAGAAAAAGGGGAGTGGGAGAGAAAATGGAGTCGTTGACAATTGGGAGGGCGAAGCTGACTTGGCTGAACGGTGGTGTCAATCACTTGGACGGCGGAGCTATGTTTGGTGTAGTTCCAAAAGCGTTATGGAGCAAAAAGTATCCTTGTAATGAAAAGAATCAAATTGAATTAAGGACAGATCCCATATTGCTTGAATTGGATGGCAAACGGTACTTGGTAGATTCTGGTATTGGCTACGGGAAATTGACAGAAAAGCAAATTCGTAATTTCGGGGTGGCGGAACAGTCAAGTGTGGAAAGTTCGCTTCAGGAACTGGGACTATCTGTCGCCGATATCGATGCGGTGTTGATGACACACTTACATTTTGACCATGCCTGCGGATTGACAAAGTGGCAGGATAATATGTTAACAGCTGTTTTTCCTGACACGCCGATATATGTAAATCAAACGGAGTGGGAGGAAATGAGAAATCCTAATATCCGTTCTGTAAACACTTATTGGCCAGATAATTGGCAGCCAATTGAGAACCAATTTGTCAGCTTTGAAGAACAGCTGTCAATAGCACCAGGTCTGGAAATGATCCATACGGGTGGCCACAGTAACGGCCATTCAATTTTATTATTTAAAGATGGAATAGACATGTTCATCCATATGGCTGATTTGATGCCTACGCACGCCCATCAGAATAAACTTTGGGCACTCGCATATGATGACTATCCGGTAACTTCTGTTCACGAGAAACAAAAATGGATGGAATACGGGTTAGAGCATAATGCCTGGTACACCTTTTACCATGATGCTTATTACCGTGCGTTGAAGTTTGACAAGGATGGCAATCCACAAGGACAAGTGGAGCGCGCCCGTTATCCTTATACAGAAAATGGAACTTCTCTATGAAAAAACAGGACCAAATGGCTGGTCCTGTTTTTATTATTTATTTAGGCAGATTGCAGCACGTCAAGAATAGAACCGGTCTCTGCATCCACTTTAAATTCATACTGTGTGTTTTCGCCATCTACAGTTCGGGTGATTCCGCCGCGGTAAACGGTATAAGTAAGTCCGTTTTTCTCCATTTCCTCAGGCTTCATATAAATCCATGAACCACTGATTGGACCCTGCTGTTTAAATGCTTCTTTAGCAGATTTCAACGCTTTCTCTGGTGTAACCTTACGTTGTTTTTCGTATTGTTGTAAAGCAAAATATCCTGCTACTGCCCCGACTCCAGCGCCGACTGCGATTCTTTTCCAATTCATTGTTAGTCACCTCAGGTTAAGATTTTAATTGTAGTATACCTGATACAGTGAAAAATAGAAAATATTATGAAGTAAATTGCTCTGTCAAAATGACGCTCTTCTCAGACAGAGAGCTTTATCTGGAAACGAGGGGAAAGTTCAGATACAATAATCATAGGAACCAAAAGTTGGAGGGAATACATAATGAATAATGAAACAAAGCAGTTGTTCCGGGAACTGACGGAATTGCAGGGTGCTCCTGGCAATGAACATTTAGTAAGAAAATTTATGAAACAACAATTGGAAACGTATGCGGATGAGGTTATACAGGACCGCCTAGGTGGTGTATTCGGTGTCAAAAATGGTGAAGGGCCGAAAGTAATGGTGGCTGGCCATATGGATGAGGTAGGTTTTATGGTCACACAAATCACGAAAAACGGAATGATTCGTTTTCAAACGCTTGGCGGCTGGTGGTCTCAGGTATTGCTTGCCCAGCGAGTGCAAATCATGACCGATAATGGCCCTGTTATCGGGGTGATCGGTTCGATTCCACCACACAATTTAACGGAGGCACAACGTAAAAAGCCGATGGAACAAAAAAATATGCTGATCGACATCGGGGCTGATGATGAGGAAGATGTTAAACGGATCGGTGTGAAGCCCGGACAGCAGGTCGTTCCTGTGACACCTTTCACTCCTATGGCTAATGAAAAGAAAATATTGGCTAAGGCTTGGGATAACCGCTATGGATGTGGCTTGTCGATTGAGCTATTAAAAGAGTTGCAAGGTGAAAAACTGCCAAACCAATTATTTTCTGGTGCAACTGTACAGGAGGAAGTCGGTTTGCGTGGTGCTCAAGTTGCGGCAAATATGATTCAGCCTGATGTGTTTTATGCGCTTGATGCCTCTCCTGCAAATGATATGTCTGGGGACGACAAGGAATTCGGCCAACTTGGAAAAGGCGCCCTGTTACGTATATTTGACCGCTCCATGATCACCCATCATGGGATGAGGGATTTTGTGTTGGATACTGCTGAGTCTAACGATATTCCTTATCAATACTTTATTTCCCAAGGCGGAACCGATGCTGGGCGAGTTCATATTTCCAATGAGGGAGTTCCATCTGCAGTGATTGGAATTTGTTCACGTTATATCCATACGCACGCTTCTATTATTCATGTGGATGACTATGCAGCAGCAAAAGAATTAATTGTTAAGCTGGTGAAAACAACAGATAAAGCTGCTGTAGAACAAATTCATCAACAAGGCTGAAATTTGAGTTTGTCGCTGTAAAGGCTGGTTAATAAACCGCTGCTGCGATTTGGAAAAGGATGACCGTTAATGAAAATTTATATAGGTTCAATGAACCCTGCGAAGATCAAAGCTGTGAAAAATGTATTTCCAGAGGATGAAGTAGTTGAAATGGATGTAGCTTCCAAGGTTTCGCTGCAGCCATTTTCAGATGAAGAGACCATGGAGGGAGCAGTGAACCGGGCAAGAGAATGTGCGTCCATGAATCCGGATAGTATTGGAATTGGCCTAGAGGGCGGAGTTATGGAATTAAATGAGGAGCTATACTTGTGCAACTGGGGGGCGCTCATTAGTGAGAATGGAAAGACCTTTCTAGCGAGTGGTGCCAGGATTCCTCTCCCACATGAAGTTGCAGCGCAGTTGGAAAAAGGGATCGAGCTTGGCGAAGTAATGGATGAATTTGCTCAGCGACAGGATATCCGAAAAAAAGAGGGTGCCATAGGTATTTTTACGAATGAACTGGTTAGCCGGGAGGAAATGTTCACCCATGTAATGAAGCTCCTTAAAGGACAATATCACTTTCAACAGTAATAATAAAAGATACCTTTTATGGCAATTACTAAGATATTGTGTAAGTAAAATAGTTGAATTAACAGGGATACAACATCCTAGAAGATGGGTGTGTATCACCATAGCTACTGAACAAAATTGCAAAAAACGCTTGGATATAAATTAAATATCCAAGCGTTTTTTATATTGTCTTGGGCAATACTAATATATCTGTAGTACCATCTTACAAGACTAGCAAAATAATATGCTTTTAAGGTGCAGGATCGTTTACTGTTCAGCTAATGACTCTGTTGTTTCTTCTCCTAAAACAAGCACTCCATCCCATTAATACAAGGTTTTATAAATTGGATAAACTATGTTCTCATTCGATGTATGTCCTATATTTAGGTAGGTTGAATCAATCATGACACAGCTTTGTAGTATTGCTTCTTTGATGGTCGTAAACTAATGAAGAGTAAGACCCCCGTTAAAAACAACATGAAGATTGCACCTGAGACAACAACTAACTTAATAGATAATAATTCGGCTCCCACGGCGAATATTGAAGTAACAATTATGACTAACAAAGCCTCCAGAAACCCATAAAGGCTTCCAATCCGACCAATGACCTCTACCGGTATATTGTTTTGATAGAAAGTATAAAAGCCGGTATTTGCAAAAGCAAGTGAAAATGCTAAGACAAACACCCCGATAGACGCAATGATGAAATTATTAGAAAAAGCAAAAATAATATATCCCGCTGATACCATTACGGAGCCCAAGCCAATAATAAAGGAAAGTGCTAATTTTTTCGTATATATCGCATTAATTAATGAACCCATAAGAATGCCTGCACCAGCAATACTTACAAGAAAGCCATATTCATCATCTGAAAGAGAAATAACTTCTTTCGAGAATGCTACTTCAAGTGAATCAACAGCGGTTTGCATGACAACAAAAGCGCTAAATAGAAAATAAACTGTCATTACATATAAATAACTACGACTAAATTGAAATACTACCTTTAAATCTTCCTTTATTACTATTAGTGATATATTTTGGGTAGCTCGATTATTTAGTATCCCCTTCTCAACATTAGGCATCAATAAGGTGACAAAAGCTGAAAAGTAAAACGATAATGCATTAATTAAAATGGCATAGACAGGCGTTCCTACTAAAAAAAGTACTCCTGTGATTGCAGGACCAAGTAAAAATGCACCAGAATCAAGTAGACTTCTTAAGGAATTAAATCTTTGCCTTTGTTCTCTGGGAATTAATCTAGTTATATAGCTAACAGAAGTTGGATTATATAAGGAACTTGCAATATTAATAAAAAAGACAAGTAAATAAATAAGCCATAATGTGTCAGTCGAAAATATTAAGCATGTAATAAGCATTCCTTGGATCATGTCCAACCATACCATTAGGTGCTTTTTATTTGCGCGGTCAATAACACTACCACCCCATAAGTTGGTAAATAACGTAGCCAGTGGTCGGATTATATAAAGCGCTGAAACTGCAAGGGGAGATCCTGTCATATTAAATACTATTACATTCAACGTAAGAAAGTATATCCATGTTCCAATATTAGAAACACCTATCCCACATAATAAAATGGAAGGGTACTTCCAATAATCCACTATTTTTCTGAAATTCATATTTAACCTCCTGAGGTGATGGATTTAAAATATCTCTAGATTTCATTTTTAAAAAAAAACTCACCCCCAAGACATTAGCCTTGGGGGCGAGTTTTGGATATTTTATAATCGCGGTGCCACCCCAGTTTGTCAATATGTCACCATATTAACCTCTTTAAGTACGGCAAAAAATTGCTTATACTTTAGCTCTATAACAGGAGCACCTGTCACGCCATCATCTACCGGAATCCAACGTGATGCTCTGAGGCTTGTTTCAATGAAATAAATCATGCTCCTTTTCAGCATTTGGAGCTCTCTGTTATGATTTGATTTCATTTACTCTTCTCTTCATCGCATTTTTGACAAAAATCTTTAATTTTATATAGGTTATCATGTAAAAGGTGAAAACTCAATATTCAAATAATCATTGATACATAAGCAGAAAATTAAGGTTAATTCATGATCGAATGTTAATTAATAGGATAACGAAACAACTTATCTTCCATGGACAGAGGGATTATTACCTGCATAAAGGGAATAGTCGAGCCCTGGTTATTATGTTGATATTCTATCAGCGGCTCACTCAAAAAGGTAAGCAAGGACATCGAGCGCCTGGCTTGTGGTTTCGACGGTGACATTTGCTTTATTCGACAATTCTTTGAGCGGGTGAATCAATGATTCAGGCCGTATGATAATTGTTGGTTTTTTTAATGCAATAGCAGTGGCAGCATCCATTGCCGTATTCCACTGTTTGTAACTTTCACCAAATAGGGCAATAACAAAATCAGCTTTGTTCATCAAAACTTCTGTTCTAAAATTGTTAATTGCCGAAGCTGCTTCATCACGATAGAGCTTTCCAGGCTGTTCACCCAAAATTTCATCCCCGATTTTATCTGATAGTTCATGGTTCTCCTGCGGACCGACGAACTGAAAGGACAAACCTCTTTCTTTTGCATTTTCTTTCAGCTCCGACCGCCAGTTATCGTGTATCTGGCCGGCTAAGTAAACAGTGAAATCCATTGAACAACACCCCTTTTTTGATTTTTTTCATTGTACCATTAGTAGATTAATTCTGCTTCCTGGATGCCTGAACAGTAGTGGAAGTTATTGTTATCGACAAATTTCGGTTCTGTGCTTGTCAAACAGAAAAATAATAGTATGATATAAGAGGGAAAATAAGAAGCAACCGAATCAGGAGGAAAGAACGTGAACAAATGGAAATTTGGTCAGCTGATCGCCTCTGCCTTGATAGTAGTTCTTTTGGCTGGCTGTACATTAAAAGCTGAAAGCAAAGCATTTGATGAAGCAATGACTGTAACCGACTCGGTCTTTAAAAAAGCAAAACCGGAAACCAATAACGAACTGGATGGTTTAGCTGTATATATTCCGGACAACTTGGAAATCGCTGAAAACACTAATAATAATTTGATATTGGAAGATGGGGAGCAAACCTATATTTTATTTTACAATCGGTTTGAACCTGCTATCAGCGAGATTAATTATCAAGAAGCAGAAGAAGCGAAAGATAATGCTCTTTTAGAGTCATTTAAGGAGAAAGACAGGTTCGGCTACCTTAAAATTTCCGAACCTGAAGGACGGAAATACGAACTACAGGTAGGGACAGGCAGCGTGAAAGTGACGACGTTGACAACCAAAAACCAATTAGAAAAAGATGCACAGATGATGATGAAAATGGCTAGGTCTGTTTCCTATTAAAAGAGGCTGTTCCACAAGTGTTTAATACCTTATGGGACAGCCTCTTTACTAATTTTTATAAATGCTCCTTTTTTGCCACGTCATCTGTAAATTCATGTTTTTCTTCTAGAGGTTCTTCAACCGATTGTTCATCTAAATGTTCATTCAACTTCTCGTCTGTTTGCGTCTCACTTTCTATCACCGTTTCTTCATCTGTTTCAGCGGCATTTTCATCTTTGTCTAGATCCAATGCAGCGGCTGCTTCCTCATTGTCTGTCAGATAATAATCCGTGTCATCAATCCCATTTTCTATTTTTTCGGAATCTTGTTCTACGATGTCTTGAAAACGTGTCTCGTCTAAATTAAATTGACTGACTTCAGCTGCAAGTTCCTGAGAAAGCCCCTGCAAATCGACTGCAGACTGATTTACCTCTTCAATAGATTGGGATTGTGTTTCACTGGAAGCAGCAACTTCTTCTGCTGTTGCAACTGCTTCTTCCGAAATGACGCTGATTTGCTCCATTTTTTCCCGTAAGTCATTATTGGCGCTGCCTACATCCTGTAGAGAATCTTTTACCCCTTTAATTTTATCGTTCATCTTATAGATATGATTTGCAATGCGATGAAACGCAGCTTTTGTCTGATCGACTGCCGTTGATTGTTCCTGTTGGTAGGTGTCAAATTTTCCTGCTTCTGTTGTTAAATTATGCATTTGGGCATGCATTGTTTTGACCAACTGCTGAATTTCCTGGGCTTCGTGCTTTGATCTCTCTGCCAATTTCCGAACCTCGTCAGCAACGACGGCAAAGCCTCTGCCGCTTTCGCCGGCCCTTGCAGATTCAATCGCGGCATTCAGGGCAAGCAGGTTTGTACTATCCGCTATTTCTTCAATTGCCGATACAATCGATGTTATCTGTTTCGATTGGTCGGCTGCCTGTTTGACTTCAGAGGAAAGGTGTCCGGCTAAGTCAATAAAAGAGGTCGATGTTCCCTCCAAGGTTTTCATCGTTTCTAGGCCGGTGTTTCCTTCTTTTTCAGCCAGTTCCAGTGCGTCCGATATATCCACTGCTGCATTGTTCGTATTGGTTATTGCTCCCGATACTGCTTCTATTAACTGAGAGCTTTCCTCTATGCGTAAAGCTTGATTTTGTGAACCAGTCGCGACCTGGTTAATCGCTTCATTGACTTCTTCTGTCTGTGCCGATGACTGTTCGCTGATGGCCGCAAGATTGGTTGATGAATCACTTAATACTTTAGAAGCATTGTTCACCTTTAACATGGACTGTTCCATTTTTTGCGCCATGGAATTGAAAGTATCTGCCAACTCGGCCATCTCATCTTTCGTTGTAATCGGTACTCGGTAGGCCAAATTTCCGTCTCCGATTATTTGCGCTCCTTCTTTCAAGGAACTGATAGACCGGCCGATAGAACGGATAAGGATTAAGCCGATAATGCTCATTGTTAGTAAAGCAAGCACTCCGAGAATGATAAATAATGTCGTCATGTTTTGTCGTGCATTTGCCTGATCTGCTGATAGTTTGCTGCTGATAGTTTCTGCTTCTGTTTTCACCTGCTCAACCTGGGAAGAAACATCATCCGCTACCTTGGAAAAAGAGTCGGTTATGGCTGCGGACTGGGTGTTAGTATTGGCGATAGTATTTAATGACTGCTGGTACTTCAGTAAACCGCTGCTGATTTCGGAAGATTCTTTTTCACTTAACTCTGAGTTCTCAATCAAATTGGAAAAGGCACGTGTTGCCTCAGTTAACTTACTTTCTGCTTCTCCGTCTTTCCCTTGTTCTATGTACTCTTGCTCCAACACTTTTATTTCCATCAAGGCACTATCCAATTCAGGACTGTCGAGACCGTCCACTAATTTTTCAAATTCGGCAAAGGTCTCCTTTATGGTCTTGAGTAATCCTTCTTCTTCGGAAAAACCAACCATCCGGTACATATTGACCATAGGTTCCATCTGTTCTTTATACTTTGCAGCATTTTCGGAAATGGCGGTAAAGTTTTCAGCGATTGCCTGGTAGTTTTTATGTTCATCTGCAAAGTTACTCGCAGAACTTTCTACATCACTGATTGCTTTTTCCATTTCTTCTGCACTTTCCTGACTGGGTGACGCAAGGAACTGTTGTTCTTTTTGCCTTGTGAGTGACATCTCATATCTAATTTCGTCACTATCCATCAACGCCTTTTGTACATCTGTCTTTTCTTCCTCCCACTGTGAATGTTTGTTGAGAAAATAACCTGCGAATACGCCGAGAAAAACAATACTAATTACGGATAGCCCCAAAATTAAGCGCACCCGGTTTCGGATAGATCCCACGTATAGGCCCCCTTTTGTCTATTCTGTGATTTGCAAGATCTGTCGTAATAGGACATTTTTCGTAAGACAGAAATGCTACTATATGACTAATTATAGAGTTATTCGAATAGAAAGACAATTAATCTTTTGAAAATTGTCAATAAAATAACAGGAATTGTCTTGTCAGGCCAGTTTGTGTAAGATTATATTTAGGAATCTTGCAAAGGAGACGGGAAAATGAAAGAGTTTTTATATAAAAAAGGGGTCACGCTATCAGCAAAGGATTACTTCATAACCGCTTTAAGCTATATGGCATTAGGACTGTTTTCCTCTCTCATCATTGGTACGATCATCAACACGATCGGTGTTCAATTACATATCGATTCACTCGAGGAAATGGGCAGTTTCGCGATGGAAACAAAAATTTGGGGAGGGGCAATCGGCACTGCGATTGCTTACGGACTAAAAGCACCGCCGCTTGTTGTGTTCGCAGCTCTGTTCAGTGGTGCATTCGGAGCGGAGTTGGGAGGACCGGCTGGAAGTTATGTTTCAGCATTGCTTGCTACCGAAATAGGAAAGGTCATTTACAAAGAAACAAGGCTCGATATCTTGCTAACGCCTTTTCTGACGATAGCAGCTGGATTTTTTACAGCCAAGTTTATCGGGCCTCCCATCCAGACAGCATTAACATGGTTTGGTGAAATCGTCAACTGGTCTACCGAACAACAGCCATTGATTATGGGCATTATTGTGGCTGTTCTAATGGGATGGGCGTTGACGGCACCGATCTCCAGTGTAGCTATCGCCTTGATGCTATCTTTGGAAGGACTGGCGGCAGGGGCTGCAACTGTCGGTTGTGCTGCGCAAATGGTCGGATTTGCCGTTGCAAGTTATCGCGATAATGGTTTGGGTGGTTTGCTGGCGCAAGGCATTGGAACATCCATGCTGCAGGTCGGAAATATAATCAAGAAGCCGATCATATTATTGCCGCCAACCATCGCAGGGGCACTGTTAGCCCCTTTCGCGACAGTCGTTTTTGCTTTAGTCAACAACCCGTCGGGAGCGGGAATGGGGACAGCGGGACTTGTTGGGCAAATTATGACATTTGAATCGATGGGATTCAGCATGGATACTCTTTGGATCGTTCTTGGTTTACATATTGTCGGGCCGGCAGCTATCAGTTTCATTGTTGCAGAACTGCTTAGGAAACGGGGATGGATTCAGGCTGGAGACATGAAAATTGATTATGAGTAAAAACATGCTATCATGAAAAACGGAGGTGTCGAATAATGAAAGAACTAGAATCTAAAGAGGCCTTTTCACAATGGAAAAAGGAAAAAGCCATTTTCATGTTTTCAGCAGACTGGTGTCCAGACTGCAGAGTAATTGAGCCGATACTGCCGGAAATAGAAGCGGAATATAAGGAATATACATTTATCTATGTGGATCGCGATAAATTTATCGATTTATGTGCTGAACTGGATATTTTCGGTATCCCAAGTTTTCTTGCCTTCGATCAAGGCGAAGAAATTGGCCGTTTTGTCAGCAAAGACCGAAAAACGAAAGAAGAAATTGAGACATTCATCGAAAAGTTACCAGTTAATCAATAAGGAATATAGCTGCTTTCCCGTTTTTTACCAAAGCTGGGAAAGCAGCTTGTTTGTTAGCAGACTTTTTTCGTCAGCAGCAGCTGAATGCTTTCAGTTTATTGGTGAACTGTTTAATGCTAAAATAATGAGAGGCAGTTTTGTTTCCGAAAGGAGGAACAGATAAGAATGAAAATGACCAGTATTAAAATGAAAAAGAAATTGGAAGAAAGAATGAATAATCCGGAATGGAATACTTCCTTTAATAGAGATAAAGATACTTTTCGAATTGAATGGAAACATTCCCATCAAGGGATAACCGTCACCATTCCCAATATCATAGCCAAATATGAACGGAGGGGCGAAGCAGCTTTAGATGAGCTGGAGGACCATATTGAAGAAGCTTTACGAATTATGGATCAGACGAATGAGTTGAGCGGAAAAGAAAAGAACATCTTTCCTGTCATCCGTGCTACTTCATTCCCGAAAAAGTCAAAGTCCGGGAAACAAATGGTAGTGACTGAACATACGGCAGAAACACGCATTTATTATGCGCTTGATTTGGGGAAATCTTATCAGCTGATCGACCAGTCCATGTTGGAGGAGGAAGAATGGACACAGGAACGGCTCGAAGAAGTTGCTGCCTTCAATGTGCGTTCCCTTCCCACCGACATGAACCATGACCAGGTTGCCGGCAATGACTTTTACTTTATGGCCAGCCAGGATGGTTATGATGCAAGCAGAATCCTTAATGAGTCGCTTCTTGAAGAAATGAAAGCGAATAGTAAAGGAGAGCTTGCGGTAGCAGTTCCGCACCAGGACGTGTTGATTTTTGCCGACATTCAAAATAAAATGGGCTATGATATATTAGCGCAGATGACCATGAAATTTTTCGCTGAAGGAAGAGTACCGATTACTTCATTGCCCTTCATGTATGAGGACAAGCATTTAGAACCGGTCTTCATCCTTGCAAAAAACAAACCGGAAACCCAGCAGAACTCAGGAGAGGATGAATAAGAAGATGGATGTATATTACAATCCAAATGGAATAGGCGATGTTCTGATTGTTCCTATCAAACAAGGGGATCGCCATCACATCAAAAAGGACACATTTGGGAAAGTTGTAAAGATTACCGATGAACAGAATGGAGCGTTACTGGGATATAATATCTTCGATGCTGCTTCCCAACTGTCTCTTGCAGAAACGGGTAAAATAACACTGACAGAGGAACTAGCAGCCAGCATACAGGATGTATTTTCTCAGAATGGCTTGCAGGAGGCTTTTGATGTGGATCTAACTCCTAAATTTGTCGTCGGTTTTGTGAAGGAAAAACAGCCTCATGAAAATGCGGATAAATTAAGTGTCTGTCAGGTGGACACTGGAGATGAAACCCTGCAAATCGTGTGCGGCGCACCGAATATCGACAAAGAACAAAAGGTAGTTGTCGCGAAAGTAGGCGCCGTCATGCCAAGCGGTATGGAGATTAAGCCGACCAAGCTTAGAGGTGTCGATTCTTTTGGCATGATCTGTTCTCAAAAAGAGCTCGGTCTTCCGAATGCTCCAAAGGAAAAAGGGATTTACGTACTGGATGATGATTATCAAGTTGGACAAATCTTTGAATTTTAATTTTTCAAGCAGACCTTTGCCCTGTTAGATATGGGCAAAGGTTTTTCTATCCTGGGATGCAGATTAACATTATACCATCTGGAGGCGGGGAAAAAAGCATGTCATCAGTTAAATGCTAATTGACTCCGTTCAGTTTATTTGTATGGTCTCTTTTTATCCTGTTGTTTTCTGCATGCTTCGTATCGCTGCAACAAGGTACTGCGCGTTCCACGGGGACGGCTTCAACTTTTTTCAGAAAGTGAAGTGCCTTGCTGAAATGAGGGCTGCATTATTCACAAGAGAAGGGATGATTTTGTCAAAGTCCCTTTAGGTTCTACACAAGCCTAAAGATTAAACATAGAAACGCCGGCCACACTTTTGAAAAAGACGGTGAATCGCTGTTTTGGAAGCGGCTCATGCGACCAATCCTCTCGAGGTCTTCTTAAGAATAACTTCGTCTCTGCATCACTATTTGGCAAGTTCGCTTTACCTGGAATAGATTTGTGCTTTGCTTAAAAAATATGATTCATTTTATTTATCCAAATTGGTTGGGAAAACTGATAGAATAGTAAAGTAACTATTTATGAGAAAGAGTGAAGTCTATGTGGGAGCAACTAAAAAGAAAATTCAAACAGCTTTTGGCTGATGAGGAGCCAGAAACAGAAACAATACCACAGGAAAAAGACAGTCAAGAGAATAGCAGCACAAACCGTATACATACGAAAGTTTCTTATCAATATCCCAAAAATTCTTCCTTTAAATTTCCCGTCATTCCTGACATGCAGGAGAAAGGGGAAGGAGCAAGACCGGCATACGAGCGAAGAAAACCGGAGAAGAAGCACAAAGTCAATGAAACCAGTAGAAAAGATCAGGATCTGGACGTACACAGACCTGTTAAAAAACAACAAAATAAAGGCTCAACAAAGGTAGAGCCTGCTGAATCGAAACAACCATTCAAATTGACTGAGGTTCCATCCCCGATTTATGGTTTTCGCCAAGTCAAGAAGGACACTGATACTCCAGCTTTTTTGCGAAAACAAAAGGAGGAAGGGGTAAAGAGGGCGGAGAGTTCTCTCACAAAAAAGGATTCAAATCATGCAGAGATGGATGATAGAGGAATGGAGAATCCCCAGAAAGAACCGACGGGGGATTTACCACTGGAACCCCCCATTGATAGCAGTTGGGAGGCAAAAGATGCCGAACTGGAAAAACATTTGGAACAAAAAGATATAACAATTGCTGAAGCCGTATCCTTAAGTTCGAACGTTAGGGATAAAGAAAATTCAGAGGCAGAGCTTACAGAAGTAAGTGGCGAAACGGTAGAATCGACGACGGAGCGAGCGCAGGAAAGTTCTTATGAAAAAGAGAAAGTGGAAGAACAAGAAAAGCTTACGATGATGGAAGATAGGTGGGAAATCGCCGGAAATGGACTTGATTCCGAGAAAATGGAGGAACCAGTTGAACAGACGCTTTTCGATGAGAAGCAACAGGAACAGCATACTGATGCTAAGGAACCTCCGGTCCGACCTAAAACCCGGACACCGTTCAACGTTATCATGACGCCGAGGGATAAGCGCAACCGCTTCCGGAAAGAACGAAAAGAGGAAACTTCGGTTGAAAAGGAACCTAAGGGACCGCCGGGTTATTTGCTGAATGATCCAGTTCAAAAATCGCAGGAAAATCGTGATTGGGTGAATCAACAAATTGAATTACTTGAAACGACATTAGCTCATTTTCATGTCAAAGCTAAAGTAGTAAATGCGATGAGCGGCCCTGCTGTTACGAGATTTGAAGTTCAACCTGAGCTTGGTGTAAAGGTAAGCAAAATTAAAAACCTCAGCGATGATATAAAATTGAATATGGCTGCAAGGGATATAAGGATGGAAGCGCCGATTCCCGGCAAAAACGCAATCGGAATCGAGGTGCCCAATCCGCAGGCACAAGCGGTTGGGTTGCAGGAAATATTTTCAGCGGAAGTTTTTCGGGATGCAATGTCCCCGTTATCTGTGGCACTCGGTCTTGATATAGCCGGCAAGCCGATTGTCACGGACTTGCAGAAAATGCCGCACGGTTTAATTGCGGGTGCAACTGGATCGGGGAAAAGTGTCTGTATCAATACGATCTTGATTAGCCTTCTTTATAAAGCATCCCATAAAGATGTTAGGTTTCTGCTGATAGATCCGAAAATGGTAGAGCTTGCTCCCTATAATGAACTTCCACATTTGGTCTCCCCGGTCATTACCGATGTGAAAGCTGCAACCTCGGCTTTGAAGTGGGCTGTTAATGAGATGGAAGAGCGTTACGAGAAGTTTGTCAAAGAAGGTGTACGGGATGTAGAACGCTATAACCAAAAGATGAAGCAGCAACAGCGAGATGACGAGCATCTCCCTTACTTGGTGATCGTTATTGACGAACTGGCTGATTTGATGATGGTTTCCCCGCAAGATGTCGAAGATGCGATTTGCCGGATTGCTCAGAAAGCCAGGGCTTGCGGTATGCACTTATTGCTGGCAACGCAGCGTCCGTCAGTGGATGTCATCACAGGCCTGATAAAAGCAAATATTCCTACACGTATTGCGTTCAGCGTTTCTTCTCAAGTGGATTCACGGACGATCATCGATACCAATGGTGCGGAAAAATTACTCGGCAGGGGTGATATGCTCTTCTTGGAGAACGGATCGGGTCAGTCTGTCAGAATTCAAGGGGCATTCGTATCGGATGAGGAGATTGAGCGTGTGACGAATTATGTTAGAAAATTGGCGCCGACTAACTACCTGTTTGAACAGGAACAGCTGCTAGAACAAGTAAACGTCGAAGAAGAAGAGGATGAATTGTTCAACGAAGCCGTTGCATTCGTCCTTCAACAAAACGGCGCCAGCGCGTCCCTGCTGCAGCGACGTTTTAAAATAGGGTATAACCGTGCGGCAAGGCTGATTGATTATATGGAGTCTCACGGGATTATTTCCGAGCAAAAGGGAAGCAAACCACGTGATGTATTGATATCCAGTACACAAGCCGAGAGTTATCTGGAAGAATCTTATAAGTGAACACGACCCCCATTGAGATATCAATGGGGGTCGAATTCTGTCACGGCTAGTCATGAATCAGGAGGAAATAACTTGTCGTGAGCTTCAGCTTCTTATATGATAGAGAATGAACTATTATCATGGGTAAAGACAATCTCTAAGGAGTAATTGAACATGAAGGAAATCACACAAAAATTAAACGGCGAAATAAGCCGTTTAACGAATAAAACATTTAAATTTGATGAAAGAGTCAAAGAGGGCTGGTTTTCGGCAGTCTACTTTTTAAAGACCAGGGAAATTGCCAAGAATAAGGTTCCTGACAATTATGTAACCATGCAGTTTTTTCAAAAAGACCATGCTGTTTTATGCGGTACTGACGAAGCCATTGCATTGCTACATACTTTCGCCGACCACCCGGAGAAATTGGAAATACATTCTTTGAAGGACGGGGATAAGATCAGCCCTTTTGAGTCTGTATTGACGGTGACAGGCCCCTATCAATATTTTGGATATTTAGAAGGCATCATTGATGGAATACTAGCCAGAAGAACGTCAGTTGCCACGAATGTATATAATGTGGTAAAAGCCGCAAGGACATCCGGCAAGCAAAAGCCTGTGATTTTTATGGGAGACCGTGATGATCACTTTACACAGCAGGCCGGAGACGGCTATGCAGCATTTATTGGGGGATCTACGGCTCAGGCTACCCATGCCATGAATGAATGGTGGGGAAAGCAGGGAATGGGCACGATGCCACACGCTTTGATTCAAATGTTTGAAGGAGATATTGTAGAAGCTTCCAAAGCTTATCATCAATTGTATCCGGAAGACGACTTAATGGCACTAGTGGATTACAATAATGACGTGATTACCGATTCTTTAAAAGTCGCCCGTGAATTCGGTGAAACATTAAAAGGTGTTCGACTTGACACATCACGGACACTGGTGGATAAGTACTTCCTTCGCAACCAACATTTGATGGGCACATTTGATCCAAGGGGAGTGAACCCTGAATTGGTTTTTGCTTTGAGGCGTTCCCTGGATGAAGAGGGATACCAGCATGTGAAAATAATGGTCAGCGGTGGTTTTACCGAAAGCAGGATCAAAGAATTTGAAGAGTTGAAGGTGCCGGTTGATATGTATGGGATTGGTGGAAGCCTGTTAAAAATCAACATCGGTTTTACAGGAGACAATGTGTTGTTGAATGGCAAGCCACAAGCGAAAGAGGGCAGACGCTACCGCCCGAATCCACGGCTTGAAAAAGTAGACTTTGTCGATTCGGACCAATAGGATAGTTTGAAACATATGTTATCGGGAAAATCTATGTTATCGAGCGGAACTGATAACCGTAAATTGATGTACACCAATACGTACATAAAGAGATAAAATTATGACTCATTTTGGAGGTACTGTTTTATGACAACTTACCATTTTATTGGTATTAAGGGGACGGGAATGAGCGCATTGGCACAGATCCTGAATGATTCGGGGGAGAATGTCCAAGGATCTGATATTGAAAAACGCTTCTTTACCCAGGAAGCCCTTGAAAGAAAAAATATACCCATTATGCCTTTTTCAAAGGATAACATTAAAGAAGGGTTGACCATCATCGCAGGCAATGCCTTCAAAGAGGATCACGTGGAAATACAGGAAGCCAAGCGTCTTGGTCTTACGTACTATCGCTATCATGATTTTCTTGGGGAATGGCTGAAACAATACACCAGTATTGCAGTTACAGGTGCACATGGCAAAACATCGACGACCGGTTTGCTTGCGCATGTTCTGAAGGAAACGTACCCAATTTCCTATTTAATCGGTGATGGCTCGGGAATGGGTCATGCAGATAGTAAGTACTTTGCCTTCGAGGCTTGTGAATATCGTCGTCATTTTCTTGCATACGAGCCCGATTATGCGATTATGACCAATATCGACTTTGACCATCCGGATTATTTTCAAAGCATTGACGATGTCATCGATGCTTTTCAGCAAATGGCTTATCAAGTCAAGAAGGGGATTATCGCTTGTGGCGATGATGAATACTTACAAAAGCTGCAGGCAAAAGTACCGGTGCTTTATTATGGGCTATCGGACTCAAATGATTTCCAAGCTAAGAATATTGCAGAAACCGAAGATGGCACTTCTTTTGACGTGTTTGTTCGCAATACTTATTATGATACATTTACGATTCCAGGCTACGGTAATCATCATGTCTTGAATGCGCTTGGAGTTATTGCGCTTTGCCACTATGAAGACATGAAGGCAGAGGATATTAAAAAAATCAGCACCTTTTCAGGAGTTAAACGCCGATTTTCGGAAAAACAGATCGGTACACAGGTGTTAGTGGATGACTATGCACATCATCCAAAGGAAATCGAGGCGACGATTGAATCAGCGCGAAAAAAATATCCAAACAAAACAGTAGTGGGGATTTTTCAACCTCATACTTACACACGCACACAAAAGTTCCTGCAGGAATTTGCCGATAGCTTGAAGCAGGCGGACAAGGTATTTCTTTGTGATATTTTCGGATCTGCCCGGGAAGATAATGGGAATTTGACAATCAACGACCTTATTGAACGGGTTGAAGATGCGTCCCTTTTGGAGTTGGAGCATACAGAGATACTTAGGGAGTATGAGGATAGCGTTCTGGTATTCATGGGGGCTGGGGATATTCAAAAGTTCCAGCAAGCTTATGAAGCAGGACTAAAACATACGAAACAGTAATAAGTTTTTATGCAGACAGGATTTTTATCGTTTTATATCGAATGGATAACAGGGAGAGACATCATTCTCCCTGTTATTTTTTTGCAAGGTATGAGGGGTGAGCTGGCGAGATGTTGTCTGGCTTCAGCGCCAACCCCCTCGAGGTCTTAAGTAAATCTCTGTGTGGCTATGAGCTGATTTTAGCTTACCCATTCAAAATGTACAAAATTTTTGCTGAAAGATGGGTGCCAAAGCCGAAATTTAATCGTTTGATCTCATGAAAACATGCTGATTGCTTTCTTTCCTGCCGTGCTAATAGTAAACTTTAAGTTGTTTAGTTTTGTCGCATTAGGGTATATTGTTCCCATATGAGGAAATGAATATTTCTGTTGGATTCTCATCCAATAAGTGTTTTCCTATTGCAGCAAGCATTTACTAATTACATAAGAAAAGGAGTTGAAGTTACATGGAAAACTTACTTTATATTGCGGCACTGATTGCAGCAATAGCTTTTGCAGTTTTAGTAGTTTATTTAGCGATGGTATTGAAAGCAGCTCAGCGTACACTGAATGACGTTGCTTCCACTTTGGAAGGACTGGAAAAACAGATGGAAGGCATTACAACAGAGAGTACGGCTTTGTTAAATAAAACGAATAAGCTTGCAGAAGATATTAATGATAAGTCTCAAAAGTTAAATACACTTGTTGATGGTGTGAAAGGAATTGGCGAATCTGTCAAAGAATTTAACAATACCATTCGCTCCGTATCCAGCAAAGTAACAGTAGTTGCAGAGCAAAATAAAGAAACAACAGCACAGGCGATGAATTGGGGTACGGTCGTCATGAATTTGTGGAAACAAAGAAAAAACAATAAAAACGTTTAACGGGAGGAATGATGATGGCAAATCAGCCAGATCAAAACCAAAATGTAAATGGGAAAGACTTTCTGATTGGTTCTATAATTGGCGGTGTAGTCGGTGCTTCTGTGGCACTTCTGTTGGCTCCTAAGTCCGGCAGGGAACTCCGTACCTCGTTGAATGAAAACGCCGGTTACGTGAAAGACCGCGCAAACGAGTGGAAAGACGTTGCATACGAAAAAAGCTCTGAGTGGCGGGAAAAGGCTACAGTTAAATCGCAGGATTTAACAAAAATGATGAAAGACACTACCGATTCTTTCAAAAACCGTGGAAAAAATTCGGATGAAGAAGCTGAGAAAGCTGCCGAGGAAGTAGCCCGGGCAATTGAAGAAGCGGCTGATGAAATCGAAAAAGAGCAAGAAGAAAACAAAGCATAATAAAAAAGGCTGCAGCGAGTAATTCATGCTGCAGCCTTTTTGCAGAAGATAAAGATGCATAGCCAAGGTGTTCTAATCCTGCCCTTATTTTTCTAAACGGCAGGTTTGTAGGTTACTCCAAACTGGCAAGGAATTCCGTTACCTTATTGGAAATGCAGGACCAACTCATCGTGAGGCGCTAATTCGTCAAAAAAAGCTGCCGGTTCCCCGTTTTTGTAAATGTGGAAGTTTCCAGTTGCTTCCGATAAATTTACAGTTGCGAATCGAAAAATATCCTGAAAGATAAATGGAGAATGTGGTATTTTTTCGATGGAAAGATGGTCTCCTGGATTGATTGTGTCTTCTTCAGTCAGCTGCCTGCTATTCCTGGTCACCTTTACAGCCGGCTTTTCCAATACTAATTTTTCCTCGTTGAATGTAATGGGAAGATGATACTTCATCTGTAATTGCATTTTTTCCAGGATATGATTGACAGTCGGATTTTGACTGCTAGTGTACGTAATACTGTCCCCGTTTTTGATTTTATCTTCCAGTTTTGCCTGTTGGTTGTTTTTCTGCAAATAAGCTGGAATGTTATCTAGCAGTAGTTGGTTTCCGTTTACAAATACAGTGAAATCTTCTGTACCCTCGAGCCACTCTTCCCGGCCGGCATATATAAGCAGATCTCTAACGGTTTTTACCGTTTCCACCCTAATGTTATCCCGATCCTCCAATTTTGTATCCGGTCCAGCTTCCATGTCGTTAACCAGGATTTTCGTTTCCATTTCAATTTCCGTTCCATTCAGTGATATAGAAGTTTTTGGTATGTCGCCAAGCAGTTCAGCCACCGTTATATCTGGAGGGGAACCATCATTTCCTTTTTCCACCACTAATTTATCACCTTGTTTAATTGCCTCGTCGATTTGTGCAGCCTCGTCGTTAAGCCATAATGTAGGAGGGGTACCGTAACTTCCGGGAATCGTGACTTCTTTTCCATTCACCGACACGATGGCAGCCATGCCCGGCAGCCCATATAATTTATCAACATTGATACCGGCAGCCAGTAAACAGTCTGCAGCAGTAAGCTGCTTCATATCAAATAAGCGTACGGCTCTTTCATTGACCGTCACACTGATGTAATGCACTGGATTTTGTTTAGCTGCTATCGCTATGCCGATAGGTGTTACGTATGCCGGACCGCCAGGAAGACGATCGGTTTTAGTCAAAGCCGGTATTGCCTCGCTTCCTCTTATTGCCACACGGTTTCCCGGCAATTCCAGTTTAGAAGCCAGTCTACTGGTGATTTCTGGCGTTAAGCTTCCGCCTCCCACCAGCATTACCGCCTTTGGAGCGCAATTATTCAGTGTGAGAATTTCAGCTTGAATCGCTTCTGCCAATGCGTCAATATCCTCCGAAATTGCTGTAACAGCCTCTTCATAAGTTATAGTTTGTTCAAAACCCAGTATATCTGTGATGGTAACTTCTTGTTGACTGCTCAATTCCCGTTTCATTTGTTCTGCCTGAGGGAAATCCAAAAGGAAATGCTCGCTAAGCGCTTCAGTTATTTCATCTCCGGCCTTCGGAACCATTCCATAAGCAGAGACGGTTCCGTCGTCTGTCAAAGCAATATCACTTGTACCGGCTCCGATATCTACTAAGGCGACGTTGAGTTTTCTCATAGAAGCCGGGATTAAAACATCTATAGCCGCAATCGGCTCAAGCGTCAATGCTTGCATTTCCAGTCCTGCTCTTGTAAGAGAGGAAATCAAGGATTCGACGACAACCTTTGGCAAAAAGGTGGCGATGATTTCAACCGATGCGGTTTTTCCCTGTTGATCAATAAGGGATCCGATCGTCTGTGCATCTAATTGGTACCGAATCACAGAGTAACCAACACAATAATATTCCGTGCTGGTATCTTCTAAGGCTTCATTAGCCAAGGCATACTGTGCTTTCTGTACGGCAGAAAGCTCTAAAAACAATATATCTTCTTTGCTCATAAGCGGCTGCTGATCAATCTCTTTGGAGACCTGTGTCCTTTTTGTTTTCAATGCTCTTCCGGCTGCAGCCACACATACACTTTTCAAAGGACCATGGCTGTTTTCCAAATGTAGTTTCACTTTTTCAATCGTTTCGGCAACTGCGACGACGTCATGGATTTGCCCATCAAGCATCGCTCGTTCCTGATGCTCTTCCACATAATAATCAATCAGCTCGTAATTTGCGTCTTTTTTCTCTAAAATTAGGCCGATCACGGTCCGTGTCCCTATATCAAGGGAAAATATTTTTTCCGTCATTGTCCGTATCCCCTTCAAGTACTGAATAAAAAATCAAATATACGAAATTTTATAAATCTTACTAATGACAACAAGCAATATTTTAGCTATAATAATCCCTAATTATTAAAAATTAGTACATTATTATTCTATTACCTACTATTATTACATATTCAAGGGGGAGTTTGACAGTGAGTAATGAACAATTAGATCAATTACGAAACAAACTTGATCAGGTGAATCTAGAGATTCTTGAGCTAATCAACAAACGTGCCGAACTGGTTCAGGAGATCGGACAGATAAAAGAAAAACAAGGTGCTTACCGTTTTGATCCAGTACGGGAACGGGCAATGCTTGATTTGATTACCGAACATAACAATGGTCCATTTGAGAACTCCACATTGGAAGCTCTATTCAAGGAGATATTTAAAGCAAGCCTGGAGCTGCAGGAGGATGATCATCGAAAAGCATTGCTTGTATCCAGAAAGAAAAAGCCAGAAGACACGGTTATCAATATTAATGGCGAAAAATTCGGAGATGGCAACCAGCATTTCATTATGGGGCCTTGTGCGGTGGAAAGTTATGAGCAAGTGGCACAGGTAGCTGAAGCTGTCAAAAACCAAGGCTTGAAGTTGTTAAGAGGCGGAGCGTTCAAGCCGCGTACCTCCCCGTATGACTTTCAAGGGCTCGGTTTGGAAGGTCTGCAAATTTTGAAAAGAGTGGCGGATGAATATGGACTTGCGGTGGTAAGTGAAATTGTTAATCCAGCAGATATAGAGAAGGCGGTTGAATACATCGATGTCATCCAAATCGGTGCTCGGAACATGCAGAACTTTGAACTGTTAAAAGCTGCAGGCGAGGTAAATAAACCTGTTCTTCTTAAGCGAGGATTGTCAGCTACGATTTCAGAATTTATAAATGCTGCAGAATACATTATTTCCAAAGGCAACGGCGACATCATCCTTTGTGAGAGAGGAATACGCACGTATGAACGGGCGACCAGGAACACGCTTGATATTACCGCTGTTCCAATTCTTAAACAGGAAACACATTTGCCTGTCATGGTGGATGTTACTCACTCGACTGGTCGCCGGGACTTGCTTTTACCGGCAGCTAAAGCAGCACTTGCAATTGGATCAGACGGTGTAATGGCGGAAGTACATCCAGATCCAGCGGTTGCGCTTTCTGATTCTGCCCAGCAAATGGATATTGAAACATTCAATCGTTTCATGGCAGAATTAAAAAAATAATGTAACCAAGTTTCATCGCTTGGTCATAAAGCCCTTGCCTGCTATTATATGGTGAGGGCTTTATTTTTGTTTAATCGGGTACGTTTTCGTGGAAACTGGTAAAGAAGTGAGCATTTTGTTTGCAAACATTGCGGAACCTTGTAGAGTATCGTATTATTAATGAAAAGCAGTACGAGATATAGGAATAGATATAGGAGGTTTTTACTTATGAATATTACAATATATGATGTAGCACGTGAAGCGAATGTATCCATGGCTACTGTATCAAGGGTTGTCAACGGAAACCCGAATGTCAAGCCTGCAACCAGGAAAAAAGTGTTAAATACCATAGAACGTCTTGGATATCGTCCCAATGCCGTTGCCCGTGGCCTGGCGAGTAAGAAAACAACAACGGTTGGCGCGATCATTCCGGATATATCCAGCATCTTTTTTGCCGAATTAGCCCGCGGAATTGAGGACATCGCCACGATGTATAACTACAATATAATATTGAGCAATTCCGACCAAAACAAAGACAAGGAACTTCATCTTATCAACACAATGCTCGAGAAACAAGTCGATGGGATTGTCTTTATGGGAGGGAAAATCACGGAAGAGCATGTCCAACAATTCAAGACTTCTCCTGTCCCTGTTGCATTAGCTGCGACGATTGATGAGACAGAGTCCACCCCTTCTGTGAATATTGATTATGAACAAGCCGCATATGAAGCGACTTCTTTGTTGTTGGATCATGGAAATGAGCATCCAGCTTTTGTATCGGCACAGGAAGAAACCGAAATCAATAATCAAAAATTCAATGGCTATAAGCGTGCCTTGGAAGAAAAAAATGTAACTTTGAACGAAGAGTATGTTATAAAAGGGGATTATACGTATGATTCCGGTATCGAAGCATTAGAACAACTGATGGCTTTGGGTAAAAAACCAACAAGTATCTTTGTCGCATCAGATGAAATGGCTCTTGGCGTGATACACGGGGCACAGGACAGAGGCTTGAAAGTGCCGGAGGATTTGGAAGTTTTCGGTTTCGACAACACTCGTTTAGCAACGATGGTCCGTCCGACGCTTTCGACAATTGTTCAACCGATGTATGATATTGGTGCTGTTGCAATGCGTTTATTGACAAAATATATGAATAAAGAGGAAGTCACCGAACAGAACATCATTTTGCCGCATCGTATTATTGAGCGAAATTCAACCAAGTCCCAGTAATATCAATTCCTGCAAAACGCATGGGTGGGAATCAGCTTTTATGGCTGCCTTCATTATCTTGTCGAAACAGTTAGTAGAGTGCGGTGCATTAATTAATTGGGGAGAGAGAGTATGAAAAAAAGAGACATCCTGACTCCAGTCGGTATCACGTTGGGTTTTGTCATGCTGATGTTTGGTATTTTAGCGAGCGGAGGAAGTGGAGGAGTCCTTTCCTTCCTTCAAGTTTCATCGATTTTAATTGTGATCGGCGGACTTGCCGCAGCTATATTGATTAACTTCAATCTAGAGCAAATAAAACTTACCAGTCATGTCATGAAAGAAGCTTTTACGAAAAGTGACATAAGTCTGCCAGCATTAATCCGTCTATTCGTCCATCTGTCAGAGAGAGCGAGGAGAGAAGGGTTGCTTGCTTTGGAAAATGAGCTGGAAGAAGTGGATGATCCTTTTCTTAAAAAGGGGATTCTTCTTGCAGTGGATGGGATCGAATCAGAAGTTATTCATGATATCATGCATGCAGAAATCACTGCCTTGGAAGAACGCCACCACAAGGGACGTTTAATTATTGAAAAGGCTGGCGAATATGCACCCGCGTGGGGAATGATTGGAACTCTGATTGGACTTGTACTCATGCTCAATAATCTACAAGATCCCTCTACACTGGGGCCGAATATGGCAGTCGCTTTGTTAACGACTTTTTACGGGACAGTGCTGGCCAATCTGGTATTTATCCCGATGGCAGGGAAATTGGAAAACAAGACGGAGGAAGAAATCTTTTTTAAACAAATTATTATTGAAGGTGTCATCGGAGTGCAATCAGGACAAAATCCGAGAATACTGGAAGAAAAACTGACCGCTTTTCTATCCGATGATGTGAAATACAAGGCAGATGAAGAGGTAGAGAGTTCGATTTTGGGAGATTCCATTCATGAAGCTTAGAAAGAGAAGGCGGAAAGATAAGGGAGCACCGAAATGGATGGTTACATATGCCGATATGGTGACACTGATCCTCGTTTTCTTTATCCTGTTATTTTCCATGTCCCAGATTGATTTAGAGAAATTTGAGGCGTTGGCAGAATCATTCCGCAGTAGTAAGATTTTTGAACAATCACCATCACCGATCCCTATGGAAAATCCTGCTGAAAATACCGATAATAAGCAGTCAGGCTTACAGATGAATGAATCAGATGAAAAAATGGATGAGCAAGATTCTTCTGAACAGGAAAAAGCGGATTCAACGGATGATTTAATGCGTCAGGTGACTGCTTTTCTGGATAAAAATGATTTAAACAATGTGATTACAGCGAATCAAACCGATGACGGAGTTGTCCTGATTCTCCAGGAAAAAGTCTTATTCGAGTCTGGGGAAGCCGATATTATCGACGATGGAGAAGTACTGTTGGACAAGGTTGATATTTTGTTAAGCAATATTTCCAATGCTGTCAGGATAGAAGGACACACAGACAACCGTCCAATTTCGAATTATCGATTTCCGTCCAACTGGGAATTATCAGCTGCAAGAGCAAGTCGGGTGGTCCGGTATTTGATCAATAACGGCGATGTGGAAAAAGAACGTTTCAGTGCTGCAGGTTATGGTGATACTCGTCCGCTTGTACCAAATGATTCTTCAGCTAACTGGGCCAAGAATCGTCGCGTGGAAATTGTCTTGCTTCAGGAAACGGATGAATAGAACTAGCAAGAAAGATTTAGTTATTTACGGAAACCCGAGCCCGAATTTAGGCTCGGGTTTTACTATGGACAAATATCAACCATTTCCCTTAAAAGAAGCAACTGGCGCATTAGATAGAAACTGCGACATAGTTTGAATTAGTCTACCTAATTTTTTTTAAATATTTAGTTGGAGTCTGACGCTGCGGAAATACCCTGCGCTTCCCGCGGGCGGCTGGTGAACTTCCTCGAGCTTGCGCTCTGCGGGATTTCACCGATGCATTTCCTCCGCTGAGAACAGCTTCCTGTTTATAAACGAGTGTACTAGACATTTTTCTCTTGAATCACTTGGTACTGCATATAACTAGGAAAACAAGGAGAAAGTCCAAGAGAAGGAGAAAAGCCGGAACCCTACCTGTTTTTTATGAAGAAAAATACTCGTTTCCTGATATGGGTTTCAAAATAAAAGTTTCTACGCTAGCGTTAATCAACATGCTTCTTAGCGCAGGAAATTTACGTAGACTCCTGCGGGAAAAGCGCGAGCTGAAGATCCACTTGGTAAAGCGGTTTTCTTTACCAAGTTAGCTGAAGCCGTGCCAGCGGAAAGCAAAGTATGCTCCCGAAGCGTTGGCTAATACTCTTTTTGAATAGGCAATGAAACCTCTTATTACAGTTACTGCGCAGTTTAATTTACTGTGAAAAACATTCTTATTATAAAAGCATTTTCAATTGTGTTGCTGTGAAAAGGCTTTTTCAACTATTGTTATACTGCTGCTTATTTCTGCAATATTGCAGGCATTGATTAAGTGTCAGCCGGTTTTTTTCCGTGATTTCCTGTTTACGGGGGATTGGTTTGTATATCCCCGCTTCGTCTTGCCAATTGTCAGGAAGCGAAACCGGAGACATCCTTTCCCATTTTCCTTTCCATTCAGCAGGAAGGGGGCCAGTCAAAATGTCCCCTGTCATCATGACACTCCATAGCTGCCCCCATACTCGAGGTACCACCCGCCAGATATCGTACCCGCCGCCTCCTAAGCCGATCCATTTGCCGCCACAATATTGCTCGGCGATCTCTTTCGCCAATCTGGGAATAACTTCAAATGTCTTCGTTGTGGAACACAAGTGGGTAAGCGGATCGTAACAATGTGCGTCGGCACCGTTTTGGGTGATAATGATATCAGGTTGAAAATATTCGGCCACTTCTTTGAAAGCGGATTCATAGAGAGATATAAAAGATTCATCTTCTGTAAAAGCATCGACAGGGAGATTGAACGTATATCCATAGCCATTTTTAACACCACGTTCACTCGTGCTTCCCGTACCTGGGAATAAGTATCTGCCTGTTTCATGAATGGATAGTGTACAGACCTCCGGATCATGATAAAAGAAGGATTGTACGCCATCTCCATGATGGGCATCGGTATCTACGTATAAAACCCGTAAGCCATAGTGCTCGCGGATATACTTGATTGCAACCGCAGCATCGTTGTAAATACAAAAACCGGAAGCCTTCCGTTTAAATCCGTGATGCAGTCCACCGCCTAAATTCAATGCTTGAGGAGCCCGGTTGTTCAGTACACTGTCTATTGCTGTCAATGTACCGCCTACTAACAATGAAGCAGCCTCATGCATGCCGGAGAACATAGGGGTATCCTCAGTGCCTAATCCAAATTGCCATGCTTCCTCTTGTTGTAACTGCCCGTTTCCTGCCTGTTTGACGGCCTCTATGTACCGGGGGTCATGGACTAGGGCTAATTCATCTTCTTTAGCCAGTCTTGGCGTAACAATCTGATGATCAAATAGCCTGCCTTCCGCTTCTAAGAGTTCCTTTGTCATAACGACCCTTTGTTGGTTGAATGGATGGTCGGCATTGAAATGATAGTCCGTATAAGCGGTTGAATATATAAATACTGGTTCTCGCTTCATAAGGCAGGATCCTCTGCATCAGGACCAAGCACTTGATAACCAGCTGCTTTTAAGTCAGCTTTTATTGGAAGCGGGTTCATTGTTTGAAAACGAAAAACGAGGATCTTATACTGGCGATCACTTTTGTATGGATAAATCAGTACCGAGGTAATATTCACTTTTCGTTTGCCGAAAATATTTGCCACTTCGGGAAGAATTCCGGCTCTGTCGGGTACTTTCACCTCTAATTGAGAACTTTGTACATTTGTACCAGTCAATTGAATCAGTGTGTACAGCATGTCTTTTTCCGTAACGATTCCAACAAGCTTATTCTCACTGACCACAGGTACGCATGCGAATTCCTGTTCATAGAAAATCGCTGCTATTTCTTCTACAAAATCAAGCGGGTGAACCGTCACTACAGGGGTGCTCATGATTGTATGAATCGGGTTATATAATTCATCAGAAGCGTGGTCTTGTTGAAAAATAGATGGACTGGCGTCACGGACATCCCGATCTGAGACGATGCCAACGACCTGTTTCCCGCTATTCACTATCGGGATATGCCGGATGGGATGCTCGTTCAAAATTTTCAAGGCTTCGGCTATGGTTGATTTGGGAGTCAACGTGATTACTTTCGTTTTCATGATTTCTTCTACAAGCATGTTAGATTCCCTCCCTTAAAGAACGGTACTTTTCCCTCTGTAAAAAGCGCAGCTTGTCGAACTGTTCAATCGAGCTTTTCGGTACATTTTTGCCAATTCGCACCATCAAGCAATTTGCAGGATGGGAAACAATTTCCGGGTCGTCTGTCGGGGCAGGGGTCAGTCCACCCGCATACATCATTTTCTCCATTACCTTCCGATAATTCCAGACGCTTAATTTTGTTCCTTTTAAATCCCAGTGCCAGTAATATTCTGTTGAAATAATAATATAATTCTCCATTTCTTCATCGAGCATGGAGACGCTTAAAAGGTGAGAACCAATCTTGTTTCCTCGGTAATCTGCTGCTATTTCAATAGCGCCAAGTTCAATCAAATCGTCCATATTGAACTCAGACCAGCGTTCAAGCGGATCGGGATACAAATAAGTAACATATCCAATGATTGTGTCCGCAGTCCTTGCAATAACAATACGACCTTCTGGGAAATCGGCAATATCCTGTAATGCTTCAAATTGTTTAGGAGCAGGACGGAAAGCGCTAAGTCCTTCATGGAAATGGTAAGCTTTTAAAGCAGAAGAAGGGAGTGGGCCTTCTACAATTATATTTCCCTGCTCTGTATCCAATTGCAGGGAATGGTAGTTTTTATCATGCTTCACCGTGTCACCACCTGAATGTTCAATGTATATTTTCATTATACAGGAACTGCAAGTGTTTAAAAACAAGAATGATAGACATACATCCACTAGTCGTTTAGAAAAGAGAGTCAATATACTACTTGGCAGCTTTAATCTAATTAGGCGAAAGATAGGCTATCCCAGTAAACTAAGCAGATGTTAGCTGAGGCAATTTACGCAGTGCTGGATTAGCATACTTCTAATCCTATCTTGAACAGAAAACATGATAAAATAGCCTGCAATTTATTCTCTTTGTTTGGTCGATGAAAAAATGTATTCAGGACTTCCGACCTAAAAGGAAAACCACCAGCATGATACCAACATGCTGGTGGTTTTTTCGAAACCGAAGGGCCTTTGGGATGTCTCATTTGACCACTATTCTTCTGGTTGCTCTGAATCATCTTCTTGTTCATTCTGCTGATTGTCTTGGTCCTCAGTTTGATCATCGTTTTCCTGTTCGTTACTATCTGACTGCTGTTCCGCTTCATCATCAGAAGAAGATTCGTCCTGCTTTTCCTTGTCTTCTTCCTGTTTCTTTTTTTCTTTTTTATCTTTGTCCATTTTCTCATCAGCTTTCTTGTCTTTCGATTCATCCTTCAATTTTCCGATTTGAATCGTTTTGGAAGCGGAGGATTCCCTGCCGAAGTAGTCCACTGCTTTTACCTGATAGACTGCTCCTTTACTTGGAACAGTAAAGCTTGAATCGGTTGTATTCCCGATTAAACTAAACGGTCCATCTTTACTTTCTGCACGGAATATTCGATAGCCGACTACATCATTGCTTGATGACTTTTTCCACTTAAGCTTTGTTCCGCTATTAGATAAGGAAGACGGCGGCGCAGGGGCTTTTCCGTCATCAGAGATATCGGAAGAAGCACTGCTTCCTGCCGTAAACGATACCTTATCCCATGCTCCTCCCGCATTTCTTGGCTTTAATACGGATAAGTCACTTAATGTGTCATACATGTTTACCTCGAGCCAATCCGGATTCAAGGACACGCCGTCACCATCGGTGAATTCAGATGGCGATTTATCTCCGGCCTTCACGGACTTCCCATCAACCTTAACAAAATCACCGCTAACAAGACTGTTATCTTCTTCGTCTGGGGCAAATTTACTGTTGAATATATCAGAGCCCACTAATCCGATATCTTTACATAAATCGGAAGGAGACATCCCGGAAGTACGGCAGAAAGAACGTTCTACAATATTATCGGGTCTGTCGAATTTGTTGTCGGGAGCCATCAGGCTCGGATCGATCTCGGTAGCTGCATTGACCAGTTCGGACCATAAACCGATGTTCCGATTGCTGTATCCTGTGCTACACGGATATTGAGCGTTACAAGTCAATTCTTTTGGTGTATCATAACCGATCCAGGTTCCCATCGTTACATTTGGGTTGGTGGCTACAAACCATGCGTCCCACCAATCAACGGAGGTACCTGTCTTGCCGGCCCAGTCGACGCTTCGGTTGGATAAACGGGATTGCGTATAGGTAGCTGTTCCGCTTGTTAGTACATCCCGCATCATATCCACAGTCAGATAATTGGTTTGCGGCGTGAAAACGTCGACCGGCTTGCTTTCATGCTCGTATAGAACGTCTCCGTCTTTTGTTTCTATTTTATCGATCATGTAAGCATCGACAAACTTTCCATTGTTTCCAAAAGTGGAGAAAGCATTTACGTTTTCTTCTACGGTGACCCCTTCACCCAGGGAACCAATTGCTAAAGAAGCATTGGTGTGATCCTCTTCTGTAAGAGAGGAGAAGCCCATTTTTTCCAGGTAGTTGGTTGCCGGATCGCTGGAGACAATTTCCTGATACGTCGTAGCGGCCGGAATATTGTAAGACTTTTTCAGTGCCTCCCTCGCTGTAACAAGTCCATGTGTTGTACCTGTGTAGTTCTTTGGCCAATTTTTCGGAAGCTGTGGATATCTTGCATTTAAATGGTGATCAAGAACAATCGATCCCGGCTGGATCACACCAGCTTCCATAGCAGGTCCATAAACTAATAGTGGTTTCATGGTACTTCCGTTGTTACGCAACGTGTCTGTCGCATGGTTTACTTCTGAAGTATCGTATCCCCGCCCGCCGAGGAAACTGATGATCTTTCCACTGCTGTTTTCAATCAGCATTCCAGCAGCCTGGACTGGTTCCATAATGGTTGTTTCTTCACCAGTTTCGGGATCAATTACAGTTTGCGGCTTATCAGGGCCGTAATTATCATACTCCTCGCCAATTTTTTGGAAGGCATCATAGATTTTTTTGTTGATGGTCGTATGAATCTTGTATCCTTTCCGTCGTAAATTCCTGTCTGCTAGAATACTATATTCTTCCTGAAGTGAGTCGTTGCCGGCAATGTCTTCTTCTGTGTAACCATCTTGCTCCGCAAGCTGCTTCATGATGATATCCTTGGCACGTTCTTCCACTTCATTAGTCAAGTAAGGATACTTGTCCAAAGGAGTAGGTGTAGGCTCTGTGAAGTCAGCAGTGATATCGTAGTCAGCTGCTTTCTCATATTCGTCCTGGGTGATATACCCGGCTTCCAGCATTCTGTTCAGGACGGTCTGCATCCGATTCAAGCCAGGCTGAAGCGCATCTTCATCTTTTATTTCTCCCGTATTGGTAAAAGGTGTGTAGTAGGATGGACTCTGCGGGAGACCGGCGATGAATGCTGCCTGTGCAAGATTGATTTCGCTTGCTTTCACACCGAAAATACCCTGTGCTGCTGTTTCGATCCCTGCAATATTGTCTCCCGATGCGTTTCTGCCAAACGGGACAATGTTAAGATAGGCTTCCAAAATTTCATCCTTGCTAAGTGATTTTTCCAATCGCATGGCCAAGAGTATTTCTTTAGCCTTTCTTTCAAAGGACACTTCGTTGGTGAGAATTTGGTTTTTGATTAACTGCTGGGTCAGCGTACTTCCACCGGTCTTAACTGATGAATTTGTCGCTTCCTGATAAATAGCGCGTAAAATCGCTTTGGGGACAACGCCGTTGTGTGTTTCAAATTCGGAGTCCTCCGTGGCGATGATGGCATCCTTTACATAATCAGATACCTTGTCTAGACTGGTTTCCTCCCGGTACAAATCAGAGCGGATGTTTCCTAAGTATTTGTTATCAGCAAAGTATAATTCCGATGTTTCTTCATAGTTATATATTTCTTCTTTCATGTTTTCAGCTGATCTTACCGGTTCATCCTTAACAAGTGAGGCAAAGTATCCGGCTCCCGTACCACCTGCAAAAAACAGTCCGATACATCCGATGATGATAAAGAAGAGCATGATATTCCAAACAACATCGTAGGTGATTCGAAAGCTTTTCTGAATC
Organism: Sediminibacillus halophilus; assembly: GCF_900103695.1. Classification (GTDB taxonomy): domain Bacteria; phylum Bacillota; class Bacilli; order Bacillales; family Amphibacillaceae; genus Sediminibacillus; species Sediminibacillus halophilus. The sequence continues at coordinate 44,700 of NZ_FNHF01000008.1, forward strand.
TTACCTGCCTGCCACCATTCCTTCAGTTTATCTCTATATTTGACCGCAAAATTTTTCAGATTCACAGCAAAACCTCCTAAATATCAATCTATATTATAGCACAGCAGTCAACTTAATCGCAGGCATTCCTCCATATATTATTGCATTTACCCAAAAGATATGGTATTAATGTATCATTAGTAAATAAAATGTAATATTTTCAGAACTTCTGAAATGTAACAGCGAAGAAGGAATGAAGTAGTGGATTGTTCCCTGTTGTCAGAGAGCTGCCGGATGCTGAAAGGCAGTACAAAACAAATTCATGAATTACGTTCTGGAGTTTCTCCTGCGAAACCAGGAGACGGCTTGCCTGGCCGTTATCGAATCAAGTGGCATTCTTTGGAATGCAACAAGGGTGGTACCGCGAACAACTTCGTCCCTTTTTTTGGGGAGGAGGTTTTTTTGTTTGTCTTGCTTTTTAGTTAGTCCATTTAGCCAATAGTTGAAGAAGGAGTGTAAAGCATGGATATTTTAGAAGATTTGCAAATGCGGGGTCTTGTGCAACAGACCACCGACGAAGAAGGATTGAAAAAACATTTAGAGGAAAATGTGGTCACCTTATACTGCGGATTTGATCCTACAGCTGACAGTCTGCATATAGGACATTTGCTTCCTGTTATCATGCTGAAAAGGTTTCAGCTGGCTGGACACCGTCCGATTGCCTTAATTGGCGGTGGTACCGGTATGATTGGAGACCCGAGCGGCCGTTCTACGGAAAGAACGTTAAATGAAGCAGAGGTTGTAAAAGGGTTTAGTGAAAAAATCAAACAACAGCTTGCTAAATTGCTTAATTTTGAGCAAGGGGAGAATGCGGCGGCAGCGCGAGATAATTTCGAGTGGCTGTCCAAAATGACCATAATTGACTTCCTGAGGGATACTGGAAAGCACTTCGGTATCAATTACATGCTCGCCAAGGAGTCCGTTGAATCCCGGATCCAGAATGGTATATCTTTTACTGAATTCAGCTACATGATTTTGCAATCCCTTGACTTTCAGAATCTTTATGAAAAAGAGAACTGTACGCTACAAATCGGCGGAAGTGATCAATGGGGAAATATCACCGCAGGAATGGAACTGATTCGCAGAACACGCGAGGACGAGGAAACAGAGGCAAAGGTTTTCGGTTTGACGATGCCATTGATCACCAAAGCGGATGGAACCAAGTTTGGTAAGACAGCAGGCGGAGCTGTATGGCTAGATCCGGATAAAACATCTCCGTACGAATTCTACCAGTTTTGGATCAATACAGATGACCGGGATGTGATGAAATTCCTCAAATATTTCACATTTATGGAACAAGAGGAGTTGCAGTCACTGGAAAAAGAGCTCGAGACAGCGCCAGAAAAACGTACTGCCCATACAAGGCTTGCCGAAGAAATGACGGAGATGGTCCATGGCAATGATGCGCTTGATCAAGCGAAGCGGATTTCCAGCGCTTTATTCAATGGAGATATTAAGTCTTTGAATGCTGAAGAAATCGAACAGGGCTTCAAGGACGTCCCTTCTTACACCAAAACAAAAGAAGATGCCAACATCGTCGAGCTTCTGGTGGAAGCGGGAATTTCTTCTTCGAAAAGGCAAGCCAGGGAGGATGTCAAAAACGGGGCTATTTACATCAACGGCGACAGACAGCAGGACTTAGACAAAGCCATAGGAGCGGAAGATCGTATCGACGATCGCTTTACCATCATAAGAAGAGGAAAGAAAAAGTACTTTTTGATTCGCTTTCAATGATTGACTTTCATAAGAGCAGACAGTTCTTGGAAACTGTCTGCTTTTTCAATAGGGGAGGGATACGGAGAAGGTGAATTTAGAGAGGGTAATTCTGCAATTTTATACTATAAGCCAGTTCATATTAAGATGTAAGATTACATGAGAATAGGTGAAATCTGGGCTTCTTTAGTGTGAAGAAGTATTGCGAGGCACCTTTGAGGGTGTGACTTTCGTATAACCCTAAAATTTATTCTTGAACTAATTAGAAACATAAGAAGAACAAAGAACAAAACATGTTCGTGAACGGCCCAAACGATAATGTGGAAAATAAAGGAGACTATCACGTTTATCAGCTGACCGTATTTGACGAGTGCGCTGTAAATATGTTTGGTTAGAATATACATAAAGGAAAGGTTTGGATCTTGAATAAGCATTTTGCAAGCTATCCTTTTTTCCAAGTCGGTGCATTATGGTTAAATAAAATGCAAAAGCCCTTGAAACGTTGATCCAACAACATTTCAAGGGCTCTTTGTATGTTAATCTCCAAATTATCCCGATTAACGAGAGTAGAATTCAACGATAAGTGCTTCGTTGATTTCTGCTGGAAGTTCAGAACGTTCAGGGTAACGAGTGTAAGTTCCTTCCAAAGCATCTTCATTGAAAGATAGGTATTCAGGAACAAAGTTGTTCGTTTCCACAGCTTCTTTAACGATATTAAGACTTTGTGATTTTTCACGAAGACCAATCACTTGTCCTGGTTTCACTCGGTAAGAAGCAATGTCCACTCTTCCGCCATCGACGGTAACGTGACCGTGACTTACGAGCTGGCGTGCTTGTCTGCGAGTGCGGGCAAGACCCAGACGATAAACAAGGTTATCCAAACGGGATTCAAGAAGGATCATGAAGTTTTCACCATGGATACCTTTCATCTTTCCAGCTTGGTCAAACAAGCGGCGGAATTGTCGTTCGTTAATTCCGTACATGAAGCGAAGCTTTTGCTTCTCTTGCAATTGAAGACCATATTCAGATAGTTTGCGGCGCTGGTTAGCACCATGTTGACCTGGAGCGTAAGGACGCTTATCTAGTTCCTTACCAGTACCAGTTAAAGAAATTCCAAGACGACGAGACTTTTTCCATACAGGACCTGTATAGCGAGCCATTGTACATCTTCTCCTTTATATATAAGATTTGCATAAAATAAGACAGTGTGTTCCCAATCGCTGCCCATTTTGTTTTCATGTACCATCGCTCCAGCAGCAGAGAGTTACACGATACACCTTACTTGTTGTAAGGAACAAAATGAAACAGTCGGAGGTTCACGAAGGCTACCTTTTTTACACAAAGTCCATTATAGTTTTTTTGATTAGAGAAGTCAAGGAATGATTGCTTGGATACAAATATTCGGAATAATTCTAGGAAATAAGTAGGAAAAGCATGTTTAATCATATATAATTAGGATATATCTCCTATATCACTTACTAGATGGAAACATGATTATATCATATTTACAATTAATTTTTGAACAGTTAGAAGAGAACATAACATTCCAGGCACTTCCGTATTTTCGGTAGGCTGCCGTACTAATGATAGGTGAGAATTTATGGATATCAACAATAGATTATCGAGGTGTGAAAGCTGGTACCGCATGCTCGATATGTTCATGCAAGAAAATACCCCTTCCATTGATGAGGTAATTAAAAAAATTTGTGAGAAAGTAAAGCAATTTATACCTGTACAATATACGGGCATCTATTATTATGATGCATGGAAAAATGGATATAGCTTGAAAACTGATGATTCTGCACTTGAAAAAATGGCAGTAGAAACACTTCCAGCTTCCATAGTGGCTAAAGAAGATCCCTGGGAGGCTGGAAAAGAGTTGTTCCTTTCTACGTCTTCTCTTCAGGCCATGCTGATTCCTTTACGAGATGAAGAAAAAAAGGTCGGCTTCCTTTTTACAGCAGCAGATTACTTTTCGGATTGGTGCCGGCGGGAAGCGAATTCCATAGCAGAAGAGATTTCAGGTCAACTTCGCGCATTATCCAATTACATACATACCGCGAAAACCAATTACAATAATCAGATACTATACCAGGTTACGTCTTCATTTCATGCTTCTATTAATACGAAAGAGGTATTGGAAGAAGTTATTGCCACATTGAAGGATGTTTATCCCGGGTTTGATTATTATTTATTCCTGTCGCAGGAGTTCCCCGGGGCGGATGATCTGCCTACTAAAGAATTGATTTATAATGACAATGTGACCAACAGAGTTAGCGTCCATGCCTTCCTTACTGGTGATGTTCAATACGAGCAATTAGCGGAAGCTTGCGAATCAAATTTGTATATTCCGCTCAAAGGTAAGCAAGGGGTTTATGGTGTTTTGCAAATTTGTGCTTCCACTGTTATTACCTTCCCTGCTGAAGATGTGGAATTTATCTCCTTATTGGCGAATGAAGCTGGAAACGCTATGGAGAATGCCCGTCTTTATCAACAGTCTAAACAACTAATCGAGGACCTTCAATTAATTAATGAAACGTCCCATACATTGAATTCAAACTTGCGATTAATTGAAACAACCACTTTTATGAATCGGCAAATCAAGGATAAATTCGGTGCAGAAGAAATCGGATTCATTCTTTTTAAAGAAGACAGCCAGGATGAATACGAAGTCTTAGACGGAAGTACGGATTACTTTTTATCCAGAAGTGCGAAACAATTCCTTGGCAATACCCTAGAACTTCTTAAAAGGCAACATGATGCTGTGTTCATTGGCGATTTTTCCATTAAGTATCCGGAAATACGTTTGCCTTATCATTCGGTTATGGCAATACCGATGGTACAATCGAAACAAGTCAAAGGAGCTATTTTTGTACTCCATCCAGATGCATACTATTTCTCTTTTGAAGCATTCAAGCTGATCCAATCACTTGTCCATCATTCCACGCTGGCTTTTGTCAATTCGATGCTTCGAGAACAACTGGAACACCTGGTCATTACCGATTATCTCACCAGTCTTTATTCGAGAAAATATTTGGATGAACGGCTTCAGGAACACTTGTCGGAGGACGAACAAGGTGCTTTTTTATTAATAGATATCGATGACTTTAAAAAATTCAACGACACATACGGACACGAACTGGGAGATGAACTAATCATTCAAGTTGCCACGATTATAAAAGGGCATTTAGGTGCGGAAGATTTTGCCGCCAGATGGGGAGGCGAAGAACTTGCCGTTTATCTTCCGAACGCTTCCACAGAGGATGGCATGGATACAGCTCACCAGTTAGTCAAGCAAGTTGAAGCTTTTACAGAGCCTACCGTCACCATATCGATTGGTGTGTCTTATTGGAATAAAGGGCAGGAACAACATTCGGACAATGTATTTGACAGGGCGGACGAAGCACTGTATCAGGCAAAGGAGCTGGGGAAAAACTGCGTAGTCAAAGCCAAGTGCATCGGAGAGCCAAAGTAAGGCTGGTCTACATGACCAGCCTTCTCATTTGGTTTTTTATATATGTTTTTCCAAAATCGCGGCAAATTGTTCCAAATAATGTTGATCTTCTTTATCGAATCTGCCTTTATTTGGACTGTCGATATCAAGTACACCAAAAATAGATCCTTCTCTATGAATCGGCACGACAATTTCAGACTGGCTTGCCGCATCACAGGCTATATGTCCAGGGAACTGGTTCACATCTTCAACAAGCTGCGTTTTTCCTTCCTGTACAGCTGTTCCGCATACCCCTTTGCCGGATTTGATTCGTACACAAGCCGGCAATCCTTGGAACGGTCCCAAAACTAACTCGTCTTCTCTCCAAATATAGAATCCCACCCAATTGACATCACCCAAAAATTGATTGAGCAAAGCAGAAGCATTGGAAAGATTAGCTATGAGATCTGGCTCATCTTCTATTAAAGCCTCCAGCTGCTTTAATAGCAGTTTATAATCCTTCTCTTTGGATCCGGAATAATTTTTTACTTCAAACATTGTATCCCCGCCTTTTCCTTTGCATTATTAGACAATTAATCTGACATACTGCAACAGTTCTTGGTAATAGACGTCATCTCGACAAAAGGATGCGGTATTTGACGAGCGACTGTTGCAGGACTCTCCCCGCTTATGTCGTAAAAGACAAGAGGAGGTGGTACCTGTGACGAATAATCAAACGAAACAAAAGGTGATGGAAGCAGCTTGCAGGTTATTTTACGCAAAAGGCTACCATGGCACATCTGTACGCGATATTGCTCATTCAGCTTCGGTTAATGTATCATTGATCAGTTATTATTTTAAAAGCAAGCAGGGCTTACTGGAGTCGATCGTTACCAGTTATTATGAACAATACCTAACTGTTCTCGAGGAAACAATGACAACTACCGAAGCGATGCCGAAGATTGATCGACTGAAGCAGATGATTGCAACTATTATACATTATAAGCAAGAACAGCATCAATTTACTTGTTTTATTCATCGTGAACTTTCGCTTGATTCCGTTTTCGTCAGAGAAATGATGGTTACTTATTTAGCGAAGGAAAATCACCTGATCAACAGTGTATTTAAAGAAGCATTGCGAGACTCGGGTAATACAAAATTAGATTTACAGTTTTTATATGTTCAGTTGAAAGGCTTGTTGAACAGCCCGTATTCGTCTGCGAATGAGTGGAAAACACTGGTGAACTGGAATCAATCTCAAGAGTTCTTTGCGAAGAAATATGTCCATCTGATTTGTCGCTGGATCGATCACTTGTCAGAAGGTACTGAAATGGATAAAAAAAGCAAGCCTAGCATACTGTCTCGTTAAGCAGGTGTACTCGACACCTGCTTTTTTCTTGCTATCAAATCATCTCCAAACCCTCGGAAAAATCATCTATCCGACAACAGATGGCGGTTTGTTTGAAAAATTTGTCGGTGTGTGAATAAATTTGAAAATTAATAAACAAAAATGCCAGTTAACATGGTATCATAATAGTAATCATTTTCATCTGGAAAAAAGGAGTTCGTTGTTTTATCAGGAAGTTTGAAGTCACCGGAAACAACTGAACGCTGTGGAGCTTGAAAAAGAGAGGGAGATGGCCTTCTGTAACGGAAGTTTTTTCCTCTCATTCTCATATGTAAACAGTTTATTGGATTAGTCAGGAGGTTTTTTATGGCGTACATAATCGGCGGTATCCTTATTTTAATCGCTTTAATCATTTTTGGACTTATTTGGCGCAAAAGGATTTATGATGAAGTCGACCGTCTGGAAGGATGGAAGATGGATATTATGAACAGGAATGTAAGTGCAGAATTATCCCGGGTGAAATCATTGAATTTATCCGGTGAAACACAGGAAAACTTTGAAAAATGGAAGGATCGGTGGGATTCAATTCTAACGAGGGAACTTCCAGATATGGAAGAGTACTTGTTTGACGCCGAAGAAGCAGCTGACAGGTACCGTTTTTCGGTCTCGAAGCAAAATCTGCTTCGTGTAGATGATGCGCTGAAAGCAATTGAATCGGACATTGAACAAATGTATGTAGAGCTGGAACAATTGCTTGACTCGGAAGAGAACAGTCGAAAAGCAATCGAAGAGTTAAACCCGAGAGTGAAAGAACTGAGGAAATCACTTCTGCATAACCGCCATCATTTTGGGAAATCTGAAGCTCGTTTTGAAGGTGAATTGGACGAAATCAATCGAACGATTGAAAACTACTACCAGCTTACAGAAGAAGGCAACTATTTTGAGGCTCAGAAACTTGTTGATGGATTACGCGAGCACTTGTCGGAGTTAGAAACAAAAATGAAGGAATTCCCGGGGATTTACAAAAAATGCCGGCAAACCCTTCCTAATCAGTTAGATGAACTGCAAAACGGTATCGTGGGTATGAAAAAGGATGGATATCATATATCCCATTTAGGATTTGAAAAAGAGATCCATCAGTATAAGACCAAGCTGCAAGATTTTATAGACCAGCTTGATAAAGGGGTATTGGAGGAAGTCGTGCCTTTCCTCGAACATGTCGAAGAACGAATGAAGGAAATGTACCAGTTGCTTGAGAAAGAAGCAATTGCAAAAAACTATGTAGAAAAGCAGTTGCCTTCGTTCCGACGGGATTTGGAAACGGAAATTCAGTCTTTTGAGGAAACAACACAGGAAGTCGAAAACCTGCAGGAGTCCTACTATTTAGAGGACACAGATTTGGAGAACCACTTGAACTTGGATAAACTGGTCAAACAATTGAAAGAAGATCTTGATAGTATTGATCGTGGCCTTGATGAACATACGGCTACCCACATCGAACTTCGTGAAAAAATAGAGACAGCGTCCAATGAATTGGAGAAGCTTAAAGCAAGACATGAAGCTTTTAGCAGTCAGATTCAGACTTTGAGAAAAGATGAATTGGAAGCCAAAGAAATGATCCTTGAAATGCGGAAGGCACTTCAGGATACGCATCGGACGCTAATGAAAAGTAATATACCGGGTGTCCCGGGATTCATTTGGGAGCTTTTCGAGGAGGCTGCAGATCGGGTAGACGACGTGGCCGGAAAATTGGAAAAACAGCCCCTTGATATGGGGGAAGTCCAGCACTCGCTAGCGGAAGCTGAAAAGGCAGTGTCTTCCATGACAGAGCAGACGGAAATGCTGTTGGAACAGGCACACCTGGTCGAATTGGTCATCCAGTATGCCAATCGATATCGGAGTAAATATCCTTTATTGGCAGCAAGACTTTCCGAAGCAGAAAATAGATTCCGCAGTTTTGAATATGAGCCTGCATTAGAAGAAGCTGTTCAGGCCTTGGAGGAAGTAGAACCGGGTGCATTAAAGAGACTCGAAGCGTATAGTAAGGTGCCAAGCTGATTGTAAAATGAAGAAGATAAGCTTGTTCATTGGCATATTGACTGTGACGGCCATCCTGTTATGGGCTACTACAGCTGTGTTGATGTGGGAGGACTTCCAGCATGAAGATGACAGCAGACTTACAGTCAAGCATTCGCTGGCAAAAAGGATAGATAGAAAGCTTGATAGTGCTGGTCTTTTTGCAAACCGAAGCAGTGCGGTAGAAATTGAATCAAATGAAACAAATAACGAAAGACCTGTCATTTCAATCGATGAATTACTTTCTGATCTCCATATTGACTCGAAATAACACGAATTAATCCCTTGCTGACAAGATTTTGTAGCAGGGGATTAATTATGGTATTATAAATGATTGCATAAATATGAAAGGGGAGGGGTGTTTCCATGATTTATTTAGATAATAGTGCTACAACAAAACCTTATCCAGAAGTTATCGATAGTTTTACCCAAGTTTCGGAAAAGTATTATGGAAATCCCTCATCGATCCATCGAACTGGCGCAGAAGCTGAAAAGCTTTTGTTGAGGGCCAGACAGCAGGCAGCAGAATTGCTTAATGTGAAAGAGGAAGAAATTGTTTTCACATCTGGCGGTACAGAAGGGAACAATACAGCTATAAAGGGAACTGCACTAGCCCATCAAAATAGAGGCAGGCATATTATCACTTCCCAGATTGAGCATCCATCTGTGCTCGAAGCCTGCAGAGGATTGGAAAAATTGGGTTTTTCTATAACCTATCTTCCAGTAAACCATTTAGGTCTTATCGATCCTGCCGCAGTGGAAGCTGCGATTACCGAAGAAACAATCTTAATCAGCATTATGCATGTTAATAATGAACTGGGGACCGTACAACCAATTGAAGAAATCGGTAATATAGCCAAGCGATATCCAAAATTGCATTTTCATGTGGATCATGTGCAAGGCTTTGGGAAAGTGCCGTTATCGTTATCTGACAGTGGCATTGATTTATGCACGATTTCAGGTCATAAAATACACGGATTGAAAGGGACAGGACTTCTTTTTTCAAAAAAGGGAACCGATCTGTTTCCATTAATGCATGGCGGTGGACAGGAGCAATCCATCCGTTCTGGAACAGAGAATCTTGCGGGGATTGTTTCTCTGGTGAAGGCTGTTCGTCTCATATTAGAAGAACAAAAGAAGCAAAAAAAGCACCTTTTGGAAATGAAAGAGACACTGTGGTCATGCCTGGATAAGATGAAACAGGTTTCAATCAATTCACCAGCTGGACACGCACCACACATCATTAATCTATCTGTTCCGGGTTATAAACCAGAGGTTCTAATTCATGCCTTAAGCGAAAAAGGATATTATATCTCGACTAAGTCAGCCTGTTCATCTAAAAATGAAGATGTCAGCTCTGTACTGGCTGCTTGCGGAATGCCTGAATCAATAAGCAGTTCTGCATTGCGTATCAGTCTTTCTTATCATAATCAGCAGAAGGAAATCGAAGGCTTTTGCAAAGCGCTTGACGAGGTTCTGCATCAATTTAGCGAATTAATGGGGTAGATACTATGAATTATGAATATATTTTGATTCGATATGGTGAAATTGCATTAAAAGGGAAAAACCGGAAAATTTTCACCCAGAAATTACAAGAAAACGTTCAAAATAAAGTAAAGGATATACCAGATATCAAAGTAAAGCGGCAGCGGGATCGGATGTACATTTTGCTAAATGGTCAGGATCCGGAACCGATTATTGAACGTTGCAGAACAATATTTGGAATCCACAGTCTGAGCAAAGCAATAAAGGTAAACAATGAAGAAGAGCAGATTAAAAAGGCTGCTTTGTTTGCTCTTCAAGAAGCAGAAGGAGTTAAAACTTTCAAAGTAACGACAAAGCGGACGGATAAAGATTTTCCTGTAAGATCGCAGCAATTCAACCAAGTATTAGGCGGTTATTTGCTGAAGAATACAGAAGGATATACAGTGGATGTACATCAGCCCGATATGGAATTAAGAGTAGAAATCCGGCAAGACGGCACGTATATCACTTCACAAAAGATACAAGCGGCAGGCGGCTTGCCGGTCGGTTCATCAGGTAAAACACTACTCCTGCTATCAGGAGGAATTGACAGTCCGGTTGCAGGTTATCTAACCATGAAGCGAGGAGTCCAAGTGGAGGCTGTTCATTTTCATTCTCCACCTTTTACGAGTGAACGTGCGAAACAAAAGGTGTTTGATCTGGCGCGGCAATTGACGAAATATGGTCATTCTATACGCATACATGTCGTACCGTTTACCAAACTGCAGCAAAAGGTGCATCAAGCGATACCACACGGCTACTCCATGACAGTCATGCGCCGGATGATGATGCGTATCAGTGAACAAATCGCTTCTAAGGAAGGTATTTTGTCGTTAACGACTGGGGAGAGTCTTGGGCAGGTTGCCAGTCAAACGATGGAAAGCATGCATGCTATCAATGAAGTGACCAATTATCCGGTATTGCGTCCGCTAATCGCCATGGACAAAGAGGACATAATCGATGTTTCTCAAAAAATCGATACCTACGATATATCGATTCGCCCTTACGAAGATTGCTGTACCGTTTTTGTACCGGACGCACCAAAGACCATGCCGCGTAAAGAAAAAGTGAACCAATTTGAACAGGCAGAAGATTTTGGTGACTTGTTAGCTGAAACTTTGGAAAACGTGGAAGTAGTAACCATCGATTCCCAGGCAAAAGAAGAAGAATTCGATGCTCTATTATAAAGCTCTTTTATATTCATCCTAAACCGTTGTGGTTGATTCGAACTACGCAGTAACTGTGATGGTAAGTTCCATTGCCTATTCAAAAAGAGTGTTAACTAACGCTTCGGTAGCATACTTCGCTTTCCGCGGGCACGGCTTAAGCTAACTTGGTAAAGAAAACCGCTTTCCCAAGTGGATCTTCAGCTCGCGCTGTTCCCGCAGGAGTCTGCGTATGCTACCTGCGCTAAGAAGCATGCTGAATGTCGCAAGCGTAGAAACTTTTTTCCTTGAGACTCAACAAGCTGTCTTAAAAACGGTTGTCAGGAAATAGGTTCTTCTTTTCATAAAAAGACAGTGGTGGTTCCGTCTTTTCTCCTTTTCTTAGACTTTCTGCTTGTTTTCCCAGCTTTGTCTTTTGATAAGACGGTTCATGGAGTACCAAGTGAATCCAAAAAATGTCTAGTACCCTCGTTTATAAACAGGAAGCTTCTCCTAGCGAAGGAAAAACCCGAAGACTCCTCGAAAATACAATACGATTTTCTTCGTGCGATGCATCGCTGCCGCAGCTTTCCTTGGGACTGCGATTACTCGTCCCACCGAAAACACCTGTCCTGCGGGAGGAAAGGCCTCGGTGAGATCCCGCAGCGCGTACTCCCACTCAATAAAAGTAGGAAGTTAGGAAGAAGCATTCAGACTATGTCGTAGTTTCTATAATAATTGGTTAAAGCTGTCATATCTCCCAGTTATCTCACTGTATCAATCACTTTCTTCCCGAGCATGCTAGGGATACAGGGAAGGAGGTGAGAAGACATGGCTAACAATAATAACAGCAACCAGCTTCTTGTACCTGGAGTGGAACAAGCTTTAAACCAAATGAAAACTGAAATTGCTCAAGAATTCGGTGTCCAACTTGGCGCTGATACAACTTCCCGTGCTAACGGTTCCGTTGGTGGAGAAATCACTAAACGTTTGGTATCGATGGCACAACAACAATTCCGCGGTTAAAAATATATATGATGGCAAAAAGGGTAGTGTGCGAGCACTACCCTTTTCATTTTTTCTAAAAACGGTTAAAATAATTTACAATTCATTAAACTCCGACAACTTCCCTGGAGGCCTGGGGAACTTTTATATTTACTGAGCAACAAAGGAATCATCAGAAAAGGGGAAACGTTTTATGGGAACTATCTGGCAAGGCGGAACCATTTATACAATGATAGCTGAGATGGATACTGTGGAAGCCGTTTTTACAGAAGACGGAAAAGTAGTTGATACTGGATCTGTTTCTGATTTAAAAAGAAAATATCGTGGAAGAATAGATAAGGTTCAGGATTTACAAGGTAATACCATGTTCCCTGGTTTTACTGACAGCCACTTACATGTTATCGGACATGGCGAAAAGTTAATTCATTTGGATTTATCTGCAATGAAATCTGTAGAGGAGGTAAAGGATGCCCTTCGCAGTCGTGTGTCCCAGCTCGAGCCTGGAGAATGGTTAATCGGGGAGGGGTGGAATGAAAACCACTGGAAAGATCCAGTCATCCTTCAAAGGGATGAGCTGGACGAGATCAGTCCCCAAAATCCGATGATGTTGACCCGTATTTGCCGGCATGCGTTGCTGGCCAATTCGTTGGCTATGGAGCAAGCGGGCATTAACGACAAGACGGAAAACCCGCAGGGCGGTGTCATTGTTAGAAATAGTTCCGGAAAGGCAACCGGTTATTTTCTTGATACGGCACAAGAATATATTAAGAATGTCATACCGGAAATGTCCGAAGAGCATCTAACTGCGATTGTTCAAACAGCAGTCGATGATTTACACCGTAATGGTCTGGTCGGCGGACATACAGAAGATTTAAATTATTATGGCGGTTTTCTAAAAACATACCATGCATTCACTAATGGGATTGACGGAGTCAAACGGAAGTTTCGCGCTCATTTGCTTGTTCACCATGAGGTAATCGACGATATGGTCTCATCTGGATTAGATTACCATAAAGGTACAGAATTCATTGAAATCGGTGCGATGAAGATTTTTTCGGATGGAGCACTTGGCGGCAGAACAGCCTGGCTTTCAGAACCATATGACGATGATCCGGAAAATGCAGGAATCAATATTCATAGCATGGAGGACCTTGAAGAACTTGTTCAAAAAGCGAGAGGCTATGGCATGCCGGTTGCTGTTCATGCGATTGGGGACAAGGCAGTCGAAGCAGTTGCCGAAACACTGAGAAAATACCCGCTAAGGAATGGACGGCGGGACAGGATTATTCATGCTCAAATCGTAAATGATCGTCTGCTGGACTTATTAGCAGAGCTTGATGTGGTGCTTGATATTCAACCGACGTTTGTGGCCTCGGATTTCCCCTGGATTATTGACCGGATAGGAAGCCAGCGGTTGGCTCATGCATATGCCTGGAAAACCTTCCTGGAGCGTAAGATTCCTTGTGCCGCCGGTTCAGATGCACCGATAGAGAGTATCAATCCGCTGCTTGGTATTGAAGCTGCTGTTTTAAGAAAGTCGAGTGTCGATGGTGCCAGTTATCAACATGAACAGCGATTGTCCATGTATGAGGCGATCTCGTTATATACTAATGGCAGTGCCTATGCATCGTGTCATGAGCTCAGTCAGGGAAAAATCGCACCTGGCTATAATGCTGACTTTACCATTTTGGATCAGGATCCTTTTACAATCGATCCTGAACAGATAACAACACTGCAAGTACAAAAGACGGTAGTCGATGAGACAGTCGTCTACCAAAAAAATCACTGGAAAGCCGAAACCTATTAAAAGCACGGACAAGCAATGGATGCAGAAAGAGCATTAGAAACATTAAAGCAGGCTGTCGAGTATTTATTCGACAGCCTGCTAATTTAATGATTTATAAAAAGGTTCTTTTCACTCTATCCCAATAAGAATTGTTCTTTAATTTTACCGTTTTGACTTTTTTATCACTTAGTGTGACGGTTAAATCTTGAACGTTACGAACCGAATATGCTTCATTGTCAAATCCGATGATAGGATAATCATTGCCATCCTGTACAACTTTCAACGTTAGTTTCCTCGACTTATCCAATATAAAAGAAGATCCTAGCGTCCTGTATCGGTTGTTGTTCAAAGATGCCAGTTCAGTCACTTGAAAACATGGTGTTTTCGGATCGACGACGGCACCGTTGGTAGATTTATTGTACCCTGTACTGCCAGTAGGAGTTGCCACGATCAATCCATCTCCGCGGAACGTTTCAAAATGCTGGTCATCGATAAACACATCCATCACTATCGTTTTAATCAATGTTGATCGGATGCTTGCTTCATTGAGACATAAAAAGTGTGCCTGGTTATTTACCTGTACATCGATGACCGGGAAGCGGCGAACCTCCAGTTCCTCATGAAGAATTGAATTGACCATTTCATCATAGTTATCGAGGTTAAAGTCACAATACAACCCTGCTTCATTAGACTTGGCAATTCCTGTATATAAACAATCCTGACGAAAACCTGTTTTTCTTACGGCCTGTAAAAAGGCACCGTCTCCTCCTACACTGATGATAATATTTGCATCGTCTGAGTTGTCTACAATATTAAATCCATTCTCTTCCGCAAGCTTGAATAAAGGCTGCAAATTTTTTTCAAGTTTCTCTTCTTTTGGGTAGTAGAAATAAAGGTTACGGCGATTGTCCATTATGCTTCCTCCTGTCTGACTGTAAAGTTATCGTTAGCTGTTTTCCAATTTCACAGAAATATCCAACTCTGTGAGTAAACGCTTTATAACTATGTTATCATTCTTTTTTTCATAAGCCCAGCAGGAACATAGTGAGCAAATCTTGTTTAATCCATTGTCATTTTGAAAATACTGGTGACAATGGAGGTGTTTGTATGGGTTGGCTTCTATTCGGAGGTATCATTCTGTTTCTTATCTTGTTAATTATTATCCTTCTGTTATGGCTAAGAGTTTACTTGATATTCGATTATCAATACGAAAACGGTTCTGACCATATCCAAATCCAGGTGGAAATATTGGGTTTTCGTGTTTTTCATAAAGAACTTTCCCTGTTTTCGGAAGGGGAGAACCAGTATCATTCGGCAGGGATTTCGGCAAGGGAAGAAGGCGAGCCATTGGAGCAGAAATGGCAGGATTGGAAGCGTCATTTGAAGGCATACCGGTCCATTCTGCCTCTGCTTTTCGAATTCATTTCGGAAATTTCGGTCCATCAGTTGTCTTGGAAAACAAAGCTGGGCTTGGCGGATGCAAGAGCTACAGGGATAGCAGCCGGTACTGGGTGGGGAATTAAGTATAGTCTGGTTGCTTGGCTGCATTCTCGCGTCAAACGAATGCCTAGGGAGGAAATCGATATCCAGCCATTGTTTCAACATGAATATCTTTATACAAAAGCGGAATGTATCTTTTCCTTCCGTTTAGGTAAAGCTATACGCATCATTCGACATATTATGAAACAGTTCTCAACTAAAACGTTGAAGACTGCGAACGAACCAGTAAATACTTAAGGAGGCCGATAATAAATGAGTGAACATCCAATTGAAGGTTTAATGACTACTGCTATGGAGAATCTGAAAGATATGGTCGATGTCAATACGATTATTGGAGATCCGGTAGAATCTCCTGATGGCAGCATGATCATTACCGTTTCCCGCGTTGGATTTGGCTTTGCAGCAGGAGGATCAGAATTCAAGGGTCAGTCGGGTGGAGGAGACAGCTCCGATTCTGAGGGCGGCAGTGGGATGCCGTTTGGTGGAGGAAGTGGTGGAGGTGTATCGATCACACCGATAGCGTTTTTGATTGTCAATGAAAAGGGTGTGCAAATGATCCATCTCGATCAAAGTACCCATCTTTATGAGAAGTTATTGGATTTCGCACCGCAAGCAATGGATAAAATTCAGGAAATGCTGAAAGGTTCCCTGGGAAAACTGGAAAAGGGCAGCGGGAAAGAGGAGAAAGAAAAGGGCGAGAAAGCGGGAAAAGATAAGAAGGACAAAAAAGGGAAAGACAAGAAAAACAAAGAGGAAAGCGATGACGAGGACTCGGAGGAAAGTGAAGACGAGTGATAACAGGGTAGCTCGGCCTTTATGTTAGACATTCTTTTTCAATGCCTTCATAATAAGAAGCGACAATAAATGATGGAGGCTGATAGAATGGCGAATGTAACCTTTAAAGGTACCCCGATGACGCTTATAGGGGACGAAGTGAAAGTTGGCGACGCAGCACCCGATTTTAAAGTGCTTGATAACGATTTGAATGAAGTCCGTTTATCTGATTACAGCGGCCAAGTGCGTTTGATCAGTGTCGTTCCCTCTGTCGACACAGGAGTATGTGCTGAGCAGACCCAACGCTTTAACGATGCAGCGGAAAAGCTGAGCAATGTTAAAGTGTTGACTGTCAGCATGGATTTACCGTTTGCGCAAAAACGTTGGATACAAGCGAATGATATCCAGCACATCGACATCTTTTCCGATCATAAAGATGCAGACTTTGCCCAACAATATGGGGTGTTGATGGAAGAACTGCGCCTATTGGCACGTTCTGTTTTTGTCATCGATTCTGAAGGCAAGGTAACGTACACAGAATACGTAAGCGAAGGAACCAACCATCCTGATTATGAAAAAGCCCTTGCTGCGGTAAAAGAGACGAAATAATTTTTTGCTAATGTGATTCAGGACTTGCCCCGAGTGTCTTGTCCGCCGATGCTCCGTATGAGGAACTTTGTGTTCTTTGTGTGGAATCGGCCGACCAGGCATTCGGGGCTTTTTGCGGCTTTCCGAATGGCTAAGGAAAGGGGTACATAAACATATATTTTCTCTGAATAGTTGGGTTTTGTTAAAATAATAGGTTAACGAGTGTAAACGAATGGGGGAAGCAAAATGGAACACAATAATGTGGAAACAATATATACCTTTTTGGATGAAACTACTGAGCAAGTTGGACGCCAGACGGAACAACCGTATTTAGACAGTCTGGCCTTTGTGCTGGAATACTTTTTTGCCGGTGAAACGACAGAGGATCTCAACGAATTTGCGCTGCAACATTTACGTAAAAAAGCCAACGAGTTTGTAATCAGTTCTTTTGACCGGGAGGAGATTAGAAAATCAATCCAATTGGCAACGTTGAAAGGGATGCATGGTGCAACACAGCAGCAACATTTAATTACTCCTGACACCGTTGCGATGTTCGCAGGATATTTGGCAAATAAATTAATGAAAGGCAGGGAACAAATACGTTTATTTGACCCTGCTTGTGGAACAGGAAACTTGTTGACCGCCGTTCATAATCAGCTGCCGCAACAAACGGCGCCATTCGGAAGTGAAGTCGATGTCACATTAATTAGAATTGCTTTGATGAGTGCCAATTTCCAACAAATCGACATGGAACTGTTTCATCAGGACAGTCTTCGGCCGTTTTTAATGGAGCCTGCAGACTTGATAGTTTCCGATTTACCGGTGGGCTACTATCCGGATGATATCGTTGCCAACGATTTTGAACTTAAGGCGGATGAAGGGCATTCTTATGCTCATCACTTATTGATCGAGCAAAGCATCAAGTATACAAAGGAAGGCGGTTATCTGGTTTTAATCATCCCGAACTTTTTGTTTGATAGTGATCAGGCATCGAAATTGAACGCTTTCCTGCAAAAAAATGCTCATATATTCGGTATTGTCCAATTGCCGGAATCCATATTCAAGTCAGAACAAAATGCGAAAAGCATCTTTTTGCTTCAAAAAAAGGGGCAGAACACCAAGGCTCCAAAAGAGGCATTAATGGCAAAGCTGCCATCGTTTAAAAATGTCCAGGCTATGAACGACATCCTCGTGAAAATAAATCAATGGTTCAAACAAGAAGGCATTTCTTGAAAAACTGCCGAAAAATAGTTTGAAAATAAAGATTTTGACAGGCAAGCGTTATCATTAAAACCTTGATATTGCAAACTTGATAAAGCGGTGTTTAAATGAGTAAGGGAGTATATAAGGACGTTTGAATGAAAGGATTGAATATAGTGAGCAAAACATTAGCGATAAATGCAGGAAGTTCCTCTCTGAAGTTTCAATTGATCGAGATGCCAGAAGAAACAGTGATTGCGAAAGGCCTGGTCGAACGGATCGGCATCGAAAACTCTGTTTTCACGATTGAGGCAGCAGGAGAGAAGGACGAGACAACCACGGATATTCCCAATCATGAACAGGCAGTCAAAATGCTGTTGGACAAGCTGACTGCATCCGGGGTTATTCAATCCCTGGATGAAATCGAGGGTGTCGGTCACCGTGTGGTACATGGTGGCGAGCGTTTCAGTGATTCGGTAAAAATTACTGACGAGGTAATCAGAGAAATTGAAGAGGTTTCGGACCTTGCACCGTTGCACAACCCGGCAAACCTTACGGGAATCCGTGCATTCCGTGAAATTCTTCCGGATGTACCAGCCGTTGCTGTATTCGATACAGCTTTTCACCAGACGATGCCGGAGCAATCTTATTTATACAGTCTTCCATATGAATATTACGAAAAGTATGGCATTAGGAAATACGGTTTCCATGGTACTTCTCACAAATATGTGTCTCAGCGTGCTGCTGAACTGCTTGGATTACCGCTTGAGCAGTTGCGGCTAATTTCCTGCCACTTGGGTAATGGAGCAAGTATCGCTGCCATTGAGAATGGGAAATCAATAGATACTTCAATGGGCTTCACTCCTTTAGCAGGTGTGACAATGGGTACCAGGTCTGGAAACATTGACCCAGCTTTGATCCCTTATATCATGGATAAAACTGGAAAGACAGCCAGTGAAGTTATGACGGTTCTGAACAAAGAAAGCGGAATGCTTGCATTATCTGGCTTTTCCAGTGATTTACGGGACATTACGGAGCGGGCTAACGATAAAGATGAGCGTGCCGAACTAGCTCTTGAAGTATTCGCAGAAAGGATCCACAAATACTTGGGTTCTTATGCTGCTAGAATGCATGGCGTGGATGCGATTATCTTCACTGCTGGCGTAGGAGAGAACAGTACGGAGATTCGTGAACGTGTCTTAAAAGGGCTTGAATTCATGGGTGTTTATTGGGATCCTTCTCTAAATAATATTCGCGGAAAAGAAGCGTTCATCAACTATCCGCATTCACCAGTTAAAGTAATCGTCATCCCTACCAATGAAGAGGTCATGATCGCACGGGATACTGTGAGACTTGCTTAATTAAAAAAATATTCAGGTAGAAGCTGCTGGGTAAAGCTAGCGGCCAAAGTAAAAGCCGAACGAGTTCGAATGGTTGGAATTCGAGTCATCGTTCGGTTTTTTATTATTACAAATGATGAATTGGCTCTCTATTTAGACGTTTTAAAAGCGAGTCTTCAACCGCACTTTTCAATTTGAGTCTGCGCACCTTTCCTTCGCTTGGGTGGGGGATTTCTCACCTAATAAGCGCCTTCACTTCGCTAAAAAACTTTAAGCAACAAAGCGTGAACAACACCATCCTGAAGTTTAGTTTTAGAGAGCTTTAAGAAATTTTATATCGTACAATGCGCTGAATCTTGTCCTAGTGATATGATAGAAAAAAAGCAGGGAAGAAGGGGTCATGTGGCTGTTAATCCAATTGGTAAGGAAATTTCCAGCTGGGAAAACAAGCTTGAAGCGCAATCTGCCAATGATTTTGAACGGATTTATGATGCACTGGAAAAGCAGACAATGATTAGGTTGAACCAGTCCAGTAAACAAGAATGGTTCCGCATGGTTGATACTCTTTTGTTTCATTCACACGCCTATTTACAAGGCTCGGCACTACAAAAGGAAGCAAGGGAAAGATTAATCGCCCAGGGAAGGATTTTTCTCCCGGAAATAAATTCTATTGAAGACATGCAATCATTGTCGATAGAACAATCCTCTTACATTTCTACGCAGGAGATGGCAAAGGGGCGGTTGTATGCAATGGCACAAGGAGGTGCCGCAGGAACAGGCGGTGTACTGTTGCTCGGAACAGATTTTCCATTGCAGGTGATTATGAATCTGCGTCTTGTCCAGTTGATTGCAATGGGATTTGGAAGAGAAATTCGTCGGCCGATTGAAATGATGTTGTCGTTAAAGGTTTTTCAAGCCGCGACCCTGCCTCGACGAATGCAATGGAACGCATGGCAAAGCCTGCTTACAGAAACAAGATCTGCCTCAGATTACATGTATCAGGGAAATGATGAGTTGGTGGACGACAAATGGCTGCACGAGCCGATAAAACAGGCAGTGAAATCGTTACTTATTTTGAAGGTAAGAAAAAAAGTCGTTCAAGGTATTCCGCTGCTTGGAATCGCGGCTGGAGCTGCCTGGAACTACCGACTGGCAAAACGTGTTGGGGAGTTTTCACTTCGGTATTATCAGAAAAGGTGCTTACTGTAACGTCAAATCCTATCCCCTGGTTACAGAGGATAGGCCATTGCTAATTATTCACTTCTAACTACTAAAACATCACACGAAGCATAACGAGTGACACTTTCGGAAACACTGCCGATAAGGAACCTTTCCACAGCATTCATACCGGTAGCACCGCAGATAATCAAGTCAGCACCATGTTTTTTGGCGATATCTTTGGCAATTTTGATTTTAGGAGATCCGTATTCTATGTCGCTAACAATATTGTTCACACCAGCTCTTTCAGCTTTTTCCCGATAGCCGTTCAACAGTTCGTTCGCATAAGTCTCCGCCCGTTCCGCCAATGACCGATCATAAGCTTCAGCGGTTGCGAAGGTCCGATGATCAATGACATGGGCGAGGATTAGCTGGGCGTGGTTCCTTTTAGCAATGTCAACTGCTTTGTTAAAGGCGAGTTCTGCAGCTTTTGAACCATCGACAGCTGCTACAATATGCTTGTATTCAAACTCCATAGAAAAGACTCCTTTCTACTTCTTTATTCTATTATACCATGGTCGCAACTTCACAGATAGATAGCACTAAATACGTGAAAATAGAATTTTTGTTCACATTAAGATAGGATAAAGATGGATTAGATAAAAGATTCATCGATATGGAGGTGCAAAGTGTGGGACATGCACTGATAACTGCTGGAACAAAAGGGTTGGGCAGAAAAGTGACAGAAGCTTTTTTGGAGGCCGGACACCAAGTCACAGCTACCTACTGGAAAGATGATACGAAAGCAGAGGCATTGGCTGCGTTACATAAAGAGGACCCTTTACAAATTGTTCAAGCGGATGTAACCTGCAAACAAGATTTGCAAGGACTAGTAACACAAGCAATGGCGAAATATGGAACAATTGATTATTTAATCAACAATGCCGGCCCCTACATATTTGAAAGAAAGAAATTAATGGACTATTCACAGGAAGAATGGAATGCTATGATGAAAGGGAATCTTGATTCTGTTTTTCATTTATTACAACTCACCATCCCAAGGATGCGTGAGCAGAACTTTGGCCGGGTGATCAATTACGGATTTCAGGGCGCCAACACAGCAGCTGGATGGCTATATCGTTCGGCTTTTGCAGCAGCAAAGGTTGGGTTAGTATCCTTAACCAAATCCATTGCATATGAAGAAGCAGAGTATGGAATTACTTCTAATATGGTATGCCCGGGTAATATTACTGGTTCCATGAAGGAAGCAGGTATTGAGGAAAGTCGTAAAATACCTGATGAAAAGACGCCGATAGGCAGATCCGGAACGGGAGAGGATATTGCCAGGTCCATTTTATTTCTTTGCGAGAAAGACTCCGACATGATCACGGGTTCTGTTTTTGAAGTCACAGGCGGTTTGGATGTCATTCACCGGTATCGGTGAAGGGTGTTCTTTCCATACATAACAAAAAATCCTGCAAGGAATACAGACTATTTGGAGGGATGACAAATGAATATCGGAGTACCTAGAGAGATTAAAAACAATGAAAATCGTGTGGCGATGACGCCTGCAGGGGTTGTAACGCTTGAAAGTGCTGGTCATCGAGTGTTCGTGGAAACAGGAGCCGGTCTGGGTTCGGGTTTTACCGATGAACAGTACATTGCTGCTGGAGCAGAAATCGTTTCTACTGCCGGCGAAGCATGGCAACAGGAGATGGTCATGAAAGTAAAGGAACCGCTTTCAGAGGAGTATAAGTTCTTTTATGAAGGGCTAATCCTATTCACCTATTTGCATTTGGCCCCGGAACCGGAATTGACCAAGGCGTTGATTGACAATAAAGTAGTATCGATTGCTTATGAGACGGTCCAGCTTGATAATGGTTCGTTACCACTTTTGACCCCCATGAGTGAGGTAGCAGGACGTATGGCTTCTCAAATAGGAGCTCAATTTCTTGAAAAACCAAAAGGCGGAAGAGGTGTGCTTCTTTCGGGGATTCCTGGAGTGAGAAGAGGAAAAGTGACCATCATAGGCGGTGGAGTGGTTGGAACAAATGCTGCCAAAATAGCAGTCGGTCTGGGGGCCGATGTCACCATCATCGACTTGAATCCTGAGCGTCTTCGCCAGCTCGATGATATCTTTGGATCGACCATTAATACATTCATGTCCAATCCGTTGAATATCGCAGAAGCACTGGAAGAATCTGATTTGGTCATAGGGGCTGTACTGATTCCGGGTGCCAAAGCACCGAAGCTGGTTAGCGAGGATATGATCAAATCGATGCGGGAGGGTTCAGTGATTGTGGATGTTGCCATCGATCAGGGAGGGATTTTTGAAACAACTGATCGAATAACTACCCATGATGATCCTACCTATAACAAGCACGGTGTCCTGCATTATGCAGTAGCCAATATGCCTGGAGCAGTACCGCGTACGTCAACAATCGGTCTGACGAATGTTACGGTACCTTATGCATTGCAATTGGCGAATAAGGGTTATCGAAAGGCTTGTACAGAGAACAAAGCGCTCTTGAAAGGAATCAATACGTTAGATGGTTTTGTTACGTACAAAGCAGTGGCTGAAGCCCATAAGTTAGATTATGCTGAAGTCGACAGCATATTACAAGACAGTTGATTGCAGAAATCAATCAACCAGGCACGATATCTTACTGTAAAAACAATATTTTAACATTGCAAAGAGGTATAAAGACCCTGTAATATGTGCTGAAGCAATTGGATTTTAAACCAGTTGTGCGATTCTAGAAAAAATCAGGATAAGATAAGCACAGAGCCCATGATGTTTATTCCACTAAAAGCCTAAGTCACTGATCGTGATTTAGGCTTTTAAATAAATAAATGAATAACAAGAGTGCCTTGTCTACTTTCATCCTCATTCCTGGTTAACAATTTTATAAAAGAAAGCAGGAGGAGAAAAATGGAAAATCGTCAGCAGTTGCGATCAATATAACTATCATGTATGGTCGAATAAACGTCTGTTTGAACATTTAAGAGAAATTCCGGAAAGCGTTATTCACCAAGAGGTAGAAAGTGTGTTTCCAACGCTTGCCACTGTGCTGGTGCATGCTTATTTCACGGAAACAATATGGTTAAGAGTAATGCAGGGAAAGGCATTTGATACGATCGAAGAATATGTTGACCGGCAGGATTTGACACGCAGATTTGCACAAAAAAATCTCCATGAGATAGAAGCTGACTACAAGCAGCTTGAAGCAGAATACCGGTCTTTCCTGAATGCCACCGCTGATCCTATGGTTACAAAGACAATTGATCATCCAGGATTCGGAAGAATGGAGATCACAATTTTCCACTTATTATGCCATCTTATTAATCATGCGACCTATCATAGAGGGAACATTACTGCCATGTTGAGACAGTTGGGGTATAAAGGAGTTTCCACTGACTATGTCGTTTATCGTATGAATCAAAAAAATAATACAATGGAATCTAATTAACATAAAAATCCGAGTTAAGTTAAAAACTTTCATTATTTATCAAAAAGAAAACCGAACGAGTTCGAATAACAATTCGAATCATCGTTCGGTTTTTGCTTCGGCACTATTTTTATTCCAGCCATTTCGTTCTTATTCGATTATCTGCAACGTTTTCGGATAGCTTGTCAGTAGTTCTGGTCCTTTTTTGGTCAGGAATATTTCATCTTCAATCCTGACGCCGCCCACCCCGGGCACATATATTCCAGGCTCCAGGGTAAAGCTCATTCCTTCTTTTAAGGTTAAATCATTTTCAGAAGTGAGTGATGGGTACTCATGTACATCGACACCGATTCCGTGACCGATTCGATGGGTGAAATACTCACCATACCCCTTACTTGCAATATGCTCTCGAGCGACCTGATCCATAGACCCGGCGGCATTTCCAATCAATGCAGCGTCAATCGCCTTTTCCTGTGCCTGCAGGACTGTTTGATAGATTTTCTCTTGTTCTGGGTCTATCTGTTTAAATGCGACGGTTCTGGTGATATCAGAACAATATCCTCCAAAAACGACACCAAGATCAAACAGAACAAGATCACCTGCTTCGATTTTATCCTGGCCCGGTGTTCCGTGAGGAGATGCTGTTTTTTTACCAGACAGCACCATGGTGGAGAAAGACATCTCCCTTACACCTTGTTTTTTTAGTTCAAATTCGATTTTGGCCAGGATTTCCATTTCAGAAGCGCCCTCCCGGATGGCTTCTACACCGGTTTTGACACCGAAGTCTGCTAAATCTGCAGCTTGTTTAAGAATGGTATATTCTTTTTTGTCTTTAATTACACGCAAACCGGCCAGTATCTCTGTCCCGTCGACAATTTCAGCCCCTGGAACCGTTTGCTGTAATTGTTCCAATCTGGAAACAGAGAAATCATCTTTTTCAATGGCGATGGAATCGGGTGTTTTATTTCGTTTTGTTAAGTATTCCTTGAATAGTGTCCAAGGATTATCCTGGTCCTTGTAGGTGAGAAAATCCCCTTTCCAACCGGAGGCGATGGCATCTTCTTTTTCCATTTCCGGAAGTATGAATAAAGACTCTCCGTCATTACCTGTGTATAGGGCCACCAGCCGTTCGTGTGGATCGGTATAATGACCGCTTAGATAGTAGACATTTGCCTTGGAGGTTACCAGGGCGCTATCGAAATTGTTCTGTTTGAGTTTTTGTATCAACGTCTGCAATCGTTCCATTAATCTCTTCCACCTTTCCTTGTCTTTTATTAGTATAACAAATTGGTCTGGGTTAATGACAATAATAGCAGGCTAAGAAGAATGAAATATCTTTTTAGCGGGAATTTTGTTACCATAAATAATGAAGAAAAGAAAATATAAAAAGAATTGAAACCTGAGGGGTATTTTATCCGTAAACAGGAATATACAAGGAATTTTCTTGGAAAGATGAGGTGAACCAGTGGGACTATTTTCGAAACTGTTCAAAAAAGATCCACAAAGACCAGAAATAAAGGAACGATCCCCCTTGTCGATAGAGGTCGGCGATATTGTGACCTACGATCTCGTTGATTATGAGGTGGTCGGAAAGATCACCTATCGTCAGGACAGTTATGAGTGGTTCGGATACCAGCTCCTCGAGGGGAAAAATACCCTATGGCTATCTGCAGAGATGGATGAACAGCTGGAGCTTGGTATTTACCAATCGGTAAATCTTCCTGTATCGAAACCTTTTCCAAAACAACTGACTTATCAGGATTCCATTTACTACCTTGATGAGCAGGGAGAAGCAAGGGTGGTAGGTGAAGGCAGGAGCAGAAACATAAACGGCAGGCAGATTCAATATGCTGAGTATTATGATGAAGCGGAAGAGCATTATCTTAGCCTGGAGGACTGGGGAGGCGAGATTGAGGCAAGTTACGGGTATGAAATTGCCCCATATGAAATTAAAATCATTGCAGGTTCCATATAATAAAGGAGGACTTACCTATGTTTAAAATGTTCAAACGCGTTAGTACGATTGTAAACTCGGAGCTGAACTCCATGTTGGATAAAGCGGAAGATCCAGTGAAAATGCTGGAGCAGTTCATGCGCGACATGGAATCAGATATTCGCGAAGTGGAAAGCTCAGTTGCGAAACAAATCGCTAATGAAAAAATGCTGAAACGGAAATATGATGACGCCCAGGCATTGGTCGATAAAAGGCAAGGCCAGGCGGAGAAAGCGATAGAAGCAGGGAACGAGGATCTTGCCCGTCGTGCGTTGGAGGATAAAAAGGACCAGCAAGAGCAAGCTGATACATTAAAAGAATCTTGGGAGAGGGCGAAGAATGATTCCCAGGTGCTTCGCGATAAGCTTGATGAAATGAAAAAAGAGTACCAGCAGATGAAATTGAAAAAAGATTCGCTGAAGGCTCGTGCCGAATCTGCAAAAACCCGGACAAAAATGAATCGGACGATGTCGTCGATAGGAAGCGACGATTCAAAACGGGGATTTGAACGCATGGAAGAAAAGGTTTTGCAATTTGAAGCGGAAGCAGATACATCTGACGACTTGTCTGAATCAAGCAAGTCGCTTGATGATGAGTTTGAAAGTCTGGAAAAGAGCGGTGTAGATGATGAATTAGCCGACTTGAAGAAGAAACTCGGCAAGGAATAAGTATTGCCGTAACAACCAGGGGATGGATTAGACAGTGAAGAAGTCACCAGTAAAAACCCTTGTACCTGCTATAGGCTGCAAGGGTTTTTGCGGGTTTTCTTCCTATATAGAAAGGAGGTACACCTTCCGTTATGCACAAAATAATAGGTGTTTGTTTGCTGTCACTTGTCTTATTGCTGACTGCCTGTGGATCAGACCTTTCTCAGCTATCAGGTACGGAGGAAGAACCATCGGTGTCCGTAGAAGAAATTCCGGATGAACCGGATAGACAGGAAATAGAGGAGCAGCTAAAAGCTTCTTCCGCTCAGGATATCGAAGCTGTTTTTGCCAACAATTTTTATTTATTGGACGTCGTTTCTGGTGAAGATGCTCAAGCGAATGTCTATGCTACGAGACAATTTACGAGGGAACAGCTGGTTTCGCTTATCTCAAGTATAAAGGAACCCGATGAAAAAAGTGAGGTGAAAGATGGAGAACAGATATTGATTTATCCTGATTATTTTGTCACATTCAAACCTAGCGAGGAAGACCAGGATGTGTTGCTGATCGAAGTGGCTTCTGATCAATTCGTGCGAAGCAATTATTCACCCAATCACTTGAATGGCTTTTTTACTTTTTTACTGTTGAACAGGATGCTTGGTACTTCCAACTGGGAGAAATCCAGAATGGACCAATGCCGAAATGGCGCCTGTTATGGAGGCTATAGGACGAGTGACCGTGGAGGATTGAACACAAAAAGGGGGATGTCTTCCTACCGTGGTGGTGGAGCGAGTGCTGGTAAATAAATTTTAGAGGAGGGAAAGAAATGGAAATGGGTCCGTTTATATCAACGTTTATTTATTTTATTATTGCTATATTGGTTGTGCTGGCCGGACTGGCTGTTTTTGAAACATTGACAAGGAAGTATCGCGATTGGGAGGAAATCGAGAATGGGAACGCTGCTGTTGCACTGTCCGTCTCTGGAAAAATCATCGGTATCTGTATTGTACTTTCTTTCGCTATCTATCATAGTGTGAGCATTTGGGAGACAGTCGTTTGGGGCGTTTACGGTGTGGTGTTGCAAGTTGTCGCTTATTTGGTGTTCGAAGTGCTGACAAGAAAATTTTCGGTAGAGGTAAAGCTTAAAGAAAATAATACAGCAGTCGGCATTGTATCACTGGCTGTCTCCATTGGATTGGCTTTTGTAATCGGGGCATCCATTACATAAATACCAGTTGTATCACATGGGTCTGACTTTACGTTTCAAAGAAGTCAGGCCCAACTTTATTTTTTGCAACAGACTATGGAAAGACGGAGTGAATTTAATTGGATCAACAAGCTGTCAGGCAAAGTAATTTTATCTATTGGGCTTCAGGAATTGTGTCGATTTGCGGGATTGTATTCGAGGTGCTGTTTGGTGCACTCGGATCCTATATCCTTGGAGATGGCGTCAAGCAGTACACATTGGTCATCTCTTTTTTCTTGACTGGAATGGGAATCGGCGCAAGTATAAGTGAAAAAGTGATGAAGCATTTACTGATTGCTTTTGTTTATATTGAATTTCTTGTAGCGTTGATCGGCGGTTTTTCCAGTTTTGCTATGTTCGGAATTACTGCTTTTTCTCCTGATGGATCCGACGCGCTGTTTCTTTATATCATTACATTGACTGTAGGGGGATTGACAGGTCTGGAACTGCCTATTTTAATCAGGAAAGCGAACGAAATCGGTGTTGCTCTGAACCGAAGTACCGCCCGTGTATTGTTTTCTGATTATGCAGGGGGCCTGATAGGGGGACTTCTGTTCGTGTTTTTTTTGCGCCCGGCATTGGGCATGGTGAAGAGTGCCTTTTTTGTCGGCTGTATCAACCTGTTGGTCGCACTTATCGTTTTATGGCTTTTTCGGAAAGAAATCAGCCATATAGCCATTCACTTTGTGGTTGGCGGCGTCATATTGGTGACACTTCTGCTGGGTTTCTTGTTTGGGGAGGAAATGGCATTTAGCTTTGAACAAAAACTTTACCAGGATCCTATTATCCATATGGAAGAAAGTCAGTATCAAAAAATCATCTTGACAAAGGACGGCAACGATACCCGATTGTATTTGAATGGAGGACTGCAGCTTAGCTCTACTGATGAATACCGCTATCATGAAGTGCTTGTCCATCCAGCCATGGCACAAGCGGACGAGCATCGAAATGTTTTGATATTAGGTGGCGGTGATGGAATTGCTGCCAAAGAGGTATTAAAATATCCGGATGTGGAAAATATCACGCTGGTAGATTTGGACCCGGCAGTTGTTGAACTTGCCGAACAGGAACCGCATTTGCTGGAACTTAACCACGGATCATTGCAGGATGAAAAGGTGGAAATTATCCATCAGGATGCCTTTCAGTTTTTAGAGAATACCGATCGCTGGTTTGATGTGATCCTTGTTGATCTTCCTGATCCGAATGATGAAAGTTTAAACAAATTATATACGAAAGAATTCTATTCGCTTGCTCGAAATCATTTGCGGCCTGAGGGGGCCTTAATGGTGCAGGCGACCAGTCCTGTATTTGCCAGAGACGTGTACTGGACCATATCCGAAACGATTGCCGCGACTGGATTGAATATAGAAAATTTTCACGTTGATGTGCCCAGTTTTGGAAATTGGGGATTCGTCATGGGAAGCAGGAAAGAGATCCATGCAAACGAACTGGCAATAACTGTACCTGTCCGCTTTATCACCAACGACATGATTCCTGGTTTAACAGTGTTCGGTAAGGATGAAGGCAATCCAATGGAAGACGATAAAGGTGAAACAACAGAATTACGGCCGAATACGTTAATTGATCCCAATCTAATTCAAAAGTACGAAAGGGCCTGGGAAAACTACTAAAAAGGAAAAAAGGGTATAACATTTGAATAGATCATTTCGTCTTGCTAGGATGAAATTAATCAAAATATTGGAGGAGTGAGAGAAATGAAAGTGTCTTTCCACGGTCAATCAGCTGTGAAAGTAGTGACAGAAAAGCATACGATTTTTATTGATCCATTTATTACGGGCAACGAAACATCCGATCTTGATGCAAGCAATGTCGAAGCTGATGTCATTCTACTTACGCATGGTCACAATGATCATGTCGGTGATACGATCGAAATCGCTAAACGGAATGAATCGCTGGTAGTGGCTCCGAATGAATTGGCCAACTATTTGTCATCACGAGGATTAAATACCCATCCGATGCATATTGGCGGCGCACATCTGTTTGATTTTGGCAAGGTCAAACTCACACAGGCTTTTCATGGCTCTGCGTTCACGGATGAAAATGGCGAGAGTATATATACCGGAATGCCTGCGGGGATATTGCTGACGGTAGAAGGGAAAACAATCTATCACGCAGGTGATACGGGGCTGTTTTCCGATTTGAAATTAATCGGTGAGCGGAATGAAATTGACCTTGCATTTCTGCCAATTGGTGATAATTTTACTATGGGACCGGAAGATGCGCTGGTTGCTGCTGAGTGGATCAATGCGAAACAGGTGGTGCCGATTCACTACAATACATTTCCATTGATCGAACAGGACGGGGACGCATTTGCGGAGAAAGTAAAACCTGGAAAGGGTATAGCACTTAAACCGGGCGAATCGATTGATCTTTAACAGATGTAAAAGGAGCATCTGCCTAATATGGCGGGGCTCCTTTTTTGTTATATTGGCCGCTCTTGCCTTCGCTAGGTGTTCAGGGTCTAAAGACGATGATACTGGCTGATAGGTATCTAAACAGCGCCGTAGACGAAAAATCAGCATGAGGGAATCGAGGAGGTGGTGGAGTGAAAATCCTAGCGCAACCTTGGAAAAGAATCGGGTTTCTCTTGGAAAACGTCGGATGGATAAAGAACATTGGTGACAAGCAATCGGCTGCCAGCGTGAGGAATTGCAAGCTTTGTTTATGGAGAGCATGTACCTTATGGTCAACGCATACAATAGAACAAAACAGATGGGGGTGAAAAAGTGAAACAGTATGCGTTGTTGAGAATACTGCTGGCTTGTTTCTTTTTATATGTTGCTTGGCCGGAAATCGGCCAGCAGACTGGCCAGGCAGCAGGTTACTTCTGGGCCGGATGGCTGGCATTCTTTCTTCTTGTTGCCGGGGCGAATTTGGCTACACTTTTGCAAATGACCAAGCCTCCGGTCATGGAACAAAGAAAGGAGGAGCGGCTGGCACCTGGTAAAAATTGATGGTGGCATC
Source organism: Sediminibacillus halophilus (assembly GCF_900103695.1). Taxonomy (GTDB): domain Bacteria; phylum Bacillota; class Bacilli; order Bacillales; family Amphibacillaceae; genus Sediminibacillus; species Sediminibacillus halophilus. The sequence goes on from NZ_FNHF01000008.1 coordinate 75,649, forward strand.
GAACATCTGTATAATAACAAGTAGATAAAAATTATTAGTACAGATGAAAGAATGGTGAATAGCTTGGCTACCAAACATGAACAAATCCTCGCGTTCATAGATTCACTGACAGTCGGAAATAAAATTTCTGTGAGACAGATTGCAAAAGAGTTGAATGTCAGTGAGGGAACAGCTTACCGTGCTATTAAAGAAGCGGAGAATCGGGGGATGGTCAGCACGATTGAACGTGTCGGCACGATTAGGATTGAAACGAAGAAAAAAGAGAATTTTGAGCATTTAACGTTTGCGGAAATAATCAGTATTGTCGACGGCCAAGTATTAGGCGGGAGAGAAGGGCTTCATAAGACGCTGAACAAATTTGTCATCGGAGCGATGAAACTGGATGCCATGATGCGGTACACAGAAAGAGATTCTTTGCTGATCGTCGGCAACAGGGTGGGCGCTCATGAACTGGCAATTCAGGAAGGGGCAGCAGTACTGATTACTGGAGGTTTTGATACAGACGAGCATGTGAAACGTCTGGCGGATGAAAAAAAACTTCCAATCATTTCTACCAGTTATGATACCTTTACGGTTGCAGCCATGATCAATAGAGCGATCTACGATCAGCTGATAAAAAAGGAAATCGTCCTCGTAGGAGATATCTATACTTCCAAAAACGAAGTCGTTTTTATGACAGCAAAGGACAAACTGGAAAAATGGTATCAAATGAATGAACAAACAACTCATAGCCGCTATCCAGTCGTAGACGAAAACAATCGTGTCATCGGCATGGTGACTTCCAAGGATATCATAGGAAAGGACAAGTCTTTATTTGTTGAAAAGGTAATGACGAAGAACCCAATGACTGTGCAAAAGGAAACTTCGTTGACTTATGCTGCTCATATGATGGTATGGGAGGGAATAGAAATCATGCCGGTTGTGGGCCCCTCTCAAAAGCTGGAAGGTCTTGTTTCCAGGCAGGATGTTCTTAAAGCATTGCAGCACATACAGCGGCAGCCTCATGTAGGAGAGACGATCGACGATCTTGTCACAAGCAGGCTGGATGTAGTCGAGGATGGGGACAGCCCAGCCATTTACCGGTCTGTGGTTACTCCGCAAATGACAAACCAACTGGGCACCTTATCCTACGGTGTGTTTACCTCCTTTGTTACTGAGGCTTCAAGCAGATTGCTGCGGCAGTATAAAAAAGGCGATTTAGTAGTGGAAAATTTATCGATTTACTTTATTAAACCGGTACAATTAGAAAGCATGCTGGAGATCCGACCAAGGCTGCTTGAAGCGGGAAGGAAATTTGCGAAGGTGGACATCGAAGTTTTCAACGAAAAAGTGTTAGTCGGCAAAGCCTTGTTACTAGCCCAACTGATCGACAGGTAAAATGAAAAGCCGGCCGCACAAGGCCGGCTCAAACAGATTGAAACTGATATTAAGTGTACATATCATTCTCTTGAGAGTCTTTTTTGTTCCTTACGGTAATGACGTGCCCGTTTATAACCATCCACTAATTGCAGTGCGCCCATCAGGAAGAAGACAATCCCTATGTATAAGGCAAGCTGTGTTTGATAATAGAGGTACTGGTTGACACCGAAGAACACAACAAATAGACCTAAACAGATTTTACCTTTGGCATTCATGTACAATTGGTTCAATGTATCGTTACTTCTTAGGATTGCTACCTTATAATAGACATATAAGATTAAGGAAACCATAATGACGATAGGGAATATTATCATGAAAATCTACTCCTAACCTAATTTTACAACGTCTCCATTGTAGCTTTTTTTCACTCGTTTTGCTAGGACGAAAATAAGATAATTCCAAAGGGAGTGTTTCGATGAAAAACAAAGAAATAGTAGAAAAAATCAAACAGTACCAGACAATCATTATTCATAGACATGTAAGACCTGATCCGGATGCATTCGGGTCTCAGGCCGGATTGGGTGAATTAATCAAGCAATCTTTTCCGGAGAAAACGGTGTATCTCGTCGGTGACGAGGACCCTTCTCTTCATTTTCTGGCACAAATGGACACTGTGCCTGATGCAATATATGAAGCTTCTTTAGTCATTGTTTGTGATACTGCCAACCAGGCCCGGATTTCTGATCAACGCTACAAGAATGGCAAAGAATTGATCAAGATTGATCATCATCCGAATGTGGATCCATACGGGGATTATGCCTGGGTGGATACGACCGCGAGCTCTACCAGTGAAATGATTTATGAACTTTATTTGAATGGAAAAGAAATGGGCTTCGCTATCAACGATAAGGCTGCCCGTTTACTTTATGCGGGGATTGTCGGAGATACAGGGAGGTTCTTATTTCCTAGTGCCACCAAGAAGACCTTTCAATATGCCTCGGAATTGGTGACGTATGCGTTTGACCGGTCAAAGCTTTATGATGCTCTCTATAATACCAAACCGAATGTAGCAAGGTTGAAAGGGTATATCCTTCAACACTTTCAAATTAGCGAAGCTGGTTTTTGTAATGTGAAAATTCCCCAAAAAACATTGGAGCAATTCGGAGTCACCTCTTTAGAAACGAGCCAGCTCGTGGGAATCCTTGGAGACATGGAAGGGATCAAAGCATGGGCTTTCTTCGTGGAAGAGGAAGAAATTATCCGTGTCAGACTACGCTCAAAAGGACCGGTAGTGAATGAAGTTGCTGCGAAATATAATGGTGGCGGCCATCCCATGGCTGCTGGCGCTACCGTGGCAAATTGGGAGGAAACGGAAAACGTGATAATCGATATGGAGAAGGTGTGCGCAGGATTTTCCGAATAACGATGTGATACAGGTAGAGTCAGGACTCCTCTTGCCAAATGGAAGTGTTGAGTCCTGGCTGTTTTTAGCTGGAGAAATCAAGCGAAAGATGCAATTTTAAGGTTGGAGCAATAACGAGTTGATTAATGCTCGCTGTATAGTCGATGTCCTCGACTCGGTAGACGGTATTTTCGAGCGTGGAAATCAGCAATTGATCATTTTCGGACAAACTTACAATATCCCGGCCGACCACGCTGTCAATCTCTTTTTTTATTGCATCCTTCAACTGGTGGACTATGAGCCTGTCGAGTTTTAACTGTTCAGCATTATCAATTTCGACTTCAATCGACTGAACGACCACTTTTTCCTTTGTTTTTTCGTCCATTTCTTTTTCGTTTTCCAAAAGTGCTTCATTCTGTTTTTCCAGTTCTGCTATTTGAGAACGTAGATTCATATTATCTTCCAGCCATTTTTCATAATATTGTCCATACATATATAAATAAATGATAAAAGCAATAACGGCGCCAAAAAATCCTCCAGCAAAAAATCGCTGCCAGCTTTCTTTTTTATAATAAGGAGGAATGTGCATTTACTCAATATCCTCCTGCGTAAACCACTCGATAACCAGGATGGAAGTTTGTACTCCTCCCATGGCTGTCACAATTAACAATACTTGCTTAACGATGTCCAAGGTTGATCCTTGAAAAATCCCTTTTTCAAAGTTGGAAATGGCATCGAAGGTCCCGCCGATAGCTGCCACGATTGCCCATATTCTCAGCTTTCTTGCGACAGTTATGACCGATGTCAAAAGCGGATCGCCTGTGGCCAAATAACCGATACTGCCTATGATCGATCCCCCCATGATCACCCCTAAAGCGATGAAATAGCAGTGGATCAGGGAGAACACAAATCTTTCCTCCATGTCCCTTTCCTCCCCTCTCAACCTTCTAATGGCTGTATGACAGTCAATGTGCGTATTCTCTTTCAGTTTATGAGGAGAAAAGACAAGTTATGATAAGCGGTTATCATTTAATCTGGCAAACCTATCGGCTATAATAGGGATGTATTGTAAAGGAAGGTATTATATATGGATTTCACACATTTACAAGTGCGAAGCGGATACAGTTTAATGAAAAGTACTATACATATAAGTCAGTTGGTGGAAAAAGCGGGAGAGTTGGGATATGAGTCTCTTGCATTGACGGACGAGGCTGTATTCCATGGAACTGTGCCATTTTACCAGGCTTGTATTGCCAAGGGAATCAAGCCGATCTTGGGAATGGTGGTGGAATTGGAAGTGGAACGACTGCCCATCATCCTATTAGCTCAGAGTAATCAGGGCTATCAACAGTTGTTGAAGTTAAGCACGGATCTTCAGTTGGAAGAATCCGGGTCGACCTCCATCGATCAACTGGCCGATTTCGTTAAGGATGTGACTGGCATCATCCCCATGACGAAACACTTTTTGGAAAGCTTTTCTTTCGAATACTTATCCGATTTATTCCAAAGAAGTCAAGGATTGTTCCGACAGGAGGACTTTTACCTGGGAATCGATAGCAGTGTTGGGGAATCTACGGACCTGGAATCATGGAAAAGGTTCAGCCAAACCGCTGGTATTCCGGCGATAGCTGTTAATGACGTAAGGTATTTGCGGGAAAGCGATCGTTATGCGTATGACGTGCTGCTATCAATGAGAAAGGGTGAAAAATGGGTCCCTGAGACAAAACATGAAGATACGGCCGATTTCTTGAAATCGAAACAAGAACTGCAGGATGCGTTTCAGTTTTGGCCGGAAGCACTGTATAAAACAGGGGAAGTGGCAGCTAAATGCAATGTCGAGCTTCAACTTGACCGGAGGATGCTACCATCTTACCCGGTTCCGGGAGAGGGCTCGGCAGATGAATATTTAAATAAATTGTGCTATGATTTTATTTTTGAGAAATACGGTCACGTGACAGAGCAAGTTAAAAAACGTCTGGACTACGAGCTTGAAGTGATTCGTTCGATGCAATTCAGTGATTACTTCCTGATTGTTTGGGATTTCATCCGTTTTGCTAAACAAAACGGAATCATGGTCGGACCTGGCCGAGGATCTGCCGCGGGGTCGCTCGTTGCTTATGTATTGGGAATTACGGAAGTGGATCCAGTGAAATACGACCTGTTGTTCGAACGTTTTTTGAACCCAGAACGGGTATCCATGCCCGATATCGATGTCGATTTTTCCGATATCCGAAGAGAAGAAGTCATTCAATACGTAAAAAATAAATATGGGCCTGATCATGTTGCACAAATTATCACCTATGGAACGTTTGCAGCCCGCTCTCTGATCAGGGAATTGATTAAAACATTGCAAATTGATCAACAGGATGCAGCTTTTATTTTAAAGGAGATACCGCATCATACCTCTCAATCGATTAGCGACATTGTCAGGGCTAGCGAGTCCATAATGAATTATGCCAATAAGTCGCCGAAGTTGCAGACACTCTTCAAGGTCGCATCACGGCTGGAAGGTCTGCCGCGCCATGTTTCCACCCATGCGGCGGGGATTGTAATCAGCGAAGAGCCGTTAGTCCATCATGTTCCGTTAATAGCTGGTCATAATGGGGTGGCATTGACACAGTTTGCCATGAAGGAGTTAGAAACAATTGGTCTGCTGAAGATGGACTTTTTAGGTTTGCGGAACTTGTCGTTGCTGGAAAGGATTACCGACTCTATCGAACGGAAAGAAAAACTGGAAATTGACCTAGAGGATATACCGCTGAATGATGAGGCAACTTTTCAATTGCTGCGTCGCGGGCAGACTAACGGAGTATTCCAACTGGAGTCGAAAGGAATGCAAAGCGTCCTTACGGACCTGCAGCCGACATCATTTGAAGATGTGGTGGCGGTAAACGCGTTATACAGACCGGGACCGATGCAATATATTTCGGTGTATGTGGAACGTAAACATAACCGTGAAAGCGTGCAATACCCCCATCCTGATTTGAAGCCGATTCTGGAAAAAACCTACGGAGTACTCGTTTATCAAGAGCAAATTATGCAGATTGCCAACAAAATGGCCGGGTTTTCGTTGGGACAGGCGGATATTTTGCGGAGAGCCGTGAGTAAGAAACAACATAGTGTCATGCAGGAACAAGAGCAAGCTTTTCTCAAAGGTTGTCTTGCCAATGGCTATGACCAAAAAGCCGCACATCAGATTTTTGACTGGATCGTTCGCTTCTCCAATTACGGGTTCAACCGGAGCCATGCGGTAGCATATAGTATGATTTCCTATCAACTTGCTTATCTGAAGGCCCATTTTCCTGCTCATTTTATGGCGGAAATTATGGGGGCGGCGGCAGGACAACAGGAAAAAATTCAACTTTATATAAATGAAGCCAAGCAGCTAAACATTAAAGTGTTGCCGCCTTCGATTAATCGAAGCTTTGGCAGATTCAATGTGGAAAACAGACATATCCGTATGGGGATGTTGTCAATTAAAGGAGTGGGCGGTCAAGCAGTTAAAGAAATTGTACAAGAAAGAAAAAATAACGGCCCTTACAAAAATATTTTCGATTTTTGCATGCGTGTTTCGTTGAAAATAGTCAATCGTCCGGTTATAGAATCACTTATATTGGCCGGGGCATTCGATGAAGGCAACGCTAACAGGGCAAGCTTGCTCGGAACAATTGATCAGGCGATGGAGCAGGCAGAATTATTCGGTGAGTTCGGTGACCAGCCTTCTCTCTTTCAGAACAGCCTGGAATTAGATGTCACCTACAAAAAAATGGATGACTTCACTGATATGCAAAAACTAACCTTCGAAAAGGAAGTATTAGGGATTTATATATCGAGTCATCCTTTGGCAAAGTACAGGGAACAGCTTAGAAGTGCCGGGTATATTCACCTCGAAGATTCAAGGCATTTTGTTGGAAGAAATAACTTGAAAGCAGGAGTAATCGTCCAGGAACTGAAAAAGATCAGGACTAAGCGGGGGGATCCAATGGCTTTTATGACTATGGGGGACGAAAAAGGGCAGATGGAAGCTGTCATTTTTCCAGAACTATATCGTCAGGTCAACCGCTGGTTGAAGGAAGAGTCTATCATTCTTATAACAGGAAAAGTTGAACAGCGGAATGAGCGATGGCAGTGGCTATTGTCCGGAATCACTCCGTTTGATGAAGAGAAGCTGGAAGTAAACGATCAAAAGAGATTGTTTCTTAAAATTCACGAGCATAATGAAGAACAAGTTTTATTGCAAATACAAAAAGTAGCGGATGCTTTTCCGGGAAGCAGTCCGGTCATCGTTTATCATGCCGGCCGCAAAAAAACGTATCAGTTATCAAGCAACTACCATATGCAAATCAACAATCAGAGTCTGAACAACCTTTATCAATTGCTCGGCAAAGAAAATGTAGCGGTTCGGAAGTAAGAAGAAGGCAATTAGCCAGTTGGTGAGGGTACGAGAAAGTCAACCTTTACACGGAAATAGCTTTTGTTATAATAGAGTAGTTAAGTGGTCAGACCAATTTACAACAGAGGGAAAAACGGCCGGAATGATAAAAGGAGCGGATCGGAAATGTCTAATTTAAGGGATGAGGCATTACATATCCATCGGGAAAATCAAGGGAAGTTGACGACGCAGACGAAGATTCCCGTGAAAAATGCCAAAGATCTCAGTTTAGCCTATTCGCCAGGAGTGGCGGAACCATGTAAAGAGATTTATGATCGGAAAGAAGCAGTATATGAATATACGATGAAAGGCAATATGGTAGCTGTTGTCAGCGATGGTTCAGCTGTCCTCGGACTTGGAAACATTGGACCGGAAGCGGCACTGCCTGTTATGGAAGGGAAATCAGTCCTCTTTAAAAGCTTTGCCGGTGTAGACTCTTTTCCGATTTGTCTTGCTACACATGACGTGGAAGAAATCATTCAAACAGTGAAATTGATGGAGCCAACCTTTGGCGGCGTGAACCTGGAAGATATTGCGGCGCCGAATTGTTTCATTATCGAAGAAAGATTGAAAAAAGAAACGAACATCCCGATTTTTCATGATGATCAGCATGGTACAGCAATCGTGACAGTTGCCGGTCTCTTAAATGCCTTGAAATTGGTAGATAAAAAGTTTTCTGATATAAAAGTGGTGGCCAATGGAGCTGGAGCAGCTGGCATCGCTATTATCAAGCTCTTGCACAGCCTTGGCGTCCGAGATATTATTATGTGTGATTCCAAGGGAGCCATTTTTGAAGGAAGAAATTATGGGATGAATGGAGTCAAAGATGAGATAGCGAAAATTACCAATAAAGAACGTAAGGAAGGAAAATTGGAAGAAGTCATGGAGGACACAGACGTGTTTATCGGTGTTTCCGTCGGTGGCTTGCTTTCTAAAGAGATGGTGGAAAGCATGAACGAAGATCCGATCATCTTTGCAATGGCTAATCCAGATCCGGAAATTATGCCGGAAGATGCCAAGGCTGCAGGAGCAAAAGTAATCGGTACAGGTCGGTCAGACTTTCCAAATCAGGTAAACAATGTGCTTGCTTTTCCTGGAATATTTAGAGGAGCCCTCGATGTACGGGCGACTCGGATCAATGAAAAAATGAAAATTGCAGCTGCGGAAGCCATTGCTGATTTGATTACCGAAGATGAGTTAAATGCAGATTATGTTATCCCGGCTCCTTTTGATTCAAGGGTAGCCCCTGCAGTAGCGGCAAGTGTAGCAAAGGCAGCTATGGAGTCCGGAGTGGCAAGAATCCATGTGGATCCGGAGCAGGTTGCTGAAAAAACCCGTAGACTAACAATGATTGACGAAAAGTAAATAAAACATGCTGAATTCCGCTATGATGAGCGAAGCTCCATGTGAAAGGAAAGCCTTGGCGTCAAACACCAAGGCTCTCCTTGTTGTCCTTACCAGAGAGAGATTTTCGGTTCCGCTTTGAACGCAGAGTTTGTTTTTTGTGGAAGGGGGGATCTTATCGTTTCCAAGCCGGAGAAAATGAAGGTTTATGAAGAAGTGCTCAATGAAATCCGGGATTTCATTGAGGAAAACGATTTGTCGCCGGGGGACAAGCTGCCTTCTGAACGCGAGTTAACAGAGCATTTAGGTGCTGGCAGATCGTCTGTCAGAGAGGCACTCCGTGCTATTGAATTGCTTGGTTTAATTGAAACGAGAAGAGGAGAGGGAACCTTTTTGAAAATGTACCAACCGTATCACACAGTAGAGCTGTTGTCGTCGTTCATTTTACGGGATTCTAATACTAAACAGGATATAGTTTTTTCTAAGCGGGTTATTGAAAAAGAAGCAGCAAAGCTGGCTTACAGCCATTTATCTGACGAGGAAAGAACCGAGTTGATGCAAGTCCTGGATAACGACCAGTTAACTGCAGAGCAGTTTCATTATCAGTTTTTCTTGATTATTTTTAACAGTGGTGAAAACTTTCTCCTGCAAAAAATATGGCACTTATTGAATGATTTTTCTTATGCAGTGGAGAATGTTTCCTATAACAAGCAATTTTATCATCTGCTTGTACATATATATATGGATGGTAAATATGAAGATATTGAAACACTTTTTAGCAGTTTGCAGCGTGAAGCAATATCCGAAGCCGAATGAGACTGCCTGTTAAGAAACGGTTTTATATATAACTGTGAAAAACAGGAAGGCTTCAAGCGAGAGTTAAAAGGAGGGGTCATCCTTGCTTAAAGACTTTTTTAGCAAGAAAAGAAAGTATGCATCAATACCAAGAGAGGAAGCGAAGCAAGATATTCCTCAAGGCTTAATGCAGAAATGCAACAACTGTCAAAAAATATTCTACAGAAAAGAAATGATAAAAAACTTGAACGTATGTCCTAATTGCGGTTATCACCACCAGATGCCTGCTTATGACCGAATTGACGCTTTATTTGATGAAGGAACATTTGAGGAATGGGACAAAGAGTTGACTTCTGCTAATCCGCTCGGTTTTCCCGGTTATGAAGATAAGCTGGAGAAAGACCGTCAAAAAACAGATTTAAATGAGGCAATCGTGACAGGATCAGGAAGTATTGAAGGAAAAAAGGCTTCTGTAGCAGTAATGGATTCAAGATTCCGTATGGGAAGCATGGGCTCGGTCGTAGGAGAAAAAATCGCAAGAGCAATCGAGAAAGCAGGAGAGCAGTCACTCCCATTCATCATTTTTACTGCTTCAGGTGGAGCAAGAATGCAGGAGGGTGTACTAAGCCTCATGCAAATGAGCAAAACTTCTGTAGCAATCCAACGTTTTAGTGCGAACGGTGGTTTAATGGTATCTATTATGACCAACCCTACCACCGGGGGTGTTTCGGCAAGTTTCGCTTCATTGGGAGATTATAACTTCGCGGAACCGGGAGCATTGATTGGTTTTGCGGGAAGACGGATAATCGAGCAGACCATCCGTGAAAACCTTCCAGACGATTTTCAGACTGCTGAGTTTCAATTGGAACATGGCCAGTTGGATAAGGTGATTGCGAGACATGACATCAAGCATACATTGTCTACACTGCTTGATATTCATCAGTCAAGGGGGGGAGTGTCATGAAGCAGGTCTTAGAATTTGAAAAACCTGTGGTGGAGCTTCGCGAAAAGATTGCCGAATTGAAGAGCTTTACGAAGGGAAGCGAGATTGATTTAACAGATGAAATCACAACCCTGGAAAAACGCTTGGAAAATTTGGAGAACGATATATATGAAAATCTCAAACCTTGGGACAGAGTACAGATAGCCCGTCATTCGGAGAGACCGACAACGCTTGATTATATCGAGTCGCTCTTCACCGACTTTTTAGAGTTTCATGGTGACAGGTTGTTTGGGGATGATGAAGCGATTGTTGCCGGAATCGCCAAATTTAATGAAATGCCTGTCACGGTGATTGGCCACCAGCGTGGTAAGGAAACAAAAGAAAATATCCGCAGGAGTTTTGGTATGCCACACCCGGAAGGATACCGAAAAGCACTTCGCCATATGAAACAGGCGGAAAAGTTTCGCCGACCGGTAATTTGTTTTATCGACACCAAAGGTGCATATCCGGGAAAGGCAGCTGAAGAGCGCGGACAGAGTGAAGCGATTGCGAGAAACTTAATGGAGATGGCGGGCTTACAAGTGCCGATCATCTGTGTTGTTATCGGAGAGGGTGGAAGCGGCGGTGCACTTGCACTGGGAGTTGGCGATAAGATTCACATGCTTGAAAACTCTACTTATTCCGTTATTTCGCCAGAAGGTGCAGCAGCATTGCTATGGAAGGATTCCGGCCAGGCCCAACGAGCTGCTGAGACAATGAAAATTACATCGTATGACCTGAAGGAATTGGATGTTATTGATGAAATCATCCAGGAAGTACGTGGTGGTGCCCATCGCGATATAAAACAACAGGCCGAGTATATCGGAAAAGTGCTTGCAGATTCTCTAAATGAACTAGGAGCACTGACGAAGGAAGAATTGTTGGAGAAACGATGGGAAAAATATAAACAAATTGGAGATTATACAGAGATGGAACCGCAATAGCTTCCTTTAGCTTGCTGTCCCGGCGTCAGTCAGGACAGCTGTTTCTATGTCATCATTCATTCAAGGATGGAAGTTTGGTGCGCATACAGCTCTTTTCATGTATAATTTTATTTGCTAATATCAGTGATTAGGATTATCTTGGAATGAGGAGAGGAAATTGAATAGGAGTAAACTTACTAAGAGGTGATAATCAATGAAGAAAATTGGAGTGCTGACAAGCGGCGGCGACTCTCCAGGTATGAACGCTGCTATTCGAGCGGTTGTCCGAAAGTCGATTTACCATGACATGGAAGTATATGGTATCTATAACGGTTACCAAGGATTAATAGATGGCAATATTAAAAAAATGGAAATCGGTTCAGTCGGGGATATCATCCAGCGAGGCGGGACTATCCTTTATACAGCCCGGAGTGATGAATTTCGTTCCGAGGAGGGAAGAGAGAAGGCCATTGCCCAACTGAATAAGTTTGGAATCGAAGGACTGATCGTTATTGGAGGAGATGGATCCTTCCGTGGAGCTGAGAAGCTGACACAAAAAGGGTACCCTTGTATAGGTGTGCCTGGGACCATTGATAATGACATCCCAGGTACGGACTTTACGATTGGTTTTGATACTGCATTGAACACCGTAATAGAAGCAATCGACAAAATCAGGGATACAGCAACATCGCATGAACGTACATATGTGGTAGAAGTGATGGGCCGTCATGCAGGCGATTTAGCATTGTGGGCCGGACTGGCCGATGGCGCAGAAAGTATCTTGATTCCGGAGCATGCGGATGACTTTGAAGATGTTATTGAACGCTTGAAAAGGGGAAAAGACAGAGGGAAGAAGCATAGTATTATTGTTCTTGCCGAAGGTGTGGGATCTGGATTGGACTTTGGGCAGCGCATCAAGGATGCCACCAATCTTGAAACACGCGTAACAGTGCTTGGTCATACACAGCGTGGCGGTTCCCCGACCGCATCAGATCGTGTCCTTGCCAGCCGACTTGGGGCCAAAGCGGTTGATTTATTGCTCGAAGGGAAGGCTGGTAGGGTAGTCGGCATTCAGAACAACAAATTAGTAGATCATGACATTTTGGAAATATTGGATGAAGAGCATAAAGTCGATTTCAAAATGTATGAACTATCCAAGCAGCTATCCATCTAAGATTGAAATGACAGAAGAGGAATTTGAAAGGAGGAAATCAAATGAGAAAGACAAAAATAGTAAGTACAATCGGGCCTGCTTCCGAGTCAGTTGAAATGCTGACGAAATTGATAGAGGCGGGGATGAATGTTGCCCGTTTGAACTTTTCTCATGGAGATTTCGAAGAACATGGACAACGTATTAAAAACATCAGGGAGGCCGCTGAAAAAACAGGAAAAACGGTCGCTATTCTTTTGGACACAAAAGGACCTGAAATCAGAACAGGCACATTGAAAGAAGGTGAAGCCCAGTTGACTAAGGGCGACACTGTTTATGTTTCAATGGAAGAAATTGAAGGTACAGCGGAGCGTATTTCTGTTACGTACCCTGATTTAATCAATGATGTTCACGTTGGATCTAAATTACTTTTGGACGACGGTTTGATTGAATTGGAAGTAGAGGAGATCCTGAAGGAAAAAAATGAGCTCAAGACAAAAGCACTTAACTCCGGTTTGCTAAAAAATAAGAAAGGTGTTAACGTGCCAAACGTTAGTGTGAACCTTCCGGGAATGACCGAAAAGGATGCCAACGATATCAAGTTTGGCATTGAGCAGAATGTAGACTTCATTGCTGCTTCTTTTGTAAGACGTGCAACGGACGTACTGGAGATCCGCGACTTGCTGGAACAACATGATGCTGGGCATATCCACATCATCCCTAAAATTGAAAACCAGGAAGGCGTCGACAATTTAGACCATATTCTCCAGGTTAGTGATGGTTTAATGGTAGCCCGAGGTGATCTAGGAGTTGAGATTCCTCCAGAAGAGGTACCATTGGTGCAAAAGGAAATGATTCGCAAATGTAATACAGCAGGTAAACCGGTTATCACGGCGACTCAGATGCTGGACTCCATGCAGCGTAATCCGCGGCCTACCCGGGCAGAGGCTTCGGACGTAGCAAACGCGATCTTTGACGGCTCCGATGCGATCATGCTATCCGGAGAAACTGCAGCGGGTGATTACCCTGCGGAAGCTGTTCAGACAATGAGCAATATTGCTATGAAGGCAGAGACAGCAATTGACCACAAGACGATTCTTGATTTACGTTCGAAAAACAGCGATATGACCATCACTGATGCGATCAGTCAGTCGGTTAACCATTCGGCAATGAATTTGGAAGTGGATGCGATTTTGACTCCTACTGTCAGCGGGCATACTGCCAGAATGATTTCGAAGTACCGTCCGAAAGCACCGATTATTGCCGTGACTTTCGATGAACGGATCGAGCGCAGACTTGCACTTGTTTGGGGTGTTCAAACAATCGTCGGACAACTGGCGCACTCTACCGATGATGTCCTGGATGTAGCGATCGACCGGGGAATCAGTTCTGGTATGCTGCAGCGCGGGAATCGAGTCATCATCACTGCGGGTGTTCCAGTCGGTGAAAGCGGCACGACCAACCTGATGAAAGTCCACGTTATCGGAGACGTTCTCGCGAAAGGGCAGGGCGTCGGCAAAGGCAGCACATATGGAAGAGCAGTAGTTGCCAAAAGTGCAGCAGAAGCGTTGGAGAAGGTCAAAGAAGAAGACATTCTGGTAACGTATGGAACGGATAAAGACATGATGCCTGCTATCGAAAAAGCAAGCGGATTGATCACCCAGGAAGGCGGCTTGACTTCTCATGCTGCAGTAGTTGGTCTTAGCCTGGGAATCCCTGTCATTGTAGGTGTGGACAGGGCTATCGAGTTAGTGGAAGATGGAAAAGATATTACCATTGATGCGAGCAAGGGCGACATATACAAGGGACATGCCAGTGTTCTATAAAGAGAAGACAGAGAAGAGGTTCAGTTTGGCCTCTTCTTTTCTTTTAAAGAAGAGTAGTTAGAATCAGTTTATTGAAGGAGGAAGGAGATAATAGATGTTTCGCTGGATATTGCTTTTTGTTTTAATTGTTCCTGCTTTGGAAATTGGTGTCCTGGTATGGTCTGGTAACAAAATTGGTCCCTGGTGGGTAGTTTTACTGATTATCCTTACCGGTGTGTTAGGTGCATGGCTCGCAAAGCGGCAGGGACTAGAGACATTGGCCAGAGCAAGACAATCCATGGCATACGGGCAGGCGCCACGGGAAGAAATCATGGACGGCATATGTATCCTGCTTGGTGCTGCTGTGCTGCTCACTCCAGGTTTTATTACTGATGCGATTGGCTTCCTTCTATTATTTCCTGCTACCAGGAAACCAATTAAGCGCTGGATGCTGAATATGCTGCGCCGAATGATGAATCGAGGAACAATTACCATTTTTCGCAGGTAATACGATGCGAGAAATGGCTGGAACGAAAAGCATCGTGACCAAAGTTAAAACCGAACGATGATTCGAAATCCCCCGGGGCTTTCGAAGTCGTTCGGATTTTTTATATAAGCAGTGATGTAGCCCAGCCCATAATAAAGCTTTCTTGTTTTAATGAATAAAAGAGTTCCTTATCCCCACCAGCGTCGTGATTATTTTTAAAAGCTAGCTATGTCCAATCTGCAAAAATTGCTGCTTGCCACTGTACCCATCCATCAAAAGCCAGAACACATTGCAACATATCGAAGATGCCAAGCTACGGAGATTCCTTCCTCCTCGATTTCTTCCATTTCATACCAACTATATGTTGCTTACCTATCCTCTTAGTCATCCCTTTACAAAAATCCACAACTGAGTTAACAAGCCGCTTTTTATAAAAGTTGTGACCATAACGAGGACAACCGGACCTGCTATGAGTCCCCATAACCCGAAAAGTTGAAATCCAACAAACAAGCATACAAGCATGGCCAAGGGGTTAACGCCAATGTTGGCAGACAGTATTTTCGGCTCGCTGATTTGGCGCTGTATAACCACCACTCCATACAACACGGTTAATCCGATGGTCAAACTGTAATTCCCAGTGAAGAAAACATACACAATCCAGGGAAGAAAGATGATCCCTGTACCAACATAAGGGAGTAAATCGATCAGCGCTGTAATGAAAGCAACTGTCAACGCATAGTCAACTTTTAATAGCAGGAGACCTGTCCACACTAGAAGGAAAGTGATGAAAATCAAAAGCAGCTGCGCCTTTAAATAACCTAAAAACGCCTGTTTCAAGCCTTGGTATAAAGTTGAGGTGCTAGTAGTGAAGGAGGAAGGTAAAAAGCGAAAGAAAGCGGCCTTTAGTTTGTACCAGTCTTTGCAAATAAAAAAGGTGCCCAATAACGAGAATAACCATATAGAAAAATAACTTGGCAATTTGATCAGCGACTGAGATATGGCTTGCAATAGGTGCTGGATAACAAGAGCTCCTGCGGCAGCAATGTCCTCTCCAAGTTTTTTTAACTGTCCTGTTACCAAATCCTGTTGGGAGGGTTCTAGCATATCGACTAGATCATTCATTTTTTCATAGATTGGACCCAAATAGTAGGAAGCAAATTCCTCTGTGAACCGGATGAGTTCCTTAAATTGTCCGGGAATCCTAGCTGCCAAAAAGCTAGTACCATTTATCAGTTCTACAATTAAAATGGCCACCAGACCTGAAACCAAAACAAGAAAACCTGCCAACACCAGCACTACCGAAACGGCACGAGGAAGCTTTGTCAGACGTTCCAGAAAAGAAATAACTGGGTTTAGCATGATTGCAATCAAGACTGCTATGACGAAGGGATAGGTATACTTGACAACGTAATACAGGACGATTGTACCGACCAACGCACAGGCAATAACCAGAATAAAGCGGAGCCATTTGTTTAGTAATGTAGTGGACAAGTTTTCACCTCCCGGCATTCTTTTGTTAACAGATTAAACCTAGGCCGCTTTGGCCCTGGAATAGATCGAGCCATGAAACTTTTGCGTCATCCCTTGATATGATAGGATTAACAATGGTTCGGAAACGCAGAGTGGAGGTAACAGCATGTTTAATCAATCGACTATTTTTTTACTCATCCTATTTTTATTGGGATATATCGGAAAAAACCAATCGATCATGATAGCCGTTTATGTTTTGTTGGGTTTACAGCTTTTTCGACTGGATGATAAGGTTTTTCCTTATCTTGCAGACAAAGGAATCAGCCTTGGCGTTACGGTCATTACCATCGCAGTGCTAGTACCAATTGCGACCGGTGATATCGGGTTTCAGGATTTGCTTGCCAGCGTTAAATCTTATTATGCGTGGATTGCATTGGCAGCAGGAATGTTCGTTGCTTTGATTGCAAAAAATGGATTGGATTTGTTGGCAAATGATCCGCATTTGACTACGGCACTTGTGATGGGAACCATTTTAGCTGTTGTGTTTTTTCATGGAGTGGCAGTAGGTCCGTTGATAGGTGCAGGAATTGCCTACATGGTAATGAAACTTGTAGATTTTTTACTGAAAATGGGATGAATTGATCTGACGCCGATTTTCGTTTGCCTGCTTGTACATTTTATTGTAGGAATGCAGCATTTATTCCAAAAGACGTATAGTATACCACACAGATAGTACTAAGAAAGTTCCTTTCGGCTCTCGGGTCCTGAGTGAGCGTATATGTTGATTCAGTGACCCACGTTATTCACTTACCGGTATAAAATGGTTTACTACAGCTTTTCTATGGCAACTGGCAAAAACGTATAATAAAATCGAGTATAAAACAGAGATACTAAGGGTTCAGAAGTTTTTTATGGATTGAATTATTTGAAAAATGACCCAATTGCAGTTAGTCTATAATTATCAGGCTGTATAGATAAAAATACATAGCAAGAAGCAGTCGTCAAACGGCAAGCTCCAGCAAGATAACAGTTTTCGACAGTATTCTGGTCAGTTGGAAAGCAATAGAACCTGGAATAGGTTGAGAAAACAGGGCATGCAAGCCAAACAGCCTCATGCTTGAACGGACACTTTCTTCTTTGTCAGAAAAGAAAACGTTTCACTTTGTTATCTTTATTGTTTATAATTGAACATGGGTATGAATAGAAAGCATTTCTATCAATTAATGTGTGGAAAGTTTTGTCGCTTTCTGACCTTATACAGCAATGCTGGATTGCTACGCCTGACAGCTCGGCTTACCGGGTTATTTTGCTTGGTATCTGATTTGATTTGTGTCTGATATTTTCGAAAAAAGAGGATTGTTGGTCAGGTGCTGGCACATGGAAAATACAGATAAAGGAGAGAGATGTAATGTCAACAACGAAAGGGTTGGAAGGAATTGTAGCTACAGAATCATCAATCAGCTCCATTATCGATGACCAGTTGACCTATGCTGGTTACAAAATTGATGATCTGGCTGAAAATTCTAGTTTTGAGGAAGTCATTTTTCTGCTTTGGAATAAGAGACTTCCTTCTAAAGACGAATTAGGCCGTTTGACAGAAGATTTATTTTCTAATATGGAATTGCCTGGAGAAATCATCCAGCATTTAAAATCCTATGATTTGAAAACTGTTCACCCAATGGCGGCTTTGCGGACTGCCGTTTCAATGCTCGGTCTTTTTGATCCGGAAGCAGATGAAATGAACGAAGAAGCCAATAAGCGGAAAGCGGTCGGTCTGCAGGCGAAAATTTCGTCTGTTGTGGCAGCGTTTGCGAGGATTCGTCAGGGGAAGGATCCAGTCGCCCCCAAGCAAGGTTTGAGCTATGCAGCTAATTTTCTTTACATGCTTAACGGAGAAGAGCCGAAAGATCTTGAGGTTGAAGCGGTAAACAAGGCGCTGGTGCTCCACGCGGATCACGAATTGAACGCATCAACATTTACTGCCCGCGTATGTGTGGCGACATTGTCGGATGTTTATTCTGGAATAACTTCCGCTATCAGTGCATTGAAAGGACCATTACATGGCGGTGCCAATGAACGAGTCATGAAGATGCTTACAGAAATCGGGGAAGTGGACAACGCAATTCCTTATATCAAAAAAATGTTGGACAATAAAGAAAAAGTTATGGGAATGGGACACCGTGTATATCGTACTGGGGACCCAAGAGCAAAGCATTTGAAAAAGATGTCCCGTGAACTGACGGAGCTGACAGGTCAGTCTAAGTGGTATGACATGTCTGTGAAGATTGAAGATTATATTAAAGAGAACAAGGGTTTACCGGCAAATGTGGATTTTTATTCGGCATCTGTTTACCACAGCCTGGGAATTGAACACGATTTGTTCACCCCAATCTTTGCAGTAAGCAGAGTATCAGGTTGGCTGGCTCACATACTTGAACAGTATGAAAACAATCGGCTTATCCGCCCGCGCGCAGAATATGTTGGGCCAAAACTGCAAACATATAAACCGATTGAAGAGCGATAAGGAAGTCGCCCATTAAGTGGGTTCATCAGGCTCTAACTATAAGCGCTCTTTCTTATAGCTTGGAGAAGACTGAACATATAGCCTATAAAAAGTAAAAAAATTTCTTGATTTATGATACTATTTATCTGTTTGATTAAATAAGAGGAGGTCATCTTATGGCACAAAGCGGTAAAATTACAGTAAATGACGGAGTTTTGAATGTTCCGGATCGTCCGGTAATTCCTTTCATTGAAGGAGATGGAACTGGACCGGACATTTGGGCTGCAGCGAAAAGAGTCATTGAAGCAGCAGTAGAAAAAGCTTATGATGGAAAAAAATCGATCGAGTGGAAGGAAGTTTTCGCAGGTCAGAAAGCTTATGACCGTTTCGGTGAGTGGCTTCCAAAAGATACGCTTGACACGATTCGTGAATACAAGATTGCAATCAAAGGGCCATTGACCACTCCTGTAGGTGGCGGTATCCGATCGCTTAACGTAGCATTGCGACAAGAATTGGACTTATTCACTTGTTTGCGTCCTGTCCGTTATTTCGAGGGAGTGCCTTCACCGGTTAAGCGTCCTGAAGATACGGACATGGTTATTTTCCGGGAAAATACCGAAGACATTTATGCTGGAATTGAATGGCAAAAAGGAACGGATGATGTCAAAAAGGTCATTGAGTTTTTGAGGAATGAAATGGGGGTACATAACATCCGTTTCCCTGAAACTTCCGGCATCGGTATTAAACCGGTTTCTGAAGAAGGAACGAAGCGTTTGGTACGTGCGGCTATTGAGTATGCAATCAATGAAGGCCGTAAGAGTGTGACGCTCGTCCACAAAGGAAACATCATGAAGTTTACAGAAGGCGCTTTTAAAGCTTGGGGCTATGAAGTTGCACAAGAGGAATTCGGCGACAAGGTCTTTACTTGGTGGGAATATGACCGTATTGTGGAAGAACAAGGAAAAGACGCGGCAAACAAAGCACAGGAGGAAGCAGAGAAAGCAGGTAAAATTATCGTCAAAGACGCTATTGCCGATATTTTCCTACAGCAGATTCTCACTCGTCCTCGTGAATTTGACGTAGTAGCTACCATGAATCTGAACGGTGACTATGTTTCAGATGCGTTGGCAGCACAAGTGGGCGGTATTGGTATTGCCCCGGGAGCCAATATTAACTATGAAACTGGTCATGCTATATTCGAGGCGACACATGGTACAGCTCCAAAGTATGCTGGACTAGATAAGGTGAACCCGTCATCTGTTATTTTGTCTGGTGTCTTAATGCTCGAACACTTGGAGTGGAGAGAAGCAGCAGAATTGATTACAAAGTCCATGGATAAAACCATTGCCTCCAAAGAGGTAACTTATGACTTTGCCAGAATGATGGACGGTGCTAAAGAAGTCAAAACTTCCGGATTCGGAGACGCTTTGATCAAAAATATGGATTAACCTTTCAGAAAAGGGGTTTTGTGGCATGGGCATTAAAAGAAAAAAAGTATCTGTTATAGGGGGTGGCTTCACGGGAGCCACTACTGCCCTGATGCTTGCACAAAAAGAACTGTCTGATATAGTTTTGGTAGATATACCGGATATGGAAGATCCTACAAAAGGAAAGGCACTTGATATGCTAGAAGCGAGTCCCGTGCAAGGTTTCGATGCGAAGATTACTGGTACAGCTGATTATAAGGATACGGAAGGTTCCGACCTCGTCATCATTACAGCGGGTATTGCCAGAAAACCGGGGATGAGCAGAGATGACTTGGTTAACACTAACGCAAAAATCATGAAAAGTGTTACAAAGGAAATTGTTAAGTATTCACCGGATACCTGTATCGTTGTCTTGACTAATCCAGTAGATGCGATGACATACACCGTATTCAAAGAATCAGGATTTCCGAAAAACCGGGTCATCGGTCAATCAGGAGTGCTTGATACTGCACGTTTTCGCACCTTTGTAGCAGAAGAGCTCAACCTGTCGGTTAAGGATATAACTGGTTTTGTTCTCGGCGGCCATGGTGATGACATGGTACCATTAATCCGTTACTCTTATGCTGGCGGGATACCGCTCGAAAAACTGATTTCCAGAGAACGATTAGATGAAATCGTTGCTCGGACCCGGACAGGTGGCGGTGAGATCGTGAATCTTTTAGGAAACGGTAGTGCCTATTATGCGCCGGCCGCTTCATTAACAGTAATGGCTGAAGCAATTTTGAAAGACCAGCGTCGTGTCCTGCCTTCGATTGCTTATTTGGAAGGAGAATATGGCTACTCGGATATTTTTCTAGGCGTTCCTACCATTATAGGAGGAAATGGTTTGGAAGATATCATCGAACTCGATTTATTAGACGATGAGATAGCCGCTCTGGATAAATCGGCAGAATCTGTTAAAAAAGTTTTGGAAGTTTTGAAGTAATAGAAGAAGCTTTATGGGGAAACTCTTCCTCGTAAAGCTTTTTTTATTTAGCGCTCTTTCCCTGACTGGTATATTTCCGTTATAATGAAAAGAAAGCGCATACATAAAAGGAGGATGTTTCTGTGTTTGCTAAAAAAAGACCTTTAGGAAAGAAAATTTCCGAGTTGAATGTCGGTGATTCCTATAAACATCATCACCATTTGTCTGACCAGGATTTATTGTTGTATTTGGGAATCACCAATGATGCCAATCCGCTTTATCTCCAACATGATTATGCCTCACAAACTCCCTATAAGCGGCCGATTGTTCCTTCCGTTGCTTTGTTGGGGGTAGTTTCTTCTATCGTTTCAATGCATCTTCCTGGACCAGGAAGCCATATTATCGAGCAACAACTTTCTTACCCGTCTCCCGTTTATCACGAAAGCAAGCTTGTGTTTCATTTGCAAATATCCTCTATTGATTTAGAAAAGCATCAAATCAGAATAAGTGTTACAGGACAGGATAGCAGAGAAAAGGTTGTAATACGGGGCACTCTGGTCGTCTGTCCTGCGTATGAACCGAAGTCGATGATCGCTTCCTCATTGGAAAACTTCTATTGAGAAGTAACTAAGACAGTAATTGTAAAGTTTGTAAAGGAATTTTTACAGATGACTTTTACGATAATAGGGTTTCTTGTATTCACATAATACCCCCTTCATTGTATGATGAAAAAAGAGAATAAACATACTATATAAAGAGATAATGGGGTGTTGGGATGAACCGAAAGGTATTAATAGTGGATGACGAGGAATCGATTGTGACCTTGTTGAAGTACAACATAGAACAAGCAGGGTTTCAAACCGATGTAGCTTATGACGGGCAGACAGCAGTCCAAAAAGCGGTTCAGGAGAATTTCGATATGATTGTTCTTGATATCATGCTTCCTGAGTTGGATGGAACGGAAGTGTGCAAACTGCTGAGGCAAAAACAGATAGACACGCCCATTTTGATGTTGACTGCCAAGGACGATGAATTTGATAAAGTTCTGGGGCTTGAATTAGGTGCTGATGATTATCTCACAAAGCCGTTCAGCCCGAAGGAAGTTGTCGCCCGGATCAAAGCGATACTGCGAAGAACGAACAAGCAGCCTGCTGAAGCGGAGTTATCTTTTTTGAAAATAGCCGATTTAGTGATTTATCCCGAACAATACGAAGCAGTTATGAAGGGAGAATCGCTATTATTTACAAGAAAAGAATTCGAGCTTTTACTTTATTTGGCCAAGCATAAAGGCAAGGTATTATCGAGGGATCAATTGCTGAGTGCAGTTTGGAATTATGATTTTGTCGGGGACACACGCATCGTGGATGTTCATGTCAGCCATTTACGAGAGAAAATCGAGCCAGATACAAAACACCCTGTCTACATCAAAACCATTAGGGGACTAGGGTACAAAATGGAGGATCATTTAAATGGGATCGGTTAATATTCGGCCCTTTCTAAGCTACCTTTTTGTGGTTGTGCTAATATTTACCGGGATGGCTGTCATCATTCTTCCGCTGCTTGAATTTACGGAAAGAATAATGGGCCTGTGTGTACTTCTTGGCGGATTAATTGTTTTTTTGGTTTTAATTATGAATGTCTTTGAAAAATACATAAAACCCATTCAGTCAGCAGCAAGGGTTGCAGATGAATTAGTGCAGGGAAACTACAAGGCGAGAACCTATGTCAGCTATTTCGGGGAGGCCGGCAAGCTGAGTAATTCCATCAATGTACTGGCCAGAAGCCTGCAGCAGATCACATTACAGGAAAAAATGCAGGAAAATCAGATGAGCACCGTGATTGACAATATGGAAAGCGGTTTGATGCTGATTGACGAGAAAGGCTATGTCCACATGGTTAATCGCAAGTTTTTATCTATATTTGGTTCGACCGAAAAAGATTATCTGGGATTTTTATATTATGATGTCTTGGATACGGAGAAAATACATAAAGCGGTACAGGAAGCATTCCTTTACGAAGAAAAGGTGAAGGTCTCCTTTTCGATCACTTCTGGCCTGGAACGAAAAGCGGTAGAAACAGTCGGTGCTCCGATATTTAATGATAAGCGGGAACTGAAAGGTGCAGTACTGGTTTTTCATGATATAACGGAAATGAAGAGACTGGAAGAAATGCGAAAGGATTTTGTCGCAAATGTTTCCCACGAATTAAAAACACCGATTACCTCTATCAAAGGTTTTGCTGAAACATTGTTGGAAGGTGCGATGGAAGATACAGAGATCCGTCGGCAATTCCTGGAAATCATTTTAAAAGAGAGTGGTCGTCTTCAGACTTTGATACATGATTTACTGGAATTGTCCAAGTTGGAAAAAGAAGAATTACGGTTGGAGTACAAAGAAGTGAATGTGCCGTCGGTAGTCCATGACTTACTGCCTGTGGTCAAGCAGCAGGCTGACAAAAAGCAGATTGAGTTGACTGTCGATCTTCCTGATCATCTGAAGGCTGTGGTAGACGAAGAACGGCTGAAACAGGTATTAATCAATCTATTGAATAATGCAGTTAATTACACACAAGAACAGGGAAAAGTGGCTTTGTCTGTCTTTCCGAATGTTGACAAATTGAAGATAACTGTTACTGATACTGGAATCGGAGTACCAGAAAAGGCACAAAGCAGGATCTTTGAGCGTTTTTATCGTGTTGATAAGGCAAGAAGCAGAAATACCGGCGGTACGGGGCTTGGTTTGGCGATTGTAAAGCATATTGTTGAAGCGCACAAAGGCTCGATATATTTGGATAGCAAAGTAAACGAAGGAACGGTGTTCACGATTGAATTGCCTTTAAAACCGGAGCATTTTTAATGAAAATAGAAATCATTTTTTCTTTTCATACTAAAGGGGAACGGGCTGTTCACTAGTCAGAAAAAACGACTGGTGGAGAGCCCTTTTGTAGATGAATCTTTCGTATAATTTTCAACCCGGACGTCAAATTGCGATTCCTAAATGAAAACGAATGGATATGATAAAATCAATCTGTAATAAGATGGATTTCTCCGTATGGTATGGTTAATCGTCGCCCCTTTTTTCTTCTTTTCCGTAAACATGGTAAGATAGAGGAGTAGCCAGAGGTACATGACACGAGATGATTGGAAAACAGATGCAAAACGTGCAAAACTTAAATCTTGCATGAAAATACATATTTTACTTAAAAAGAAAAGGAGAGCGAAAGATGACCAATAAACTTATCCTTATTGACGGCAATAGTATTGCCTATCGGGCTTTTTTTGCATTGCCGCTATTGAACAATGACAAAGGTGTTTATACCAATGCTATATATGGATTTACCAACATGCTTTTGAAGATACTGGAAACAGAAAAACCGACTCATATGCTTGTTGCCTTTGACGCCGGAAAAACTACCTTTCGTCATAAAACATACAAGGAGTACAAAGGCGGAAGACAGAAAACGCCACCTGAGCTATCCGAACAGTTTCCATTGCTTCGCGATTTGCTGGATGCCTTCAGCATTCCTCATTATCAGTTGGAGCAATACGAGGCAGACGATATCATCGGAACCCTTGCAAAACAAGGCGAGGGAAAGGAATGGGAAGTAAACGTTATTTCTGGTGATAAGGACCTTCTTCAACTCGTTTCTGATAATATTACAGTTAGCTTGACGAAGAAAGGACTTAGCGATATTGATGCATATACTCCTTCCTTCATGCTGGAAAAGATGGAAGTAAGGCCTGAGCAAATCATCGATATGAAAGCCTTGATGGGGGATAGTTCTGACAATATTCCCGGCGTACCGGGGATTGGTCAAAAAACGGCTGTCAAACTGTTGAAGCAATATGAAACACTTGATAATCTTTTTGACCATTTGAATGAAGTCAGTGGGAAAAAGCTGAAGGAAAAACTTGAAAACCATAAACAGGATGCCTATATGAGTAAAGAACTGGTGACGATATCTTGTGACTCTCCCCTGGAAATAGGCTTGGAAGACCTTCCATATCCCGGGTATCAAGCGCATAAGGTAAGTTCCATGTTCAAAGAATTGGGTTTTCAATCCTTGTTAAGCAGAATAGATGGTGAGGATGCAGAGGATACAGAAGCTAGGGAAGAACTGCCGGAATTAAATGTTACCATTCTAGAGGAAATCACCGAGGATTTGTTCACAGGTGAAGAAGCTGTGGTGGTGGAAATGCTGCAGGACAACTACCATTCTGCTCCGATAGAAGGATTCGGTATCGTTAATGCGGAGCACAACTACTTCGTTCCAACCGAAACTGCTGTAAAATCTGCTGTTTTCAAAAGGTGGGCAGAAGATCCGTCCATGAAGAAGTATGTTTTTGATGCAAAGAAGACTACGGTCGCTTTGTTGAACAAGGGAATAGACGTGAAGGGTATTACTTTTGATTTGTTGCTTGCTTCCTATCTAATCAATCCTTCCGAAAATCATCACGATATCCCAGCCATTTGCCATCGAATGGGGGAAAAAGAGGTATTGTATGACGAAGAAGTGTATGGGAAAGGCGCGAAACTGAAGGTGCCTGAGCAGGAACTGCTTGCCGATCATGTATCCAGAAAAACCCGGCTCATCTATCAGTTAAAAGATCGAATGGAAGAACAGCTGAAAGAAAATCAACAGTTTGAACTGTTTGATGAATTGGAAATGCCACTTGCGATTATACTCGGTGAAATGGAACACACCGGTGTGCGGGTAGATATAAACCGGCTGGAGGAAATGGGGACGGAACTCCAGCGCCGGCTCAAGGAAATCGAAGAGAAAGTGTTTGAGCTTGCTGGTGAGGAATTCAATTTGAATTCGCCAAAACAATTGGGGCCGATTTTGTTTGAAAAACTCGGCTTACCTGTTATCAAAAAAACGAAAACGGGTTATTCAACCTCTGCGGATATTTTGGAACAGTTGCAGGATCAGCATGAAATCATCCCGCACTTGTTATTGTACAGACAGTTAGGAAAACTGCAGTCCACGTATATAGAAGGATTGTTAAAGGTGGTCCATCGAGACAACAATAAAATTCACACGCGTTTCAACCAGGCTCTCACCCAAACGGGCCGGCTGAGTTCGACAGATCCTAACTTACAAAACATCCCGATTCGTCTGGAAGAAGGAAGGAAAATAAGACAGGCGTTTACAGCTTCTGAAGAGGATTGGATTGTATTTGCGGCCGATTATTCGCAAATCGAGCTGCGGGTTTTAGCGCACATAGCCAATGACGAAAAACTTATTGAAGCTTTCAATGACAACAAAGACATTCATACGCAAACTGCTATGCAGGTTTTTCATGTTGCTGAAGATGAGATAACCTCGAATATGCGCAGGCAGGCGAAGGCCGTCAACTTTGGAATAGTTTATGGAATAAGCGATTATGGGTTATCACAGAGCCTTGGAATTACCAGGAAAGAAGCAAAGAAATTTATCGACCGGTATTTGGATACTTATTTGGGTGTAAGAGATTATATGGAGGAAATCATTCAGGAGGCGAAGCAAACGGGCTACGTTTCCACGATGATGAATCGGAGAAGATATCTTCCGGATATCACCAGTAGAAATTTCAACAAACGGAGCTTTGCCGAGCGGACAGCAATGAATACGCCGATTCAAGGAAGTGCTGCCGATATTATCAAACTGGCTATGATCAATCTCCATCAGAAATTGAAGGACGAGCAAGTGGAAGCAAGAATGTTGCTTCAAGTACATGATGAATTGATCTTGGAAGCACCAAAAGGTGAAATTGATAAATTGAAAACCATTGTCCCATCAGCGATGGAAGGTGCAGTAGAATTGAATGTACCGTTAAAAGTGGATTATGCTTTTGGGAAGACTTGGTATGATGCAAAATAGTAGGGAGAGAATAGGTAATGCCAGAATTGCCTGAAGTGGAAACAATCAGAAAAACCTTGTTGCAACTGGTACAAGATAAACAAATTGCTAATGTAAAAGTATATTGGGATAAAATAATCAAACAGCCGACAGATGTTCACGTATTTAAACAGCTGTTAAAAGGGCAAAAAATTCTTGATATCGACCGTCAGGGGAAATTTTTGTTGTTCGAACTTGATGATTTTACTCTGATTTCCCATTTACGCATGGAGGGCAAATACGGAGTTTATCAACAGCATGAGCCTGTGTTGAATCATACGCATGTTGTATTCACGTTCACCGATGGTAGTGAGCTTCGCTACAAAGATGTGAGGAAATTCGGAACAATGCACTTGGTTGAA
The DNA here is from genome assembly GCF_900103695.1 of Sediminibacillus halophilus. GTDB lineage: Bacteria > Bacillota > Bacilli > Bacillales > Amphibacillaceae > Sediminibacillus > Sediminibacillus halophilus. The sequence goes on from NZ_FNHF01000008.1 coordinate 102,934, forward strand.
AAGGGAACAGCAAACGAGCAAAAACCTTTAAGTCAGCTCGGGCCTGATCCATTCAGCCCGGATTTCGATTTTACTGTTTTTTATCAAAAGGTCCATAAAAGTGAACGGACGATTAAATCGATTTTGCTGGATCAGACGGTGATTGCTGGATTGGGGAATATTTACGTCGATGAGACGCTGTTCAAAGCAGGTATTCACCCGGTGAGAAAGGGAACCAGCTTGTCTAAGAAAGAAGTTTCCGTCATTCATCAAAAGGCTGTAGAAACTCTGGAACAGGCAATTGAACAAGGAGGAACGACTATCCGTTCCTATGTAAACAGCCAGGGGCAAATTGGTATGTTTCAGCAGGAATTGTTTGTTTACGGCCAGGAAAATGAACCATGCAAAAGGTGTGGAGGACCTATAACCAAAATCAAAGTAGGTGGCAGAGGGACGCATATTTGCTTAACCTGTCAAAAATAACGCAGGCACAGGTGGAATACTCCATCCATATACTAACTCGTAAAAGTATACGGATAAAGGAGTTAAGGATATGGCTGATATCTCCACCTTTGTGCTGCTTGCTTTTGCTGTCAGCTTGGACAGTTTTATGGTCGGATTTACTTATGGATTACGGAAAATGATTATAAGACCCCGGACTATCCTTCTAATTGCGTTAATAACGGCCGTAGTTTTTTATATTTCCATGTTGATCGGCTCAGTAATTGCTTCTTTTCTTGATCCTTCAGTAGCAGAAGTGTTCGGTGGGACAGTGCTCATATTGATTGGTATTTGGGTCGTTTACCAGTTTTTCCGAACCGATAATTCCCAACCGGATCAGCCGATCGTCTTGAAATTTGAAATAAAGTCGCTTGGTATTGTCATTGAAATATTAAAAAAACCGATGGCGGCTGACTTTGATAAATCTGGAAACATAAACGGGATAGAAGCTTTGTTGCTTGGTTTAGCGTTGTCTGTTGACTCTTTTGGAGCAGGGATAGGCGCAGCCATGCTTGGGTTCGCCCCATTGCTGGCAGCATGTGGAATTGGGGTCACCACCGGCATTTTTTTGACTGGTGGATTGAAAAGCGGCTACTTATTCTCTTATTGGCGCTGGTTACAGCGACTGACGTTTCTTCCCGGATTGATTCTCATCGTTATCGGGATCATAAAAATTACCTGAAGGTGTGATAGATATGGCACTCGTAATCGGACTGACTGGAGGCATTGCAAGTGGGAAAAGTACCATAGCCGGTATTTTTGCCGAATGGGATATTCCTGTAGTAGACGCAGACATCATTTCCAGACAGGTAGTAGAAAGGGGAGAGACTGCATATGAACAAATTGTCGATGTATTCGGTGAAGAAGTGCTTCTCTCCGATGGGAATTTAGATCGTGGAAAATTGGGCAGGATTATTTTCAAAGATAAGGAAAAAAGAGAACAACTTAACAGTATCGTCCATCCAGCAGTAAGAAAAAAAATGCTTGAACAACGAGACACATATGCAGACAAAGGGGAAGAGGCCGTCGTAATGGATATTCCATTATTATATGAGAGCGACCTTACTCATTTTGTTGATAAGGTATTAGTAGTTTATGTCGATGAACAAACACAAAAACAAAGATTGATGAATCGGAATGGCTTTTCGGAAGAAGAAGCAATCGATCGCATCCACTCCCAGCTGCCCTTAGACAAAAAAGCAAAAATGGCAGATGAAATAATTGATAATAATGGCAGTATGGAGTGTTCCCGTGAGCAGTTGCTTACTATTTTAAAAAAATGGAAAATTCATTTCTAAACAAACTTCGATACAGCTTTTAAAATCTTCACCGTGAACACTATTTGCATAGAATGTACTGTCTACAGGAAGTTTTTTGGGTATGAACTAAAATGAATACTGTGAGGAAATTGATGTGAATGGAAAAATCTTGTTTAGAAGCTAAGAAAGTCGATGAATTGAAAGAAGCCTGAAATTCCAGGCTTTTTTATTTTGCGTTTTAAAAAGTGACACACTATTAAAATAAATGTGCTATACTATTGTATGATTAATGTTAAAAAAGCACTTTAATAGGAGGTCGCTTTAATGACTACTCGTATAGCAATTAATGGATTTGGCCGTATTGGGAGAATGGTGTTCAGAAGGGCTATTTGCGATAATGAATTAGATATAGTCGCCATTAATGCCAGTTATCCCGCAGAAACTATCGCACATTTAATCAATTATGACAGCGTTCATGGAAAATTTTCGCAAGAAGTGAAAGCGGTTTCGGATGGTGTGCTGGTTAACGGAAAAAAGTTCTGCTTGTCTCCAACAGAAACCCACGTGAGCTTCCCTGGAGCCAGTTGGAAATAGACCTTGTTGTCGAAGCAACAGGGAAATTTAAAACGAAAGAGGCAGCCGGACAGCACCTGGAGGCTGGAGCTAAGCAAGTTATCATAACCGCACCCGGCAAGGATGTGGATGCAACCATTGTTATGGGAGTAAATCAAGCCGATTTTCAGCCGGAAAAGCATCGAGTGATATCTGCAGCTTCGTGTACAACAAATTGTCTGGCCCCGTTGCTAAAAGTACTTCATCATGATTTTGGTATAGAACATGGTTTGCTGACTACGGTTCATGCTTTTACAAATGACCAGCAGAGTTTGGATAATCCACATAAGGATTTACGAAGAGCACGAGGGTGTACACAATCGATTATCCCTACCAGCACTGGTGCTGCAGAAGCAATCAAGGATGTAATACCTGCCATGGAGGGAAAGCTAAAAGGCATTGCCTTACGTGTACCAACTCCAAATGTTTCACTGGTCGATTTAACCATTGACCTCCAAACAGCCGTCACTCCTGACAAAGTAAACGAAAGCTTTAGACGAGCCAGCGAAGGGGCAATGGAGGGTATTATACAATATAGTGATCAGCCGCTGGTTTCTATCGATTACACAACTTCCGATTTTTCGGCGGTGGTAGATGGTTTATCGACAATGGCAGTTGCCGAAAATAACATAAAAATCATAGCATGGTATGACAATGAATGGGGATATGCCTGCCGTGTAGTGGATCTTGCCAGATTTATCTCCGTAGACTTAACCAAGCAGGAACGATATCAGTATTCCTGATGCGGATAAGTGCCTGCCGATTGCCTAATAATAAGGTGGAGGGAATAATGCCCCCATATTCTCTCTACAAAAAAGTTTTTGAACATGCTTGCAAAAAAAAGGTAAACCGTATATACTTTTTTTGCACATCAACCGTTTGTAGACGGTTGTCGTATGCAAGAAAGATTTATGGTTTAATGCTTCGAGCAAAAGAGGTATACCAAATAATGCAAAGCTGTTTCAACTACAACCCGGTTTCCGGTAATTCTTCACCGAGCATGGATATCCACTGCTTTAAGGGTTAGGACCTCTTAGGACTAACTTTCCCCCATGGCGGTCCATGCTTTTATTGAGGAAACTTTTTTACTTTTAAAAGGGGGATTAATTGAATGGATACAATGGGCAGGCACGTTATCGCAGAACTATGGGAATGTAATATAGATAAGCTGAATGATATGGGTTTAATCGAGAAGATTTTCGTGAATGCAGCTTTAAAAGCCGGAGCCGAAATTCGCGAGGTTGCATTTCATAAGTTTGCTCCTTATGGTGTGAGCGGCGTCGTGATTATTTCAGAATCCCATTTAACAATCCACAGCTTCCCTGAACATGGATACGCAAGCATTGATGTCTATACTTGCGGCGATGTAATCGATCCAAACGTAGCTGCGGAATATATTGCCGAATCGCTTGAGTCAAATCGAAGCGAAAAAGTAGAGGTGCCGCGGGGAATGGGACCCGTGGAAGTCAGCCAATTTAAAGCTTTATAATGAACAAAACAGGAAAACCCTTGCCAGAGAGGAGACGGCAAGGGTTTTTTATGCCGAAACCATATTGTTACTCAAGGCTTTCCCGATTGCTAAATTCGATTGGACGGCTATAAAACAAAGAAAAGACTTTGATCATCGTTTAATCGTTGAAAACGTGTTAAAATAAAAAGAAAAGACTTTGTCTAAGTTATGAGGTGCCTGTCATGAGTTTTCGACAAACAGTTACAAAGTATTTCGGCAATCATGCAGAAACCAGTGAAAATCATTGGGATGCAAATTTACAGACACACTATTTTAAAACGACAAAAGAAAAAGGCTTACAGGCTGTTGAGGAATACTTTAAACGATCCGATTCTTATGAGATAGTAGCTCAATCGAAAGAGCACGGAGAAATCAGCGTTAATTACACCGGGGGAAGAAAGGCTTTCATCATTGCTACCGTCATAATGGTAAAACCTTATCGAACGGCAATCGACTTTTCAGTAACGACTGAATCGATTCTCCCGTTTGATTTCGGATTTAGTCATAACCTGATTCCCAAATTGTACAGCCAGCTAAAGAAAGAACTCACTTTTTTGGAAACATCGATGACGAAGAATGCTGATTTATAATGAAACTGCTATAAAAGTATGGGGTTGATACATAATGAGATGTCCTAACTGCCAATTTAAAAGTACTAAAGTGCTTGATTCCCGTCCGATTGAAGAGGGCCGTTCGATCAGAAGAAGAAGAGAATGCGAAGAATGTTCTTTCCGTTTTACAACCTTTGAAAGACTGGAAGAAGTACCATTGATTGTCGTCAAAAAAGAAGGGACAAGAGAAGAGTACAGTCGTGAAAAGTTAATGAGAGGGTTGATCAAGGCTTGCGAAAAGCGTCCGGTAGCGTTGGAGCAAATCGAGTCGATTGCCGTAGAAGTAGAAAAAGAACTGCGTAACAGAGGTACCTCTGAGGTGCAAAGCAAAGAAATTGGCGAAATGGTCATGGATCGGCTTTCTTCAGTAGATGAAGTAGCATATGTCCGGTTTGCTTCTGTGTACAGACAGTTCAAAGATATTAGTGTTTTTTTGGATGAATTGAAGGATTTGATCCGATCAGACAATAAATAAGTGGATGGGTGCTAATCCAGGGAAAGAAAGGAGACAACATCGTGAATCATCAACATATTGGTAAATTACTCCCGATCGACGGATTTGCTATAAAGACAACCGCGGCCTTATCCATAGACAGTCTTCAATCTTTGACCCATTTGTATCAGCCGCTTGTAGGCAGTGATGCCATTTCTTTATATCACACTTTGATGAGTGAGTGCCAATTAAGAAACAACCACCAGGAATTGCAAACCCACCATACCTTGATGAATTACTTGTCTCTTCCGCTTGATAAGTTGTATCAGGCCCGTTTAAAACTGGAAGGCATCGGCTTGTTAAGTACTTATAAGACTGAGCAAGAACAAAAGAACGTGTATACATACCAGTTGAACCCTCCTTTTTTGCCGATGGATTTTTTTAATGATGGCATGCTATCACAGTTGCTTTATCATCATCTTGGTGAAAAAAAACACGCAGAATTGCTGCAGTTATTTGATATAGAGGGTCATGATCACTTACAGGGTGAAGATGTAACCATGGAATTCGCGGAGGTGTTTGATACACACATCCACCATTTTGCTGCTCCCGATGCCCCGATGGAAGAAAAGCAGCAGGAAAGTCAGAAGGCCCTTGCTCATCTAGACAAGGAAGTTGATTTTGTCTGGATTGAACAGATGTTGCAAAAAAGGATGATACCTTCTCGTTCTGTCTTGACTGTCGCTAACAAAAAACTGATTCGGCAAATGAGCGTGTTGTATGATTTGCCTGTTCAAGACTTGGAAAGCGCCGTGATTTGGGCAATAAATGAAGATAATCAGTTGGATGCAAAGGAATTCAAATCGGCCTGCCATGATTTATTCCAGGCTTCTGCAAGAAAGTCAGATATAAAATTGGTGGAAAAACAGGCTGGCAGTGTAAAAGCTGAAAATGCAACAGAGGAACCGGAAAGCAAGGAAGATCAGTTTGTGAAGATGCTGGAAGAAATTTCTCCTAAACAATTGTTAGAGGATTTATCGGGTGGTAACCAGGCCTCGGCACAGGACTTAAAAACAATCAGAGATGTGATGACACAACAGGGACTTTCGCCAGGTGTCATGAATGTGTTGGTTCATTACGTACTTTTGAAAACAGACATGAAACTGTCCAAGGCTTATTTGGAAAAGATAGCGAGTCACTGGGCCAGAAAAAATGTAAAAACAGTGAAACAGGCAATGGCTCTAGCCAAATCGGAGAACCAAAAATATCAGCAATGGGGTTCGACAAAGCAAAGTTATCGTAGACCTGCCCAAAAAGAGGTCATCCCAGACTGGTTTAAGGAAAGAAAAGCGCAGCAGAATGGAAAAAATGCGCAAGAGACGGAAACTTCCATCGATAAAGAAGAAAACCAGGAAGACCTTGGCGATTTGATAAAAAGCTATTTGGAAAATGGCAGCTAGTCCGCAGTATCTGTTTGTGGGTCACAGAAGTAAAAGAATAAGGATGATCGAAGATGGAACCTATTCAAGCTTCCTTGAAAAAATGGATGAAAGATAACAAAAACTTCCAAAATAATTTTAGCCACCTGCGAAGCGCAATCGTAAATGACTCGCAGGTCAAGCAGCTGCTTTTAAATAATCCTCAGTTGGATACAAAGGACATCGACAGGAATTTAATGAAGCTTTATGAATTTATATCGCAGTCTAAAAATTGTGCTGACTGTCCGGCCCTGGAAGAGTGTAAAAACATCCTTCCGGGCTATACACCTTACTTGCAAGTAGAAGGAAAAACGGTTCGTTTAAGCTATGAAAAATGCTATAAAAAAATCCAGCATGACGAGCAGGAGAAACATAAGTCGCTCATTCAGAGTCTTTATATGCCAAAGGATATCCTCAATGCCACTTTTTCGGATTTAGACCATACTGATAAACGACGGCAGGCTATTACAGAGTCCCTTCGTTACCTTCAGTCGATTGGAACCGATAAACAAGCTGATAAAGGAATGTATTTTTATGGACCCTTCGGAGTGGGAAAAACGCATTTCTTAGGTGCAATTGCTAACGAGTTGGCAAAAAAAAGGATTGCAACCATGATTATCTATATGCCTGAATTTGTCAGAGAAATAAAGGCATCTTTAAAGGATGACTCGTTGAATCAGAAAGTGGAGCGTTTCAAAACGATACCAGTTCTGATGCTGGATGACATAGGAGCCGAGTCGCAGTCCGCCTGGTTCAGAGATGAGATCTTGGGATCTATTCTCCAGTACAGAATGATGGAAAAGTTACCTGTGTTTTTTACCTCCAATTATAGTCTTGAGCAGCTGGAAAACCATTTAGCGACTACTACAAGAGGCGACATCGAAAAAGTTAAAGCTGGAAGGATTATTGAAAGAATCAAACAAGTAAGCCGAGAGATCCCTCTGTTCGGAGTGAACCGGAGGGAGTAAGGAAAAAGGATGGGACAAAAGCATAGTTGTTAAAGAAAAAGCCAAAAGGGCCCGAGGCATTCGAGCCCTTTTGGCTTTTTGTTTTTTATAAACTGTGAATTAATGGTTGGACAAACTGCATCCAGTCCCCGGTGAATTTGTCGCATGAAATGAAATCGATCAGCGATGATTAGTGGATCTCCTATTGTTTTACGGAGTTGCTTAAATGACTTTGACAAAAATCCATCACTACTCTTTCCATTTTAGTGGTATCACAAAACCGTAAATGCTTCTCGATTGTTTCTATTTTTTCGAATGGGAAAGATGTCCGCGATTTCTTCAATCCCGCGTCCATCCTATTTTGGATTCTCGTATATAGCTCTACGCTAAAGCACACTGCCTTTTCCTCTATATTCCATTCCCCTTGTTTATCTTTACTGAACTTTCTCTGAAATGAATGGTGCACCTCGGCCATTTTTTTGCAATCTAATAAGTTTTCTTCCGATAGATCACACATTTTTTGAAGCATTCATCCATATAATGTAACAGTTTGATCGTGATGAGGGTGATGAGTATTGCTTGAAGTTTATTTTGAGACAAAAGCAGAAACCATGACATTTTGTGATCGGGTAGTTCAGTATGGCCTCGATGTAGAACTGAACTGGAAAACCAACGACACGTGGGGAAACCGAATCAAAATCCGGGAAAGCCGATCCATGGAGGAGCAACTGGCGAACACTGCAGAGGCGATGGCATATGTTTTCACAAAGCATAAAGAAAGCAGCTGGGTCGCTGATATAATCAAAAATGTTTATTATTATAAAGATAAGGAGGAAGTGCATCGAATTTCGGAACTGGCCCACTCTATTTTATCCGGTGATGAATCAGGGGATGTCCCGATACCGGTTGATATCGACTTGAGGAAGACATTGAAAAATTGCTTCCAGAAAAATATCCATACTGAAGAAGCGGTTCACTTCGACTCATTAGTGAATTTTCGCCTACAGCCCTACAAAGAAGAACTTATCGAAATCATCGGAATGGCGATTGATGAATTTAAACGGGAAGAAGATTATCAATCGTTTGTTCAATCGCTACGGGAATACGTGACTAAAAAGAAGTCCAAATTTCAAGTTGTCCACGTTGTACAGGGCAGGAACTTCAAATTTTATAAAGCAAATGGAAAGCCGTTTTCCAAAATGGAAATAAAAATGCTGATCCAACAGGAACCGCTGTACATAGTCGGTTTGGATGAAGCAGAGCTGAATATAACACCGCTGCTTGCCATGGCACCTGAGCGGGTGGTCATATACGGAGATCATCCTTCTGAGCCAAAAACATTGACTGTAATCAATGTGTTTCAGGAAAAAGCGGTTTTCGAACCGTTCACCCGGTTTCCTTTCCCGAATTATTTAAGAAATCATTAAATACACTTGATTTTTGATGACTGTATCGCTATAATTACGTTCATAAATGATTAACACATCGGTTTTGATGAGGACACGATCGAATCGACCAGGAATACTGTAGAGAGGGAAGTCGTCCGGCTGAAAGCTTCCTGTATTACCGTGATTCTGATTACCACCTCTGAACCCTGTTATTGAACTGAGATAGTAAGTAACAGCGTGTCATCTACGTTACAGATGCTAAATGAGCCGTACTTTGTGTGCGGGAATTAGGGTGGAACCACGAGGCCAACGCTCGTCCCTTAGCTTTTAACAGCTATCGGGACGGGCGTTTTTTATTTATTCTGTTTAAAACGACAAAACTATTTTTAAAGGAGAGACTACTTATGTCAGAAATGATCCACATTACGTTTCCAGACGGAGCCCGGAAGGAATTTCCTCAGGGAACGACTGGAGAAGATATAGCAGCTTCGATTTCACCAGGATTGAAAAAACAGGCGTTGGCAGTCAAACTGGATGGAATCCCTTATGATCTGCGCAGCGAGCTGCCTGGAAACGGCGAGATTGAGATTATTACCAATAAACAGCAAGAAGGAATTGAAATAATGCGCCATTCTGCCGCCCACTTGATGGCACAAGCGATCAAGCGCTTGTACGAGAATGTTCAATTCGGGGTGGGTCCTGTCATTGAGGATGGATTTTATTATGATTTTGATATGGAAGAGTCGGTAACTCCAGAAGATTTGCCTAGAATTGAAAAAGAAATGCAAAAAATTATCGACGAAAATTTAGAAATTGTTCGCAAAGAGGTTTCACGCGAAGAGGCGAAGGAAATGTTCCGGGAAATTGGTGATGAATTAAAGCTCGAACTAATCGATGCTATTCCCGAGGGAGAAACAGTCTCCATTTATCAGCAAGGTGAATTCTTTGATCTATGCCGAGGGGTCCACGTCCCTTCCACGAGCAAAATCAAAGTTGTTAAACTGTTGAGTATTTCTGGTGCTTATTGGAGAGGTGATAGCGACAATAAAATGCTGCAACGCATATACGGCACTGCTTTTGAGAAAAAGAGCAGTCTTGATGAATATTTGCGCCTTCGTGAAGAAGCAAAAGAACGCGACCACCGTAAGTTGGGAAAAGAATTGGACTTGTTTACGGTATCTCAACAAGTAGGTCAGGGCTTACCTCTTTGGCTGCCGAAAGGCGCCACGATCCGTCGGACAATCGAACGTTACATTGTCGATCTGGAGGAAAGGCTGGGATATGATCATGTTTATACTCCGGTTCTGGGTAGTGTAGATCTTTATAAGACAAGTGGTCATTGGGATCATTACAAGGATGACATGTTCCCTACACTGGAAATGGACAACGAAGATCTTGTCCTGCGCCCGATGAACTGTCCGCATCATATGATGGTGTTTAAGAATGAACTGCACAGCTATCGTAATCTTCCTGTCCGTATTGCAGAACTTGGCACCATGCACCGCCATGAAATGTCGGGTGCACTTGCCGGCTTACAGCGTGTTCGGGCTATGACATTGAATGATGCCCATATCTTCGCGCGCCCAGATCAGCTGAAAGATGAATTTATTCGTGTTGTACAGTTAGTCCAGGCAGTTTACAAAGATTTCGGTATTGATGATTATTACTTCCGTCTATCCTACCGTGATCCAGAGGATACCGAAAAGTATGTCGATAACGATGAGATGTGGGAAAAAGCCCAGGCTATGTTGAAAGAGACAATGGAAGACATGGAGCTTGATTATGTGGAAGCCGAAGGTGAAGCTGCTTTCTATGGTCCTAAGCTGGATGTTCAGGTTAAAACGGCGTTAGGTAAAGATGAAACATTGTCCACCGTTCAATTGGACTTTCATTTGCCGGAGCGGTTTGATCTGACCTACATTGGAGAAGACGGCAAAGAACATAGGCCTGTCGTCATCCATCGCGGGGTTGTATCTACGATGGAGCGCTTTGTGGCATTTCTTATCGAGGAATATAAAGGTGCATTTCCTACATGGCTTGCACCTGTCCAGGCCCGGATTATTCCTGTATCCCCCGGGATTCACTTAGAGTATGCTAAAAAAGTGGAAGAGGACTTGCGTTATCGCGGTGTCCGTGTAGAGGTGGATGAGCGGGATGAGAAAATCGGATATAAAATTCGTGAAGCGCAAACACAAAAAATCCCGTACGCCCTTGTCGTAGGTGACAAAGAAATAGAGGACAATGCTGTAAATGTCCGGCGTTATGGCGAGAAAAATTCAGAAACAAAGCCGCTTAATATGTTTATTGATCAAATCGAAGCGGAGATCCGTGAAAAAACATTAGCCAAACAGTAAGCGAACGGAAGAGATGGACTCGAGTTCCAGAGTGGAAATCACCAGTATACGAAATGCTGGTGATTTTTTTATTAAGAAAGAAAATCCTACCTGCTCCGCTTTTCTGTATAAACAGATCGGATGCCTGGATAAGTACTGAAAAATCCCCCCTTGTGTTTTTGCTCTGAGTTATGTATGATGAAATAGTCGTTTTCATAGAAACACAACCATGGTTGTTGACATCTTAGCGTGCTTATGCTATTATTTTATAGGTGAAATTAAATAATGATCTGAGGCAAGCAGAAGCACCCGCTTCTCACCTGATCGACGCATTTTGCAGTTGGCAGGTTACAACATCCTTATTGTATGGGAAGATGTGTGGGTGCAGTATGTACCGACATTTTTTTTATGCTTTCATTTACAACAACTTGTCGATAAGATCTTATATTGTTTTTCCAAACTCTATGGAGGTGGCTCATTATTAGCAAAGATATGAACGTCAATGAGAAAATTCGTGCTCGCGAAGTCAGGCTCATTGATTCAAATGGAGACCAACTTGGGGTAAAATCCCGCCAAGAAGCATTAGATATTGCTCAAACAAGAAATTTGGATCTTGTATTAGTAGCTCCAAATGCAAAACCGCCGGTATGCCGGATCATGGATTACGGTAAATACCGCTTTGAGCAACAAAAGAAAGACAAGGAAGCACGTAAAAAACAAAAAGTTATTAATGTCAAAGAAGTTCGCTTAAGCCCTGGCATTGAAGAGCATGATTTCAATACGAAGTTGCGCAATGCCAGAAAGTTTCTTGAAAAAGGCGATAAAGTGAAAGCTTCCATTCGGTTCCGTGGTCGTGCTATTACGCATAAAGAATTAGGACAGGAAGTCCTTGAAAAAATGGCAGAGGAATGTAAAGACATTTCCACTGTTGAAACAAAGCCGAAAATGGAAGGCCGCAGCATGTTTCTAATGCTAGCACCGACTACCGAAAAGTAAGTTTTGTCAGAACACATTGCAGTTCATACGAGGATGAAAAGAACCAAGTAGATCAAGGAAGT
>NZ_FNHF01000004.1:0-259106 GCF_900103695.1 Sediminibacillus halophilus
AAAAGCATACCGATGTCTGGTGGCAATAGCGGAGAGGCCACACCTGTTCCCATGCCGAACACAGCAGTTAAGCTCTCCAGCGCCCATGGTAGTTGGGGCTTTGCCCCTGCGAGAGTAGGACGCCGCCAGGCATAAATATTTTTTCTTATAAGTAACATAATAAATGTTATTTACATTGTCGCGGGGTGGAGCAGTCTGGCAGCTCGTCGGGCTCATAACCCGAAGGTCGCAGGTTCAAATCCTGCCCCCGCAACCAATTTATTTTCTCACAACGTCGTTTTTACTTCTTCGCTAGAAAATGATAATAGTGCTTGAAAGAGTGCAACCAATTTATTTTCTCACAACGTTGATTATACATAGTGGTCCGGTAGTTCAGTTGGTTAGAATGCCTGCCTGTCACGCAGGAGGTCGCGGGTTCGAGTCCCGTCCGGACCGCCACTTACATATCAAACAATAATGACAAGCCTTAGGAAAAATTCCTAGGGCTTTATTTATGTCTGTGCAAAAGATAGACTTTAACAAGTAAACTGAAATAAAAGGGAGAAAGCACGGAATGTGAAAAAATCCATTCAATTGGAAAAACTTTTTCCTCTTATCATACCTCTCGACGTGACGCCTCCTTTTCTTTTTCTTACCCGTTTTGCTATGATAGAAATAACATTATAAACTGAGTGAGGAAATGCGAATGGATGAATTTTCTTTTATTCGATCCATTGCCCCGAAAGTGCATCGTCAATCCGGATTAATTAAAGGAATCGGCGATGATACGGCAGTGTTTCGACAACCGTATCAGGATATTGTAACAGCAGTGGATACCTTCGTAGAGGGCGTCCATTTCACCAGCCAAACAATGAAGCCTTACCATGTTGGCTATCGAGTATTAGCGGCAAATATAAGCGATATTGCCGCAATGGGGGGTACGCCTGCCTTTTATATGATATCTATCGTTATCCCGGAAGGATGGACAGAAGAAGGCTTGGCATCCATCTATAAAGGAATGGATGATCTCGCATCCTTGTATCATATCGATTTAATTGGCGGGGATACTGTCTCAGGTAAAGAATTATCCATATCTGTCACCATTATCGGTTATGTAGAACAGAATAGAGTACGGTACAGAAGCCATGCGAGAGAGAAGGATATCGTTTTTGCCACCGGCACTTTGGGTGACTCCTCGGCAGGGCTGTATTTGCTGACCAATGAAGATAGTCGTCTTTCGAAAGAGGGACGAAATTACTTGATCAACAGACATCGGATGCCGTCTCCGAGGGTTGCGTTTGCCAAATCTTTGCATGCTGTCGAAAGAGTCGCTTTAAATGATATCAGTGATGGGATTGCCAATGAGGCTGCAGAAATTGCGGAAGCATCTAATGTTTCTATTCATTTATATGACGAGCGGATTCCTGTTCATCAATGTCTTAAAGAGTTTAGCGGGGACCTGCAGCGAAAGTGGAGGCTTTTTGGTGGAGAGGATTTTGAGTTGATCGGAACGGTGCCAGAGCAAGATTGGCCCGCCATTGTAGCAGCAGCGGATAAGGAGAGGATTCCTGTCACAAAAATAGGCTTTGTAACCAGTCCGTCTTCTAAGGCAGGAAGTGTTGTATTACATAAAGGAAACCGCCAGACAATCCTAGACAAAGCAGGCTATACACATTTGAAATAGGTGAGAATATAAATGGAAGAGTTAACGATAACGACACAGACAGAGGCAGAAACAAGAAAAATAGGAGAGAGGCTTGCATTATTGCTGAAGCCCAATGATGTATTGACGCTTGAAGGGGACCTAGGAGCCGGAAAAACAACCTTTACTAAAGGGCTGGGTGCGGGTCTTGGAGTACGTAGAACGATTAACAGTCCCACTTTTACCATCGTCAAAGAATACACAGGCGAACTCCCGTTGTTCCACATGGACGTGTACCGTTTGGAAGACAGTGATGAAGACATCGGTTTTGATGAATATTTTCACGGCGGAGGAATCACAGTTGTCGAGTGGGCACATTTTATCGCTGATTTTTTGCCAGACCACCGTCTCGATATTGACATCCGGTTGAAAGGACAACAGGAACGGGAGATCACATTCTACCCGAGAGGACATCATTTTGAATCCATTTGTAAGGAGCTAGCTCGATGAATATACTTGCGATAGATACCTCCAACCAAGTAATGGGGATTGCCATCCTTAAGGATGGTTTGCTTGCCGGAGAATATACGACCAATGCCAAGAAAAATCATTCCGTTCGCCTGATGCCGGCGATCGACCAACTGATGAAAGAAACAGAGATGACACCGAAGCAGCTGGACCAGATAGTGGTGGCAAAAGGGCCCGGATCCTATACCGGTGTAAGGATTGGATTGACCACTGCAAAAACAATGGGATGGGCACTGAATATTCCGGTGACTGGTGTGTCAAGTTTAAAGGCACTAGCATTGCAAGCCCAGCTGACGAACGCGGCAATCTGTCCGTTTTTTGATGCCCGTAGAGGGCTTGTTTATACCGGTCTCTATAAAAACAAGGACGGGACCCTTACGTTAGAAGAAAATGAAGTGAACATTCTATTTACCGAGTGGTTGAAAAAATTGGCGGACCGTGGAGAACCGGTCGTGTTTTTAAGCCCGGACATCGAGTTGCATCGTCCGGTTATCACCGATTATATGAAGGATTTGGCCATCATTCCGGAACTCGTCAGCCATTATCCACGGGCTGGATATCTTGCTGAGGCCGGGGCAATGGAAGAATCGGAGCCGGTCCATGCTTTGACGCCAGAATACCTAAGGCTTGTAGAAGCAGAGGCCAAATGGCTGGAACAACAGGGGAAGAACTAATATGTCAGATACAATCATCAGGCAAATGAGGGTAGAGGATATAGATCAAGTCATGCAAGTGGAAGCAGTCAGCTTTGGAACACCCTGGACGAAGGATATTTTCGTAAATGAGTTGAAGGAAAACCCGTATGCCGTTTATTTCGTCATTGAAAAAAGCGGTACGGTTATCGGCTATTGCGGATTATGGGTCATTATCGATGAAGCGCAAATTACCAATATCGCGATTCTCCCGGAACACAGAGGAAAAAAGTACGGCCAGGCATTATTCCACTTTGTGATCAATCAGGCAGTTGCCTTGGGGGCAAAGCAGCTTTCCCTTGAAGTGAGGGTATCCAATCTGCCTGCTCAGAATATGTACAAAAAGTTCGGACTCGTACCGGGCGGCATCAGGAAAAACTATTACACAGACAATTTTGAGGATGCATTAGTAATGTGGGTGAAACTATGACAAAAAATGATGTATATATACTAGGAATAGAAACGAGCTGTGATGAGACAGCCGCGGCCATCGTCAAAAATGGCACGGAAGTTGTCTCGAATGTGGTTGCTTCCCAAATCGAGAGCCACAAACGATTCGGAGGCGTGGTACCAGAGGTGGCGTCAAGGCACCATGTCGAGCAAATTACCATGGTATTGGAGGAAACATTCCAACAGGCAAATATGACTGCTGAGGAAATGGATGCCATCACCGTTACGGAAGGACCTGGATTGGTCGGCGCACTGCTTGTAGGTGTCAATACCGCCAAGGCGCTTGCTTTCGCGAAACATAAACCATTAATCGGTGTCCATCATATCGCAGGGCATATATATGCCAATCGTCTGGTTAAGGAGTTCCGCTTTCCGCTATTGGCGCTCGTTGTTTCCGGTGGTCACACGGAATTGATCGTCATGCATGAGCATGGCTCTTTTGAAGTGATTGGTGAAACGCGCGACGATGCAGCGGGTGAAGCCTATGATAAGGTTGCCAGGACACTGAAACTGCCGTACCCCGGTGGTCCGCATATGGATCGCCTTGCTGCAGAGGGAGAAGTAAACATTGATTTTCCGAGGGCATGGCTTGAAGACGGATCGTACGATTTCAGTTTCAGCGGGTTAAAATCCTCCGTCATCAACACCCTGCACAATGCGGCACAACGCAAGGAGATTCTAAGGGATGAGGATGTAGCAGCCAGCTTCCAGGCGAGTGTTGTCGATGTATTGGCGGAAAAAACGTACCGAGCGGCACAGCAATACGATGTGAAACAAGTCATTGTAGCAGGTGGAGTCGCTGCCAACAAAGGATTACGGAAAGCGCTGAATACTAAGTTCGCCGATGCTAAACAGGAGTTGTTGATACCTCCTTTGGAGTTGTGTACAGATAATGCCGCGATGATCGCTGCAGCAGGCACAGTCGCTTACCAGCAAGGACATCGGGCAGGATGGGACTTAAATGCTAACCCGTCGCTTGATTTGGAACGATACGGAAAGAGAGAATCAAAGCAATAAGTATAGAAGCAAGGAAAAAATCTGTTCTCTGGGTGTGAGTAAGACTCAGTAGGGCAGATTTTTTGTTACAAGAAAGGTACTTATCAACAGGTTATCTTTCAATATGTGGAGAAAATTAACCGGGCATTGGGAGAGTAAGGGTGGGTATGTTGATAGTTTCTGTGGATAAGAGGAGGTTTCTGTGTGGATAATGGGGATAAAACAGTGGAAAACTTATTATATCGGTTTTGGTATGTGTGTAAGTATGTGTATAAGTCATTCTTTTAATTGGATTTAACATGTAGATTTAGTTAAGGGTTAGTTGAAATGGGTTTCGGATGCTTAGCACTGGGAAAAATAAACCGTCAATAAAGGATGGCACTTTTACAGGTGCCATCCTTTGTTAATTTTCATGTAGCTCTTCCCATTCTTCCATCAGCCTTTCCAATCGCAAATCCTGCTGTTCTTTTTCCTCCGTCAGCTCTAACGCTTTTTCGTGATCCTGATACACTTCAGGATCACATAACAAGGCATCGATTTCTTCCACTCGTTTTTCCACTGATTCGATTTCCTGTTCAATTTCCTGGATGCGGCGCTCTTTTCTCCGTTTTTCTTTTTTCAGTTCTTTTTCCTGCTCGAAAGTCGTCTTTGCAGCTGCTGCTGGCTGCTCGGGAGCATGTTCCTGCTCGTTCAGCTGTTGCAATTCATATTCCTCTTGTTTTTTATCAAGGTAGTAATCATAATCACCAAGATAAATGGTGCTGTTAGCAGGCTGCATTTCGATTACCTGTGTCGCCAGCCTGTTAATAAAGTAGCGATCGTGGGAAACGAACAGAATCGTTCCGGGGAAGTCGATCAATGCTGACTCCAGTACTTCTTTGCTGTCCAAATCAAGATGGTTGGTCGGTTCGTCGAGAATCAACAGGTTTGCCTTTTCCATCATCAGCTTGGCCAGAGCCAGTCTGGCTTTTTCGCCTCCGCTTAAGCTGGTTACATTTTTCAGCACGTCGTCTCCGGAAAACAGGAAGTTTCCCAGAACGGTACGGATGTCCTTTTCATTCGTCATCGGATACTCGTCCCAAAGCTCGTTTAACACCGTCTTGTTGGAATGCAGCCGGGTCTGTTCCTGGTCATAGTATCCGATTTGCACATTGGTTCCGATCTGAATGTTTCCTTTGGCTTGCTTCAAGTCGCCGACAATCGTTTTCAGCAGGGTGGTTTTACCGACGCCATTCGGTCCGACCAGGGCGATGCTATCTCCTCGGGAAACATCGAAGTTTAGATTGGAAAAGACAGGCTCGTCGCTATCCTCGTAACGGAACGCAAGGTCTTTTACTTTCAATACGTCATTCCCGCTGCGACGGTTGATATCGAATGCAAATTTGGCCGAGGACTCGTCACCCTGTGGCTTATCCAGCCGTTCCATTTTTTCCAGCTGTTTGCGGCGGCTTTGTGCCCGCTTTGTTGTAGAAGCGCGGACGATGTTTTTTTGGACAAACTCTTCCATTCTTTTAATCTCAGCCTGCTGCTTTTCAAATTGTTTTAAATCCCGTTCATAATTGGCAGCCTTCTGTTCCAAGTATTTGCTGTAATTCCCATGGTATTTCGTTGAATGGTTCCGGGATATTTCGTAGACGGTCTCGACCGTTTTGTCCAGGAAATAACGGTCATGGGAAACAATCACGACAGCACCGCTGTAATTGTTCAAATACCCCTCCAGCCAGGAAAGGGTTTCGATATCAAGATGGTTGGTCGGCTCGTCCAAAATCAGGATGTCCGGCTTGGATAAGAGCAGCTTGCCCAGTGCCAGGCGGGTCTTCTGACCGCCGCTCAGTTCTGCTATCGACGTGTCCCAGTCCTGTTCATAGAAATGAAGCCCGTTCAAGACGGACTTGATGTCGGCTTCGTATTGGTAGCCGCCCTCCATTTTGAAGGCCTGTTGTTTGGCGTCGTAAGCAGCCAGCAATTTTTGATAGGCGTCCTGGTCTTCAAGTACATCTGGATCACCCATTTTCAATTCCATTTCCCGAAGTTCTTTTTCCGTATCGACAAAGTGCTGAAATACGCCCAGCATTTCCTGCCAGATTGTCTGATCTGATTCAAGCCCCGTATTTTGGGCGAGATAGCCAAGCGTGGTTTCTTTCGGCTTGTGGATTTCCCCCTCGTCATAGGGCAGGATTCCCGCGATGATTTTCAACAGTGTCGACTTACCAGCACCGTTGCGGCCGACGACAGCAATTCGGTCATTGGTCTGCACTTCTAATTTTATATTGGATAAGATAAGCTCAGCGCCATATCTTTTTGTGATGTCATTGACTTGCATCAAAATCATTTTGTTCACCTCAATGCATTAAGTGTATCTTAATACTCTTTGCGGTGGCAAGCGACACAGCAATGCTCTCGGCGATTATTTTGCTTCATACCTTCCGTCGATTTCGGTAGAGAGATAGGTATGGAAAAGAATGTGAATAAAATCACGACTTATTGCTGAATTTTTGATAAACTAAAGAAGTTAAACAAAATAAGCAAAAGTACTTGTATAAAGGAAAGGCTTTTTTGCACTTTTTATCGTCATGCCGTCCAATTTGTTGGTAGAATCAACGGAATCATCCAACATCTCTTGGTTGTATAACGCTGCGGAAATACACTACGCTTTCCGCGGGCGGCTGGTGAGCCTCCTCGAGCTACGCTCTGTGGGGTCTCCCCTAGGCCTTTCCTCCCGCGGGAGTCTCCGTGTATTTCCTTCGCTGGTAATCTGCTTACTTTGTTAAAAGAAGCAACTGTTTCGTTTATAGACCCATAGCTGCCAAAGTACCATACGTTTAATCAAGTTGCTTGGCAAAGGCACTCGGTGGTAAGCGGAATATCCTGACGATAGGTCTTTCAGCATTCCATTTAAGCAGACTTTAGAAAACTGTCTGATCAAAAAAGATAACGGTTACGAAATGATATTATGTACAGGAGCTTCATAGCTGGTCATCGATTATCCGAAAAAGGCATCGATAAGCCTGATCGCTTCGTAAAAAGCGGACACAGGACAGAAGGGCAACTGTAAGGAGGATATGTATGAATAACGAGCAAAATAAAATACCACAAGCAACGGCAAAGCGCCTGCCACTATATTACCGGTTTATTAATAACCTGCACCATCAAGGGAAACTGCGCGTTTCTTCCAAGGAGCTGAGCGACGCGGTCAAAGTAGATTCCGCTACCATCCGCCGGGACTTTTCTTATTTCGGTGCATTGGGAAAAAAGGGATACGGCTACAATGTCGAATACCTGCTCAGTTTTTTCCGGAAAACCCTTGATCAGGATGAAGTGACCAAGGTCGCACTTATCGGTGTCGGGAACCTTGGAACAGCTTTTCTCCATTATAATTTCATGAAAAACAACAATACGAAAATTGAAATGGCGTTCGACGCCGATCCGAATAAAGTCGGTTCCGAAATCGGCGGGGTGCCGGTTTACCATGTAGATGATTTGGAAGATTATTTGCAAAACACGGCTGTCGCCATACTGACGGTTCCTTCCACAGAAGCCCAGGGAATTACCGAACGACTGGTCGAAGCAGGTGTCTCCGGTATCCTTAATTTCACACCCGCACGGATTACCGTTCCCGATCATATACGGGTGCATCACATCGATTTATCCGTCGAGCTTCAGTCATTGGTCTACTTCCTCAAGCATTATCCGCTGGAAGAAGAAGAGGGAGAGTAACCCTGCATACACTCTCGCGGAAAAGGGTATAGGTTTACGATTTACCGCAGACATATGGGGGTGGACGTATCAAGAAGATAGACTCCAAATGGCTGGTTGTCGTTTCTGTTTTATTTGGCACTTTCACCGTAATTTTAAACAACAGCATGCTGAACCCGACCTTGCCCCACTTCATTGAGTTCTTCGACTCCAATGCAGTGTCGGTGGGCTGGATTTTGACGATTTTCATGGTATCAATGGGGATGACGATGCCGCTGACTGGATACCTGGGCGATCGTTTCGGCAAGAAAAAGATCTATCTGATTGGTCTATCGATTTTCTTGGTCGGCTCGCTGTCTGGTGCATTGTCGCATACCTTGGGGATGATGATCGCCTCACGGGCAGTTCAGGGCATGGCAGGTGGCCTGATGATGCCGATTGCCATGGCCCTGATCTTCCAGGCATTTCCCCGGGAAGAACGCGGGCTCGCCGTCGGGATCTATGGAGTTGCCGCGATG
Source organism: Sediminibacillus halophilus (assembly GCF_900103695.1). GTDB lineage: Bacteria > Bacillota > Bacilli > Bacillales > Amphibacillaceae > Sediminibacillus > Sediminibacillus halophilus. The sequence continues at coordinate 8,502 of NZ_FNHF01000004.1, forward strand.
GTGGCCCCGGCAATCGGACCGACGATCGGCGGCGTGATCATTGAATTATTACCGTGGAATTTTCTGTTTTTATTTAATATTCCGTTCGGACTTATCGGGTTGATTATATCCAGTAAATATTTGATTCCGACCAAGCCTGATCCGAATTTAAAATTCGACTTGGCCGGCTTCCTGCTGGTGACGGCTGGTGTCGGGGCGATTTTGTTTGCCCTCGGCAGGGGTTCGACATGGGAACTGTTGACACAGCCATTCAGTCTGCTCCTGATCGGCGGAGGCGTGACAGCCATTATCCTGTTCATTATCTATGAACAAAGACAAGAGCAGCCGTTGTTGGAACTGAGTGTTTTCAAAGTTCCCACCTATGCCGTTTCTATCGTAGTGACGGCGTCCGCATCGATTGGACTGTTTTCTGGTATTTTTCTATTGCCGCTGTTAATCCAGAATGTGTACGGATTAAGCGAAATCCAGACCGGATTGTTGTTTCTGCCAGCGGCTTTATGCAGCGGGTTGTTCATGACACTTGGCGGGAAATTGTTGGATAAAAAAGGACCGCGTTACGTGGTCCCGCCGGGGCTGCTGCTGTTAGCGGCTACCACCTTTGCCCTGGGAAACCTGCAGCTCTCGACACCATTTTGGCTGATATTGCTGATCAACACGGTCCGCGGTGCAGGACTTGGCATGTCCAATATGCCGGCGACCACCGCCGGGATGAATGCCATACCCGAAAGGCTGGTTGCCCAAGGCTCGGCAATGAACAACGTATTGCGGCAAATTTTTTCCGCCTTCGGAATTGTATTTTTCTCGATTTACTATGAAGTCAGAAGAGCACAAATTTCCGCTGTCAGCGGATTGGCCGGAGAAGAAGCGGCCTTGCAGGCAATCAATGAAGCCTTTATTTTTTCCTCGATATTGATGCTGATTGTCGTCCCGATCTCCTTTATCCTAAAAAGCAAACCGAACAATGAGACAAAAAACAGCTGACACGTGTCAGCTGTTTTTTTATGGCCGGAGCTATTTGTTCTTTTTCGACTTGTGGATTTTAAAATGCAGACCGACCAATCGGAAGGAAACGACAAAATCGAGCGTGGCGAAAATGGCCAGCAGGATCGTAATGAAGTTCCAAATCGTGTCTTCCACCGATTGTGCTGCAATATAGGTGAATACAGCTCCCATTGCAAAATACAAGAAAGCCATAAACAACGGGGATGTTCTCATAAATTGATTAGCCTCCAATTAAGATCATTTGCATTTTTTCCCATTGTTCAAGCATTTGATCAAGATCTTCCGGGTCCATACTGAACTGGGCGATGACCGTGATGGTGTTCATGGCCATATGAGTGATAATCGGAACGATGATCCGGTTGGTGTGCACATAAAGGAAGGCAAACACCAGTCCCATGCCCGTGTACGTTATGATGTGGGTGACATCCATATGGACAAGTCCGAAAATAATGGAAGATGCTAGAGCGGCGATGAAAAAGTTCGTCCGCTTGTACAAACTGCCAAAAATGATTTTTCGGAAAATGATTTCTTCTAAAATCGGTGCAATCAGAGCAGGAATGATAATGAAAATAGGAGCTGCTCTGGCAATTTCCATGATCTGCATGGTGTTTTCGGAACCCGGTTTGATGCCGAGAACCAATGTTTCTATGATGACAGCTGCATACTGCGCCATGTAAGCCATCGCGACTCCGAGTGCACTCCAGCCGATGATACCGCCGGCACCGGAAGCATTACGGTCACTGCCCTGCCGCATGTCCGGCCGTAATAACAGCAACGTGATCACAAGAGCGGCAACAAAACTGATGATGCTCCAGCTGACACTGAAGGTGAACCGATCTATGTTCAACTTATCGATCAACGGTACGAGAAAAGCTCCGGAAAGCTGCATGATTATATAGGTCATGATGACATACCAATATCGTTTAGGCACCTTAAACTACTCCTTCAAAAACAGATTTACTTTACTACATCATTGTACGTATTTTAACATACAATTAGAATAGTCATGTAATAGAAGGACTGAAGAGCTCCTGCTGCAGCCGTAGTGGAATGCTGGCGGGAGTACTTTTTTGCTGTCTGCAGGCCGTTCGTAATTTGTCGAAAAAATTTATAATTGCATTGCTTGCAAAATGAGATTGAATTGATTATTATAATAACTATGTTAGCACTCATCACTGACGAGTGCTAACAAACAAACCAATTAAATAACGGTTAGGGAGGGTTTCACACATGTTAAAGCCACTAGGTGATCGTGTCATTATTGAACTTGTCGAGCAAGAAGAAAAAACAGCAAGCGGTATCGTGCTGCCTGATTCTGCAAAGGAAAAACCGCAGGAAGGGAAAGTCGTTGCGGTAGGTTCTGGACGTATCACGGAGCATGGAGAAAAAGTTGCTCCAGAGGTAGCTGAAGGAAACCTCATCATTTTCTCGAAGTTTGCTGGTACAGAAGTAAAATACGAAGGTAAAGAATACTTAATTCTTCGTGAGAGCGACATTTTAGCTGTAATCAGCTAAGGAAGCGAAGGACCATTTACAATAACATAATTTTTAAAAGTTCAAGGAGGGCATACAAATGGCTAAAGAAATCAAATTTAGTGAAGACGCTCGCCGTGCGATGCTACGCGGTGTAGATACATTGGCAAACGCAGTAAAAGTAACATTGGGACCAAAAGGCCGTAACGTTGTACTGGACAAAAAATTCGGTTCCCCATTGATCACAAACGATGGTGTCACCATTGCTAAAGAAATCGAGTTGGAAGACCATTTCGAAAATATGGGTGCGCAATTGGTATCCGAAGTTGCTTCGAAAACTAACGATGTTGCCGGTGACGGTACGACCACTGCTACTGTGTTGGCTCAAGCAATGATCCGTGAAGGGTTGAAAAACGTTGCTTCCGGTGCTAACCCTGTCGGTGTCCGCCGCGGTATCGAAAAAGCGGTGGAAGTTGCAACCGAAGAACTTAGAAAAATCTCCAAGCCAATCGAAGGCAAAGATTCCATCGCACAAGTAGCGGCTATCTCTTCTGGCGACGACGAAGTAGGTAAGCTGATTGCCGAAGCGATGGAGCGCGTTGGTAACGACGGTGTTATCACGATTGAAGAATCCAAAGGCTTCAACACGGAGCTTGAAGTAGTAGAAGGTATGCAGTTCGACCGTGGATATGCATCTCCTTATATGGTTACAGACCAGGATAAAATGGAAGCTGTTCTTGAAGATCCATACATCCTGATCACGGATAAGAAAATCTCCAACATCCAGGAAGTACTTCCTGTACTGGAGCAAGTCGTACAACAAGGCAAGCCGCTTCTAATGATTGCTGAGGATGTAGAAGGCGAAGCACTTGCTACATTGGTAGTAAACAAGCTTCGCGGTACATTCAACGCTGTTGCCGTTAAAGCTCCTGGCTTCGGTGACCGTCGTAAAGCAATGCTTGAAGACATCGCTACCTTGACTGGTGCAGAAGTCGTAACCGAAGATCTTGGATTGGATCTGAAAAACACCAGCATTGAACAGCTGGGCCGCGCTTCTAAAGTTGTCGTAACCAAAGACAACACAACAGTCGTTGAAGGAAGCGGAGATCCAGAAAAAATCTCTGCACGTGTAGCACAAATCCGTGCACAAGTAGAAGAATCTACTTCTGAATTTGATACAGAAAAACTGCAAGAGCGTCTAGCTAAACTTGCAGGTGGTGTTGCTGTCATCAAAGTCGGTGCAGCTACCGAAACAGAATTGAAAGAGCGTAAACTTCGCATCGAAGACGCCCTGAACTCTACTCGCGCTGCAGTAGAAGAAGGTATCGTTGCCGGTGGTGGTACAGCACTTGTCAACATCTACAGCGCTGTAAAAGGATTGACGCTGACAGGCGACGAAGAAACAGGATCCAACATCGTGCTTCGTGCGCTTGAAGAGCCAGTTCGTCAAATCTCCCACAACGCTGGCCTGGAAGGTTCTATCATCGTAGAGCGCTTGAAAGGCGAAAAAGTCGGCGTAGGCTACAACGCAGCAAGCGGCGAATGGGTAGACATGGTTGAGTCCGGTATCGTCGACCCAACAAAAGTTACCCGCTCTGCCCTGCAAAACGCAGCATCTGTTGCAGCTATGTTCCTGACAACCGAAGCAGTAGTAGCAGACCTGCCTGAAGAAGAAGGCGGAGCTGCAGGCGGCGGTATGCCAGACATGGGTGGCATGGGCGGAATGGGCGGCATGATGTAATAAACACATCACAGTCCATTTTGTGAAGCTGATTAATGTATAAATAATTAAGAAAAGGACTACTTCCTGATCAAAGGGGGTAGTCTTTTTTGTGCTTTTAGAATTTGTATTTCAGGATTTTATGGAAAATCGAAAATATTTAAGATACAACCGAAGCTAATATCCAAAATCAAAATTATAAAGTTTTATTGGGAGAATTTATAGATTATAGTCACGATAATCGACTGATGAAGTTAGAAGAAATCATTAGTGGTCATGTAAAAGGATTCTTGAGAGAGTGCTGCCAAGGAAGAGGTGAAAGATAAATTTGAAGTTACATCGTATTAGGGCATTTTTTAATTATTTTTTCGAAGATGGGTTGGTCAATGAAGCAGGCGTTAAGTTACTATTTTAGTTTATCCGAAGCTAAAGAAGTATAGGAGATGGAAAAAAGATGCTTCGATTTTTAAGGAAGTTAAAGACGAAAATTCGAAAAGTGTAAAAGCTTCAATTTTCTTTGGGGAAGAAGGAGTATAACAACAATTTGCTTTATCGTTATTAAATTAAATATCTGCAATTCAGTTAAGAGGTAATTTGGCATTTGGCATTAGAAAAGCCACTTGCGATAACAGGAGATGGCTACACTATAAAGAAGTGATACAGTCCTATCACGAATCAAATCACAATAAAATATGTGAACACTTGATACCCTTTCATATTAATCTAAATAAGTGTGTAAAGGCGTATTAACTATATCCTTTTTTAGATGGGAAGTGTTCCAGCCTAGCGTGGATCGCCAAATAAGACGGCTGGGAAAATAAACTTGGTAAGTTATGCCTTAACTGATGCACAAATTAAAGATACCCCGGCCCAACCAATGGGGCCTGTGTTTGAATAGAGAAAGCTGCCTTATAGTGTTTGAATGAAGGATAGGTAGAACGCTTACGAGCGCTGTAAATTGAACATAGTAGTTATTTCTTTTCCCAGTCCTTGACGATGAAGTTACGGAATTAAGTTGCTGAAAAGTCAATATCGTAAAGGACCAGGATTAATGAAACTACCAAGACTAATTAACGATAGTGTAGGTCAATTTAGTCAAGGGACTAGCGGTTTATGGGAATTTCTTATCGGACACCTAAACTCGGATACACTGAGGAATTTGTCGCCTACTTCTTTGTTAGCTTTATTTATTTTTAATATTAGCTGACTAGAAAGGCGATATTATAGCCTAGTCGTTGTTGTCCCATCCGCGAAACTGAGTATGGGATAGAAACAAACATACATACATTAACAAACTTTAAGTATTTACAATAGTTTACAGCAGTAAACTTATGCTATGTTGATCCAACTTTTTATCGTATTTTCAATAGTTTCCCAATTTTCGTCGTTGTTTTGTAAGTATTTCTTAAGATGAAAATCATCTAAAAGGTATAGTAATCCTAATATGTGTTGACACGTCATTTGCTTTTCTAAATCAGTAAATGTATTATCAGTAAATTCTTGACCAATCTGATACATTTCATCTTCAAGGTGACTTTCTGAATTTAAAATTAATCTTATAGCTGTTTTCATAAATTTCTCTTTAAATTGATTATTTCCTTTTATGCGATCAAAAATTTCTCTTTGATTATTTATGCTATTTATACCGACTCTATAATTGAAAGTAAAGTAAGCCTCTAAAACTCTTCTCGCAGTATTACCAATAGAAACCGATTCTGGCGGAATTATCTTCTTTCCATAACTATAAAGCTTTGATAATAAATTTTTATATCCATTTTTATGTTTAAAGTTATTTAAATTAATGAAATTTTGTTGCATAGTCTGTCCATTTTTTATTAATTCGAAGCTAACTACTCCATTACTATCTCCATCAAATAATTTGTGTAAACTATCAAAGACGTACCATCTATGAGTCATAATAAGTACGCGGCTTTTGGGACTAGAAATTAGGATATTATTAATCTCACTGTTAATATAAGAGATTAATCCCATTAAATTATTTTCATCCATACTTGAGATTGGATCATCGAGTACTAAAAACATTGAATTTTTTAAAGTCTCTTCAACAATATGATTAGAATATAAAGATTTAAAATAGTAAACTAACGCTAATGCATTCCTTTCACCGGTGGACAAATTTGATGATTTGACTGGTTCACCTTTTACTAAAACATTATATTTATATCCATCTTTCGAATCTGGTTGTAATTGTAGCCTATTTTCAGTTAGAAAGATAAAAGATAAATCTTTATTAATGAGATTCATTCCATGGGTGGAATTCTTTAATTCTTGTTCGACGGATTGTAGTTCTGTTTTGAGTTTTCTTAGTAGATTGTCGTTTTCTTTATATTTAGCATTAATATTTTTTAAATCTTTTTGATAAGATTCTATTGCGTTTGCGCCTAAATTAAATACCTTTGTCTCAATAACATTTTTAAACTCCTTTATTTTATTTTCAGAATGATCTATAGACTCATTATAGGACAATCTAATATTTTCAATTTCTTCGATATTTTTAAGGCTTTCTTTTTCAAACTTATGAATGTTGTCTAGCAAAACGCTTATAGATTTTGGTTCTAATTCATTGTAGACGTTTTCGTACCTTTCCATAATCGTGCTACGAAGTTCGTTAGTGTTAATTAAGATGGAGTTAATGTTTTCAATTAAACTCGTTACGCATGGTATAAGATCATCTCTGACTTGAAAATACTGTTTTATATCATTAGATTGGTCTTCTATCTTTTTAAGTGATTCATCATAATTATTTATCTTGGTTAATTCATCATCTAGTTCTTTTTTGAAATTTTTAACAGATGGGTTGATTATCTCATCTATTTTGGATAAAAGGATATCTTTATTTATTGGCTGTAGACATAAAGGGCAATCATCAACAGTTTTTTTAATGAGATTTTTACCGGTCTCTACCCAATTAGTGTACCCGCTCTCAGACTTTATAAGGTTTATAATTGCTTCCTCTTTAGCACTTAGTTGGGGTTTTTCTATTTTCTTTAAAACTATCTCATCATAGAAAAGTAATACAGGTAACTTACTGATTTGAATAGGAATCTTGTTTGAAGTTCTTAATTGTTTTAATGAATTTAAATATGATATGTCTTGCTGAATGTTTTCTTTTGCTAATTCGTGGTTATCAATTCTACTCGTTAAAATATAGTCTCTTATAGCAGTTGTATGATTTCTATTCCTACCCAATTCTCTTATAGGCTTAATGAATTCCTTTTCAAAACTTTTGTCTATTATTTCTTTTACTCTATCCTCATTTTCCTTTTTTTTAATATCCAATTCTTCCTTTTTTATATTTATTGATTCTATATTTTTTTCAATGTCCTCTCTCCTGGTTTCATTCTCAACATCTTTACCAAACATAATGATAGCATTTAAATCTTCGTCTTCTGATATATCAATGTTTTTTTTAATAAATCGTTCGTTGAATACTCGAATATTCTTCATATTTTTATTATTACTATATTCATGAATACCGACTATTCCCTCGCCGATAATATCAAGTTTAATGTTATCTGCAGTAACAGAATCTATCCCTTCACTAGCTAATTTTAAATGTGAAATAGCTTCTCCAACAGAACTTTTACCACTGCCATTATGTCCATAACAGAGTATCCTTCTAGATTTCTCTTGTTGATTACCTTGTTCAAATAGATTAAAGTCGAAATTTACACACCCACGCCATGTTATATTTTTTATGGCTTTTATTTCTGAGAAGTCCATAAGTATCCCCCTAACAAAACCTTATAACAAAGGATTCTACATAATCCATGATTTTCCTTTTAAATTTGACTAAAAACGCACTGAAAAATATCTCTAAAAGGAGAGTGGTTAACATACTTTCCACGTTAAAGCCTAACGTATAAGCGTTTCGAAAGTTTTACTTTCACGTTACTTATTGATAGTATAGACATACTCAGTACTAAATGGGCTGTTTAGCTAGCGTGAAAAAAGTGACGTAAAAGCATAAGTGTTAGATGGTTATAATAATTTTTATGAACGCTACTACGCAAATAGAAGACGGAAAGAGTTATAATACTATAAAAACTTACATACGTAAGATTAAGACTCTGAAGAGTGGTTCAGCCTCAGCAAGAAAAAATAGAAAACGAATTTAGACGATTTATATTTGTAGCATGGAATACATTTCTCTGCTTTTTTATATCGCTTTATTTGTTATCTCAATATGGCGACAGTAAAAGACAGTTGTTAGCGATATTAACGATGTTTAGCGTAATATTAAATAAACTTCCCTAAGGTAAACTTTTTTCTTCGGAAATTCTAAATAGTTTCCCACATGGAAACTGCTATTTTATTAATCGACTATCTATTGTGATGCTCTAACGTTAAGTATGAGTTAATATGAATTTAAGAGAGAGGAATCCGGTGAGGGTAGAACGACCGCAGGGAGTTTATATTCGTCTAAAACTGTTTCTATCGACTAATGCTATTCCCCTTCTATTAGGCGTTAAGCTTTTTGAACTGCCTTCATAAGACAAGAAGTATTTTAAATGAAGTAGACTTATATTCCCTATAAATTTTTGTTGTTTTCTAAGAAAATAGTCACTTATACATTAAGCGCCATTTATATTTTCAAATATCTTACGTTCCAAGGAGTTTAGTTGGCCCTCTTTTCCATGAAAAAATGATTCAACTTAGAATATCTTATTGCCTCCAGTAACTTTCGCAAATATGTATGAGACAATTAGCTGCAAATAGTTAAGCTTTCTAGCTGTTGCATTACCGACGTTAGTAATTTTAGTAGCATCATTTTGCAATAGTTGCTGCGCCCTTGAAAATCAACCTCACTAAAGGGAGCTCTGGTAGGATAAGTAGTGAGGACTTTCTAATTAACTTTGCTGGCCCATTTAGTCGAGTTTGAAGATAATCGATTGAGTACGGAGCATTAGAAGTGTATTCATGAAGTATGAAATAAATAAACCTTCAAAATCGTTTACCTCGAAGCAAGGAAGTACACTCTCAATTTCTATTAATTAAATGAGGCTGGTGAAGGCAATGAGGATGCTTATTTGCGAAGAACTGATTAATGACCTTAGGGTAAATATTGAAAAGATTAAAGATATGTCTGTGCAATTGAAAAAAAATAACTTTGAAGCATTTTTTGTTTACTCATTTGCCTTATTTGAAAGTAGTATTTGTGAGGCTTTACGACGTATAGTGGCTGCCTTTCCAGAAAAATTATCAGATGAAAAACAACTTAAACTTAAAAATTCAGATATTTTTAATAATTATTATTCACCTAATTACATACTCGATACTATTATTAATGCCGAAATTAAATCCCTTTCGAAAGGTAATGCGCTAGCCCTCTTACAAACAGCACAAAGTCTCATGGCTATTGAATTGACGTTTGATAGAAGAGCAATAGAGGAGGTTTCGGAGTATAGAAATAAACTGGTACATGATAATACTATTTCTAACAGAGAATATCTCCTCGGTAAGAGAACAGTGAAAGGGAACACTTTCTCAATTGAGAAAGCCAAGAATCTTATAAATATCTTAATGGACGTTTTATCAGAATTGGAGTTATGTCTAAAATCAAAGTATCAGAAATACACAAAATACAAACTTATTAAAGATTTATGGGAAGAAATCTTTGGTTCTCCTTTACTTAAATTTGAAGATTGTATTTTGATTAGGCAAGGGGGATTTGATAAGAATAGAAAAGAAGTCGGTATAAATTTTGATCATTTAGAGAATGTAGTGAAATCAATTTCTTCAAGTGAAAAATTCTTTTTATTCCTTTTATTGCAGCAGTATTCAGGTAGTATAAATGATCGATATTTTAAGTTTAAAGATATACCTAGTTTAGCATCAATATCTTCTAAACCTGAAATTAACAAAATTTTAAGTGTATTTAATATCTACCCCAATTTGTTCAATGGAGTAAGTATCGATGGTGCTATTTAGCGTGGGGTTAACCATCTAATCATATGGGGTGACCTATGTGTGAACAACTGTTTCAGAAAGGCTTCTCATTAGTTAAGTAACTTTTGAGAAGTCTCTTTTTTTATTTCTTGTGTTACATGGAGATTCACATTTTGGGTAATTTTGATCATAAGTTATAACCGACCCATTCCATAATTTGTTAATCGTTCCATCTATAAATTAGCAAATGATGAAATGAACGCTAGAAAACTGGAATCACCAAAAAAAGCTGGAGAAAGTTTTGGATAAGTTAAATATTATCAAGATTACTTAAGTAAGAAACCGAACGATATTAAAGTTAGAAAAAAGGTGGACCGTACGGAAACAATGACCTTTTATTTAATTGGCACTTTTCCATGGCACCATCACGTGTATTAATAAATTCCTTTTTCTCTAACGTTTTTACGATATTCGTTACAGTCGGAGTTTCACATTCAAACGTTAACTTAATAGCATATGTGTTATGCCATCTTCTCTCCATAGCGATAGTTTCTTCTCCCAGTTGAGGGGACGGATAACGTGGTACATTGTTGTATCAGAGAACCCATCACTGTAGGGAGTGTGGGAAGTTTTTCTAAAAGAGTGAGATAATAAGACTGCCCCTGCTTGCTTATAAAGTATGAATCTTATCATCTGTAAACTGCTCTTCTTCCTTCGCCATTTTTTGAAATTCATTCATTAAACTAATTAAATTTTTTTCTGTAGTATAGAAAGGAATTTAGAAAAAAATGTAGAATTTTGGATATAAAGTAAAAGTTTTTATTTCATATATATTATGAAAAGCCACACCTGAAACATGAAAAGGGAGGGACTTTATGAGGGTTAAGATTATTGAGAGATTGGCAAATGAATTTAATGAAGAAAAAGACTATATTTACAAAATAATAGAAAATAGCAAGGGGATATCTACTTATAAGAAGGAGAAGATTAAAGGAAGGGAAATAATAAAAAAAGAGTCGATACCTGATATAGAAAAGATCACTTTAGAGTATTATAAATTACTTTTAAATTCTTACTATAAAGTAACTTACCCAAATCGTTCATATATAATGACTGAGTTAATGAATATAATACCATACTTACATAGGTATAATAGGTATACCCTATACAAGTTTGATTTTAAGGATTTCTTTTATAATATAAATCCAAAGAAATGTTTTGATCTTTTAAAAGACTCTATTAATTTGAAAACCTATGAGTATAATTTTTTAAAGAAGTACCTATTTAATTTATCAGAATTCACACCAGGTATTGGATTGCATAACGCTTTTATAGAAATAATAGGTAAAAAATTTGATTTTGCAATTAGAAATAAGTTTAGCAAGAATATACTTCACTTTGCAAGATTTGTGGATGATTGTATTTTAATACTAGATGAAAGGGTAAGTCATTCCTATCTAGAATATGAAATCAAAAAAATTATTACTGAAGTTTTTGGGAAAAAGCTAGCTTTAAATAAAGCTAAAACAGATTATCAAAATTCGGATACTATAAATTATAGGTTTGATTATTTAGGATACGAATTTGAAAAAGGTCAGTCCGCTAGCAAACCATTTAATATTGGAATAGCTAAAAAGAAATTGGACAAGTATTATGAAAAAATAGAAAGGATTATATTAGATTTTAAAAATCATAATAATGTGCAATTATTAAGCTTTGAATTAGAGGCTTTGTTTAAAAGAATAGTTTACTATGGAAGTAAGAAAAATCAGACTAAAATTCGGTGGCAAGTTAGGGGGATAAGTGATAGTTATAAGGAATTAAAAAAGTTTATTATTCATAATGATGACTTTGAAAAGATAACTAATGATACTAAAAACTTTTTTTGTAAATCAATATTTATTTGTTTTAAAAGACATGGAATCGATATACCCTCTAAGATTGTTAACCAAATAAAAAATAAAAAATTCATTTCTTTATTCTTAAATAATAAAGCAATTTTACTACATAAAAAAATTGGATTGAGTTATAGTGATTTAAAAAGTAGAGTAATGTTTTTTACTAATGAGAATTTAAATAACTATAGTTATAATGAATTAGCAAATAAATTGTTAAGAAATATAAAATAAATAGGAATGGCGAGATGATTTTTCATCTCGCCATTCCCTTTAAGAGCTAGCAAGTGCTAGTTCTTGATATTGTGTATGTATAGGTTACCATTAATTTAATAGGAGTGTCAAAATGAAGAATGAGAAGTCTCAGAGGTTTAATAGACAAAAGATAGATTACTTATTAACGGACTTACTGCCTTATGAAAAAGGAAATCATTACACTCATCGCTTTCTCTATGAGTATTTACTGCAAAATAAAAAAGAATTAAGTAGGATAATAAAAGATATTAGACTTGAATCTGAGCACTTTAACTCAAAATGGCATTCAGCACCATTAAAGTTTAAAGTGCGTAAGAGAAGCGGAAGTTTTAGAGAAATCTCTTTAATTAATCCATTAGGTTTGATTCAATCTCTAGCTTTCATTGAATTATATGAACATGACATAATAAATATTACACATAACAAAGAAGACTTTTCAGCAAGAAAATCTAGAAGGACAAATTCGTTAACTTATAAGAAAAATAACAAACAAACGGTATATTATACTGAAAATACAAAAAAACAACTACTTATAACTTTAGAATCATCAGGAACTTATTTTAAACATTACCCTTTCAAGACGATTACTCAATTATTGAACGACATATCTTTTACTTATCAACGAGATAAGTTTAAGGTGTTAGATGTAATTGATATCCAAGATTGTTTTCCTAGTATTTATACACACTCATACAAATGGCTAATTTCAAATAAGATTTATGATTCAAAGAACTTAAAAGCTTCGAATTCTGTATACAAAAACATAGATCAATATTTGCAGAATATAAATGGATCTAAAACTAACGGAATAATTGTTGGTCCTGAAATTAGTAGACTATTAGCCGAATTTCTATTTGTACATTTAGATCAAAAACTGTTAAATAATTTACTGGAAAAAGGTCTGGCTGAGAATACTGATTATAAAATTTTTAGATTTGTTGATGATTACTATATTTTTTCAGATGATAGACAGACACAACTAATTATAAAAAAAGAAGTTTCTAACTTAATTAATAATTTCCAATTAAAAATAAATGAGTTAAAAGAGACTAGTTTTGAAAGAGATGAGACTCTTAATTCATGGATTTACAATTTAATCCCTATTATGAGTGATATAATGGATATCTTTAAAATTGAGCATGATCCTCAGAAGGACCTTTTAAGTATTATAATAGATGAAGTAAAAAATAAAGATGTTTTATCTGATTCATATTTAGAAGTTGCTTCAAGTATTTCTACAAAGTATGAAAATAAAAAATACGCTCGAAAAATAAGATATAAGGATATTAGAAGTAAACTGAATATAGCTATAAAATCTAGCCATGAAAATTCATTAATATCTTCTTACATTTTAAGTACCCTCTTAAAAAAGATAGAAGATAAGACTGAATTAGATATTAATATTGAAGTTAATGAATTAGTCAGTTTTGTACTACTGTTATACACAAAATCAGTTAGTTATGCATCTACTCAAAAGGTGGTTAGGATTCTTGTTAAATTACTTGAGGTAGCGGAAAATAATAACTATGATATTCAAGAAATAATTGAAAGAAATATAGAAAGGTTCGAGAATGATATTTTTAATAACCATCCATCAGATTGGATTGATATCTTATTGTTTATTTCCAATTACGATTTAAATATTTCTCGTTCTCTTATAGAGAAAATAACAGAATTAGTAGTCTCTGATGAGTCACCCATCAAAATAGCTTCATTATGTTTAATGGCTGAGTCAAAGTTTATCAATTCTAGAAATATTGTTCGGAGAGTAAACTCATTAATAAAAAGTAAACTTGAAAGTGTAAATTGGAACGACTTTTTCCAAGATGATTTATCTTGGTGGGTATTTGTTTTCTTTAGTTACCCTAAAATAAATATTAAGTTAAAGAAGGAGATAAAAGAAAAGTTAAGTAGTATTAATGAGGAACTTGGTAATAGCCCTGCAAATAGAGCGAAGTCACTTATTATAAAATTTCTTTTAAATGAAAATTTACATTTTATCGAGTGGAATTTCTCAAAATATAGTTATTATAGAAGTTATTTTTACTACACAAAAGATAGAACTGTTTTTAATCCTGATATAAATGATCAAATTAATACATCGAGATAGTGATGAACTGCAATCACTTATTGAAACAAACAGAACCCCTAAAATATATTAGTGGATTCTGTTTGAGGCATATAGTGGGTTTTTAAGAAAGAAAGCGAGTGAAATGCTCACATTTTGCTTACATTGAGGATATTAACGGAGGCTTCTCATTAGTTGACTAAACTTTTAGGAAGCTTCTTTTTCATTTCTTGTGTTCCATGGAGATAAACATCTTTTGTTAGTAGATTCATTTGAGTGACCGAGACTACCCATTATTTGCTCAAGAGCTATACCTGCTTCAGCTAAAAGAGATGTATCTTGTGATTGTATTATGGTGTTTATGAGCATATTGTTAACATAGTCGTCATTGGGAAAGAATTTGGTATTACACCCAACGGCTGAGGCAAATAACAAAGGACGCTCTTGATGGATTTGGTTCTAACATATCAACTTGATGAACTTTCATATTTTCTTTTAGAAAATAAGCGAATAAAAACCCCGTTGTTCCTGCACCCGCTACCTTTTTTTGGAATATTTTGTATTTTTCGATAATAAATTGATATGATAAGGTGTGATACGCACTTCGTTTAAAAGGAGAGGGAGTATGAAAAAACCAACTAATAACTCGGCTATATGTTTTTTTCTTTTTCTTGGAACTGTACTTTTTAAATTTCCTTATGTTTAAGATGCTTTCTTCTACATTATCAGTGTTATAGGAATTTATTTTTTCTCAGTAAAATTCATCCTTAATGAAGATATTTCACGTACTTTTATAAATTTTATATTTATTTTAAGTCTTTTGGCAACAGCGATGTTCAACTTTTTTACTTGATTGGAAGTTAGTACTGGAACAGCTATTGTTTTTGCTAGGTGTACTGGATTTACATGGCAACAAGAGAAGCTCTACCCCAATAAGTTAAAGAGGAGTAAAAGAGAAAGCAAAGTCAACCAATAAAATTTTCAAAAAATACTTTGACATCATATATGTAAGCGATTACAATAGTGGTAGTTCTTTAGATATTAGAAGAGAGTGATCGATCTTGCTTTTACAGGTTGACCGAAGAATTGGCAAGCAGGCGATGTTATTGGTATTAAATGAACAGTTTGAAAACGATCCTGATTTTAATAAACAAATTGATCGTCAAAAGTGGCAGTTTTGCACAGGGAAAGTAGGTTCGATGGATTCACACAAGGTGGTTGCAGCTATCGAAACAGCGGCGAAAAGAAACGGTATTATCAAGGCCGATCTTTACAGGGAATTGCACGCCTTGTACCATGCGATCATCGAAGCGCTTCACGGTGTGACCCGCGGGCAAGTCCAGTTGGGTACGATATTACGGACGGTCGGGTTAAGATTCGCACTTGTGCGGGGAAATCCGTACGACAACGAAGAAGAAGGCGAATGGTTGGCCATTGCGCTTTATGGAACGATTGGTGCTCCTGTCAAGGGGTTGGAGCACGAAACCATTGGATTGGGAGTCAATCACATATAATGTAGCCCATAGATATTAGCGAATAGGGGGCTGTACCGAAGAAATCAAATTTTCTTTGGTACAGCCCCTTTTTATATCCACTTTATTACTGTAAAGGAAAGGAGCATACAATGATTACATTAGAAGGACACTCATTAACCTTAGAGGATGTCAAACACGTGTTGTATGATCAGGAAAAAGTGCAGGCTTCAAAAGAGAGCTGGGAATGTGTCAGCAAAAGCCGCCAAGCGGTAGAGAATGTAGTCAACGAAGGAAAAACCGTTTACGGAATCAACACCGGATTTGGAAAGATGAGTGACGTACTAATCGAAAAAGGAGATGTCGAAGAACTGCAATTGAACTTGATTCGCAGTCATGCTTGCGGCGTCGGCGAACCGTTTCCCGAAATCGTCAGTCGTGCCATGGTGTTGCTTAGGGCGAATGCGCTTCTGAAGGGATATTCGGGTGTAAGAAAACAACTGATAGAAAAATTGTTAGTCTTACTGAATGAGCATGTTCATCCCGTTGTTCCCCAACAAGGTTCACTTGGAGCCAGCGGTGATCTTGCTCCTCTTTCCCATTTGGCATTGGTTTTAATCGGGGAAGGGGAAGTGTTTTATAAAGGTGAGAGAATGCCGACAATGAAAGCTTTTGGCACTGTCGGACTTACGCCGATTACATTAACCGCGAAAGAAGGCCTGGCTCTGATTAATGGTACGCAAGCCATGACAGCGGTGGGAGTTGTTTCTTATTTGGAAGCGGAAAAACTTGCACTGCAAACCGAAGCGACTGCTTCCATCACGATGGAAGGGTTGCGCGGAATCATTGATGCGTTTGATGAAGATATCCATTTCGCAAGAGGGTACCCGGAACAAGTTGACGTGGCAGAACGGATGCGTCGATATCTTGATGGAAGCAATCTTATTACCAGGCAAGGGGAAATCCGGGTCCAGGATGCTTATTCACTGCGCTGTATTCCTCAGGTACATGGCGCGACATGGCAAACCCTTAACTATGTAAAAAGTAAGCTTGAAATCGAAATCAATGCGGCCACAGACAACCCACTCATTTTTGAAGGCGGCCAGAAAATTATCTCAGGCGGCAATTTTCACGGCCAGCCGATTGCATTGGCCATGGACTTTTTAGGTATTGCAGTAGCCGAGCTCGCCAACATTTCTGAACGCCGTATTGAACGGCTAGTCAATCCTCAGTTAAACGATTTGCCGGCGTTTTTAAGTGCCAAGCCGGGGCTGGAATCTGGAGCAATGATCATGCAATACAGTGCGGCTTCCCTCGTGTCTGAAAACAAAACACTTGCACACCCAGCCAGCGTCGACTCGATTCCGTCATCTGCTAACCAGGAAGACCACGTCAGCATGGGAACGATCGCGGCCAGACACGCTATGCAAATCATTGCCAATACAAGAAGAGTTGTCGCAATCGAAATGATCTGTGCATTACAGGCTTCAGAGTTTCGTGGTGTCCAACACATGGCTCCACGAACACAGAGGATATACCGGAAAGGACGTGAGGTTGTCCAATCCATAACAAAGGACCGTGCCTTTTCAAAAGATATTGAGTCTGTTGCATTATGGATGAAACAAGGAAATTGGGATTCCATTTTGCATCCAGTAAGTAAAGAAAAACAATTCATATAAAGGGAGAGATAATCATGGCAGAGGTAAAAACAAACATTCGTGCACCAAGGGGAACCACATTAAATACGAAGGGGTGGATTCAGGAGGCAGCTTATCGGATGCTGATGAACAATCTCGATCCGGAAGTGGCTGAAAAGCCTGAAGAGCTTGTAGTATATGGCGGGATCGGAAAAGCGGCCCGCAACTGGGAAAGCTATCATAAAATTGTCGAAACGTTAAGGACGCTTGAAAATGATGAAACGATGCTAGTCCAATCCGGAAAACCAGTTGCCGTATTCAAATCACATACCGATGCGCCGCGTGTGTTGCTTGCCAACTCAAATATTGTTCCTGCATGGGCAAACTGGGAAACATTCCGGGACCTTGAAAAAAAAGGCTTAATGATGTACGGCCAAATGACGGCCGGGAGCTGGATTTATATCGGCTCACAAGGTATTTTACAAGGAACATATGAAACGTTTGCGGAAGCAGCTCGCCAGCTCTTTAATGGCTCACTTAAAGGGACGCTAACGGTTACAGCAGGTCTCGGTGGCATGGGTGGAGCTCAGCCTCTTTCTGTCACGATGAATGAAGGGGTAGTCATTGCCATTGAATGTGATAAAAAGCGGATTCAGCGCCGGATTGATACGAAGTATTGTGACTTGATGGTAGAGTCTTTGAATGAAGCGCTCACGTTGGCGAAGGAAGCAATGAATGAAGGCAAACCCCTGTCGATCGGCCTCCTTGGCAATGCCGCTGAAATTTTGCCAGAACTCGTTCGCCGTGGTGAAGTTCCGGATCTTGTGACAGATCAAACCTCTGCACACGATCCATTAAACGGTTACTTGCCGATAGGGATGTCCCTTCATGAAGGCGAAGAGCTTCGAAAAGCCAATCCTGACGAATACTTGAAAAGAGCGAAATCAAGCATTAAAGACCACGTTCAGGCGATGCTTGAGTTGCAAAAGGCGGGTGCTGTTACGTTTGATTACGGGAACAACATTCGTCAAGAAGCGTATAACGAAGGGCTAAAAAGTGCGTTCGATTTCCCTGGGTTCGTCCCGGCATTTATTCGCCCGCAGTTTTGTGAAGGAAAAGGTCCGTTCCGCTGGGTTGCGCTTTCGGGTGATCCAGAAGATATTTATAAAACAGACGAAGTGATATTAAGAGAGTTTGCGGATAACGAACACCTGTGCAAGTGGATCAAAATGGCAAGGGAGCAGGTATCCTTCCAGGGACTTCCTTCCAGAATCTGCTGGCTCGGTTATGGAGAAAGAGCAAAGTTTGGCAAAATCATTAATGAAATGGTCGCATCTGGTGAAATCTCAGCACCGATCGTCATAGGACGCGATCACCTTGACTGTGGTTCGGTTGCATCACCTAATCGAGAGACAGAGGGGATGAAGGACGGCAGTGACGCAATTGCCGACTGGCCGATTTTAAATGCTATGATCAACAGTGTGAACGGGGCCAGCTGGGTGTCCGTCCACCACGGCGGCGGTGTCGGAATGGGGTATTCTATGCACGCGGGTATGGTTATTGTTGCCGATGGGACAGAAGAAGCGGCGAAACGTTTGGAACGAGTCCTCACCTCAGACCCGGGTATGGGTATTGCCCGCCATGTTGATGCCGGTTACGATCTTGCAATTCAAACCGCGAAAGAAAAAGGTGTTCATTTACCAATGATGGAATAGACATTACGGGTGTGCAGGCAGTCTAGAATACTGTCTGCTTACCATTATCTTTTACAGGGAGTGGAGCAGAGTGACACAAGAAGCAGATATACTGTTATATCAAATCGGACAACTGTTAACGATGGATGGCAGCGAGGGGCCGGTGAAAGGCCAAAATATGAGCAAACTCGATGTTTTGGAGGACGGCGCAGTTGCTATCAAAGACGGCAAGATCATTGCTATTGGAAAAACACATGACTTAAAACACTTCGAGGCAAAGGAAAAAATTTACTGTCAAGGAAAATTAGTGACACCAGGACTCGTCGAGCCGCACACGCATCTCGTATTCGGCGGATCACGTGAGCACGAAATGGCGTTGAAACAACAAGGCGTGCCATACCTTGATATTTTAAAACAGGGCGGAGGTATTCTTTCGACCGTCCAATCCACGCGTGAAACGCCGGAGGAAGAGCTGCTCGAAAAAGCAAGATTTCATCTCAATCGGATGATGAGCTATGGAATTACAACGATGGAAGCGAAAAGCGGATACGGGCTTGACTATGAAACGGAAATGAAACAAATGCGGGTTGCGAAACAACTTCAGGAGGAGCACAAACTTGATGTAGTTTTGACCTTCCTGGGAGCACATGCGATACCTGAAGATTATAAAGACGCCCCTGATATGTTTTTAAATGAAATGATAGCAATGCTTCCCGATATCAAAGAAAAAAAACTTGCAGAATTTGTTGATATCTTCTGTGAAACGGGTGTTTTCAGTGTTGAGCAGTCCCGTGAATATTTACAAAAAGCAAAAGAATCCGGGTTCGAGGTTAAAATTCATGCTGATGAAATTGATCCTCTCGGGGGAGCGGAAATGGCTGCGGAAGTCGGGGCGATTTCAGC
Source organism: Sediminibacillus halophilus (assembly GCF_900103695.1). Taxonomy (GTDB): domain Bacteria; phylum Bacillota; class Bacilli; order Bacillales; family Amphibacillaceae; genus Sediminibacillus; species Sediminibacillus halophilus. The sequence goes on from NZ_FNHF01000004.1 coordinate 28,531, forward strand.
TGATCACCTCGTCGGCACAAGCGATAAAGGCATCCAAATGCTTGCGGAAAACAACGTGATTGCTACATTGCTTCCCGGTACTTCGTTTTATCTTGGGAAAGAAAAGCACGCAAGAGCGAGAGACATGATAGAAGCAGGTGTGTCGGTTGCACTTTCGACCGATTTCAACCCGGGTAGTTCCGTAACCGAAAACTTGCAATTCATTATGAATCTGGCTGCTTTAAACCTGAAAATGACTCCGGAAGAAATTTGGCATGCGGTAACAGTGAATGCGGCTCATGCAATCGGACGCGGGGATCAAGCAGGAACAATTGCTGTGGGCCGAGTTGCGGACATCGTCATCTGGGATGCGTCAAACTACTTATATATTCCATATCACTATGGTGTGAATCATGTTAACACTGTATTGAAAAACGGAGAAAAAGTGTTTGAAAGAGGTGGCTGGCATGGCTGACATCCCCCATTTATCCCCTGCGGGAAAAGCGACTTTCAAAGACAGTGAAGTGACAAAGGCGCACGAACTCATCGTGCCATGGAATGGGGAAAAAGTGAAAGGCTTTGGCATTCTTGGTGCCCCGCTTTCCAAATCGTCTATCAGTCATTCTGGTGCGGCGAGTGCACCCGGGGCCATTCGATCCGCTTTTTCTTCTTATACCACGTATGCTATTGAGGACAATGTTGATCTGAAGTGTACCCAGTTACATGATTTTGGCGACGTGAACATGCACGTGACGGACCTGATTAAATCCCAGCAACGCATTGAAGATACATTTTATCAAGTATTCCAATCACAGACAGAAATGACTCCGATCATTTTCGGAGGTGACCATTCGATAAGCTCCCCGAGTATCAAAGCTTTTTCCAAAGCAAGGGGAACAGTCGGCGTTATTCAATTCGACGCCCATCATGATTTGCGGAATTTAATAGATGGTGGGCCCTCCAACGGTACGCCTTTCCGAAATCTAATAGAGTCGGGCACGTTAAAAGGAGAAAACCTCGTCCAAATCGGCATCCGCAATTTTTCAAATAGCCGCGAATACCATGATTACGGGAAGGACCACGGTGTATCAATTTATACGATGAGGGAGGTGCGGCGGCGCAACATCACTGATATTTTACGAGAAAGCGTAAACCGTTTGAAAGAAAAAGTCGATGTAATCTATGTTTCCGTTGATATGGATGTGTTGGATCAAGCGTTTGCTCCCGGATGCCCCGCAATCGGCCCAGGAGGCATGGACAGCGAAACGCTTCTGGAGGCGGTTCATTATCTCGGAGGCGAAAAATCCGTACGTGCCATCGATATTGTTGAGATTGATCCGACGATTGACTTTCGTAACATGACAAGCCGGATTGCAGCGCATGTGGTATTACAATTTCTGAATAGAAGCCATGAGGGGGAAGGATAATGGAATGGGTTGTTATTATTTCAGTTCTTGTTCTCATAGCATTAAGTTTAATGCGGGTGAATGTCATATTTGCCATTATTGTAGCTGCTGAGGTAGCAGGACTGCTGACCGGTCTCTCCTTAACAGAGACAACGAATCTCATGATTTCCGGCATGGGTGGGTTGGCCGATACCGCATTAAGCTATGTTTTGTTGGGGATTTTCGCTGTAATGATCGGTTTTTCAGGAATCGTAGGTTTTTTGGTGAAAAGACTTGTAAAACTAATAAGCGGGAAGCGTTCGATCCTTTTACTCGTGATTGCAGGAGCAGCATGTTTATCTCAGAATGTCATACCAGTTCATATTGCGTTTATTCCAATACTTATTCCACCGTTGTTGCACCTGTTTGACAAGATGAAGGTGGACCGCCGCGGTGTAGCAGCGGCGTTGACTTTTGGTCTGAAAGCACCTTATTTGACGATACCAGCTGGTTTTGGGTTGATTTTTCAGGGGATCATCGTAAGTGAAATGTCTGCTAATGGCATGGACGTAGCACTTTCAACTGTTACGAAAGCGATGATCCTTCCGGGTATTGGTATGGTTGCCGGTTTACTATTTGCAATATTTATTACCTACAGAAAAGACAGGGAACTTAGTGCAATGGGTAATTCCCCGTTAGCAGAAGGGGAGATTGCTGCGTCGGCGGAACACGAACAACTTGTATTTTCAAAACATCATTTCCTTACGTTAATAGCCATTGCCGCTGCCCTGGTTGTGCAACTGATTACCGAGTCTCTTGTTTTGGGGGCGCTTACAGGAGTTGTTTCCATGTTTGCACTCCTCGTAGTTCCGTTTAGAGACGGGGATCGTTTTGTGAACGAAGGTATTCATATGATGGGTATGATTGCATTTGTCATGCTAATTGCTTCAGGTTATGCAAAGGTCCTGACAGATACGGGCGCAATCAAAGCACTTGTTACTTCAGCCTCCCAGTTTCTGGGCACCAGTCATCTTGTTATTGCGGTGGTGATGTTGCTTGTTGGGCTATTGGTAACGATAGGGATCGGCTCTTCTTTCGGCACCATTCCGATTATTGCAGCGCTGTTCGTGCCGATTTGTTTGGAAGTCGGTTTTTCACCGATGGCTACTGCGGCTTTGATTGGAACGGCTGCAGGATTAGGGGATGCAGGCTCGCCGGCTTCCGATAGTACGTTAGGCCCCACTTCCGGGTTGAATGCGGATGGAAAGCACCACCATATATGGGATACATGTGTTCCGACATTCATGCATTACAACATACCTCTGTTTATTTTTGGTGTGCTGGCTGCTGTGGTGCTATAACCGAGTCACACTAGATCAAGTCCTTAAATAAGTGTTAAGAAGAGATGAAAAGGACAATGGAAAAAATGTGAACGGATAAATCATAGGGTTGTCCTAAGGAAAGGGACGGTCTTATCTCATTCGATGATCGGGTCATCACTTTGGTGATGGAGTAAATGAAGTAATTCGTATATAAGGAATCCGCCCATTTGCTTGATTTGCATCCGGACTGTTTATTCCGTTCGATGCAGGAACTGGACATTACGCCCCTATTATTTAAGAGGGAACGGTTTAATGAAGCCAACAAACAATTTAAACAGGTTTGTTGGCTTTTTTCATACAATGATTCTTTTTGTGCTAAAAAGAGAAGAGGATAAGTTATGTCAGAAAGCAAGAGGCCCAATGTAAATCGTGTATAACCTAACGCGATAATTACGACAAAGTTTACTCTTTCAAATCAGTGGAAACATGAAAGAGCACGTGACCTTATAACAGAATCTTTAATACCATGAAACGGAATTTCCAGGATAACCCTGGAGCGCTGATATTGGTATATCATGTGGCTTAGAGTGAGAAATCCACAGCTTATACAGGTGCCAATTATGAGTATTTCTTAGCTGATAATCAAATTCATTATTATTCATGCGTTTCCAAGTCTAAAAAACCCCCAACTTCCTTCACATAGTCAGTAAGTGGATAGGCCTTGTACAGGCGGCTTGATAACCGGATCGGGTCTCCAAAAAAGTACCTTTCAAATTGAGTTTGTCTCGTTCCGAACGGACTCATGGTCAGGTCCCAGGCCAACCGGAATATTTTCACTCGGTCCTCTGCGTTCTTGGTTGCGGCTTGGAGATACTGATCGATATCAGACCTGATCGAGGAATGAAAGGCGTTTTCCGTAGGCAACCCGACTAGTCCGCTGGCCCCAATTAACTGAATAATTTCAGTGAAGCGGGGATAAATTTTGGGGAAGATGTTATTGGCCACCTCCAGTGGAACAACACTTGGACGCATTGTCCCCCACTTATCCAAAGCTGCATCTTTTTCAGCTTTCTCCAAAAGAGCTTTCATTGTTTCAAGACCAATGATGATTTCTGACAGCTTATCTTGGATATGTTGATACTCGCTCACGTTGATTGTTTGTACGAGAAGCTCTGCCAGACCTAAAATGAATTCGGTTTTGACAATTCGTCTGATCAAGGATTGATGGGCTGTAAAAGCATGAAAAGAATTTTGGAATGAGAATTCAGCGGCTGCAACTCCATTGTCATAATAAAATACTCGATTCCACGGTACTAATACATTGTCGAAAACAAGGATGGTATCCATTTCTTCGAATCGAGAGCTTAATGGGTGATTGAAAAGTGACTCCCGACCAACAAATGACTCTCTGCAAATAAATTTTAAGCCTTTAGTATCTGATGGAATGGAGAAGGCAAAAGCTTCATTTTCATCCAGCAAAAAATTAGGAGTACTAGTAACTAGCACTTCGTCTGTCAATCCACCTTGAGTAGCTAAAAGGCGTGCGCCTTTAATAATTATTCCTTCTTCGTTTCGATCAATCACCCGGGCGACAATGGGTTCTTCTTCAGAGGATTCAGAATAGGTATTGGAACGATTTACTTGAGGGGTGACAAATGTATGGGTGAACGAAAGGTCTTTTTCCATAGCCATTTCATGTAAGGATCGGATATTCTCTGGAAAGCAATTGACTTTTCCTCTTAATAGAGGAGAAGAAGAAGCGAAGCTCATCACAGCGGAATTGAGATAATCAGGACTTCTTCCCATAAATCCCCTTGTTTTTCTAGCCCATTGCTCACTTACTTTTCGTCTTTTGATTAAATCTTCGTTCGTTTTAGGCTGCAAGAAGGAAAGCCCGACAGGAGCCCCCGTTTTTGGTGAAAGGAAAGTCATCTCGTCTTTCAATGCAGGATCATGCTGCATATCATATAGAGAAGCCTTTGTCTGAAGGATTCCTTTGAATGCGGGGTGTTCAGAGATTTTCCCCTGAATCTTTTTTCCATCTAGCCAAATTTCAGTTTTCAGCGAATTTATGCGGTTAAGAAATTCTGCCCCATTGATAGCTCCCATAATAACACTCCCATATCCAATTACTTTTATAAGGACCTGTGGTTTTAACTTGCGCAAGGGTCCTTTGTTTTTAAGTACAAAGTAAGGACTGGATAAGAGGCGACAAACCTTTCATGGAAACCGTGAAATTGTCCAGCGCGTACCAGTCCATATATCAATCAGTTGGGTAAAGCCAGAATCCTTTTCCATTTATGAGTCAAATATACATAATCGATCTCACTCAACATAATATGCTGAAAAACATTGGAAAGTTAAAAAGGGAGACAAAGTTACTTGTCGCATACAAGGCAAATGGAAGGGATGGCAAAAATCTATAGCGAAAATGATTCAGGATTTTATAGATGGATAATGCCTTTTAGAACACCAATCATTTAGGTGAATATCCTGGTATGGGTGGTGTTTATATGAGAGAGTCGATCAAGCGGATAGCTCAACAGTTTATCGTTTCACACTTTCCTGAGTCAGATGTAGCTTTGTTAGGTGGAAGTGCAGTTTATGGAAATGTAACAACAGAGTCTGATATTGACATAATTATCATTGATGAAACAGAAACACCAAGACTTGAATGTTATCACTTTCTAGGGTGGAAAATCGAAGCATTTATTTATACGGCTTTATCGCTGGAGTTGGAATTTCAAACAGCTAGATATAAAGGGATGCCCACCATCATTAAAATGTGTGCCGAGGGTGTACTTATAGAAGATAAACATGGGGATGGAAAGGAAGTGCAAAGAGAGGCGAAAATGCTATATGACCAAGGTCCAAAGCTTTGGGATGAGGACAAAATAGATGCGGCAAGGTATCAAATCACAGATTTTTTGTCAGACTTTAGATGTTCGGAAGACTTTGAAGAAAGTTTCTTTATTTTAAATAAGTTAATCAATACGTTAACGGAATTGATTTTAAGGGTGGATGGCAATTGGTATGGTGAAGGAAAGTGGGTTGCTAGAAACCTTAAATCATATGATAAAGATCTGTCTGATAAACTAGCTAAATATACTAAGGACTACGTAAAGACAAATGATAAAACAGAACTGATTTCATTCATTCAATCTACACTTGATAAGTATGGGGGACAATTATTCGCTGGTTATAAAGGATACTTTTTTTAGATTTCTCCATATATTTCTCTGTCCCCGAGCGCCTTTGTGGCATAACCTACCATATCATTTATAAAGGAGGAATTTTTTATGCCATTCTTCATAGGTGGTTTCGGCGTTGGCCCTCGTTACGGTTACCGAGGTCGTGTTTTTGATCCTCGCACTCGTTTTCGTCGTGGCCCATTTATCTATTAACGGTTGACACTGCGCTTTTGATAGTGCTACTACTAATGGCGGTTTAATATATTCCCTTCATCAATTGTAACTACAATAGTTATAACGATAAAGAACTACAAACTTTTTATTCCTCTGTACAGGGTTTTAACTTTGTCGGAGGCTTTTTTTGTTTATACATAGGCTTATTAAATTTTTGCCTCCCGCTTAACCATTCGAATTTAATCTTCTTTATTCAAAGGATATCTCCTTTTATTTCTCGTAAGCGAACTTAAGGGTAGTGCCTCTTAAATAATTCATAAAGCCATACAATAAGGGAGGACGCTTAATAGGCGTTTTTGTTCTCACTTGGATTTGTATCGATGAAAAGACATCACTTGTTAAAAATTCAGACATAAAAGGCTGGAAATTTCAATGGGGAAGAATCCATAAAATCATCAAATCACAAAAAACAGGAAATTAAATAAATTAATATAGTTATAAATAAAGTTAAATTTAAAATAAATATAATTAATTATTATTGTTTACAATATTTATTTTGTTGTATATAATCAAATTAAACAAAGAGAAAGGAATCTAATATGCCTCATCCACTACTCACCAATTGTCCTGTATGTTCACAAAAACTCACGGTTACGAAACTTCATTGCTCACATTGCCAGACGACCATCGAGAACGAATTCGAGTTATTCAAGTTATCTTCATTAACGAAAGAGCAGCTTCATTTTGTGGAAGTCTTTCTTGTATGTAGAGGCAATATTAAAGAGGTTGAAAAAGAACTTGGAATTTCATACCCAACCGTTCGAGGCAAATTGAATGACATTGCATCTGCACTAGGGTATGAACGAAAAAAGAAGAATCAAGTAGACGAGAAAAAGGTTGTTATGATGCTTGAACGCGGAGAAATAACCGCAGATGAAGCGATCAAAATGTTAAAAGATGAATAGGAGGAATGTGAAATGAAAAATGAAATCGAAAAAGTTTTAACAATGGTACAAGAAGGTCAGATTGACACGGAAAAGGGTTCTGAATTAATCCAAGTATTAAAAGAAAAGGAACAAAGTGCTTCTGTTGGATCGAGCGAAACTTCTCAAAAAACTTCTAGTTACATGGATAAAACACTAAAGATACGTGTCGTCTCTACTGAAAATGACAACGTAAATGTAAACCTTCCCATTAAGCTGGTAAAGGTCGTTTTATCAGCAGGTCATAGCATCGCTTCAAAAATTCCCCAGTCTGAAGAATATGTAAAAGATATTAATATTGACCTTATCTTAGAAGCAATCGAAAATGAACTAGACGGCCAAATTGTCGATGTGAAATCCGCAAACGGTGATACTGTTTCCATATTTATTGAATAGAGGGGGCAGAGCATGTTGCATGTAAAGGTGAAAACAGATGAAGCTAAATTCATGATACCTGTCCCTTATGTCCTCTTAAATGTAGGTGTAGCCATTTTCACCTCCAAACTGTTGATTCGGTATGCAAACAAATGGTCTAAACCTCATCTGGAAAAGAAAAATATATCCTTTACCATTCCTTCCATAGATAAAACAGAACTCAAGCGTATTATTAAAGAACTGAAAAAGAATAAAGGCCTAGAGTTGGTTAATGTGAAAGCCGAAGATGGTACGGAAGTGATTGTAAGATTATAAAACCATAATAATTTTTGCCCCGCTGAACTTTTGTATTACGGACTATTCTAAGGTAAACGCAGGAAGGACACATCAGCCCTTCCTGCTTAAGCCGCACTGGCAAACGGTTTGCTGATATACCGCCAGACGATTGCCATGGCAAGTAGAACAATGAACAGGTATAAACCTAAAAAAGATAGAGTGGCAACGAGAAAAACAGTCCAGTTTAAGGAATAGAAAATCATAAACAACAAGATGCTTATTAAGTTTCCCATGAGTAAGGCGCAACCAGTCCACAAAAAGATTTCTTTCATGTAGAGTTGAAAAATATCTTTTTTACGCCAGCCGATCAATAAAAATTGTTTGATTTCTTTTTTTCGTATTTTAAATAGAGACATTAACGCTTCAATCAGGGTAATAAAAGCTAGAATGTAAGCAGAAACCACCAGGATAAGGTGCCAATGATTAACCTGAACGTTAATATATTCGCCAAGCACCGTTGTATTGGTTTGGCTGACTGTTTCATTAATGGCCAGATAGACAAAAGTGGCTAACGTACTGACGATTGCTAGTTGGGTAAATGCTGAGACGATATAGCGCCAATAATAGTGTATATTTCTATTAACTAAAGATCTTCGCTTATTACGCTTGCTTTTCTTCGGATTGTTCTTAGATAGGAAAGGATTGGTAAGCTTTGGTATGGCTTTCCGAATAAAGAACCAAACAAAGGTGCCTGCGATTAACACGGTTATAAGCTGGTAAACATAGAGGGTCGAATCCAAACCGCCTAATCGGGACAGGACCATTAACAGTGGGATAGCCAGTATTGCTGACCCGCTTAAAACATAAAAAACCTCTTTATTCCAAAGTGCTTGGATATGATGATTAGTCCACCCAAGCTGAGATAATAACAGGGTGTCCTTTTCTTTGGTAATCCTCCAGAAAATAAATCGATTAAAAATATAGGTGCCTCCAACGAGTACAAATAGGATGGCCAAGACAAGGTTCGAGATACTCCACTCCCCAACAATCGTTCCTGCCGCGCCAAGTGTTGTCCAAGATTCCTCCACAAGGCCAATACCTTCTACATCAACCTCTACGTTTTGTGGGGAGGCGCCGGCTACAATCGTCACATTCAAGTCCATATGTCGAAGCTCGTCTGCGATTTTTTCAATTTTAGTTGCTGCTTCCTCTGTGTATTGATCGATACCAGCAACCTTTACTCGAATAGCATCAATCGGTTCATCCCCCTTTACGGTAACTGCCGCTTCCATATTGGTCAGTCCCTTCGCTGAAGGAGTGACAAAACTTCCAGGTGTCATGGTCGGTTCTAATTCAATGGATTCGTTTTTCTCTTTTCCGATATATCTTGCTGGCTCAAACTGATAAATCCCCAAAGGGCTTGCAGCTAGTTGCGCTTCTTTTTCTCCCATTTCTACTGTGTCAACTGGATCGGGAATGAATGCAATGTCTTCGGGGCTTAATGAATCATTGTCAAATACCTCTTTCATCGTGTTTCCTTGCTTTTTAATTTCCCGATAGATAGGAACACCATCTTTAACATCCAATATGGGAACAGATAATCGCCCGTCGGATAATTCGTACGGCGTCTGACTCGCTTGATAATAAGCACTGGATGCACTCATACTCTGATTAATAAAATATCCTTGTTGAAACAGTTCGGGATGATTTTCAATCGTGTCCAAATCCCCGTCCTCTGTTAGATAGATACCGTGTTCATTTTGATCAAAGGCATTGACCACTGAAGATAAATCCAGGGTATAGTCTTCGCTGTCGGCTGTATCGAGTGTGCGTAGGGTTTTTACTAACTGCTTGTATTGCTTCGTTTGCTTTTTTTGATAAAAATGGGTTGGTAAAGTCGGATCTTCGGCCTCATCAGGGTCTTTCAGCCCCAATTGATCCCTAAATTGAACAATATCATCAGGCGATAAATCGAGTGTACCGATGGATAAGCTTGTTGATAGTGATGCTTCCTTATCTATAACTTCGACGATAGGAAGGAGTTTGGCATTTGGATAATCAGCGGTATATAAGGAGCCGCTGCCGGTTAATGTAGAGTCTGATGCAATGCTGGAAAAGGAAGTGTTTGTTAACTTTTCCTCCTCGGTAGGATCAATGCCGACAACTAAATGGTAGGTAGCTGGAAGAGGGAAAGCAGGAATTTCAACACAGTCATTACGTAAATCATCGTTATTAATGATGCTTTCATATGTGAATTGATCTGTTTCGTACTTTAACAAAGCGCACATATATTCCGGTTCAATCGGATAACGATTGACTCCATCCGTCGTTGCAAATTCCGTTATGTATCGCATATAATTTGCTTGCGGAGGAGAGATGGCGAGGGTTGAGTTCACACCGGTAAAGTAGCCAAGTGAAGCAACAGGGGCCGCAATTTCAATATCTTCACGGCTCTTGATCGTTTCCCAAGTGTTGATAGAAATGCCGCCATTGCCAAAACCTATATAGTTTTCTGGAACCATTCCCAGTTTTTCTTCCAAAGGATGTTCTGTCTCCATAGGACGAACAAGCAAATCGTAAGTCCCCCGAGCATAGTAGGTAATATCCGATTCCACTTGTTGGTGTGCTCGTTGAAGAGAATGCAAGGCCAGCGGAACGGTTATGAAAATAAGTAATAGTGCAAGAAAGAAGAGAAAATGCTTCCATTTATTTCGGCTTAGTTGAATGAAAGTTAAACGGTCCAAAAAAACCCTCCTCTTATTTAATGGAGAAATGATAAGCTAGGAGTTTTGTCCTCTCTGTTTTACCCGGAAGCAAGTTCGCCATCCCGTATAAATAGTTCTCTGGTACCTCGCTTAGCAACCTCTTGATCATGTGTGACTATTATAATAGTTATGCCTTGTTTTCTAATTTCCTCGATAATTTCCATGACATTGTTGCGGTTATCAGCATCTAAATTACCTGTTGGTTCATCACATAGTAAAATATCCGGTTGATGGAGCATGGCCCTGGCAATGGCAACCCGTTGCTTCTCACCACCAGACAGCAAAGAAGGAAAAGCCTTTTCACGATGACTTATTTGCAGGTCCTCTAACAGTCCGCGTGCTTTTTCTTCATTCGTTTTTTTGGAATCATAGGGCCATTGGGGCAGCATGACGTTTTCTAGTACGGTAAATTGGTCAAATAATCGATAGTCTTGAAAAATATAGCCAATTTTCGTCCTTCGAAACGTTTGAAGTTCGCTAGCTGTCAGTCGGTGAATAGCTTGACCGTCAACAAAAATCTCGCCATTAGTAAGCGGAAGCATCCCGCCAATCACATTTAACAAGGTTGTTTTACCGGAACCGGACGGTCCCAATATGGCCAGGCATTCCTTGTGGTCAATCGTTAAGGAGATATTTTTGATGGCTTCCACCTTTTCGACTCCATCAAAGGTGACAGAAACATTATGCAATTCGATGGTCATGGAAATCCCCCTTTACCTTAAATTCAATTTTTCGACATCTTCACAGTTAATAGTACTCTATTAGACTGTAATTTTCTAGATTTATTTCCAGTTAATTGGGGGGTACAGTAAAAAGCACGACTGGACGTCGATTTCCTATGATTAAGGACTAATTTATATACAATTAATCCCCTTCTGTAATCAAGTGAATAAAGGGACAGGGCAAGTTCTGCCCTAACTCTCTTCCTGGTTGTTTAACCGTATCGGCATACACTGTCCATTCGCTTTCCCTGTTGATCCCTCTCTTGTAATAACGAATAACCTTCTCTACATAAAAACCAAACAAAAACTTTACTTGACATCTTGCTGACACTTTTCTGCTTTAACATAACAAATGTACCAGGAAGGAGGAAGGCAAGGTGTCATTGGGAAGACAAGAATTAAAACACGCCATCTCGCTGGCGGAATATCAAGTGCTGAGAAAAAAACTTGCTCATTTTATGAGGATCGATCCACATGCAGCGTCAGATGGAAAATATATGATTCGCTCTACTTACTTTGACAATTTTGATAACAAAGTGCTGCAGGAGAAAAAGGAAGGTTATTTAAACCGGGATAAGTATCGGGTGAGGATATATGGGAAGTGTGATCATGTCATTAATCTAGAAAGAAAAAGCAAGCGGAATAATCTTACCTTTAAATCCAAATGCCAGATTACAAGACATGAATTCGAGAATATCAGAAAATCAGAGATTGCTTGGATGGTAGAGGATGATCGTCCTTTGATAAGAGACTTGTTTTTTGAAATGTACCATTATCAGCTAAGACCAAGGACGGTCGTTGATTATATCCGGGAACCCTATATCTATCCGTTTGGGAATGTTAGGATCACGTTCGATTTGAAAGTACAGACAAGCATGCACAATACGAACATGTTTGCCCGGGATTTACCGATGGTGGACGTATTAAATCCGGATATCGTGATTCTGGAAGTGAAGTATGATGAATATTTGCCAGATGTGATCAAGCATTTGCTTCAACTGTCAGATACACGGCAGGAAGCATATTCCAAATACCAATTAAGCAGAATGTATGGATAAAGAAGAGGAGAGAAAAAAGTGCTATATACAACAACTACAACCACAACCAATTTTTCAGATATATTTAAATCCAGTTTTATAGAAAATACTGCATCGTTTTCCATTATAGATTCCTTACTAGGACTCGGTGTGGCGTTTTTGATCGGTTTGTTTATTTACGGTGTTTACAAGAAAACCTTTAAAGGCGTAATTTATTCCCACTCCTTCAATATATCGCTTGTGATTATGACCATGGCAACAGCGCTTGTGATTATGGGGATAAGCCAAAATGTTCTCTTGTCACTTGGAATGGTCGGTGCCTTATCGATCGTGCGTTTCCGTACCCCGATAAAAGACCCGATGGATTTGGTTTTCTTGTTCTGGTCAGTGATTGCAGGAATTTTAAGCGGAGCAGGTTTCGTTTTATTAGCGGCGGTAGGTTCTGGATTGATCGGCGTAGTGATCGCCTTATTCTCGAACAAAATCAAAGTCGAAAATCCATATTTATTAGTGGTGAAATTTGATAAGGATGCAGTTGGAGAGAAAGTGGAACAAGTTATCGGTAACAAGGTGAAGAAGTATGTGCTGAAATCAAAATCTATGATGCAAGACGATGAGGTGGAAGTAACGTATGAAGTACGTGTGAAAGAAAACGATGCGCAAGTGACTTCGACTGTTTCCCAAATCGATGGTGTCCGTTCGGCAGTGATGCTGAGCTATGACGGGAATTTCACTGCGTAATCCAGGAGGGAATCACATGAAAAAATCCATCAAGGTAAGGTTTCTCCTTCCCTTTTTTATAGGAACAGCAATCATGATAGCCGGCTGCAGCAACAAAAATGACAATAAAACATTGACAGAGTCGGCACAATCAACAGTCAACTATGATACAGAAGATACCTACACCGAATGGGATGAGCAAGATGCCACAAACATCACCTTCGATGACCAGTCGGTTGACGTGGAAGATGGCAACAATGGTGTCATTGTCAATGACAATACAGTAGAAATCCATACCTCTGGCACTTATGTCTTGGAAGGAAGTGCAACAGACAGTCAGGTACTTGTTGACGCAGAGGATGAAGGGACCGTTCGTCTGATTTTGAATGGCGTTTCATTAGAATCAGCATCAACGGCCACTATTTTTGTCAAACAGGCGGATAAAACCGTCATTTCAGTAGAAGAGGGGTCAAGCAACACCCTGAAAGATCCGGCTGAATATGTGTATGAAGAGGACACAGATGAACCGAAAGCGGCCATCTATAGCAAGGATGATCTGACGATAAACGGATCAGGCGATCTAACCGTGAATGGCAATTATAATGATGGCATTACAGGCAATGACGACTTGAAAATCATCGAAACAAACATAGACATTAAAGCGGAAGACGATGGCATTGTGGGACGTGATTTGTTTGCGATGAACGAAGCACTGATTACAATCGAGGCAGGCGGCGACGGAGTGAAATCCTCCAATGATACAGATGAAGATAAAGCAAACGTCGTATTGGAAAGCGGCTCCTTAACCATAAATGCTGGCGGTGATGGTGTGCAGTCAGAAAACACGGTCACCATATTGGATGGAGAGTATGACATTACGGCCGGAGGAGGAAGTCCGGAAACGATCGAGGCTACAACTGAATTCGGAGGGGGCTTCGGAGGCCAGGGAACAATACCTGATGGCCAAGAGTTTTCAGACGATAACATGCCGACGGAACGGCCGGACGGTGCGGAAGGAATGGAACCCCCGGCAGAAGGTGATAGCGGCGATTTTGAAGACAGACAGCCTCCTGAACAGGCGGTGGAAGGGGAACAAGCACAAGTTAATACAGAAACTGCGGAAGACGATACACCAAGTATGAAAGGGATTAAAGCAGAAAACAGTCTGGAAATAGCAGGTGGCATCATTACAATCGATGCGAGTGATGATGCACTGCACAGCAATAAGGAATTGACCGTAGCCGATGGAGATATGACGTTGGCCACCGGAGACGATGCGGTTCATGCAGATGAGGAGATCACTATCACAAATGGTTCTATCCAAGTCGATAAAAGTTATGAAGGAATTGAAGCAGAATCAATAACGGTTTCAGATGGAACGATTCATTTAACTGCAGAAGACGATGGTTTCAATGTAAATGGTGGAACAGATCAGATGGGTATGCAAGGGTTTGGGGAAAACCAACCGGAGAGTGAAGAGGATAGTACGGAAGAAGAGGCAGATCAAGATCAAGGGAAATTGTTGATAGAAGGTGGCTACATCTATGTCGATGCAAATGGTGATGGTCTTGACTCCAATACTTCCGCCGAAATGACAGGCGGCACGGTACTCGTGTACGGTCCGACGAACGATGGTAACGGAGCCCTGGATTACGATCAATCCTTTGATATCAAAGGTGGAACATTGATTGCTACGGGGAGCAGCGGGATGGCTCAAGGCGTTTCCGACGATTCGGAACAAACCTCGTTCCTGATGACTTTTCCTGAAATGCTCGAAGCTGGTACTACTGTTTCTGTCGAGGATAGTAATGGAAACATCGTAGCTGCGGTTGCACCCGAAAAAGAGTTTCAATCAATTGTCATTAGTTCGCCAGATTTACGGCAGGGTGAATCCTATACGCTCTATACAGGTGGTGAACTGTCTGGCGATGAAACGGATGGAATTTTCCAAGGTCCCACAATGGAAGGCGGTACAAAAGTACTGGAGTTTTCGTTGACAAGTACGATGGTCTATTTGGATGAATCAGGCGAAACCGAACAACCGAGCGGCATGTTCGGCGGCGGACGCGGACAAGGCCAACAAGGGCAGGATGGAAGCGAAATGCCCCAGCCCCCATCCCAGTAAAGAGCAAGCAGGGCAAAAATCAGAGGTCCAAAGAAAAATCGAACGATGATTCGACCCTTAAATAGTCGAACTCGTTCGATTCTTCATTTCTGATTCATATTAATATGAATGGTAGACAAGCACTCATCAAACAGCGGTATTATCCTTTGCAATTGTCTGCAATAAAACCAGGGAAGTAAAGCTTACTTTCTATGATAAAATAACCTTGGGAGTTGAAAAGAATGAGCAAAGTGCTGATCATAGAAGATGAAGTCGCCATTAGCAAAGTGCTGAATGTTTATTTACAAAAGGCCAGTTTCGAAACAAAAGTGGTAATGGAAGGAAACCAAGCCATTCCAGCTTTTCAAGTATGGAATCCAGATTTAGTATTATTAGATATTATGCTCCCGGGAACAGATGGTTGGCAAATACTAAAGGAAATAAGAGAAACAAGTACATGCCCCGTTATCATGTTGACCGCTCTAGGCGATGTAAATTACCGGTTGGACGGTCTGAACGGAGGAGCAGACGATTATATTACAAAACCGTTTATCGGGGATGAAGTGATCGCCAGAGTGAATGCCGTATTGCGCAGATTCCGCACCGATGATAACCAATTGAAAAAGTTCGGTGCCCTGCATATTGATCACGAGGCACACCGGGTCCTCCTCCATCAAAAGGAAATCGAATTAACACCACGTGATTTAGCATTGCTGTTATTCTTGTCCGAGCACCCGAACAAAACCTTTACAAGAGAACAGTTGATCGAGCAAGTATGGGGCTGGGATTATGAAGGCAGCGACCGTGCTGTCGACTTATCGATCAAACGGTTAAGAAAATCATTGAAGGATTGGTCCTGTGAAGAAGGAGAAATAAAAACGCTCAGAGGGGTGGGGTATCAATTCCGTGTTCAAGAAAAATAAAAAAGTATCACTGCAACGGTATTGGACAACTCGATACCTAATTACACTTGTGGTCGGTCTTGCGGTTATCACAGTGATTTCAGCGCTGTGGATTCGCCACACCACCCTGGAAAACCGTCTGAATATGATGGAATTTATGGCAGAAGAAACAGCCGACCGAATTGAAAATATGAGCGATGATACGCTGCCGCCGGAATTTGAGATACATCGCGTCATAACAGATAGAGGCAGATTTATGAATAGAGAAAGCAATCCCATCATTTATGTAACCGACCCAGAGGGTACGATTATTAGTAGTAACTTACCCCCACAATCAAACGGCCAGGAAATCCATTCATCTATACTGGAAAAAAAAGATACCATTCAAACCATCAATTCTGAAAACGGGGAACAAGCCGAATTATATGTCGTGAAGAAACCGATTGAAACGGAAGATGCGACACTTGGCTTGGTGCTCTATGTGGAATCAAAGGCCGAGCTGACAAAAGTCCGCCAGGAATATGGCCAATTGTTGATTGTGATTGGGAGCTTGCTTATTTTGGGTTGGCTTGCCATTTATTTTATAACGGGCCGATTGTCCAAACCAATTAAAGAAGTTGCAGCAGCTGCCAAACAAATAGAAGAGGGGAATTACGATGTGCGTTTTTCCACAAATACAAGAGAGGAAGAGGTTCATGAGTTAATAACTTCTTTCCAGCAAATGTCGCAAAAGTTAGAGCATCTGGAAGCACTCCGGACGGAGCTGTTGGCAGGGGTTTCTCATGAATTAAAAACACCTGTCACCTCGATAAGCGGACTGTTGCAAGCAATCGATGAAGGTGTTGTCGACAAGGAAGAAGCAAAAGAATTTTTACAGCTTTCGATTAGAGAATCTGAAAAAATGAAAACAATGGTAGAAGACCTGCTGGCTTTTAATAAATTTGCAGCAAACGCCGTGCCGGTGACAATGGATACCTATTTAATCAATGAATTGATAATAGATACCCTCAACGTTTGGAAAAAGACCAACATGCAAGAAGGCGTACAAATGGAGGTTTCGTTACTCGAACAAGATCAAACCGTAGACGTGGATCCGTTGCGTGTTCAGCAAATCATGACCAATCTTTTAAACAATGCTTCCCAGGCAATAGAGGATAAAGGAACAATTTCAGTAAAACTCCATACTAGCCAGAATAAGGTAATGATCGATGTGAATGATACCGGCGAGGGAATTCCGGAGCAGGAACAATCGTATATATTTGAACGGTTTTACCGGGGAGAAAACAAAAAGTACAAAGTTGGCGGTTTAGGACTGGGACTGCCTTTCAGCAAAATGATTGCGAACGTGTTAAATGGTGATCTCATGCTTGTCGAAAGCAGCCCTTCCGGGACTACTTTTCGATTTGAGTTACCGCTTTCCGAACAAAAAACTACTGATGAATAGCTCGGTACATGATAGAGGGATCTATGCGGTTGAGACTTTACAGCTAAGAGCAGGAGAATGAGAGGGGCAATGGGACGCTTTTGTAAAAATGGAAGGTTGGTGGACAGGATGGCGTATGAATACGCAGTTGAATGAAACGCATACGAAAAAAATTTTAACGGAAGCAAAAGGATACTTGAATGTTGGATTTACGCATTCCTTGAATCCATACAGCGGATGTGGATTCTCTTGTTTATACTGTTACGTTAGAGAAATGCCTATCCAAACGTTCAGAGATAGTACATGGGGAGAATGGGTGGATATTAAAGTAAATGCAGTCGAGAAATACCGTCATGAAATAAAAAAACTTCGCAAGAAACGTTCCCCGGTGAATCTCTTCATGTCTTCTGCGACAGACCCATATCAGCCGATAGAACGGAAGGCGGAGATAACAAGGGGCCTGCTGGAGGAAATGGTTGAGAATCCCCCTGATTTTTTACAAATCCAAACACGAGGCCCCCTTATCACACGGGATATAGATTTGCTTATACAGTTACAAGAGAAATGTAAAGTGCTTGTTTCCATGACAATTGAAACAGACAGAGAAGATATAAAGAAGTTATTTGCCCCTTACGCTCCAGGGATTAAATTGCGGTTAAAAACGTTGAGAGAAGTCCACGAAGCTGGTATCCTCACCCAAGCTGCCATATCACCGGTTTTGCCATTTACGCCTGACTTTCCGAAGGCGCTGGAAAATATTACAGACAGCATTTGGATTGATACATTGAATATCGGAGATGGAATGATGGGAAAACGATCGGCTAGGCTAGGGATGCCCAGGTTATTTAAAGAAAATGGGCTGGAAAAATGGTATCAAAAGGATATCCATGTAAGAGTGGAGAGGTATTTTAAAAAGTACTTTCCTGGTCACATGGTAAGAGTTTCAAGAGAAGAGGTATTTCCGGAATTATGGAATAAGTAGTTCAAAAAATAAGTTAGGATTTCATATAAAAAAGAAGTCGGACTCATCAAAAGGAAGAGAGCCGACTTCTTTTTTATTCCATTATTTTACCCACTCATCAATCAAATCCTGATTCTCTTTAACCCATTTTTTCGCCCCGTCAAGCGGCTCTTCGGCATTTTCAGTGTAGTCGATAAGCTCGCCGATTTGCTGGTCATTCATCTTCCAGTTTTTAAACCATTCGCTTATTTCTGGATAATCCTCTGCAAACCCTTGTCTTGTAGCATGATGGATTTTTTCTACACCGCCGAATGTTTTCTTCGGATCCTCCAGGAATTTCAGATCATATTTGGAAAAGATCCAGTGTGGGCTCCATAGCGGTGCCACGATTGGTTCCTCATCTTTTACTGCTTCTCCGATTTCACTTAACATCGCAGGCTCAGAGCTTGGCAGCAGTTCAAAATCGAGATTATAATCCTTGATTAATTGTTCGGTAACTTCCATCGTACCGGCACCCGGGTCAAAACCAACAATTTCCCCATCAAACAGTTCTTTGTGCTCGTTTAAGTCTTCCACACTGTTGATATCTTCTAAATAGGTTGGAACAACCAGTCCTACTTTTGCGTTATCGAACCAAGTTGCATCAGAGAAATTGACTGTATCCTGGTATTTCTCCAGATAATTGGCATCCTGGACCGGCAGCCATATTTCAAGGCTGGCATCCAGCTCGCCATCTTCTAAAGCCTTCATCGTCGTGCCCATATCCAATACGCTTAACTTCACGTTATAACCTTTGTCTTCCAGGATGGCTTTCCACATATTTGTGACGGCAATATTTTCAGCCCAGTTAATTTGGCCAATTGTTATTGCTTCCTCGTTTTCTTCTGTTTCTGCTTCACTGTTAGATTCTCCGCTTGTGTTACCGCATGCTGTCAGTACAGCGAGCAGGAGAATCGCGAAAATAAGACTAAGCTCTTTTTTCCAAGTATTCATGTTGAAAAAACTCCCCTTTGCTTTTGTATATTTATTTAAATACATTTAAAATATTAAATGTATTTAGAAATAATTTAACAAAAAGACTAAAAGAATTCATCTCTTCTTTCCAAAGAGACGATAACATTCCTATAGCCAAGTAGTCTATAGCCATCTTTCTATAGACTACCTGATAAAAAACCAGCCACTTATTCTTGCTGATCTTTCGGTAAGAACTCAAAAATCTTACCGCTTCTTATACTTGCAACCAAGTCATCCAACCAGCGATAGTACGTTTTGGAACCTTCTAATTGATCATAGTACTTTTTCGCATCCGCTACAATTTCTGGTGTGCTGGTGGTCTCTTTTATGACATCTATTAAATCTTCTTGCGCTTCCTCAATTGCTTCCATATTCATTTTTACTTCTCGTTCCCACATCTGACAATAAAACACCATAAAGGAACGAAAGAAATTTTTCTCTGCGGCATAGGTATGCTTCCTGGAACCACGTGTGAACGTCTTCTTCACCATGGCTATTTCCTGGAGCTTGCGGACACTGGTACTCATGCTCGGTTTACTCATATCCAGCTCCGTACGCATTTCATCCAGGGTCATCTGATCCTTAAAATACATGGTCGCATACAAGTTTGCGGCCGATGGGGTTACCCCATATAAATCCATTGTTTCTGCAATGGCGCCAATTACTTTGTCCTTGGCTTCTTCTATTTTCATTCTTGATCTTTCTGTCGATTCACTCATAAGGTCGCTCCTTCGCGATAAAGTAAAGCGCGTTAAATAACATTTAAATTTTCTTCACAAAGTTTATGTTATCGTGTTGAGACGAAATGTCAAATGGAAAATTGCAATCCACGCCGGCCGCGATTGCCTGCTACCTGCATCACGCCAACTATTATCGTGTATTTTGATTCTCCTTAAACTTTTACGTTTTTATTCTACTTTGACAGCCAAAAAAAGTCATGATATGATTTTTAAACGTTAAATATATTTTTAATAAACTTAATGTAATTTAAAAATTGGAGTTGATAGTTGTGGACCTCAAACAACAACAATACATTAATGGCAAATGGGTGGATGCGAACGTAGGTAATACGCGGGATATTATTAATCCATTTAACCAGGAAATTATTGCAACGGTTCCCGAAGGGGATGAATCGGATGCGAAGGCAGCAATCGCTGCAGCAAGAGAAGCATTTGATCATGGTGAATGGTCGACTACCCCGGCAACGGAGCGTGGAGCGATCGTTAGAAAAATTGCTGAATTAATAGAAAGAGATAAAGAAGAACTTGCTACATTAGAATCGTTGGATACTGGTAAAACAGTAGAAGAAAGCCGCGGGGATATGGAGGACATTGCAGGCGTTTTTCGTTATTTTGCCGAGCTTGCTGATAAAGATGGAGGGGAGTTGATCGATTCTCCTATTCCTAACTCAATCAGCAAAGTAGTGCGCGAACCAGTTGGTGTCTGCGGCCAGATTACCCCTTGGAATTATCCATTGCTTCAAGCGTCCTGGAAACTGGCTCCAGCGCTTGCGACTGGAAACACATTAATTATGAAACCAAGTGAAATTACACCACTAACGACGATAAAAGTATTTGAATTAATCGAAGAAGCGGGAGTGCCTGCTGGCGTTGCCAACCTGGTACTTGGTGCTGGCAATACCGTGGGTGCCGAGCTGTCTGATAATACGGAGGTAGACCTTATTTCCTTTACAGGCGGAATTGTTACCGGCAAGAAAATCATGCAAGCGGCAAGCGTGAATGTGAAAAAGCTGGCCCTTGAACTTGGCGGGAAAAACCCGAATGTTGTTTTTGCTGATGCTGATTTCGATGTAGCAGTCGACCAGGCGTTAAATGGGGTCTTTTTCCACGCAGGACAAATCTGTTCCGCCGGTACTAGATTGATTGTTGAAGAAAGTATTCACGATGAGTTCGTACATGCGCTTGTTGAGCGGGTGAAAAAATTCAAGCTTGGCAACGGATTTGATGAGGATACGCAAATGGGTCCGCTTATTTCAGCGGAACATCTTGCAAAAGTAGAAAAATATGTAGAAACAGGTATCCAAGAAGGCGCTACGGTGGCAGTTGGCGGCAGCCGTCCGGCTGATCCAGAACTGCAAAATGGATTTTTCTATTTGCCTACCATTTTCACAGACTGCACCACAGACATGCGCATTGTCCAGGACGAAGCGTTTGGTCCTATTATTACGGTAGAGAAGTTCCGGACAGAGGAGGAAGCGGTAAAGCTTGCGAACGATTCGATCTACGGGCTTGCCGGCGGCGTTTGGACCAACGATATTGCCAAAGCGGAACGTTGTGTAGCAAAAATGCGCATGGGTACGGTTTGGATTAATGAATTCAACCTTTACTTCCCGCATGCCCCTTGGGGTGGATTTAAGCAGTCTGGAATTGGACGTGAACTAGGGAAGCTGGGGATGGAAGAATATACCGAAACAAAGCATATCTTTCAAAACCTTAAACCCGAATCGATTAACTGGTTCTAAGCTATCAATCTAGTATGACTTCCATGATTGGGGAGGGATATTTTACATCCCTCCAACTTAAAGCCTGAAGCTTCAATAAAAGAAGAAAGAAGTTGTGAGGAATTCCTTTCTTCTATTTTTAACACCTAAGGAGGAACAGAAGATGAACGAAACATACGACATTGTTATCGTTGGCGGCGGGAGTGCGGGTTCCGTGCTCGGCGACCGTCTAAGTGAAGATGGGAAAAAAAGTGTCCTTGTCTTAGAGGCCGGACGAAGTGATTATCCATGGGATCTATTGATCCAAATGCCGGCAGCTTTGCCGTTTCCAGCAGGCAAAAGCCTCTACGACTGGAAATACGAATCGGACCCTGAACCATATATGAATGGCCGTAGGATCAAGCATGCCCGTGGAAAGGTGCTCGGAGGCTCAAGTTCCATCAACGGCATGATTTATCAACGCGGAAATCCGATGGACTATGAACGCTGGGGAGCCGACGAAGGGATGGGGACATGGGATTTTGCCCACTGTCTGCCATATTTTAAACGCTTGGAAAATGCTTTGGGATCACCAGACGACGAGCTTCGCGGCCATGACGGGCCTATCAAACTGGAACGCGGACCAGCCAAAAATCCTTTGTTCCAAGCCTTCTTTAATGCAGGCGTAGAAGCCGGTTACTCTCGGACCCCTGATGTGAACGGTTTTCGCCAGGAGGGATTCGGGCCGTTTGATAAGCATGTTTATAAAGGTCAACGATTGTCAGCTTCCCGTGCCTATTTGCGCCCGGCAATGAAGCGTGAGAATTTGACGGTGAAGACACGTGCTTTTGTTACAAGTATCGACTTCGACGGGACTCGAGCTAAAGGGTTGACCTATCGACGCAACGGGAAGACACATCAAGTGAACGCAGGGGAAATCATTCTCGCAGGCGGCGCCATCAATACACCGCAGCTGCTTCAACTGTCGGGTGTGGGCGATGCCGAACATCTACGTTCTCTTGGCATTAAACCGGTAGTTGATCTTCCGGGAGTAGGGGAAAACCTCCAGGATCACCTTGAAGTCTATGTGCAACACGCTTGCTCGGAACCGGTTTCCGAACAGCCGAACTTGAATAAATTACGGATGCCTTGGATTGGTTTGCAATGGATGCTCGGACGCACCGGAGCGGCAGCGACCAATCATTTCGAAGGCGGAGGTTTCGTCCGTTCGAACGAAGATGTCGATTACCCGAATTTGATGTTCCACTTCCTTCCGGTAGCAGTCCGGTACGATGGACAAAAAGCGTCAACACCGCACGGATTCCAGGTTCATATTGGACCGATGTACTCTGATGCTCGTGGATCGTTAAAGATTCGTTCGAAAGATCCAAGAGAGCATCCGAGCATGGTTTATAACTATCTTTCTACGGAACAGGACAAGCGCGAGTGGGTGGAAGCAATCAGAATCACCCGTGAAATAATGTCTCAGCCAGCTATGAAGCCTTACAACGCAGGGGAGATCTCACCTGGACCTTCTGTTCGTACAGATGAAGAGATTTTGGAATGGGTGAGGAATGACGCTGAAACAGCTCTTCACCCGTCTTGCACAGCAAAGATGGGGCCAGCTTCTGATCCCATGTCTGTCGTGGACCCACAAACCATGAAAGTTCATGGCCTTGATAATGTACGAGTGGCAGATGCTTCGGCTATGCCTTATGTCACAAATGGCAATATCCATGCGCCAGTGTTGATGTTGGCGGAAAAAGCAGCGGACTTAATCCTCGGGCGTAAACCGCTAGACCCTATTCATGCGGATTATTATCGTCATGGAGTACATCCGGCCGATGCAGGCACCGTAACCCAATAATGCTTTTTAGGAGAAGGTCTCTTTCTGAATGTATTTGCCCGTCACAGCATACATTTTGATAGAGTGCCTTCTCTTTTATTTGGAAATAGTGTTAGATGGCATCGCCGTGCTTTAGCGATAAGAAAGTGCTGATGGACAGATTCCGTAAAGAAACGATGGGATTGAATCAGTTTGATACTCCATAAAAAATGTCCCCCCTTTATAAACAGAACCTGGAAGGCCTTGTAATGGCTTTCCAGGTTCTGTTTCGTGCTTATAAGGATTTTTTATCTCGTTTCCAGCTGATTTTCAGCTAATTTAGCTAAGTCCTGGGCATTCGTACTGATTTCTTCGACAGTGGAAGAAATCTCTGTAATTGCGGTTGCTTGTGTATCTGTCATTTTATGAATTCCGGAAAATGCTTCATCCAGTTTGGTAATCAGGTTTTGGATGTTTTTGGTGGCATCGTTGATTTTTTTGACGTTATCTTTTGAGTTAGTGGCAAGTTTCCGAATCTCCTCCGCCACCACGCCGAATCCTTTGCCTGCATCACCCGCACGTGCAGCTTCAATTGATGCATTCAGACCCAAAAGGTTGCTTTGTTCAGAAATGCCTTTGACTACCGTTGATATTTCGCCGATTTCATCTGTGCTTTCACTGACCTTTTTCACTTGGGTTGAAACATCTGTTACATGTTGGGCCAAATCATTTATGGAGCCAGTGATTTCCTGGATGGAAGCTGCCGACTGTTCTACAATTGCTAGAAGGCTTTCGGCAACTTCATGCAGTTTATTGGCTTTTTCCAGACTGGTTCCGATGCCTACGCCCCCAATAATTGTACCGTTTTCGTCGTGCAACGGAATGGCGCGGGCAATAAGCGGAAAGCCGAATAATTCTTTCGGCACAATTTCTGTTTTTGAACGGTTTTCCTTAATGGCATTGGTGATGATGTCACCCTCAGCAAGCGGATCACCGGGATTGACATTAAGGGAGAATGTTTCCCCGGGGATATTGATGATTAGTTTTTCCGTATCATAAATCCCGACCGTGATATCATCGTTTATCAATTGATTCAGGACCGGTGCCACTTTGATAAAGGCATTCAGAATTTCTGACTCTGTAGCTGTTTTAACGCTGCTCATAATTTTCCTCCTCGTTTAGTATGGAAACTGTCGCTGTCCATAATTGATCGAAATCCATTTTAGAGTTGTAAATTCCTCAAGACTCCATTCTCCGTTCAGCCGACCTAGACCGGATTGTTTTTCACCGCCGAATGCGACAATTGGTTCGTCATTGATCGTGATGTCGTTCACGTGAATCATGCCGGTATGAACCTGTTTTGCCAACTGGACACCTCGTTCTCCATCCCTGGTGTGCACTGCACCACTTAGACCAAAGTTAGTATCATTCGCAATCCGAATTACTTCTTCGTCCGTTTTAAACGTCATCACACTGACAACCGGGCCAAACATCTCCTCGCGGGCAATGTCCATATCTGAAGTGACACCTGTCAATATGGTTGGTTCTACTATGTTACCTGAAATATTTCCTTTTAGCAGCGGTTCGGCACCTTGTTCTATGCCTTTCTCGATGAGTGACTTGAGGGTTTGGGCTGCTCTTTCGTTCACGACAGGTCCTATAACGGTATCAGGATCTCGTGGATCGCCGGTTTTAAGGGAAGCGATTTTATCTCTGTATTTGCGAATAAATTCGTCATAAACAGATTGATGGACAATGATACGGTTTGCAGACATGCAGATCTGACCCTGATGGGTAAATCGACTGAACGCCGCTGCGTTCACCGCATAGTCGATATCGGCATCATCCAAAATGATAAATGCGCTATTTCCGCCTAATTCGAGCAGTGGTTTTTTAAAATGTTTTGCTGCCAATTGTGCGATATGTCTACCTACACCAGTGGAACCTGTAAAGGAGATAATCCTTGGAATAGGGTGTTCTACAAACGAATCGCCAATTTCACTAATGTCTGTGACCACTACATTGAATAGACCTTTGGGAATTCCAGCTTCTTCGAATATCTTCGCAATCAATGTACCACCGACGATTGGTGTTTCTTCGTGCGCTTTTAGAACAACGCCATTACCAGCGCCGATTGCTGGTGCAATTGATTTAATGGATAAGAAAAAAGGAAAGTTGAATGGGCTGATAACTCCAACTACACCTGCCGGCATTCGGTATAGGCGGTTCTCCTTCCCGTTTTCAACGGACGGCAGAATTTTGCCTTCCTTTTTTAGTGGAAAAGTTGCTGCTTCCTTGATCATGTTTTTC
Organism: Sediminibacillus halophilus; assembly: GCF_900103695.1. Taxonomy (GTDB): domain Bacteria; phylum Bacillota; class Bacilli; order Bacillales; family Amphibacillaceae; genus Sediminibacillus; species Sediminibacillus halophilus. The sequence continues at coordinate 54,439 of NZ_FNHF01000004.1, forward strand.
ACAAGGCCTATTTCAAATGCTGCTTTTAATCGTGTACCACCAAGCTCATCGATAATGAGATTCGTGATTTCCTCTTCATGGGCATCAATATATGTTACAGCATTCTCGAGGATGTCCCGTTGTTTATATGGATTAATTTGATTCCATTCGTCCATAGCTGCCTGTGCTGCTGAATAGGCAGCATCCACATCCTCTGTCGAAGCCATTTTGAACTCTGTTATTACTTCGCCGTTGTATGGATTTATATCTTTCAATGTGCGGCTGCTTTTTCCATCAATCCATGTGCCGGCAATGTATTGTTTGTTGAGCGAGTTGATGTCTAACATGATATTCCCCCTGGTATGTAAAATGTAAATACCTTTCTAATATCGGTATGAATAGTCAATAAGTAAAGGGGTGTTTGTGAGGTAGCTTCGATCCTTTAGGAAAACCTATTCTGGTGAATCCACGGAACCTGATTGTATGGGCATTCATGAAAGCGAACGATGAAAAGACAACCTAACGATAGATCGTAAAAAGTGCAGAAAAAATCCCCACATTTGTGTGGGGGAGGGGGGTTCCTACCAGCGATAAACGCTTTCGCACGTATTGGCCTGGGGTTCATAATAACAATGTTGTTTAAATTGTCCCGTGAATGGCTGGCCGTACCACTCAGGAGGACATTCGCCATAAGGGTTGAAATACCAGAGGGCAAATTTGGAAGGGTGCTGTCTCCAAAAGTCCAACACTTGTCTGGCCAACCTTTTTTCTACACCTCTGGCTCTGTTATAAAAAACATTTCCCTTTTGCACAGCTTCGAACGAGTAGTTGCCACCTTGCACTTGAAAGATGACATCCCGTATCGATCGCAAATCTTCAAAATCCAGACAATTTGCTTTCAGCCGATTCACAATGACATTGCCCACCATCAGCATTCCTTGTTTTCCTTCCCCTTCAGCTTCAGCCCTCATCATCCTTGCGACAAGGTTGACATCGTTATCCGTATATTTTACTCTTGCCATTTTTGTATCACCTCTAAGAGCATTCTATGTAAAATGCCCATAAAGTTGCTTTTTACGTGAACAATATAGTGAAAGAGGATGAGTATGGCTGACTGGGCTGCTTATATACAAACAGTCGATGGTCGGATAATAGTTTGGGAAGCAGATAATTTCTCTTGATTACTTATTTTCTTTCCCTATTTCCGGAAGTACGGTTCTTGCTACTTTTTCATCCAATGCTTCATAATCGTAATACTTAATGGTGTCATATAGTTCTTGGCGTGACTGCATGTCTTCGAGTTTTTCCTTTTGTGTATCGTGATCCATAATCTCAGTAAAAACCCGCTCGTAAGCTTTGGCTGCCACGCGTAGGGACGTAACAGGATAAATGACCATGCTCATTCCGAATGAAAGGAAATCCGCCCCTGTAAAATAAGGGGTTTTTCCGAATTCGGTCATGTTGGCGAGCAGAGGGGCATTTATCGCTGATGATGCCAGTCGAAAGTCTTCTTCACTCGTTAACGCTTCAGGAAAGATGGCATTGGCTCCAGCTTCGACATACATGTTGGCCCGCTCGATGGCTTTTTCCATTCCTTCCACCGATTTTGCATCTGTCCGGGCTACGATGACAAGTGTAGGAGCGACTTCTCTGATTGTACGGATTTTCTGCATCATTTCATCTGGATCAATCAGTTTTTTTCCATTCAAGTGCCCGCATTTTTTAGGAAGCAGCTGATCCTCTATTTGTACGGCGGCAACACCGGCTTCGACCATTTCTCTTGCCGCCCGGGCTACGTTGATGACTCCTCCGTATCCCGTATCGATGTCCACGAGTAGAGGAAGATCTGAAGCACGGATAAGTTCTTGGGCTTTTTCGGCCATTTCATTTGAATAAATGAGTCCGAGATCAGGGAGAGCCCGGCTTGCCGTATAGGCGGCACCGGACAGATAAATGGCCTGGAAACCGACATCTCGGGCAATCTTGGCGGAAATCCCATCGTGAGCGCCAGGGATTTTTAGTAATTCTGGTTGGTTGATCAACTTTTTAAAGGTTTCTGCTCTTTCGGGCTGCGTTGATTTTGGTTCGACGATCCATGACATCTATAATTCCTCCTTCATTAAATGCGGAATAATTCCATGAACTGATTGACGGGTGTATCTGTCAATTCATCATAATTCTCGCACAATTCAAGAATTCTGTCGGCCTGGCGAAGTGGAAACCGTGTCTTTACATTGTGTTGGAACTTATCCAAAAGCAGCGGTATGCCTTCCTCACGGCGGCGTCTGTGTCCTATCGGGTATTCTACTGCTATTTGTTCGGTATGGGTCCCATCATTGAAGAACACTTGGACAGCATTGGCGATGGAGCGCTTATCCGGATCAAGGTAGTCTTTGCTGTATTGTTCATTCTCGGTTATCACCATCTTGTTTCTCAAGTGGTCGATTTCCGGATTGGAGGCTACCTCGTCTTCGTAGTGATCTGCATTCAATGACCCATAAAGCAAGCCGATAGCTGTAATGTATTGGATACAATGATCTCGGTCTGCCGGATTGTAAAGCGGCCCTTTTTTATCGATAATCCGAATAGCTGATTCGTGCGTTGTAATGGTTACTCGCTCGATGTCTTCGATCCTTCCACTAACCCGTTCATGGAGTTTGATTGCCGCTTCCGCTGCAGTTTGCGCATGGAATTCAGCAGGGAAGGATATTTTAAACAAAATGTTTTCTATCACATAGGAGCCAAATGGGCGTGCCAGGCTCAATTCTTTTCCGCCGAAGAGCACATCCTGGAATCCCCATCCTGGCGCGGAAAGGGCGGTCTTATAGCCCATTTCCCCGTTCATCGTCATCAAGGCAAGTCTTACCCCGCGGCTTGTCGCATCTCCGGCTGCCCACGATTTCCGTGATCCGGTGTTCGGTGCGTGCCGATAAGTCCGAAGGCTGGAATTATCGACCCATGCCTGTGACACCGCATTGATGACATCCTCTTTGCTGCCTCCCAGCATGGCGGTTACTACGGCGGTGGTGGCAACCTTGACGTAAAGCACATGGTCGAGCCCCTCGCGATTAAGACTGTTTTCCAAAGCCAGTATCCCTTGAATTTCATGGGCTTTAACGATGTTTTCCAAAACTGTGTCCATATGCAGCGGTCGTTTTCCTTCTGAACATCTTTTGCGACTGATATAATCGGAAATCGCTAAGATTCCTCCCAGGTTGTCGGAAGGATGTCCCCATTCTGCAGCAAGCCAAGTGTCATTGTAATCGAGCCAGCGAATCATGCATCCGATGTTGAAGGCCGCATGGACAGGGTCCAGTTCATGAGGTGTACCTGGAACACGTGAGCCATTTGGTACCACGGTGCCTGGTACGATAGGGCCTAGATGCTTGGTGCACTCAGGGTAACGTAAGGCCAAGAATCCACACCCAAGCGTATCCACCAATACATATTGTGCTGTTTTCAACGCTTCTTCGCTGGTGATTTTGCCATATACGGCATAATCGGCGATACGTTCTAATACTTGGTCAGCGGTTTGTGCCGATTTTACTTTCATTTCTGTCATTGTTAACGCCACCTTTTCATTATGTAATAGTCATAAAAAAGCCAGCCGGGATACCCCGGCAGTTTGTTTTTTTAAGGATGAAGTCCGCGCGGTCCAGTATAGAGAACTCTCGGTCTGAACAACTTATTGTTGGCATATTGCTCCGATACATGGGCGCACAATCCCAGCGTTCTGGCTGCAAAGAAAATCGGGGTGTATAAGTCGATCGGGATACCCAACAAGTAATAAACAGGGGCTGCATAATAGTCCAAATTCGGATAAAGCCCTTTTTCTTCCTTCATTAGTTGTTCCCCTGCCTCACACATTTCCATGAGGTCATTCCGGTTTTTCACTGCTGCAAGCTCGCGTAATGCTTCTTTCATCAGCAAAGCTCTCGGATCCATCTTTTTCATGTAGACACGGTGTCCGAAGCCCATCACCTTTTCTTTCTTTTTAAGCTTTTCATACAGTAGATGGCGGAATCCATCGGTTGTTTTTCCTTCCAACAGCATGTGCATAACAGCCTCGTTTGCTCCTCCGTGGAGGTTTCCTTTCAACGAAGCGACTGCTCCGGTAAGCGCTCCGTAAATGTCTGAATTCGTCGAAGCGATTACGCGTGCCGTAAAAGTAGAATTCGGCATTTCGTGTTCACTGTACACCATCAAAGATTGATCGAAATATGCAGCTTCTGTTGCGGTAGGCTTTTTACCTGTAATCATATGCAAGAAATTCTCACTGTACGACAGTTCCTGTCGCGGGGCTATCACTTTCTCGTCATAAAGAATGTGATAGCTGTTCGCCACGATGTTGGGAATTTTCGCCAACAAGCTGAGCGCAATTTGTTTGATTTGTTCTTCGCTCCGTCCGTTCAAATCCTGTTCATATCCAGCGAGAGCGGAAATCCCTGTCCGCAATGCATCCATCGGGTGTGTCTGTTTAGGCAGTTTGTGGAAAAGGGCGAAGAAATTATCTGGGAGGTCATATTCCTTTTTTAATTGTTGCTCAAGGGTGGAGCGTTCTTGTTGATCAGGTAGTTCTCCCTGCAGCAATAGCTGAACCAGATCCAGGTACTGCCTGCTTTTGGCAAGCTCGATAAGATCATATCCACGAAGAACAATTTCTTCCGCTTCGACATCCAAGTAAGAAAGCTGTGTTTCGGATGCAATCACCCCGTCCAAACCGGGTTTATAACTCGTTTTCTCTCGCATAAGACCCCTCCTAGTCGTATTAAAGCAAGCGCTTTCAATAAGTGGTAAAACGTTAAAATCCGCATGGCTGCCGACAGTCTCCGAAGCTTGAGAACCCATTCAATATGCAGTTTTACTTCTTAAATATAACAAATAGTTGGAAAGTAAACAATTTTTCTTTGAAAATGGGGGCACCCGTTTTGGCCATAGCTGACGCACTGTAACGACATACTTTTTGCCCGAAATGTTCAGAAAGTATGGAGTTTGTTTGTCCGAACTGTGGAGGTGAGCTTGTTAAAAGACGAGGGACTAACAAGTTGCTCAATCAATATATAATCCCAAAAATCAATAATAGGAGTACTATAAACAGTAAAAAAATGGACCAATTTTAAATATTGTAAAATAAGGTATAGATTTTTTTTGTTAAACTACTAGAATTATAAATGGAAGAAGAATTGGTTTTAGGGAGCTAACTATTAGTTGTGTCAAAAGAGTGCATAGGTATATGGCTGTAATTACTGTTTTGATTTTTTTCTATTTCATGAAACGGTCTACATTCCATGGTTGCTGGTGGTGAAATAATTACTTTTAGTGTACCTGCTCCTGAACCAGGGGAATCATACACCTATCTAGGTAAGCAATCTGGTCTTAGCTGGGATTACTTAATAACAAACCGTGCTCTGGGGTTATCTTTTGGTGGTTTAACTAAAAATGAACTTTCTTCCATTTTTGGTTTGGGGAGTTCATCTGCTTCCTATTTGTTATCTGGGTATGAACCTACTAAATATGCTAAGATATATGGGAAAATAGTTGAAGGTAATGCATATATCGCAACTTTTAAGACTAAATATGTTTGGTTTGAAGATAGTAAGTTTAATACTTACAAAACTACAACTACGCGAAGTAAACGTAAAACTTGTAGTGATTACACACCTTATTGTTGGAGATAAAGGAAAGTAGGTTTGTGGTATGAGTGGGACGGAAAATAAGATTCCAGGAATTAATGCAATTGTTGCCTTACTATTAATCATCCCCTTTTATTTTTTCAACATATCCATCCCTTTGTATTTTGTAGTGTATTTATCTTATTTGGTAGTAATAAACATTATTTTTTACAAAGCAAAGTTTCCAGTAATATTGAGTTATTTAGTTTTAATTGTCATTGGGCTCCTTATTTGGAAATTTAACTAAAAAAGATAGGTTGCGTAACTGCAATCTATCTTTTTTTAGTTTGTTAACGTAAGATCTATAGTTTGGCATTCAATTCTACGGTTACTCTATATACCTGGCCTGTTCCATAGCTTGCTCGAAAGCGAGGAAAACGTTAAATCCCGCTCAGCTAAATAGGCTGGTGTGCGCGCTGCAAAGGTGTTTCTTGGGTTTCTTTTCGAAGGCCGGAATATTTTCTTTCCTCACTGATCACGGACATTTTCTGTGTAGCAATTTGAATAAATAATCGAATTGTGAAACCTATTTTCTCGAATTTCGTAGAAGGTATTGTAATAAATAGAAAATTCTTAATATAGTGGGGAGGTGAAAGAATGGCAGTAAAACATACACCTACTGGCATTGTGCATAGTGGTACTAAAGGTGGTGTAACTGGATGTGGAAGTAGCACTCAAACAAATTCTCATCATTGGGTGAATACAAATTCTAGAATAACTTGTGATAAAAACGGTTGTAAAAACTAATTATGAAAAATGCAGGTAATCGTTAGAGTGATGAATGTTTGACCTGTTTAATCAAATGAATTCTTCTCATGTTACTACACATATGTGCCAAGTAGTACTTAATAAGAAAGCAGCCTATTATAGGCTAACGGTTAAAGTACGAGAGAAAATATAAAATAAAACCTTGTTTGGGGATGCAAATCAAACTAGATTTGCATCCCCTTTTTCTGGAAAGTATTTCTACTCTAATTTCAATCCGAGATATGCTTAGCTGGGCTCTACGATCCTTCATTTACAACGAATGTGGAAAAGAAAACAGTAAAATCACCAGCAGAAGAATTGGATATACTTACAAATCGTTTAATTTAAAAGATATAATTTACTTTAGACAGCTTTACTTAAAGGAGTGATGGACTATTTTTTAAAAAGGTAAGTGGAAAATAAATGTATAGAGATTGTGAAAAATTGTTCTTAATCTAGCTGGCAGATTTGTTGAATAAGAAATCACATAAGGCATTTACTTTTAAATAGATTAGACGTATAAGTGTCTAATAAAAAAGTAATGCAAAAGATTGAGATGAAGCACATTAGGTATTATTACAGGACATAAATAAAATTACGGAGGTATAGTTATGTGGTTAATGTTAGGGGGGATTGCTATAGTAACAACTTTTATAAATCTGTATATGTATAAAGCAGGAAAGGATTACAAGCTTGCTATGGCGATGGGATTATCATTTACAGCATTAACACTTTGTGCAGAGTACAGTCTTGTATCTCGGTGGGTAAAAGTGGAAGATTGGGCAGCTTTATTGGATGTAGTACCTGGTATGGAAAGGGCACTATGGGTTTTGACAATTGTTTCTATCTTACTAAATATAGCACCTATACTTTTAGAACGAAAAGGCAAAAAGTAATTATTTAATTGTCACTTCATTTATATAATATGCAATGATTGTGTAGGTCTTTATGTATAACAAACGGGTGCTTTAGTTGAAGAGGAAAAATTAAATAGCAAACTAAAACGCTCAGAAAATCTTCTGAGCGTTTTAGTTTGCTATTACTGCTAAATGGGGTTTGGAGTGTATGCGAATTATTGTGTTTTTTCTAAAGTTATCAGCATTTTTTCCTCCCCAAACTAAACCCGTTAATTACTATAGGAGTGCTTTCTAATGAAAGTTTTAACTACCTAGTTTGCATTCAGTCCTCCGGTTGCACTATATACATGGCCTGTTACATAGCTTGCTTGCTCGGAAGCGAGGAAAACGTAAATACCGCTCAGCTCAACAGGCTGGCCTGCGCGCTGCAAAGGTGTTTCCGGGGTTTCTTTTCCGAACTTCGGAATGTTTTCCTGTGGCTGGCCGCCGGATATTTGCAGGGCAGACCAGAATGGTCCGGGTGCTACGGAATTCACGCGTATCCCCCTGGAGGATAATTGTTTTGACATGGATTTTGTGAATCCTACAATTGCGCTTTTCGTTGCTGCATAATCCGGTAATAGTGGAGATGGATTATAAGCCTCTACCGAAGAGGTGGTGATGATCGAACTTCCTTCAGGCATATGAGGCAACGCTTCTTGTACCATCCAGTACATGGAAAACACATTGGTCTCGAATGTAGAAACGAGTTGCTCGGTGGTAAGATCAGCGATATCTTCCACTGCCTGTTGCTTCCCAGCTACAAGTACAAGGGCATCCAAACCACCTAGCTCTTTGACCGCATCTTGCACGAGACTGCGGCTAAATTCCTCTTCACGCAAGTCTCCAGGCAGCAAGATAGCTTTTCGTCCTTCTTGCTCGATTAATTCTTTTACCTCTTGGGCGTCGGGTTCTTCAACGGGAAGGTAGTTGATTGCTACGTCCGCACCTTCTCGTGCATATGCAATCGCTGCAGCACGGCCAATCCCGGAGTCGCCACCCGTAATCAACGCTTTTCTTCCTTTCAGTTGGCCGGAACCTTCATAGCTGTTTTCTCCACAGTCTGGAACAGGATCCATTTCTTTTTGAATACCTGGCGGGTTCTGATATTGTTTTGGAAAATCTTTATGATAATACTTTTCTATTGGGTTCTTAGGCATAAATAAAACCAACCTTTCTGAAATCTTGTAAGGACATGTAGGTGTCCTACCTCGTTCGCAGCAAGAATAAACATTGCCGGGACGAGCAAAGGGAAATTACCGCTCCAATCAAGAGGAAACGATCGAATGTTAAAAAGAAGTTGAAAGCGCATTCATTTTCTGGTACTGTAGAATTGTCGAAACGTTTCAACGATTTAAAGGGAAAGAACGGGAAGTTTAGGAATGGAAGGGGGAAAGGGTGTACTTTCTTTCAACTCAGAGCGTGCAAAAGTGGTAATCCAGCAGAAGCGGAGCAAAAGATGATTAGGAGAACTGGTAACAAAAGTGCTCAACAAAAGTCCGGATTTCTCAAGGCCCTTTACCCGATCTACAAGAAAATCAGCAGGCGACAATCCGGATAAAGGTATGTTATTGGAAAACGGTACAACGAAAAAAGTGCGTTCAAAGCTATTATATCGATGGTTTCATGACGGCATTGATTGAAACGTTTCAATCAGCGTTGAAGGGTTTATAACATATCAAAGGAGTGTGGAGATGTTGAAGAAGGGAAGTAAAGTCTTTCTGTTTGCAATAATCTTGGTTGGTGCTGCTTTTGTTTTGGGGGCGTGCTCCAATGCTTCCTCTAGTTCTGACGATACGCTTCAAGTATGGACGATGTCTGATGAATTGGAAGGGTTTGTAGAGGATTATGAAGCAGAACATGATATCGAGATAGAAGTACAAACAATTCCTTGGGAAAATGCACATGACAAGCTATTGACAGCAGTCGCCTCCGGGAAGGGTCCTGATGTGTTGCAAATCGGCACCACATGGGTCGCGGAATTTGCGGAAGCCGGCGCATTTTATGATATGTCGGAGGATATTGGCGACTATGAGAATTTAGATTTGAATAATTTTTTTGAAGGGGCTAGAGGGACAGCGGAATATGATGATCAAGTAATCGGGATTCCATGGTATGTGGATACGCGGGCCCTTTTTTATCGAACAGATATTTTAGAGGAAGTCGGCTATCCCGATGGCCCACAAACATGGGATGAAATGATCGATGCATCTCAAAAGCTTGCGGACAGAGGGGACGGTCAATATGCGATCGATTTACCCCGTACAGATCCGCAGTTCCCGTTTATGTTAGGTTGGCAGCAAGGTTGGACGTATGAAGTAGGCGAAGGCTCAGCAAACTTCGATGATCCTGCTTTTAAAGATGCGGTTGATATTTATACCACATTCTATGAAGAGGGTTATTCGCAACTGGAAGAAGGCAAGGAGATTATCCAGGCGTTCAGCGATGGGTCTAAACCAATGTTCTTCAGCGGTCCGTGGGATATCAAGACGATTAAGGATAACGGTGAAGATATTGAAGGAAAGTGGGATGTCGCGCTAATGCCAGAAGGTGAAACGAATAAATCGATGATGGGTGGGGCGCATTTGTCGATATTCCATAATTCAGAGAAGGTGGACGAAGCGCTTGATTTCATTAATTGGATGGCTGATACAGATACGCAATTGGCCTGGTATGAAACAATGAGCGAGCTTCCGGCCAATCAAGCGGCATGGGAAGATCCGATTTTAGCTGATGACCCGATGGTAAGTACCTTTGGAGAACAACTGAAGTCAACGGAACCACTGCCGCTAATCCCAGAGTACGAAAGAATGGGAAATGAACTGTTAGACACACTGGAACAGATTTACCGAGGCGGAGCAGATACAGACGAAGCACTAGCGAACTACCGGAAGGAAGTAGACGATATTTTGTCCGAATAGGATTTTCAGTAGAGAGGGGGCGGCTGCCCCTCTCTCCTTTTCTTATATGTTTACCACGATAACCGAATAAGAGGAGAATGGGAATGATAGAAGTAAAAGACGAAAAAATGATCATTGATGGAGAAGAGGTTATTCTCTTTGGAGGGGAGCTGCATTATTTTCGTGTGCCAAAGCCGGAATGGAGAAACCGCATCAGGCAAGCAAAAGAAGCAGGGCTGAATATGATCAGCACCTATATCCCCTGGGGAATTCATGAATATGAAGAAGGCAAAATCGACTTTTCGGGTACTTCGAGAGAGGAACTGGATCTTATTTCCTTTTTAAAAATCGTCAAGGAAGAAGAGATGTTTTGTTTGGTCCGTCCAGGCCCGTATGTGATGGCAGAGGTGATTGATCACGGAATTCCGACCTGGTTTATCGACCGTTATCCGGATGCTATGGCAAAAACCGAGGAAGGCAATATCCATCCGACCAGAGTAGTAAGCTACATGCACCCGACTTATTTAGCGAAAGTGCAAAACTGGTACAAGCATATTTGTCCGATTATCGAGAGATTTCAGTGGCATCACGGCGGACCCATTATCATGTTTCAATTAGACAATGAAGTCGGGATGTTTCACTGGGTCACGAACCAGGGAGATTTTAATTCGGTGACGCTGGACCTCTTCACGAACTATTTAGAAAACAAGTATACCTTAAGCGCGTTTAAGGAAACATTTCATGTCGAGGATGACAGGATTGCTGATTTTGTGAAAACAAAGGTACGACAGCCGCAACCCCACTACGGCGTGGCATTGAAAAACGAGTTGAGTTTATTTATGCGGGCGCATTACCGGCAGTACATCGAACATTTGAAAAAGCTTGCGGATAGTGAGGGCATCCAGGTGCCGTACGTAATAAACATTCATGGGTTCGATACCGTCGATCACTTGAAACGGGGGACAAAGTATCCTATCGGATTATCGCAATTAGTAGAGGTGGCCAAAATTGATGGGGTGATGGCGGCAGGTGATTACTATATCGGAAACATCGAATATGATAACTTTGTTGACATTGTCCTGGCGAATGCGTTTACCAAATCCATTCAATGGAAAGAGCAGCCTCTGTTTTCCGCTGAATTCCAAGGAGGCAGCATTCCCGATCGACCGAGGCTGCAGCCAAGTACATTCGACTTAACGACTCGTCTTTGCATTGCCAACGGGATGAATGCGGCAAACTATTATATGTTTGTCGGCGGCGAGAATTTTGGAGGAATCGGGATACTGGGCAGGCGTCATGAATGGCAGGCCCCTTTAACAATGATGGGGGAGAAACGGGCACACTATCACGTGATCGAGCATCTGGGGCGTATGCTGCAGGTTTATCAGCAGCCATTGGCAAGTTCAAAGCCGGATATCCATACCCACCTTGCCTTCTACCCAGATTACTTCATGACCGAATTCAGCAATCAATTCACGGCTGAATGGGATGAATCGTTACAACAGGAAAGAGAAGCCAATCTCTTTAATGGGCTGGCAAAAGGGCTGCGCGTGAACAACATTGTCTATGATGGCTTCAACCTATTAAAAGACGGCAATATAAATGTAGCAGAAATTCCTTCCCTGTGGGTGTTTGCCCATGAGCGGATGGACGGAAAAGTCCAGAGCAAGCTGATGGATTATATCGAAGCTGGCGGCAATCTCGTCTTGTTCCCGGTCATCCCGACTAAGGATATGAACGGGGATCCGTGCACCGTGTTGAAAGACTACATGGATGTGGATGTGAAAGGGACCGAAGCTGGCGGGTTTGTGCAGGTAGACGATGTGGACAATGTGAAAATCGACCGCATGGAAATGTATGACATACAGGAAGGCGCCTTCGCCTGGGCTGAAAACGAGGAAAAGTCTGTGGTCGCATTTGAGAAGCGCCTGGGAAAAGGAAAGCTAGTAATGTTCGGCATCAGCATGGAGCTTGACTATCAATATAAAAAGGAAGTATACAAAAATCTAGCGGCAAAGATCGATGTGAAAAGTCGTTTCCATGTCGAGTCGGAAGTGGATGTTTCGGCGAGAATTAATGGCCGGGATGGAATGTTTGTATTCCTTAACAACTTTGATGAATACGACAAGGATACAACGGTCGTTTATCAAGACAACCAGTTGTTCGACGGAAAAGCAATAACGATCCCTGGCAAAAGCGGTCTCCTGTTACCAATCAATGTGCAACTGCGCGAGGATTTATCGATTCGGTATGGAACAGCGGAAATCGTCGAGCTGACAGAGTCCGATCAAAAACTGTCGATGGTGATCAGGAGAAGACAAAGCGAGGACGAAATCATGCTTCACTCGAAAAACTGGCGCCCCAAACAAAGTGGGAATATTCAGGTCGTTGATATGAGGGCGGAAGAATACCATGTTCTTATTGACTCGCCGGAAGAATATGAAACGATAGAATTTTTACCAGTGTAAGATGTTCTTTGGATGTTTCAGGTTATCTTTCTTGGTTTTCTGGTAAGTATGCATGCTTGCACAAATTCCGGCAGAACAGGAGGCACGGCTTCGGTCAGCACATTCACTAGCCACCCACGTAAAGAATAGTGGATTCCAGAAGCGGGACATCGTTCATGCTATGTATAGTAGTTGGTTACCATCTGATAGTTGTTGAAAGGGAGGACAAGTCTATGAAAATACTCTATATCGATATCGATGCTTTGCGTCCTGATCATTTAGGGTGTTATGGCTATCACCGTAATACCTCGCCAAACATCGACCGTATCGCAGAAAAAGGCGTCCGTTTTACCAATCATTATGCCTCCGATGTACCGTGCGCCCCGTCACGCTCTGCTTTGTTCAGTTCGCAGTTCGGAATCCATAATGGAGTCGTCAACCACGGGGGATTGCAAGCGGATATGCGTCCGATCGGAAAAGACAGACCATTCAATTTTCATGACTCGCAGCACCAGACATGGGTGGATACGCTTCGAAGCAAAAACATGCATACGGCGATTATCAGTCCGTTTCCCGGCCGGCACGATGCCTGGCACATTTTACGCGGATTTCTGGAAACACATGATACAGGAAAACATGCGGGAGAAACAGCGGATGATGTAACAAAAGAGGCGCTGGACTGGTTGGAATCCCGCGGAATGGATAAGGAGGATTGGTTCTTATACCTCAACGTTTGGGACCCGCATACTCCTTATCGAACACCGGCATCGTATGGGAATCCATTTGAAAAGGAGCCAGTACCTGAATGGCTTACCGAAGAAAGGATTGCCGAGCATCGTGCCGGTTTTGGCCCCTATAGTGCCCGGGATTTACCGCCAGTAAGACAATGGCCGGGGATTCCGGAAGAAATTCACGATCGTAATGATTTCAAGGCATGGATAGATGGGTATGATACCGCCATCCGTTACGTAGATGAACATATAGGAAAAATCATCGATCAGTTGGAAAAACAAGAAATCCTGGAAGAAACAATCATCATCATTTCTGCTGATCACGGGGAAAACCAGGGGGAATTGAATGTTTATGGCGACCACCAGTTAGCCGATCATGTCACTTGCCGTATCCCTTTTATCATATCTGGACCAGGTATTATCCAAGGTCAAGTTGATGAGGACTTGCATTATCAAATCGATGTCGGACCGACGCTGGCAAAACTTGCTGGCGGAGAGCAGCGTGAAAAGTGGGATGGGCGAAGTTTTTTGCCCGCCATTATTGAAGGAAAATCGTCGGGGAGGCCACATTTGGTTGTTAGTCAGTGTGCTTGGAGCTGTCAGCGAGGCGTGCGTTTCGATCATTGGATGTTTATCCGTACGTATCATGACGGATTAAAGGAACTTCCTGATTTCATGTTGTTTGATATTGAAAAGGATCCGCACGAAACCAATAACCTGATAGACGAACACCCTGAGGTGGTGGCGAAAGGTCTGCGCATCCTGGATGAGTGGGTGACAGAACAGATGAAGACATCTGATTCACCCGTCGATCCGATGTGGAGTGTGATTCATGAAGGTGGTCCGTTTCATACAAGAGATGACATGGATTTGGACCGATATTTACAAAAGTTGTATAGTGAAGGCAGAAATGAGGCAGCCGCCAGATTGGAACAGCGTTATCGATAAGAAAAGTCATAAACCATGCTAGAAGGGCGCTGTCCATCACAGAGCAAAAAGAAATCGAGCTTGCATGTACAAGCTCGATTTTCCCTTTACCCATTAAACTTTTTAAATGCCAGCACGGCATTATGCCCGCCAAAACCAAAACCGTTGGAAATGGCATGGTTTATCTCTGTTTGGACGGCTTGATTTGGTACATAGTCCAAGTCGCATTCCTTGTCCGGTGTTTCATAATTAATAGTCGGCGGAGCGGTGTCTTCCAGGATGCTTTTCAGCGTGATGACTGCTTCGAGCCCGCCTGCCGCACCGAACAGATGTCCAGTCATCGATTTCGTCGAACTAACCTTCAGGTCGTAAGCATGCGAACCGAACACGCTTTTAATCGCGTTTGTTTCCGACTTGTCTCCATCCGGCGTGCTTGTTCCGTGGGCATTGATGTAATCAACAGCCGTCGGTCCGATATTTGCCATGTTCAAAGCAAGTTTCATGGCGCTGGCAGCACCCTCGAAATCAGGAGCGGTAATATGATGAGCATCCGTGGTCGAACCATACCCGACAATTTCCCCCAAGATGGAAGCCCCTCTTGCTTTGGCATGCTCATATTCCTCCAAAAACAAAATACCTGATCCTTCTGACATAACAAACCCGTCCCGTCCGCTGTCAAAAGGGCGGCTGGCTTGCTCCGGAGAATCATTGAAGGTGGACATGGCCCTCATTTTTGAAAACCCTGCAAAAGCTACCGGAGTGATAGAAGCCTCTGCACCGCCGGCAAGAATTCCATCTGAGTAGCCGTGTTTGATATTCAAATATGCTTCGCCGATGGCCTGGTTCCCTGTGGCACAAGCTGAGACAGGGGAGAAGCTTGGGCCTTTGAAACCATTTTTGATAGAAAGGATTCCTGAAGCCATATTGCTGATCATCATCGGCACCATAAACGGCGAAACTCGCTTCGGCCCTTTGTCGAGAAATACTTTGTGTTGTTCCAGCGTAGTATGGATGCCGCCGATGCCGGATCCGACATAAACACCGAGTCTTTCCTTGTTTGCTGTTTCCAAATCCAAGCTGGATTGAGCCAAAGCTTGTTGAGCTGCGGCAACCGCATATTGTATGAATAAGTCATACTTACTTATTTCTTTTTTCTCGAGATATTGCGTGGCGTCGAAATCGGTAATATAACCGGCGATTTGCGTATTTATATTTTCATAGCCATCCGCTTCGATTCTTTTAATACCTGACTTCCCTTGTTTCACATTGTCCCAGAGCGCCTCGACAGTGTTCCCGAGAGGCGAGACAACTCCATATCCTGTTACTACTACTCTTCTGGTCATATCCATGTATCTCCTTAATCACATTTTAATAGTTTATTGAACGCTGTCCATACCTTTGAAAAAAAGGCATCTCCCAGGACACGCTGGTATTGCAGGCCGCCTTTCGCACTAGTGATGAGGAGGGCTGCTAATCCTTCTAAGTCATCCATCGCTTTTAAGCCGCCATCCTGTTTTGCATCCTCGAGCAACTCTGTCAATATCCGAACTTCCCTTTGACTGATCTGGCGGACTTTTTCCTGCATGGTTCCAGGCAAGTCATTATAATCTGCCTGTAAGGCGGAAATCGGACAAACCGCATGCCGATCAACTTGAGCCGCTCTTTTGGAGAGGAAGACCAACGGTTTGTCGGTGGTTTTTATCGTTTCTTGTTTGATGTCGGAGTATGTTTGTTCAAGTGTTTCCTCCAGATAAGTACAGACGGCGACACCCAAATCTCCCTTCTTTTCAAAATGATAATGAATACCCGCCTTAGTGATACCGAGCTCTTTCGCTAAATCATCATAGCTGAAAGCCAGAAAGCCCTTTTCTTTTATAAACTTCATCGTTAATAAAATGATTTGTTTTTTTTTCTTTGTCATGGCAACACACTAACTTACTAATAGGTAAGTTGTCAACTGGGCGGGTTCTTTAAAAGTGAAACAATGATACTATATCCTTGGGTAGTCTTGATAATCAAAGGGTTATAATAGAGAATGGATAGATAACAGAAGTATTGAAAAGGTTCGTGTTATCGAGGAAAGTGATTTTGGTGAAAGCGAACGAAAAGGGTACTACTCAATCGTTTTGAGGAGTGAAATAAATGCAGGATATTTCTATTTTGATAGCAGACGACGAAAAGGAGATTGCCGACTTGATTTCCATCCATCTGGAGAAAGAGGGATATCGCCTTATCGTGGCAGCGGATGGTGAAGAGGCGCTGGACATAGTGCGGCGTCAATCCATTGATCTGCTTGTTTTGGATATCATGATGCCGAAGATGGATGGATATGAAGTGACTCGCCAGATTCGGGAGCATTACAATATGCCGATTATTTTTTTGAGTGCGAAGACTTCAGATTTTGACAAGGTTCAAGGGTTGGTGATCGGGGCGGATGATTATATGACAAAGCCCTTTAATCCAATTGAATTGGTTGCCAGGGTCAATGCACAGTTGCGCCGATTTAAGAAATGGAATCAAAAGCAGGCAAAACAAACTTTCGACTTGGAGTTCGGTGGTTTGCATATTTCACCTGATCAACGAAGTGTGTTGCTGTATGGGGAAGTAATCGAATTGACGCCGAAAGAGTTTGATATTTTGTATTTGCTGGCCAGCCATCCGAAGAAAGTTTTCAGTGTGGAAAATATCTTTCAGCGAGTGTGGGATGAAGCGTATTATGAGGGAGCCAATACCGTGATGGTTCATATCCGTACCCTCCGGAAGAAGCTGAAGGAAGACAAGCGGAAAAACAAATTTATCAAAACAGTTTGGGGCGTTGGATATGCATTCGATGGGTAACCTGTTACGCAGTTTTCGATCGAAAATGGTAATGCTATTCGGTTTGAGTATGCTGCTTTCCGGGCTGGTGACATATGTAATCTATAAAGGTTTGCAATATTATTATCATACCATGGTTGATTACCAGGATCCGATCACACGCTTGCGGGCATTTATTCTCCAGGTGGGGGATATTAATTTCTTTTTAATCATTTTTATCCCGGTTGCGATATTGTTTTTCTTCATACTTACGAAGCCTTATTTAACTTATTTCGATGAAATATCGAAGGGAATACACTACCTTGCCCGAGGAGACTTTCAACAAAGGATTGCCATCCAGACCAACGATGAATTCGGAGATATAGCACAAGACATCAACCTGGCAGGAGAGAAACTGAAAGAGGCGATTGAGAGAGGTGATTTTTCAGAGAGCAGCAAAGACCAGCTGGTGGTGAATTTGGCGCACGATTTGAGGACCCCACTTACCTCTGTATTGGGATATTTGGAGCTGATATTGAAGGACGACAGCTTGTCCGAGGAGCAAAAGAAGCATTATATCACCATCTCCTATACGAAATCCCAGCGACTGGAAAGACTGATTGATGAATTGTTTGAGCTGACAAGGATGAATTATGGCATGTTGAGCGTTGAAAAAACACCGTTAAACCTAAGTAATTTACTGAATCAATTAACGGAAGAACTATATCCGGTTTTTGAACAAAATCAATTGGCCGCCAGGTTGGAAATTGTTCGGAATTTGCCGATTTCGGGAGACGGTGAGCTGTTGGCGCGGGTATTTGAAAACCTACTGGCTAATGCGATCCGCTATGGACAGGATGGTCAGTTCGTCGATGTGAAGGGGTATAGGGATGCAGATGACGCGGTGGTCCAAGTCATCAACTATGGAGACAGTATATCAGAAGATGAATTGCCCTACTTGTTCGATATGTTTTATAAGGGGGATAAAGCCCGTGCGCACCAGGAAAACAGTACTGGTCTCGGCTTGTTCATCGCTAAGAACATCATGGAGCAGCATGGCGGTACGATTACTGCGGACAGCAATTTAATCCGTACGGTGTTTGAAGTCCGAATGCCGCTGAATGAAGAGGAAATGAACCAGACTTAGAAGCCGTTCTCAATACTTTAAGAAATATTTAAACTTTACCCCACTTCTTTTTTAAACAGTTTTTCCTATTCTATAACCAGCTCGGAATGAGGAGGAAACAGAAATGAAGAAGTGGGTTTTATTATTGTTGTTAGTATTAATCGGTTTTGGTTATTTTTACGGAGATAAGACTAGTCCTATATTACACGATAAGGTAAAAATCGAGGAAAAGGAAGGTTTCCGGAATACTGAGAAAATAGAAGTTGGAAAAGAGCGGATATATGAGGGAGAGCTGTTATTGGTAAATGAGCAGTATCCAGTACATGAAGAAAGCGTCAGACAAGACATAGTAGAATTGTTTAACCACCCGGAATTGACGAAGAACTATGGACTGCTAAACAATGACATAAAGCTATCGGCGGCTTTAGCCGAGGACTTTTCTTCGATGGTACAAGCTGCTGAACAAGATGGAGTAAATCACTTTCTCATAAGCAGCGGTTATCGCGGTTTCGAAGAACAAAATCGATTGTATCAAGACATGGGGGCAGATTATGCATTGCCAGCAGGAAAGAGTGAACATAATCTCGGACTGTCACTTGATGTTGGATCGACTGAGGCTGAAATGAGGATAGCGGAGGAAGGGAGATGGATAGAAAAAAATGCATGGAAGCATGGATTTATCCTCCGTTATCCAAAGAATAAAACGGCAGTCACCGGCATTTCCTATGAGCCGTGGCATATTCGTTATGTTGGCTTGCCGCATAGTGCGGTTATGCACGATAAAAACCTTGCGTTGGAAGAATACCTTAAGTATTTGAAACAAGAAGAAAAAATAACAGTTGAAGTGGATGGAAAAACATATGTCGTTTGTTACTATCCGATATCGGAAACCACAACCATCGAGGTGCCGGTGGATGGCGATTATTCTATATCCGGCGACAACATCGGCGGTGTCATCGTGACATCGGAGAAATAGAAAGAAGGGAAGCCGCAGAAAAAACGTGAATGGAAAAAACTCATAGAAACCTGAGAGAAGGTTTTCTACAAGTCGTAGGGCTTTGCCAGATTGGATATCACTGTGCGACAAATGTATTTTTACTGTTCGGTCCCAGATTGTCACCGCCGTATCCGGACATGCCTTCCAGATTCACGAAGCATGGAATGACTGTATAGTGTACGCCAGGGGTAGCATTAACACTAAATGTCAGCAGAAAGCGACTGTTGGAATCGTCCATTGGACGAATGATGGCCATGTTGGGAGTGAGACTGTTTGTTGGCAGCAGCATCATGTCATTTCTACCTAGGGTGGCAATATCGGAGGGAGTGGCCAGGTTGTTCCGTATCCAATAATTTTGTACGTTCATGGCCGAACGTAAATCTGTCGGCTGGTCATAAACAAGCTCGATTTGATTCGGAGCTATTTGCGTGGCGGAAAGAAGAATCGGATGGGACACCATCATAGGACATTGGGCGACACTCCTTGTTGAAAAGTAGGCTGTTAAGCCACTTTATTATATGAAGCAAAGGAGAAAATGTAACTTCTGCCCCGGTCTGACGCCATTTTGTTAATCAGTTAATCGAAATGGTTTTTCTCTTTGTGCTGCAAAATCTTTTTCATCTTTTGATGCAACTCTATTAAATATTCCTGATTATCCTTCAAGCCTTTCAACTGCTTCAAAATAAAGATCAAACAGCTAAGTATAACGAGTATAAATAAAATTAATCCCAAGTCTATAAAAAAACTCATTTTCTTCCCTCCAAATATATGTTTCAGTATATCAGGAAGCTGTAACGCAAGCATCCATCTTTAAAAAGGCAACCCGTCCCAGTTGAATTTCGTGTCTAATCCTCTATATAATGAAAAACATTGCAGCAAAGAATAGGGGGAGAAAAATTGGGATACATAAGAAAATTTTTACCGATGGTGACACTGGTGCTTTTGTTGGCAGCCTGCAGTAATAATCAAACCAGCGAAACAAGCGATGGAGATCAAGGCGGAGAAGAAGAGAAAGTGCTTCAGCTAAGTGCTCCGGGGGAAATTCCTGGACTGGATCCGACGATGGCAGACAACGATTTCAGTTTTGACATGATCAATCAGGTATTTGAAGGATTATACCGTCTTGATAAGGAGGGGAAACCTGAGCTTGCCCTTGCAGCAGAAGAGCCGGAAGTAAGCGAAGATGGAAGAATTTATACCTTCACCATTCGAGAGGATGCGAAATGGTCGGACGGATCGGCTGTTACGGCTGGTGATTTTGAATATGCTTGGAAAAAAGCGGTCAACCCAGATACAGCAGCGGCCTACGGACCGCAGTTTGAGGAGATCGTCGCCAACGCTTCCGAGATTCTTGTCGGTGACAAGCCGGTCGATGATCTCGGCGTCGAAGCACTTGATGAACATACCTTGAAAGTGACCTTGGAAAACCCTGTGCCATTTTTTAAGGAACTGCTGACAACGGCGATTTTCTTCCCGCAGCCTGAAGACTTTGTCGAGAAGCAGGGGGAAGCGTATGCGAGAGATTCGGAGCATATTTTGTTTAATGGACCGTTTGTCATGGAAGACTGGTCGGGCACTGACACGTCGTGGACCTTCCAAAAAAACGATCAATATTGGGACAAACAAGCGGTGAATGTCGACAAAATCGAAATGAATGTTGTCAAAGATACATCGACGGCTGTGAATCTTTATAAAAAGGATCAGCTGGATCGTATTGAATTGACCGGCGAATACGTTGATGAATATAAAGAGAGTGAAGAATACCATACCTTCTTGACTGGTGCTACTTCTTACTTGAAAATGAATCAGGGCAAGGATGGAGAAACCACTGATTTAGCCAATTTGCATATCCGCAAAGCAATCAACATGGCATTGGATAAACAAAAAATGGTCGATACCATTCTTAATAATGGTTCCATCGTTGTCAATGGCAACGTGCCAAAGGGACTGGCTGAAAATCCGGAAACCGGTGAAGATTTCCGTGTCGAAAATGGCGATTTGGTTGAGTATGATGTTGAGCAGGCTAAGGACGAATGGCAGCAAGGACTTGATGAGCTTGGCAAAGATAAACTGGAGTTCACATTGACTACTTCAGATTCTGGTACGTCCAAGCAATTTGCCGAAAACCTCAAATATCAGCTGGAATCGAACCTTCCCGGAATGACGCTGAACGTCAAAAGCGTCCCGCCTAAGGCAAGCATTTCAGCAAATGTGAACCAGGAATACGAACTGATTTTGACAGGGTGGAACGGTGACTACCAAGATCCGTTGACATACTTGAACCTGTTCATTACAGACAGCCCGGGAAATCACACTGGCTATTCGAACGAAGAATATGACCGCCTTGTCCTTGGAGCCAAATCTGATTTGGCCAACAAGCCGCAGGAACGATGGGATGCCTTGCTGAAGGCGGAGAGAATGCTGATTGAAGACAGCGCCGTGCTCGTTCCGCTGTATCAGAAAGGCAGTGCCTATTTGCAACAGGATTATGTGAAGGACCTGATCACCTACCAGGTGAGTGCCGATAATTATAAATGGGTCGACATAGAAAAATAATAATGAAATAGTTGAAAAGGCCATTCTGTTGAGGGGGAGAAACCGCGACGGAATGGTTTTTTTTGTAAGAAGCTTAACTGGTCTTATAAGCAAGACTCGGGCAAATTTCGGAAAAGAAGACATTGTTTCCCGACAACGGGGCACATCCCGCCATGACTGTAACAAGTGGTTCTTTAAATAAGTAAATCACAATACTGCACAATGATTGTTCATTAATCTAAACTGAAAGCGTATACAACGCTCTTTTTTTCCATGCTACAATGAAATCAGCAAGAGGGGGTGATGCAGTTTGGACGATCGCAGTGATCGAATCTTAAAAGAGATACTGAATTATCCTGGAACAACAAGCAAGCAGTTGGAAAAGAAGTATAATTTGTCGCGTCGTCAGCTTGGCTATAGTCTCGGCAAAATTAACAGCAGACTGAAAGAGAACAAATTGCCCGTCATTGAAAGGACTAGGCAAGGCCAGTTTTTGATCGGCCAGGAAGTATATTTTTATTTCAACCGGGATTCCGAGGCCATCGAAGAGGCGGGAGCACCCGTCTTATCGGAAAAACAGCGTGTATATTTAATAGCGTTGATGCTGATCAGCAGGGAAGACTTATCCCTCTATCATTTCACAAGTGAATTTTATGTCAGCAAAAACACCATATTACAGGATTTGAAATTGGTGGAGGAGCTTGTCGGGAAATTTGATCTTTCTGTACGCTATTCCCGTAAACGCGGCTATCTTCTGGAAGGAAACGAGTTTCAAGTGCGGCGTTTGTTGACATATACCACGAACAAGACGCTGGAAATGGTCAATGGCAAGACACACTTTCAAAGCATAACCGGCATTGGAGAAGCAGAGATTCAGGCACTGGCAGAAAGAGTCGGTGTAGTGGAAAAAGAGCTCGACTTGAAATTCACTGATGAGAAGTTGACCACGATGCCGTACATCCTATCTCTGGTCATCAAAAGGATCGACAAAGGGTGCTTGATCAATTCTTTTTACATCAAATATGAAGAACTGTCAGATACCAAGCAATACCAGGCGACGGAAAAAATATTATCCGACATCGGGCCAATTCCGATGGAAGAACGACTGTTCATCACGCTGTTCCTCCTGTCCACCAATGTTTATTGGTCGGGTTTTCTGACAGAAGAAACGATTCCCAATCTGATCAGTGCGCTCAGACATATGCTGCGGTTATTTGAGAAACGGGCATGTATTACCTTGCAGGATAAGGATCAGCTGCTCAACAAACTCCTTTTGCATGTCAAACCGGCCTATTATCGGATTAAATACCAGCTTACGGAAATGACGGAACATCCGTATGAACAGAACAAGCAGCTGCAGGAATTGCACCATTTGGTGAAGCAGTCTACCGGACCGCTGGAGGAGCTGATCGGATTACCGATACCGGAAAGCGAAACAAGTTATTTAACGCTGCTGATTGGCGGATGGATGACCAGACAGGGGGATGATATCCGTAAGAAGTGGAAAGCAATCGTTGTTTGTCCAAAAGGTGTATCAGTGTCCAGGATGATGTACAGCGAGCTTCGTCATTTGTTTCCGGACTTTATTTTTCTCGATACCTTGTCGATGAGGGAGTTTCAGGAGTATCAATTGGATTATGATATCGTCTTCTCCTCTGTTCCGATAAACACGACAAGGAAACTGTTCATTGCCAATCCGATTATGGAGCAGGAAGAAAAGGAAAGGCTCAAAAAGCAAGTGATGCTCGAGCTTAGCGGGGTTTTCCCCTCTGACATTGATATAGATGATTTGCTCGAGGTCATTTCTGACCATGCTGACATTCGAAATGAAAAGCAGTTGGCCACGGCTCTTTACCAATATATCCACCGTGATCCTAATGCCGCGATAAAACGCAGCAGCTCCGAGCAGGATGGCCTGACTCTGGCCGATTTGTTGAGACCGGAACTGATTACACTCAAGCAAACAGCCGGCTCGTGGGAAGAAGCGGTCCGGATTGCGAGCGGTCCTTTGCTGGAAAGCGGGACTGTCACGGAGGGTTATGTCGAGGCGATGCTGGGGCATGAAAAAGATCCATATATTGTACTTGCGCCGAATATGGCGATTCCCCATGCTGCGCCTGATCAGGGGGTCCGGAAAGTGGGGATGAGCATGCTCCGTCTGGAAAAAGGGGTGCCCTTCACAGAGGATTACTCGATTCAAATCATTGTAGTTATCGCAGCTGTGGATAAAAAGAAGCACTTGAAGGCCTTAATCCAGCTAATGGAACTGGCCAGATCAGAAGAAGCACGCAGCCAAATTATGAACGCCGATACCCGTTCCGCCGTTCATGCCGTGATTCAACAATATGCCGACACGTATTATTTCCAACAAGGTAGCGAGGTGGAGACATGAATGATTTCTATTTTGAAGAAGCCAACATACTTTTAAATCTGGAAGCAGAAAACGACAAAGACGTACTAGTTCAGATGGGGAGAAACTTGCAGGAGCTTGGTTTAGTTCATGAGAGCTTTATCGATGCGATTGTCGCCAGGGAGGAAGAATTTTCAACCGGACTTCCTACCAGCACCATTTCCGTGGCGATACCCCATACCGATATCGAACACGTGAAGCAGAAGTCCATCAGTATTGGGGTATTAAAAAACGAAGTGGGGTTCGGGGTGATGGGTGATCCCGAAGAAACGACGCGGGTCAAGGTAGTGTTCATGCTGGCGATGGATGAAGCTCATTCACAGCTTTATCTATTGCAGCGGTTGATGAGCATTTTTCAGCATAACACCATGTTGACCACAATCGCCCAGGAGCAAGACAAAGCAAAGATTGTCAGACTTGTGAAATCAGAGTTGGACATAATCAACGAAGGAGGAGAAGTGACATGGCAAAAAAACAAGTACTAGTTGCCTGTGGTGCAGGAATAGCAACATCGACCATCGTAAATAACGCAATCGAGGAAATGGCCAAAGAACATCAACTTGATTTGGATGTCAAACAAATCAAAATAGCAGAGGTGAACAGCTATGCAGAAACAGCGGATCTTCTGGTAACGACAGCGACCATTCAAAAAGAATACGACTTTCCGGTTATCACGGCGCGTTCCTTTTTGACTGGTATCGGAGTAGAAGATACCAAAAAACAAATACTCGATGCATTGCTGAAGTAGAGGAAAATAACGGGAGGAGCAACAGTCTTGGTATGGGTGAAACACTTTTTGTGAAATTTTTCACAAAAAGAAACCTTTTTAGACGCCAATTAAAAAATCAGGGGGGATGAAAGTGCAGGGATTTGTTGATTTTATACAAGGATTTCTCGATTTGGGAGCGACGGTCATTTTACCAGTAGCCATTTTTATATTGGGTCTGGTCTTTGGGCAAAAGCCGGGAAAAGCGTTTCGCTCCGGCCTGACCATTGGGGTAGCGTTTGTTGGTATTTTCCTGGTTGTTGATCTGCTTGTCAACAACTTAGGACCGGCCGCCCAGGGAATGGTGGAAAGGCTTGGAGTAGAGTTGAATGTCATTGATGTGGGATGGCCGGCAACGTCATCGATTGCCTGGGCCTCTGTGGTAGCAGCCTTTATCATCCCGCTAGGATTGGTTGTCAATGTCGTCATGCTCTTGACGAAAACAACCAAAATCATGAACGTGGACATTTGGAACTTCTGGCATTATACCTTCATGGGAGCGGTCGTATATTCCATTTCCGATAGTATTGTCCAAGGGCTTATCGCGGCGGTCATTTTTCAAATTATCACCCTTAAAATTGCCGATTGGACAGCGCCGATGGTCCGAGATTTTTACGATTTGCCCGGAGTGGCCATTGCAACAGGAAGTACAGTATCTTATGCGCCGGGAATCTGGATGGTGAAATTGCTTCAAAAAATACCAGTTATCAAAGACTTGAACGCCGATCCGGATACCATTCAAAAACGATTCGGGATTTTTGGAGAGTCGATTTTCATTGGGTTGGCTTTAGGAGCGATCATCGGGGCTTTGGCAGGCTATGGAGTCGGTGACATCATTGATATCGGCATGGCAATGGCAGCTGTCATGGTATTGATGCCTAGGATGGTCAAAATTTTAATGGAAGGCCTGATGCCTGTATCGGAATCGGCACGCGAATGGCTCAACAAACATTTCGGCAACCGCGAAATCAATATCGGACTCGATGCAGCCGTATTGCTTGGTCATCCTTCGGTCATTGCTACTGCTTTAATCCTGGTACCGATAACCGTCGTTCTCGCAGTCATTTTACCGGGAAACGCTTTGCTGCCTTTTGGTGACTTGGCCACTATTCCGTTTGTTGTAGCTTTTATCGTAGGGGCAGCCCGGGGCAATATAATCCATTCCGTGATCGTAGGGACAGTGATGATCGCATTGTCGCTGTATATGGCCACAGATATTGCGCCAGTTTTCACCGAGATGGGGGCAAACGCCGATTTAGAAATGGACATTGCTGAAAAGTCGACACGAATATCCAGTATCGACCAAGGCGGAAATTTAATCAACTGGCTCATCTGGAGATTTTTCGAATTATTCAACTAAGGAAGTGGAGGAGCGATGTTTAGATGAAATCATTGGTCAAAACAGCGCCCGGATTCGGTCATCTGGAGATCCAGGAACGTCCGGAGCCGTCGCCTGGAAAGAATCAAGTGAAGATTCAGGTCAAATGTGCCGGCATCTGCGGCTCTGACATTCACACGTATGAAGGCAACTATCGAGTCGCAGTGCCTGTGACATTGGGGCATGAATTTGCAGGTGTGGTGGTGGAAGTCGGGGAAAATGTCTCGGAATTTAAGGTTGGTGATCGTGTCACTTCTGAAACGACTTACCAGATCTGCGGCGAGTGTGCATATTGTTTGTCGGGAGATTACAATCTCTGCAGCAATCGCAAGGGACTCGGCTCTCAACAGGATGGCGGTTTTGCTGAATATCTGATTGCCCGGAAAGAAAGCGTTCATCATTTACCGGAGAACGTCGATTTTCAAGCTGCTGCTATGACCGAGCCATTAGCCTGTACGTACCATGCCGTAGAAAAAGCTGTTATCCATCCAGGTGACCTTGTTGTCGTTCTTGGTCCTGGACCGATTGGTCTTTTGACTGCCCAGGTTGCAAAGAGCCGCGGTGCCGTTGTCATTATTACCGGGCTCGATCATGATCAGGTTCGTCTCGATAAAGCGGAAGAAATCGGGATCGATCATGTGGTCAATATTCAACATGAGGATTTGAAACAATTGGTGGACCATTTAACGGATGGATATGGAGCAGATATAGTGATGGAATGCTCAGGGGCCGTTCCCGCGGCGAAACAGGGATTGGATTTGTTGCGGAAGAAGGGGCAATATGTCCAGGTCGGTTTGTTTCCGAAGGCGGATGTTGACTTTGACCTGGAGAAAATAATTCAAAAAGAAATCCGGGTAATGGGCACGAGAAGCCAAAAGCATGCGGATTGGGAACCTAGTCTGGCACTGATGAATGAAGGAAAGGTAGATGCTGCCACATTGGTCACCCATGAATTTCCGATTAGCGAATGGGAGAAAGCCTATGAGGTGATAAAAAGTGGGGAAGCAATCAAAGTGTTGCTCAAGCCTATTGGCTGAGGCACGCAATTGCTGTACCGGACATACTGAAAAGGGGTGGGGAAATGGTTGATAGTTTTTTGGACTTGATGCTTGGTAATTTTCGTATCATCAGTTCCTTTTATTTTCAGCACCAAAGCCTATTGAATGCAATCATAGTCGGAGCGGCGGTATATCAGCTGTTATTCCGCAAAAGCAACCCAGCTCGCAGACAAACGCGCAGCGAAGGATAGAAAGAAAGGATGGGGAGGATGAAAGCACTCAACCTTTACGGGGTGAAGGATCTCCGTTGTGAGCAAACTCCCGAGCCTGTCGTAGAGCACGAGAATGAGGTAATCATAAAGGTAAAAGCGGCGGGGATTTGCGGCTCGGATATTTCCCGATATCAAAAGCTTGGTCCATATGTTAAAGGAATGACTTTTGGTCACGAATTTTCAGGAGAGGTCGTGGAAACCGGAAAAGCCGTCACCGAAATAAAAATAGGTGACAGAGTTGCTGCCTGTCCGGCATATGCCTGCGGGAAATGTGAAAACTGTCGCAGTGGCGAGCCGGCCCGCTGTGCCCAATTGACTGTCATCGGGGCTCGGCATCCAGGAGCCTATGCGGAATATGTGAAGCTTCCCGCCGGGCATGTCATGCAGTTGCCTGATAATGTCGACTATGACACAGCGGCTCTCGTTGAACCCGCATCGGTCGTTGCCCACGGGTTTTACCGCACGAGCGTCCGACCTGGGGCAGAAGTAGCGGTGATGGGAGCCGGCAATATCGGTCTGTTGGCGATTCAATGGGCGAGAATATTCGGTGCCAAAAAAGTATATGCTATCGATGTCGACGATCAAAAGCTGGAAATAGCCAAGCAGCTGGGGGCTGATGTGACGGTCAATCCATTGGAACAACCGGCTGACGAACAAATCATGGAACAGACTGGCGGGCATGGTGTCGATCTGGCGGTAGAGTCTGCCGGATCCCCTGTCACCTCATCGCAAGTGTTGGCACTACCGCGAAAAGGCGGCGAAGTGGTGTTTTTGGGGATTCCTTATGCCGACGTTACGATGGAGCGGAATTATTTTGAAAAAATTGTCCGCAATGAATTACGTGTGCTCGGTTCCTGGAATGCTGTGTCTGCACCTTTTCCAGGAAAAGAATGGACGTCGACGATCCACTATATGAGTAGGGGAGAAATCCAGGCCGAACCAATGATTTCGCATCGTATTCAACTAGAAGAAGGGCCGTCTATGTTCCAAAAGCTCGTCAACCGTGAAGAGAAAGCCGCCAAGGTGCTGTTCTATCCGGATAAGGAGTAAGCGTTGGAAAAGCGATATGAAAGCTAGTATCTCCAAACATTCCCGGGATTATCAATTCAACACACTCCAAAATGTGGAGTGATTGCCTTGATACTTCCTCGTATCAAAAAGGATGGGAAGAGGAAAAGTAACAAGGAACGACCATCTAGGGGGTGAACAGCTCATGGACAAGCAAAGAGGTATGTGGATTCCGCTGATTGCTTCAGTTGGGATCGGTGCCGCAGCTTATTACAGCATGACGAAAGGACAGGGGCTGGGTAAAACAATCCAACAGTCGATGCCGATGATGTCCGGCATCACCGGCCAGGGCGGAAACGCTCATTCACCACAAGCCCAGAACCTTTTCTAAAACCCTATAGATTCAAAAGCACCCTTTGAACAGGCGCTCCAATACGGAGCCGCCGCTCAGGGTGCTTTTTATTGGGGACTGACCCCCACCACTCTACCACTGCAGCGCGCTAATACGGTGGGGGTCAGTCCCCGTACATCTCTCCTGCTATTCTCCCCCTGGTTCTTAGTCGAAGTCGTCGTATTCGTAGTTGAAGGGTTGTTGGCCGTAGGGGTTGTAGCCTTGGCCTGGGAATCCTTCTCCGTATCCTGGGTAACCGCCCTGACTAGGAAAACCATATCCAGGAAAGCCGTGTCCGGGATATCCATGGCCATGTCCAGGGTAGTTCCAATTAGGACCGCCGTGATGGTGTCCGTGGTGATGCTGCCAAGGCTGGCCACCGTAATGTGGCTGGTACCCGTGTCCGCCATAGCCGCCTCCGAAGCCTGGATAGGAATACCCTTGATTGTAGCCGGGATAATTGCCGCCTGTATAGCCGAATGGAGAAAATTGTCTCATCTCTTCTTCATGGAACAAAGTCAATCACCTTCTTTTCTGGATTCACCATTATCTTATTGTGCTAATACCCAGAGTGAGCTTATCCTGATAGAAATTAGGCTGCTATCCAGGTGTTAGCTTAAATTTTTAACAATGCCGGATGTTTTTTCTGAAAAATCCGGTTATTTCCTTGTTTTCCTGCTGTTGCAGCTTGGACGGCTCTAGTCCGAATGTAGTATAGTTATAGTAGGGAATTATGTGTACAACTTACACATAAAAAATTTGGAAGGAGTATGTATCTATATGACCCAGCACGCTTTTTTGTACAACTCCAAGATTAGTAAGGTCCTTAGAAATATCAACCAAGTAATCGTAGGAAAAGATGAACCCGCAACGTTAAGCCTTGTCGCTTTATTGGCCGGGGGACATGTTCTCCTAGAGGATGTTCCGGGAGTGGGAAAAACCATGTTAGTCCGGACCTTGGCCAAATCACTAGATTGTGATTTTAAAAGAATACAGTTTACTCCGGATTTGCTTCCATCCGATGTAACCGGAGTTTCGATATACAACCCGAAGGAATTGGAATTTGAATTTCGAGGAGGACCGATTCTTGGCAACATCGTCTTAGCTGATGAAATCAACCGGACCTCCCCGAAAACACAATCTGCTCTGTTGGAAGGCATGGAAGAAAACAGCGTCACGGTCGATGGCAATACAATCCAGCTGAAGCATCCCTTTTTTGTCATGGCTACCCAGAACCCGATTGAGTATGAGGGAACCTATCCACTGCCGGAAGCCCAGCTTGATCGGTTCTTACTCAAATTAAAAATGGGCTATCCAACTCCTCAAGAAGAACTGCAGATGCTGGAAAAAACATCGAAAAACCATCCCATTAACGATATCGAAGCAGTGATCGATAAAGAAGAATTGATCACCATTCAAAATGAAGTCAAGGATGTGTATATGGACCAGAACGTCCAACGCTATATCATCGATATCGTGACAGGAACAAGAGAACACCGGGGAGCCTATTTAGGGGTCAGTCCCCGAGGGTCGATTGCCCTGATGAAAGCGGCTAAGGCGTATGCCTATATACACGACCGCGATTATGTGCTGCCGGATGATGTGAAATATTTGGCGCCGTTCGTGTTGGCCCACCGGATCATTTTGACTTCGGAAGCAAAGTTTGAAGGCATAACGGCAGAAATGATCATTGAGGAGCTGCTCGGCAATGCCTCGATCCCTGTTCGAAAGGAATATAGTTGATGAAACGCTCGTTTTCCATGGGTTTTAAGTTTTTTTTCGTCTTGCTGTTATTTGGAATCTTTTTTGCCTATGCCATGTTCCAGGGAGGTTTCGTCAGCTGGTTTTTGTTTTATAGTTTTTTGCCGATCACTGTTTACATGTTTTTATTGCTGATCTATCCAATTTCCAATTGGACAGTGAAGCGCCGTTTGTCCAAACATATTGTCCAGGCTTCTGATCACCTTTCAGTAGAAGTGGAGGTGAGCCGGCGGTTCGCTTTTCCGCTTTACTATTGCATTGTCGAGGAGTACTTTCCCGCAAGCCTGCAAAAAGAAGATACCAGCCGTTCGAAGTTTCAGCGTATGAACCAGACAGATGCGCTGGCAAAACGGAGAGTCGTGAAACGTGTCTCCTTTCCATGGTTCAAGCGGAAATGGACATACCACTACACCCTGGACAACGTGCCGCGTGGAGAGCATCACCTTGGTGCCTTCCGCGTCAAAACAGGCGACTTTTTCGGCTTCATCAAAAAAGAATATGTATACCCGACTGCCAGTTATCTGCTCGTATTTCCTTCCCAGCGGGACCTTGTCTTTCGCGAAAAAGTGAACAGCTTCGAGGAAGGAGCGTCTGCTTCTTACAATATTAATGCCAAGAATACCAACGTCGTAACGGGTGTTAGGGAGTATATGCCGGGTGACCGTTTTTCCTGGATTGATTGGAAAACGACTGCCAGAAAAAACACGGTCATGACTAAAGAATTCGACCAGGAGAAAAGCTCGAACATGGTGCTGATCCTTGACGCCGTTGCCTTTCCCGGCCAAGACCAGATCGCCTTTGAAGGAAGTGTCGAAGTGACCGCTTCTCTATTGGAGGCCTTAAAACGGAAAGCTTCACAAATGACCTTCATTGGGCTGGGAGAGGAGCGTGTGTTTTTCCCGTTTCAAGAGGATCCGGCAAAAAATTTATTGAACCAGAACTATCTGGCTCGGATTCAACCTGGTGGCAATGTACCGTTTTCCAGAATGCTAGACCAGGAAACACGAAATATTCCGCAAGGGCTGGTCGCCATGGTTGTCACCAATCAACTCGATCAAGCCACCCTCAAATCATTGGAGCGGCTAAAGCGGAAAAGTAAAAAGATCATCGTCTTTCTGATTAAACCATCTGCAAAAATTACGGGGGAAGATAAGAGAATGATTCACCAATTATCTGTTGGAGGCATGTCGGTGAATGTACTGACGGAGGAGCAGCTGGTGCAGCAGAAGTTGGAGGTGATCAGCTGATGGCGTTAATTTCAAGCAGCAAACGCCAGCTTGTTTTCCGTACGATCATCTATCTTTGTGGTTTCTTATTGCTGTGGGAATGGCTGCGTCCATTGGAAACGCTGACGGATACCGGCAGCCTCTCAGCCTTCGTGATTTACACCGGATTTTGTTTTATCATATCGGTATTGAATATGAAATGGTGGCTGTCGATACCGCTGAAATTGGGCGGTTTACTGTTTGTACTCGATGGCTTGTTTATTTCCGAGGCCATGTTCTCAAAGGGTTGGTTCTATCTATTATACTTGCACGTCCAATATAATTTAGAGATGATTTCCAGTCAGAACTGGACGGAAATCACACCGTTGTTCCGCAGCTTGTTGTTTTTGGTTCTGTTATGGCTGATGAGTTATTTAATGTATTACTGGTTTGTCATTTCAAAAAGGATATTCTTGTTTGTACTGCTCACCTTTATCTACTTGACGGTACTCGATACGTTTACTGTCTATGAGGCAAACACGGCAATTGTCCGTGCTTTTATTGTTTCACTGATAGCGCTAGGCGTCTCGAATTTTTATAAAGAACTGGGCAGGGAGGCAATGACTTTTACCGGATTAAAACGGGTTTCCGCCTGGGTACTACCATTGGCTGCGGTGATTGTCTTTTCCAGCCTCGTTGGCTTTGCGGCACCTAAATTGGACCCGCAGTGGCCTGACCCGGTTCCTTATTTGACCAGTACATCACCGGATGCCGGTTTTGGTGAGGATGGTACAGGCGGGGTGCAAAAAGTGGGTTATGGGGAGGATGATTCCCGTCTCGGCGGTTCTTTTGTCCAAGATGACTCACTTGTCTTTCAAGCACAGGTCGAAGAAAAGCACTATTGGCGGATTGAAACCAAAGATATTTACACGGGAAAAGGTTGGGAACGATCGACAGAACCGGAATACAACCTGACCAGTGATGGATCAGTAGACTTCCATACGTTTGAAAACTCCGTGGAAACAAAGTCGCTTCAAGGGATCGTCACTTTTCAATCCAATGCTTTTTTCTCTAAACTTGTCTATCCATATGGGATCAAGCAGGTGGATGGGGAAGAAGATGTCAACTATCTAGTCGACGAAGAATTCGGTTCGATTGCCGTAGAGGCTCCTGAGCAGCAGGGAATTGTCGACCAATACCAGATTTCCTACGACAATCCTTCCTTTTCAATCGATCTCCTGTCAGAGGCAAACGGCGAAGATCCTCAAGCAATCAAGGATAAATACCTTCAGCTTCCGGATAACCTGCCGAACAGGGTTGGGAATCTTGCCAGCCAAATCATATCTGAGGAAGAGACGAGATATGATCAGGTAAAAGCGGTTGAGCAATATTTTAACCGCAATGGCTTTGTCTACCAGACAGAGGATGTGGCGGTTCCAGGTCGTAATCAAGACTATGTTGACCAGTTTTTATTTGAAACAAAGGCCGGTTATTGTGATAACTATTCCACGTCGATGACAGTGATGCTTCGTACACTGGATATTCCGGCGCGCTGGGTGAAAGGTTTTACAGGTGGAGATCTGGCGCCGGCTTCGGATGACAGTATCGAAGGCCTTAATAACTATAAAGTGACCAACTCCAACGCGCATTCCTGGGTGGAAGTGTACTTTCCGGAAGTAGGCTGGGTTCCATTCGAACCGACGCAAGGCTTCAGCAATCCGGTTGATTTCTATCAGGATGTCAATCAGCAGCAGGACAGCCCTGACACCGATGAGACTGCTGAGCAGGAAGAACAGGAGCGTCCTGGAAACCAGCAGGAAGTGGGGATGGAAGAGGATGAGGCAGCTTCTGACGATAATCCCAAAGTCCAGCTTGCAGATGGTTGGAGTTGGACTGTCGCCATAGTGGCAGCGGTACTGCTTGCAGTGGCTGTGATCCTCTTTCTCACCCGGTATCACTGGATGTCGGTCTGGATACGCAGGAAGTTTCATCACCAGCAAAATCCGCAAATGTACCAGGAGGCTTATCTGTTCTTGTTGAAGCTGCTGAACCATAAAGGGCTGGGTCGTCAGGAGGGCCAGACTTTAAGAGAATATGCCTTCCAGGTCGATAAGCGCTTCGAGTCGCAGGATATGGTCCGCCTTACGCATCAGTATGAACGGATGCTTTATCGTAATGAAACAGATTCGGCGCAATGGGGCAATATTACTGAATTGTGGGAAAACTTAATTAAACGGGCATTGTCTTGACCAGCTGTCTGCAGCGCTGATAGAATGGTAACAATTCAAGCGGGCTTGGCTATTCAGGGCCGGAAAACAAAGGAATAAACACTTCATATATCCTCGATAATAAGGTTCGAGAGTCTCTACC
Source organism: Sediminibacillus halophilus (assembly GCF_900103695.1). Lineage (GTDB taxonomy): Bacteria > Bacillota > Bacilli > Bacillales > Amphibacillaceae > Sediminibacillus > Sediminibacillus halophilus. The sequence goes on from NZ_FNHF01000004.1 coordinate 88,751, forward strand.
GGGGCACCGTAAACGCCCTGACTATGAAGGTGGGAATCACCAGCTGTTCCAGGCTGTGACGTATAGATTTCTGCCTTCCTCGAGACGGGAAGGCAGAAATCTATTTTTTTGCATTTGGTATGGAGGATTGCCGGTTCCTATAATAAAACTGGCAGCTACTACAAGAAAATGACAGCAATCAATTTGCGGAGCTAAGGAGATGGATGGGTTGGAAAACAATGAAATGATATTAGTCCTTGATTTTGGCAGTCAGTACAATCAGTTGATCACCAGAAGAATAAGAGAGTTCGGTGTATATAGCGAATTGCATTCCCATCGCTTGACGGCTGAAACAATCAAACGGATGAATCCGAAGGGGATCATCCTATCAGGTGGACCGCACAGTGTCTATGATGAGAACAGTTTTCGCTGTGATAAAGAGATTTTTGAACTGGGCATTCCGATTTTGGGAATTTGCTATGGCATGCAGCTGATAACGCTGCACTATGGCGGCCATGTCGAAAGAGCGAAAGAAAGAGAGTACGGCAAGGCGGACATCGATTTGACCGGCAGCCCGATCTTGTTCAACGGCACTCCGGCTAAGCAAACAGTATGGATGAGTCACGGCGATAAAGTAATCGAGCCTGCCGATGGTTTCACAATCGATGCAACCAGTCATTCGACCCCGGTTGCAGCCATCAGCAACACGGACAAGCAGCTGTACGGCGTTCAATTCCATCCGGAAGTAAGAAATACGGAGTATGGCAACAATCTGTTGAAACAGTTTGTTTTTGATGTGTGTCAGGCCAGCGGTGATTGGACAATGGAAAACTTCGTCGATCAGGAAGTGGAAAAAATCCGTGCCAAAGTCGGAGACAAAAAAGTCCTCTGTGCACTTAGCGGCGGTGTGGATTCTTCTGTAGTGGCGGCATTGATTCATAAGGCAATCGGTGACCAGCTAACCTGTATCTTCGTAGATCACGGATTGCTGCGTAAAAATGAAGGCGACATGGTCATGGAAACATTCCGGGACGGATTTCATATGAACATCATCCGCGTCGATGCCCAGGAGCGGTTTTTAAGCAAATTGCGCGGAGTGGCAGATCCGGAGCAAAAACGGAAAATCATCGGCAATGAATTTATTTACGTCTTTGATGACGAGGCGGATAAATTGAAGGATATTGATTACTTGGCGCAAGGGACCCTCTACACCGACATTGTAGAGAGTGGAACGGAAACCGCCCAAACGATCAAATCCCACCACAATGTAGGCGGACTGCCGGAAAACATGCAGTTCGAACTGCTCGAGCCGCTTAACACACTGTTTAAAGACGAAGTAAGGGAACTGGGCATCGAGCTTGGTGTACCGGAAGAAATCGTCTGGCGCCAGCCATTCCCGGGGCCAGGACTCGGGATCCGGGTTCTTGGAGAAATAACGGAAGAGAAGGTGGAGATCGTCCGGGAATCGGATGCGATTTTACGAGAAGAAGTGAAGCTGGCCGGACTGGAAAGAGATATCTGGCAATACTTTACTGTGCTTCCGGATATCCGGAGCGTAGGGGTCATGGGCGATGCCAGGACTTATGATTATACGATCGGCATCCGTGCGGTCACTTCGATCGATGGCATGACTTCGGACTGGGCGAGGATTCCATGGGATGTGCTTGAAAAGATTTCTACCCGGATTGTCAATGAGGTCGACCATATTAACCGGGTTGTTTATGACGTGACCAGCAAGCCGCCTGCTACGATTGAGTGGGAATAAGAAACTAAAATGATTTATATTAAACAAGCCTATTTTACAGTGTTAATTGTGTGTTAAAAGCTGTGAAATAGGTTTGTTTTTATATTATTCCCCACCAGTCTCCCCACCACGATATACACTTTCAATAAAATATTAATGAATAGTATTTGTTGTATATTTATAACAAAAAGATTAAAATATAGACATAAATATATGACTATTATTAATAAAAATGATTAATATAAGGAGAGTTTTATGAATGACTGAAATACAAAATGAGAGAAATAAACGATTTAAAAATCTGGCTGAAAAAAGAACTCAAAAGATTTTAGATACACTGGATTTGATTGCTAACCTTTCTGTGAGAAATAACTATGACTATTCCGAGGAAGAAGTTAATGAAATGTTCAATGCGATAGAAAATAAAACTTCTGAAGTGAAAAAACTCTTTATAAAACAAAAGGCTCAAAAAACAGAGTTTAAATTCTCTGATAATTAAATCTGAGTAAATATAAGAAACTATGGGAATATAATATTTCCTATAGAGTATCAAATAAGGCAGGAATTTCTGAGGAAGTATATTTAATGCTTTCAATATAATGTATAATGGTGGTAAAAATTGTTTTGAACGGATGAGGAAATTGAATAGACAGAAATATTTTGATTATATTGCTGAAAAGTTAGAAGTTCTTTCTCAAAGAATCATCTCAAATGGAAAGCTAAATTTACTTCATTTGAATATACATTCTGAAACGTTATATAGAGATATGTTAAATATTTTGTATGGATACCACCTCGAACCTTCTAATATTGGGAAAGCTAATGCAGAAGCCATAGATTTAATAGATACAGAAAACAAGATAGCTATCCAGGTGTCCTCAACTGCAACTAAAGCGAAGATTAATAATACTTTAGGAAAAGACAAGGTGAAAGATTTATCAGATGAGGATTATAGTATAAAGTTTGTTTTTGTGGCTAATGAAGCCAAAAATTTAAAGGGGAATACATACAATAATATCCATAACATTACCTTTGATCCCAATAAGGATATTTTGGATAAAATTACAATATTAGAAAAAATATCTCAATTACATATTGATAGAATGACATTGCTTCATGATCTAATACAAAAGGAGTTTGGAGAGAGACCAGATACTCGAAAACTTAGTTCTAATTTGGCAGCAATTGTTAACTTTTTATCTAAAGAAAATTTGGGTAATGTTCCTAATATAATACAACTAAATGATTACGGCATTGAAGAAAAAATTGAGTTTAATGAATTGAACGATATTAAAGAGTCTACTTTTGATGAATATAAGATATATTATGGTATTCTTGATAGGATTTACAAAGAATTTGTGGTAGAAGGGTCTAATAAGACTGTATCTGTTTTAAGAAAGATAGCCTCATTTTATGAAGAAGAAGTGTTGAATAAAGAATCAATTAATGTTGAGAAGTTTTTTAATGTTATTGGAAAAGTTGAAGAGCACGTGCTTAAAAGTGACATAGTGAGAAAGATACCAGAAGAGGAAATTGATATGTGTATTAGAATTATAGTTGTTGATGCATTTGTGCGATGTAAAATATTTAAGAATCCTAGGGGTTATACTCATGTTACTACTTAATGATATAAAACCAGAAATGAGTATCTATTATTGTGCTTCTTTATTAATAAAAGAGATAAAGAAACAAGAAGGGCAAGATATAGTTTCTCTATATAAGACTGTAAAGGAAAAACACCGAATTTCACTAAAGATATTTGCTTATTGTCTGGATTGGCTATACTTAATAGAAGCAGCCAAAGTTGATAAAAAAGGTGGAGTGTATTTGTGTACTTAAAAGAATTAAAAATAGAATCGAGAGATAAGGTAATTAGGGAAATACCATTCCATTTGGGGACAAATTTAATTGTAGATGAAACACAAAATCAAAATAATATAGAGACAGGTAATAATATTGGAAAGACAACTGTCCTTGCGTTAATAGATTATTGCCTAGGCGGTGATTCGGAACAAATTTATAAAGACCCTGAATCTAATAAGATTATAGACTTTGTTAAGGATTACTTGGTTAATGAAGAGATATTAATAACTTTAATATTAAAGAGAGAATTATTGGAAGAAAAATCAAAGGAAATTACTATCGAGCGTAACTTCCTGCAAAGAAATAAAAAAATCATGAAGATTAACGGTGAAAACCTTACTAAAAATAAAGGTAAAGATTTCGTAGACAAGTTAAGTGGGTTAATTATTGGCGAGAGAGAAAACGATAGGCCTGGAATTAGACAAATTTTCGCCCATAACATTCGATATAAGGACGAAAGGATTAATAATACACTAAAAGTACTTAATAGGTACTCTACCAATGTCGAGTACGAGACACTTTATCTATACATGTTCGGACTACCAGTTTCTGATAGAACTTATCTGATGAAAAAGCTTAAAATTGAGCAAAACTTTAAAGGGAGATTAGAAAAAAAGCAAGCTAAACCAGAATTAGAATTACAAATAGATATAGTAAAAGACAATATCAAGAACTTAGAAGAAAAGAAACGTGTTTTAAATATAAATGAGAAATATGAAGAAGAATTACAAGAGCTTAATAGTACTAAATATAGAATCAGTAAGATCGGATCGAAGGTTAGTGAATTATCTTTAAGAAAAGAGCTTTTAAAAGAGACTGAAAATGAGTTAAAACGGGATATTTCAGATGTTGATTTAGATGCATTAAGAGGGTTATATTCAGTGGCAAAGAAAAGTGTCAATGATATTCAAAAAACTTATGAACAATTAATCCAATATCACAATAATATGATACTCGAGAAAATAAAATATATTACACAAGATCTGCCTAACCTAGAGTCAGAAATAGAAAAACATAATCAAAACTTGGAAAAGGAACTAGCAAATGAAAAATATTTGATTAATAAACTTTCTTCAAGTGATACTTTTAGTGATCTAGAGAATATTATTTCAGATTTAACTAGTAATCATCAAAAACTCGGGGAATTAGAAAATAGTTTATCACAGATAGAAACTTCAGAAGAGAATATTACTAAGATAAACGACGATATTGAGTTATTGGATGGTAATAGGTTCACAACTGAATTTCAAGATTTGCTTAAAAAACAACTGATGAAATTTAATAAGCATTTTAAGGAAGTGTCGAAGGAACTTTATGGTGAAGAATATGGAATTACGTTTTCAGTAAAAGAAGACAGGAAAACTAAGAAAAACTACTATGCTTTTGAATGTTTTAACCTAAATATAAGCTCCGGAAAAAAACAAGGAGAAATTTTATGCTTTGACATTGCATATATATTATTTGCAAGAAGTGAGGGAATTCCTCATTTGGACTTTATCTTAAATGATAAAAAAGAATTAATGCATGGAAATCAACTATTAAAGGTTAATGACTTTGCTTGGAAAAATAATATACAATTAGTCTTTTCAATATTAAAAGATAAGATTCCAGAGGAAATAAACAATGATAAACATATTGTTTTAAGCTTATCTGAAAAAGACAAACTTTTTAGGATTGAAGAACAACAATAAAGGATTGCGCATATTAGCATGTCTAATGTGTGCAATCCTTTTTTTATTAGGTTATTACATCTATTTACAATACATTTATTGCATAAATAATAATAAATGTATTATATATTAATGAATAAATGTTGATATATTTATTAATTAATGATATTGTATTTATGTAATAAATAGTTAAGAGGGTGGAGGGTGATTAAACAGAAGTCAGTAGATAGGGTTATAAAAAGTTAGAGGAGGAATAGAAATTGTCGATAAATAATGTGAACTACCTAAAATTTTATAGAAACGGTTCTTTGTTAGGTAGTAATTCATGGGAAAGTTTCATTAATTACAAATTGTTAAATGCTGAAAAGTTAAGGTTCGATTGTGATCGTTCTAAAGAATCAAAAGCTATGCTGAAGAAAATTTATGGTGAGGCTTCTTATACTGATACACTGATAAGTCCTCAAAGTTATGTAACGCTCTATATGCGCTATTATCATTCTGACTTGTTAGAGTATAACGAAAGATATAAGAAATATATCGTGCCTAATATTACATCATTAAAAAAGCAAATGGTTAATGAGGGTATTGCAGAAAAAGTTAAAACAATTAACAATCAGGCAGTGTGGGCATATTTTGCTAAAATGAACACTATTCAGGTTCACGATTCAATGCTTAAGTTTTTACATGCAGTATATACCTTTCCTAATTTTAGTAGTGTATGTCATGGCTTTAATATAGGAAGGGTTGCCAAAACTCAAGATAACTTCATAGTCGCTTTATACCATATTTACTATTATTTTGAAGAGCGAGAAATGGGAAGTCTGAATTCAACTACTTGTGACCAATTAGCAAGATTTTTGAGCCAAAACAGGTTCAATAATTTTGTTTCTTTAAATCAAGATGAAGTTGTAAGTAATGTACAAACCTGGCTAGACAATTACTCAAGCTTTGCGAATTTTATAGAGAGGTACTATCTACAAGATTTTCTAGAAGATCCCGATAACTCTTGCTCAAAACCTAAAGAATTATGGGAGGGTATATTTGACGGAAAACTACTGCCATCTAAGAAGGATTTTCTAACAAGTATAGATTTTTTAACTAATGCAATAAAGTCTAGAGGTAAACGAATTGATGCAGCTAATTCAAAGTGAAGAGTGTAGGGGAAAGTGAAAATTATGATATTTAGTATGTTAAAGAAATTTAATAACAATAGTGAGTGGAAGGAAATTAAATATCCTCAGAGGAAATTTGGATCATTAAAGTATCTCCTATCCATCTTCATTATATTGCTGACAATTTTCCTTTTAATATTGTCAAATGCCATACCTTCTCTAACATTCAATATTCCTGTAATTCATCGTTCAATTAGTTTTAATTGGGTAATTAATCTACTAATAGTAGCTATATGGGGGATAACAATATATAAAAGTGTTTTAGTGTATTTTAACCTTCTTAAAAGTACTAAGTCATGGATTGCTAATAATCTAGCTTACATGATTGGTACTCTAAAATTATTTGACGAGGAATACTTCGAGAATATTACGAATGATAATAAAGTAATTCGAGAAAAACGAATTATAAGGGTTATACGAATCTATTACAAAGAAACAGAAAAGTATGTATTTGTTAGAATTATGCGTGATGGAGACCGTTTTACGAACGAAGCAACTAAACTAGGAGAAAACTTGGAATCAAGCCTAGGAATGGAGCTAGAATCTACTAATATGACTGTAAATTACGCTGAATATATCTTTATAAAGCGTAAAGACGAACGTATTGATCTTAATTCGATGGTTAATAAAGTAAATGGTTCAGAAGAAATAAAGATTACAGGAAACATATCCTATGAGCTTTCTAAGGTTCCTCATTCTCTTATCGTTGGTGGGACTGGCTCAGGTAAATCCTTCTTTATCTTGGGTAAAATTGTAAATTATTTAAAATTATCTCCGCAAGCCGATTTACGAATTATTGACCCTAAAAAGGCTGATTTGAGTTTACTTCGATTTGTTACAGGGTTTGAAAACAAGGTTGCAACTGAAGCTAATCAAATATGTCGAATACTCCGAGAAACTGTCGAATTGATGGAGCGAAGATATGCAGATTATTTTAATGATGTATCAGCCTTCGGGAAAACGTATAGAGATTTTAATTTACCTGTAGTAATCGTGATTTTTGATGAATTTTCTGCGTTTATGCATTCAGTAGATAAAAAAGTTGCTAAAGAAGCTCTAGATTATGTTTTTACGATTGTGATGAAAGGAAGACAAGCGGGAGTAATGATTGAAATACTAATGCAACGACCATCAGCAGATGATTTACCTACGAATATAAGGGCTCAAATGGGCTTCAAAACAGGGCTAGGAGCTATGGACTCTATTGGCTATAATATGATTTTCGATACAAATAGTATTGAATATAAAACCGTGACAGAAAAAGGCGGGGGTTATATCCAAATTGATGGGAAACATACTGCCCCTGTTTATTTTGAAACACCGTATATAGATAAAGACTATGACTTTATAACTGAAATAGAGAAGTTAATGAAAAATCAAGAAACAATTGAACTTTGACCGTCATTTTTCGTGAAGGTTTGAGGCGGAGGCAAAGCCATCCGAACGGAGTGACCGAAAACGTTCGCGAAAAATGATGGCTTCATGTTGAGCGTACTTTGCTCAACATGAGGAACTACTAAAAGTCGCAGCACCCGTTGAGTAACACGGGTGATTCTCCCTCAGGAAAAGTCGTCGAGGACTCTGTGGCTCTAAGCTTTGAAGGCTGTCTGAAATCCCGGCCCAGGGGATGAATTTATTATAAATTTATACTGAAAGAGGAGCTAAAATCATGACAAAATTAATTTTAAAATCTTCAAAACTAATCTCTTTAAATGATTCTGAAAATATCGATTTAGGAGAGTTGCATTTTGATATTTCACAATTCAAAGTTCCGTCAGCTATGGTAGTACAGAAAGATGATTTTACATCTAGAGTGGCAAAAGAGAGAAATGCAAATGGTGAGCTTGTAGAAACTGGAAAGTATAATATCACTTTCAAAGTCTATGACAGACCTTTTATTGAAATGGTTTTGGGGAATGGGAGTACAGAAGTTGGTTCACCTATCACTGTAGTAGTTGAGAATCAAGATAGTTTACCTATCTTTGATAAATTTGAAGATGGTGAATTTATTCCTATCACTTTTAAAGAGCTACATGTAAAACCACGAAAGGTTCAGAAAAAATCTTTTGTAGGTCAGGGAAAACCTATGGTAGATACATGGCAATATTCTGAGTTGAAAATTGAGGCAGTCAGTTATACTATTGGTGAATTCAATGAGCCGAAAGCTAAGTAATCATTGTTTAATTGATTACTTAAGATTTTCAATTCCAAATAGCGATTTTATAGTAGTAGCTGATGAGATCTTAGGAATCCCTATCTCCGAATTTTCTTCGGAGGTTAAGGGGTCACCTTACCCAACTTATGATGATTCTATCAGTTTTGCAAATATTAAACTTCATTCTTCTAAAAACCATAGTAGTATTCTCGTAGATATGGCAGGTCAAGCATGTCGACAATATGAAGAATATATGTCTAGGGTAGATGGGTGGCACTGGCATGGTTTCATTTCATTTATTTTAGATAGACAGGGTAAAATAACAAGAATTGACCTAGCTTTAGATATTTTTGATGATTCAACACCAAGCGTTAAAGTGTTACAAGACTATATAAAACGAGGGCAGTTGAGTACGAAAAGCCACAAATTTATTGAAATAAACAGTGGTAGAATTCTTGATGGAAAGTTGACAGGTTTTTCATTGTATATCGGCTCTTCTCCTCAAATATTAAGAATTTATGATAAGAAACAGGAGAGAAAAGATAATACGGATGAAATTATTAATGTCGAAAAATGGGTGAGATGGGAACTTGAATTGACTGATGGAAAAGCTATGCAAGTAGGTTTTCATATAGCTGGTGGAAAACCCTTAAATGTTATAGTAAAAGGAATTTTGTCAGCTCACTATTGTTTTAAAACTCAACCTAAGAAAGTTAGTGATTTCCATAATAAGAATAGGTTGCCAACTATGAGATGGTGGCAAAAATTTATTGATGGTATTGAAATGATACCTTTAAAAGTAACTCGTGACAAAATTACTTTAAAGAGAAAGAAAGGTTGGATTGAAAAATCTACTGTAAAATCTATCAGTATGGTTTATGAGTCATTTGCTAGAGTGTATGGGGAAGAATATGCCGAGCATTACTTGAAAGAGTTAATATTAATGGGGAAGGGAAAAATAACCGATTCTGATGAAACATTAATAGAGCAACGCATATTAGAACTTATGAGTGAGGATGAATACTAGCATGGAAGGGAGTGGAGGTAGTGGGTGCAACAATATGTAAAGATGATTTAATTAAGATAGGATATAAGAAATATCAAGCTATTTCATTAATACGGCAAGCAAAAGCAATTATGGTGCAAGAAGGTTGTCCTTATTATAATAATAAGAGGTTAGGGAGAGTTCCCACGCATGTTGTGGAGTCAATTTTAGGCGTTTCCCTAGTTTCCGAAACGGGTCAAATTAATGAAGCCTAAGACACAACGAAAAACGAAATATCCTGGTGTATACGTTGATTTGAATGGAAGTTATTTTTATCAAACGGAATTTGGAATTGACCGTGTCACGGGGAAAAGGGTTAGAAAAAAAGGTAGAAAAGATATAAATGGAAAGCCTTTTTCTTCTGCTTTTGAAGCAAATAAAGAATTGATAAGACTAAAAAGAGAGTTTCATAAAGTCAATAGCTATGCTAATTATAAAATGGCTTATGGCCAGTTTATGGATAAAGTTTATGAGCCCTATTATAAAACAGAAGTAGAAGAAAGTACTTTCTTAGCTAGGAAAACACCTTTGCAAATAATTAGGAATAGATTTGATTCCATTCCACTTCGAGATATCACTGTGGAAGATGTTCAGAATTTCCGAACATGGTTATTATCTAGCAAAGAGGATGGCGGTAATGGATATTCTCAATCCTATGCCAGTTTAGTTTTTGGCATATTGCGAAAGAGTTTAGATATAGCTGTAGAAATGCAGTATTTAGAATATAATATTTCCAAAAAAGTAAAGGCTATTGGTAAAGGTAAAGCTATTGTAGCATATTGGACTAAGGCAGAGTTTGAAAAAGTATTACAACAAATATATATTGGTGATTTCTATGAACATTTGAATTTTGTAATGCTATGGCTTTACTACATGACTGGTATTCGAGTGAATGAAGGAACTGCCTTATGGTGGAGTGATGTTGATTTAGAAAAAAGACGTTTAAGAGTTCATAATATGCTTATTTTAAAGAATAAACAAGACTGGAAAAGAAATTTTTATACGAAAACAGAAGATGGAAAAAGAACAATAGCTCTTGATAATGATACAGTGAAAGTTCTTAGAGAGTGGAAAAGAAGACAATCTGAAATAGGCATGGGTAGCGAAAATGATTTTATTTTTAGTTATGATGGATTACCTATGTTGAAATCGACTATTTCAAGGATTATTAAAAGATATGCTAAGCTAGCAAGTGTAAAAGAAATCCAAGCAAAAGGGTTAAGACATTCTCATGCCTCATATTTAATTAATGAATTTAATGTTTCCGTACTTGTGCTATCTCAAAGGATGGGACATAGTTCACCAGAAATAACACTAAAGCATTATTCTCACATGTGGGAAGGTGCCGATACAGTTATTGCTGATGAGATGGAAGGGAATATAAAGATCGAAACTGCAAAGGAAACACAAATAAAGTTTAATGGAAATCAAAATTTAAAAAAGTGAAGTATAAAGGTAAGCTAATATTAGCTGAAACACCTATCGAATACTGTTATTAAAATCCTTTTCATGGAATTGATAAACATTAAAGGAGACATTCGAATGGCAAATATTTTTTCTATTAGTGATATTCATGGATGTTACGAAGCTATGATTGATACATTAAGTTTAATTGATTTAGAATCTGACGAGAATAGTAAACTTCTTTTTTTAGGAGACTATATAAATAGAGGGAAGGATAGTTGTAGAGTTCTTTATCATATTAAAAATCTAGAAGAAAAATATCCTAATCAAGTAGTTGTATTAATTGGAAATCATGAGCAAATGTTTTTGGATTGGTATTGCAGTGAGGATGAATTTATATGGTTATCACAAGATCAACAACTATTGACTACAAAAAGTTTTTTTGAAACAGAACATTGGGAGTATTTTTTTAGAGAATTACAACATCTGGAACGTTTCACACCAAGAATGAGTAATTTTATTAAAGGTGAGATGAAGAAAGAACATACAGGGTTATTTAAATGGCTCCTATCAAAAAGTAAAGAATTCTTCTATGAAACTGAAATGCAAATTTATGTGCATGCTGGAGTGTGTGAAGCTGATTCTGAATTATGGAAGCATGCAACAGAACCTCATGAATTCACATGGAAATATCCGGCTGAAACAGGGTCATTTTATAAAGATATAATAGCAGGGCACGTTTCTACAGTTGATGTTACCAATGATAACAGTTATTTGGGTAAGGTATTTTGGGATGGACAGAGTCATTTTTTTATTGATGGAGAAACAATAGAAAGTAATATAGTTCCATTATTAAAATTTGATACTTGTACGGGTGTATACTCGAGTTATAATAAACTAACTAATGATTCTTGGGTTGAATATAAAATAGCGAAGAGGAGTGTTTAATTTGAGTAATATTGTTACCTATGAAACTTATTTACAAGCAATCGATAACTTAACATTTGAAGAATCTACGGATATTTATAACGAGATTATTAAATCAGCCAATACAAATGATCAAGAATTTCAAGAATTCTGGGAAGATATGATGGATAATGCTATTACTTATGCGAATACGCGAGCAAAATGGAGTATACAAACTTCAACTGAACGTAGAGAAGTAGATGAAAGAAGAACTAGGCAACACAATGGCTTTATGGCTAGTTTGAAATTAATCGCCTCATATATGAAAGAGCAAAATTGGAATGCTGCTTGGTTCGATCGGTTAGGAACAATTGAAAATGATAGAAAACGTTTTGGTGATTTTGCTTGTTATTTAGTTTTTATTAATTCTATAAATGCTAGATAATGAAATCAATACCCACCATTATCCCCACCAAAGTTGTAATTATGACAATGGATTGCTTTAATGATAAGGTTTTAAAGAGATAAGTTACAATAGAGTGGGAATAGAAGAACAAAACACGAACATTTCTATCATTTAACAATAAAAACATTCGTAAAACCTCTTGACGAAAATGTGGGACGTTAGTATGATAGTAAAGTAATTTTAAATAAATACTGATTGAAACAACCGTCGTATAATTTTGGGGATATGGCCCATGAGTTTCTACCGGACTACCGTAAATGGTCTGACTACGCTGGTGATTGACAGAGGATCTTTTGTTGTTGATTCCCATACACGTATGTCCGGTAGCGCTCTTGGTTTAGACCAGGAGCGCTTTTTTTCGTTGGAACAGTAATTCATTTGGTTATGTAGTTTTGGAAATAATTTACTGCGACGGATAAGGGGAGGAATAGAGAATGAAAAAATATTTTCGGTTCGAGGAACTTGGTACCAATTACCGGACGGAATTCATCGCCGGTCTGACCACTTTCTTGGGGATGGCGTATATTTTGTTTGTCAACCCGGCAACACTTGCCCTGGTGGGCGTTGAGGAACTGCCGGAAGGCGTGACACGAATTGATCAGGGAGCCGTATTTACCGCCACCGCACTGGCAGCGGCTGTCGGAACCCTTGTCATGGGTTTGTTTGCCAAGTATCCGATTGCGCTCGCTCCGGGGATGGGCTTAAATGCTTTCTTTGCATACACGGTCATCCTTGGCTATGGCATTCCGTGGGAAACAGCTTTAGCGGGCGTGCTTGCTTCCGGGCTGATTTTTATCGTTTTGACACTGACGGGACTGCGGGAAAGAATCATCAATGCCATTCCTGGCAATCTTAAAATGGCTGTTGGAGCTGGTATTGGCTTGTTTATCGCTTTTATTGGCTTTCAAAATTCAGGAATCGTCATCGGTGACCCGGACACCATGGTGGCCCTTGGAGATTTGACCGATCCGAACACGTTGCTGGCAGTATTCGGAGTTGTCGTAACAGTCATCTTGCTTGCTTCCAATGTGAAGGGCGGCGTATTTTACGGGATGATCATCACCGCGATTGCAGGTATGATTGTCGGATTGATCGACCCGCCATCTAGTGCTAGCGACGTCGTCGGGCCTGCTCCAAGCCTTGCGCCGACTTTCGGACAGGCTTTTGCCCATTTCGGTGATATCTTTACGATCCAGATGCTTGTCGTCATCCTGACATTTTTGTTCGTTGACTTTTTTGATACGGCTGGAACACTGGTGGCTGTTGCGACCAAAGCAGGTCTTATGAAGGACAACAAATTGCCGCGTGCAGGAAAAGCGTTGTTCTCTGACTCCGCAGCAACAGTTGTCGGAGCGACGCTTGGCACATCGACGACGACTTCTTATGTCGAGTCGACAACCGGCGTAAGTGCAGGAGGGAAAACAGGTTTCACTTCGGTGGTAACAGCCGCTTTCTTCTTGCTTGCGCTATTCTTCTCGCCGCTTTTGAGTATCGTGACGTCTGCAGTGACGGCGCCAGCTTTGATTATCGTTGGTGTCCTGATGTGCTCCACATTGAGGGACATTGAATGGGGCAGCTTTGAAATTGCCGTGCCGGCGTTTCTGACGATCATCATGATGCCGTTGACCTACAGCATCGCTACCGGAATTGCCATCGGTTTTGTCTTTTATCCAATCACGATGCTGGTAAAAGGGAAAGCAAAAGAAATCAATCCGGTTATGTATCTGCTGTTTGTCATTTTCATCTTGTACTTTATTTTCTTAAGCTAATGAAAAATGGTTGAAGGATAATATAGATTCGTAACAGAAATAATTTCAACATTTTACCGATTACGCAGTGGATAGAAACTGCGCAGTAACTCTCTTATTCTGATGATAGATGAGTGCAAAACCGCGCTGCGGCAGAACACTTCGCTTTCCATGGGCACGGCCTCAGCCTCCGCAGAAGCAAAGAACGCTTCTTTACGGGGTCTTCGGACGCGTGCTGTTCCCATAGGAGTCTTCGTGTTCTGCCTCCGCTGGTAGGGGTTCTCTGCGTTTTGGTAAGGGATTCCACATGTTAGACATATTTTAGTACTTCTTCAACTTTTATTCAAAAATCTATCTTAAGCGGCGGAAATTGCGACACTCCTGGGGGAAGAGCAGCTTCCGAAGACCCCGCAGGGAGCGCAATTTGCTCGCGAGGAGGCTGAGGTGCTGCCCCCGGAAAGGGAGTGATTTCCGCCGCGCTGGACTTACGCTCCGCTTCATTAGACCGAGTGTGAGCAATAAAAAATGAATTTTCATTACTGCGCAGTTTATATTAAACCGGCAAAGAAAGACCGAACGAGTTCGAAATGTAAAATTCGAATCATTGTTCGGTTTTCGCTTTACCCGCTGTGACATTTGTCCGTGCTCTTTTCTTCATTATTTTTCATACCGGTGGACTAGCGCTCAAGTTCAATAAGGAAGGGAGAGGAATGGTGGTAACAACACAAGGGTGTTGTTTAATTCGAACACAATCCTTTCTTGCATTCATCCCACTACTCCTCCATGTCGACAATCTCTAAACGAGTTTTCTTGTCGTCGTTTTTCATCAAACGATGAAGTCGGATGACCAGTAAGCCGCGCTGATAGGAGGCATCCACTTTTTCCCGGCGTACGGGGTAGGGTAGATCGATCTTCCGTTCAAAACTGCCATGCAAGATTTCCTCCCGGACGACCTGTCCCTCTGCCTCCTTCATATCGATGCTTCCTCGAATTTCCAAAGTCGCATGATGAACAAAAATATCGATATTTTTTAAATTACTGACTCCGGGAAGGCTGGCAATACAGACAACTTCTTTGTCTTTCTTGTACAAGTTTATCTGTGGAAGAGGCGGTTTCAAAACCCCTTCAAACTCATTCCAGAAGCTATCACCGAAAAAGTGATCCATATTCCGCTTCCATTCCCCCATGTTCCTAAATGGATCCACAACAATTCCCCCTTTTTTAGTTGTTTTAGCCAATTAAAATGCGATATATTGTATGCATGAAACAAAGATGGGTGAATGCCCCGTGTTTTTCAGTAATGTTTTAGGAGGAATTTAATGCTCGATAATGCAATCATCATGGTATCCATCATTTTGATTATCAATATTGTTTATGTTTCTTTTTCCACGATTCGTATGATTCTGACCCTGAAGGGCAGAAGATATATAGCTGCGATTGTCAGCATGTTTGAAATCACCATTTACGTATTAGGACTCGGTTTGGTGCTCGACAACCTGGATCAAATCGAAAATATTATCGCCTATGCACTTGGCTTCGGGATCGGCGTTGTCGTCGGTTCGATGATCGAAGAGAAACTCGCATTAGGCTATATAACCGTCAATGTGATCTCATCCGATCCAGAAATCGAATTTACGAAGCAGCTGCGCGACAAAGGATACGGTGTCACCAGCTGGTACGCTTACGGTATGGACGGCGACCGGCTCGCCATGCAAATTTTGACCCCGCGTAAGTACGAACTCCAGCTTTACGAAACCATTCGGCTGATCGATTCCAAAGCTTTTATCATCGCGTATGAACCGAAGCAGATCTATGGCGGATTCTGGGTGAAACAAGTCAGGAGGGGACGGATCAAAAGTGGCAAAAAAGAAGAAAAGCAAGAGCAGCAGGAAGCCATCCAGCACAACGAACAGTAAACGAAGGTTTGAACTGTTGGAGGGAGAGAGCATCGATCAGTGCCTGGATCGGATTGCCCGAGAAGGGTACACCCCGGTCAGAAGAACAGAGGAACCTATTTTCGAAGAGGTCAGCAAGAATGGAGAAACCAGCTATCAGCCGGTAGATCGAACAATTATATTCGAAGCTGTTCCTGTCAAACACGAACAATAAGGTTAATGGAAGAAGGATTGTTCGATTTTTGTTGACCATTTTTGTAAAGCTTGTTATCATAGAGATGCATTCGCAAACAAGGGCGGACTTTCGTGCCGCGTAAAGCATAATCAGCTGAATTTACCATACCTCATATAATTTTGGGAATAGGGCCCAATAGTCTCTACCCGTCACCGTAAATGACGGACTATGAGGGAGGATGTAACCCCCGTATACGCAGTATGTCGGTGGGTTTTATGGATGCATATATTACGGTAGACGTGTGCCCATTCATCTTCTCTCATGAAAGCGAGGAGGAGATGAATGGGCATTTTCATTTTTACATTCGCTAAGAAGCCAGCGATACATAATAAATAAGAAATGGGGAGAGTCTGCTATGGCAAAAGTAGGGGTTATCATGGGAAGTATCTCGGACTGGGAGACGATGGAGCACACTTGCAGCATGCTGGAAGAACTGGGGATCAGCTATGAGAAACAGGTTATTTCTGCCCACCGGACGCCGGATGACATGTTCGCCTACGCCGGATCGGCAAGAGATAAGGGCCTGAAAGTCATCATTGCCGGTGCCGGGGGTGCCGCCCATCTGCCTGGCATGGTAGCCGCAAAAACCACCCTGCCAGTCATTGGCGTTCCAATACAGTCGAAAGCGTTAGATGGCATGGACTCCCTGTTGTCTATCGTGCAAATGCCTGGCGGTGTGCCAGTCGCCACCGTGGCGATCGGTAAGGCGGGCGCTAAAAATGCCGGATTGCTTGCAGCGCAAATGATCGGGGCTTTTGATGAACAGGTGGCAGTCAGACTGGAAGCTTTTCAAGCAGATCAACGAAAAAAAGTTGCAGAAATGAGGGATCAACTTGCAGACAAGTAACGTTTTACCTGGCAGCACGATCGGAATTTTGGGGGGCGGTCAGCTTGGAAGAATGATGGCAACGACAGCCAAACACATGGGATACCGGATCGCCGTGCTGGATCCTACACCTGATTGCCCGGCCGCTCAGGTGAGCGACCATCATATTGTCGCAGCATATGACGATATGGAATCCATCAAGCAATTGGCAGAAATCAGTGATGTGGTGACATACGAATTTGAAAATGTAGATTTGGATGCAGCTCGCCACCTGGAAAAGGAAGGCGTGCTGCCGCAGGGGGCGGAACTGCTGCAAGTAACCCAGGACCGCGAAATGGAAAAGAGCCGTCTGGTAGAAAGCGGCCTGACAGTTCCTGCTTTTGCGATAATCGAGGAGAAGCAGCAGTTGACGGAGGCCGTGGCAAAGGTCGGCTTGCCTTTCGTTTTAAAAACCTGCCGCGGCGGTTACGATGGCAAAGGCCAAATGATCGCAAAATCGGAAGAGGACCTAGAAGATGCCGCACAGTTCATCGTTGATGGCGGCCGCTGTATTTTGGAAGAATGGATTCCTTTCGACAAAGAAATCTCGGTTGTTTTCACCCGCTCGGCAGATGGGGATATTACCTTTTTTCCTGTTGCTGAAAACGAACATAAAAACCACATTCTCCATAAAACAATCGCCCCGGCATCGGTTTCAGAAACTGTACGGGATAAGGCACTGGCTGCAGCGCAAACCGTAGCTGAAAGTCTTGCTGTTGTCGGCACCTTTGCAATCGAAATGTTCGTTGCCGGTGAACGGGTGCTGATTAATGAAATGGCTCCGAGACCGCATAACTCGGGTCACTTTACCATCGAAGCGTGCAACGTGTCACAGTTTGAACAGCATGTCCGTGCAGTTTGCGGCTTGCCGCTCGTGCCAGTGTGTTTCCACGGAGCAGCAGTCATGATGAACTTGCTTGGCGAAGAAATGACAGCCTGTCTCGACAATATTGACTCCTTTGCCGAGGGCCATTTGCATATTTACGGTAAAAAAGGTGTCAAGCCGAACCGGAAAATGGGACACATCACGTTTGTCGGCTCGCATCTGGCAGACTTAGTAAA
Source organism: Sediminibacillus halophilus (assembly GCF_900103695.1). Lineage (GTDB taxonomy): Bacteria > Bacillota > Bacilli > Bacillales > Amphibacillaceae > Sediminibacillus > Sediminibacillus halophilus. The sequence goes on from NZ_FNHF01000004.1 coordinate 106,960, forward strand.
CAAATTAGAGGAAGAAACGGTGATCCATCAGTAGTTTTCAGGATTTGACGAATACTAAACATAATAGCCGATCACTGGTTCGTGAATATTCAGGAGGTAACGTATGATTAATCGATATACAAGAGAAGAAATGGGAGCAATTTGGACCGATGAAAATAAATACAAGGCCTGGCTGGAAGTGGAGATTCTCGCCTGTGAAGCTTGGAGTGAACTTGGCGTCATTCCGAAACAGGATGTGGAAAAGCTAAGGGCGAACGCTTCCTTTGATGTTGACAGGATTTTGGAAATCGAACAGGAAACACGCCATGACGTGGTTGCCTTTACAAGAGCTGTATCCGAATCGCTGGGGGAAGAACGGAAATGGGTCCATTACGGTCTGACTTCTACCGACGTTGTCGATACGGCATTATCTTATTTGCTGAAACAGGCCAATGACATTTTGCGCAGTGATATTCAGCGGTTCATCGATATTCTGGCAGCCAAAGCCCAGGAACATAAACACACGGTCATGATGGGAAGGACACATGGTGTCCATGCCGAACCGACAACATTCGGTTTGAAAATGGCGCTTTGGCATGAAGAGATGAAAAGGAATTTAGAGCGATTCGATGCTGCGGCGAAAACGATCGAGACTGGAAAGCTTTCTGGTGCTGTCGGTACTTATGCCAACATTGATCCGTTTGTTGAAAAATACGTTTGTGAAAAACTAGGACTCACACCGGCGTCTGTATCAACGCAAACCTTGCAGCGCGACCGGCATGCGCATTATGTATCGACGCTATCGTTGGTGGCTACGTCGATTGAGAAGTTCGCAGTGGAAATCCGCAACCTGCAAAAAACCGAAACTCGCGAGGTAGAGGAATTTTTCGCAAAAGGGCAAAAGGGTTCCTCAGCGATGCCGCATAAGCGTAATCCGATCGGTTCGGAAAACATGACTGGCATTGCCCGTGTGCTGCGTGGGCATATGGTGACAGCATACGAGAACGTTGCCCTTTGGCATGAACGGGATATTTCGCATTCATCAGCAGAGCGAATCATTCTTCCAGATGCCACGATTGCCTTGAATTACATGCTGAATCGTTTCGCGAACATAGTGAAAAACCTGACAGTATTCCCGGAAAACATGAAAGCCAACATCGATAAAACCTATGGCGTTATTTTTTCTCAAAGAGTGCTGCTTGCGTTGATCGACAAAGGCATGAGCCGTGAGGAAGCGTATGATCTGGTCCAGCCAAATGCGATGAAGGCCTGGGAAGAAGGTATTCCATTCCGCAGCCTGGTGGAACAGGAATCGAAAATCACCAGCTTGTTGAATGAAGGGGAAATCGCCGATTGTTTCGATTACACGTATCATTTGAAAAATGTGGACGGCATATTTGAACGTATCGGACTTTGAGGCTGTGCATGCGCTGAAACTATAATCCAGACAACCAAAAAGGAATGGATGGGGTGACAAAATTGAAGGGCGAGCTATTGTATGAAGGCAAAGCAAAGCAAGTATTTCAAGCAGAAGGCAATATCGATCAATTGATACTATCGTATAAAAATGATGCGACCGCCTTTAACGGCGAAAAAAAGGCGGTTTTTTCAGGAAAAGGCAAGTACAACAATTTGATATCGGCGAAGGTTTTTGAATATTTGCGTGACAAAGGAGTGGCAAGTCATTTTGTCCGCAGCCTGAACGATACAGAACAGCTCGTTGTAAAGACAGACATCATTCCGGTAGAAGTTGTCGTACGGAACATTGCAGCCGGCAGTATCACCCGCCGGCTCGGCATCGAAGAAAAGACGGTTTTTACACCACCTTTGGTAGAGTTGTTTTATAAAAAGGATGAACTCGGGGATCCACTGATCAATGATGAGCACGCTTTGCTGCTTACGGATGTGAAATCGGAAGAGTTGGAAGCCATCAAAGTTATGGCTTTGGAAGTGAATCAGCATCTGCAGGGATTCTTTGAATCTATTAATCTTACACTGGCAGATTTCAAGCTGGAGTTCGGCAGAAATGCAGTTGGCGACATCATCCTATCTGACGAGGTTTCGCCGGATACATGCCGGCTATGGGATAAAGACAGTGGTGCCAAGATGGATAAGGATGTATTCCGGGAAGATTTGGGCGACCTTTTGCAAGTATATGATGCAATTCTTCAACGACTGGAGGCGGTAGTATGAAAACAGTGAAAATCTTTATAACTTTGAAGCATGGTGTTTTGGATCCACAAGGAAAAGCGGTCCAGGAATCCTTGAACAAATTGGGTTTCCCGGAGGTAAAGGGTGCAAGGGTTGGAAAGTATATGGAACTTCAGCTTGATGACCATGCGGACATTGATCAACAAATTAAAGAAATGTGTGCCAAGCTGCTTGCCAATCCAGTTATTGAAGATTATCAGTACACGATTGAGGAGGGAGCTGTCCAGTGAAATTTGCGGTGATCGTTTTCCCAGGCTCGAACTGTGACAGAGACATGTATCATGCAGTGCAAGACTCACTCGGCGAAGAAGCAAAACTCGTTTGGTATGAAGATGCCGACTTGGTCGAGTTTGATGCCATCTTATTGCCCGGGGGCTTTTCCTATGGAGACTACTTACGGTCCGGCGCGATTGCGGCGACATCCAATATCGTCAATCAGATCAAACAGAAGGCTTCCGAGGGGATGCCGATTTTAGGTGTCTGCAACGGATTTCAAGTGCTGCTGGAATCCGGGCTTTTACCAGGTGCCATGTTGCGGAATAAAAAGCTGAAGTTCATGTGCCACCAGGAGGAATTGGTGGTGGAAAACAATCAAACCCAATTCACTTCTTCCTATGAGGAAAAGGAGACCATATCCCTTCCGATTGCCCACGGGGAAGGCAATTATTACTGTGACGAGAAAGTACTCGCAGAACTGGAGGCAAACGGGCAAATCGTTTTCCGTTATGCGGACAATCCGAACGGTTCTGTGGGGGATATAGCCGGAATCATCAATGAACAAGGAAATGTGCTCGGCATGATGCCCCACCCTGAACGAGCAACAGAAGCGGTGCTGGGAAGTGATGATGGTCTGAAGCTATTTAAATCGGTCGTGAACCATTGGAGGGAAGCATATGTTGCAGGCGTCTGAGATAAGCCCGGAAGTGATTGAAAAGGATTTGCTTTATAAAGAGATGGGACTCACCGATGCGGAATACGAGCACATCAAAAAGGTGTTGAACCGGCGGCCGAATTTCACCGAAGCAGGTATTTTTTCGGTCATGTGGTCGGAGCACTGCAGCTATAAAACGTCAAAACCGCTGTTGAAAAAGTTCCCGACGAAGGCTCCTCATGTGTTGCAGGGACCTGGGGAAGGAGCGGGAATCATTGATATCGGCGATGGTCAGGCGGCTGTGTTCAAAATCGAGAGTCACAATCACCCATCGGCTGTCGAACCATACCAGGGAGCTGCCACCGGTGTCGGAGGCATCATCCGCGACGTTTTTTCCATGGGAGCACGGCCGGTCGCCTTGCTCAACTCACTCCGTTTCGGCAGCCTTGCTTCTGAACGGGTCAAGTATTTGTTTGAAGAGGTTGTCAACGGAATCGCCGGATATGGTAACTGTGTCGGTGTGCCGACAGTAGGCGGAGAAGTACAATTCGACAATTGTTATGAAGGAAACCCGCTCGTCAATGCAATGTGTGTCGGATTGATCGACCAAAAGGATATCCAAAAAGGAATTGCAGCGGGAATCGGAAATACCGTGTTGTATGCCGGAGCGCCTACTGGGCGGGACGGCATACATGGTGCCACTTTTGCATCGGAAGATTTGTCGGAAGAATCCGAAAGTAAGCGTCCTTCAGTCCAGGTTGGTGATCCGTTTATGGAAAAGCTGCTGATCGAGGCGTGTCTCGAAGCAATCCATTGTGAATCATTGGTCGGCATGCAGGATATGGGAGCTGCCGGATTGACTTCATCCGCCAGCGAAATGGCCAGCAAAGCCGGGATGGGTATGGAAATGAACCTTGACCTGGTACCACAGCGGGAATTGGAGATGACCCCATATGAACTGATGCTGTCCGAGTCGCAGGAACGGATGCTGATGGTAGTAAAGAAAGGCGAGGAACAGGAAATCATCGATATTTTTCAAAAATATGGACTTGAAGCCGTTGCAGTCGGACAGGTGACGGATGATAAGCAATTCCGTCTGCTGCATAAAGGCGAAGTGGTTACGGATATCCCGGTCGACTCCCTTGCGGAGGACGCGCCGGTTTATCATAAACCTTCCAAAGTGCCTGCATACTTTAAAGCGTACCAACAAGTCGATTACTATCCCGAAGGTATCCAAAACTTTAGCGAAACGCTCAAGGCGCTGTTACAGCAGCCGACCATCGCCAGTAAGGAGTGGGTGTATGATCAGTACGATTCGATGGTGCAAACAAACACCATCGTGACACCAGGATCCGATGCAGCGGTGATCAGAGTTAAAGGGACGGACAAGGCGCTCGCCATTACTACAGATTGCAATTCCCGCTATATTTATTTGGATCCAGAAACCGGCGGGAAGATAGCAGTGGCAGAGGCAGCGCGAAATATCGTCTGCTCAGGCGGGAAACCGCTCGCTTTGACCGACGGACTAAACTTAGGAAACCCGGACAAACCGGAGAATTTCTGGCAAATGGAAAAGAGTGTCGATGGCATGAGTGCAGCCAGTCTTGTTTTGAACACGCCGGTTATCAGTGGCAATGTATCGCTGTATAACGAGACGAATGGCCAGTCGATTTTTCCGACACCGGTTGTCGGAATGGTCGGCTTATTGGACTCACTGAATCATGTGACGCCATCTTTCTTCCAGAAAGCGGGAGATGTGATTTATGTGATCGGTGAAGCGAAAGCGGAGTTTGGCGGTAGCGAACTGCAAAACGTCCTGGAAAACACTTATTTCGGTAAAGCCCCTGCAATTGATTTGGAGTTGGAAACGAAACGGCAAAATCAATTATTGGAGGCGATTCAGGCGGGCACCGTCGTTTCAGCCCATGACCTGGCGGAAGGAGGACTTGCAGTGGCACTGGCTGAGAGCTGCTTCGCTGGTCGGGTCGGTCTCGATGTGCAGTTGGAAGGGGACGCTGTAACCGAATTGTTCAGCGAAACGCAATCCCGTTTCCTCGTATCTGTCAGCCAAGAGAATCAACAGGCATTCGAGCGGATTGTGGAAGATGCTATTCCAATCGGTGCCGTCACAGACGATGGACAGTTTCGCATCCAGATTAATGGTGAAACAAGAATTGATCAGACGACAGAAGACCTGAAAGCAATTTGGAAAGGGGCCATACCATGCTTGCTGAAATCAAGGGCTTAAATGAAGAGTGCGGCGTATTTGGCATCTGGGGGCACGAAAAAGCGGCAGAGGTTGCATACTACGGGCTGCATGCGTTGCAGCACCGCGGTCAGGAAGGAGCGGGGATTGTGACCAGTGATGGGGAATCCCTGCATCTTCATAAAGGAAACGGTTTGATCAATGATGTGTTCCAACAAGATGAGTTTTCCCGGCTGAGGGGGAAGGCTGCACTGGGGCATGTCCGCTATGCGACACAGGGGGGCGGCGGTTATGAAAACGTTCAGCCGCTTGTTTTCCGGTCGCAAAAGGAAAGCATGGCGCTTGCCCATAATGGCAATCTGGTCAATGCATATGCCTTGAAGCATCAGTTGGAAGCGCAAGGAAGCATTTTGCAGACGACTTCCGATACCGAAGTGTTGGCTCATTTAATCAAGCGGAGCGGCCATCTGTCGATGGAGGAAGCGATCATTCAGGCGCTCAGTATGATCAAGGGAGCCTATGCCTTTTCCATCCTTACCGAAAACAAGCTTTACGTAGCGCTGGATCCGCGCGGCTTACGCCCGTTGTCATTAGGCATGATCGGAGGGGCTTATGTCGTTTCATCCGAAACCTGTGCCTTTGATGTAATCGGCGCTTCTTACTTACGGGAGGTCAAGCCGGGAGAATTGTTGATTATTGATGACCATGGGGTGAGCTCCCGTACCTTCGCTTCCCCGTTAAATCGGACACTTTGTTCGATGGAATATGTTTACTTTTCCCGCCCGGACAGTGATTTGAACGGAAAAAACGTCCATGCTTCACGTAAGGCGATGGGCAAAGAGCTGGCCAAGGAGGCACCGGTCGAAGCTGACGTCGTGACTGGTGTGCCTGATTCCAGCATTTCAGCGGCCATTGGCTATTCGGAAGCATCCGGCATTCCGTATGAACTCGGTCTGATTAAAAATCGCTATGTCGGCAGGACTTTTATCCAGCCGTCTCAAGAGCTGCGAGAGCAGGGTGTCAAAATGAAGCTTTCCGCGGTAAGGGGAATCGTAGACGGCAAACGGGTAGTCATGGTCGATGACTCGATTGTCCGCGGCACAACAAGCAAGCGGATTGTCCGAATGCTTAAGGAAGCCGGCGCAACAGAGGTCCATGTCCGGATTGCTTCCCCTCCGATCGAGAACCCTTGCTACTATGGCATCGACACCTCGACAAAAGGCGAACTGATTGCCTCCAATAATAGCGTCGAAGAAATCAGGGAACTGATCGGTGCCGACAGTCTCTCCTACTTAACGACGGAGGGATTGGAGAATGCGATAGTAGCTGGTGATGATGCAGCAGAACACGGCATCTGCAACGCCTGTTTTACCGGAAACTACCCTACTGAAATATATCCTGAAACAGCACTTCCAGCCACAAAGGCGTAGCCTGCAGGTCTGGTTACAGAAAAGGAGCGTTCATATGAGTGAAGCTTATAAGCAAGCAGGCGTGGATGTAGAAGCTGGTTACCGCGCGGTAGAGTTGATGAAAAAACATATTGCCAAAACCGATCGAAAAGAAGTGATCGGCGGTGTCGGCGCCTTTGCCGGATTGTTCGAACTCGGTTCATTTTCTTACCAGGACCCTGTCCTTGTTTCGGGCACGGATGGAGTCGGCACCAAACTGAAGCTGGCTTTTGAAATGGATAAGCACGACAGCGTGGGGATTGATCTTGTAGCCATGTGTGTCAATGACATTGTCGCGCAAGGTGCAGATCCGTTGTTTTTCCTCGATTATATAGCATGCAGTAAAAATGAACCGGAAAAAATCGAGCAGATAGTAAAAGGGATCGCGGAAGGCTGTGTCGATGGTGGTTGCGCGTTGATTGGTGGAGAAACAGCAGAAATGCCAGGGATATATCAACATGGCGAATATGATTTGGCCGGATTTGTGGTGGGCATTGCTGAGAAAATGAATATTATCACTGGCAGTGAAGTCGAGCCGGGAGAAGCGGTCATCGGGATTGCCTCGAGCGGCGTCCATTCCAATGGCTTTTCCCTTGTTCGAAAAGTCATCGAGGAGTATCAACTCGACTTGAACAAAGTCTACGAACCGTTGCATCAAACTTTGGGTGAAGCCTTGCTTGAGCCGACGAAAATTTATGCAAAGGCTGTTCAATCCCTTCGCGGCCAAATCAGGGTAAAAGGGATTTCCCATATTACCGGCGGCGGTTTTTACGAAAATCTTCCGCGTGCGCTTCCGGAACACCTCGGCGTATCCGTTACCACCGGATCGTGGACAGTTCCACCGGTGTATGAGGTTCTGCAAAAACATAGCGGTCTTGCGTTACAAGATATGTTTGGCGTATTTAATATGGGAATCGGAATGGCGGTAATCGTGCCGGAAAAACAAGCTGAATCTGCAATCGACTTGTTGGAACAACAAGGAGAAACGGCCTATCATATCGGGCAGGTGACTGCGGGGCAGGGAGTGAACATTCGTCATGCATGAGAAACAACGGGTGGCGGTATTTGCTTCCGGTACCGGCAGCAACTTTGCTGCAATAGCGGATGCGATCGATCAGGGAAGTTTGGATGCGGAAATCGCTTTGTTGGTTTGCGATAAACCTGAAGCTAAGGCTATCGAAAAAGCCAATGAACGTCAAATTCCCGTATTTGCTTTTCAACCCAGAACGTATCCAACGAAAGCGGATTATGAACGGGATATATTGCAAAAACTGAATGATTGCAAGGCGGAATGGTTGATTTTGGCGGGTTATATGAGGCTGATTGGCAGCACGCTGCTCGACCCTTTCGAAGGTCATATTGTCAATATCCATCCTTCTTTGCTGCCCGCTTTTCCCGGTAAGGATGCGATCGGACAGGCGCTTTCGACGGGAGTCAGGGTGACCGGAGTAACGGTTCACTTTGTTGATGAAGGGATGGATACCGGGAAGATTATCGATCAGGAGGCAGTCAGAATCCGGGAAGAGGATGACCGGTATTCCTTACAGGCAGCCATTCAGGAGATTGAACACCGGCTTTTTCCCAGGACAATCCAAGCACTCATTCAGGCGGAAAAGAGAGAGGAGATTAAATCATGAAGAAGCGCGCATTATTCAGTGTTTCAGATAAAAGCAATGTGGTTGATTTTGCAAAAGGACTGGACCGGCTGGGTTATGAGCTGGTATCTACCGGTGGGACCTTGAAAAAGCTGCAGGAGGCAGGCCTGCCGGCTATTCCAGTTTCCGATGTAACCAAATTCGATGAAATTTTGGACGGACGGGTAAAAACGCTGCACCCGAACATCCATGGCGGTTTGCTGGCGAAACGCGGGGATGATGGACACTTGAAGCAGCTGGAAGAGCGGGATATTGATCCAATCGATATCGTAGTCGTCAATCTTTATCCATTTAAACAAACGATTGATCAACCTGGTGTTACCGAAGCTGAAGCAATTGAAAATATTGATATCGGCGGTCCGTCCATGCTTCGGGCAGCGGCGAAAAATTTTCGGGATGTCACAGTGGTAGTAGATCCTGAAGATTACCAGCCGGTGTTGGAACAGCTGGAGCATGGCGGACTGCAAGTGGATGACCGTAAACAGTTAGCTGCCAAGGTTTTTCGCCATACAGCCAACTACGATGCCATGATTGCCGGGTATTTTTCCGAAATTACCGGGGAGACTGCTCCGGAGACTTACACGATTACATATGAAAAAGTACAATCATTGCGTTATGGAGAAAATCCTCACCAACATGCAGCATTTTATAAACAGCCGAATGGAAAAGGAGCCTCCATTGCCAACGCGGAACAGCTACACGGGAAAGAGCTTTCCTACAATAATATTCAGGATGCCAACGCGGCATTGGAGATGGTCTTGGAATATGAAGGAGCCGCTGCAGTCGCAGTTAAACATATGAATCCATGCGGAATCGGTATTGGTCAAACAATCGGCTCGGCCTTCCATAAGGCCTATCAGGCAGATCCTGTTTCCATTTTTGGCGGTATTGTCGCTTTAAATCGTGAAGTGGATACAGCGACTGCAGAGCAATTGAAGGAGATTTTTTTGGAGATCGTCATTGCCCCTTCCTTCTCAGACGAGGCAATGGAATTGTTGACGGAGAAGAAAAATATTCGTCTATTGAAAATATCGATGGAGACCGCTAACCAAAACCGGCAAAAAGTCGTCAGCGTCACTGGCGGTTTACTCGTGCAAGACATCGATGATGGAAAAGTGGCCGAACAGGATGTGAATGTGGCGACAAGCAGGAAGCCGAATGAGCAGGAAATGAAAGACTTGTTATTTGCCTGGAAGGCAGTAAAGCATGTGAAATCCAATGCCATCGTGATTGCTAATCAGGATCAGACATTGGGGATTGGTGCCGGGCAAATGAATCGCGTAGGCACTGCGAAAATAGCGCTTGAGCAAGCAGGTGAACAGGCAAATGGAGCCGTCATGGCTTCCGATGCCTTTTTCCCGATGCCCGATACGGTGGAGACAGCTGCAAAAGCAGGAATCACTGCGATTATCCAGCCGGGAGGTTCAAAGCGGGACGAAGATTCCATCACTGCTTGCAACGAACATGGAATCGCTATGGTCTTTACTGGCATGAGGCATTTCAAGCACTAACAGCACGGAGAAAGCGGGACCTGGGAAAAATGGGGTTCCGCTGCTTTCAATAAGGCCAAAAAAGAGGGAGGGATTCGATGAACGTATTAGTAATTGGCAGTGGTGGACGGGAACATAGCATGGTAAAAAAGCTCAAGGAGAGCAAGCTTGTCGATAAGCTATATGCCGCACCGGGAAATGGCGGGATCAGCCAGGACGCGCAGTGTGTCCCGATAAAGGACGACCAAATTGAAGAACTTGCCGCGTTTGCAAAAGAAGAGGACATCGACTGGACCATCGTAGGTCCGGAAAATCCGTTGGCAGCCGGGATTGTTAATACTTTTGAAAGAGAACAGCTGCAAATTTTCGGTCCGGCGCAAGAAGCTGCTATCATTGAAGGCAGCAAGGATTTTGCTAAAGGATTCATGCATAAATATGATATTCCGACTGCTGCCTATCAAACCTTTACCGACGCTGACAAAGCCAAGGCTTTTATCCGTGATCAAGGTGCCCCGATTGTTATCAAAGCGGACGGACTTGCAGCCGGTAAAGGAGTGGTAGTGGCCAAGACGCTGGAACAGGCGCTGTTAGCTGTTGATCATATGCTGGTCGAAAACGAATTTGGAAATGCGGGAAGCAGAATTGTCGTTGAAGAATTTTTAGAAGGAAAAGAGTTTTCTTTGATGGCTTTTGTAGACGGCCACCGGGTCTTTCCGATGGTGCCTGCCCGTGACCATAAGCGGGCACATGACGGGGATCAAGGGCCAAATACCGGCGGAATGGGCGCCTATGCGCCGATTCCTGACTTGAGTGATGCGGTTATCGAATCAGCCATCTCTGATATTCTGAGGCCTGCCGCCGCCGGAATGGTCACAGAGAACCGGCTGTTTACCGGAGTGCTCTATGCGGGTTTGATTGAAACCTCTGACGGACCGAAAGTGATTGAATTCAATGCCCGAATGGGTGATCCGGAAACTCAGGTCGTCCTCCCGTTGCTGGAAAATGACTTGCTGCAGGTCATCATCGATGTAAAAGCTGGAAGGGACCCTCAGCTTACTTGGAAAGAGGCTGCTTGTATCGGTACGGTTGTTGCTTCTGCCGGTTATCCTGGAACTTATGAAAAAGCGAAACCGCTGCCGACTATGGAGGGCGCGGAGGAAGAAGGCTGTTTTGTAATTCATGCCGGCACGAAACAGGAGGGCGATCAATATGTATCCGTAGGCGGCCGTGTCTTGCTTGCTGGCTCGATACAAAAGGAGCAGCAGGCTGCACAGGAGGCAGTTTACCGCTTCTTAAAAAGATTTGACGCCAGTCAGGACTTTTTTTATCGTCGTGACATCGGTATTGCCGACAAAACGGAAAAAGCATAAAAGGACAGCCGCCGGCTGTCCTTTTTCCATGCCTACACAATCTTGATGATTTTTCCGATAATAAGATAAGATGTTTATCTATGTGTTACCTTTGCGGAAAAAATATAAACTGCGCAGTAACTGTAATGGGTAGTTTCATTGCCTATTCAAAAAGCGTGCTAATCAACGCTTCGGTAGCATACTTCGCTTTCCGCGGGCACGGCTTCAGCTAACTTGATAAAGAAAACCGCTTTACCAAGTGGATCTTCAGCTCGCGCTGTTCCCGCAGGAGTCTGCGTATGCTACCTACGCCAAGAAGTATGCTGATTATCGCAAGCGTAGAAGCGTAGAAACTCTTTCCTTGAAACCCAACAAGAATTCTTAAAAACGGTTGTCAGGAAACGCATGCTTATCTTCCCAGAAAACAGTTGGAGTTCTGTCTTTTCCCCTTTTCATGGACTTTCTTTCTGCTTGTTTTCTAGCTATGTCTTTTGTAAAACGGTGCGTCGAGTACCATGAATAAAAAAATGCCTAGTTGAATGTTTCTAAACAGGAAACTTGCCCCAGCGAAGGAAATACCCGAAGACTCCTGCGGGAGGAAAGGCTTCGGTGAGATCCCGCAGAGCGTCAGCTCGAGGAAGCCCACCAGCCCGCCCGCGGAAAGTGGAGGGTATTTCCGCAGCGCCGAATTCCACTCAACCAATGCAAGAAGTTAGAAAGATAAATTCAAACTATATAAGGAGTTTCTATCAACGTTGATTATCAAGGCTTTAGGGTTTCGACTAAGGATTAAACGGCTCTCCTGCTTATAGGAATAAAGCATGGTTTCGTAAAGGACCAGCAATCATCATAATAATTGAGGTTTTCGTGAATAGAATGATAGTAAAAATATGAAGATTTTGTTATATTATCTTCCAAACGCTTATCTTTGATTTCTACCTTGTGTTACGATAGAAAAAACAATCAGAGAACAGGAGAATTTGCCATGAATGAGCACCGCTATCGCTGGAGAAACAAACAACTGCGCGAACACGTTTCCGTTATCGACGGCCTGCTTGCACCGACATTGCTTTTGAAAAATGTCGTTTACTTAAATGTATTCTTGAAAAAATGGATCAAAGCAAATATTTGGGTATATCAAGACCGCATTGTTTATGTCGGAGACCGCCTTCCAAAAAACACAAATGGCACTGAAGTTACCGACTGTGAAGGAAAGTATGCTGTACCTGGGTACATAGAGCCGCATGCCCATCCATTCCAATTATACAATCCGCATCAGCTGAGTGAATATGTTGCCCAAACCGGTACGACAACACTGATGAACGACAACTTGATTTGGTTATATTTATTAGAAATAAAGAAAGCGTTTACACTATTGGATAGTTTTATGGACCTGCCCGTGTCGATGTATTGGTGGGCAAGATTCGATCCCCAATCTTCTTTGCAGGATGAGCTGGGTGTGTTCAGTAACTCCCAAGTCATTTCCTGGCTCGAACACGAAGCTGTTGTTCAGGGAGGCGAACTCACTTCCTGGCCACAGGTTTTGGAAGACGATGACCGGATTTTATACTGGATGCAGGAGTCGAAAAGGTTGGGAAAACCAATAGAGGGCCACTTTCCGGGCGCCTCGGAACATACATTGATCAAAATGAAACTGCTTGGTGCTAGTGCCGATCATGAAGCCATGACCGGCCAGGAGGTGGTGGATCGCCTGCAATCCGGTTACCAGGCGGGTTTGCGTTATTCCTCGATCCGACCGGATTTACCGAAAATCCTGGAAGAAATCCAACAGCTGGGCGTAGATCAGTTCGACCAGCTTACCATGACCACGGATGGGTCTACCCCTTCATTTTATGAAAAAGGCATGATGAACCAGTGCATCCGTATAGCATTGAAACAAGGAGTTCCTGTCGAAGATGCCTATATGATGGCCAGTTACAATGCCGCCAAGCATTTCAATATGCGAGACAGGCTGGGAAGCATCGCGCCAGGACAGGTAGCACATATCAACTTGCTCGAAGCGAAGGACAATCCAGACCCTGTCTCGGTAATTGCCAAAGGCCAGTGGATGAAACGAGATGGCAGTCAGGTATCACTTGGCTGTTCCATTGATTGGAAGGAGTATGGAATCGGACCGCTGGAGCTGGACTGGAACTTGGAAGTTAGCGATTTGCAGTTTTCCATTCCAATCGGTTTGGAGATGGTCAATGATGTCATTATCAAACCCGTTGCCCTGACCCTGGATGTCACGGTGGACGAAATCGAGGAAAAATATGATGAAGCATTTCTAATGCTCGCAAGCCGCGAAGGGAAATGGCGAGTCAATACGGTGATCAAAGGGTTTACTAACAAGCTTGGGGGCATGGTCAGCTCTTATTCCAACACCGGGGATATCGTATTGATCGGTAAGAACAAACAGGATTTGATGCTGGCTTTCCGGCACATGAAAGAAATCGGCGGCGGGATCGTCCTGGCACATCAAGGTGAGATCATTTACGAGATGCCGCTGCCTTTGGCGGGTATGATGTTTTCCGGTAAAATGGAAGAACTAATCGAGAAAGAAAGAGAACTGAAATCAACTCTGAAGGCATTTGGCTATCAGTACAATGATCCGGTCTATAATCTGCTGTTTTTATCATCAACCCATTTGCCGTTTATCCGGATTACCCCGAAAGGAATCATTGATGTGAAAAAGAAGGAGGTTCTTTTTCCAGCAATCATGCGGTAAAATAGAAGTTAAAACAAAATAGAGAGAGATAACAGACAAAGGTGTGTGGGGAAATGCGAAATAATTGGTTGAAACTGGCTCTCGGTTTGTTGCTGATTGTCGTGGTGGCAGCAGCCTGCTCGAAGGACGAGCAGTCACAGAAGCCTGAATCGGAACCGGATGATCAGGGACAGGAGGAACCGGCTGGCGAGCCGGAAGAGCCGGAAGAACCAGCATATGAAAATGTCTATCCGTTGACCGGAATTGGCACAAATGATCCTGTCGATAATCGGATTGTTGCCGTCATGGTCAACAACCACCATAAGGCAAGGCCGCAGTCCGGCTTGACAAAAGCAGATATGGTTTTTGAGATTCTGGCCGAAGGAAGAATTACAAGATTCATGGCACTGTTCCACAGTGAACAGCCGGAAGTAGTCGGGCCGGTGAGAAGTGCCCGTCCGTATTATTTCAATTTGGCGGATGATTATGGTGCTCTTTATGTGTATCACGGTGCTGCCAACTTTATTGAGGACATGCTGAAAAACGGGGCCGCCGATCATTTGAATGGGGCTTACTATGATAATGACGGTCATCTGTTCAAGCGGTCACAGAACCGGGTGGCACCCCATAACTCGTATTTGCAGTTTGACGCCGTGAAGGAGGTCGCCGAGGAAAAAGGCTATGATATGAAGGCAGAATATGAGCCGCTTCCGTTTTTGGACGAGGAGGAAACTGCTGCTATTTCCGGGGATAATGCTTCCGAGGTTTCGTTTTCTTACAATGATACTCCTGTGCGTTATGTCTATGATGAGGAACTGGAGAAATATTTGCGGTATAATGGAGACAGCCAAACAGTTGAACTGGAATCCGATGAAGCGGTACAATTAGATAACGTCTTGATTATGGCCACCCATCATGAAGTCATCGACGATGCCGGCAGGCGTGAAGTGGACATGGAGTCTGGCGGCAAGGCGTACTTGCTTCAAAAAGGTGTAGTACAGGAAGTCCAATGGGCAAATATCGATGGGAGAATCCTTCCGGTGAAAGACGGAGAACCAGTAGGACTGGTCCCTGGCAAGACCTGGATCAATGTAGTGCCGGACAGACAAAGCCTGGAAGGGACTGTCACCATCAATTAGGAAACGTATTGGACAACCTCTTACAAGGAGTGTAGGAAAATGCAAATAGATAAACTGCGGGGCGAGCAGCTCGATCGATTGTTTGATGCCATTCTCAGCCTGGAGGATCGGGAAGAATGCTATCGTTTTTTCGATGATATCGCTACGATCAGTGAGATTCAGGCACTGGCACAAAGATTGCTGGTCGCAAAAATGCTCCGTGAAGGGGACACGTACGGGGTGATTGTCGAGGAATCAAATGCTTCGACGACAACCATTTCCCGTGTCAAACGCTGCCTGAATTACGGCAACGACGCTTATTCGATGGTCCTCGATCGGCTCGAGCAAAACGATAAGGATGAAGAGGAAAGGTAATAAGGCGCCGGGTCTGCGTAACGCAGACCGGCGTTTGTTTTGAAGAATAAGAAGTCTTGGGGGTCATAACATGGTCAAATTCGGGATAATCGGTACTAATTGGATCACGGAAAAATTTCTTGATGGCGCTGTACAAGTGGAAGATTTCCAGTTGGAAGCAGTTTATTCAAGGACAGAGGAAAAAGCACGTACATTCGCGTTGATGCACAAAGCTGAACATACCTACACAGATTTACATAAGTTTGCGTCCAGCGATACTTTCGATGCTGTTTATATTGCCAGTCCCAATTCGTTGCACGCTGAACAGGCGATAGAGTGTATGGAACATGGAAAGCACGTGATGGTGGAAAAGTCGATTGCTTCTAACAGTCGTGAGGTAGAGCGGATGATCGAGACGGCAAAACGGAACGGCGTTTTATTGATGGAAGCGTTGAAGACTGTTTTCCTCCCTAATTTTCAAGCAGTGCAGGATAACTTGGAAAAGATCGGGCCAGTTCGTCGTTACTTTGCCAGCTACTGCCAATACTCTTCCCGCTATGACGCCTATAAGGAAGGGACCGTGCTCAATGCATTCGACCCGGCTTTTTCCAACGGATCGTTGATGGATATCGGCGTATATTGCATCTATCCGATGGTTACCTTGTTTGGTAGTCCGGAACGTGTAACGGCTAGCAGTCTGATGTTGGAGTCCGGCGTCGATGGGCAAGGTAGCGCCATTTTTGACTATCCGGAATTCAACGGAGCAGTGATGTACTCCAAAATAGCTGATTCCTATCTACCGTCTGAAATCCAGGGAGAGAAGGGCAGTATACTGGTGGATAATATCAACACACCGACGCATGTGGAAGTTAAGTATAAAGACGGCACGAGTGAGGATGTCAGCAGACCACAAGTGGAAAATGGAATGTTTTATGAGGCAGAAGCGTTTATTGAACTGATAAAGCAGGGGAAAACCGAATCGGAAATCTGTACGCTCGAGCGCTCGCTGGAAACGGCCAGGGTGCTGGAAGAAATCCGTAACCAGACGGGTGTTCATTTTCCGGCAGATGAGCGATAGATACAAATGGTAAAACAGAAGACAAGTAAAAGCCTAAATCACACGATGGTTTAGGCTTTTTATTATCGAGTGATGCTGGTTGATAGCTATCGTATTTCCTTGTTTTTTCAGATTTTTCTAATAAACAATGGAAATGGATGTTAAAATGAGGGTAGCTAATAGGGTAAATATACAAAGCATGATGCGTATATCTGTTGTTAAGGAAAGGGGAAGACGATGAAGTTTACTGATTTTTCCGCCTCTCAAATTAGAATCGCGAGACCCACTGATAAATTTGATGAGATGATTCGTTTTTATGAAAAAGGGCTGGGGCTCGAGATACTTACAACATTCTCGGGTCACCGAGGGTATGAAGGTGTTATTTTTGGCCTGCCTGATCTTCCTTACCATTTAGAATTCACTCGTCATGTAGACGGAAGTCCATGTCCTGCTCCAACAAAAGACAATCTGTTGGTTTTATATATACCTGATACGGATGAACAAGAGAAGGTAGCTCAGCGGCTGAACGATATGGGTTATGGTGAAGTGGAACCGGAAAATCATTATTGGGAAGAAAAGGGGAAAACAATCGAAGATCCCGATGGCTGGCGAATTGTGCTAATGAATACGCACGGTATTTAAAGGGGGGAAAACGATGCAAATTAAGGAAGTTACCTTGAAAACCAGTAAGGTAGAGGAGATGAAAGACTTTTATACAAACGTTCTAGGGTTTCCGTTAATAGATGAAGATCGAGATAGCTTTCAAATAGCTGCGGGCTCCAGCAAACTAGTATTTACTGGGAGGGATGCACGAGGAGAACCTTACTATCATTTTGCCTTTTCCATTCCGGGAACCAAGTTCTATGAAGCAAAGGCATGGGTGAAACGGAAAGTCGATTTAAATCTGGAGAACGGAGAAGATGAAGCTGACTTTCCACACTTATCTGCGCGTTCCTTTTATTTTTATGATCCGGCAGGTAATATTGTAGAATTCATTGCCAGGCATTCTATCACGGAAACTGAGGAGGAGGCCTTCTCGACAAAAAACATTGTAAACATCAGCGAAGTAAGTCTGACAGTAGAGGATGCCATTGCAGCGGGTGAACAGCTACAGGAGTTCGGGATAAAAGAACGGGATAACGAGCCAATAAATGCCTCGTCGCTTAACTTTATAGGAGAGAGGGAGACAGGGGTCTTCCTATTGTTGACCCAGCCGGGGAGAAGATGGATCTTTTCGAACAAAGCAGCAGCTGTGTATCCACTCCGTCTATCGTTAGCGAATAATGTGCAGATCTTGGTTGATGAATACCATCCATTCGTGATCGATAATACAGGTTGAGTGGGAAAGACGTTGAAAGGGGGAGTTAGATGGATTTATTACGATTGGCAACGGACCTGTCGGAAATATACATGCAAAACGATAAGGTTGAAGGGGTCTTGCTTGGGGGTTCGGTGGCGCGCAATTGGCAGGATGAATACTCTGACATCGAATTATTTGTATTCTGGAAAGAAAGTCCAAATGATGAGGATAGAAAAAGTCCTATTAATGATGTTAACGGTAGGATCATCGATTATTGCCCTTATGAGGAAGAAGAGTGGTCGGAAACCTACATAACACAAGGAGTCAAGTTAGAGATAAGTAACTTTTTGACTAATACCATCTACCGGATACTCGATGAGGTAGTCTTAAATTATGATACAGACTTCGATAAACAATGCTTGGCGGCCACTGTTTATGACGGGGTTTCACTTGCCGGTGAGGACATCATTGATCAACTGAAGAAAAAAGTGGAAGTATATCCTGAAGAACTGGGCTCGGCCATGATTAGAGAAAATCTTGACTTAGGCAACAGATGGAGTAATCGCGAGGCACTACTCGCAAGAGAAGACTGGCTGATGCTCTATAAGGTGGTCACTTCTGTCCAGTCGAACATCATGGGAATGCTTTTTGGGTTAAATCGGTTATATGTTCATCACCCTGCTTTTAAATGGCAAAAGCGTACCTTGGAAAGAATGAAAGTAGCACCAAAAAAAATTTCGATAAGCCTTCCGTCTGTCTTCATGGCTCCTCCTGAGAAAAGCATTCGGGAACTTGAAGGATTGCTTCAAGAAATCTATGGATTGGTCCATCGGGAACATCCCGAAATCGACTTAGCAAAAGCAATCGAAAGAACCAGTTTTGTAAGACCGCAAAGTAACAAGTCGTTATAGAATAAAAGCCAAGATTGGTTAGTAAGCAAGGATACGCTAAAAATGGACGCAGAAGATTAGATAATATGTTATGAGAAGTGAAGAGTACAGAGAGACCCTGCTCAGTCTCGTTGAGCAAGGAAATTATTCAAAAGATTCAAGGGGATATTTAGTTCTCAGCATAGAACGCTTGCTTTCATTAGAGGAATCCATCGTAGATTTACAACATAGTAGGTTTAGCTCACTACCCTTATTAGCGCTGTAATGGTGCTTGTTCTAAAAGATAACCGGGGAATTCACGACTTTGTCGGAGGCACCTATGTTACCTATGCTTAGCTGGTAGATGAATAAGTCTCCTAAAAATGCCGGTAATCCATTTGCAATTTTTATTTCTTTCGTATACACTAATTAAAGATATTAAAGGTCTTTAATGTATTTTGAGAGGTGGGAACATTAAATGAAATATTCCAAAGCGACCAATTACGCCTTACACACCATGGTGCATTTAATGATGGTGCCAAGGGGGAAATCAGTTGGTGTAGACCAGCTGGCGAAGGCTCAAGATCTGTCCTCGACATACTTGTCCAAAATTTTAACCAAGCTGGTGAAGGCGGGATTGATTGAGTCAACACCTGGTGTGAAAGGCGGATACAGTATTGCAAGGCGTTCCAGCGAAATCTCGTTTTTGGATGTAATACAGGCGATTGAGGGGAAGACAACGCTTTTCAGTTGTTCCATGGAACATGAAGAATCCAAAAATGGGGAATGTTTGATTGAAAACGTGATGTTCGATGCAGAAGAAAAACTGAGACAGGAATTAGACGAAAAATATATCAGTGATATTGCCAAGCAAATGGAAGCTGCACGGGATGAGAAAAACACATTAAACCATTCTCACTAATTTTTTTACCCAAATCATAGATATTAAGAGTCTTTAATATACTTTATTTAAGGAGGAAACAGATATGTTGTTAGATTGTGTAATTGTCGGAGGAGGACCGGCGGGATTAAATGCATCACTCGTCCTTGCTAGGGCAAAAAAGAAAATCGTGCTATTCGATGAAGACAAACCAAGAAATGCTGTCACGTATGAATCTCATGGATTTATCACAAGAGATCGGATTAAACCATCGGAATTCAAACGACTTGCCAAGGAAGAATTGGAGGAATACCCCAGTATTGAAATCCAGAATCAACGGGTGACGGATATTCAAAAAGAAGAAGGGACTTTTTTGGTTTATGCGAATGATGGTAATAGTTATCGAACCAGAAAGGTCATTTTAGCCACAGGACTAACAGATGTATTGCCTGATATCAAAGGAATTCATGAATTTTATGGGATGAGTTTGTTCAGTTGTCCGTTTTGTGATGGGTGGGAATTAAGAGACCGTCCACTAGTCGTCGTAGCAGAAGATGAGCGTGCTATGCATGGAGTGAAATTGATAGCTAACTGGAGTAAAGACCTGGTTGTTTGTACGAATGGAAAAACTCCTTTCACAGCAGAACAGAGTGAATTGTTGTTGAAGAAAAATATCCGGGTCATCGACAAGGAAATAGAAAGTTTTCAAGGTGACAAGGGCCAGCTGAAAATAATCAGATTCAAGGGAGGAGAGGAATTGGAAAGAGAAGGCGGCTTTGTTGCGAGCGAGCTCAAGCAGGCATCCTCACTAATAGAAAGTTTAGGGTGTTCCTTGAACACAATGGGCGGAGTAGAAACAGATGATTTCGGCCGTACGGAGGTCGAAGGGGTGTATGCATGTGGGGATAATGCCCTTGTTGCCCCTGCCCAATTGGTTATCGCCGCAAGCGAGGGGAGTAGAACAGCGATTGGCGTAGTAGCAGATTTAGTGAATGAAGACTTTTAAAAACGATCTCAGGTATTGAAAAAGAGGAGGAGTAAACTAAATGGAAAAACATAAGCATGGTGAACGGATGAAAAAGGAACGGTTGGCGAGAAAAATAGAATTCCTCGAGAATCCGCATAAAAGAGGGGATATACCCCCGGATCAGCTTTTGAGTATGATTCCGGTCAAGCAGGGAAACACGTTTTTGGACTTAGGAGCCGGGACGGGTTATCTAACGATTCCCGCCGCAAAGACGTCTGGTGGACCGGTTTATGCATTGGATGTAGACCCTGACATGTTGGAGGTTATCCAATCCAAGGCGAAAAAACACAATCTGATGAATGTCCGGACATTAAACGGACGGATTGATGATATACCATTACCTGGAGATTCGGTAGATATAGCAATTGCGTCGCTGGTTCTTCATGAAATCGACCCCTTATCCAAATCTTTGCAGCAAATCAGGCAAGTACTGAAACCGGAAGGATATTTTGTCTGTGTCGAGTTGGAAAAGCGCGAGGAGGACAACAACCATCATCCTCGAATTGCCGCCGAAGATATGGAACAGGAAATGGTAAAGGAGGGTTTCCGTGTCGTCAAGAAGCTGAAACCTACCGATAAGGTGTACATTCTCCTTGCACAAAAATAGCACTCCTCCGGAGGAAGACAATCAGGAAAACCGCTTGGAACCGAAACCAGGCGGTTTTTTCTCGGGGACAGTCCCCCAACGCACTGTCTCGGTAGAACGACGCAGTATTAGTGTGTTGGGGGACTGTCCCCAGGTCCTTCTTTCGGAATCCATCCAAAACTTCACTCTTTTTTCACTCTTTTCATTGATTGTTTTTTGGTATAATGATTAGATGGATATATGTTAGAACCTCTGTGCAATCAGGGGCTCACTTTAGCAGCCGGGCCGTGGCCGGCTCCGGATGGAGGTAGTTGTTTAATGTATGATATGAAGCAGTGGGAGCATGTTTTCAAGCTGGATCCCGATAAGGACATATCGGAGGAAGCTTTGGAACGGATATGTGAATCGGGCACGGACGCAGTGATCGTCGGCGGCACCGACAATGTCACTTTGGATAACGTCCTGGATCTGTTGGCAAGGATTCGCCGTTTTACGGTTCCTGTCGTTTTGGAGGTTTCCAACTTGGAGGCAATCACCCCGGGCTTTGATTTTTACTATATACCGATGGTGCTCAACAGCCGAGACAAGAAGTGGATGCTTGATCTGCAGCACCAAGCTGTCAAAGAATACGGCGAGGTCATCGACTGGAATGAGATGTTTGTCGAAGGTTATTGTATTTTAAATGAGAAGGCAAAGGCTTTTCAGGTAACCGACAGTTTTATTCCGTCCGATGAAGATGTCGTTGCCTATGCGCAAATGGCAGAGAACATGTTCCATTTGCCGTTTTTTTATCTGGAGTATAGTGGTACTTATGGAGATCCCCAGCTGGTTGAAAAAGTTAGCAGGGTGCTTGACGAAACATTGCTATTTTACGGCGGAGGCGTATCAGCGCCTGGCCAAGCAGAGGAAATGAAGCAATATGCAGACGTAGTTGTCGTCGGAAACAGTGTGTACGATGATCTGAAAAATGCATTGAAAACTGTCAAAGCAGTCAAGGGAAATAAATAAAGGTGGTGTCACATGTGAGTCAAACGATGGATGACTTGCTGAAAGGATTGAACGAAGAACAAAGGAGAGCGGTAACCCATACAGAAGGACCGCTACTGATCATGGCAGGAGCCGGAAGTGGCAAAACCCGTGCGCTTACCCACCGGATTGCCTATTTACTTGGAGAAAAAGAAGTTTCTCCACGAAGTATTCTGGCAATCACCTTCACGAATAAAGCGGCAAGGGAAATGAAGGATCGGGTATATCAGCTTGTCGGACCAGATGGAGCTAATATTTGGGTATCGACATTCCACTCGATGTGTGTACGAATACTGCGCAGAGATATCGACCGGATCGGCATCAACAGCAACTTCTCTATTCTCGACAGCAGCGATCAGCTGTCTGTTATCAAGCAAATCTTGAAAGATTTGAATATCGATCCGAAGAAATTTGAGCCGCGTGCTATGCTTGGAGCCATCAGTTCGGCGAAAAACGAGCTGGTCACCCCGGATGAATACAGCAAAACGGTCGGAAGCTTTTATGAAAAACAGATCGCCGAAGTCTACGAACGTTATCAGAAGACATTGAGAAAGAACCAGTCGCTTGATTTTGATGATTTGATCATGCAGACAATCAACTTGTTCGACCGGGTTCCGGAAGTACTGGAGTATTATCAACGTCGTTTTCAATACATCCATGTCGATGAGTACCAGGATACCAACCACGCGCAATATTACCTGGTAAAACAGCTGGCAGACCGCTATCAGAATCTCTGTGTCGTCGGGGACTCCGATCAGTCTATTTACCGCTGGCGTGGAGCGGATATTCAAAACATCCTGTCTTTTGAAAAAGACTATCCGAATGCGACCACCGTCATGCTCGAACAAAATTACCGTTCCACCAAATCGATTCTCGATGCGGCCAATACGGTCATCAAAAATAACTCCGGCAGAAAACCGAAAAATCTATGGACGGAAAACAACGAGGGCAGCAGAATCCGTTATTACCAGGCAGCTACCGAACAGGATGAAGGGTTGTTCGTTGCCGATAAAGTGGAGGAGTTTATTTCATCCGGTGATTATACGTACAAAGATATCGCGATCCTGTACCGGACCAACGCCCAGTCTCGTTCTATCGAGGAAACGTTTGTCAAAGCAAACATTCCTTATCAAATCGTTGGCGGAACCAAGTTCTATGACAGGAAAGAAATCAAAGACATGCTCGCTTATCTGCGGTTGATTGCCAATCCGGATGATGACTTAAGCTTTGCGCGTGTCGTCAATGAACCGAAACGTGGTGTGGGGAAAACCTCTTTGGAAAAGCTGCAGGCTTATGCGGCTGAGCACGGAATCTCCTTGTACACAGCCGTCCAGGAAGTTGATTTCACCGGTGTGAGTGCTAAGGCAGCCAAATCGCTTTCCGAATTCGGTGCCTTGATCCGCAACTGGACGAAACAACAGGAATTCCTGTCCGCCACCGATATGGTTGAACAAGTATTGAAAGGGACAGGCTATGAAGAGATGCTTAAGAATGAGCGCAGTATCGAAGCGCAGAGCCGCCTGGAAAACTTGGAAGAATTCAAAACGGTAACCAAGCATTTTGAAGAAAACAGCGAGGATAAAACCCTGATTGCCTTTTTGACGGATTTGGCATTGATCGCCGATATTGACAAGGTCGATGAAGATCCTATGGGTGATAATAAAATCGTCCTTATGACGCTGCATGCGGCAAAAGGGCTTGAATTTCCGGTCGTTTTCCTGATCGGCATGGAGGAAAACGTCTTTCCGCACAGTCGCTCGATCATGGACGACGAAGAGATGGAGGAAGAGCGCCGGCTTGCTTATGTCGGCATTACCCGGGCCGAGAAGCAATTGTTCCTTACCCATGCCAAAATGCGGACGCTATACGGTCGTACTAATATGAACCCGGTCAGCCGTTTCATCAATGAGATTCCCGAAGAGTTGATGGAAGGACTGGAAGAGGCTAAACAAGCCCCGTTCGGCTTCGGGCCGACCCAATCGAAACCAGATCCATTCGCTGCACCAAAACGATCAGCGAAGAAAATCAATCGCCCGGCGACTACTGGTGGAGAAAGCATTGGCTGGCAGCCGGGGGATAAGGCCAATCATAAAAAATGGGGACAGGGAACGGTGGTCAAAGTCCATGGCGAAGGCGAAGCGATGGAACTGGATATCGCCTTTCCTGCACCGACAGGCATCAAGCGGCTTCTGGCAAAGTTCGCACCAATCACTAAAGAATAAATTGAGGTGTATGAGATGAATCTGGAACAAGCCAAAGAAAAAGTCGAAGAATTACGAGACAAACTAAATCAATATGGTTATGAATATTATGTATTGGACAAACCAAGTGTGCCAGATGCCGAGTACGACAAACGGCTACAGGAACTGCTTGAGCTGGAAGGGCAGTTTCCTGAATTAGTTACGCCTGATTCTCCTTCGCAGCGTGTCGGGGGAGAACCAATCGATGAGTTCAAAAAAGTCCAACACACTGTACCGATGCTCAGCCTAGGTAATGCCTTCAACGAGGAGGATCTCCGCGCCTTCGACCGCAGGGCTCGTGAAGGAGTTGGCGAAGCCGTCACCTACGTGTGTGAATTGAAAATCGACGGACTGGCTGTCTCGTTGAAATATGAAGATGGCAAGTTTGTTCAGGGGGCGACCCGTGGCAATGGAACCGTTGGAGAGGACATAACCAGCAATCTTCGGACGATTGGCAGCATTCCATTGAAAATAAGCGAGAAGGAACCAATCGAGGTCCGTGGCGAAGCATACATGCCGCAAAAGTCTTTTCTCGCTTTGAATGAAGCGAAGGAACAGAATGGGGAGGAGCCGTTCGCCAACCCTCGCAATGCGGCAGCAGGGTCATTGAGACAGCTTGATCCGAGGATTGCGGCCAAACGTAATCTTAGTGTCTTTTTGTATGGGGTAGGTCAGTGGGAAGCCGGTACATTGTCTTCCCATAGTGAACGTCTGGAGTACATGCAGAAGCTCGGTTTGAAAACCAACCCTGAATGGCGCAAGTGTGAAAATATCGAGGAAGTAATCGAATTTGTCAACGAATGGGTCGAGAAGCGGGGGAGCCTTGACTATGATATTGACGGAATCGTGATTAAGGTGGACCGGCTGGACCATCAGGAGCAGCTTGGTTTCACTGCCAAAAGCCCACGTTGGGCAATCGCTTATAAATTCCCCGCCGAGGAAGCGGTCACCAGGCTATACGATATCGAACTAAGTGTCGGCCGAACCGGCGTGGTGACGCCGACTGCCCTTTTGGATCCTGTCAAGGTTGCCGGGACCACGGTTCAACGAGCTTCATTGCACAATGAAGATTTGATCCGGGAAAAGGATATTCGAGTCGGCGACACCGTCGTGATAAAAAAAGCCGGTGACATCATCCCTGAGGTTGTCCGGGTAGTAGAAGAACAACGGACAGGCGAAGAAAAGGAATTCTATATGCCTGACCAATGTCCTGCCTGTGGAAGCGAGCTCGTCCGTCTTGAGGAGGAGGTAGCATTGCGCTGTATCAACCCTAACTGTCCCGCACAGTTGAAAGAAGGGTTGATTCACTTCGTTTCCCGTAATGCCATGAACATTGACGGCTTGGGGGAAAAGGTGATCGAGCAGTTATTTGATGAAAACCTTGTCCACCATATTTCCGATATTTATAAACTGGAACGCGATGAACTGTTAAAGTTGGAGCGAATGGGAGAAAAATCCGTTGACAACTTGTTGAAGGCCATCGAAGTATCAAAGGAAAACTCTTTAGAACACCTTTTGTTTGGTCTCGGTATCCGTTTCGTCGGAGCCAAAGCGGCCAGAACATTGGCAGAAGAATTTGAACACATGGACAGACTGCAGACCGCCGAGTATGAAGAGTTGACTGCTGTTTATGAAATCGGCGATAAAATGGCTGATTCTGTTGTCCGTTATTTCCAAAAACCGCAAGTGAAGGAATTAATAGAAGAACTCAAGCAACTCGGATTGAACATGGAATATAAAGGCGTGAAAAAATCGGAGAAGACCGAGGATTCCATTTTTGCCGGCAAAACAATCGTATTGACCGGGAAGATGGAAACCTACTCAAGGCCGGAAGCAAAAGAAAAAATCGAGATGCTTGGTGGCAAGGTGACCGGAAGCGTCAGCAAGAAAACAGATTTATTGATTGCCGGAGAAGATGCTGGATCGAAGTATGATAAAGCAAAAGAGTTAGATGTAGAAATCTGGGACGAAGAACAATTGAAGAGAGCCTTGGAAGAGTAGGGGTGAACAGAAATGAAAAGAAAAGCAGTCATTTGGTTATGTGTGCTTCTAGCAATAGCTGGGTGTGCACCTTCCTTTGATAATGATGAGGAGATCATCGAGGAAAACCAGGATGATACCAACCAGGAAACGGCCATCATTCCCAGCTACAATGTAAAGGAAGAAGAATACAAGGTAATTCTTCCATACAAGGTCAGTAAAGCCCGGGGAGTGATCGTTGATCAAATTGCCAACCGTCTCGATATCGGGGAATTTGAAGAAGGTTTGCGCAGGCATTCCAAGCAAACCTTTGACCCGGATAAGTTCTATTTTCAAGAGGGCCAGAAAATCGATGAAGACACGGTCCTCACTTGGATTGAGGAGCTAAACCCGGAGATTGAAGAGGGAGCGAAAAAAGAAGTATACCGGAATAATCCAAGGTACTTGTCCCACATTTTGGAACAGGACTACTTGCAAAAAACTGGAGAAAACACGGTCGAACTGGGTGGTATGTCAATTGGAATCGCCTTGAAATCGAACTACCGTTTCCAGACAGAAAAAGGCGGTCCCTATTATTATGAGGACATCAGCAAGAAAGAGATGCTGAGCGAAGGGAAGAAAATAGCCCAGCAAATATTGGAGCGTGTCAGAGGGATGGAAGACATGCCGAATGTTCCGATCATGATTGCACTTTACCGGGAAGAAGAGCGCAATGCCCTTGTTCCGGGTGAATTCGTAGCCAAGACCTCCGTTTCTGCCAACTCTTCTTCCATCGGTGACTGGGAATCGATTGATGAAGAAAACGTGCTGTTTCCTTCCGATGATGCGAAAGAAAACTACTCCGAAGAAAGCGATCGGATGAAGACGTTTGAACAAGATGTAGCGGAGTATTTCCCGAATTATACAGGGGTAATCGGTAAAGGTTTCTATATCGATGATGAATTGAAAAAATTGAGAATAGAAATTCCGATTGAATTCCAAGGGAAAGCCGAAGTAGTAGGGTTTACCCAATATGTCTATGGTTTAGCTATGGAAACCTTTGAAAATTATTATGACCTGGAAATTAATATCAAGTCCAACCAGCGCCAGGAAAGCCTAATCACAAGGGATGCGGGCGAGGATGAACCTAAAGTCCATATCTATCAGTAACCGTTACGAAAGCGTTTGAATTGCGCGACATTTTCGGTTAAAATGGGTAATGGTTGAGCCTGACAATCTAGTAAGCAAGTTCAGGCCAGAATGTTTGATAGAATAAGGAGGTCATGTTCATGGTAACACCTTACAAGCACGAACCTTTTACAGACTTTACGATTGATGAAAACCGTAAAGCGTTGGAAGCGGAACTGAAGAAAGCTGAAGAAAACTTTGGCAAAGAGTATCCGCTGATTATTGGTGGAGAGCGTATTACTACCGAGGAAAAAATCGTTTCTTACAATCCTGCGAATAAATCGGAAGTGATTGGATATGTATCAAAGGCCAATCAGGACCTTGCTGAAAAAGCAATGAAAGTAGCAGATGAAACGTTTGAATGGTGGAGGAAAACCAATCCAGAAATGCGTGCTGATATTTTGTTCCGCGCTGCAGCAATTGTACGCAGGCGTAAGCATGAATTTACTGCCCACCTCGTAAAAGAAGGCGGAAAACCATGGAAAGAAGCGGATGCCGATACGGCAGAAGCAATTGACTTCATGGAATATTACGGCCGCCAGATGCTTGATATGAAAAATGGCGTTGAAGTGAACAGCCGCGAAGTTGAGAACAACCGGCTGCACTATATCCCGCTTGGAGTGGGAATCACCATTTCTCCATGGAACTTCTTATTCGCGATTATGGCTGGAACAACTGTAGCACCTATGGTAGCCGGCAACACGGTGTTGTTAAAGCCAGCAAGTACGACACCAATCATTGCATACAAGCTAATGGAAGTGCTAGAAGAAGCTGGTATGCCGGCTGGTGTTGTAAACTTCGTTCCTGGAAGTGGTTCGGAAGTAGGAGACTATTTAGTCGACCATCCACGTACTAGATTCATAAACTTCACTGGTTCCCGTGAAGTTGGAACCCGAATTTATGAACGTGCAGCGGTTGTACAGCCGGGACAAAAATGGTTGAAACGCTCCATTATTGAAATGGGAGGAAAAGATACCATTATTGTCGACGACAATTCTGACCTTGAGCTTGCCGCCGATGCGATTACCTATTCCGCTTTCGGTTTCTCAGGCCAAAAATGTTCGGCTTGTTCCCGTGTCGTAGCGCATGAAGCTATCTATGATGATCTTCTGGCGCGCGTAGTCGAGAAGACCAAGGAAGTAAATGTCCAGGACCCAACCCGTCACGATACGTACATGGGGCCGGTTATCGATGAGGCAGCATATAATAAGATTCTTGATTATATTGAAGTCGGCAAACAGGAAGGCAAGCTGATGGCCGGTGGAACAGGGGATAAATCCCAAGGCTGGTTCGTTCACCCGACTGTTTTCGCCGATCTAGCACCGGATTCCCGGATTATGCAAGAAGAAATTTTCGGTCCGGTGGTTGGCTTTACAAAAGCAAAAGATTTCGACGAGGCAATCGAAATTGCCAATAATACCGAATATGGTTTGACTGGTGCAGTAATTACCAACAATCGAGAGCATATCGAACAGGCACGGGAAGATTTCCATGTTGGGAACCTTTACTTCAACCGAGGCTGTACCGCAGCAATCGTCGGTTATCATCCATTCGGAGGCTTCAATATGTCGGGAACTGATTCAAAAGCCGGAGGACCAGACTATTTGTCCCATCTAATGCAACCGAAGACAACTTCGGAAATGCTATAAATATCCATAAGAAACCCATTCCTTTTGTAATAAAAAGGAATGGGTTTCTTTATTTAGGAAAGTAGGAAAGTTTTTGACTACTTAATCATCATAATTACCTCTCAACTTTCCCAATATGAATTTTTATGAAATGTGATATGATGGAAGTACAGGAAAAACCCATATTTATAGATTAGTCCAATAGGTCTAATGGTCATCTATAAACATAGGTTATTTACCCAAAAGGTACAAGGTGGTGGACAATCTATGGAAATTGGCCCTTTTATCAAACTGCATAGAATCAAACAAAACATGACACAAGAAGAGCTGGCAGAGGGAATTGTTTCAGAGTCCTATTTATCCAAGATTGAAAATCGCCGAACAGAGCCAAGTGCAGATGTTATCAACTTGCTGTGCACCAAGCTTGGAGTTGAGGTCAAAAGCGAAGAAGACACTTTGCTGAAAGAAAAGTGTCAGGCATGGTTTGATATGTTGTTCGAGGTCAACAGCAAGGAAGAGATTACGGCAAAGTATCAGGAATTACAGGAAACTATCGATAACAACTATTCCCACACCCAGGTATTATTCGAAATTCATAAAATCCGCTATTACTTGATTATGGATGAAGTCAATTTAGCTCTGAAGCAGATTAACAACCTGAAAGAAGTTTCCAATACCTTTGATAACTACCAGCTGTATTTCTGGATGAAGTTCAAGGGCAATTATAATTCCGTCATAGAAGAATTTGGTCAGGCGATCCGCTTATATAAACTAGCTGAAGAAAAGGCCAATCAAATTGACATTTCAGATGATGAAGCAGCTGATCTGAAATATACCATGGCAGTCACTTACAGTAAATTACGTAACACACTGGAAGTTATTGATTATGCAAACAAAGCATTAGAAGCATACAGTAAGAACTACAATTTCATTCGTTGTGCGCAATGTCATATTTTACTGGGTATTTCTTATAGAAGAATTAGAATTTATGACAAGGCGATAAAGAATTATAATCTGGCACAACACCTTGCTAAGTTAAATAAAAATGACGAACTGATCCAACTTACAAATATAAATTTAGGGCATTTATATGCAACCCGAGGTGAAACACAAAAATCAATAGCATGTTTCAAGGATGTCCTAGATCAACAAGGTCATTTAAAAATGAAGGATAGGCTGGTAGTTATTACTTCTTTAATGAGGGAATACTATCTGAGCCAAAATTATGAGAAATCCAGAGAAATGCTGGATCAAGGATTAAAGTTGATGAAAAATGTAGATAAAGAGAGATACATGCTATTTGATTACGAATTTAAAACATATACTCATGCTTTAAACAATGAATATGAAAAGTTTGAAAAAGTAGTTATAGATTCGTTTATACCTTTTTTGAAAAAACAAAAGGATTATGCATCTTTAATAATTTACACTAATATGGTTGGGAACCATTTTGAGAATTTAAAAAAATATAAACTAGCAACAAAATATTATAAGCTAGCAAATTATGCTTATGAACAATTAATTAAAATATAGGGAGGATAAAAAATGAAAAGAAGTATTACTAAATTACTTTTAGCTATTTTGTTCTTAGGTGGGGCATACTTGTTTGGAAATCAAGCTGAGTTCTTCTCTAAAGAAGCAGAGCCAAGTATCTTTTCTTTTGAGCTATCAAAAGAGGCCGAACCAAGTATTTTCTCTTTTGAATTATCAAAAGAAGCAGAACCAAGCATTTTTTCTGAAAAGTTATTTTATTAATAAAGCAATTTTATATTGCTTTAATTATACTACTACCTACTAAACCTTACTTGCCCGGAATGGCGTTTTATAAACGTTATTCCGGGTCTTTTTTTTATGTAGATAGTTCATTGGGAATTTCAAACAAGAGCCCGGTAAGTATTTTTAATTTTGTAAACCAGTAAAAACTGCCAAATAAAAACGCTTTAAGCAAAGAATGGTTATTTAATTTTATTAATTTTGGTGAATAGATATTATCCTAACCGCAAAATATAAACAAAAATCGGCAAATTGATGCATATTTATTAATTGAAATGGAGTTTCGATAAATTTTACAATGTTCTGAAAAATAATGTATGATATAGTGAAGAAGTTGTGTCTGTATTTTCGCTTTTACCCTTCGCGTAATGATAAAAACGAAAATGCATACATAATGTATAAAAAAAGGAGGAGAAAAAATGGAAGACTTTGCGCTGACTGGTGCCACTTGGTTTTGGTTATTTGTACCTATGCCAATCTTGATTATTTTATCAATTATCACGTTATTCACTGAGAGGAGAGAATAAGAAAACATGGGAACAGCAACGTTAGTAACTTTTATTGTATACCTGATCGGTATGCTGTTAATCGGAGTAATTTCATATCGCTTAACGAATGACTTATCAGATTACGTTCTTGGCGGTAGAAGGCTTGGTCCTGGAGTAGCCGCATTGAGTGCCGGTGCTTCGGATATGAGTAGTTGGCTATTGTTAGGTTTGCCGGGAGCTATATATGCTACGGGACTTGCAGAGGGCTGGATGGCTGTAGGACTGTCAATCGGTGCCTATTTAAACTGGCAATTCGTCGCCAAACGTTTACGGGTTTATACGGAAGTATCCAACAATTCCATCACGATTCCGGATTTCCTGGAAAATCGATTCCGCGATTCATCCCACATATTGCGTGTGATTTCAGCAATAGTAATTTTAGTTTTCTTCACTTTTTACACATCATCCGGTATGGTAGGAGGCGCGAAGCTGTTTGAAGCATCGTTTGGACTATCTTACAGTCAGGCACTGTGGATTGGTGCAATTGTCATTGTGTCTTATACATTCCTTGGCGGATTCCTGGCAGTAAGCTGGACGGACTTTATTCAAGGGATTTTAATGTTCCTTGCACTGATTGTTGTACCGATTCGTGCCATCTTTGTAATCGGTGGCTGGGATGCTACAATCGATGCTGTCGGACAAATCGAACCGAGCCACTTGAATATGGTAGCCGGTGTAGGAATAATCTCCATCCTTTCTTCGTTTGCATGGGGTCTCGGTTACTTTGGCCAGCCACACATCATCACACGTTTTATGGCACTTCGTTCACCGAAGGACGTACCGATGGCCAAGTTTATTGGTACTACTTGGATGATTCTCGGTTTGTATGGAGCAGTGTTTACTGGTCTTGCCGGACTAGCGTTCATCAACACACAGGATGTAGGCATGTTGTCGCAATTCGGTATTGAAGTGACCAGCGAAAATGGCGTGCAGATGCTGGCTGACTCGGAAAAAATATTCATTGCATTTTCGCAAATCTTGTTCGACCCGATTATCGCCGGTATCCTGTTGGCGGCAATTCTTTCCGCAATCATGAGTACGATTGACTCTCAGCTGCTTGTTTCTTCTTCCGCAGTAGCAGAAGACTTTTACAAAGCGATTCTGCGCAAGAATGCCAGCGAGCGTGAACTGGTATGGGTTGGCCGTGCAGCAGTTATTGCGATTGCCTTGATTGCAACGTTTGTTGCTTCCAATCCGGATAGTTCTGTATTGGAACTAGTTAGTTATGCATGGGCAGGATTCGGGGCAGCATTCGGTCCAATTATCTTACTTTCCTTGTTCTGGAAAGGCATCACCAGAAACGGCGCCCTTGCGGGTATTATCGTTGGTGCGATTACCGTGGTTATCTGGGGTGACTTCTTACAGGGTGGCATTTTCGACTTGTACGAAATTGTCCCTGGCTTCTTGCTTAATCTGATTGTTTCGGTTCTGGTTAGTATGACCGGTAAACCCCATCCAGAGGCAGAAGCGGAGTTCGATGAAGCAAAATCTCAATATTAATAAAGCACAGGAGTCCTTCCGCTGGGAAGGGCTCTTTTTTATTGAAAGGATAAGGACCATTCCGTTTCAGCATGCTGCCGAAACGTGGTAAAATAGCAGATGGTGGGCTGTTGTACAAGTTGCCAATGGCCTGGTATTTTTGCTATTATCATAAATATTGCTTCTATTCGTAACAGGTAGCTTATCAAACCGGTAAAACAACGGAGAACCTTTTTTATTGTAAAGGAATTTATAAATTTAATTGTCGGTGGATAATTATTGGCTGAAACAGCCAAGTCCAGCTACAGCGCCTACTCGCTCGAGGTCTAAATCCCACCCTCAGTGTGGCAAAAAGCGCCACGCCGAGGCTGTTCTTAAGCTTGTCGGAGGCCCACAGGATTGGCATGCTGGCGTTGCCACAGGACGTGGCGGATTTAGCCTGTACTCCTTAAACAGGCGCTTGCGCTTTTGTCCTAGACGAATAAAACAAATGGAGGTGACTGAGATGTCCAACATCTCGAAGGAACAAGTAAGACATGTGGCCCATCTGGCCCGGCTGGCAATAAGCGATGAGGAAGTCGAAAAAATGACGAAACAATTGGATGATATTATCCATTACGCTGAAAGCCTGAATGAGCTGAATACGGAAGATGTAGAACCGACTACCCACGTACTGGATTTGAAAAATGTCATGCGCAAGGACGAGCCTAGAAAGTGGATTGAGAAAGAAGATGCACTGAAAAATGCGCCGGACAAACAGGATGGACAGTTCCGTGTCCCATCAATACTTGAATAGGGAGGCTTACAAAGCATGTCGCTTTTTGATTATACGTTAAAACAATTACAGGACAAGTTACATAATAAAGAAATCACCGTCAGCGATTTGGTCGCCGAATCATATAAGCGCATCAACGCTGTCGATGACCAAGTCAAAGCATTTTTGACGCTGGATGAAGAAAGGGCAAAAGCCAGGGCGGAAGAGCTCGATCAGCAGGATGGAGACGCTCGCTCCCTATTATATGGCTTGCCAATCGGCATAAAAGACAACATTGTGACCAAAGGTTTGCGCACGACGTGTGCCAGTCAGTTCCTCGATAATTTTACCGATCCGTTATACGATGCTACGGTCGTCGAAAAACTCGATAAAGAGAATACAGTTACTATTGGAAAATTGAACATGGACGAATTTGCGATGGGATCATCCAATGAAAACTCGAGCTATTCTGCAACACGCAATCCATGGAATACCGATTATGTACCGGGCGGCTCGAGCGGTGGTTCAGCAGCAGCTGTTGCAGCGAAAGAAGTATTCTTCTCCCTTGGTTCCGATACAGGCGGCTCGATTCGTCAGCCGGCAGCCTTTTGTGGGGTGGTCGGCTCGAAACCCACTTACGGACTTGTATCCCGATTTGGCTTAGTGGCATTTGCCTCTTCGCTGGATCAAATCGGTCCGATTACCCGCACGGTGGAAGACAATGCCCACTTAATGCAGGCAATAGTAGGCCATGACCCGATGGATGCTACTTCTGCTGATATCGATATTCCAAACTATACGGAAACCCTTTACCAGGGAGTAAAAGGATTGAAAATAGCAGTCCCTTCTGAATACTTATCCGAAGGGGTCGACCCGGAAGTGAAGCAAGCAGTACTCGACGCTTTGAAGGTATATGAAGATTTAGGGGCTACCTGGGAAGAAGTTTCCCTTCCGCATTCACGCTATGCAGTAGCCGCATACTACTTGTTATCATCTTCTGAAGCATCCGCCAATCTGGCCCGCTTTGACGGTGTCCGCTACGGCGTCCGTTCCCAGCAGGCAGATAACATGATGGACATGTTTAAGCGTTCCCGCAGCGAAGGCTTCGGTGATGAAGTGAAGCGCCGGATTATGCTCGGAACCTTTGCGTTAAGCTCCGGCTATTATGATGCTTACTATAAAAAAGCACAGAAAGTCCGGACATTGATTAAAAACGATTTTGAAAAAGTATTCGAGGAATACGATGTGATTGTTGGTCCTACAACGCCTACTCCTGCTTTTAAAGTCGGCGAAATCATCGATGATCCACTAACCATGTATACGAACGATATTTTGACGATTCCAGTCAACCTTGCTGGGGTCCCGGGGATGTCCGTACCATGCGGCTTTTCCAGCGATGGTCTGCCGATTGGGTTGCAAATCATCGGCAAGCACTTTGACGAAGCGACCATGCTTCGGACCGCTTATGCATTTGAACAGGCAACCGACCACCACAAAAAACAGCCTGAATTGGGAGGTGCCAACTAATGAATTTTGAAACGATTATCGGCTTGGAAGTCCACGTTGAGTTGAAAACAGATTCGAAAATATTCAGTCCCAGCTTCAATCACTTCGGTGCGGATCCTAACAGCAACGTCAATCCGATTGATTTAGGATATCCAGGAGTACTGCCGGTCCTTAATGAGGAGGCAGTCAACTTCGCGATGAAGGCGGCGATGGCACTGAACTGTGAAATTGCCACAGATACTAAATTTGACCGAAAAAACTACTTTTATCCGGATAATCCGAAGGCCTATCAAATCTCCCAGTTTGACCAGCCGATCGGTGAACATGGCTGGATTGAGATCGAGGTGGACGGTCAGAAGAAAAAAATTGGCATTACCCGGCTCCATTTGGAGGAAGATGCCGGTAAACTGACGCACAGTGACGATGGTTATTCGCTTGTCGATTACAATCGCCAGGGTACTCCATTAATTGAAATCGTCTCAGAGCCGGACTTGCGTTCACCGGAAGAGGCGTATGCTTACTTGGAAAAACTGAAAAACATCATTCAATATACTGGTGTGTCGGACTGTAAAATGGAAGAGGGTTCATTGCGCTGTGACGCCAACTTGTCCATTCGTCCGATCGGACAGGAAGCGTTCGGGACGAAAACCGAATTGAAAAACTTGAATTCCTTCTCGTTTGTGCAAAAAGGGTTGGAGTTCGAAGAAAAACGCCAGCAGAAAGTACTGCTTTCCGGCGGAGAAATTCTGCAGGAAACAAGGCGCTACGATGAGCAGACAAAAGAAACCATTTTAATGCGGGTGAAAGAAGGTTCGGACGATTATCGTTACTTTCCTGAGCCTGATTTGGTACCTCTTTTTATCGATGAGGATTGGAAAGAGCGCGTCCGTTCGGAGATTCCTGAATTACCGGATGCCCGCAAACAGCGCTATATCCATGAACTTGAGCTTCCTGCATATGATGCCATGGTATTGACCAGTACCAAGGAGATGTCCGATTTCTTTGAAGAAACCATTCAACAAGGAGCGGACATGAAACAAGCTTCCAATTGGTTGATGGGAGAGGTGTCTGCCTACATGAACAAGCAGCAGATGGAGCTGCACGATCTGGCTTTGACACCAGAAGGACTCGCAAAAATGATCAAGCTGATCGAAGATGGCACGATTTCTTCGAAAATTGCCAAGAAAGTCTTTGCCGAATTGGTGGAGAAAGGCGGCGATCCGGAGCAAATCGTCAAAGATAAAGGACTGGTGCAAATTTCTGATGAAGGTCAGTTGAAGGAAATTGTCACCGGCATTCTTGATGAAAACGAGCAGTCGATCATTGATTACAAGAACGGAAAAGACCGGGCACTCGGATTCCTGGTCGGCCAAGTGATGAAGGCCACTAAAGGCCAGGCAAATCCTCCGATGGTCAACAAGATTTTGAAAGAAGAAATGGATAAGCATTAATAAAACCAAAAGGGGATGGCTTCTAATGGGAAGCCATTCTCTTTGTTCCTTATCGACAGAAAAGCAGTCATTCCAAGCCTCCGGGTAGAATGCATCATTATTCCTTCGTCAAATCGAGGAAAAAACTTTTCAAACCGGCGGAAAAGGGCTATGATGGAAGTTGGACTAGCAAATGGTGCTTGTCTTTGTTTTTTTTAATATGGCAGACTGGCTTTACAGCTGCCTGCAATGATAGATGGAACAGGGGGAGACCTTATGAAAAGGGCCCGTATTATTTACAATCCAACATCAGGTCGAGAAGCCTTTAAAAAAGAACTTCCCGGCGTTTTACAATCGCTTGAACAAGCTGGATACGAAGCATCCGCCCATGCCACCACCTGTGCGGGAGATGCTACTAAAGCAGCCCAAACAGCCGTGGATCGGAAATTCGATATCGTTATAGCCGCTGGCGGAGACGGTACGATCAATGAAGTAATCAACGGCATTGCCGGCAATGATTTTCGTCCCAAACTCGGTATCATTCCGGTCGGCACCACCAATGATTTAGCGCGTGCATTGCACATACCACGGAATATTCCAAAGGCGGTGGACGTTATCCTGGCAGACCGGGTGAAAGCACTCGATATCGGCCAGGTAAATGATCAGTACTTCATGAATATTGCCGGTGGCGGAAAACTGACAGAGCTCTCCTACGAAGTACCGAGCAAGCTTAAGACGGTGCTTGGTCAACTCGCTTATTATTTGAAGGGAATAGAAATGCTGCCGTCTTTGCGGCCGATTAAAGTAACCATCGAGTATGATGGAAAAATTTTCGAGGATGAAATTATGCTGTTTTTGGTGGCCAACACCAATTCGGTTGGTGGCTTCGAAAAATTGGCACCTGGTGCGACGATGGATGATGGCATGTTTGATTTGCTGATACTGAAGAAAGCGAACATTGCCGAATTTATCCGCATTGCCACGCTGGCACTGCGAGGCGCCCATTTGGAGGATGCTCTCCTATTCCATGCCAGAGCCAACCGAATCAAGGTGCATACAGAGGAAAAGATGCAGCTGAATGTCGACGGGGAATATGGCGGCGATCTTCCGGGAGAGTTTATCAACCTCTATCGACACATTGAATACTTTGTTCCGGAAAGCTTTATCCAGAAAGAAGAAGCCAAAAAGACGGCCAGACTTGAAAATTCCTGACAAAAGACGCACAGCATTTCGTCTGTGCGTCTTTTGTTGTCTTTCTGCCGTTTTGACCACACTAGGATCAACAAGTTTTATAAAGAATACTCCAAGAAAAACTACAACTGGACAGAGAAGGATATGTCGAAAAGACTAATATTTCCCGGGAAATTACCGGAAATGTCAGTTTGTGAACAGATATTTTCTTTCCGTCCCTATATGTGGTAAACTTTTGTCAGCAATTGACAAGAAGGACGATGATAGTTATGGCTAAACAGAAGCCGCCTGTAAAAAAGAATCAAACAATCGAGCTTTCTTTCCAGGATTTGACCCATGAAGGAGCAGGTGTAGGAAAAGTGGAAGGTTATCCGCTGTTTGTTCCGTATGCATTGCCGGGCGAAACAGCAAAAGTGAAGGTTGTCAAAGTCAATAAAAATTTCGGATTCGGTAAGTTGTTGGATATAAAAGAAGTAAGCCCAGAGCGAGTGGAGCCGCCTTGTGACGTGTATGTCCAATGTGGTGGCTGTCAACTGCAGCATATGAGCTATTCGCTGCAGCTGGAGATGAAGCAGAATCAAGTGAAGAATGCCTTGCGTAAAATCGCTCACCTGGAGGATGTGCCGGTTCATCCGGTGCTGGGAATGGAAGACCCATGGCGTTATCGGAATAAGGTGCAGATTCCTGTCGGAGAACGCGACGGCGAATTAATCACCGGCTTTTACCAAAAGCGCAGCCACAAAATCATCGAAGGCATGGACCGCTGTGTCATTCAGGACGAAGTCAATGACCGGATGGTGGAAGTCGTCCGTCGTATGGCCGAACGCCTGGGAATCTCCGCCTATGATGAGGAACACGATAAAGGAGTCCTTCGCCATATTATGGTACGGACCGGACAAGAAACCGGCGAGACAATGATTGTTCTGATCACCAGGACAGAAGAGCTCCCCCATCAGGAAGAGTTAGTCAAGGAGATACATGAGACCTATCCGCATGTCAAATCCATCGTGCATAACGTCAACAAAAAGAAGACCAATGTCATCTTTGGAAAAGATACAAAGGTATTGTGGGGGAATGAGTACATTTATGATAACATCGGCGATATTAAGTTCGCCATCTCCGCACGGTCTTTTTATCAAGTGAACCCGCCGCAAACGAAACGGCTGTATGATACGGCCTTGGAATATGCAGCATTGACTGGAGGAGAGACAGTCGTTGATGCTTATTGTGGAATCGGCACAATTTCTCTATTTTTAGCCCAGCAGGCGAAAAAGGTCTATGGCGTGGAAATCGTCCAGGAAGCCATTGCGGATGCCAAGAAAAACGCTAAGCTTAATCATATTGAGAATACAGAGTTCTACGTCGGGGAAGCAGAAAAGGTCATGCCTTGGTGGACGGCCCAGGGGCTGCGCCCAGATGTCATTGTGGTAGACCCGCCGCGAAAAGGCTGTGACGAAGCTTTGCTTGAAGCAATGGTCACCATGAAACCGGAGAGGATCGTCTACGTATCCTGCAATCCATCCACTCTTGCAAGAGACCTGCGCATTTTGGAAGACGGCGGCTACGAAACCAAGCAAGTACAGCCAGTCGACATGTTCCCGCAAACAGGACATATTGAAGCTGTGGCGGAGATTCGGTTAAAAAAATAATTATGCAAATAAACCCTGATTTCGAAAATAATTCTTTTGCGAAATCAGGGTCGCTTTATTTCCAAGGAAAAACGTTATTTAAGTGAAATAAAAAGAAGTCAGCCTTCTCCTAAAAAGGAAAAGGCTTTTTTGTAATTTATCCCTGATATCAGGCTTTTTGATCAAACTTATTGATTAGTGTATTATCCTCATCCACCAACCCTAAGGCGAACGCTTTTTCCATGATACCTTTCACTTCCTGCGTGCGTTTTGGATTATCTGTGTAATTCATTTGTGTTTCTAAAGCACTCCGGTGAAAGTCGGACATTTCTCTTGCATTCTTTTGATTCACAACTTTTTCTTCGTCCAGAAGTTCCTGAAACTTAGAAAAAGAGAGATCCTCCTGTTGTTCCGTCATACTTGTACCATCCCTTAATTGGTTTCGCAAATGTGCAGAAACCGTAAGGCGGCTGTAAGCAGCGAATTGTGTATTATCGGGGGTAATTCTCATATCTAAAAAACTCCTATTCTACTTCAATATATAAGTTTTCATATAGTGTATTATTTGGTGGATAGTAGTTGTTCGCGGAAATGGTGAATCTTCCACTTGAAACTGCGGATAACGGAAAGCCGACATACTTGATCGTGCCTATCACATTATTGCCGCTGTCGGTTACATATTCATCATCTAAGGCTTTAAAGGTTTGGGAGGTGATATTATTTCCATTATTGTAAACCCGGAATGTACCTTGTTGAATCGTGCCCTCTACATAGACGGCTAAGTATCCCGTTTCTCCTCCCATCGGATTCACAGCGCTTTGCTGGTTGAAGTTAACATCTTCCCATACATAATTGGCTGCGTCCGAAGTAACCCCGAATATTTGGACATTTGTCAATTCCGGCGCAGGTGCTGCAGATGCTTTATCAGCCGGTAATAATGGAATGGCCAAGAAAGCAATAAGAAGTACTCCTAACAACTTTTTCATTCTTCGTCCTCCTCTTTTTTGGTAATAAATCCCTACATCACCATCCTAACCCAATCTATTACAAAAAACAACAATCTTCTGAAAAATAGGAAGAGTGGTCTAACTATCTTATTGATTGGGAATTTTATCAACTAAGCTTTTAGTGTTTGATAAATAGTGCTTAAGCATGGTATAAGTGTAAAGGGAGCAAAGCCATTTTGCTTTTTTTATTTTTGGGATAAGGGTTTGTTACGTCCCATAATGAGAGGAATGGAGTAAAACATGACAGATAATTTTTGGCGCGATCTACCACGGCCATTTTTTGTACTGGCACCAATGGAAGATGTGACAGATGTTGTCTTTCGCCATGTGGTGAGTGAAGCAGCCAGACCTGATGTGTTCTTTACAGAGTTTACAAATACAGAAAGTTATTGTCACCCGGAGGGAAACCAGAGTGTGCGCGGGCGTTTGACGTTTACAGAAGATGAACAGCCAATGGTTGCCCATATATGGGGGGACAAGCCCGAATTGTTTCGTGAAACGAGTATCGGTGTGGCAAAGCAAGGGTTTAAGGGGATAGATATTAACATGGGCTGCCCGGTAGCAAATGTTGCACCAAAAGGGAAGGGCAGCGGCCTTATCCGCCGTCCCGACGTGGCAGCGGAGATCATACAAGCTGCGAAGGCAGGAGGATTGCCTGTAAGTGTGAAGACAAGGCTCGGTTACACAGAGGTGGACGAGTGGAAAGACTGGTTAGCGCATTTAATGAGACAAGACATTGTCAATCTTTCCATTCATCTGCGTACAAGAAAGGAAATGAGCAAAGTAGATGCCCATTGGGAGCTGATCCCAGAGATTAAGAAGCTTCGCGACGAAGTGGCACCAGATACTCTGTTGACGATCAATGGGGATATTCCCGACCGTCAAACCGGATTGAAGCTCGCTCAAGAATATGATGTAGATGGAGTTATGATCGGCCGCGGTATTTTCAATAATCCGTTTGCCTTTGAAAAGGAACCCCAAGATCATAGCAGTAAGGAATTGCTAGATCTGTTAAGGCTGCACCTTGATCTCCATGACAAATATTCCGAAGAATTCGAGCCACGTCCGTTCAAACCGCTTCTTCGCTTTTTCAAGATTTATGTGAAGGGGTTCCGAGGGGCGAGTGAATTAAGAAATCAATTGATGAGTACTAAGTCAACAGATGAAGTGCGGGCAGTGCTTGATGACTTTGAAGGAAAGAATTCTCATGAGATGGTGGAAAAAAGCGAAGCATAACGTGGGATTACCTACATTAATTCGTTACTGATTCAGGATTATATCTACCAGCTTTCACTCTATAAGTACGTTATTCAAAGCCTAATTAAAGAAAAGCAGACACGACCCTGATTTCGTTAAAAAGTTTTTTCCGAAATTCGGGGTCTTTTTATATTGCTTGCACTTCAAATATTATAAAATACATGCAGGGGAATAGAGTGCTAACATAAGTGAGGAAATTAACGTGGGAGGGATAAAACGCTAGTTCTCATTAATAACCACAAACCTTTTCTTTGCATTCATCTTTTACTTTAGGAAAGCCTTTCTTTTCGCCAAGGCTATTCACCGTAAATTCTTGTGGATCGACACTTGCAGAGAAACCAGCATTTCCATTGACAGTGCCGCGAATCATTAAGCCCCCCATCGGGTCGCTTAGATCATCACTAAACTCTACCGTACGAATGTTTTCATAGTTATTATTAGACGAATTACACCCAACACACATGATAGTGGTTAATACAAAAAGGAATTTCCACACGGAGAATACCATCCTTAAATTAGTAATCACATGTTTTTTCTTTACATTCTTCTTTTTCTTCCGGAAATCCTTCGTTTTCCCCAATTCTGGATACCGTGAAATCCTTGTTTAGACTAATCGAGAATCCGACTTCTCCATTTACCGTTCTATCTACTGTCATGCTTCCCATAGGTGCTTGGTATGGCTCTTCCAGTTCAATAGAATGAATTCCTTCGTAGTTATTTTCAATAAAACTTTTAGCTGATTCTTTAGCTTTAGATATTGTTTCTTGATCGTAATCTCCATTCGATGAATTCGCATTACATCCTATAAGCAGTAAAGTGCTCAACAAAAAAGTAATAAGATACTTATGCATCATGAAAACCAACCTTAATTAATAATCACAAAATTTATCTTTACACTCTTCTTTTTCTACTGGAAAATCCTTTCCTTTTCCGATGCTGCTTACTTGCAATTTATTCTCGGAACCAAAATCAATATCAATTAAAAAGTTTGCGTCCTCCTGCTCATTTACTGTTCCCCTAATCATCAACCCACCCATAGGATTACTGTAATCCTCACTAAATTCTATTGTCTGGATGTTTTCATAATTATTTCTTAAGAAACTCTCGGCTGTTTCTTTAGCTTGATTAACCGTTTCTTCATCGAAGTCATTCTTTACCATGTCGGTCATACATCCTGTTAACAAAACGAATGGCAAAAGAATAAAGAAATGAAATTTTCCTAGACTTGCTATCCATCCTTTTCCATTAATAATCACAGCTTTTTTCTTTACATTCATCTTTTCTATCGGGGAAGCCTTTTTTCTCGCCAACACTGTTAACAACAAAATTCTTCGGATCAACACTAACTGAGAAACCTGCTTCTCCATTAACGGTGCCTCGGATCATCAAGCCCCCCATTGGGTTACTATGGTCATCACTAAATTCTATTGTTTGGATGTTTTCATAATTGTTTTTTAAATAACTTTCTGTTGTTTTCTTAGCTTTATTGATTGCTTCCTCATCGAAGTTGTTTTTATTACTATACACATTACAACCTGCCAGCGTTAAGAGTATGAACAAAATAATGAAAGTAATTTCACGCATAAGGAATACCAATCCTTTTTCAATTAATCACCACAAGTATTTTCTTTACATTCTTCTTTCCTTTCAGGAAACTCTTTACTTACTCCTATACTCCCTATAGTATAGTCACTTTCAACCCCTGCTGAAAAATCTGCCTCTCCATCGTTAACATTGCCATCAACGGTTAATCCACTCATCGGACTTTGATAAATGTCAGTAACTTGCACAGAGGTGATTCCCACGAAATTATTTTGCAAATACTTCTCGACAGCTTCTATAGCTTTTTCCTTTGTTTCCTCATTATAGGAATTGTTGGGAGAGTTCACATTGCAACCAGTAAGAATAATGGAAGTGATCAACATTACAGTAAATAGAAACTTCCACACTTTTAAAACCTACCTGTTTTAATAATCACAAACTTTTTTTACGCACTCTTCTTTTTCTTCGGGGAAGCCTTCTTCTAAACTAATTCCGGCTACTGTAAAATCATCATTAAATGTTATGGAAAAACCACCTTTACTATTTACCTTACCATCAATCGTAAAAGCTCCCATGGGGCTCTGATAGGGTTCTTCAAATGTTATTGATTCAACACCTTTATAGTTGTTTACAATATAACTTTTAGCAGTTTCTTCCATTTTTAAAATTGTTTTCTCGTCAAAATTATTCTCGTTTAAGTTCACATTGCACCCCCCCAATAGTATAATAATAGTGGAAAAAATTATAAATCTATGGAAAATTTTCATAATACCACCTCTTTATAAGGAGAATAATAGAGAAAGGAGAACTTCTATGGTTCTACATATCTCCGATTTAGAAGCAAGTTTTATTTCAAACGAAACATACAAAGATAACAAGGAAGAAATCAAACACATAGTCAATGGAAAAAAAGTTAAATGGAAAACCATCGAAACCATCACTGACAAAGACACCGGCCTTCACGGTTACGTCCTGCAAAATCCCGAGACAGAAGAGGTAGTTATCAGTTTCCGTGGAACAGAACTTCCGACCACTACCACGAAACAAGTCGAACAAAAATATGTTGGTTCCCCCTCACAGGATGCAAGGTTGGCAGGAGCTGGCGGAGGGGCGAAATTAAAAGATGATAAACTGGTTTATGAAACGCAAGACACGGACTTTTCTGAATTCGCAAAAGATGTGAAAGAAGATGTGGAAGGTATCGTCCTTGGTAATTCCAATTATAGCAAAAAGGAATATCGAAAAACACCTTATATAGCAAGCCCCTCACAAGATGCTGCGCTTCTA
The DNA here is from genome assembly GCF_900103695.1 of Sediminibacillus halophilus. Lineage (GTDB taxonomy): Bacteria > Bacillota > Bacilli > Bacillales > Amphibacillaceae > Sediminibacillus > Sediminibacillus halophilus. The sequence goes on from NZ_FNHF01000004.1 coordinate 151,510, forward strand.
GCTGGTACAGCTAAGTTAAATCCCCATGATAAAACCATCACATACACCAACAAAAACCAATTTACCGAAGCGGATAACGTCGTCAATAAATATGTAAAGCAATTTGGGGCCAACAACATAACCTTTGTCGGCCACTCGTTAGGCGGCGGGCTTGCTCAATACTATGCGGTGAAGTATGAATCCAATGCCATTACCTTCGCTGCAGCGGATGTTTTTGATTTACTGTCCGATGAAAATCAAAAGCGAGCATTAAATGGTGAATTTAAAGATAACATCATTTCTTACACCTACCCTGATGATTCTGTAGGGACCTATTATAAAAAATCCGTAGGTTCCGTTTATTATATGGGGGATCCTGCGCCTGGCGGCTGGGGATTATCGAGCCATGGCATCAAGAATTATATGGACAACAGCATGTATGATGAAAACGGCTATTTTCTGCCAAGTCTCTTATATGATGAAAAGATTCAAGATCAATTAACAATGTCACCTTTAGCTCTGAAAAATAGTGGTGTTTCGGACTTTCCTATCCGTATCCAGGCGAGTTTACTGGATAGTTACGCGACGGAGCTGAAGGACAGTGAGCACCAAATAGCAGTGACAAGAAAGGCTGTGACACATTTTCTCGACGACTACCTGGCAACGATGACGGAGTTGAAGAGTAAGTACATAAATATGGTAGGCTATGGTGAATATGATAAGTTGAACCCTTCCCACGTGGAAGAAGCCTTTCGTGGTTTGACAGAGATTGGACCTGAAGGAATACCGATGTTACTTGAAATCGATGAACTAGAAGACCTGTTGGCAAAACTTCAAAGGTCCCATTTGGACACAGGGGATATTGCTTATAATATGGAAAAAATGAGCAAGGATTTTACCCAGGTGGATCAGCTGCTTGCCCAATGGTTAAAAATCCAATAATGCAATACAAGAAGAAAAGTGGTGGATTCAGTGAAAGAAACGAATATAGCGGACTGGTGGGAAAATTATTTAGAAACAAAAAGGCAAGAGAATGAGTTGAAGAACCGCATCAAAAGTGATTTGGAAGCAAAAGCGGAGTTCTACAAGCAATACCTTGCCCGATGTTATAAGGTTCAGCCTCTTTCCGAAAAACACAGGGATATCATCGGTAAACTAGAACATAATTTTGACGGGAAGGCGAACCAAGCACTGATCCGGCGATTTGAGAAGAATCAATCCGATCTTACGGAAATCAACAATCTTTACATGGATATCTATGAAAATATAAAGCTGAAATCATGGTTTTGGTAAAAAGTGTCCATTCGAGGTTCTGAATGATCAAGCGTAACTTTTTTGGATTTCATACAGTTCTCTAATTTAAGCCTTCCAAGTAATAAGAAACACACAATTCTGATATAATGCGAAGGAGATATAACCGATATATAAGACAAAAACGGTTATGAGGGAGGCAGCATGTCAGCAAACAAACGAGTATCAAATCAGCAGCATATTCCCCGAAATAAACTCGGGGAGATAGCAGAAAATAAATACTTTCAAGCAATTGTTATTGCAATCATTGTGTTAAATGGATTGGTCATCATTGGAGAAACCTACTTTGTGGGCAATCGAATGCTCCAACTGTTGGATCGGATTATTATTTGGATATTTGTGGCGGAAATGGTGATCAAATTGGTTGGACTCGGTGTTAAAAGATATTTCTCGGATAATTGGAATGTCTTCGACTTTTTAATCGTGGCTGCAAGCTTGATTTTTTATACAGCCCCGTTTGTCACGGTTGTACGGCTGGTACGAGTCCTGCGTCTGTTAAGAATGATACCGGCCGTTCCTGCGTTACGAAAAATCGTCGACTCTTTGATGCGGTCAATCCCCGCTTTAACAGGAATACTGGGTTTGACGGTATTGATTTTTTCCATCTACGCGATTATCGGAACCACCTATTTCAGGGATGTCTTGCCGGCTGAATACTTTGGCAGCTTCCATGCTTCCCTGTTCACCCTGACGCAAGTGGTCACATTTGAATCGTGGGCAAGCCAGGTAGCAAGACCGGTAATCAACGAAATACCATGGGCCTGGATTTACTTTATCTCCTTCATCGTGATCGGCGCCTTGGTAATTCTCAACCTGGTAGTAGCGGTGATTGTAGATTTCCTGAGTCAGGAAGGGGATGATCTGCATCAGGATCAGTTGACGAAGCTGTCGAAGGATAACCAGGAACTGAAAGCGGAAATTCGGGAGATCAAGCAATTGCTTACGGAGAAGAAGAACTTTGAGACAGACAGGGAGGATCAACAGTAAAAGGAAGATGAGTATTTCGTCGGGTAATATCATAGTTAAGAATGGGAGAAAGAAAGAGTATAAGACCACTAATTTCTGTGGCGAATTAGTGGTTTTGCTTTGATGTTGGATGGTTGGAGGGAAAGTATTGTTCAAAAAACTATCATTGATTATTACAATATCTTTAGTTGTTGTTCATTTCATTATTCTGTACTTTTGGATGGTTGATTGGGAAAAATTAGTTACAGAAATTGGTTTGATTTGTTGGATTGGTTCCATTGTTTTGGGTGTGATTGCTTTCTTGGTTTATCGAAAGTTAAATCTGTCAGATAAAAGTATTATGGTTATTAAAAGAGTGATATTCAGTTCAACTTTAATGACCATATTTTTAGGTGCTTTGGCTATCTTCATTGAACTAACGACCAGTTCCATGCCTTGAAAGGGAGGGGAATGATGGAGTTACTATTTATCAGGCACGGACAAGGAGAACATACCTTGAATCCACCTGAAAGTTTACATATTACAGACCCTGGATTGACCGAAGCTGGAATCCTTCAGGCAAAATCACTTCGAAAGCAGTTCCCTTTATCAGATACAGAACTAGTTATCAGCAGTCCTCTCAGAAGAACGTTACAAACAACTCAAATATGGAGTGAGGGTACTGACTGTGCGAAAATGGTGAGCCCGCTCGTTTCTCCGAGAATGTTTCCTCAAAATCCAGAGTGGCAGACCTTGCCTTGTGATTCGCTCCTGCCAAGAGAAAAAGTAAAAGAGGAATTCAATGAGTTTTCCATAGAAGATCCTTCTGGCGAGTGGTGGTCAAAGGGTATCAATAAGTCCTCTCAACAAGCGTTTACGCGTATTGCAGAAAGATTCCTGAACAGGTGTAAGCAAACAGGCAAAAAAAGAATTTATATTGTTTCGCATGATGGAACCATTACTGCTTACAGACAATATATGACGGGTAGAAAATTATCTCGTAGTGACTTTCCAAAAGAAACTGGCGAGGTAAGAATGACTATTAATTGAGGCGAGAAGGAAAGAAAGAGATAGGATTGGACAAACAAGCATCCTTTAGATATTTGCTGGGACTTAAACAGTTGGCTCCATTTGGTGAATTTATCGTGTATGACTTGCATTTCGACGATATTTCAAGGGAGAAATGATGAGAGTAAGGAAGAACAAAGACATACGGTTAAGATCAGTGCGGTTACCGAGGGATTTAACGTTGGTTCTTACACATAACTTTGGACATAATTGGCAATAGACTTTATGACTTCTAAAAGTGGATGCATAGAGGTAATAGTGCTAAGTTTTTATTACTTTATAAGCCTGCTTGTAAGAATGAGACTGGTTGGTCTGGATTTTTCAAGCGGATACGAATCCAATTGGACAATCAAATTTACATAAAAAGAAATGGGGCAAATCAGTATTCGAGGAGATATGTCGAGTTAATTTGCCTATCAAAAAAAGAGGGTTTTTAATATAGGAGCCCAGGGCAGGAGGAAACAATTTTGAATACGATCGGACTTATAGGCGGTATGAGCTGGGAGTCTTCACTAGAGTATTACCGAATCATAAATGAAGAAGTGAAAAACAAGTTGGGTGGCTTACATTCGGCCAAGTGTTTGTTGTATAGTGTGGACTTTGAGGAGATTGAACGTTATCAAGCGGAAGAGGATTGGGAAAGAGCTGGAAACCATTTAGGTGAAGTGGCCACATCTCTGGAAAGAGCCGGTGCAGACTTTCTTGTTATTTGTACGAACACCATGCATAAAGTAATTGATTACATAGAAGAAAAAGTGCAAATACCTGTCCTGCATATTGCTGATGCTACGGCATCTCAAATTCGAAATGCACGTATCAAAACGGTCGGTTTGCTTGGGACGAAGTATACGATGGAACAAGACTTTTATAAGGCAAGATTGGAGGCAAACGGAATCAAGGTAGTGATTCCGTCAAAAGAAGAACGGGTTAACGTGAACAGAGTTATTTATGATGAGTTATGTTTAGGGAAAATCAATCCCTCGTCCAAGGACTATTACCAACAGGTAATCCGCCATTTAGTAAAAGATGGAGTGGAAGGGATCATTTTAGGGTGTACGGAAATAGGTTTATTAGTTAAGCCTGAAGACGCAGAAGTCTCCTTGTTTGATACGACTGCTATTCATGCAATGGAAGCAGTAAAAAAGGCGTTAGACCATAATTAGGCAAGTGGACTAGTATTCATTATAACGGTGCAGGATTAACATTATATTTGTTGAAGTACTAATGAAACAGGTGTGTTTATTCCCATAGGGAGGGATATCTTTATGAAAAAAACGGTTTTGTTTATTCATAGTGCTGGTCCTCAAGGTCAGGGCCAGGGAAGCAGTAATTTGTCTTCCTATTTAAGCAAGGAGCTTGGTGAGACCTATCGTTTTGTTTCTCCTAAAATGCCGGAACCGGAAAATCCGGTGTGCGCCCATTGGAAACAGCAGCTTGAGAAAGAACTCCATAAGCTTACTGGAGAAGTGACTTTGATTGGTCATTCATTGGGTGGTTCTGTCTTACTTAAATATCTAACAGAGCACTCGCTTGACTTGGCTATCTCCGGTTTATTTATAATCGCCTCACCATACTGGGGACTGGACAAAAATTGGCAGTCGAAAGAATTTACACTCCAGCGTAATTTCGAACAAAAGCTCCCTTCCATACCGAATTTGTTCCTTTATCATAGTGTGGATGAAGACATTGTTCCTTTCGCCCACCATATCGCATATGCTGAAAAGCTTCCACAAGCAACCACAAGGGAATTGGAGGGAAAACAACACTTATTTCTTAATGGATTGCCTATACTGGTCCAGGATATAGAGGGGATGTAAGTTACTCGTTAAATATTTTTCCGGTTTTCGATGGAAAAGTGAAATCAAGATTTCCCGATGATGTGAAACGCTTATCGGCATAGCAAAAGTTTACCTGAGAAAAGGAGAAAACGGATGAATAAAAACACAGCATTGATTATCATCGATGTACAAGAAGCTTTTGAAGACGAAAAGTGGGGAGTCAGAAACAATCCGCAAGCGGAAGAAAATATTAGCAGAATCCTGACTCTATGGAGAGAAAACGGATGGAAGGTCATCCATATCCAACATACCTCGGACAACCCCGACTCGCTATTTCATCCTGGGAACAAAGGGTTTTCGATAAAAGAATCCGTTCAGCCGAAGGATGGTGAAGAGGTAATCACTAAGAAAGTAAATAGCAGTTTTATTGGCACGGATCTGGAAGGGACTTTGAAACGGAATGACATTTCAACGGTAGTCATAACAGGACTGACCACTCCGCACTGTGTCTCCACCACCACAAGAATGAGCGGCAATTTAGGCTTCGATACCTACCTTGTCTCAGATGCAACGGCAGCCTTCGGATTACCGAATCATGATAACATTTACCATGATGCAGAGACTATTCATCATGTATCACTGGCCACCTTGCACGGTGAATTTGCGACGATTGTTTCCACCGGACAGCTCCTGGATAAAATCAGATAGGATATTGTATTCATATGTATTGAAATATGGATAGAGAGACCCTTGTGGCTAGAAAATAAGGGTCTTTTTAAAAGGATTAATCCTGTTCATTCCAACGCAGGCTTTTCAAGTTTTACCTTCATTCTCCCGTCCCTATACTGAACAAAAGGGTCATCCTTTTCTCCAATCAATAACTTTTCTTCCCGTAGGTGTGCGGTTTCATGATATTTCTGCTTCGTTCCATTCACTTCCACTTCCAACATCAAATGGTGCCAAAATGTATGACCATCTGCATATTCTACATCCGTAATATTGTAATCCTTTATCGTGTAATCCTGTTTTTTTAAAAATGCAATCTTTTCCATATAAAAGTCTTTGGCCTGTTCCTTTGTCAAGGTGGTATCAAAAGAAAAAACATCCGTGCCATTTCCTTCGCCATCGTAAAGAAGTAAAACGTCAAACGCTTCCTCGTATTCTTCATTGATAAGGGACTGATAGTATTTATTTATCAGGTGTTCTGCTTCTTTTTCAGGAAAGTAATTTTTTCTTATGGTGGGCCAGGAAATAACTATAGTAGACAAGATTGCTATCAAAATAAAAAGCGCAACTACTTTTTTCATCGCAGTTTCCTCCTTTTCCATTTACAATTTTAACACGTTTTGGTTAATTTTCTCACTGGTACTCTATTAAGAAGTCATATCTGTAAGTGGGTTCGACGAAATTTTAGAAATGTTTGGAAAACTGTTAAAATAAATAGTGACCTAGAAGGAATGTATGTTGGATAAGGAAAAGGGGACTGACGAGTGGAAACGACAGAACCAGCAGGACTGGACAATAGAATTATTGCCAGATTTATTGATGCTATTATTATCACCTTGGGGACCGTACTAATCACCTATATCTCATACGGGGATTTTACTAATGGAGATGAATTTCGTTTCATTGATTTTATCGGGTTTTTATATGGTTTGCTCTTACCTGTACTCTGGTATGGCTATACGCTGGGAAGAAAAGTGGCGGGGAATCGAATTGTCAGGCTCGACGGAAGAAAAGTCGGCATAGGCACCATGTTATTACGGGAATTAGTAGCAGGTATTTTTTATGCGCTCACGTTTGGAGTTGGATTGATTGTCAGTGTCTTTATGGTGGGGATGAGGGAAGACCACCGTGCGATTCATGACTTTATTGCCGGAACCTATGTGACAGGATGTCCACCAGAAAAAGTCGAGAATGCTTCGTGAAATCTGAAAAAGGGAGTGGGAAGTCATGACGGCGGATTTTTATTGCGATGAGGTGTTAAGTGGTAAAACAGAAGTTCACAAGGTGCTAGAAACAGAAAACGCGTTAGCTTACTATCATACCAAGCCATTTTGGCCATTACATATTGTCGCTATACCGAAGAAACATATTTCCTCATTGATTACATTGGAGGAAGAGGATAATGAACTATTGCTGGAACTGCTTGATGTCATTAGGAAGGTTGCTGCAATGGTGACCGAAGAACATGGTGCCTGCAGAGTAATTACTAATTTGGGAAGTTATCAGGATTCCAAACATCTCCATTGGCATATCGTGTCTGGAAAAGCTTTAAGATGAGTAATGATTCTGCGTGGGAGAATAGGGTAGGAGGGGAAAGAATGGAAGAGACAAAGTACCAGGAAGTATGGAATCTAGATTCTTTGTTCCAGGGTGGGAGCAATTCCCGATCATTTCAAGCTCATTTGGAAATGTTAAGAATTAGGCTCGCGAAACTTGAAAACGACTTGGGGAATTTCACTCCATCGCAAGCAGAAGACACAAGTGGTCGGATTGTAGAGTTGTTGAATCAAATCGGGAAAGTTCGTGAATATTTATCACAAGCTACATCCTTTGTGACATGTATATTGGCACAGGATTCCAAAGAACAGACTGCCAGTTCACTTCAAAGTGAGTTAGAATCCATAAGCGCGCGTTTTGAATCTGCCACACTAAGTATGAAAAATAATCTGGCAGCTATAGAGGAAGAATCTTGGCAGGAATTCCTCGACAAGGGAAGAGTCAGCAACTACGAATTTATCTTGAAGGAATGGCGACGAAATGGAAAAGCGCGGCTTTCAAAGAAAGAGGAGTCATTATTAACCAATCTGACGGCCGATTGGTATCATTCTTGGGGGGGATTTTATAAGGCTTTGATAAATGATTTGACTGTGCAAGTTTCCATTGATGGAGAACCGAACGAATTGTCAATTGGACAAGCGATAAATCTAAGATCCCATCCCGATGAAGAAGTACGAAAAGAGGCACATGAGGCATTGGAACAAACATGGGCGGAAAAGGAGAATCTATTCGCCAGAATTCTGAACCATATAGCTGGATTTCGCCTGCAAGTATATAAAAAAAGAGGGATCGAGGATGTTCTGGAAGAGCCTTTAAGAGAAAACCAAATTCAACAAGAAACCCTCCATACAATGTGGCGTGCAGTAACTAACAATAAACAGCCTTTTACAGCTTATCTAAACGAAAAAGCCCGCATTCTTGGTAAAAGGAAACTGGAAGATTCTGATTTTTGGGCTCCTATATCAGAAAGCAAGAATAAGGTTTCCTATCAAGAGGCCGTTGATTTTATTATAAAGCACTTAGGAAGATTCGGTCCCGAATTAGAAAATTTTGTACGGGGAGCTTTTGAAAAAGGATGGATAGAAGCGGAAAACCGTCCCAACAAGTCCATTGTGGCTTTTTGTGCGGGCTTCCCGCTCACAGAAGAATCCAGGATATTTATGACCTATGGCGGGACCTTCAAGGATGTTTTGACACTTACCCATGAATTAGGGCATGCATTCCATAATCACGCCATGAAGCAGGTCGACGGGATGAATAAGCAATATCCGATGAGTTTAGCGGAAACAGCCTCGACTTTTGCTGAGATGGTTATTTTTGATGCGGCGATTAAAGCTGCAGATTCAAAAGAAGAGAAGCTTTTTTTGCTAGATGAAAAATTAAAACGGAGTGTCATGAACTTTATGAATATACATTCCCGCTTTCTATTTGAGGGAAAATTCTATCAAGAGCGAAAAAAGGGCACCATTTCAGCTGGCCGTCTAAACGAGTTGATGGAAGAAGCGTTGGATAAAGGGTATCAAGGCTCTCTTGAAGGCGGATCTGCCCATTCGTGGATTTGGACACCGCATTTTTATATTACGAATTCACCATTTTATAATTTTCCCTATACATTCGGTTATTTGTTTTCCCTTGGCCTCTATGCCAACGCAAAGGAAGGCGGGAAGTCGTTTGAGCAGGCTTATCTAGCATTACTGCGTGATTCAGGCAGAATGTCTACTGAACAATTAGCAGCGAAACATCTTGGAGAAGATATTACATCCGAGACTTTTTGGGAAAAAGGGCTGGAAATGTGCAGGAAAGATGTTGAGGAATTTTGCCATTTGTCGGCAATGCTCTTTTAGTCGCAAATAGCAGGGAGAAATAAGGTTGTGGTCTTTTTGGCTGCAAAGGCTATTGTTCTCTCTCTGGTAAAGATAAATGGAGCTCCTGAACCGCATTATTATTTGACTCCTTTAGCAAAGATTTATACTCATAGTCTGCCTGCATGATTCAATCTAGCAAAAGAAAACGAACATCCCAATCGGAATGTTCGTTTGATGGTAGACTGCTTATCTTTTGACCGCATGAACGTAATGCACCGTCTCAAATGCAGACAAATAGTCAGAACGGTTAAGGAAAAATCGCTCCTGGATTTTCTCCGGTGATAAATGTTCATAAATAAGTAATCCTGCATCCTCTAACATTCTCTCCAGTTGGTTAAAAGAGAAACTAGATTTCATTGGTTCCCCGCTTGCTGCTGCCATTTGCACCATATGCTGTACCCTATTCGATATTCCTTTTTCCTCAAAAAGTGTATCGTCTGGGTAATCAAAAACGATCGAACTGCCCGAAGGCACATTGGCAAACAGTTTCTTCAATAAATCGGCATTTTCTTCTTTCGTCAGATAAAAGGACACACCTAAAAGAGTGAAGAATGTTTTTTTGTTGGGAGAAAAACCTGCTTCCACTAGCGGCTGCTCCGTAAATCCCCTGGTGAAATCCATGGGGATAAAAGAAAGATTGGCCGGCACTTCATAGTCCGACTGTGCCATCCGTTCCCTTTTAAATGCTTGTGTTGCTGGGTGATCCACTTCGAATATTTTTAACTGATCTCTTAATTCGGGATGGCGTAAACTAAAGGTATCCATGCCAGCGCCAAGAATGACATACTGCTTCACACCTAATCGGATTTCATGAAGCAATAGACTTTCACAATATGCTGCACGTGCGAGAGGAGTAGGAGAAAGTTGAACTTGTGTAATCCATTTTAATATTTCATCCGGTTGGTCTTGAAACTGTCGGGCTATTTTTTCACTGAAAAAAGGAACCCCGTTGATCATATTTTCCCGGATGTCGGCGAATTCTTTTTGGGTAATCAGGTTCTTTGCAACAAAGTCATCAAAAACCTTTGGCTGGTCGTATTCACTGTGATAAACACGGGCGAAAGTAGAAACAAGAGAAGTTAAACTGGACTTTTCTTTGTTCATTTATTGACCGTCTCCCTTAAACAAAATAAGATTCCCCTGGCCAGGAGAATCTTATTATACATTCAAGTTATATATAAGTAAATTATAGCATAACTAGAATTTTTTGTCAAATGTTTAGTCTGACGTTATTTGTTCCGGAGTTTTTCCACCACCGTTTGAATTGCCTCTTCTTGTCCTCTGCTTTTCTTGTAGATAAAATATACATTTTGAGCAGGAATCGGTTTTTGGGATCCGACGGTAACGGGGACTAGGTCTGTTCTTGAACGTTCCACCATTTCATTCGGCAAAAAACCTACACCCTCCATTTCCTCGATCAGCTTCATTTCCAGCTCACTATGTCCGACTTCTATTAACGGCTTGAACAAGTCACTGCCTAATTCTTGTTTCAACCAGTTTTCAAAATGATAACCCCAGTTCATATAAATCCAAGGCAAGTGGGGGAGTGCTAGCATGTTTTCGAGGTCTGTACCAGCGAAGCGCTTGTGCCCGTATAAACGATAGGTATCATTCAACACATGGATGGAGACGATGTTCGGGCTAACTGGTTTGTTATAGACGAAGCCGGCATCAATTGTGCCATCGAGAACTTTTTCAACGATGATGGGAGAATGATCCGTTTCCAATTTTAAGGAAAAGGCAGGTGATTGGAATTCTTTTACTAGTTGGACAATCGTTCCTCTCCATAGGGAGTAGGTAGCTGCAATTGTGATTGTGCGAAGGGCGGCATTATGATCAGAAACCATTCGCAAGGACTTATCCCATAATTCCATTTGCCTTTGTAAATATGGCAACAGTTCTGTTCCGATTTCTGCTAATTTTATCCCTCTCTTGCTTCTGACGATCAATTGTTTGCCGTAAAAGTTTTCTACTGCTTGTATTCTGGATGTGACGGTAGACTGTGTGATATGTAACAGCTCTGCTGCTTTGGTAAAGCTTTTCACATTGGCCACGGTCAAAAAAGTTTTCAATTGTTCGTAATCCATTGTGCAAGTCGCCCCTCTATCATTGAAGAATTCGATATTTGCTATTGAAAAATTCGTTTTGTCTATTATAGCATGTTGGATTAAAATGGGTGTCAAGAGGATCGGGAGGCGAAAACGATGGAAAATCTTCAAGCGTATATCGAGACGTTTGCCAATGCATGGATGGAAGTGAGAAGAAAACCGAACACCCATCTGGAACGAAAACCACACTTTATCAAAGTGGATTTTGGGGAGGAAGTGGCAGGACGAAGGAAAGAGTTTTTCGTTGTGCGGGATTCTATCAATAAGGGGGATTTTCTGGCGGATCAGGAAGACCATTGGGTAACCGTGATTGGTGACGAAGATCCAGGAGAACTCGTCCATTATGAACAGGTCGTGAAAGAATACTTGATGTACCATTCCTCTATTAAATCCGAGGACTGGAATCTCTTCGAAAATGGAGACAACTCTGTCAAGAGAATTGAAACGAGAACATTGGCCAACAAGCTCAATGCTTATTTTGACAAAGACTTTGCCGACCGGGAGCGGTTAGAGGATTCTTCTGTTGAGTATTATGTCATATATGATAACGGCCAATTGGCGGGACACGGGAGGGTTTCGTTTCTGGAAGGTAGAAATCTCTGTTGCCTGGATAATATTTTTATAGACTCCAAGTATCGCAGAAAAGGTCTGGCAAAAAAGCTTTGTTCCCACTTGCTTGCCAGGGCGGCGGAAAAATCCTGCAGTCGTTGTATCTTGGGAGCTTCTCAACAAGGGATGCCTTTGTATGAAAAACTGGGATTCGCCATTATTTCCCCCATGTATGTCTTTCAACGCAAAACGGAGGAGGAGAAATAGAGTGAAATACCCATTCCCAGAACAGGAGAAAACAGATCGTTTATTGCTTCGGAAGCCAAGGCTGGAAGATGCCGGGGACGTTTTTAAGATAGAAAGTGATCTGGAAACCAATCGCTATAGACCAGCCGGGCCGATGGAGTCCATGGAAGAAGCGGTCGACACCATAAAGGAATGGCGGAATAACTGGTCGACCGATGGTTATGGGTATTGGCTGGTCGTTTTGCCGGAAACAGAAAAAGTAATCGGTATCACCGGAATCAGACGGATTTGCTGGCGAAAAAGGGACGTGTTGAATTTGTACTATCGTTTTTCTCCTAGTGCATGGGGGAAGGGCTATGCGGCAGAAGCGGCCGCTAGTTCGATTGAAATGGCCCGCAATTATCTGCCGGAACTTCCTGTCCTGGCAAGAATCCGTCCGATTAATACACCCTCCCGGAAAGTCGCGCAAAAAAGCGGACTAAAGCGCAGGCCGGATTTGGATACAGCTGGGCATGAGGTTTTTGCTTTGGGATGGGAGAGTTATAACGGAAATGGTTAGAGGATAATGGGATATTGTGAAATGTCATTTTATACAATCACGGTTTATGTTAGTATTGGTTAAATTGTAACTGGATGGTGAGGTTCGTGTTTAAGTCAGATTTTGTAAACTATACAATTCGGATTATCCTTATGTGGGTGACTTACACAATAGTTGTCTCAAGCCAGGAGGGCTTCAGGAATAACACCGTGCTATTAGCCATTGCCACCATTTTGTATCTGTTGCTTTCCTCTATTTATGTGAGAAAAGCGGTAAAAGCGAGAAAAAAAGAAAAGGAATCCTGTTAATTCCGGTAAGAAGAATTCGTTGGCAATGCAAAGCACTTCAAAATAGAAAATAGTGAGGCAATTACATGCGAAACATATTCATACTTGCGTTAGTCTCGTGTACTATCCTGATTGGCGGGTGCGGATCAAAAGAGAGAATGGATTTTTACGAGGAAACGAAAAGCACGGATTTATCAGAAGTGACGATCAACACTTTGACGTTGAATGCAAAAGATACCCAGGTGAAAGAGGCATTGGGGGAGCTAGATTTTACGGAAACAGTCGAGGAGCCTCCATCCACCTACTACATATACGGAGAAGACGAGAAATTTTATGATTTGGATATCAGGCTGGTCGATGGGAAAGCAAAGCGGTATTTTCTGGCGAAAAACATTGATTCGGACCTTGGAGACCTGATTGGTAGGTCTGAACAAGCTGTTCTTCAGGCGTTCGGAGATGATTATTACGAACGGGTGGATACAGGCACAGACGTGATTGGCTATTTTGACAAGCCCAATCAAATAAATATCGAATTCATAGTCAATGAAACGGTCACAGGCATCATTTTATCGGAAATAGAATGAAAGCTTAAGCCCGGGAAAAACAACAGTTTTCCCGGGGCTTATTTAACATAAATAAAATTCTCTTTAATGCTTCAAAGGTTCCTGTTTCATACTCAAGCTAAATCCGACATAGGCAAGTAATGCCAGTAAAATCGAAGTGACCACCGCATGCATTTCGAATGGCTCGGGATAAAAAGACTGGAATAATATATAAGAGATGATGCCGACCAGCATCGAAGCGATTGCCCCGTATTTATTGCCTTTTTCCCAATAAAGCCCCATTACGATCGGCCAGATGAACGCTGCTTCCAATCCGCCGATGGCAAACAGGTTCAGCCAAATGATCAAGTCCGGCGGATTTACCGCCATCAGGAAGACCAGGATGCCAAGCAATGCGGTAATGCCCATGCTCATTCGTTGTACTTTTTTTCTGGACGCTTCCGGTTTTATATAATTGATGTAGACGTCTTTAACGATAGTGGAACTGACAATCAACAAGAGCGAGTCGACCGTTGACATAATCGCCGCCAGTGGTGCAGCCAAGACAACCCCTGCCAGCCAGGGTGGCAGAACTTCCAGGGCGACCAGCGGCATGACTCTGTCGCCAACTTCAATACCCGGCAAAATTGGTCTGGCGAATACTCCGATCAAGTGCATGTTCAGCATGATGACCCCAACGACGATCGTTCCAATCATCAAAGCCAAATGAAACGACCTTGTATTTTTGTAGGACATGGCCCGGACGGCGATCTGCGGCAGGGCGACCACCCCGACCCCAACCAAAATCCAATAAGAGGATACGTAAGGAGCGGTTAACGTTCCATCCGATCCGAATGGGGTAATCAGGTTGGGATTTTCCGCCTGCAAGTCTGCCATGATCTCCGAAATACCGCCTCCTGCGATGATGACAGCTATAAGCAGCACCAGCGTTCCGATAAACATGATGCTTCCCTGGATGGCGTCGGTCAAGGTGACGGCACGGAAACCGCCAAATGTTACATAAATCAACACCGTCACAACAAAAATGAATAAGGCCGATGTATAAGACAAGCCGGTCAAGGATTCAATCAGTCTACCCCCGCCTATCCATTGCGCCGCCATTGCCGAGAATAAAAAGACGACAATACTGACGGCCGATAGAAGGACGACAAGCTTGGATTGATAGCGTTCCTTCAAAAAATCAATCAACGTGGTTGCTTTGTATTTTCTGGTGACAATCGCAAACTTTTTTCCGAGGATCATTAAGGTAAAGTATCCGGTTGCCACCTGTGTGACGGATAATAATACCCAGCCTAATCCTTCATTGTATGCCACACCCGGGCCGCCGATGAAGCTGCTTGCACTTCCGTAGGTTGCCGTCATGGTCATGGCAAGAACAAAACCGCCTAAACTCCGGCTGCCCAAGTAATAATCCTGGACAAACGATTTACTGACTGCTTCTTTTCGGCTTGCCGTCAGCCCGATGAAAAAGATAAGGGCAACGGAACCGAATAACGTAATTGCTGCATCCCAATTCATTGGTCCTTATCCACCTCATCATCAAAGGATACATCCGTGAAAAAGTACTTCACGACAAAAAATACGAGTATCGCCATTACAACGACACCTGCTACACAGCTGTAGAAAAACCATGCTGGTAAGCCAAAAACATATGTATATTCTGAGGGGTCCTTTCCGCCTAACCCATAGGCGAAGGCAAACCACCAGATGAAATTGAATAACACCAAACCAATCCCGATAAGTGCCTCCTTGTTGGCGATTTTAAAGCGTGGATCTTTTTCTGCCGAAGTTTTTTCGTTCAAGGTTCATCCCTCCCCTGTTAGAATTCTTAACTTTCTCTTATTCCTCTATTTTAAAGGTTTAGTACCCTGAAAAGCGAGAAACTTGTTGGTGATTGTTTTACCCTTATAGACCTTAGCGCGATTTTCCTCGTTATTCAACTCTGGGAGCTTGACTTAGAGGAATCCTGGTTTTTCTTGTTGAATAGGAAAGTCAATTGCTGAACAGCTATGTTGAATCGACGCCAAACGAAAAAGACCCTCGCTCTGCCACGCGAAAGTCTTTAAGGAAATGAGAGATAATCCTCTTGATCACATATATAATGATTATTCGAAAAACATATGGAAAGAGGGAATTTATGCTGTGGAACGCATTAATTATTTCATTAATATCCTAGACATTTCCTTGTTTTCATTAAACCCTCTAAAAAGAATCATATACTTTAAATAAAAGGGGTATTTTATGCGTTTATTTTCTACTATTCTTATTTTATTGTTAATCCCTTCAATATTGATTAGTTGTTCATCGAGTCCTGGAAAAAATGAAGGAGGGACTTTAAGTAAGAATCAAGTATTAAAACTAAATCCAGATGCAGACCTTTTTGTACTTGACGGCAAAGTTTATAGTACGGGTATTCGTTGGGTTGAAGAGGAAGAGTTAACAAAAGGTGAACAAATAGGAAAAATATCTGAAGGTATGGCTAGTAAATTACCTATCGGAGCAAAAATATTTGCACCAGAAGAAAGAAGAGATATTTTAATTGTTGAGTATGACGGAAAGGAAAAACGATACCTACTTCAAGTTGGTGAGTAAGATTTCTTCTTTAATAAACGGTGAAATGATTGACCAAGACAAACTTAATTGACAAAACGCTTGGATGCTAAAACCCAAGCGTTTTTGTGTGCTAATTTAACCGCTATTTTATTTATATTATTATTGCTAAGAAAACAATTGTTAATTGGTGTTTTCTCCAGTATGGCTCTTTTTTGTTAGTTTTCAGGAAACCTGACCAATCAAATTATAAACAATACATAAGTAATTGATTTAATTGTTCAATTATATTCTGTATAATTCTGAATGAAATCCCAAAGTTAAGGAAGATCTATTATGAAAAACAAAACCAGACTTATTTTATTGATATCTTTATATTTTTTACTTTGCATATTCGATTATATTTTCACAAACTCATTTAATTGGCTAACGAATATTTTAGAATCTATAGTTGTATTTGCAATTATTATGTTTTTAACCGAACTTGAATCAAAGTGAAATATGATGTAATGATTGGTTTAAAACCTTGTTTTCAAGCCACACTTACCCGCCGACCAATATTTTGGGCAACTAAACCATATACTCCCCTTTAATCGCTGATTTCCCTGTTATCTTCATTAGTGATGTAGTTCCTTTAAGTCATCAATACTGCAATATCAGTCATGAAAGTTGAAAACTAATCCTAATCCTTTTCAAATTAATCTCTCCTTCTAGTATCCTATTTCCTCCAAGAAATGTTCCTTTGCTGTAATATGTAAATAGTGCTCATGTTTTTAACCACAAAAGAGAGTAAGATTGGATTACTCCATTCTGTTATTTTTTCTCCTGTTATTTGTTCCGGATATTACCATGGTTGGTTATCTCTTGAACTCTAGAACGGGTTCTCTTGTTTATAATATCGGACATAGTTTAATATTGCCGGGCATTCTACTTTTTATCGCTTATCTGGGTGGATTGTCTCTCCTGTTGACGGTTGCTTTGATTTGGATTGCCCATATTTACTTAGATCGCTCCCTTGGCTTTGGGCTTAAGTATTCGAAAGGTTTCAAGGTAACACATTTGCAAAAGATTGACTGATAGTTTTGGATGACTGTTTCTCTTGCCATTGACCTTTCCATAAGGGTTGCTAGTCATATTGAACTGGCAAGAAATTTATCTGGCATCTTGCAGGAAAACATGTTAAAAAAGGATAGGAATCAACTTAAACGAGTAATGGCATTTATGGATGTGATAGAATAATAGAATCCGTTATGGAGGGAGGAATAAAAATGCCGAATTCAAAAGCGGAAATCATGGAAACGAAAATTAACCATTTAGATAAAAAAGGGTCTGGCCGTGCGGTTGTCTGGCGGGACACCGGGCAGGAGAACCCTCGGAAATTAAAGTTGATGGTACCCAAGACGCTTCCCGGCGAAAAAGTGCGGGTATCTGTTGAGCATCCGGAAGCGAAGCGGACCAAAGGAGCACTGGCAGAATTATTAGAGGTTCATCCGGAAAGAACGGCAGCACCATGTCCGCACTTTGACAAATGCGGAGGATGTGCTTGGCAGCATTGGCAATATGAAGGGCAGCTAAAGCAAAAGACTGCCCACGTGAAAGATGCCTTGATCTCTCAAGGATTTAATCCGGAATTGGTCCGCGATACCATCGGGATGGACAAGCCTTGGCATTACCGCAACAAAATGGAGTTCACATTTGCCCCGGACGGCTCGATGGGCTTGCACGAGCAAGGAAACTTCCGCAATATCATTCCGCTTGAAACATGCTTGATTGCGGGCGAAGAGATGACGGCAGCTGTCATGGAAGTAGCCGACTGGGCGAAAGAACATGCATTGAGCGGTTACGTAAAGGATGCCCACGAGGGGCTGCTTCGTCATTTGATGGTGAGACAGTCTTTTATAACAGGAGAAATCATGCTCGGATTGTTTGCGACGGAAGGTCCTGACGGTAGTCTGGCAGCTGCTGCCGACCAGTTAAAGAAAAGAATAGAACAAAAATATCCACAGGTGAAAAGCTTGTTATGGCTCGTGAACACCGATTGGGCAGACCGCACCCAGGCGGAAGAAACACACCTGCTGTCCGGCCGGGACTTCATCTATGATGAAATTGGAGGCTATCGCTACCGTCTTTGGTTCGATACCTTTTTCCAGACCAACCCGACCCAGGCACAGAAGCTGATCGACCTTGCATTGGAAATGGGTCAGCCAAAGGAAACAGAAAAAATGTTGGAGCTTTTCTGTGGAGTCGGAACTTTTTCCCTCCCATTCGCAAGCAAAGTCGGAAAACTTGCCGGCATAGAAATCGTAGAAAGTTCGATTGAATCGGCAAAAAGAAATGCGGCTGATAACGGCATCTCCAATACTTATTTTCTTGCGGAGAATGCCAGGATGGGAATCGACCAGGTGCTTGAAGACCTTGGAACTCCGGATATTCTGCTGTTGGATCCTCCTCGTGCAGGTGCGGGCGGAAAAGTGATGCGCAAAATCGGCCGTGCCCAACCACGGCGAGTTATTTATGTATCCTGCAACCCCGAATCTTTTGCTGTGGATGTGAAGGAACTGGAGCAATTTGGGTATTCGTTGAAGGAAGTACAGCCGGTCGATTTATTTCCGCATACGGTGCACGTTGAGTGTGTGGCACAACTCATTTTAAAAGAAGGCAACTAACCCTTAGGTTGTTGCCTTCTTTTAAGTCCTCTTTATTTAAAGATGTGGACATGTTTGGGCAAGAAATTGAATGTATTCAAAAGATTAAATCATTTATTACGGAAGTAAATATTGGTTGTGGAGTTAAGCGGAATAACTTTTTGGAAGAATCAATTAATAGATGCATGAAGGAAAAGGATTATGACAAGTTATTAACCTTATTGAAACACGATCAACTAAATGATTTTTCGCAGTTTAGAGGGATTTTGATTACTATTTCTCAAGTTTAGTAACTAAATACTTAGAAGATGTTCGAAAAAAAATGAAATGCTGATTGAAGTAACAAATAGTAGTTTAATTAAAAAATTTTTTTAATAATCGTATTAGAAAAGAGAACTCGCTAGCTGTCAAGGAAACATTGAGGAATGTATAAGGGAGGAGGAAGAAAAATGAAAGATGAATTAGTAAGTAAATTATAGGGCTGGTGGATGGTGTTATTATGGCATTTCTTGGTTAATGTAGAGCAATAGGATAATAATTAAAAGAAAGGTGCCATAGAAATATAAATGGTATCTTCCTTTATTTAAATAATATCATACCAAAAAGAAAATTCTTAAAAATCAAAAATATAGTTGTCATATAATTAACATTAATGTATAGTTTAGATATACTTAATTCGTTCAATGAAAGAAGTAAGTTAGATAATTGAGGTGATTATATGAAAGCTTTAAGAACTGGAAGCAAGGAACTTATCAAAGAAATTAATAGATTCAAGGTTTTAAATATTATTCGTCACCAGCAACCGGTTAGTAGAGCGGAAATCTCACGGCAATGTGAATTAGGGGTTTCAACGCTTTCTTATATCATGGATGAGTTGAAAGCTCAAAACCTTATTTATGAAGTCGGAGAAGCTTCCTCGACAGGGGGGAGAAAGGCTAAACTTTTAAAGTTCAATGAAAATCATGGGTATATTGTCAGTATCAAAATTGAGGAAGTCCAAATTTTGATAGCACTTACAGATATGGAGGGAGGTATTCTTTTAAAAACGTACGTTCCATTTGAAAAGCACACAACACCTGAGAAAATTGTTTCTTTAATTGAGAGAGAAGTGAAAATGATTTTCTCCGAAAGGAATAAGGATTTATCCAGTCTTTTGGGAATCGGGGTTTTGTCTTCTGGACTTGTGAATCGCCATGAAGGGGAAATCATTCGAGCCTCCATGTTGGGGTGGGAGAATGTTCCTATCACAGAGATGATTAAAGAAAGGTTTCCCACAGTTCCAGTGTTTGTGGATAATAACATTAATGGATATACGTTAGCTGAGCTAGAAAAGGGAGAAGGTCAGAAAGACAATAACTTTTTAGTTGTTTCGATTGGAGCCGGCTTAGGGTTGTCTATTGTTATTGATCGGAAAATCTATTATGGAGCCGTAGGTAGCGCTGGAGAATTCGGGCATACGAATCTCGTCATGGGGGGGTATTCTTGTCACTGCGGGCAAGAAGGATGTCTCGAAATGTACGCTTCAGAGTTCTATTTCGAAAATAGATATAAAGAAAAATCAAAGGAAGATTCAGCGTATGAAGAAGAGGACCATCATTTCTCGGCAGTAGCAAAAGCAGCCGCGGAAGACGATGTGTTCGCTCAGTCCCTCATGAAGGAAATGGGCACACACCTCGGGTATGGACTTAGAAACCTTATCAATACGTTAAACCCTGAGAAGATTATCATTGTCGGGGAGGGTGTGAAATACAAACATCTGTTTGAAAAAGAGGTTCTTGCTATTGCTAACGACAATTTCTTCGAGAAAGTAAGCATTGATACAGATATTGTTTTTTCTCAATTGAAAGACGATTCCTGGTTCACCGGAGGAGCCCTATTAGCAATAAGCCAACTTTTCCAAGAGCCGATTTATGAACAAAAGAAACAAAGTATATAAGCGAAGGAGGTAGGGATGCATGGTAGGAATGACAAGGAAAAAAACATTCATTTGGCTTTGTATCTTTCTTCTACCCAATCTGCTTGGTTTTCTAACATTTATAGGAGCTCCGATTGTTTCTTCGTTGATTATCAGTTTCACAGATTGGGATCTACTTGGAGAGATGCAATTTACGGGTTTTGAAAACTACATACGTTTAGCGCAGGACCCTGATTTTTGGGTTTCCTTTCGAAATACTATTTTCTTTATCCTTGGTTATATCCCACTGGTTTTGATTTTTGGTTTAGCTTGTGCATTGTTATTAAATAAACAAATGAAATTTCGGGCATTTTTCAGGGCTACGTTCTTCTTGCCGGTCATTACAAGTTGGGTAGCGGTTTCCCTTGTATGGAAGTGGCTCTACAACCCGGAATATGGTCTTATAAATTACGCTTTATCGATTATAGGTGTTGATGGTCCACAGTGGCTAAGTGACCCTAACACAGCAATGATAGGTATCATCTTGGCCAGTGCATGGAAAGATATAGGTTTCGTAATGGTATTGTTCCTAGGTGGTTTACAGAACATATCACCCTCTTTTTATGAAGCGGCTTCAATTGATGGCGCAGGAAATGCGAGGAAACTGTGGAACATCACGATTCCACTGCTGGCACCGACAACATTCTTTGTGACAATCATTTCTCTGATTAACTCTTTTCAGGTTTTCGACCAGGTCATGATTATGACAGGTGGAGGACCAGGTGGATCCACAGAAGTAATGGTACAGAATATTTACAACCATGCTTTCCGTTACTTTGAAATGGGCTATGCTTCTGCCATGAGCTGGGTGTTGTTTCTAGTCATTTTCCTCTTCACATGGATTCAAATGAAAGTTCAAGACAGGGAGGTAAATTGATATATGGCTATGGAGAATTCGAGTAAAGCGTTAGTTTATCAGAACATAAAGTCAAAAAAATCAAAGAAACGCCGTCCAATCATTAACAAAATCCTTTTTTATTTATTATTAATTGGAGGCGCTTCCATCATGCTCATTCCTTTTCTCTGGATGGTTTCTACATCTTTGAAACCGGATGGAGCGACAATGGTTTTACCTCCGAAATTTGTGCCAAACGAGCCTACTACTCAAAATTACGAAAGAGTTACGCAACAATTTCCTATGATGCGCTTTTTATGGAACTCTATCGTTGTTGCAGTGCTCACGACCATCGGACAAATGATTTTCAGTTCCATGGCGGCTTATGCTTTTGCACGCATGCAATTCCGAGGAAGAGATAAATTATTCCTTTTGTATCTTGCCACAATGATGGTGCCGACGCAGGTCACGATGATTCCACAGTTCATTTTGATTAAACAGTTTGGCTGGCTGGATTCGTATCCTGGACTAATCATTCCTACCATGTTTGCGGTGTTTGGAACTTTCCTTATGAGGCAAGCGATGTTAGGAATCCCAAGAGAGTTGGAAGAGGCAGCATTCATGGATGGCGCAAATCACTTTCAAGTCTTTTATCGCGTGTGCCTTCCATTGATCAAACCGATGTTGGCCGCTCTGGGAATTTTCACGTTCATGCAATCCTGGAACAACTTCCTGTGGCCATTGATCGTAATCAGTAACCAGGAGTTAGCTACTCTACCGCTAGGTCTGTCCCTGCTCCAGGGGCGTTGGGCTACAGACTGGGGATTGATGATGGCTGGTGTTGTTATTAGTGTACTACCGATTTTAATTGTCTATCTTTTTGCTCAGAAATATTTCATCCAAGGCATGACCATGAGCGGAATGAAAGAATAAATTCAATTTTATTAAAAGGGGAGAGAATGACATGAAAATAATGTGGCTTTTATCTTTGTTTTTCTTGGTTGCTGTTATTAGTTTGGTTGGTTGTTCCTCAGAAGGAGAAAGTGATGGAAGTGGAGAAGGCGGGGACGGCAATGGCACTACGGAAATAACTTATTACAGCTTTTCTGCTGCACCTAACTATGAAGACGTACTGGCTGATATTGTAACGGCCTTTGAGGAAGAGAACCCGAATATCAAAGTAAATACAGAATTAGCTGCTTATGATGATTACTTCACGAAGTTGCAAACGCGACTGGCTGGCGGGAACGCTCCGGATGTATTTGAATTGAACTATGAAAACTTCGTTCAATACGCTTCAAAAGGTACCTTAGCTGACCTTTCCGGATTCATTGAAGAAGACGAGGATTTCGATCCTTCTCAATTGAATCAGGAAGCATTTGAAGCTTACCAATATGAGGGGAAACAGTATGGAATGGTAGAGAGCTTTTCGAACGTTTTAACTTTCTACAACAAAGACTTGTTTGACGAAGCAGGTGTCGATTATCCAACAGCTGACTGGACGTGGGAAGACGAGTTGGCTGCAGCTGAGAAAATCACAAACGAAGAGAATAATGTATGGGGTACTTATGCTCCAGCAACAATGAATGAGTACTTTAAAATTGCTGCACAAAACGGGGGGCAACTCTTCAATGAAAATGGGGAGCCTACTGTAGATACACAAGAAAACTTGGAAGCTATGAATTATATGGTTGATAAAGTGACGGAATCAGGCGTAACTCCATCTCCGGCAGAAATGTCCGGTCAGGCTCCAGCTGATTTATTCATGAATGGACAGCTTGGTATTGTTCACACAGGTATTTGGATGTTTGACGCATTTAAAGACGCATCTTTTGAATGGGATGTAGCTTTGGAAGCAGGAAACACGCAAAAAGCTCACCACTTCTTTGCAAATGGTCTGGCTGTTTCCGCCGATACGGATAAAAAAGAAGCTGCTTATAAATTTGCTCGATTCATGAGTGCCAGTGATCAGGTAGCTGAACTGCGCGTAGAAAATTCCTGGGATCTGCCAGCTGTAAACAACGATGAAGTACTTCAACCTTACCTTGAGCAGACTCCTCCGGAAAATCGTGAAGCTGTATTCAATGCACTGGACACGTTGGTACTTCCGCCAGTAGTGAAGAACTGGAGTCAAATCAATGATGTGACGAACCAGGAATTCGAAAAAGCCTTAAACGGAAGCAAGTCAACGGAAGAAGTCATTAAGACACTACAATCCGAATACGAAAATATTTTGAACTAATTAATTGTATGAAAGGAGAAGGATATATGTGAAGCACGTACACATATATCCTTTTTCATGAAGGGGTGATAACCGTGGATAAGACTTATATACAGTTATTTCGGGCTCATGTTGATCAATTGCGAGGAGAACATGCGAAGGTCGAAGAAACAATCAAAGACTATCAGCCGGATGTAGAAAAAGATCCTTTATATACCATAGCGACATGGGTATGGCTTCTACAGAAACAAGTCCATCTGGAACCAAATAATGAAGAAATCACAGGTATCGACTATAAGCCTCATATTGCCTATTTGGCTGAGGAGTGGAAGAAGCCGAACATTGATTTATGGGGGAACGAAAAAGATATCTATCTTTCCAACGTTTCTATGGTATACGCAGCATTGACCGAAACGAAGAATAACCGACAGGCGATGTCCCTGCAGAAAGTGATGACAGAGATTCGTGATTTTGTATTCAATGAATTACTTTCCGGAGGCACGGCTTTAAATGGAAAAGAAACAAGAGGAATTTCTGTAGATCAAACGCTTGCCGTCA
Organism: Sediminibacillus halophilus; assembly: GCF_900103695.1. Classification (GTDB taxonomy): domain Bacteria; phylum Bacillota; class Bacilli; order Bacillales; family Amphibacillaceae; genus Sediminibacillus; species Sediminibacillus halophilus. The sequence continues at coordinate 175,793 of NZ_FNHF01000004.1, forward strand.
TGCCTTACGGATTGTTCTCTCCGGAAGACCTGATTATCGTAGAAGCTACCAACAAAATGGTACTGCATCTGGAAGAAGAGAGTGGGATGCTTCCTTATCGAGGGGCTGACCATACTTCAAAATCTGCAACAGCTTTGATGGCCCTTTACTTTCTTGAAAAATCCGATAAAGAAAACGCGTTTCATTACTCTCATTTAGCACGAGCCCACATGGAGGAAGATGAGCTGGGCGAAATTGTTCTTTCTCTATTTGATTATTATGCCTCTCAGTTTGGAGAAGGAGAAAAGATCATCCATGATCCTTTGGGTAATGAGAATGTGTACTTGCCACAGCTGACAGAGAGATTTCCTCACTACCCTACGACCGAAGATTATGTTCATATAGCTTGTCAGGTAGTCAGTGAAAAGGAAATTGAGGGTGTAGAAGTCCATATTCAAAACAAGAATCAGGACTGGAAAGCTTCTCTTGAGCTTCAGTCGAAAAAGAAGGACGAAACACTTATTTATCAGGGAAAGCTTTCTCCATTACCGGATCATGGGGAATACTCTTATAGTTTTCATGTGACATTTAAAGAGGGGGGAAATCTTACTTCTGATACGTATCCCCTCTATACAAGGCAAAAGAAGTATGCGAACTCTTTCAAAGTGACGAATAAAACAGAAGATATGCTGGAACTTTGCTTCGGTGAAGGGCATATCCTAACTTTTATTATGCATGACGATGGTATGGATATGAGTATTCGTCAGTATGGTAATAAAATAGATGCTTCTAAAGATGAGGAAACTTCTATTTTTCGAGGAGATTATCAGCTTAGAGTACACGCTGAAAATGCCGAAATCGCATTGTTTTACAAGGAACAAGAGATTCTTCGTACTCATTCACTATTGCCGACATTTGAATGGAAAGAGGACATAGATGGGATAGTCCACGAATTTCAGGTCCACTGGTACACGCCTGAAAACGAAAAATTTTATGGGTTCGGCGAACGATACAATTCTATTGAACAACGCGGTGAGATAATTGACTGCTATGTATATAACCAATACAGAGACCAGGGGACAAGGACGTATATCCCTATTCCGTTTTATATGACTAACAGAGGATATGGGTGTTATGTGGATACTGCAATGTACACATTGTTTGATCTGGCAGCATCTTTGAAAGATAAGACGACGTGGACGTTCGAACAAAATAACGACGTTCAGGAAACGACTGTCCATTTTTATTTTGGTAATTATAAACAACAAGTACAGCAATTTACGAAAGATACGGGAAAGCCTGCGATGGTTCCCGCTTGGGCGCTCGGCCCCTGGATGTCCAGTAATAACTGGGATCGTCAATCTATTGTAGAGAACGAAATCGAAGCGACGAATAAACATGATATCCCCGCTACAGTTATCGTATTGGAACAATGGAGTGATGAAGCGACGTATTATATGTTCAATGACGCCACCTATGAGTTGAAGGAACCGGGATACGTTCACAGTTATGAAGAAATGGAGTTCCCTTCCTGGGGGCGCTGGCCGGATCCGAAGGGGCTGGTAGAACATATACACGAGGAAAATCTGAAACTCATCTTATGGCAGATTCCGATTCAAAAATACTTAAATAAACAAATGCATCCGCTAAAAGATCAGGATGAGGCATACATGATTGAAGAAGGGTATGTGGTTAAGCACGAAGACGGCACTCCTTACAGAATTCCTGAGAACTGGTTTACAAATAGCCTGATCATGGATTTCAGTCACAAGGAAGGGAGTGAATGGTGGTTTCAGAAACGCCAGTACCTTTTGGATATAGGAGTTGATGGATTTAAAACAGATGGAGGAGAATTCGTTTTCGGTAAGAACCTGCAGTTTGCGAACGGCCAGACGGGAAGTGAAATGCGAAATCAGTATCCCAACGATTACATTCAGGCTTATTACGACTTTGCACAACAAAACGATGGCATCACGTTCAGCCGTGCAGGCTATACTGGCGCACAAAATTTCCCTGCGCACTGGGCCGGGGATGAACGGTCTACATTTGATGCATTTAAGAGATCGCTTGTAGCCGGTTTGAATGCTGGTCTGGCAGGCATTGTCTTCTGGGGATGGGACTTGGCAGGATTTAACGGAGATATCCCTACGGCAGAGCTATTCATGCGTTCTTCTTCGATGGCAGCTTTTTGTCCGATTATGCAATATCACGCGGAGAGTAAGGCAGAGTTCAGTCAGGACCGTACCCCATGGAATATCGCTTCCCGAACAGGGGATGACCGGGTTATTGATGTATATCGATTTTTTGCTAATGTGCGCATGAATTTGATGCCTTATATATATCAGGAGTCTGAGAAAGCCTGCCAAACAGGGGAGCCGTTAATGAGAGCGCTTATGCTTGATTTCCCGGAAGATCAACGAGTGGCGGGTATGTATGATGAGTATTTATTCGGTGAATCAATGCTTGTGGCTCCTATTATTGAGGAAAATCATATTGAGCGGCAGGTCTATCTTCCGGAAGGGAAATGGGTGAACCTATGGACAGAAGAGACTCATGAAGGGCCTGCTTATATAACTTGCACGGCAAAGGTGAATGATATTCCAGTCTTCATGCGTATGAACAGAGCAATACTTTTGAACGTTTCTCCCTCAGAAGGCCTTGGAAGTGCTGTGGGTAATGACTTATCTTCATATAAGCAACCATTGTGTCGAGTTTATTGTGATGCATCCTTTCATCAAACGCTGACAGATCATCTCGGGCATACGATAGAACTTTCTGTAGACGTATCTGAAGAGGAAGTAACGGTGAAGGCGGATACTGAAATAAATGACCTGATGATTGAAGTTATAGGTAATGACAAGGAAGTACGCGTCATGCAAGAAGGGGAGGGGTGAACCATTGCTTGAACATACGAGTTATGCCATCCTGCCTTCAGAAGAAGGAGGGACTGAGGAACAGGTACATGAGGTTGGTGCTGTAGAATCGGTAAAATGGAATGGGAAAGTAGTAGAAGGAACGTTAACCGAAGGTACATTCTTCCTTTATCTTCTTAATGACCAGATACTCCGATTCAGTGTTCATCCTTTTGAGAAAGTTTCCGCAGACAGCACGCTGGCAGTCGTAGAGGATGAACCTGTCAAAGATGCAGATTTCTCTGAATCTGATGCAGAATTTTTCTTGACCTACAAAAATCTGCAAGTGACTATCAAAAAGAAGCGTTTATCTATTACAGCTCAAAGAAATGGAAAAACAGCGTTTCAGATATCTGGGGTATCTTTCAATAAAGATAAGAAGGTGTTTGGTACATTCGAAAAAGATGCCAAAACTCCTGTATACGGATTGGGAGAGAAGAGTGGGTTCCTCAATAAAAACGGAGAGAAAATTACGAACTGGAATACAGATGTATTTACCCCTCACAACAAGGATACGGTCGAACTGTATCAATCGATCCCATTTGCACTGATCCATGATCCTGGAGAAACGACGACCGGTGTATTTCTGGACAACTCTCACCGTACAGGATTCGATATGCAAACATTCAAGGATAGAGTGAGGATCTCTGCAGAAGGAGGTCCATTAAACACTTACATCATTCTTGGAGAGGATATCAAAGATACAATTCGAGGTTATACAACAATAACAGGCACGACACCACTGCCTCCTCAATGGTCCTTGGGATATCATCAGTCCCGTTACAGCTATCGTTCCGAAGATGAAGTACGAGAGGTAGCTGCGGCTTTTGAAAAATACGAGATCCCTCTCGATTGTATTTATTTAGATATTCACTACATGAATGATTATAGGGTTTTTACTTTCGACAAAGACCGTTTCCCTAATGCAGATAACCTTATCAAAGAACTGAATGAACGCGGTATTGATGTTGTTCCTATCGTAGACCCAGGAGTCAAGAAGGATGTGGAATACCCTGTGTATCGTGAAGGTGTTTCTGAAAAATTCTTCAGTACGTATATAGACGGAAGCATCTATTGTGGAGCGGTGTGGCCAGGCATTAGCGCATTTCCCGACTTTTTTCAATCGAGAGTGCAAAAATGGTGGGGACACCTTCATGGGTTCTATACAGAAAAAGGGGTACGGGGTATTTGGAATGATATGAACGAACCCTCTGTTTTTAATGAGAGTAAAACGATGGACCTTGACGTGATGCATAATCAGGACGGGAAGCTTATCAGTCATCGGGAGGGACATAATCTCTATGGTTTGTACATGAGCAAAGCTACATTTGAAGGGTTAAAAGAACTTATCCCCAATACACGGCCTTTCTCCCTGACGCGCGCCGGCTATGCAGGTGTACAGCGGTATTCGGCAGTATGGACTGGAGATAACCGTAGTCATTGGGAGCATTTAGAAATGTCTCTTCCGATGATTATGAATCTTGGAATGTCTGGAGTAGCTTTCAGTGGCGCTGACGTCGGAGGTTTTGCATCCGATTGCACTCCTGAGCTGCTGGTTCGTTGGACACAAGTGGGAGCCTTTCTTCCTTATTTTAGAAATCATAGTGTACAGGATTCTATTTACCAGGAGCCGTGGGCGTTCAATGAAGAAACGATGAGGATCGTCAAAAAGTTCATCCAGCTAAGGTATCAGTTCATCCCTTATCTTTATACGTTGTTTCATGAAGCAGAGAAAAGCGGAGTACCAGTAGTCAGACCGTTAATAATGGAGTACCCAGAGGATAAAGAGGCAATTGATATTAGCGATCAGTTTCTATTAGGAAGAGATGTGATGGTGGCGCCAATGCTTCGCCCGGGCCAGACACATCGCTCCGTTTACTTCCCGGAAGGAACTTGGTTCGACTGGTGGAGCGGAGAAGAAATCGATGGCGATAAATATCACCTTGTGTATGCCGATTTAGAAACCATTCCAGTCTTTGTTAAAGCAGGTACGGTTCTACCTGTTGGTGATGAGGTGAGAAATACGAAAGAACAACAGCGCGTTAGGCTCATCGCTTTCTCTAACGGGGATAGAGATATGAGAGGGCAATTATATGAAGATGATCACGTCACTTATAATTACCAAAAGGGAGAGTATGTATTAACAGATGTTGTTCTCTCATCATATGGGGAAATGAAGACTAACAAACAAGGTGATTTTGAATCGAATTTAGTAGTGTCAGATATAAAAATAATCGGAAAGTAAAAAGGATGGTTGATATGACGACGGCATGGTGGAAAAAGAGCACGGTATATCAGATTTACCCGAAAAGTTTCAATGACACGACAGGCAATGGAGTGGGAGATATCCCAGGCATCATTGAAAAACTCGATTATTTAAAAAAACTTGGAATTGATGTAATTTGGCTGTCTCCGGTGTATGATTCTCCGCAAGAAGACAATGGTTACGATATACGGAACTATAGAATGATTGATGAGTTGTTCGGTTCCATGGAAGATATGGACAGGTTGCTGGCAGAAGCGCATAGCCGTGATTTGAAAATCGTTATGGATCTGGTAGTGAACCATACCTCAGATGAACACCCGTGGTTCGTAGAGTCAAAGAGTAGCAAGGACAATCCTTATCGTGACTATTACATTTGGAAAGATGGAAAAGCGGACGGAGGACCTCCGACGAACTGGGGATCAATTTTCAGCGGGTCAGCTTGGAAATATGATGAACAGACTGATCAATATTATCTTCATTTATTCGCGGAGAAACAGCCTGACCTTAACTGGGAAAATCCCAAAATGAGAAAGGACGTCTATAACATGATGAACTTTTGGTTGGATAAAGGGATCGACGGGTTTCGCATGGACGTCATAAATTTCATATCGAAAGACCAGGCTTATCCGGATGGGGAAATGAAGAGCGGGGAGAAATATGGGAATCCGGGTCCTTATTTCGTTAATGGTCCTCGTATCCACGAATTTTTACAAGAGATGCACGGAGAAGTCCTTTCGGGACGTGACGTCATGACAGTAGGAGAAATGCCAGGAGCTGAACCGGAAGATGCGAAAGTTTATACAGATCCGGATAATCAAGAGCTGGATATGATTTTCACGTTCGAACATATGTCGCTGGACGAAGAGGGGGGAGATAAGTGGAACATAAAGCCTCTGGACCTGAGAGATCTGAAAGAGAACTTTGAAAAGTGGCAGACCTCCCTTCATGGCACCGGTTGGAATAGTTTGTATTGGAACAATCATGACCAGCCCCGCATCGTTTCCCGATTTGGTGATGACGGAGCATACAGGGAGAAGTCTGCGAAAATGCTTGCAACCTGCCTGCATATGATGCAGGGAACCCCATACATTTATCAGGGGGAAGAGATCGGAATGACGAATGTACACTTTGAGGACCTGAACGATTATCAGGATATTGAAACGCTGAATATGTACAAGGAAAAGTCCGAACTTGGTTGGTCCCATGAAAGGATAATGGAAGCAATTTATACGAAGGGCCGAGACAATGCGAGAACTCCAATGCAGTGGGACGGTTCGAAGAATTCGGGATTCACGGGAGGAACGCCGTGGCTTCCTGTAAACGATAATTATAAGTCTATTAATGCCGAATCGGCACTTCAAAATAAAGATTCTATTTTTTATTACTACCAAAAATTAATTAGTTTGAGAAAAGGATGGGATATTATAACCTCTGGCTCGTTCAAATTATTGATGAGAGAAAGCCTGAATGTGTTTGCGTACCAAAGAGAAAATAGTGAAGGGATTCTCGTTGTTTTGTGTAATTTTTCAAATGAGGAACAGAGGTTGGAAGAAGAAATAACGACTAACATCAAAAATGCATCTCCACTGATCTCTAATGAAAATAACTTCAAATATCGAGAACTGCAACCGTTTGAGGGCTCTGTTTACTACATTCACAAAGAATAATAAATACATGTAAGAATGTGAAAAGGAGGTGATAGTTATATCAAATTAATATAAATTAATTTTCAAAATGTTACTTGTTTTACTGAAAATAACCAAATATAAAACTAGTAGAATATTAGGTGCCTTCACAACTTTTAACTGAACTTGCCCAATAGGAGTACCAACTACTCCGCCGATTGCAAATTTATATAACCGCACATATTCCCTCCACGTAATGATGGCAATTAGTTGGGTAGATAACGTTAAAATGTAATTTTGTGATATTAAAACCTCCTTTTATACATAATACTAGTTTAGAAGCTTTTCTATCAAAATTTCGATATCCCTTTAAATCAACAGTGCTAGCGTTATTTTTCCAAATCACTCCGTATCTTAAACCTGCTATTCACCGGACTGAACTTCAACATTTCCAATAACTGATCGGCCATGTAAGCCGGCGTTAGCTTGAATCCTCCTTCCCCCCATTCCATGATCATACCGAAAATCGCATAGGCCTGGTAGCTGGCGTGTAGTTCCGGATCAATGTCAGGGCTTGGTTCTATCTCTGCCAAGTCTTGGAGGGGCAGTTTTTTTAATTCATTGGTGATTCGTTTATGAAATCCCGGCAATGCGTTGGATTGGATGATCAGTTGATAAAAGTTAGCATGAGCGTATACATGCTCGAAAATTTTCACGGCTGAAGCGGACAAACTATTGAACGTTAAGGAATCGGTGTGCTGATACGGCTGGCGGTAGGAGTCGACCAGGTCTTTGATGACTTCCTCGATGATATCTTCCAGCAATTCTTCTTTATATTTATAGTGTTTATAAAATGTACCCCGATTGTAATCAGCATGTTCCACAATATCAGTGATGGTGATAGCTTTGAAATCGTGACTTTGCATCAAGGTAATCAATGCGTTCTGCAGCGCTTTTTTCGTCCGCTTGATTCGTTTATCGATCTTTTGGTTAGACGACAATGTAATCCTCCTCTGTACATTATCTGTAGGTTATTCAACAAGATGGCTTGATTTGTTACTTAGTGGACATTTGCGGGATTCATTGATCATTGTGTTCCTTGCTCCCTCCTTATTATACTATAGATAGATGTTTGTTAGTGAACATCTGTTGAATAAATCTCAATGAAATCGATTAAAGGGAGGGGAAGGCATGAAACTGAAGGATAAAGTTGCCATCGTAACAGGAGCAGCCTCCGGAATGGGAAAAGCAATTGCCCAGTTGTATGCATCGGAAGGCGCCAAAGTGGTGGTCGCTGACATCAACCTGGATGGGGCGGAGGCTGTAGCGAAGGAAATCGCCAATAATGGCGGGAATGCAAAAGCTGTTTCTGTGAATGTAATCAAACAAGAAGATGTAGACAACATGATCGATACAGCGGTGAAGGAATTCGGCACACTGGATATTCTGGTGAACAACGCGGGCATCATGGACGGATTTCAACCTGTCGGAGACATTGAAGATGATCAATGGGATTTCATTTTCGACGTCAATACGAAAGGTGTCATGCGAGCGATGCGTAAAGCACTTCCGATTTTCTTAGATAAGCAAGCTGGCGTGATTATCAATACCGCTTCCACCGGAGGGTTGAACGGAGCACATGCTGGGGCTACCTATGGTGCATCGAAGCATGCGGTGATTGGATTGACAAAGAACACAGGATTCATGTATGCCGAAAAAGGCATTCGCTGTAATGCCATTGCTCCCGGCGGAGTAGAAACAAACATTGGTTCCTCTATGAAGAATATGAATCAGTTTGGCTTTGAGCGTACAAAATCTGTCCGTGATGTTATGCCTCGGACCGGCAAGCCGGAAGAAATCGCGAAGGTTGCACTGTTCTTAGCTTCAGACGAAGCAAGCTTTATTAATGGAACAGTTGTTACAGCTGACGGAGGCTGGACGGCTGCATTTTAATAAACGTAGAAACCCGGAATTGGAGAATGGAGGTTCTCAAGTTTCGGGTTTTATTTATGCATCGCTTTGATTTACTCTGAAACTATAAAGTGCTTCAAACCGTAAATACTAGTAATACCAAGGCATGGAGGGATTTCTATGTGGACTATATTTCTAATGCTGATCAGTATTCTAGTTGTCGTAACAGCGGTTATGGTACCCCTGCAAGTCCGCTATTTAAAAGCAATGAAAGAAGAAATGAAAAGAAAAAGACTGTCCCAGCAGGAGTATTTCAGTAAAATGCCGATACAGGAAGAAATGCTGCATGCAACTGCTCAGGGAAACATTTTTATCATTCCGGCTAATTTTATTGCCTGGCTGTGGTTGAAATGGAAAAAGGAGATTTAACTAAGTAATTGATTTCCATAACATACGTATAAACAAGCCCCTATCTTAGAAGCGTATTTCTCCGTTAACAATTGATGATACATCAACATATCGTTATATGCTTTATCCAGCTTTTCTATATGGTACACTTCTCCAGGTGCTTCTTTATATGCTGGAATGCGTGTCGAACGCACTTGGTCAAATCCCGCGGAAGCGAGGAAATATTTCCATTCTTTTTCATCTAGCAATTCAGAAAATCCATAGAACGCTTTAAAACTTGATTCTTCATTCTGCTCCAAGTAACCAATTTTCGTCACTTCGTTCATCACTAAAGTACCGTTAGGCTTCAGTACTCGCCTGTATTCCTTCAAAGCCTTTTGTATTTGAGTGAAGGCCGTCACAGACTCGGACAAGACCAGGTCGAAACTATTCTCTTCGAATGGAAGTTCTTCAATATTTCCTTTGAAGACTTTTACAGGCGATGAAATTCCGGCGATACGCTTTCTGGCTTCTTGGATCATTTCTTCATGTTGGTCGATGCCGTAAACGGTGCACCCGTACTTTTGGGCAATATAAGCGATGGTCTGACCGGTTCCACAGCCTGCATCCAGAACGTTCGATTGCTTGTTTATTTCCAACGTATTTAACATCCGTTCCGTTTGTTTGAGGCTTCCGCCCCACCAATTTGGAGTGCTGCCAGCAAATCTGCATAATTTTTCTCCACTTTCTGCTACCTCCAAGTTTTTTTGAATTCCATTAAGTTATGTTATGCATACTCGGTAGGTTTGGGAGCGGACTTCCCCTCTTTCACTTTTTTGAAAGAAAGCTAAACTTGTGTGCTTTCTTTTCCTGCTTGGAAGGTGGTATAATCTTTTAGGCTATTTATTCATACATCAAAGGAGAGAACACAGATTGAAAAAATTATTACTAAGCATTCTAATGATTTCATTGGCTGTGCTGTTCGCTGCCTGTTCAGATAGTGACGCGGATAAGACGGCCCAAGATACGTCAAAAGCAGACGAAGAAACTGCTGACAAAAAAGAAGCGGATTCTACGGATGTTAAACCGGGCGATATCGAAATAACGGATGAAATAAAAGACATGACCTATTCCACGATGGAAGGGTATGAAGGAGTCAAAGACGCTTATATCGAAGTTGACGGCGACCAAATCACCATGACTTTGCAGGTGGACGCCAGTTTAAACGAGGACAAGCGTAAAGAACTGGGAGATAACTTCGTGCGAAATCTTTCTTCCAATGCTTCGTTCTATTACGATGAACTGGAGGGACCAGAGAAAGACAGTTATGGTACCCTGTTTAAAGTGTTTGATTTACAGATTGGAGTGGGACCTGGGTCTGAAGATATTCTTCAGGGCGCAAAGGTGACTTCTGGAAAAAGTATCATGTGGTGACATTTTCAAGAGACCAAGTCGTAAAAAGACTTGGTCTCTTTTATATATATATATCTATTTAGTGTGAAGTCTATCCATCTGAGAAAGGGAAATGAGTGCCCTTCGTCGAAATAGAAGTATTTTTCAAAATCGACCAGGACTTTTTGGAATTGACTGTACCAATAGATAAAACACTTAAACACCAGGCGAAAGCAGAATAATGTACGGAGTTTTTGAGAGTGTTCTTTTCCTGATGAATGCTCTTTTTTAATGCCTTAAACGTAAATAAAGATAAAAAAATGGTTTAAATCATTAATAATTTATTGAAATTCGATAAATAACATGATACTATTCAGATGAATACTAATCAGGTGAGGTGCTCATGATGAAACGTGGAACAACACTCTTTTTGCGAACTGCTGTAATCCTAATCGGTATTCCGGTTCTGGCATTGTGCATTTTTGTCGTCCCGGAAATTGGGAATTTTATAGCGGAACTATATCCAGAGATGGCATATCTGAAATATCTTGTCTGGATCGATTTATATGCAACAGCAATTCCTTTTTACTTTGCGCTGTATCAAGCATTTAAACTTTTAAGCTATATTGACAAGAGCAAAGCCTTTTCGGAACTGTCCGTAAAAGCATTAAAGAAGATAACGTATTGTGCTGTTACAATCAGTGCTTTTTATGTAGTGGGCATGCCCCTTTTCTATCTTATGGCGGAGGCAGATGATGCTCCTGGAATTATTCTCATTGGAATGCTCGTTATTTTTGCTGCACTTGTCATTGCAGTGTTTGCTGCGGTTTTGCAGAGGCTTTTACAGGAAGCGATTCATATAAAATCAGAAAACGATTTAACGGTCTGAGGTGAATAGGATGGCAATTATAATCAATGTTGATGTCATGCTGGCGAAAAGGAAGATGAGCGTTACTGAGCTTTCAGAGAAAGTCGGAATTACGATGGCAAATCTTTCGATATTGAAGAATGGAAAGGCGAAAGCAATCCGGTTATCGACTTTGGATGCGGTTTGTAAGGCTTTAGACTGTCAACCCGGAGATATACTGGAATACCGTGCTGATGAAGATGGCAGGGAATAGGAGAGTATGCAGGAGGAGGGAATGGGATGAGTCAAATGGGCAAAAGTGGTGTGGCGCAAGTGAGACACCACTTAAAAATAGAGGATATGAGACCGTTTAAGCAACTGGTTCGGTTTGGATGGGAACAGGCGCTGTCCTGTTTGTTTCCGGTCGTGATTTTTGCGTCTCTGGCTCTTACAAAAATCATGCCGGTTCCCTTGCTTCCAAGGTATGACTGGCTGCTTATCATCTGTCTTTTGATGCAAGTATTGATGGTGCGTGCTGGACTTGAAACGAAGGACGAACTAAAAGTAATTACGTTGTTTCACCTTATCGGTCTTGCTCTCGAACTGTTCAAGGTACACATGGGTTCCTGGTCTTACCCAGAGGAGGGGTTTTCCAAAGTCTTTGGAGTTCCTTTGTACAGCGGGTTCATGTATGCAAGTGTCGCGAGCTATCTTTGCCAGGCCTGGAGAAGGCTGGATGTGGAACTGATTAAGTGGCCCCCGTATGTGGTCGTTGTTCCTCTTGCGGCTGCTATATACCTAAACTTTTTCACACACCACTATTGGATGGACGTTCGTTGGATTTTGTCAGGTCTTGTGGTGATTGTTTTTTGGCAGTCCTGGGTCACCTACGAGGTCAATGGGACGCGTTACCGGATGCCGCTGGCACTGTCTTTCGTGCTGATTGGCTTTTTTATCTGGATAGCAGAGAATATCGCTACTTTCTTTAGTGCATGGGAGTATCCAAACCAAGCCGATGCCTGGAGTCTCGTCCACTTGGGAAAGGTGAGTTCCTGGCTGTTACTAGTGATTGTCAGTTTTCTCATAGTGGCGACATTAAAACAAGTGAAAGAGAGAAATGCACAAGGTCGATGATTATGTGAAATTCCCCTTTTACCATTCATCCGCTACATAGCGGGATACTGAGAATCCGCAAAGTCCGTTTAGAAATTGTATAAATAAAGGTTTTACTCTTGGAACTCGCTTAACTTATTAAACGCCAGGTCTATAATACTAGATTCGGCCATTATAAATAGACCATTCCTCTTTTGCTAACTATTAATATCTGAGTAATAAGTCTCGTTTTTTGGATGCATAAAAAATACTAAAAATTTGGTGGATTTTGTCGAAAAATCATGCTATTCTATAAAGGATTTACATAAAACATCGAAAGATAACACAAAGGAGCCGGATAATGTTCAAAAAATCGATTAGGGTAAAACTGTTTGCCTCGTTGTTGCTAGTTTCACTTGTCCCCTTAGTATTGATAAGTATCATCCTGTATTCTACTGCAAATAAAGGGCTGGAAAACATTCTTCATAACAATATTCTCTCTTCAAAGGAATCAATTACCGCACAATTAAACAATGTTTCAGAAGACCTTTTGAATCTCACTCAATCCTATGCTGAAAATGAAAATTTAATACAAGCGTTCCGAAGTGGTGATCAGCAGCAATTAATAGAGGAGGTTGAACCGGTTTTTACCAGATTGCAGACAGAACACCGGATGGATGTTTTTGAATTTGGTAATACAGAAGGCGAAGTAGTGCTGCGCGGCCACGATATAGAAAAATACGGTGATGATAAAAGTGATATACCGGCTGTCCAGGAAGCGTTAGAGGAAAATACGATTGCAGGCTTCGAGTTTGGCAGCAGCGGGTTATCGGTACGTGCTTTTGCCCCTATTGTTCACAACGACAAGGTGATTGGCACACTGCAAACGGGTTTAGATGGAAAAGTTATTCAATCGATCACCGATTCGTTAAAGGGAGTACAACTTAGTATCTTGAATACAGAAGGGGAGACACTTGTTTCCTCTAATGAAAAAAATATAGGAGAGAAGTCAAGTGATTCGTCTCTTCTATCGAAGGTAAATGCAGGTGAAGAAGTGTTCAAGGAAAATGATTCGTCTTTGCACTATTATATGCCTTTGAAGGATCCTACCGAGTCTGAGGTTATCGGTATCATAAAAATAGATCAGGATGCTTCAGCTGTTAAAAGTTTAAATGACAAAATATTGCTTTATGTAATAGCAATTGTACTTATCACTATTCTCATTGTATCTGTCATCGCTTTTTTCTTAAGTAGTGGCTTTACAAAACCTATTCAACAAGTCACTTCCGTGATGGATAGGTTGGCAAATGGGTTTTTGAATAATGAAGTCAAAGGCGAGGAAAGAGAGGACGAACTGGGGCAGTTGTCGAAATCAGCCTCAGCCACGCAAGCTAATTTACGGGAAATGATTGAGAAGATAGCAAGACTTTCCGAGGTAGTTAAAGAACAGTCTGCAAGGGTAAAACAAGCAAGTAGCGAAATTGATGAAGGAAGCGGTCAAACGGCATCTACAATGCAGGAACTTGCTTCCGGATCTGAGCAACAGGCACAAGCGTCAACAAGCTTGTCGGAACAAATGGCGGATTTCTCTTCCAGAATCAACCGGGCTACAGATAATGGTGTCTTGATTCATCAGTCATCAAATGAAGTCTCTGAAATCACCAAGTATGGAAATCAACTGATGGAAAATTCCGTTACACAAATGAACAGTATTTACGATTTAGTAAAAGACTCTGTTCAAAAAGTGGAGTCGCTTGATAAGCAATCTGATGAAATATCCAGACTAGTCAGTGCTATCGAAGAAATCGCAGAACAAACTAATTTGCTTGCTTTAAATGCTGCGATTGAAGCGGCAAGAGCAGGAGAACATGGCAAAGGTTTTGCTGTGGTGGCAGATGAGGTGCGCAAACTTGCTGAGCAAGTATCAGCATCCATCTCTGATATCACCGGCATTGTAGAATCCGTACAATCGGGATCGAAAAGTGTGGCGGAATCCTTGAAAGCTGGTTACAAGCAAGTTGACGAAGGAACTCAAGTCATGGAGATAACTGGATCAGAGTTTAAAAAAATCAGTCAATCGGTGGAGCAAATGGTTGCTAATATCGAAAACATAACCGGGGACTTAGAAGAAATCAATGAAAACAGTCATCAAATAAATTCATCTATCGAAAATATTGCTTCCGTTTCCGAAGAATCTGCAGCAGGTATCGAACAAACGACAGCATCTGTTGTTCAGGTCAGTAGTTTGATTGGTGATATCTCAACGAACGCTGACTCATTAGCTCAATTGTCAGAGGAGTTAGAGGAAATGGTTAAACAGTTTAAAACAGAGTAAGGAAAAGGATAGAGTGGAGAAACAGACCGGAAGGCCCAAATGGAAATTTGGGCCTTTTTCTCATTTGAAAACAGCGGTCATCAAGGGTGATGACCGCTGTTTTTTTCTTTTGCCTATGAATGTTTTATGTGACTTTTATGGATAATCATTGGGGGAACAGATCTGTAGTTCCCACGCCTGCCCCTATCGAGTTCTTTATATATTCTTTTCGATTAACTGCTTGAAAGGTACAAGGCTTTCTTCAAATACAGGTACTGATTTTTCGTCCTCTGCTTTTCGGACCCAATGGACCAGCAGATCATTAAATGGTGTAGGAGTCCCGGTTTCTTTTCCTTTTGCGACTACTTCTCCATTTATATAGTCAATTTCTGATTTGCGATGCTTTTCCAAGTCCTGCAGCATACTCGCCCGCAACAGAGCCTGAGGTTCAAATACTTTTCTTGCCATGCTGATTACCTCTGATAGGTTGCTCTTGTCCTTGTTTATTTTAAATGTCTTGGCAACATCGATGCCTGCAATAGAGGTGAATTCTACACCTGATGCTTGTCCGGCTTCCAAAGTTTCATCCGCAAGCATGACCGCACTGGTTACAGCCGTGTCATTTGCCAGCACGTCCCCGTAAGTACAGCCGAACACGGTAGAAGTACCACTCATTGCAACGTTGACCAACAGCTTGGACCATTTCGTGCCGATCAGGTTTGTGGAGATTTCTGTTCCCCCTACAAGATTAAGGACGTCCCTCAGTTTTTCCGCTCGTTCCGTGATGCTGCCGTCCAATTCTCCGATTTGAAAAGCGTTGGCTTTGAAGGATTCTGCTGCGGTTGTCAACTCTGATACCCCGGGTTTGATCCAGGTAGCGCCGAATTCCACTGAACCGCCAACGACGCGTTTTTCCCCCAGTTCCGCTGCAAGTCCTTCTTCCGGCACACCGTTTTGCAAAGAAAGAACGATACTTTCTTCGCTTATGTACTGCCTAAGGTTTACCAATACTTGATCGTTATAGACCTGCTTTGTAAGCAGTAATACCAAATCATAAACACCGTTCATCTCAGCGGGGGTAATGGCTGTTACGGGAATTGTTTCCTCCACTGTACCAACTATCGTTGCCCCTGACTTATTCAACGCATCAACGTGCTCCTGGTTTACATCGATTAAATCCACTGCTTGCTTCTTTCCTTTTGATAAATAAGCACCAATTATTGTTCCTAAAGACCCGGCTCCCATAACTGCAATCCTCATTGAAAAACCTCCCATGGTGTATGAATGATTAGGTGAATAGACCTAAAAAATATGGTAAAAAACATTAAAATTATAACAAAATGGGAATATTTTATCAAATTGTATTCCTTTTATGGGTAAAATGTATTACGATGGAAACTACGGAAAAATATTCTTTAATTTCAGATTGATAGGGGAAAGGGAGATTGTATGGAACAGCATGATAGCTATAATACGCAGCGGGTACATAAAGTCAACTTGGTGTTGCTGTTAATTGTCGTTTTTCTGTTAGTCATCCCGATTGTCATCGAGCGCGGGCTTAGTGATAGCATGGGCATTATTATTGCAGGGGTACTTGTTATTTTACTATCGGTGGGTAACTACTTTTTGCCGATTCGTACATACTGGAAAGGATTTATTTTCGCATTACTGCCTTACTTGGTTGTCATCGCACTTTTCTTTACAGATGGCTATGCGTTGAACAAGCACTATTTACTACTATTATCGATCGCCATGATTGCACTTTATTTTAAGAAAGAATTGATCCTTGTGTTCGGAATCGTAGTCGACATCGGACTAGTGATGACATATTTGTTCAATTCTGCTGAGTTGCTGAGTGTAGATGATAATTTCAAAGGATTCATCACTGTTTTTGTATTGGTCAATGGGGTATTGGCTTCTCTGTATTTGTTGACCAACTGGGGTCGTGAGTTGATCAATGCGTCCTATGAAAAGGAACTGGAAGCAAAGCAGTTAATAGGGAAACTGGAAGAAACGTTCCGTTCGATCGAAGAAGGAACCGCTACGTTGGAGAGCAATATAAGTAATTTTAACACCAATATTTCTACTATTTATGATTCCAGTCATAATATCTTGGATTCGGTCCAGCAAATGGCTGCCGGTATCCAGGAAGAAGCGAACAGCGTTACGATGGTTAGTGAATCGATGGGGAGTTCACTGCAAAAAACCAATCAGACGATTGCGATTTCCCAGCAGATAGCCGATCAGTCGGGCGTCATGAATAATAAAGTGCAAGACGGCTGGGATAAAATCAACCAGGTCACAGAACACTTTACTACGGTAAATTCAGCGATTGGGACAACAACAGTAACGGTTTCGGATTTGCAGTCGAGCTTGGAAACTGTCAACTCCCTGTTGGAAGGCATTAAACAAATCGCCGATCAAACGAATCTACTAGCATTGAACGCTGCAATTGAGTCCGCACGGGCCGGTGAGCAAGGAAAAGGATTCGCTGTCGTAGCAGATGAGGTACGTAAGCTGGCGGAGCAAAGCGCAAACATCACCGTGGATATTACCGAGGTAACCAATACGCTTTTCCATAAATCACAGGAAGCCCAAGAGAAATCGAGCCAGGGTGAGGCTGCCGTAGCAGAAGGACAAAAGCTGTTAACCGAGGTCTCGCAGGTTTTTGAGGAAATGAAGGATTCCTTCCAGGGGACAAACGAACAGCTTTCGTTAGGAATGGATGAAATCAAGTCGGCAACGGATAACTTCGCACAGATTCAGACCCAAATTGAAAATGTAGCAAATATCTCGGAAGAGAATGCGGCATCCACCCAGGAGATTGTTTCGACACTGGAAAATGAACATGAGTTGATCGCTGCGATTAACGACGCTGTAGCAGAGATTAATAAGCTAAGTGGTGAGTTGAAAGATATGGTCAACAACAAGTAAGAAATCGGTCGTTTCATTATGGAGTATGAAAAATATTAAGGGGAATGAAAAAGGAACAGTCGGCGGCAGGACCGTAACTGTTCCTTTTTTGGTGAACGTTTAGTTTTGCGCTTCGCGAAATGCTTCCTCTGTTCCGACAAAACCGATCATTGTGGAAAGCTCTGTTCCATCCTCCGCAGTACATGAACTTAGATAGACGATAGGGCCCCGTTGTGATATGTAGGAGCATTCGTATGTACCAGCAGGGGATTGCTCATAGTTGCCATAGTTATTTTCGAATGTGATGGTTTCTCCATTATAGGAAATCTTATTTTCGCTGTGGCTCCCATCGAGATCAAACACCGAAATCGTTACTTCGTCTTCTTTGTTTTCTTCCACATTATTCATCAGTTGAAAGAGCTTGTCAGCATTTTCTACTTCGACAGCACCCTGTGCAATTTCTTGGAAGCTGTTGGCTTGATGCTGGGCGATTACATCACCGTTCTCCAGGGCGTCCTCGACTGAATAGCTTTCTTTTGAATCTGCATTCGAGCAGGCAGCAAGCAGCGTGAGTGATAGCAGTAAGAATAGCAGTGTTTTTTTCATAATACCTCCTGAGCGTCAGACTTGATGTGGGTTACTTTTTATTAAACATCCTGTTGGGAAGGGGGAACGATTGGATCTGGCAAATCCTCTTCCATAAGCATGATCGGCAGTACCATCATCGCAGTGCAAAATAAGATGACTAATTTTTTCTTCATTATTCCATCCTCCTTGAAGTTATATTGTATTCATTTTCCTGAGCCTGTTCGACTCAGAAAAATAATAACTGGATTTTTTGTAATGATGTACTTTTGAATAGTAATCGCCGAGAATTTCATGGCATTCACATTCCTGCAACCATAGTTTACTTTTTTTAAAGAAAGGAATGGCCTCATTGTGGATAAAATGTACCAATTGCTCCACAGCACCAAGGATTTGGAACTTTAAAATGCAAAGCATTAAGAAATCTTTGCGATCGGTTGGCAACTTCTCGCAGTTGGACAATCCTTTTGCTATCCATTCAAGGGCTCGGTCGTTTTCCTGTATAGAGGAAAATTCTTGAGCTAGATGGTAAACAGTATTCAGGTAACTTTTTATTTGATGATTAATTTTAATATCGTAACTGGTTGAAAAGCAGTCAATTGCCGCTGATTTATTATGTAAGCTGCTATGCAATATTCCGATGTTATGATAAAGATAAGCCTGGGCGGTTATGATATTAAGCTCTCTAGCCAAATGAAGGGCCTTTGTGAACTTGATTCTTGCTTCTTCTGGCTGCTCCAGCCGGTTCAAACAAACCCCGATAATAATTTGACAGCTTATGCATTTTTTAATATTTCCTGTCTCCGTGAATAAATAGAGTGCTTTTTCGGCCAGTGACATGGCGAGAGGCGTTTTGGCAAGCCGGCTGTAAATCAAGGCGGCCTGGTAATAAACCTCTGGTTCTATTTTTTCTGCAATAAGATTGCCTAAATCAATTGCTTTATTACAAAAATTTAATGCCTGTTGGTAGTTATGTTGAAGATAGAAATAAATGCTGTTGAAAGAATGGTAGTAATAGGCCAACTTTGGGGGGAGGTCATCCTGATATTGTTGTAAGAACTCAGCCAGGTTTTGTGCTTGTTTAATATCTTGCTTCAACAAAAAATACCGGAATTCAAATACTGCAAATGTTAGTTTAATCTCTATATTGGTAGAGGTTTTTACTTTTAACTTCAATTCGGCATACTGATTATCTGCTGCTTTCATGTCTTGTTCCCGAAGAACCTCATACCAATGGAAGATTGCCTCCGTCAGCACTCTTAATGTTTGCTTGTTTTCGAGAGGGATATCAATATCCAGTCTTCCTAGCAGAAGGGAGAGAATCTCCTCGCTTGGCTCCATCTTATTGTTCTCAACTTTGCTTAGATAGGAAATAGAACATATCCCTTGTGCCAAATCCTCTTGCGTCATTTTGCGCTGTCTTCGATAATAGTTAATCTTATCTCCAATCATAACAAGTTCCTCCTAAACATTGTATTGAGAAATATAATGTCAAAAAGTACTATTATCACAATTATATTTTCAAAACTTTCTCAATACAATAAAATTTTCTTCTTTTTCCAGTTATTGCGTTTCTCCAATCCTAAGAAGTTGAGAAAAAGGAAAGAGAAAGCGCTCTATAACAGGGGGCTTCTTGACATTTATTTCTCAATACCTTTCTGGGACGAGTCATGCTACGATAATTATGAGAATATTCTCAAAAATAGTAGAAGGAGTGGTTATTATGTCAAAATTATTCTCGAAATTAATTGGTGTAAAATCTCCTGGAGGCCCTGAAAGAGTGCCGGTGTACTGCCTTAGTGATTACCGCTGTTCTTCCCCTTATCAAGGTACTTATGTGGAAATTGGAGGAAAACCCGTATTTAAGCATTGCGGATGTTAATATTCAGGAGGAGGCTGCCGCCTTCTCCTCTTTCAGTTAAAGGGGGATGACCAGTGGAATACGGAATAATGTTGCCTTGGTTTATGTTTGCCATCATCATCCTGATACAGATTTTGCGAAGCTTTCGACGGCTTCACGCGGAAAGTGCAAAACATGATTCTTTCAAAGGGAGCATCTTAGAAGGAGAAAAACTGACGGATTATATCGACACCGTTCCGGCAGAGCCTGGAGAAAAGGGATGCGTTGTTGTTTTATCTCCCTCTTGCCCGCCGTGTCACTTAGTGCTCGAGGAGATTATCGAGGATGCAGATTATTATCCTGCTAACCTGTCTTTGTATGTGAACGAGACTTCCTCGGGGGAAACAGAAAGGTTTGTGGATAAATACAAGGATGTGATCAGGTTGAACCGGTTGAATAAGGAACATTTTAATAAAATGAAACTCACCTTTACACCTGCTTTTATTAGCTATGATGAACAGGGAGTGGTATCCAGGGTTGGCGTAGACTATAACAATCAGGAGTAGTGAGGGGAATACCATGAATTTTAAAAGCATGTTTAGAGCCATCCGCTTTGTTTGGGAGAGAGCGAAGCTATGGGTGATATGTTCTATTATATTTGCCATTGTCAGTGGTTTGGCGCCTGTAGCACTTGTTTGGGTGATGAAAGAGTTGATTAACACTGTGGCGGTAATCATCCAACAGGAAAGCGCAGACTTTAGCGGTGCTTTCATATTGCTGTCCATTCAATTTTCCATTATGTTGCTTAGTTCGATAATGGACGGTTTGAAGAGTTTCATGGATGACAAGGTGCAAATTGTTCTAGAACATGATTTAAAAGCGTTGAGCTCCCGGAAAGCGATGGCTGCTCCATATTCTTTTTATGATATTCCGGAGTTTTACAATCATTTGGAGCGGGTTACCGGCAGTCCTGGGGCAAAGTTTTTAACTCCGTTGAGGAACCTCCTGAATATCGGTGAGGCGGCTATCAAGATTGTATCCTTTCTTGTTTTTTTGTTTACGATTCACTGGATATTGGTGGTCATCAGCGTATTTGGAGCAATTCCGATATTTATCGTCCAGGCAATTTACGGCAGGAAGAACTTTTGGCTGATGTTCATGCAAACCCCTGCCGCCAGAGAAATCAACTATATCGAATATTTAATGAACAACAAACAGGCTGCAAAAGAAACAAGGCTGTTTGGGATTGCCGACTACTTGCTCGGCAGATGGTCGAAAAAATACCAAAAAAATGCAAGTGAAAAATTAGCTTTGATCAAGAGACAACAATATGCAGAAATAGGGCTGGATTCATTGACTGCACTGATGTATGCAGGGGCAGCCCTCGTGATTATATGGCTTATCAGGACGACGACGGTCAAGATTGGCGAGTTTGTGGCAATTGGACAGGCAGTACAGGGGACCCAGGAAGCAATAGGGCAAATTTCCAATAACTTGGCCCGCCTTTATGAAGACAGTTTTTATATCCGTGATTATTTCGAATTTCTTGATTTTGAGGAAAGCAGAATCGGGCACCAATCCGGGACATTGCCTTTCCCGGCTGCTTTAGAAAAAGGAATCCGGTTCGAAAATGTATCCTACCGGTATCCAAATGCAAACAATGATACGCTTGACAACATTTCTTTCACGATAAAACAGGGAGAAAAAATTGCAATCGTAGGAGAAAACGGCTCAGGGAAAACAACATTGGTCAATCTGCTTTTTGGACTTTATCAGCCGACCAAAGGTTTGATTTTCTATGATGGAATCGACATGACGAAAATAAGTGAAAAAGAATTACATAAAAACACAACGGTCATCTTCCAGGACTTTATCCGATATTCTTTTCGAGCTAGTGAAAACATTGCTGTTGGGAAAGAGTTGGACCAAATAAATGAGCAAAAAATGAAGCAGGCAGCCAGATTAAGCGGTGCCGATAAGTTTATTGAAGAGTTCGAGGAAGGTTATGATACCCAGTTAGGCAGATTTTTGACACAGGGAGAAGAGCTTTCAGGCGGACAGTGGCAGAAAATGGCCATAGCACGTGCGCTTTATAGGGACAGCCAGGTCATTGTACTGGATGAACCGACCGCATCGCTAGACCCTATATCCGAACTTGAAATTTATAATCAATTTCAACAGATAACTAGAGAAAAAACAGTATTGTACATTTCACACCGAATGTCCGCCGCCAGGTTTGCTGACAGGATTCTGGTGATGGAAAATGGACGAATCAAGGAGCTTGGCACGCATGAAGAACTCATGCAAGTGAAGGGAAGCTATTACGATATGTATAATACCCAGGCGCAATGGTATCAAACGGAAACGGGCCTAAGAGGGAGTGGTTGAATGGAACTTCTGACTTCTGCTTTTACATGGACATTGATATTGGTGTTTATTTCTACCGCTGCATCAAAAATAATCGCTTTCAAATCCTTTCATACCAAGGTCCAAACAATTATCAAGCGGAATGGGATGATCACTAAAATCACCGCCATGGCGGCGGTGACCGGGGAAAGTTTCGTTAGTATTTCGCTGCTGTTATCTATACAAAGAAGGGCAGGGGTGGTTTTGGCAGTTATTCTGTTAGTGATCTATTCGATTGCAGTGCTTAATAACCTGATCGAACGAAATACAGAGATGGATTGCGGGTGTGGAGGCATATTGGGAAACCATAGAATGTCATACCTTTTGATTCTGAGGAATGTAGCGTTGATTGGAATGGTCGTTACCACGTTTAACCATACATTCTTCCCTTTCAATGATTTATATGGACTATTCCTTTCATTGCTGATTGCCTTTGTTATCTTGTTGATGCTTGCGACTCTTTCGAAAATTGGAGATATGAATGGTGAATACAAATCCTTAACTGGAGATGATGCACATGGCCAATTTTAATGAACTGTTGCTTTGGACGTTTATGATTATTCAGATGGCAATCATTTTTCTGCTGGCGAGATTGGTCGGTTCTTATATAACAAAGTTGAATCAGCTAGAAGCGAATATGAACATCAAGTTACGGGGGAGCAACGTGACAGAAGGAGATATTGCCCCTGCATTTCGTGAATACGATCACAAAAATGCCATTGTGACGTTAAGAGCGGACAAGAAAGCAGTCCTCCTGTTTTTGCAGCCGTCTTGTTCTAAATGTAAAGAAATCCTTTCTTATATAAAAGAACAAACGACGCTTGGTATTGATGTCTTTATTTTTTCAAAAGAAGAAATCGTGCAGAATTCGGCTCAACTTTCTGAGCAAATCCACCTGGTAACATCAGAAACGGTGATTAAAAATTATGGGATAACTGATTTTCCGGCCGTTCTTACTATTGAAAACGGCAGAATAATTGAAAAAATGCTGTTAAGGACGAATGTGGAGGAATTCAGTGAAATCGTAGGCGAGCGTTATTTTAAAGCAAGCTAACCACAAATGTTTAAGAAGAAGCAGTCCTGTGCAAAGGAAACCTCATGCACCGGGATGCTTCTTTTTTGTTCATTGCCAGAAGCTATGCCGCTCGATGATCCTCATCCTCTGGAACCCCTGTATTGCGATAAAGCTCGCTCTTTACATCCCAAAAATAAACCCGAGGCAGGCCGAAATACAGCCAGTATTCCTGCATCAAAGAAGTACCAACAAACAAAACCAACTGCCAATCCATCCCCCTCACTAATCCCCCTCCTTTCTTCCTCTTTGTGAATAAATACAGGAATAAAAGGGCCGAATAACGATAAAGAGTTCAGAAATAAAGGGGGTCAGTCCCCGACTCGGTGTGCGCAGTTGGATTGACCTTGAATGGGGACAGACCCTCGAATTTACAAAACCGCCTCGTGACAGGGTTCCCGGAATACCTCCCCAGTCGAAAGTGATAAAAAACGCCTGTGGAGGGTCAGTCCCCCCGGGTCCGAGCTGGGGGAGACTCTTTCTGTTTGGGGACTGACCCCCCGGTAGTTACTCGGTTGTTTCTTCTTTAATAGTATACTGTTGGGGTGGCTTGTTTAAGAACTTGAGGATGAGTCGGTTTTACAATATAGTATCCAGTGTCTATCTGCTGGTAATCTGTGTTGGTTTTTGCCACAATAGAAGGGAGAAAACAGATACTAGAGAATGAAAATGAATCCAGGCGGAGGGAGCAAAACTTCCAAAGAAAAGAGGGTGATGCTATGTATTTAACGGTGAAAGAAACGGCTGACTATTTATCTGTGAAAGAGTCGGTGATCGAAACGCTGATTTTGCATAACCGTATCCGTGCCATCCATGATGGCGAGCAGTACCTGATCAACAAGGAACAGTTTGTTTCCCATCTGGAAGAAATGGAAAAGTACAAGCAGATGATTCAGGAATACCTTGCTGACCCCTTGCCGGAGGATATTGATGTGAAGGATGAAGATTAAAAGAAAAGATGCTGGACGCCATACGTGGCATCTAGCATCTTTTTGATTATTCGTCGTGTAGAAAGTCCTGCATCAAGGCCGCATTGTGTTCCACATCTATCGATAATGCCAGACCGACGCCCTCATATCGAACATCCTCATAAGAGCCGTCCTCTGGAATTCTCAATGTTTCAAATTCCTTCGTTTTTCCCAACACGACATCTTTTGCCATACTGGTAATCAAACCAGTACGAACGTTGGTATCAATATACCCTTGAGCAAACCCAACCAGTTCGGGAAGCTTGGTGACAGTTGAGACGCTTTTCACCTTGTCGGTAAGCTTCTGGATGACTTCCTGCTGACGCTGTACTCGGCCGAAATCGCTTTTCTCGTCGTGACGAAAGCGGGCATACGCGAGTAATTCTTCTCCATTCAACTTCTGTGTTCCTTCTTCCAGTTGAATCCCGAGCGCTTTTTTATCCTGGGTCATTTCCGGCGTTACCGTTGCTTCAATTCCATCTGGAGCAATCGTGTTGACAACATCGACAAATCCTTCAAAACCGACAATTGCATAGTAATGCAAATCTACTCCGAAGTTATGGCTAATCGTTTCGCGCAGTAAATCAGGGCCGCCAATCGCATAAGCCGCATTGATCTTGTTATAGCCGTGACCTGGTATTTCAACATAGGTGTCTCGCATAATCGATACGATTTTCGGACGCTTCGAACTGGAATCATAATGGGCGATCATAATCGTATCCGTGCGCGCAGGCTCATCGCCGCGTGAATCGTCACCCATCATCAGTACGTTGAAATTGTCGGCTGTTTCTTCCGCTCCATGAAATTCGAACTCTTCTTTTGGCTGTTTTTCTTCAGCTGTCGACTTTGCTTGATACCATTGATAGACGGAATATCCGCCGATTGCGAGTATAAGCAACAGAAAGATGGCAATAAAACGTCTTCTTTTTTTGCGTTTACGCCTCTTTCTTCTATATTCCAACCTTTTATCATTTACTTCTGTCATGAGAAACTCTCCTAATTTGCTTAAATAGCGGTCCACTATTCGGACAGCTTTCAACATTATTCTACCATAATGTTGTGGAAGATAACTATAGTATCCTGGTGGTTTTCTTATTGTGAATCATTTCCGGAAATCTGACAGGAAGAAAAGGTGAATTGTAGAAACTATTGTCAGACTACCTTACAAAACTGTAACGATTTCTTAACAATTGATCTATAATGTGACTTACTACAGACATTTCAGTCCTCAAGTTCTTCTTTATTATATGCCTTTAGACCAGTAAAAAGCTCCCCATACTATTTTCATTCTCGGACTTTCGCCTCAATTTCTCCCTGCAAAGAAGATCTTGCCACTCCAGCCAAAATAAAACTTGTTTTACCCAGAAAAAGAAGGGGTATCTATTGGTTACCAGTTATTTTTCTGACAATATTATCAAGGAGGATGGGGAAATGAAACCAGTGAAACACGTAGAGAAAGGATCGCCGGAGAATTCATCTGCGGTTATTGAACAGGAAATACAAACAGGAAAAACAGCATATGATAATAAATCGATAAAAGTTAATAGAGGTACCAGTACATTGCAGGAAAATAACGCGGAAACAAGTCAAAATAAACAACAACGTAAAAAAGATAAAAAAGAGCAGGAAGGTTCGACATTTCTTGTGTTGGCGAACCGGCTTCCGGTAGATAGTTATACAGACGAAAATGGAAATGTCCAATGGAAAAGGTCGCCAGGCGGACTCGTTACAGCATTGGAACCAATGTTGAAGAAGAGAGAAGGAGCCTGGATTGGCTGGGCTGGAGGAACCAGTGAACCG
Organism: Sediminibacillus halophilus; assembly: GCF_900103695.1. Lineage (GTDB taxonomy): Bacteria > Bacillota > Bacilli > Bacillales > Amphibacillaceae > Sediminibacillus > Sediminibacillus halophilus. The sequence continues at coordinate 202,102 of NZ_FNHF01000004.1, forward strand.
CCAGCACCATTTAGAGAGGATGGCATGAAAATAGTGCCGATCGAACTGACGCAAGAGGATGTAGAAGAATACTATGAAGGTTTTTCCAATGCAACGCTTTGGCCGCTTTACCATGATGCCATGGTAACGCCGATATATGATCGTAGCTGGTGGGATAAATACGTGGAAGTGAACCAGCGTTTTGCCGATGCTGCGGCCAAAGAAGCAGCAGAAGGCGGTACCGTGTTTATTCAGGATTACCAGCTGCAGCTTGTCCCGCAAATGCTAAGGGAATTAAGGCCGGATGTCCGGATTGGATTCTTCCTGCATATACCTTTTCCACCAAAAGAGTTGTTCTCCCAACTACCTTGGAGAAGCAGAGTGATGGAAGGACTGCTCGGAGCAGACCTGATTGGTTTCCAAGTACAAGGAGCTGCTCGTAACTTCCTTGATTTGACCCGTGACTTCCTCGGACTATCCCCGACGGAAAATACGGTTGTCGCCAAAGACGGCCGGAAAGTAAAAGTCGCCGACTATCCTATCTCTATCAGCAGTAAGGAGTATGACAACCTGGCGCGCAGTGCTGAGGTGGAAAAGTTGATCCATCAATACCTTAGTGAACTTGGTAACCGCCGCATCATCCTTGGTGTCGATCGCTTGGACTATACCAAAGGCATTGACCGACGCTTGAAAGCTTATCGCGAAATGCTTGCTGATGGCATGCTGGATCCGGAGGAAGTAGTCCTCGTCCAAGTGGCACCGCCGTCTCGTGAACGGGTTAGAAGCTATGCAAAACTCCGTGAAGAAGTGGAAAGGGAGATCGGCGGCATTAACGGAGAATTTGGACGGTTTGGACTACCGGCTGTCGATTATATCCCGCGCTCCTTAAACCGTACTGAACTTGCCGCGTTGTTCCGCATCGCTGATTTGATGATGGTAACGCCGATTAGAGACGGGATGAACCTCGTATGTAAGGAATACGTCGCTTCCCGCATTTTTGGAAATGGGAACCTGATTTTGAGTGAGTTTGCCGGCGCTGCTCAGGAACTGAAAGATGCGTGGTTATGCAATCCGCATGATATCGATGGCATGAAGGAAGTAGTCAAAGCAGCCTGGGATGCATCGGAAGAGGAGCAGAAACGCCGGATGAGCACAATGCGGGATCATGTGTTTGAATACGATGTCGACCGCTGGGCGAGCGACATTCTGCATGACTTGGGAATTGACTAAAGAAAATTTATGAAAAAATTTACATTCTGTTATAATAGAAGTTGATAAGATGAACAAGAAAGGAGCTTTCCCAGGCAAATGCCGGAAAGGGCTTTTTCCTTTCTGAATCATGGTACGGACAAGACAAACAAAATTCAGCAAAAGGGTGAGAGTAAATGACCAAAATCAAAAAAGCAATCATTCCAGCAGCAGGGTTAGGAACACGATTTTTGCCGGCGACAAAGGCGATGCCGAAGGAAATGCTTCCGATAGTGGACAAACCGACGATTCAATATATCGTGGAAGAAGCAGTAGAAGCTGGCATCGAAGACATTATCATTGTGACTGGTAAAGGTAAACGTGCTATTGAGGACCATTTTGATTATTCCTTTGAATTGGAAGAAAATCTTAGAAGAAAAGAAAAATATGACTTACTGGAAAAAATCAAACAGCCTGCAAAAGTGGACATTCATTACATCCGTCAGAAAGAACCACAAGGCCTTGGACACGCAGTGTGGAGTGCGCGGAAGTTTATCGGGAATGAACCGTTTGCTGTCCTGTTGGGGGATGACATTGTTCAATCAGACGTCCCTTGTTTGAAACAGTTAATGAACATCTATGATGAAACCTTATCTTCTGTCATCGGCGTACAATCTGTTCCAGAGGACGAGACGCAACGCTATGGTATCATCGATCCCTCCAGCGAGAACGGGCGCCTGTACGAAGTTTCGGACTTTGTGGAAAAGCCGCCTCAAGGATCTGCGCCATCCAACCTGGCTATTATGGGACGCTACATTCTGACACCAGAAATTTTCATGTATCTTGATAAGCAGGAAAAAGGTGCGGGTGGTGAAATTCAGCTTACGGATGCGATTCAACATTTGAATACCATCCAGCGCGTGTTTGCCTATAACTTTGAAGGTAAGCGATATGACGTAGGGGAAAAATTCGGCTTTATCAAAAGTACCATCGAAATGGCGCTTCAGGATGAAGAAATGAGCGAACAGCTTACCGAATTCCTTCGCAAAGCACTAAAAGAGAAAGATGTAGAAAACAGCATCAATTAATACTCAAGCAGACGACTGGCGTGGAAGCAGGCACGCAGTCATCTGCTTTTTTCTATATGAAGGGGTATAGCTACGGCACTCCACTCAAATGAAACAGAAGTTAGTCGCCTTGCGCAACTGCTGGGCTGAACCCTCATTTTCCGTAATTCCAATCCACCTCTTGGCATGTCTGGCTTACTAGTAGTCCCCAGGGAGATGTACCATCTAGAGGGGGATTAAGCAATTGCTATTAGCCTATTGGGAAGGAAAGAGGGACAAGGTTTGTGGATCGGAACCAGCCTTTTAGTTTACTCCCCTGTCATCTTCTCGATTTCATCAGCTTGGCTGCGCGCATAACAACTTCCTCAAAAGCTGGAACCTGCCCTTTTCCGGGTTGATACCATTTTCTGATTCGATCGATCAACCAGATAGGAACAGGTTTTCCCTCGATAAGGTGGTAGTACAAGTCATAGCCCTTTTTTAAATGATCCCAACGGTAGTCACTGCCAGACTTTATATACTCGGAAACATCCAGTAATTTCGCCCGGCCGTTCTGCATCAGAATGTTTTTCAGGTGAATATCGCGTGGATTGAGGCCTGAAGATCGTACATACTGACGGGCAGCTTCCACATCCGTTATCAATTGGCGAGGGATTGAAATACCGCGGACCAGGCAATCGTATAACGTAATACCAGGTTCATAACTCAATACAAGATAACGGTCCCCGGCATCATAACAGACAGGGAAATGCCGGTTTTGCCCCAGCTGCTGATAAACTTGATATTCAATCGTTTTTTTAGCAATTTTTTCATTTGCATAAAGCTTAAAGGCATAACCGGGAAGTGAATGAAAACGGAAAACTGCCGCATCCGTTCCAATCCCGGCAATCGTCAATCCATTCATGCTTCCAGTAACGGTTACCAGCTTATTGTCAGTCGTGGAATGAACTTCGATTTGCGATAAAGCTTGTTCGGCCAGCTTCCATTCTGTCATCTTGTTCCCGCCCTTTACCCGGCACTAATATCCATGTTCTTCTTACCATTATACGATAAGAGACCCGTCATTCGTTAGTTTTTTCTTTTATCAAAAGAAAAGATTGATTTCCATTTACCAGAAAAAAGTAGAAGGTGACAGGAGTGAAGCAGGATATTGTCGAATATAAAAAGATGGGAATTGAGAGAGAAAAGTAGGTGGAAAAAATCGACTGTGAACAATCGAGACGGGTAGTCAAAAGGTATAAACAAGGAAAACTGTCGAACAGGAAAAAAGAAAAATTAGAAATGCATGTCAGTCAATGCCCTGATTGTCGTCAGTATTTCCAGGAATATCAGGTGAAGAGTGGAAAAGGGATAAAGGAATGGTTTGCAAAAACAACTCCGAGATTTTGGGGAATTGTGTTGATCGGATGCTTCTGTCTGACAGTTGCAGCTTTTGCTTTTGGTGGAGTGAACAAAGCTGCGGATTGGTGGAAGAGCATGCGGATGCCGACAGAAGACAGTTTGGCGGAGGTTGAACAATATGGTATCGGAAATGAAGTGCACGTCAGTCAGCAGGATCAGGGCGTTGAAGTAACCATCACCCACGTAATTGCCGATGATTTTCAAACTTTTGTTTACTATGAAGTGGAGGACCATAAAGAAGATAGGTTGCTCCGGCTGGATTATTCCCAGCCTCCAAGAATCAACAGTGAAAAGGGCGTTTTTGACATCGGACGTTCTTACGGACAGCTTGTCAATGGTTTAAACGATGATGAACAACAGCAGGAGGGCAAGTATCGTGGGCGTATTGCCTTGGCGCCGATCAAGGAAGACAGCGCTGCTTTTGATTTGGAAATCAGCACGCTGAGGGAGGTTTCTGCTGAAGACTTAGCCGATTCGAACGATCCATACCAGTACGGTGCTTCCCATTCAACGGGCACTGCTCTAAATGGTAAATGGGAGTTCACTATTGAAGCGGACAAAGAGGACATAATCGAGAAACCTGTGAACATAGAGGCGGAAATTGAAGGGAACCAGATTGTCATCGACCAAGTAAGTATTGGGCCGACTGGCACGATGGTCGACTATAAATATCAACATGGTCCGGATGGAAACGACAAGTTCTTTTATTTTGACCGTTTAATCGGTGAAAAGCAAACTTATCAGCGGGAAGACCTGGGCATGGTCTATGCGGAGGAACAGCAACTGGACGACCAATGGGTGCATGAGCATGCACTGTTCAAATCGATGTATCGTGCCCCGGAAGACTCACTGGAGCTTGGTATTGCCAGGATAGAAGAATATATCGCGGCCGACAAATCCTTCCCAATCGATCCGGATAAAGATGAACCCCAATCCTTTACCTTTAAGGGCACAGAAATTACGGTAACCGATATAAAAATCGATGGAAAAACCAGTGTAACCATCAAAGAGGACTGGGATCAGGATAGAGAATTTGAACGGGTTCAGTATGATATTCGTACCGATCCGGAAAGTATGTCGATCACACAGGAGGAAAAGGACGGAATTCTTGTGGATGAACATGGAAACGAATATGACCCGAATCAGGTTCAAACGTGGGACGAGATGCAGAAACTCCGTTATTTTCCGCTGGAAAATACTTATACATTGGATGGGAATGGTACGGAAGAGGTGAAGCCGATAGAAGTGAGGATAAGCAGTTACCAAAAAACGTACTTTCCGACAGAAACCATTTCTTTGGACTTATAGGTGGAGGAGAAAGCAAAGTGTTACAATTAATATCTAATTAATAGATTAATATTTTCTTAATCTATATCGTTTCTAGATTAATCGATGGTTTTTCCGTGATACTTTCGCCGATTCATTATAGAATAGGAATAAGACAACGTTTACGAAATTCAGAAGATTTAGGGGAAGGTGACACTTTGCAAACTTTAGAAAAGGAAAGGGACAGTAGTATGTCATTAAGGCGAGACGTGAAAGCATTGGGTAATATTCTTGGAGAGGTATTGTTGCATCATGGCGGACCTGAACTCTTGGAAAAAGTGGAAAAGATCCGGGTCACCACAAAAAAGCTTCGTAATGAATATGATGAAGGCACATATAAAGCGTTGAAACAGGAAATCGCAAACCTGAAGGCGCCTATGCGGCAACAGGTTATTCGGGCATTTTCGGTATATTTTCATTTGATCAATGCCGCCGAGCAAAACCACCGCATTCGCAGGCGCAGGGAATATCAGCTACAAGAAGGAGAAATGGCACAACCCGGTTCGATTGAAAGCGCTGTTGTTTCGTTGAAAAATAAACAAGTCGATGAAGAGACAATTCAACAGGTGCTCGATGAGTTATCCCTGGAATTAATCATTACAGCCCACCCGACGGAAGCAACGAAGCATTCTGTACTGGAAATTCAAAAACAAATTGCCAGTTTACTGCAAAAACTTGATCAGCCCCAGCTTACCAGTAAAGAACGGAAAGAGCTGGAAGATGGTCTGGTGAACGAAGTGACCATTCTTTGGCAGACAGATGAACTGCGACATAGAAAACCAACAGTGATGGATGAAGTGCGTAACGGTTTATATTATTTCGATCAAACATTTTTTGATGTGCTGCCAGAAATCCATCAGGAGCTGGAAGAACAGTTGAAGGAAAACTTCGACAGCAGCTCTTGGAAAGTGCCAAACTTTCTGCACTTTGGTTCCTGGATTGGCGGTGACAGAGACGGCAACCCGAATGTAACACCGGAAGTAACCTGGGAAACCTTACACAAACAACGCAATTTGGCATTGAAAAAGTACAAAGAAATCATTGTACAGCTGATGAAGCGTTTCAGTCATTCGACCGAGCGGGTGGTCATCAGTAAAGAACTGGTAGATTCCGTTGAAAAAGATGAGGCCAAGTACATGGAGAATGGTCAGGCATGGGCTGTCGAGGCAGAAATATACCGCCGTAAATTTGCGGTAATGCTGAAGCGGCTTGAAGAGACAGGGAAATCGGCTATAGGTTATCAGGATGCAGCCGAGCTCCTGGACGATCTGCAATTGATTGAGGATAGTGTCAAGTCGCACCAGCCTGTCGATCGAGAGTGGAAGGCGCTTGGCAAATTAATCAGACAGGTGCAGTTATTCGGCTTCCATCTGGCTTCGCTGGATGTACGTAACCATAGTGGAGAGCATGAAGCGGCGATAACGGAAATCCTGAAGAAAGTCCAACTTGCCGATGATTATGCATCACTGTCGGAAACGGAAAAGCAGAAAGTGCTTGAAGACGTTCTGAATGATCCTCGGCCATTGTTGCTATTGAATGAAGATTATTCTGAGGAAACCCAGGAAATGCTCAAGGTTTTCCAAATGATTAAAAATGCCCATGATGAATTCGGCCGGAATGCTATCACGGTCTATTTGATTAGTATGACCGAATCGGCCAGCGATCTGTTGGAAGTTCTTGTACTGGCAAAAGAGGCGGGTATATATCGGGTACATGCCGATGGTTCGGTGGAAACGCACTTGAATGTTGCCCCGTTGTTAGAAACGGTAGATGATTTGATTGCTGGGCCGGAAATCATGGAAACGTTGTTCCGGATGGAGTGCTATAGCAGCCACTTAAAAAAGCATGGCAATCAGCAGGAAATCATGCTGGGCTATTCCGACGGAAGTAAAGACGGAGGTACGCTCACTGCCAACTGGAGATTGTACAGGGCGCAGCAAGAAATTCACGATGTAGCCAAAAAGTTCGGCCTCGGGCTGAAGTTTTTCCACGGACGCGGTGGCTCGCTGGGTAGGGGCGGCGGTCCATTGAACCGCAGTATCTTGTCCCAGCCGCCAGAAACATTGGGTGACGGGGTTAAAATTACTGAGCAGGGAGAAGTGCTCTCCTCTCGCTATTTATTGGAGGATATTGCCTATCGTAGCTTGGAGCAGGCAACTTCAACCCTTTTGGAATCAACAGTCGACAATACAATCGGGTTTGTCGCTGGCAACGAACTTGAGGAAAAGGAATGGCGGAGCATCTTGGAGGATATCTCCAATGTTTCCCTGAAAAAATACCAGTCACTCGTGTTCGGTGATCCAGACTTCCTGACTTACTTTCATCAGGCAACCCCGCTGAATGAATTAGGTGCTCTGAATATTGGATCACGTCCAATGAGCCGGAAAAACCGGAACCGGTTTGAAGATTTACGTGCGATTCCGTGGGTTTTCGCATGGACGCAAAGCAGGCAATTGTTACCGGCGTGGTATGCGGCTGGAACCGGGTTGAACAGCTACGCTTCGGAAAGTGCCGGACATTTACATCAGCTGCAGGAAATGTATGAAAAGTGGCCGTTTTTCCGTTCGACCGTCGATAACCTTCAGATGGCCTTGTTGAAAGCGGACATCACGACAGCTAAGGAATATGCAGCCTTGGTGGAGGATGAGGAAATTGCTGATCGGATTTTCGGTAACATCGTGGAGGAATATAATAGGACGAAAGAAGTTCTGTTGAAAATCACAGGAAATCAGGAACTGCTGGACAATACGGTGAATATCCAAGAATCGGTTCATCGCCGGAATCCATACGTCGATCCGTTGAACTTGCTACAAGTCAATTTGATCAAAGAATTGCGGGAACAAGAAGATCCGGATGATGACCTGCTTGTGGAAGCTCTGCTGACCATTAGCGGTATTGCCGCCGGCTTGCGCAACACCGGTTGATAACAAGACAGCCCCGGGTAATAGGGTATCTATTGCCCGGGATTTTTATTTGATTGGATAAAGTATAAGGTGTGGCTTGCCTCTGACCAGCTATCACGGCAAGTTAACCTTTCATGTAGCAAGGAGGAAATAAATATGACAGCACAAGCAACTTTACTATTCGACGCTAAAGCAGAGTTAGCAGAGAGTCCATACTGGGATGCAAATCGAAATCAGCTATATTGGGTGGATATCAATAACCATCAGCTGCATGTTTTTTCGCCGGGTGGTGGAAAGGATGAAGCAATTCAATTTGATCAGTTTGTGAGCGCAGTGACCATGACAGCTTCCGGGAACCTGCTATTGGCGATGCATCATGGAATTCATCAGTGGAATCCGGAGAACGAAGAATTAACCTTGATCACCAGCCCCGAGGAAAACAAGCCGGAGAACCGCTTTAATGAAGGGAAATGTGATCCGGAAGGAAGGTTTTGGGCCGGAACGATGGAATTGAACGCCAAGCCGGGGGCAGCTTCCTTATATAGAATCGACGCAGATCATACGGTAAACAAGATGGTATCAGACGTAACGATTTCTAACGGATTAGCCTGGTCGGTAGAGAAAAAGACGATGTATTACGCAGATACGCCCACTCAAAAGATCGATGCGTTTGATTATGAGCCGACAACCGGGGCCATTTCCAATCGAAGAACGGTTATTCGTATTCCGGAAGAGCAGGGAGCGCCAGATGGAATGACCATCGACGAGGAAGGGATGCTTTGGATTGCACAATGGGGCGGCGCCAGAGTTGGCAGGTGGAATCCGGAGACTGGAAAGTGCCTCCAGACAATAGAACTGCCAGCAGCGCATGTTTCGTCTTGTACGTTTGGAGGAGCTGATCTGGATGAGCTGTATATCACCACGGCGCGTGAGCACTTAAGAGCAGAGCAACTGAAACAGCAGCCCCATGCCGGAGGCTTGTTTTGGATCAAGCTTGATGTAAAAGGAGCGGCCAGTAATAAGTTTGCTGATCAATCCTAGTGGGGTGGTAATGGCAATGCTTGCTTCTAGTAAGGAGAAGGTCATACCTGAAAAGAAAGTCTGTGAGAAGTTTTCGTTTCTCACAGACTTTTAAATAGAAAACTCTTTGGTAAGAGGGGAGTTAGATGACCTCTTCTTCTGTTGAAAGGACCGGTTCTTGTTCCAGTATTTGCTTCCTTTTGTTGCGAGTGAACAGCCGGTAGACTGCTGGAATAAGGAACAACGTAATAAAGGTTGCGAACAGCAGGCCGGAAATAATTACCGTTGCCATAGGCGCCTGGTAGTTACCGGATGCTCCAGAAGCAAACGCCAATGGAAGCATTCCGCCGGCAGTCGTCAGTGTAGTCAGGAATATCGGGCGAATCCGGTTTTTTCCCGCTTCCACTAAAGCCTCCTCTACATTAGACCCGGTCTTGCGTAGTTGATTAGTGCGATCAATCAGTAAAATGGCGTTGTTAAGCACGATGCCGATCAACATGACGATCCCCATGCCTGACATGATACTTAGTTCGCGCTGTGTAAGAAATAAACCGACAATAACCCCTACTACTGTCATTGGGATAATCGACATGACAATAAGCGGATGGGCGAGATGATTGAATTGAACAGCCATCACCAGGTAGACAAGGAAAATAGCCAAAAGGAAAATTACTGCCATATCCATTATTAGTTCCTGCTGCTGTTCCAGGTCTCCTGCCGCCGATATTGAATAGCCGCCAGGTAACTCATAGTCATCAATCAGTTTTTGTACATCCCGGTTTATCGTGCCCAAGTCTTTACCCTCAATATCGGCAGATACCGACACATATCGTTCTCCATTTGTATGAGAAATCTCATTCGGTGTTTCAACTGTTCTCAACGAGACAAATTCAGATAATTCCTGTTCCCCTTTCGCTGTGGGGATCTTCTTCTCCAGGAATTGTTTTTGACTGACTGTTTCATCATTCCAGGCAGCTGTAAGCGATATGGTTTCATCCTCGGTGACCATTTCACCTACCGGTATGTCCAGAAATGCCTGCTCGATATACTGTTTGATTTGTCCTTGCGACAAGCCGGCATCCTCAATCTTTTCTTTTTTCAGCTCCACAACTTGTTCAGGAGAAGCATTTTCTATGGAATGGGTAACCCCGACAATTCCTTCTATTTCCTTTAATTCGGTGATAAACTGTTTGGTTATCCTGTTCAATTCGGAAAAATCCTCGCCGGAAATATGGACTTGAACTGGATAACCACCGCCGCCCGTCATGGCGCTTTGAACATTGGTTAACGGTGTTTCGTCTTCCAGGCTGCGCAGTGATGCCATGATATCCTCGTTGATTTCCTTTTGCTCACGGGTGATATTTTCGCCTTTGGTCATGTTGATAATGGCATAAAGCATATCGCCATTGTCCATGACATAGTTTGTTTCCACATCACCGATTTCCTGCAATTTGTTATCTATTTTCTGAACTAGCGTTTCTTTTTCTTCTGGTGAAGTCCCGGTTTCCGTTTCGACCATCAATTCGGAATAGCGGTTGAAAACGTCCGGCATGATAGTCATTGGTAGCTTGGTGACCAGGAACAGGGATGCGGCAAATAAGACGAAAAACAGACCGATTACCGACAAGCTATAACGCTTTTTGCGAACTGTCCAAGCAAGCATGCGCTGGTATAGCCGCATCATTTTCCCTTCCTTTAGCGTGGTTTGCTTTTTCCCGAATTTCAAAAATTTTTCAGAAAGAGCGGGAATCAACGTAAAGGAAACGATGACCGAACTGGTTAAGGTGAAAACGACCACCAGGGACAACATAATCATAAATTGGGCAACTTCTCCTCCAAGCAACCCGATAGGAAGAAACACGACAATGGTGGTAAGCATCGAAGCGAACACGGCAGTGGCTACTTCCTTTGTCCCTTGTAGCACCGACTGTCGATTTGATAGACCTGCTTCTTTTTTTCGATAAATGGATTCGAGAATAACAATAGATGAATCAACCATCATGCCGATTCCCAATCCGAGTCCGATCAGGGTCAACATGTTAAAGCTGTAATCAAACAGCCACATGGCCGTGAAGGTTAACAGGATGGAAGTCGGTATCGACAGGGCGATGATTGCAGTTGCCCGGATATTTCGCAGGAATAATAGCAAAACAGCAATTGCGATGATTCCGCCAATTAATATGTTGTTACTAACACCATCTATGGAATCCTGGACATAGTCAGCCTGGGCTACCATCTCATGAAGCTCGAAACCATTGACTAGATCTGCATCTTTGATTTCTTTTATTTCAGCGCGTACTGCTTCAGCCATCTCAATTTGACTGACACTATCTGTACGGCCCACTTGAACGAAAATAAAGTCTTTGCTGCCATTTTTCCAGACGAACGACCCATCTTGAACAGGCTCCAGTGATATCTCGGCAACATCCCTTAAATGGATAACCCCGTTATTTGTTGCGATTTCTGTATTTTCGATGTCTTGTAAATCGGTGTAAGTGGTATCCCAACGAAGGGCTGGAGAGTCTTTGTCTTTGCTGAAGCTTCCCAGCGTCGCTTCACTATTGGCTGCCTGTATAGCCTGAACCGCTTGTTGGGCATCCAGTGCATGATCCATTAGCTTTTGTTCATCGAAAGCAATCACTGCTTCATGTTCTTCAATCCCGGATAGTGATACATCACGCACCTCGGATAAATCCTCCAGCCTGGGCTCCAGTACATCTTGGGCGAAAGTAGTCATTTCTTCCATCGATCCGCCGGAAACATCCATGTAAAACTCGTAGTTTTGGTTGGAACCGTAACGACCTGTTTCGATATGGTCAACTGCAGGCATGTCGGCTGCAGCAGCATTAACCGCCGATTCTACTTTTGGATAAAGGGCATCGCCTTTTCCACTATCAAAGGTTACCTGCAAGGAGCTTCTTCCGATACCTGTTGTTGATTCAACGCCTGTTACACCGTCTATAGCCAGCAACTGTTTTTCGATTGGAGTGGTAATTGAACGTTCTACATCAGCAGACGCCATTTCTCCTGCAAGCATCTCTACGTAGGCGCCGTCCATGTCGATTGCAGGCATCAACTCTTTGTCTAACTTAACGGCAGCATAGCTGCCAATCATCAAGATAAGTACTACCAACAGCCCGATTAAAATCTTTCGTTTTAAAAAAAAATCCAAAAGCCTCATTTACATCCTCCTTGATTGTTTTGTGGAACCCGCACAATGACAACGAACATCTATTTCTGCTTTGTTCCGCAGAGGTAAGTAGTTAAATCTCATGTTAAACCCTAGGTGTTAACTTCTTGGGGAGAAACAGTAAAAAGTTCATGAATTCTTAAGGGAAACAAACGTTGCCTCGTTTCACATGCCTTTTCCATCGCATGTATATCTTACCTTTGCTTTATTCGTTGCATAATGATCTTTGGATGTATCTCGGCTAAGCCCTTAGACCGATAAGGCAATTCTAGTAAAAAAGGGTGCCCTGAGTCGGCATTGCGTTTGCATGGTCATCCATTCATTTATGTATTGGGCTTTCGATATGTCGAATAGGTGTTCTGAGAACTTTTAGAAATTTCATTTCTTATCGCGAGAAGGAAAAGGTTTTGCCAGTTGTGAAAATACGATCTCTTACATATGTTCCCTTGTTCTCGTTACTTGCTATGGCACTCTTATGCCAATGAAAAAACCATCAGCGTATGGAAGACGCTGATGGTTTTACTTTGTGTTAAGGTGGTAAGACGCTTTATAGAAATCAGCCTAGTACCGGGAGTTTTTTTCTAGCTGCGATGAATTCAGGTCTAGGTGCTGCACCGGAGAATGGTTCGACCAGCCTGTTCTCCACACTGTTATACACCATAAACAAGTTATTGCGACCGAATGGCGTGATATTGCTGTTGCTGCCGTGCATCGTATTGCACTCGAATAGCAGCACGCTGCCTGCTGGTCCGGTCGGAACCGAAATGCCATATTCGTCGGCGAGCCAACGCATGCTGTCGTGGTCTGGTACGCCGAACTCCTGCATTTTTAATGATTTTTTATAATGGTCTTCAGGTGCTTCTCCGATACAGGAAATAAAATGCTCGTGTGAACCAGGAATCAACATTAGCGGTCCGTTAAAGGAATAGTTGTCAGACAATGCAATGGATACACTGACCGCACGCATCCGCGGCATTCCGTCTTCGACATGCCAGGTTTCGAAATCGGAATGCCAATAAAATTCTTTTCCGGTAAACCCTGGCTTATAGTTGATTCTGGACTGATTGACGTAGACATCGCCTCCGAGCAGGTAATTGACGATATCGAGCAGTCGTTGGTCTGCAGAAACCTTATCAAAATAATCACTGTTCTGGTGTACGGCAAAAATAGAACGGATTTCCTCGCTGGTCGGTTCGCGGACGACCTCCGGTTTGTCCGATTGCTTGTATTCATCAGCCAAGCCGTAGATTTCTTTACTCATTTCTTTTACTTCTGTTTCCGAAAAGAAATTCTCCAACATCAAAAAGCCGTTTTTTTCATACGAGTTTATCTGTTCTTGTGAAAGTGGAGAATGATTTTCTTGACCTTCTCCAGCATGAATGATCGGGTCCTTTCTCGGAATTATGCTGACTTCCTGACTTTTTCTGGACGGATATAGATCTTGCATAAATCGCCACTCCTTTTTGATTTTTCGTTTTGGAATGATTCAGTTTGCCTTTCTGCTAAGTAAGAAACTAGCTTCTAAGTCTGTCCAAACAAATCCGGACCCCTCGAAATTAATCACCTATGTGTTAGTGTCCGGTAGTCCAAGCGGAGAAGGCCACCTCCTTTTTTTATAAACATTCAGAAAACTATCTCACCTCCAACCCTAATAGACAAAGGCTATATTGGCAAAATCGCTGAGAGCGATTCTCGGTCAATACAGCTGTCTGTAAGGCGATTGAGAAGAAATATTTAGCACTTGAGTTGTTTATCTAGTGCTTGGTTGAGCAAGGTGGAGGATGTGGCTGTAAGCTCTTTTGGGAAAGTTCGCGAAAAAAAGAGGGTTCTCCTCATGAGGGACCCTCTTTCTATCGCTTATTTTGCTTTTTTCCATTCCAACATAACATCGATAATTTTAATTAGTGCCTGGCGATCTTCTTCACCTAATTGGTTTAAATGTAAGAGGGTATTCATCTGTTCATCCTTAACATTTTCAGCGAGATGGAAAAGCTCGGAAATAGGAATCCCCAATGAAATGGTAACTTTGTGAATGGTATTGATGGTAGGGTTTTTTTCTCCTCTTTCAAGCTGGCCTATATAGGTGGGATGTAATCCGGACAAATGAGCCAGTTCTTCCTGACTAAGTACTTGCTGTTTCCTGATTGCTCTGAGCCGTTCTCCTATTACTACCGAAATTGGCTTCTGGTGCATACTATCACCTCTATACTAGAAATATACATGGTATTCGGGAACAATCGAAGATACTATAAATAGTGTTTTGTAAGCGTTGAAATACTATAGGTATTTTAGTAAGATGTTTATAGGCAATTATCCCTATTGGTAAAAAACCTTATGGATAAGTAGAGATGGAAATAAGTAGGTATTGTTGCAGTTCAACTAGACACAACTTTAAATTGAATGAAATAACTATTGGTTAAAGGTGATGTAAAAATGTTTGATAGCTTGTCAGATGATATTTTGATGGACGCTTATTTGAAAGCGCTAGAACTGGATTTGGAAAAGGATTTTATATCCCTGCTGGAAAAGGCCTTGGTGTATCGGGGCCTGTTTGTACCGAAGTGAAGAACGCTGAAAGCTAAGGGAAAGACAGGTTGATCAAACATATAAACGTCTCGGAGAAATAATCACCAAACGATCAGGAAGAACCCTCATGCTTTTATGTACAAGGTACCAGGACAGGCAAATCAGACAATAAGCGTGAATTAGAAAGGCGCCCCCAATAAATTGGGAGCGCCTAATTTTATGAACACTATAAGCAACTTGTCTTCTTTTAACAAGTATCAAACCAAATGAATGTTGCCGCGGTCTAAGTTCCACCTGGATGTTTTTAAAACTTAAACGACGTAAGCCCTACCTCTCTTACATCCTCACGGCTCCGAAGCCGATCCAGTGTGAATAAGTGTTGCTAAAAACTAAGCAGAATGCCAGTTTAATGAGACTTGTCATTCTTAGTAAGTTACTTCTTTGGCGAAGTCTATTTTTAAATATAACACTCTGCCGGTGGAATGTCAATACTCTATATGTTCACTTCCATTATGTGCACATACAAAATATACCCATCCCGGCCTTACCTTAACCCTCCAAAAAATAGAATGATAAAAATTACCCAGAAAAACACAAGGGGGTCAGCACACGGGGGTCAGGCCCCAAAACAGGAATAAACGCCAGAAAACCGGGTAAAAGAAAAGGCGGAGGGTCAGACACTGAGAGCCATATAGTTAGAGTGAAGGGCCATTCGGGGGACATACCTTTAACCGAGAAAAGTAGTGACCTGGCAGGAATCTAGCCTTATTGAGGGTGGCTTTTTTGGAGGATGGGGTCAGTCCCTCCCATTTCGGAAGTGACCGCTTTTTCCCAGGATAGAAGATGAGAGGGACTGACCCCATCTCTGATCCCTCTCCTGCTACCGGTTGGCTGGACTGGCAGTTTTGATGTTTTGTATTATAATGGGGAGGGTTGAGGATTTAATACAGATGATTTCATACTAAAGGAGTTGTTTTGGTGGTAAGTAAACCTGACATAAAATTAATTGCATTAGACATGGACGGAACGTTGCTG
Organism: Sediminibacillus halophilus; assembly: GCF_900103695.1. Classification (GTDB taxonomy): domain Bacteria; phylum Bacillota; class Bacilli; order Bacillales; family Amphibacillaceae; genus Sediminibacillus; species Sediminibacillus halophilus. Next base: position 217,737 of record NZ_FNHF01000004.1, read on the forward strand.
AATTCGAACGAGGAGATTTCGGAAGCGAATCGCAAGGCGATTACTGAAGCCCGCAATAAAGGGGTGGAGGTTGTTCTTTCCACCGGACGTCACCGGTCATCCTGCGAAGCGCATGCCGTATCTTTGAATCTTTCTTCTTATTTGATCACCGTAAATGGGAGTGAGATTTGGACTTCAGAAGGTGAACTGGTATCCCGCCAGTCTTTAGATATCGAAACCATTAAAAAACTGGTCGATCTTAATGAACGTTATGGCACACGCGCATGGATGGCCTCCACAGAAAAAGTCTTCCGTGGAGAGTTCCCGACTGATTTAGAAGGGTACGAATGGCTTAAAGTCGGAATCGATATCGACAGTGAAGAGGTCAAAGATCGAATCCTAGAAGAATTGGAAGGAAACGATTTGCTTGAGCTTAGTAATTCCCATCCGATGAATATCGAAATTAACGCTGTTGGCATCAACAAAGCGAGAGCCCTTGAAAAAATTTGCGGGTTGATGGGCATTACGCTGGATCAGGTAATGACTGTAGGTGACAGTCTTAATGACATTAAAATGATTCAGGAGGCAGGACTTGGAGTAGCGATGGGCAATGCTCAGGAAGAAGTAAAACAGACTGCCGATTGGGTTACAACGGATAATAATCATGACGGAGTTGCCAAAGCAATCGAACATTGGATTCTGTAATCTCCGCAAGTCAACAAACGCCTGGATGCTAATCCAGGCGTTTGTTATTTCAGGGTACGAGTATAAATTTCCGATGTAGTGCTGTCCAGCTTCAACGCCTACCCCCTCGAGGTCTAAAGCAAATCCTCTGTGTGGCAAGAAAGCGCCCCTCCGAGGATTTGCTTAAGCTTGTCGGGGGTGAGCAAGGCGTTTCCGCATTTCTTCGTCCAGCTTCAACGCCTAACCCCTCGAGGTCTTAAACAAGTCCTCTGTGCGGCAAGAAAGCGCCCCTCCGAGGATTTGCTTAAGCTTGACGGGAGTGAGCAAGGCGTTTCCGCATTTCTTAGGTACCGTCACGATTGTCGTTCAACGTATCAACTAGTTCCGTTGCGTATTCTGCAGCTTCGTTAGGATAGACGATATTTAATTGTCTGCAAACATCAGCGGAAATCGTACGGAAAAAATCCATGGTGTTTTTCAAAGCTTCCCACATTTCTTTCAGCTCGTAGCGTGCGTACAGCTTCTTAAACTCTTCACTGACTTTTGGCCCCGTCCACCTTTCAAAAAAACGATAGCCATGCCAGGTTTGGAAGTCGGCATCTTTACGTGCTTTAACTTGCACCTTCATCATTAAGGTAAGGCAATCTTTCATATAGCCATCACAAATGGACTTCCCGTCCAACAGTTCTCCCCGTCGAAACTTTTTTGCTGCCAGGTATGCATGATACCAAAAATCATGGATGAGATTTTCTATATCCATAGTCGCCACCCCTCGATCACTGGGTGGTAGCGCCTCTGCTTTTTGGATGATCGACCGGGTGATGTCATCTTTATCGATTACTACTTTTACCCCTTTGGCAAGAACATCGAGAACTTCCGCATTTTTTTCCAGCTCAGGTAAGGAGGCCACTGGAAAGAAGGCAAAGTCGACATCCAGTCCCCCCTCAAATAAAACTCTTCGTTCCGTACTATCTCCGACAGCAGTCCTTTCCAGAAAGGTAATAACAGGTTTCCCGAGGTGTGACAACCAGTTCGTATTGTTTAAAAGGAGGGCAGGGTTTTTAGTGAAAACGACAAGGTCGAGATCCGCCCATTCATCTGCCGGCATTTCTACTCTTGCTCTGGAACCGACAAGGAAGGCTGCACGAATGTTTTCACTTTCTTCTGCATAGAGAACAAAACGGTCTATCAGATCATCAAAGGTTATTTGAGAAATCACACAATCCCCCTTCTTTATTACTCGCCAATTCGTTCATCTATCAACGCTCCTTGTTTCACATAACGAATGATTTTAATCGCCTCGGCATAGGCGCGTTTTCTTCCATGTTCGGTTTGAAACCAATTGTTTTTGCTGGTCAGAAAATCATCTGCAGGACATAAAGAAAAGGCTATCCAACCTGGCATATAGGTCTTCATGGTTAAGTAAAGTCTTTTCATATGATAGGATGCGGTTACGATTAGAAGTCTTTCAATTTTATACAGATGGAAAGCACGATCCAGCACGAGCAGGGAGGCGAGTACGTTCTCCAGCGTATGCCGGGACAGGTCTTCGGTTAGAATATTTTCTTCCGGAATGCCCAGTGTCATTGCTTCGTTTTTCAATTCGATTGCTTCAGGAACGGTTTTTTCTTCCCACTTCACACCACCAGAGAACAGGATCTTCCCGGCGCGCCCCTGCTTGTAAAGCTCGATGGCTTTGGGGAGCCGGTACTGGACAGCCATACTGCTGCCGGCCACTACGATACAATCCCCGCTTTGGTTGTCATCCTCCACACCGGAAAACAATAACGTTTCCAGTTGGGCATCGGTAAGCTTGTTTTCGTTCAGTTCCGAAATGTACATTTGTCACCTCACCTCCAATGGATTGGTTGTCTTTCTTTAGAATATGTAGCTTTCCATTTAAATGTATCATACCCCAGTAGGAATCAGCGCCTGTTCCTGCTAAAAATATAATAAAAAAGCCTAAATCTCTGAGAGATTTAAGCTGAGTGCTTTCATTCTTTTATGGTTCTCTCTTTTATTCTGTCGTTAGCATGGAGAAAGCTGCGAACTTCCTCCGGGGTCATTCCAAGTCCTTTAGCGTTGAGAATCAGTTGCATCCATTCCTGGTCCAGAAAATCTTGTTCATTCGTTTTTCTCATTGTTTTCCCCCATTATGGACATTTTCTTTTCAATCCAGCCAGTTCTTGAATTTGACGTATTCCATGAGGTCCCGAAAGTCATCTTTGCTCATGCCTTCCTCGATCGCTTTTTGAAAAAGTCCCTCCCATTCTTTATCTAGTTTGGCTGTTTTGGTCTTCTTGTTATCCTCTGGCTGCTGTCCCAGCAGGTAATCAATACTCGTATCAAGCGCTGAAGCAATCTTGGATAGTATTTGAAGGGACGGATTTTGTTGTATGTCACGCTCTATGTAGCTCAGATAAGACTTTGACACATGCGCCGCCCTGGCAAGCTCTGTAATCGAGTACCCTTTTTTCTTCCTTTGGTTTCTAACCCGGTTACCAATCATGGCTTTCTTCCCATCTTTGGTTGTAATAAAGAACAGAGCAAATGCATACGATGCTGTTTTGTTCATTATATAAAACAATACGTTCTATAAAAAATACAAAATAGAAAGAAAACGCGCGTATTTTCTTGAAAACGAACGATAATCGTTCTTAATTAAGAAATATGGATGAATTTGCGGTTTTTCAATCTAGCGATAATGGAATATACTCCAATTGTTAGTTCTTTAAAAAGAACAACCAAGAATGAATAACGAACAGATGCATTCCTTGTTTGCAACTCCTTCAGTAGGTAGGAGTTCAAAATATAAAAAAGGAAAGAAAGAGGAGGAGAAAGAATGAGCGTTAAAAAGAAACTAGGTATGGGAGTTATGTCGGCAGCGCTTGGATTATCTTTGATCGGAGGAGGTACATATGCGTATTTCAGCGATACTGCCGAAACAAATAGCACCTTTGCTGCTGGTACATTGGACCTGAATGCAGAACCAACAACCATCATTGATGTAGATAACTTGAAGCCAGGTGACTGGATGACAAGGTCTTTTGAATTACAAAACACAGGGTCGTTGGATATTGCAGAAGTTTTGCTTAGCACTAATTATTCCGTAGGCGATGCCCAGGATGATAACACGGAAGATTTCGGTGAACATATCCGGGTTAACTTCCTTTGGAACGACGACAAGGCTACTATTCCGCCAAACGATTTGCTTTCCGATGATATTATCTACAAAACCACCTTGGCAGAACTGAAATCCATGTCTCCAGACGCAGTGGAAAATCATATCTTCGTTCCATGGTTTGAAGAAAATGATGGATTGCAAGCTGGTGATTCCGACACGCTTTATGTGCAATTCGAGTTTGTAGATAATGGCGAAGATCAAAATCAATTCCAAGGCGACTCTCTAGAGCTTGAATGGACTTTTGAAGCCCATCAAGAAGCTGGCGAAAGCAGATAAGCTGATTTTCTGGAAAGGTGATTAGCCCTCACCTTTCCATCCTTATTCTTTCTCATGAATAGGCAACCAACTTTGTATATTGATAAGAAAGAATAAATATTAGGGAGGCTCCCACATGCGAAGCACGCGTTTAGCAAAATATAAAAGAAAATACAAAAAGGCTGTGATAGCCTTGCAAATCCTTGCAATCTGGTATGCCGCCGTGTTCAGTGCTGCGTTGCTGACATCTCCGACTGGAGCGTACTTTAACGATACTGCCGAAGCGATCACGAAAATCCCGATTGGCGAGTGGGAGACAGATGAGTGGGATAAGAGTTCACTTGTTTTCCTTGGTGAAAAAGATCAAAAGGTGGAAGCGTGTGAACCGGAAAAAATCAAAGTCAAGCTTAAAAACGGCGGAGAAGATATGAAGGTCACCTCTAGCTATGAGGTGTATTATGCAGCCGATGGAAATCCGAAAAAAGGGAAGAAACTGGAGTTGGAAACGGATGAAGGTACGATAAAGAAATTGAAAAGCGGCGAGGAAGTCGAGTTGACATTCTTGGCTGGAGAACATGGAAATTATAAATTCAAAGCTTATCAGGTTGAAGGACATCCGGGCAAAGGGGAACTTTGGAGCGAAACGATCCAAGTAGAATGCAAGAAATCGGATAAAGAGAAAGCCAGTGAGGATGAAAAGGTAGAGGAACAGCCTGCGGAAGAAGCTGAGAAAAAGACTGAGTCAGAAGACAAGGCAACCGAAGAAAAAGACAGCAATAAGACCGAGAGAACCGAAAAAGAGGAACCAAAAGTAGAGGACAATAAGCAGGATTCTGACAAAACAATCGGGGATAACCAAGAAGAATCGGAACAAAAACAACAGGATCAGAAAAAGCAGTCTGAGGAAAAGCAGGTAAAAGCTACAGACACCAAAACAGAGTCTTCCGAAGGCCAGCAGGATAAAGCGAAGGAACAAGAAGAATCGCAATCCAAAGAAAAGAGCGAGGGTGACAAGGAATGAAGAAAGGAATGAAATGGATCATGAGGTGGCTCAGCCGCCTCGTAACTTTTACATTATTTGCGACACTCCTGTTTATGGTGTTCGTGGTTATTTCATCGAAAGCATCTGGCGGCGAGCCACAAGTGATGGGCTATCAGTTGAAAACAGTCCTATCAGGTTCCATGGAGCCAGGCATTAAAACAGGTTCCATCATTGCGGTAAAGCCAGGCGGCGATATGACACGTTTTGAAAAAGGCGACGTAATTACGTTTCAGACAGAAGAGGAACTGCTGATCACCCATAGAATCGTCGACGTTACAAGCAGTGGTGACAACGTTCTTTATGAAACAAAAGGGGATAATAACGATGCTGCAGACAGAGAACCGGTTTTGTCGCAGAATGTCATCGGCGAGTACACTGGGTTCACAATTCCTTTTGTCGGTTATTTTATAAGTTTTGCCCAGTCTAAAGAGGGAAGTGCATTGCTTTTGATACTGCCGGGATTTCTCCTGCTGGGCTATGCTGGGTTCACTATTTGGCAGACCATCTCCCAGCTTGATGCTAAAAGCAAAAAAGCAGCAGCTGCAAATCAGGAAGAAACAACGGAGTCATAATTGATAAAGATAGAGGGTGAGAAGGATGAAAAATAAAGCCCGGTTTCTTTTTACAACGGCATGCGGTCTAGTGGTTTTTATCATGATTTTTTCTACAGTCGGTTATCACAAATCGTTCGCCAGTAGTAACGAAATAGATATCGAAACCTTGCCAACAGACATCTTATTCGATGTGGACAATATGAAACCTGGTGACTGGGCAACCAGGACTTACACCATCCAAAACAAGGGTACCCAGGATATGGACTACTACCTTTCAGCCCAGTTTAAATCAGGATCAGAAAAATTGTATAAAGCCTTGATGCTTCAAGTAAAAGATGGAGAAAAGTCTTTATACAGCGGCAGCCTTGCCGGTTTTACCGATTTGGAGAAAAGACCGCTGACTGTGAATGATCAGGAGGAATTGACATTCACCGTTGATTTTCCGGCAGAGCTTGGCAACGAATTTCAAGGGCTAATCAGTGATTTTGCCATCATAGTTAGTGCGGAGGGAAGCCCGCCAGTCGGTACTTCACCAAATACCGGATCAGACTCAAGCTCAGGTGAACCGGACGGTACTACTCCAAGTGGAGGTAAAAACCTGCCTGATACCGCAACCCACATGTTTAATCTATTGATTGCTGGTACAGCTTTGTTCCTTGCCGGGGCAGCCATTTATCTGTACAGCAGACGCAGCAGGAAGGGCATAAAAATAAGTTAGCTGAAAAAGGTCTTGCATTACCCCCAATAATCAGGGCCTTTTTCTATACAAGGGACGTTCTTCATAAAGAACGTCCTTTTTAAAAGGGAGAATATAAAAGGTTTAGATCTAGCATGTCTTTAGCAAAGGTCGCAAATCGGGATGCCTGACTTCTCTATGAGAAACGGGGAATTGGATGAAAACGTGTTTCATGTACTTGGCATTGCTTAATTTGTTGGATGGTGTGATTACCTTCCTGGGAATCAAGTATGAATATATATCGGAAGCAAATCCGTTAATGAAAAGTCTCTACCAGAGTGGTCCACTTTTTTTCTTGCTCGTGAAACTACTGTTGTCCACGATGCTTATCGGTTTTTGTGTGATACAGAAGCTTCCGCGATCACTAGTGGCAAGGGTGCTGTCGTGTGCGGCAGCCTTGCTGTACTCGGTTATCTGCCTGATGCATGGTTTCTGGTTATGGCAGCTAACCTGATGGCATATTCATAGACACAGAAGGAGGTTCTTGTCATGTATCGAAAAACGTGTAATCGTTGTTCCCAGCCTTCGTACAGCAGTACCAAAATCGGCGGCTGGTTTTGCCCTGTCTGTAACCAAGATTTATCCCATCTGAAGGCGCGCGATCCGAATGATCCACGAGATATGCCGCGGAACGATTACCAGACAGATAAGCTAAAAGTGCGCTATCGACAACAGCCAGATCATCCACCAGCTTTTTCGACCTATATTTAAGGATTTTTCCTGAAGAATAGACTGCTCGTACCGACAAACTGTGACAAATGTATTATACTTATTGTATAGGAATTGGATCGACAACAGGGAAAGGAGCGTTGAAGATGTCGTTGCATTTGTTAATCAATGAGATTCCCTTACAGGCGTATAAATGGGAAGAAGAGCAGTCGGATCAGTATATGTTAACGATAAATGTTAAATTGACCAGGGAAGAATATCGAAAACTCGATAAAATCAGGGAATATTCGGCCAAGAACGGAGAGGGTTTCCATGTGATGATCGCCGATTACGTGAGACCGATGCGTTTTGGCAAAATCATTTATTCCGATCACGGAGATTTTGTTAAATGGAGAGCCACACTGGTTGAAAAAGACAGAACCAAAGAGCTGCAGAAGTTTTATGGGAAGCAGGAAAAAGAGGACTTGGCAGATACAGTCATCAAGCTGAAACGGGCCAATGAAAAGCTGCTTGCCTTGTTGCAGGATAAAGCCATTTTGACCAGTGATGAGGTGAAGCAGGCTGGTCTGGGGGACGAAACAGGCTTGGTTGCGGACGAAGTCGACCTTTTTCAAGTGGAGGATATTGACTTCTACCTGGATGGAACGGATAACAAGCAATCCGGTGTTCATTGAATAGTAGGAAATGAAGCACTTCTTTTTGAACGTTAAAAGAGGGGTGCTTTTTGTATGGGTGCATGTTCGAAAGCTATTGTGTATCCTGGAAGGGAAAGGATGAAAGCGGAAGAATAATGGAAGACTAGGGGGATATCGAATGGCAGTAGTAACGGAAACCAAGCGATTGCGATTGCGCTTGATGAAATGGGACGATCATGCTGACATAATGAAAATTTTTTCTGATCCAGTGGCGATGCGTTATTATCCGAGTATGAAGAACGACGAAGAGGGGAACTTTTGGATAAATTGGACGCTCGATAATTACCGGAAATTCGGCGTCGGGCTGTGGGTCGTCGAGGATTTGGCCACAGGAGAATTTTTAGGGATGTGCGGATTGGTTCCACAAAAAGTCGACGGAAATGTACAGATGGAAATCGGTTATTTATTCGTGAGAAAGCATTGGGGGAAGGGCTATGCGACAGAAGCGGCCCTGGCTTGTAAGGAATATGGGTTTAATCATCTGAAATGTGACAAATTGATCTCTTTGATTGATCCTGACAACCAGCCATCCATTAAGGTTGCCAGGAGAATCGGCATGGAATACATAAAAAACATTACCAAGTGGAACAAGACCATAGCGATTTACCATGTGGAAAATCGTTGATAGGCTCAGTTGGAGACGGAGGTGGGTCATTTTTGTATCTCGAAAATATCCTCCAGTTTTGCAGATAGGAAAGCGTGGGAATCCTCCACACCGATATTATAAAACTTCGGGGCAAGCTCTTCCATAAAGAAATCCAGAATAAGCGATGCTGCAAGATCCCCTAAATCCTCATTCCTTTCTTTGGAAAAGTAGGCTTTAATTGCAGCGGTCATATCTTCTTTCTGTTGAGGTGTGAGTTCAAAGCTTTGTTTCATCGTGAAACCCTCCAGGGAATGATAATATAGTAGTTAGTTTGAGTATAGCAGAGTCATTGCATGGAAGATAGAAGAAAAGGAGGCAGCCTAATGGCAGCATTAGACTATGAAATTATCGAAACAATCGGAGTGATTTCTGAATCACCGAAAGGCTGGAAAAAGGAATTGAACCTGGTCAGTTGGAATGGCAGAGATCCGAAATATGACATACGAGACTGGGCTCCGGATCATGAAAAAATGGGGAAGGGTATCACCTTGACCAAAGAAGAAGCAGAAAACCTAAAAAAAGCACTCGAAAACCTCGATTAAAAATCACGCGGGGTCAGTCCCCCACTCTAGTAGCACTGCGTCTTGGTAGAGTGGTGGGGGACTGACCCCACAGTTAGGAGGGAGCTGGATGCTTTCGGAGGATCTAATTGAGTTGGCGAAGGAGCGGATGCGTCCTTATGCTTGTGAGGGGTTTGTACGGGGGCGTGGTCCTGAAGCAGCCGATTTGATGTTTGTCGGCGAAGCGCCAGGTAAGACGGAACTGGAGATTGGCAGGCCATTCATCGGACAGGCAGGAAAGATTTTTTCCGGCTATTTGGACAGGCTGGGCGTAACCAGAGATGAAGTATTCATTACAAGTGCCGTACGGAGCAGGCCATATAAAATTGTTGAAAAAATAGTGAAAGGCGAGCCCGTCACCAAAAATTACAATCGCACCCCGAATAAAAAAGAAATACTCGCCCATGCGCCGATTTTGGATGAAGAAATCCGACAGGTAAAACCGAAGCTATTGATTCCGATGGGAAAGACTGCAGTATGGCGGTTGACCGGCTGGGATGTAAGTATGCAGGAAGTTACCGGCCGTTTGTTTGAAATCCCGATTATGCAATTGGCGGGCCTTGATCAACCGGTTTACAGGCTGACAGAAGAAACCTATCGCGTGTTTCCCATTTACCACCCGGCGGCAATCTTGTATGCACGTCGATTGGAAACAAAAGCCTACCAGGATATCGATCGCTTAAAGCAACTAAAGGACAGCCTCTGATGCATCCAACTGATCAGTTAGGCTGTCCTTTTGCTAAACATGAATTAATATAAATCAGTACTATTCCAGACTTCCATATTTAAGCAGCGATTGTTCTTCTACGATTTTGCGGTCACTGTGCGGATATTTGGTGTCTTCGATAATCTGATAATCCTCTTGTCCTTTGCCGGCAAAAATAAGAATATCTCCAGGTTCACTTTGTTCGATTGCATGGCTGATTGCTTCCTTACGATCGGCAATCATCGCGTAATTGGCGTGTTTCATCCCTTTTTCCATGTCATGTAAAATCGCCTCTTCCTCTTCGAATCGAGGATCATTGACCGTCAGAATCACATAATCTGCCCGGGACGCTTTTTCGGCCATGGCTGGTCGCTTATATTCATCCCGGTCACCGCCCGTACCGACCATGAAAATCAACCGATTCTCTTTAAAAGGTACTACGGAATCAATTGCTTTTTCAATTGCATCTGGTGTATGGGCATAGTCGATATACATGGATATGGGGGCATCGATGTCAACCTTATCCATCCGCCCGTCAACTGGCGGCAGTTTCCCGATGAATTGGACGAGATGTTTCACCGACGCGCCGTGCGCGTACAAAGCGGCTATTGCTGCGAGCACATTGTAGACATTGAACTCACCGAGCAGGTTCATCGAGACCGTATAAGATCCCTCAGGGGATTGCAGGGTGAAGACCGTTTTCTCTGGATAATAGCGGATATTTTCTGCCTGGAAATCTGCAGGCGATTGCAGGCTGTAGGAAATAATTTCTGCTGCAGTGGCCGCCCTGTACGTATCGAACCATGCATCGTCTTGATTGAGCACCGCATACTTGGTTTTGGTCATATCTTGCCCCAACTGGGCAAATAAAAGTCCCTTTGCGTAGCCATATTGTTCCATCGTATCATGATAATCTAAATGATCATGGGTTAAATTGGTGAATACCACGATGTCGAAATCGACACCCCAAAGTCTGCCCTGGCTTAACCCGTGTGAAGAGACCTCCATAGCCATATGATCGATATCCTGATCCAACGCATGCTGTAGTATCCGTTGATTGGTCAGCGCATCACAGGTCGTGTTGGCACTTGTGATTTTCTCGTCGGATAATTCCACGCCGATTGTTCCGGATACAGCCGATTTTCTCCCATCCTTCTGCAAAAGGGAGTGAATCAAGTTCGTTACCGTCGTTTTACCGTTCGTTCCGGTCACGCCAAACAGCTTCATTTTTGTAGAAGGAAAATCATAAAAATGATTGGCAAGAATAGCAGTGGCCTTATAAGTGTCATTGACAACGACAAGCGCTGCCTTGCTCAAGTCGACATCCAATTTTTTTTCGGCGATAATAACCGAGGCCCCGTTATCTATTGCTTGCTGGAAAAAATCATGACTGTCAACGGTAAACCCGCGTGTACAGATGAAAATACTGTTCGGGACTGACCGCCTGGAATCGTTATGGATCGCAGTCACTTCTTCAGGCAATGTTCCATATAGTTGTTTGATTTTAAGTGATGAAAGTAGTTCAGCTGTATTCATATCGCAACCTCTCAATCCAAAATGTCTATTTGGCTTGTCCATTATATGTAGTTGTTTTCCGGATAATGGGCAGGAGACTCTCTCCGATAGTACCCCTATACCCAAGATTACAAGCAACTAATCTTATGATGTGTATATTGGATGGTTAGCTGGATTTTATTTTTCAGATGAAAAAGAAGCTGTTACGATATGCGATGTATCGATCAGCTTAGCTAGTTCACGGGTAAGCAGTTGGATTTGTTCATCTTCTTTTAATTTCCCGGAAACCTCTTCATAGTGGGACTGATTACGGAATGTAATTTGTCCGAATAAAAGATCCTCATCTGCTCCCGTTTGTAAGTAAGAGGTTAAGCCTGCTGCCGCATCGGAACTGGAAGGAAGATAAATTTCATGTTCAATTGCGCCGTGAGACATATTAATCACACCGACTTGTTGATTAAGGGCGATAAATTGGTTTGTATGATGCTTCTTTACTCGGTAAAAAGAGACAACAGTGAACAAAGCAACCCACTCCTTTTCCTTCACTATATGAATAGGCAGAATAAAGTGTGAAAAAGAAGCAGATTGCATGTATTCACCGTAAAAAATATGCAGGAAGCGTTATTTCGCTGCTTTTTGCAATTTGTTGATCATTTTCAGCGCACGACCTGTTCCGATCGCCACCGATTCAAGTGGATTCGGGGCAATATGGACAGGTACCGAAATTTCATCAGCCAGCCATTTTTGCATGCCTTTTAACAGTGCACCGCCGCCTGTCAACGTGACACCATGATCGACGATGTCCCCGCTCAGCTCAGGAGGGCAGTTTTCCAGTGTTGTCCGGATGGTTTCCAGGATCGCCTCCAACGATTCTCTAATAGCGTCTTGCACTTCCGTGGAAGTGATCGTGATCGTACGCGGCAGACCGGTAACCATATCGCGGCCGCGAATATCCATGGACAACTCGTCATGGTCAATCAAGGCATAACCGATTTCCATTTTGACGTTTTCGGCTGTTCTTTCTCCAATCAAAATATTGTAGTGCTTGCGGATATACTGAATGATTTCATCGTCCATTTTGTCCCCTCCGGTGCGAACAGAACGACATGACACCACGCCTCCGAAGGAAATGATGCCGACCTCACTAGTACCTCCGCCGATATCAACGATAACATTGGCGACAGGCTCGTCCACTGGCAGGTCAGAGCCTATGGCAGCAGCAACCGGCTCCTCAATAAGATGTACTTCCTTGGCGCCATAACTTTTCACGGCGTTATGGATCGCTCGTCTTTCCACAGACGTGCTTCCAGACGGTGTACAAACGACTACCGTCGGCTTGCGCATTGACAAACCGGCGACCTTGCTGACTTTTTTCAAAATTTCCTTAAGCATTTGGGCTGTGACATCATAGTCCGCGATAACGCCGTCCTTCAACGGGCGGATCGGTACAATGTTTTGTGGTGTCTTCCCGACCATTTCTTTCGCTTCACTGCCCACAGCTACAACGTTTTTTGACTCCATATCAATAGCGACCACAGAGGGTTCGTTTAAAACAATTCCTTTAGACTTTGTGTACACTAATATATTTGCAGTTCCTAAATCGATTCCAATCTCAGCGTTAGAAAACATATATCATTTCCTCCATTGATGACAATTTTCAATTATAGCTTTTCTCTCCCGCATTTTGGTTTATGGGGGTGAACAGCGTGGGATTTATTGGTTTTTCGGTTATTTCTTTTCAGGTCATTTCAATTTAAATCGTTGATTTTTGATTAATGTCAGTGATAATAAGGTTTCAAAGGATGCTTTTTAGCAAAACGGGTATTTTATAAAAAAAGGCAGGAAGTCCATTCCCGCCTTTTGTGCTTTTTCGTAAAAGCCTACTGTTGCTTTTCTGCTAATAGGTTTGCAAGTACTGGCTTTTTATAACGCTCGAGTTTGCGTCCTTCCAAGCGACGGACACCCAAATTCTTTAATTCGTTTACGTACCAACCTTTGCTTCCTACGTGCATCCCTATCATCCTTTCCCGTTTTATCAATGTGTGAAACGTCTAAAACTTGGTTTTTGACGTTTCCTTTAAGCTGGATAAGTACCAACTTAATTTTTTCCACGGGACATTGTAACATCTATAAAAACAACGAAAAAGTGAAAAGGCTAATGGAATATTCAACTAGGTGCTATTATATAAGATATAGAACGTGTTTGTTACTTGTAAATTTTGCTACATGCCAGGATGCAGGGCCGCTGTTATAATTGGTATATAGTGGAACGGAAAAAAGAGAGGAGGATCGGCGATGGATTTTGCGAGTCGTATGGCAGAGGAAAAAATTCAACAAGCAATCCGAGATGGAGAATTGGATAACCTCCCGGGGAAGGGGAAAAAGCAGGATTTGGAAGATTTGTCGGCAATCCCGGAAGATATGCGCACGAGCTATCTCATGATGAAAAATTCCGGTTATCTTCCTGACGAAGTTCGCCTGCAGAAAGAATTGGTTTCTCTGCAAGAAATGATGGATCTGGCCAAGAATCCAGAGCAAAAAGAAGGCTACCGCAAACAGCTTTCTGAAAAAGAAATCCAGCTGCGTATGCTAATCGAGAAGAAAAACATGAACAAAAATAGCGGATTCCGGAAATATTCCGGAAAAATCACAAAAGCTTCGGTATATAACTAGCGGGGTCAGCTAGCGGGGGTCAGTCCCTAAAAAAGCTCCGACCGGGTTATATTGAGTGTATTGTGGATTATGGGGTCAGTCCCCCAAGGTGGCCTATAGCACGCAAAATGCTGTTATACCGGGTTTTATTCCCCGCAAGGTGACGTTGTTAACCGAATTTCAGGCACATTGGGGTCAGTCCCTCCTGAAGGGTTCCAAGTAGCCTGAGGTCATTTTGGGGACTGTCCCCTCACCCGAAAATAGAGAGGAGGCTTGGGATGTGTGGTCGTTTTACATTGCAGGCTGGTGAACTGGAAATCTTAAAGGAATATGATTTGGATCAGCGGCTGGAAGGCTATCAAAATCGATTTAACATTGCACCTGGCCAACCAATTTTATCAATTATTCATGATGGGAAAGAACGCAGGGCCGGATTTTTGCGATGGGGGTTGGTCCCGTCATGGGCCAAGGATCCGAAAATTGGTTATAAAATGATCAATGCACGGAGCGAGTCGGCGCATGCGAAACCAAGTTTTAAAAATTTATTGGCACGCAAACGCTGTTTAATCGTCGCGGATAGCTTCTATGAATGGAAACAAGCAGACGGCCAGAAGCAGCCGAAACGTATTTCATCCTCCCGACGTTCTTTGTTTGCTTTTGCCGGTCTGTGGGATAAATGGGAGCGAGAAGACGAAGAAACGTTATTCACGTGTACCATCTTAACTAGAAAGGCGGACCGTTTTATGGAGGACATCCATGATCGTATGCCGGTCATTCTTCCTAAAGAAGCGGAAGACGACTGGATAGCCCCGGTGAAGCGGAGTCCAGAAGAAGTGAGCAGTTTCATTGAGGAACTGCCATCAGAACCATTGCAGGCATATGATGTGAGTACATTCGTAAACTCACCAAAAAATGAAGGTGAAACTTGCATTAAGCCATTGGCCTAAAAGCTGATGGCTTTTTTATGGAAAGATACGGAGGAGCTAATCGTGTGCTGCCTCTTAAAAAGCTGCATTGAAACGAGCCTGCCCACTTTATCCCTTTATCGCGATAGCGCGCTACCATATTGGGGGTCAGTCCCCACACCCCGGCACCCTCAGTCCTGGACACCAGTCCTTGTCCATGAATTTGCCTGCGGCCCTTGTTGTAACAAGTTTTCGACGTTTTTCTTTGGATTTCGTTGTTGTTCATGTTTTCTCTCTATTCGTGATATACAATCGCTTTCTTTTCCTTTATACTTAAGAGGTAATATGCCATACATTTACATTAAAACTAAAGGTGACTAAAATGACGCTACTAAACTTAGATCCCAGCTTTGCTCAGCATGATTTCGAGGATTTACTAAATCGGTTGAATGCTGCGGAAGACCGGGATGAATCTATGCGGTTGATGGTCGAATTAAAAAACTTTGCCCGGGATCATTTCGAATGCCTTCATCAATTCAAACATGCGTTGGAGCAGTCGGATACCACGATTACCGTTACGGACAACCGGGGAAGAATTACATATGTCGATGACAACTTTTGCGAAATGACCGGATTCACTGCGGATGAGATACTCGGCAACACGCATCGACTCATAAATTCCGGATATCATCCTGATTCTTTTTTTCGCGAGTTATGGCTGACAATCCTGGAGGGAAAGGTATGGCGTGGCGAGGTGAAAAACCGCCACAAAAACGGCAGTGTTATTTGGATGCAGACGATCATCATCCCTCTATTTGAGCGGGCAGGAAGCCCAGGATCATTTATCGCTTTCCGCAAAGATATATCAAGAGAAAAAGAGATGGAGCAGCAGTTGATCAAAACGATGGAGGATGAGTTTGAACGAACGTTCGACGCGTTGATCAATATGATCTATAAGGTACAGAAAAGAGAAGAGGACGGCAGGTTCTTTCATACTATGATCAAGGGCAGGCTCGCCAAAACTCTCGGTTTGCCAACGGAATTGGGAGAAGGCATCTATTTGGAAGACTTTCTCCAGCTGGAGCAGGCTGAACGATTCAAGGAAAAATATAAGCATGCCTTTCTTGGCGAAGAAGTCAATTTTAAAATGGAATTTAATGAATTGTATTTATACTTCACACTGGCACCCATTCGGGAAAATGGTGAGGTAGTCGAAGTGGTCGGATCCGCTGTCGATATAACCTCCCTTGAGGAAGCAGAGCAGCAAGTGCGCCATTTAGCCTACCACGACCAGCTGACGGGACTGCCGAATCGCAGCAAGTTAGCGGAGGATTTAGATGTATGGATTGCCCAGGACAACGGCCCGTTTGTTATTTTTTACTGTGATCTGGACAGGCTCAAATACATAAATGATGCGATGGGGCAGTTTGCCGGAGACCAGGTAATTTCCACGATTGCCAAAAGGATCGAGGATGTGACCTGGGGGCAAGGCAACCTGTATCGCTATGGTGGGGACGAGTTTATTTTTGTTCTCCAAGATGATTGTACCGATGAAGCGATGGAACAGATAGGCAACGTGATACTCAAACAGATTAACAAGCCGTTGATCATCGCCGGCAAAGAGTTTTTCATTACCTGTTCCATCGGTATCAGCAGGTTCGGCAGCCATGGAAAAACCTCCGAACAGCTGATCAATCATGCAGGAATCGCCATGCACTACTGTAAGGTGAATGGCCGCAATGGTAAATTGGTATACTCAAAAGAAATGAATCAAACATACAACGATCTTATCCTGCTGGAGGGTGAATTACGGCGTGCGCTTACCAAAGAGGAATTGACGCTGTATTACCAACCGAAAATCGACGTCAATAGCGGCGAAATCATTGGTATGGAGGCGTTGACGAGGTGGTTCCATCCTGAACGCGGGTTTATTTCCCCGCAGCGGTTTATCACCCTTGCTGAAGAAACGGGATTGATAATCCAACTTGGGGAATGGGTCATCAAAGAAGCCTGTCGTCAGCAAAAGCAATGGAAGGAAGCCGGCTTTAAGATGCAACGGGTGGCCATCAATGTCTCGGCGCTCGAAATCCAGCGTAAGGATTTCACGGCAAAAGTCCGCAACATTCTCAAAGAAACCGGCGTGCCACCTCAATGTCTTGAACTGGAAATAACCGAAAACAGTGTCATGCAAAATACCGAAGAGTGTATAGAAACCATGAATGAATTACGGGAAATGGGAATTACGCTTTCAATCGATGATTTTGGAACCGGCTATTCATCGTTTGGTTACCTGCGTAAATTCCCGATCAATCATTTGAAAATCGATCAGTCGTTTATTCGTGATGCATTCCATGAACCGAGCAACGCGGAAATCGTCAAGGCCATGATTCAGCTTGCCCATACGTTCGGTGTCAAAGTAGTCGCTGAAGGCGTGGAGGAACGTGCTGCCCTCGACTTTCTTAAACATCAGAATTGTGATTACTATCAGGGTTATTATTTTAGCAGGCCAGTTCCGGCTGAAGAATTCGAAAACATGCTGGTTGCTGAGGAAGTATGACCTCGGATTTATTCCTCAATTTACATAAAAACTCCCGCCAAAAGGCGGGAGTTTTCTTATGCTCCATAAGTATTTTGCTGATCCGGCTGATTTTTCTCTTCTTTCGCGACCTTAAGAAAGCGCTTGGTTTCGGCTGCCACTACGCCGGAAAGTCCGAGAAGTCCGATTAAGTTCGGGAATGCCATAAGCCCGTTCATGATATCGGCAATTCCCCAAACCACATCAAGGGCAGCCACAGAACCGACGAATACAGCAAGAACAAATATGAGCCGGTAAACAGGAATCGCTTTGTCGTTGATCAGGTAACCAATGCACTTTTCCCCATAATAAGACCAGCCGACAAGCGTTGAAAACGCGAAAAAGATAATGCCGATTGCCACAATATAAGTGCCTGTATTGCCAAGAAATACGCCAAATGATTCAGAGGTTAAATCTGCTCCGTCCAATCCGCCTGTGTATTGTCCGGCCATGACAATCGTCAATCCGGTGATGGAACAAACGAGGATAGTATCGATGAATACCTGGGTCATGGATACGAGAGCCTGTCTGCCCGGATAGTCGGTCCTCGCTGCAGCAGCAGCTATTGGCGCTGAACCTAGGCCGGCTTCATTGGAAAATACGCCGCGTGCTACCCCGTAGCGAATTACGGTTCCGAGAATACCTCCGCCCAGGGCACTGCCCGTAAAGGCATCAGAAAAAATGGTTCCCAAAGCAGAAGGGACGAGATCGATGTTCATAATAAGAATGACCAATCCGCCTAGGACATAAAAGGCAGCCATGATCGGTACAAAGAAGGAGGTGACTCTTCCGATACTCTTAATCCCGCCAATGATCACAAGGAAGACGAGTACGGTCAAAATCACACCGGTGATCCAAGTAGGAATACTGAACGAGGTTTCCAGGACGTCGGCTACCGAGTTCGCCTGCACCATGTTGCCGATTCCGAATGCTGCTATCGCACCAAATAATGCGAATAAGACTCCGAGCCATTTCGCCTTCAGTCCCTTTTCCAAATAGTACATAGGACCGCCGGACATTTCACCATTACTGTTGGTGACACGGTACTTCACCGCCAGAATTGCTTCTGCATATTTTGTGGCCATTCCGAAAACTGCTGTAATCCACATCCAAAACACGGCACCAGGACCACCTAATACCACAGCAGTAGCAACACCGGCGATGTTACCAGTACCAATGGTAGCGGCCATTGCTGTTGTCAGTGCCTGATAGTGACTGATATCCCCTTTTGACTTTTTGTCCTGCTTGGCCGGACTGAACGCTAACTTCAAGGCATAAGGCAGAGACCTTATTTGCAAAAAGCCAAGCCGCAGTGTTAAATAAATCCCTGTACCGACCAATAAAATCAGCAGCGGCGGTCCCCAGACATAACCGCTGATCGTATTGATCATGTCCAATAACTTACTTTCTTCCCCCATATTTTACCCCCTTTATAGTACGTACTATTAAAATTTTCCGAAAATTTAGGTAGAATGTCAAGGATAAAAATTACCAGCTTGCTGAATGGAGGTTATTTCGCCTAATAAATCCTCTAGGAGAAGGAAAACTAAGCAGAAAAGTAGAAGAAATTATTCAGCGGTGTTTCAGCTGAAGTGAAAATGGACCGCTTTCGGGGTGTTTTCCGTGAAAATCGGAAAAAGAAACGTTACATTTATAATAGTACAACGAGACTTTTGGAAAGCGGGTGAGAACAACTAGTGATTAACGTTTTATTTGTATGCTTGGGTAATATTTGTCGGTCCCCTATGGCCGAAGCGATTTTTCGTGATTTGGTACAGAAGGAAGGACTGGAAAATGAAATTACTGCTGATTCAGCAGGGATTGGCGACTGGCACACAGGAAAGCTTCCGCATGAAGGGACCAGGGCGATTCTGGACAAGCGTGCCATTTCTTATCAGGGCATCACTGCCAGACAGGTACGCCCCGCCGATTGGGACGACTATCAGTATATTGTTGCGATGGATGAAAATAATGTCAACGACCTTAGCCTGATCAGAGAGAAAACAGAAGGAACAAAGGTAGCCAGGCTGATGGATTATGTCGTGGATGCGGAAGAGGTCAATATTCCAGATCCCTACTTTACTGGGAATTTCGATTATGTATATGAATTGATTTATCAGGGCTGTAACCAGCTCTTGGATCAATTGAAACTGGACCATCATTTAAAAACAAGGAGTGGATTGGATGAGTGATTCAAAATTAGTAAAAGGAATGATCATCGGAGCAGCTGTGGGAGGGTTGATTTCGTTGTGTGACCGTTCGACTAGAACGCAATTTGTCGGGAATTTGAAAAAGACCGGCGGCAATGCGGGCTATTATTTACGGAACCCGTCCGTAGCCGTTCATAATATCCGGGAATGCTATGAAAATGTAGCGGGTACTTTATCAAGTGGAGCGGAAAGTGCGCTGGAGATCATGAACCAGGTGCAAAGCACTTTAGAAAATGTCAGCCAACTTGATGACGACAATCAATACAAATAACCGGCATGAAAAAGGAGAAAAAAGGCAGTGCGCAAGTTGATCCAGTTTGTCATACAGCTTTTCAAACGGATATTGGACGATGATGTAGCGGGCATGGCTGCACAGCTTGCCTTCTTTTTTCTATTGTCGTTGTTTCCGTTTTTGCTGTTTTTGATTACGTTGGTCGGTTACCTTCCGTTGACACAGCTTGATATCATGCGGTTTGTTTCACTGTATGCCCCGGAAGAAACGTTCAATCTAATCAATGAGAACCTAACCGGTATTGCGGAGAGCCGTAATGGACGCTTGCTATCGGTTACGATTCTGGCCACACTGTGGACGGCATCCAATGGTATCAATGCAATCATCCGATCATTAAACGCCGCTTATAATGTGGAGGAAAACCGTTCGTTTATCGTTTCCCGGTTAATTGCAGTGGTGCTGACGGTGGCGATGGTTTCGGTAATCGCGGTTGCGTTTTTGCTGCCGATTTTCGGGAAAGCGATCGGTGTTTATTTGTTCTCGTTCTTTGGGTTGTCATCCGACTTTTTGCAGTTGTGGAATGCTTTGCGCTGGGTGATTTCTTTTATCGTATTTTTTATTGTGCTGCTTGCCTTATACAAAATGGCACCAAACAGGAAGGTGTTTTTCAAGGATGCGGCAGTCGGTGCAGCATTTGCTACGCTCGGTTGGCAGCTGGCTTCACTTGCCTTTTCCTATTACGTGGACAACATGGGCAGTTATTCTGCTATTTATGGCAGTTTGGGAACCGTCATCGTTTTGATGACTTGGTTTTATCTTTCCGGAATGATTATTATTGCCGGTGGCGAGATCAATGCGTTATATGAAAAGTTCCGGTTGGAAAAATATCATGAATGACAGCGAAAATGGCTATCCTTTAAAGGATAGCTTTTTTTGTTACGTTTTTTTCGATAATGGAAAGAGTTGAGACAGTTAAAATATAACAGTTAATATTTTAAAAGAATACAGATTATAAAAATATTGATTTAAAAGGATTATACTGTTATCTTTTTATGTATGGTTATATATAACAAAATAGTAAAGGCGGGATGATATGAGGAAATTCTTATTATGGTTTGCCATAGTCGCTGTTACGGTATTATTGGCGGCCTGCGGAGACGAAGCGGAGAATTCGCAAAATTCAGAGGAAGAGTCAGGCTCGAGTAAATGGGAGGAAATTCAGGAAGCGGGAGAAATTGTTGCAGGTACTTCCGGTACCCTTGTTGCTGCTTCTTATTACGAAGGGGAAGAAGAAAATGCCGATCAGCTTACTGGTTATGACGTTGAAGTGATGCGGGAGGTTGCCGACCGACTTGGTCTTGATGTTTCCTTTGAAATCATGGGGATCGACAGCATGCTGCCGGCAGTAAACAGCGGCCGTATAGATGTGGCGGTCAACGATATCGAAGCGACAGATAACCGTAAAGAGAAATTCAATTTCAGCGAACCTTATAAGTATTCCTATTCGACGATGGTTGTGCGAAAAGAGGACAACTCAGGTATCGAATCGCTGGAGGACTTGGAGGGCAAGAAAGCTGGCGGAGGAGCTACGACCATTTACAGTCAAATTGCCGAGCATTACGGCGCAGAAGTGGTCACCTACGGAAATGCTCCCAATGAAGCTTATTTACGCGATGTAGATAATGGGCGTACCGATGTGATCGTCAATGACTACTTTCTATCCAAGTTCGGAGTCGCGGCATTCCCGGAGTTTGATATCCATCTCCATCCGGACTTGAAGTTTCATCCGACTGAACAGGCTGTAGTGATGCCGAAGGATGCGGATGTATTGACCGAGAAAATCAACGAGGCACTGGCTGAAATGCGCGAAGATGGTACATTGACCGAGCTGGCCGAGAAATTTTACAAAGAAGATGCTTCGCAGAAACCGGAAGGAGAAATCCAGGAAATCGAAGGGCTGGACCTGTAACCGGCTATGATTGATGTGAACGGTTTTTCCTTTGGTGGTTTGTTTGATGTTGAATTAGCGTTAGAAAATCTGCCCTTCGTTTTGGGTGGCGTTCCGATGACAATCGCGGTATCGTTTGTCGGAATGGGACTCGGACTTATCTTGGGGATGTTCCTTGCCTTGGCCCGCGGTTCGGAAAAAAGGCTGTTACGCTGGCCGGCAAGGGTTTATATTTCGTTTATGAGAGGGACGCCGATTTTAGTATTTTTATTTATTTTATATTTTGGCTTACCGGTAGCAGGGGTTGAACTCACCGCATACGTCGCAGCGGTGCTTGGATTTGGATTGAACAGCGCTGCCTATATTGCGGAAGTGAACCGCTCAGCGTTGAATAGTGTACCGCGAGGGCAATGGGAATCAGCTCATGCTCTGGGATTCAGCTACTGGCAGACGCTCCGGCGGATAGTTCTGCCACAGGCATTCCGGATTGCAATCCCGCCGTTAACAAATATTTTTCTCGATCTTGTCAAAGCTACCTCGCTCGCTGCCGTTATTACGGTGCCTGAATTGTTTCAAAAAGCGCAAATCGCCGGCGGCAGGACTTTCGACACGATGACCATGTACGTATTGGCCGCATTTATTTACTGGCCGTTATGCTCTGTCATCTCTTTTCTGCAGGAAAAATTGGAAAAACGGTACAGCCGTTTTGTAAAATAAAAAGAGAAGCAGAGAGAGGGGAGACAGAGCATATGGGGAAAATCGCTGTAATCGGCAGCCTCAACATGGATATCGTCATTTCTGTTGAAAGAATGCCGCAAAAAGGAGAAACAATCCACGGAAATACAGTGCAGTACTTACCAGGTGGAAAGGGTGCCAACCAGGCGGTGGCTCTCCAAAGATTAGGTGGAGACGTTCAGCTGTTCGGAAAAATCGGGAAAGATCCGTTCGGAGATGAGATTCGCGATAGTATCTCCCGGCAAGGGCTGTCTACGGACACTATTTTCCCGGTGGAAACAGCGACCGGTATTGCCAATATCACACTTTTACCCGACGACAATAGTATCGTGGTGATACCGGGCGCCAACCAGAATTGGAACGCGGACAATATCGCTGATTTTTCGGAGGAAATCGGTGCTGCCGACGTATTAGTGATGCAGCTGGAGATTCCTATTGATGCTGTCCATCAAGCCTTGAAACTGGCAAAGCAGCATCGGGTGCCGACCATCTTGAATCCTGCTCCGGCTAAACAGCTGCCGGAGGAAATGCTGCGGTTAGCAGATTTTATCACGCCTAATCGAACAGAACTGGAGACATTGACAGGCCGACGAATTACCACAGACGAGGAACTAGTCAATACGATAAGAAAGTGGGAAGCAGATTTTGGCGGAAGGTTGATCGTCACACTGGGGAACAAGGGGGCGGCTTACGCCGAAAAAGGGGAATTAAAAATCGTCCCCGCATTGGAAATCGACCACGTCCGGGATACAACGGGAGCAGGAGACTGTTTCAACGGAGCGCTTGCCTATGGAATTGGTGAAGGCTGGGAGCTTTCCCGCTCGATTGCTTTCGCGGTGGCAGCCGCTTCATTGTCAGTCACGAAGTTTGGGGCGCAGGCAGGTATGCCGTCTTTAGAAGAAGTAATGAAATGGATGACATAGCTGAATGCCATGGCATCATTGGTGCTTCTGCGATGTGTAAATGGACTTCGGGCTTGCGAATCCACTCGAAAAGGTTTAGGGATATCTCTTGTCTCTAAGCCTTATTTTTTTATTCGATAATACACTTAAGATATAGGGAATAATCACTGAATGACGATGTTGTGAATGTAACATCCAGCACACAATTTCCTTTAGGGATAGAAAAAACGTTATTTCGAAGACGAAATAACGTTTGAACAGAATATCTATTGATCATGGAATTTATGGGTATTTTTTATTCAGCTGCACGAATTGGCTGCTTCGACTGTTGCAGGAGCAATGCTCCCAGGATAACGATCAGCATCGCAACGATAACATAGAAAAAGGAAACCGCAGGAAATAGATCGATGAACAAACCGCCAAGATAAGGGCCGGAGATGCTGCCAATGCTGAATGCGATTCCGCACATGATATTGCCCGCAGGAAGCAGGGGTTTCGGCAGGATATCGGTCATGTAGGATACCCCTAAAGAAAAGATTGATCCCAGGCACATGCCAGCCAACGCAAAGGTAATGAACAGCCAGGCTGCTGAACCCTCGTACAGAGCGGCCAACAGAAACGAAGCACTGCCGAAGCAGAGAACGAGACTCAACAATTTTTTGCGTCCGATTTTGTCACTGAGAATTCCGAGCGGTATTTGCGTAATCAAGCTACTGGCGGCAAAACAGGGAATAATTAGCGATAGCACATCGACATCGTGGCCGATACGCAAGCCGTAAACCGGAAAAATTCCGTTCAACGTAGCCTCCAGAAAACCATACCCGAACGGTGGAAGCAATGCTACCCAGGCAAGCTTCCAGGTTTTGATGAATCTTCCCAGCGAAGAACGCGGTGCTGCATAGACACGGTCCTCCCCCTCTTGCTGCGGCCATTCATTACGGATGAAAAACAATGATGTCCAAACCAAAAAACATAATACCGCGGAAATGATGAACGGCAGGTTTTCATTGACGGACAATAAACGTGTCATCGTCGGCCCGATGGAAAATCCGAGACTGAAGAACAAACCGTAATAGGCAATGTTTCTCCCTCTTTTTTCTGGTGTGGACGTATAGGTAATCCACGTCTGCGTACCGAAATTGAGCATATGGTCCCCAATACCGACGGTAACCCGCAGGATGAACCAGAACCATAATGCATGCCATACCGGGAAAAATGCCAGGGAAATAAAGACGAGCAGCCCACCGATCAAAATCATCGGTTTGAACCCCAGCTTTTGCATTGGTTTCTCCATGAATGGGGAAGCTAACAGCACTCCTATGTATAATCCGGTCGCATGGAGTCCGTTGACCGAAGAAGGCACTCCATCCTGTTCTAAAATCAGGGCGAGGAGCGGAAGCAGCATTCCCTGTGAAAATCCGGAAATCGTGACCAGGCCGATCAATAACTTAAATCGTACTCGATTGGAAACCATCGCTCATTCCTCCCATCTGTTTTGAACTCATGAACCACGCCCGAAAACCCCGGGCACAAGAGCCATCAGGTTGTTTTATGTAGAGAATAGCAATCCTTTCCAATCTAATATGTCACGTTGAAAAGGTCAACTCTTTTATCTCACTCATTTTGTGTTAAAAAAGCGGTGTTCCGGGAACATCAATACTAAATGGATACAAGGGAGTGGTGAAATGGATTTTTATATGAAGGAACAAGGAGTACGAACATCTTTTGATTATGGCCAACTGAATATATCCGGTAATGAAGATTATGGCTTCCGGCCGTATCAACTGATGGTTTCATCGATTGCTGGGTGCAGCGCTTCTGTATTCAGGAAAATAGTAGAGAAGCAGCGGATGGAGCTGGAGGATTGGAAAATTGTTGCTGACGTCGAGCGAAATCCAGAAGAGGCGAATCGGATAGAACGGATTCAACTCCATTATATTGTAAAAGGAAAAGGTCTCAGCGAGGAGAAACTGAAAAAAAGCTTGCAGACGGCAAGAAAGAACTGTTCGATGATCCGCTCTGTCGAAGACAGTATTACAATTGAAGAAAGTCTTGAATACATCGAGCTGTCTGTATAAACTAAAAGGGTCTTATCTTTTATAAGACCTTTTTTCTTTTACACACAAAGACAGGGCTTTCCGTATTGAGAACGTGTTCTTAGCGGAGAAGCGAGCAGAAGGAGTCCTATACATGGGGAAACAATTAGTCGTACGGTGGATATTTTTCCTTGCCGGTTTGATCGTGCTGTCATTTGGAATAAGTTTGACTATTACCGCCGATTTGGGAGTCGGCGCCTGGGATGCGGTCAATGTCGGATTATCCAATGTAACGGATTTGACAGTCGGGAACTGGGTAATGATTATCGGAATTGTTTTGATAGGGGTGAACGCCTTACTTACAAGGGAAAGGCCTGATTTTTTTGCAATCGTTACCATCCTGGTGATTGGCATGATGATCGACTTTTGGCTGCTGATCGTCATGGAGGCCTGGAATCTAGATGGTTTGGCAATCCAGTCCATAACGCTTGTGGGCGGTATTCTGGTACTTGCCTTCGGGGTCTCTTTGTATTTACAGCCTAAATTGTCATTGAATCCGGTCGATGGGTTAATGGTTGCCATACAAAAGCGTTGGAAACTTCCGCTTTTAGCGGCCAAAACCATTACGGAAGGATTGGCGCTCGTTGCTGCTTTGCTTATCGGCGGGCCAGTAGGGATCGGCACCATTGTGATCCTGTTGCTAATCGGTCCCGCGATTCAATTCTTTGAACCGCAGGCAAAGAGGTTGCTGACAGCATTGATACATAACCAGGGATAAATAAATAGGAAAAAGTCTGCGTTCATCTAGAAAGAAAGTTTGCCCTTGTTTTTCTGATCCCTTGTTCGGGTGCATAACAAGTCCTACTGGTGAAATACTAGGGAAAAACCCGAAAGGATTGGGCACAGTGAATAAGCTAAAATGGATATTGGCGATTGCCTTATGTCTCATGACCGCTTTTCCTCAACTGCTTCAGGCAGAAGAAAAGAAACGCGAAGAGGAGCCGAAAAAGAGTGAGATTCCCAGCCACGTGTTAAACGTTTCCAAGGAAAATACCTATCCGAATTCCGCGAAAGATGAAGCAATTTTAGAACCAAGCAAACTGGTGAAAGAGCTAATCGAAGCTTCCGATGTAAAAATAGAAAACCCTGAATTAATTAAATTGTTGAATGAAACATCGTTGAAGCCTTCTCCATTGGCGATCGGTTACCGCGGGATGGTTTATATGGGACATTGGCCGTTGAATTATAAATCGGCTGAAACAACTCCCAATTGGGAATACCAAAAAATTAATACAAACCAGATGAACAACATCGGCGGTGATAACCAGAAAACAATGAGTTACGATCAGAAAGAGGAGAAGCACATTAAAGGAGCATTGACAGCAAAAATCACCAATGCTGATCAGGTGAAACGGATGATGCTTCTCGATGCCAAAGCAAACACCGACCTGCCGTTGTCGTTTCATACTGTATTAGGACAGGGAACGAAAACAAGCAACGCATACGGAGTGCCAAAGGAAAAAATCGGCTATTTGACCGCTTATGCACCAGCTGTAAATGAAAAAGGGCAGGTAACCTTCGGGGAAGTATATCTGGAACTGAAGGGTTCAAAAAAACGCATCGTCGTGAAAAATGTCACCAAACAAGGAATCGGTGCTTGGATACCGGTACAAGACCATGTTTCTTTTTCCTTCCAGCTGAAATAACCAGCAAAAAAGCATTCGATTGTAAAATCGAATGCTTTTTTTAAAAGATAATGGCTTGCGGGGTTAAACCTAGACACTTGCGCTTTTGGCTGGAATGGGTGCTTTATCAAGATTGAAAGAAAATTTGGGCCGGTGTAGCTGCCAATATAATTTGGATAAGAAGATCCAATCCAGAAGAGAACGTGACCGGCACCAAAAGGAAGAAGAGTTATTTTTCAATGGAGAGATCAACTGGAATGTTGATCTTCTGGACGGTTGCGATAATTGATTTGCTGTTCGGCCATCATGATGCCGTTCTCGTACATTGTTTCTGCAAGGATCCGGCGGGTTTCTTTGGCGGCAGTAAAATAAAGCAGGTCATTGCATAAACCAGTGACCGTGTACTGATAGCCGTGGAATTGGTCATTCAGCGATGACATGCCATACAACTGGAACGGTTCAATTGGATTTCCTGTCAGGTCTTTCTTCAAATAAGCATCAAGCTCTGTATTGAGCCGCTCTACGGTATCTTCCAACAGCGCGAAAATCTTTTTAGGATCTTCATAAAAACTGACGCTGACATTTTCGATTACCCGCATTTCTTCCATATTGTAATTTTCAATCGTACGAATTTGGCCATTACCGATGGTGGTGAGCTTTCCTGACCATTGGCGCACCTTTAAAAAACGCAGCCCGATTTCTTCGACCAACCCTTCATAGGTATCATTGACCTTGACCCAATCTCCTTTTTCAAGTTGTCTTTCATAGAGAAGAAACATGCCGGCTAGCAGGTCTTTAACCAAGCTTTGGGCACCGAAACCAACGATAATTCCAAGGACCCCTGCTCCGGCAAGGATATTGCCTGCATGGATGCCGAATAAGCCAAGGACATAAACGATAAAGCCGAAGGTGGCAATATACTTGATCAACGAGTTCAGCATCGATTCGATTGTTTTTTCTTTCTTTTCTTCGATAAAACTGGTCCTTTTGAAGAAGGAATGAATAATCCTCCGTAAAATGACGACTAATAGGAACGTAAGGATGCCACCGATGACAATATGTGTGACCGGATGATCCCAAAATTTTTCAAAGTAGTCCCAAATATCTCGAATTGACATAGCAGATACCTCCACGATTTGCTTAAAGGGTATTATAGCATGTTCACGGGGTCAGTTTAAGTCCAGACCTTGTGAGAAGTGGACATGCTGTCCGTTTTCCGTTAGGATAGGAAGGGCTTTTAGATAGTGTGATAAACAAGACTGTGAGCGTCACGTAGAAGGAGGAGCGGCTTAGATGGCAGACCAGGAAAAAATAGAACAACTGAAGGTTCACTTAGCAGGCTTTATGACTCGCTTGGAAAACATGGATCCGGAAGAAACGTCGATCGAAGACATCGATCAACTAATCAGTATTTTGGACAAGATGGAGACAAGTTTAAAATGATTTTTTGCAAATGCCGGCAATTTTCGATTGTCGGTTGATTTTTTTAAAACAACCCTTTACTATGGTAAAGTGGTAAAGTGGTAAAGTGATAAAGAAACATGTTCTTTTTGAGAGGAGTATAGATTTCGTATGTGGATTGTTATTATTTCCGTATTAGTCATGACCGTACTTAGTCTTTTGCGGGTGAATGTCATCATAGCGATTATCGCAGCGGCGCTCACTGCTGGATTGATGGCCGGATTATCACCGACCGAAGCGGTCGAGCTGCTGGTCAACGGAATGGGAGATCAGGCAAATACTGCGCTGAGTTATGTTCTGCTTGGAGCATTTGCAGTCGCTATCAGCTATACAGGCATCACCAGCCTGCTGGTGAATTACCTGGTCAGAGCTTTGACGGGCAAAAAAACGATGATGTTGTTGGCGATTGCCGGGATTGCTTCGCTATCACAAAACTTGGTCCCTGTGCACATTGCCTTCATTCCGATTTTAATTCCGCCATTATTGAAATTATTCGATAAAATGAAAATGGATCGCCGGGGAGTAGCAACGGCACTGACATTCGGTTTGAAAGCACCGTATATCATGATTCCTGCCGGCTTCGGCATCTTGTTCCATCGCACGATTGTCGATGGAATGGCCAGCAATGGCAGCGAATTGACGATGAATCAGGCTGCCTTGGCGATGTTGATTCCGGGTTCCGGTATGATTGTCGGGCTGTTGATCGCTGTGTTCATCACATATCGCAAACCGAAAGAGCCGATTGGAACCGGCGCAGAAACCGATGTGGAAGAAGAAATGGGTCAGACGGTTACCTTTAACAAGAACCATTTTTTCACCCTCGTAGCAATTGTGGCAGCGTTGATCGTGCAGATTGTGACAGACAACCTGATTATCGGTGCGCTGACAGGGCTTGTGTTAATGTTCGCCTTCCTTGTCGTTCCTTTTAAGCAAGGAGATAGTATTATCAGTGAAGGAGTTGCGATGATGGGTACCATTGCCTTCGTGATGCTCGTCGCTGCGGGTTATGGAAATATCTTAAAGGAGACAGATGCTGTCACAGGAATGGTGGAAGCTTCCTCCAGTGTGCTTGGGGATAATAAAGTGATCATCGCATTTGTTTTGTTGTTGGTCGGTTTGTTTGTCACCATGGGGATCGGTTCTTCCTTTGGTACTGTACCGATTTTGGCAGCTTTGTATGTACCGATTTGTCTGGCGGCAGGCTTTTCGCCAATGGCTACGGCAGCATTAATCGGGACTGCCGGAGCATTAGGTGATGCGGGTTCACCCGCTTCCGACAGTACGCTCGGACCTACGGCGGGTCTCAACGCGGACGGCAAGCATAATCATATTTGGGATACCTGTGTTCCAACCTTTATTCATTACAATATTCCATTATTTATTTTTGGCTGGATTGCAGCGGTTATCCTGTAGATTTTGCCGAAAGCGGCTGTTTCTTCATTGGGACGGCCGCTTTTTTTGTCATGGCGATGGAAATTTTTGCGTCAGTATTTTCTGCATAATCTTTCTGCCCAAAGAAAAAATAAGCGAAAAAGAATCTGGGTGAACCACATGAATAAATTATATTGGCTCATGCTTGCTGTACTACTGTTTGGGGCAGTTGCAATACCGTCAGGAAATCAGGTTGAAGGGTATGGCTGGGGATATAAGAAAAATAGCAACCACCAGCCGCCTGAAGTAGGAAAATATGACACCATTCTAGAAAATAATGGCGGTTACTATCTCGATAAGTCTGGAGAAAAGGTGATTTACTTAACCTTTGATAACGGCTATGAACAAGGGTATACCGGTAAAATACTCGACGTTCTGAAGAAAAAGGATGTCCCGGCTGCCTTTTTTGTGACGGGACACTATGTCGACAGCAGTCCGGAATTAGTGAAAAGGATGGTGAATGAGGGTCATATTGTCGGCAATCACTCGTACCATCATCCGGATTTCACCAAGTTATCGAAACGAAAAATGAAAGAAGAGCTGGACAAGCTCCAATCTGCCGTGGCGAAAATCAGCGACCAAAAAACCATGCAATATGTCCGGCCGCCAAAAGGAACTTTTACCGAACAGTCGATCAAATGGGCGAACGAACTTGGCTATATCCACATGTTCTGGTCACTGGCCTTTGTTGATTGGAACACGAACAGTCAAAAGGGCTGGCAATCTGCCTACCAACAGGTGATTGACCAAGTTCATCCTGGTGCAGTCATTTTGCTTCATACGGTATCGGAGGATAATGCAGAAGCACTGGAGTACCTGATCGATGATATGCGTAAGCAAGGTTACACCTTTAAAAGCTTGGATGACCTGGTCATGAAGGATTTACTGCCGCGACCGTTTTACCAGTTATAATGCTGCAATCCGCTTTTCCATTTGGAGGGGCGGATTTTTTGTGGGATAGGGGAGTGCATGTTTGCGATTCTTGTTCCACCCAGGAGTAAATTGTTGCCAAGGGGAAAATATTCGGTAAGGAAGTATCAGTGCAACTATAACTTAGTTTTTGTTAGAAGGCTGGCCAATCAGCAGCTTTCTTTATCGTGGTGAGCAACACTCCTTCACTTTTTCTTGTGAAAAGGAAAAACTGTCAGGGATTAAGTTTTCTACTATAATAGAAGCAGACAGAAAAGAGGCGGGAGGCGGAAAATGTGCTGCATCATGTGGAAATAAACGTGACAGATATAGATGCGAGCCGCAAGTTTTGGGGCTGGTTGTTGGAGGAATTGGGTTATAACCTTTATCAGGAGTGGGAGAATGGTTTTAGTTATAAGGAAAACCACACCTATTTGGTGTTTGTACAGGTCGAGGAACGGTTTCGGGCTGCGGGCTATCATCGAAGCAGGGTAGGTTTAAATCATCTTGCGTTTCATGCTGAATCGAGAAAACATGTCGATAGGATGACAGAAAAGCTGAAAGGGCGGCAGGTGCCAATTCTTTACCAGGACAGACATCCATTTGCCGGTGGGAAAGACTATTATGCCGTGTTTTTTGAGGATCCCGACCGGATAAAGGTAGAGCTTGCAGCACCTGAATAAATCAATAAGGGGGCATGTAAATGTGGAAAGAGACCATTACACTGGATACAATGTATGATTTTGATTATTCCTTACAACGGTTGCAGATGGATCCACTGCTATTCGTAGACCGTAACCAGCGCAGCGTGGACGTTCCTTTGAAAACGGAGGACGGCAGAAGGCACAAGGTAACGGTCAGAGCGAAGGGGAATACGCCGCATCCGGTTTTTGAAGTATCGGGTGACCACGAGGATGATAAGTCGGAATTATTAAAACAAACGTTTGATCTATTTCAGTGGGAGAAGGATTTGACCATAGTCAACGAGCATTTTACCGGCACAAATTTAGAACAGCTTTTTTATGCCCATCCGGGGACGCCGATTGTACGGGACTTTGATTTGTATTTTTCTCTGATGAAAGGGATTATCCACCAACAATTGAATATGAAATTCGCCTATACATTGAGCACCCGATTTGTCGAAGCCTATGGTGCTTTTCTGGATGGTGTCTGGTTTTATCCGGAACCGGAAGATATCGCCGAGCTTCCTTATGAAGATCTACGGAGGATGCAGTTCAGCCAGCGGAAAGCGGAATACGTGATTGATACCTCGAAAAAAATTGCCGAAGGGGAGATTGATTTAACAGCACTTGCTGTTCAGTCGGACAAACATATCATTGACCAATTGGTGAAAATCAGAGGGATTGGTCCATGGACTGCGGAAAATTGGTTATTGTTCGGCCTTGGACGCGATGACTTACTGCCCAAGGCCGACATAGGGATTCAAAATGCGCTTAAGTTTTATTTCAAAATGGATAAAAAGCCGACCATACCCGAAATCACCGAAATGAGCGATGGATGGTCTCCTTACCAGAGCCATGCCTCTTTGACGCTTTGGCGCAGCATTGAAGGTTGAATGGGATCAACGCTGCATTTGTAAATACAACTGCTGGTAGACGGCCGCTTCATCCTTATTGCCTAAAGTCAAATATACTTTGGACAAGAGGTGTACCGGTTTTGGATCCTCCGGTTTTAGTTCCATCTCCCATTTAAAGCAATCGATTGACTTCTCCGGCTGGTGGAAGTACAAGTATAGTTCGCCAAGTGTCCCCTGCTGTTCGGGGTCTTCTTCCAGCTGTTGCATCTTGTTCAGTTTTTGTTCAATTGGCAGGTGAATCCCTTGTTGTTGAAACGGTTCGAGCCATTGTTTGAGGGAATCCAAGTCATAGTCGCGGAAGAAGGCTGATATGCAACGTATCACAATAGGTTCCAATAAATGTGGTTGATCGGAAAACAGATCGAGCAGACGGTGGTTCAGACTGTCGAAGAGGGGTGGGAATGTCGATAAGCCAGCTTTGGCAAAACAGTCGGCGATGGCTTGTTTGTGCACGGCCGAAGGTAGAATGTCGTTCACGGTTAAAAGATGAACGACTGCTTCGGACTGGTGACTTTCAAGAAGCTTTTCAAGCAGCTGGGCGCTCAATGCTGCCGGTAATTCGGGGGAGTAAGCTAACTGGCGGTAAAACTGCAGCTGCTGCTCCCGGTCGAATTGCTGTTCAATCAAGTCAAAAACGATAAGATCCTCTGCTATTGTCCGGTTTGTGAGCAGGTGCAGACGGACAGCGATTTCGTCGATCAAACGGTTTTGTTGGTGCAGGCAGTCTAGCAGTAAGCGGCTGGTTTCCGAATCAGTCAGCCGATCGAAGCTGACCCTCTCGAAATGCTGAGGGTCTGAAGAAGCAACCTCTTTCACATCCGCATACCGCTGCCGATAGCGCTGAAAGTCCAAATGCCCTTGCATGTCACGGGCAAAAGCGTCTTCTGGTGCAAAGTCGGCAAAGATATTCAGTGTCTTGTAGGCTAACAGCATTTGACCGTTTCGACGGTATTTGTAATAAGTATTTTTGAGCAGTTTATGAATGGGTTCATTGGCAGCAAAGCTATCAAATAAGGTGAGTATATAGGCGGTTTCCAAAGGAGAGTGACTAGCGGCTATTTTTTTGTACAGTTGGTTAAAGCTGATCGATCGGAATGAAGGATGGTCGGACAACACCTGGAGTGTGAGCGGATGTGTTCCGGAAAAGCTGATTCCTCTGGCGAGTGCGCGGTGGAGAAAGGATCCAAGCTTTATGTGATTAGCCCGGATGCCGTTGAGCGGCTTATCTTTGTACATATATAAGTAATAACAGGCCTCGTTCCGGTCAACCGCTTCAATGATCTTACACGAACGGTACACCACCATTTGCTGCGGTTTTAAGTCGATTGTCTTCTTATTAGCCATTAAGGTAACAGTTTCCCTATTCATGACAATCCCTCCTTCATATTTGTAACTAGCATATCACAAAAAACCAAGCATTTCCCCCCTCACCCATTAAGAAAACATAAATGTTTAACAGACAGAACCGGTTGGGGGACAGTCCCCAAACCGCGGTGGGGTCAGTCCCTAAAACACAGTTTAGCCACGACCGAATTGGCGAAAACCCCAATAAATCAGGATTTCACCCCCAGTGGGGTCAGTCCCCAAAACGGAGAAAGGGCTGCCCCTACGCAGCATGAGGGACTGACCCCGCTGCTGCCCAGACCTCGCTGCTACGCAGATAATGGTCTCAAAATGCAGAAAGGGACAGTCCCCGTTCGATGGAGGGGGACTGTCCCTTGTATTATTAGTCTTCAATCATGGCGAGGTAGCGTTTGGTTTTTCCGTCGTGTTCGGCGATGAGTATATTGTCTTTATCGGTAGCATAAATGACGGTACCGACAGGGAGTTTGGTCGCCATGTTATCGGTGAATGCCTCTCCGTCTGAATAAATGGATTCGATGGTTCCGATTTGTTCTTCTTTGGATACCTCCATGGATTCAAGCGACTTCAAGTCGGTTTTATAAATCCGTTTTTTCCATTGGAATACATCGGCATCCTCGTCTTTTTTCAAGATTTGTTCCACATCAGGATATGCCTTAGTGTGAATTCCTTCATTCCCCGATGTTTTTTCTTCTGACTTTGTGGAAGCGCAGGCGGTTAAAACGACGGACAGCAACAGAAGAAGAAGCAGACGAAACTTCATGATCATCACGCACCAATCTTATTTTTTTCAATCAAGTTAAGCAGCCTGGCCGACCCTAAAGGGGAACTCCGTCTAACCAAAAACTTGATTTTGCTAAAGTATTCACCGATTTCCTTTTGTTAAAACTTGCTAATTAGCAAAAAAAATAATTTCTTACCAAAGACCTACACGACGACCTCTTCCGTAGACTTCTTTACGGAGCATCCCCCCTTATGAAAGCTGGAATCAAATTTTATCATAATTTTGATAACGCTTCCATAAAGATTTCATAAGTTTTCTTACTTTTCATAGACTTTAGTAATTGATATAATGACTAGAAATTAATACCTGATACTAAATAAGGAATGAGGGATGAACGGATGGATAAAAAAGAGCTGATTGCACCGGAAAATTACAACATTGCAATGGAAGTAGAGAAGTATGCCAGTGGTCCGGAACGGAAGGCGTTGATTTATGAAGATAATGAGGGAAACCAACAGGAAACCACCTATCAAGAACTGCTGGTTAACGTTAATAAGATCGGAAATGTGTTTTTGGCCAACGGGCTCAAAAAAGGGGACAAGGTATTAGTCATGATGCCCCGGTTGATCGAGTCTTACCAAATTTACATGGCGGCTCTTAAAACCGGCGTTATCATCATTCCTAGTTCAGAGATGCTGCGAACGAAGGACTTACAGTACCGAGTCACACATGGAGAAGTTGCTGGTATCATCAGCTATCATCCATTTGTTGAACAATTCACAGGAATCACGGAATATGAGGAATTGATCAAGTTTTCAGTCGGTGGTGAGGTGGAAGGATGGCACCACCTTGACCAACAGAAAGAAAAGGCATCAGATCAACTGGAAATGGCTGCGACCACCAGGGACGATATCGCCTTTCTTCCATACACTTCAGGAACGACCGGCAATCCAAAGGGGGTTGTCCATACACATGGATGGGGTTTTGCTCACTTGAAAACGGCAGCGAATAACTGGCTGGCAATCGAGGACGGTGACGTGGTTTGGGCAACAGCTGCTCCAGGCTGGCAAAAATGGGTATGGAGCCCGCTATTGTCTGTACTCGGTTCCGGTGCCACCGGATTGGTTTATAATGGGAAGTTCGATGCGAAGAAATACTTGTCTTTATTAGAAAAGCATGAAGTAAATGTACTTTGCTGTACACCGACGGAATATCGGTTGATGGCCAAGCTGGATAATTTGGACAGCTACTCGTTAACCAAACTGCATAGCGCTGTATCGGCAGGAGAGCCTTTGAACCGCGAGGTAATCGATACATTCCGGAAATACTTCGATATTACGGTACGTGATGGTTACGGACAAACCGAAAACACCTTGCTGCTTGGATTCATGAAAGGAATGGAGGTAAAACCCGGATCAATGGGTAAGCCTACTCCAGGTAATGAGGTCGAACTGATCGACGAAGATGGAAACCCGGTGGCAGTTGACAAGGTCGGAGATATTGCCATACCACTTGATACGCCTGCCTTGTTCAAGGAATACTATAAAGATTCGGAACGGACCCAAAAATCGCTGCGAGGTAACTATTATGTCACCGGCGACCAGGCTTCAAAAGATGAAGACGGCTATTACTGGTTCGAAGGACGCAGTGATGACATCATCATTAGCTCCGGTTACACAATCGGACCGTTTGAGGTGGAGGACGCTTTGATCAAACATAAAGCGGTCAAGGAATGTGCCGTCGTGGCCAGCCCTGATCCGGACAGAGGTAACGTGGTCAAGGCATTTATTGTCCTTCAGCCGAATGTAGATAAAAATAAGGAAGGCCTTGTCAAGGAGTTACAAGACTTTGCGAAAAAGTGGACCGCTCCTTACAAGTATCCTAGAAAAATAGAGTTTATTGAGGAGCTCCCGAAAACCTCCTCAGGTAAAATAAGAAGAATCGAACTACGCCAAAAAGAAAAGGCAGCCACTAATTAATAGACGGGGACAGTCCCTCTCCACAAGAGAGGGACTGTCCCCCAACACTTTAGAGTGGTAAAGGGATGTTTGCGAATCTAGCTGAATGTGTTATGCTTGGGACAAATGAGGAGCTATTCTAATAGGAGGAGAACAGATTGAAAATCTTACGCGAACTTGGCTGGATCGTGCTGCTTGCTTCTATTTTAATTATGATTCCCTTCAAGGTGATCGGACCGCTTCAGCAAGAACTGCCGAACACAGAAGCGGAAGAAAGCTCGTCCGTCAATGAATCGGTTCATGAATAGCTGTTCAGGTAACTACAGTCCTGATTGCAAATGCGCATTTATATAAAGAAAAATTTTTCTTACATTTACTAAGCCATTCCGGAAGCGGAATGGCTTTTCTTAATCGAAAGCCATGTTAGACAATAATGTAGATTATTGGAGTTCCTCTTCCTCCCTTTAATCAATACTCCTATTTGTTTAATACCCATCATCTCTCTAAAGTTGTCAAAGATGAAGTGGTTAGTTCTTCGCTTTCTATAACGATTGCAGTTAAACCTGTACTTGTTTTCGTTTCGTGCCATTCATCTTTATCCCAAAATACCGCTTCGCCACAATGAATGTTGAAATACTCACCCGTTTCGCCTCTAACCCAACCTTCTCCGTTTACAATTAATAGTAGCTGAGGGACAACAGCTTGATGATAACCAATTATTCCATTACCATCTAAGTGCATACATGCAATATGAGCTGCTTTCTCTGTCTGCGTAATTCGTGAAATCACAAAATCAGAGTCGAATTTTGTGATTTTCTTACCTGTCTCTTTTTTAAAGTGATATATTTTCATCATAATCCTCCGATATCTACTACTTTATTGCCCTTTCGGTTGTCTGCATTCATAGTTTATCACGTATAATCATGTAGAAAATTTTGATAGCCTTGTTATCATCCCAGTTGTTCATCTGCACAATGTCTAATAAAAACTTCTGTCTATTGGTAATTGAGAATAAACAACAAATTTGACCATTTTTGATTAAAGGAATAAAATAACGGGTAATAGGATGAAAACAAGGGTTCATCCTTCTCAACCTCCGACAGGTTAATTAAGCCAAATCCAAAATTTAATTAAAAAAATTCTAATGTAGGGGTTGAAAGTCAAAGAAAGTCAAACTATACTATAGATAAGGTCAAAGATAGTCAAAGTCAAAGGCTGAATGATTCACCTTATATATTTGAAGGAGGGAAAGCGAATATGCAATGCCAAAATTGCGGTGTTCGTGAAGCAAGCATTAATGTAAACCTTCGTTTTAATAATCAAACACAACAAATGAATTTATGCGAAACTTGCTTTCAAGAAATAAAAGATAGTGCAAAAAATCCATCAGGCTTTTTCAACCAAGGTGGTATGGATTTCAATCAATTCTTTGGCGGGGGAGCTTCACCGTTTGAAGGATTCCAGCAAGGGGGCGGACAGGCCCAACAACAGCAAGCCAACGGCGGAAAAGGCGGCGGTTTGCTGGACGAGCTTGGCAGAAACCTCTCCCATGCTGCGAAAGCTGGTTTGATTGACCCGGTTATCGGGCGTCAAAACGAAGTGAAACGTGTGATTGAGACATTGAATAGAAGGAACAAAAACAATCCGGTTCTTATCGGGGAACCTGGAGTAGGTAAAACGGCGATTGCGGAAGGTCTTGCCTTGAAAATCGCTGAAGGTGACGTTCCGGCTAAATTGATGAACAAAGAAATTTATCTGCTGGATGTTGCCTCTCTGGTAGCCAACACAAGCATGAGAGGCCAATTCGAAGAGCGTATGAAACAGCTTGTATCAGAATTGCAGAACCGGAAAAACGTCATCCTGTTTGTCGATGAAGTGCATCAACTGGTCGGCGCAGGTACAGCTGAAAGCTCCCAAATGGATGCTGGAAACATTTTAAAGCCCGCGCTGGCCAGAGGAGAACTCCAGCTAGTCGGTGCAACGACGTTGAAAGAGTACCGTAAAATCGAGAAAGACGCTGCGCTGGAACGCCGTTTCCAACCAATCATTGTGAAAGAGCCAAGCGTCGAAGAAGCAGTGAAAATCCTGAAAGGGCTGCAGGAACGCTATGAAAGCTACCACCAAGTAAGCTATTCAGACGAAGCCATCCACGGTGCGGTAACGTTGTCTCAGCGTTACCTGCAGGACAGATTCCTGCCGGATAAAGCGATCGATTTGATGGATGAAGCGGGAGCCCGGTTGAATCTTGCCAACTCCCAATCCGATAAGGATGCCATCCAAAAACGACTGGATGAGCTTCATGAGGAGAAAATGCAAGCAGCAGAAAAAGAAGACTATGAACGTGCTGCCAACTTGAGACATCAGGAAATCAAGCTGGAAAAGCAACTGGAGGAAGCTACCGAGGCTCCTGCGGCTGATGTCACAGTAGAAGATATTCAGTTGCTTGTAGAAGAGAAAACCGGTATTCCGGTCCGGAAAATTCAATCCGACGAGCAGCAGAAAATGAAGTACCTGGCAAAAAATCTCTCCGAAAAGGTCATCGGACAAGAAGTTGCGGTGCAAAAAGTGGCTAAAGCTGTACGACGCAGCCGAGCTGGTCTAAAATCCAAACATCGCCCGATCGGTTCTTTTCTATTTGTCGGACCAACCGGGGTAGGTAAAACAGAATTGACCAAGGCGTTAGCAGAAGAGCTGTTCGGTACAAAAGAATCGTTGCTTCGACTCGATATGAGTGAGTACATGGAGAAACACTCCGTGTCTAAAATCATCGGTTCTCCTCCAGGCTATGTAGGCCATGAGGAAGCCGGACAACTGACAGAACGTGTACGGCGCAATCCATACAGCTTGATTTTGCTGGATGAGATTGAAAAAGCCCACCCGGACGTACAAAACATGTTCCTGCAAATTATGGAAGATGGTCATTTGACTGACAGCCATGGGCGCAGGGTGAGCTTTAAAGAAACAGTCATCATCATGACAAGTAATGCGGGAACCGGCGACAAGCAAGTCTCTGTCGGATTCACCAACACAGCAAATGAGGCCGTATCGACGCTGGAAAAACTAAGCTCGTACTTCAAGCCGGAATTCTTGAACCGATTCGATGCAATCATTCCATTCAATGAATTACAAGAGTCCGATCTCGTGCAAATCGTTGACTTGATGATTGCCGAGCTGGCAGAAACGTTGAAAGAAGAAGGCTTGACCATTACGGTTACCGATGATGCGAAAAGATATCTGGCTGACAAAGGCTACGACCCGCGCTTCGGTGCAAGACCGCTCCGCCGTGTCATCCAGGAAAAGGTCGAGGATGGTATCACCGACCTCGTCTTGGATGAGGAAGATATCAAGGCGATCAAAGTCGAGCTGGTGGATAATGAAATCAATGTAGTCAAAGCATAAGTAAGAAAAATGGCTGGTCCCCGGGATGGGGGCCGGCTTTTTTTACCTTTTCAAAAAGTATTTTGTCTTACAAAGTCGATCGTTCCTTAAGCAGAAACATTCAGGAGACGTTCAAGCTACAGCAATCAACGCCGCTTCAAACTTTCTTTTAGGTTCTCCTGCTCTAGTCGGCTTTTCCGCCGCATAAAACAAAGGTTTATTTCTAATTATAAGGTTAACCATCACGTTGACGGAGGTTTTTTATGTGGCCAGGCTGATTGCTGCTTTTGTTATGGTATGTTTGATTACGATACTCCTCCCTATTATGGTAAGTGCGGCCGGCCGTCATGCATCAGAAAATGAGCTGCAGGTGCATTTCATCGATGTCGGGCAGGGCGACAGCATTCTGATAGAAGCACCGAACGGACGAAAAATGCTGGTGGATGGAGGACCGCCGTCTGCGGCAGAAAAAGTGTCCGAATATCTTAGAAAAAGAGGAATCAAAAAGCTGGACCTGGTTGTTGCGACTCACCCGGATATCGATCATATCGGCGGACTGGTCAATGTGTTGAAGGAATTTGACGTCAAACATTTGATCGACAGCGGCAAGCTCTATACCACCTCTACTTATTTTCACTATTTACAGCAAATCAAAAAGCAAAAAATCCCAGTGACGGTTGCGGCCGGAGAAGAGAATATTGTCATCGATCCGCAGCTTACAATCCGTGTTTTGAATACGCAAAATGCCTTTAAAACAAATAATCAGTCGTCGATTGCTCTTTCTTTAAGGTACGGCCGTATAGACTTTTTGCTGATGGCTGACGTGGAGACAATCCAGGAACAAAATATTCTGGACGTGAAACAGCTGCAGGCAGAAATACTGAAGGTGGCACATCATGGAAGTGGAACCAGCACCTCGTTTGATTTTATCCGGGAAGTACGGCCGGAGACCGCGATTTTGTCCTACAGTAAGACCAATGATTTCGGGCACCCTGTCGACAGGGTCGTCGATTACCTGCAGCTTGTCGGCGCCACCATTTACTCGACTGCCAAGGCTGGTGATATTGTGATCCGTACAGATGGAAAAACCTATGTCGTCGATGTTTCAGGTACAGATCGGGTTTTGACCTATTAAAGGGTTTCC
Source organism: Sediminibacillus halophilus (assembly GCF_900103695.1). Lineage (GTDB taxonomy): Bacteria > Bacillota > Bacilli > Bacillales > Amphibacillaceae > Sediminibacillus > Sediminibacillus halophilus. Next base: position 258,806 of record NZ_FNHF01000004.1, read on the forward strand.
GACGTAAAAAAGGCTGGCTCCTTTTCGGAACCAGCCTTAATCATTTCTGTTGCTGAAAACATTATTTGTTGTTATTATTGTTTCTAGAGCGACTGTTACCGCCTTTTTGACCGATTTCTTCATAGAATTCACGGTCATATTTGTCGCTAGTAGTGTTACCGCCTTTTTGGCCAATTTCCTGGAAGTGATCTTTGTCATATTTGTCACTTACAGTGTTACCGCCTTTTTGGCCAATCTCTTGGAAATGGTCTTGACCATATTTATCACTTACGGTCTTACCGCCTTTTTGACCGATTTCTTG
>NZ_FNHF01000004.1:259266-312431 GCF_900103695.1 Sediminibacillus halophilus
TTACCGCCTTTTTGGCCAATCTCTTGGAAGTGGTCTTTGTCATATTTGTTGCTTACAGTGTTACCGCCTTTTTGACCAGCTTCTTCTACAGACATCTTATTGTTTCTACGTTTGTTATTGTTTGCCATCTTTATCTTTCCTCCTTTAAATTGTTTTCACTACTACGAATTCCACGTATGGACGCTTTTAAACTTTTCTTCTTCTAAGAGGCTACGTTCGATTCACGAATCTTACTTAATTTGGAAACTCTATCAATCTATTTATCCACTTGAATATTTTCGGAAGCCGAAGGAAGGCAGGAATACTTGTCATTGTTTTTACTATTGGTTTATACTAAAAAGTTAGAAAATTCAATTAAGTAAACAGCCTGCCGTGCGGTTTTTGATGATAAGGAAGAGGGAATATCTCCTTATAGAGGTTAGTATATTATTCCAAATGATAATGGAGGTAACCCGAATTGATGATAAAATCAGAAGAAAAGACCATTGAGTGTACGACAGAATATCACAAGCTCGAAACATTATTCATTTGCAGGCCGAAATATATGGAAATTACCGAAATTATTAACGAAACACAACGGCATTATATCAATGGTAATATCGACGTCGATTTGGCAATGGAACAACATGAGGATTTCGCCCGGGCACTGGAAAAACACGGAGCGGAAGTTATCCGGCTGGAACCAGAGCATCAGCTCAATGAACAAGTTTTTACCCGGGACATCGGTTTTTGCATTGGCGACCGATTGTTTTTATCGGAAATGAAGACAAATATCCGTGGCGCCGAAGTAGATGTGTTAAAACAAAACCTACAGGAGAAAAACATCGCTTATCATCGTCCTTTTTTACAATCGATTGAAGGCGGAGACGTCATGGTGGATGGAAATAAAATCTGGGTCGGTATCAGTAAAAGGACGACCAGAGAGGCGGCGGATACCCTGCAGTCGCAGCTGGGAAGTGATTATCAAGTCATTCCGCTCCCGCTCGATGAAAGCATTCTCCATCTTGATTGTGCTTTTAATGTACTTAGTCCCGATTGGGCGTTGGTGTATCCCGATGCATTTACCTCGGAAGATTATCAAAAACTGAAACAGAACTACCAGTTGATTGAAGTCTCCGCGGCTGAGCAGTTTTCCATGGGAACCAACGTACTTTCCATCGGTGGAGGAAAAGTCATCAGCATGCCGCAAAACAAGGATGTTAATGAAAAAATGAGGCGAGCCGGTTTCCACGTGATCGAAGTGGAGTTTTCGGAAATCATAAAATCGGGAGGATCTTTCCGTTGCTGCAGTCTCCCGATGTATCGGTCCAATAGCTGATAAAAAAAGAAGCCGCCATGATTGGCAGCTTCTTTTTCATGAATTAACATTCGTGAGAGTATCTGATCTTCTTTCAGTCCGATTTATCAGCCTTTCACTGGAAAAAACCTTCTTTTCTCAATCAGATAGAACGATCACCAACATTAGTGCAAAAAAGAAAACGGAATTGAGGATTTCCAGGATGCCGATTTTCTTAATAGAAAGCGTTCTTCCAGGCAGCAGAAAGGCTCTTAAAAAACTTGGAAAGTAAGCGACCGTCAGCCATAATCCTCCGATGAAAAAGCCGCCAATCGTCAGTAAAAGATGATAACTCCAGGAAAAGTAGAGGAATTGCCGGTTTTTCTTTTCCCTGATCATCGTTTTTACGTAAAAAATACTGCCGAAAAAGAATAAAAAGTGATAGGCTGCCAAAACAAGAGCCTCTTGCTCAATGGTACTAGTACCAAGGAAGTAGCTGGCCAGTCCGCCGATACAAAAGGTAATCACGGCTACCACATCATTGAGGAACGCTCTTTCCTTTTTCTTTTTGGCAAAGTGAATATTGACCAAAAACAGCGGAAGCATGGCAATGCCGAAGAAAATCAAGCGCCACTCCACCAAGAGTAGCGGGAGCAGAAACACAAGGGCGGCAAGACCGAAGAGAATCGCTCCTTTTTTATATAGGGAGTTGTTCCGTTTCTTCTTGAATACCATGATAAGCGGATAAGTTGCCAAGTATAAACAGAGCCACCCTAGGAATAAGGGGACATGCCAGAATGTAAATTGGCCGGCAATGGCTTCGAGAAAGAATGGGATGATTAGCATTGCCCAGGCGCCGTGCTGCCTTGGGAGTAGTTTTTTCATCAGAAAAACTCCTTTGGTGGAATTGATTTTTCTTCTATTATGCAAGAATAACTGGTTGGTTACCGTGAGAAATATCACATGAAAGCTGGGAAAAAGCCGGATATAGGCAGTAAAACAATTTTTACTTAACCTCTTGCAAGACAGCCTGGTAATGGTATATAATACTTCTTGTCTGAGTCAAATAGCAATATCATTTAATCGAATACGGGGCATTAGCTCAGCTGGGAGAGCGCTACACTGGCAGTGTAGAGGTCAGCGGTTCGAGCCCGCTATGCTCCATCACTCAACCCCTTGTCTATCAAGGGGTTTTGCTATGTGTACGCTTTTGATTAATGGAGGGTTTTAGTGATTTGTTGACGAATTGTTGACGGTTTTTTCTAAAGGTGCATATTGTGGCATCCTTTCTTCATAGATTTCCCTTTAAGTCAGCATCCCAAAGGGGGTGTTTTTTTCTATAGGCCGAATTCTTCCGTTCCTCTTGTCGATTTTCGTCGAACAAAAGCTATAGGAAATTTTCTCCTAATGTCGAATTTATATGATGTAGGGAGTTGTACATCTTGGACCATTTGTACAAGATGTTAGAATGCTTACTTAGTGATTTAGGGATGTATTGGGAAAGTGGTATTTAAATTTCTTTCCTGTAAAAACAATTGGTTTGGTTCTGTCCTAATCTAAAAATTGATCATTCAGATTACATAATAGATAAGGGACAACAAAAGTGGTATCGTATTCAGGCTGCAGTTATGAATTCAATTAGTATTTATCACTGGTATCTGAAGCGGTGCTCTAAAAGGGAATAGGGTAGATTCGAATGGAGATTTACATTCTATTTACCAGCCACAACAATAAGGAGAGGATGAATAATGTCGGGATTAACCAATGTTTCTAACGGCCAGCAGCACATTAATGTCAATCATATTAATCGCAGTACACCACGACAAATATCGAATGGAACGAGCCTCCATAATTATTCAAATATGAAGCTGGATAAGCTGCTTCTCTCTGATGTGGTGGGTGAAGCAATCAATCAGTCCTCCAAGCTGGAAGTGACCGTGCTTAAAGATGAAAGTTTAGGGAAGTCGGAATCAGATTATGATGACTATTTCTCTTCTTTTGTTGAAGATTTAGAAGGAGTTTCTGAAGAAGAAAAGGATCAGCTTTCGGGACTTATAAAGAAAGCAATAACCAGGAATGAAGATTTTTGGTCGAGTGGATGGACTAGTTCAAAAGAAAGCATGTACCATCTTCAAACGAAAGAAAAGCTCCATTTAATAGCAGAAAAGGTACTACCTCCTTCTTTTGCAGGGGAGATGAAAAATGTATCGAATCAATTTACAGATGATCAGCTGGGGCAGACAGTAGATAAGTCATTACAAACATATGAATTAATTTACAATCGAGATAAGTCAAAAGCAGGTCCATTAGGAGATATAGCAGACCGTTTAAAAACCTCCATTCAACATATTCAAGAAGGAAATCATATCGTTCAAGTTGAGCAAAAACAGTATAGTAAGCTGTTTTCTGAATTAAAACTGTCTGATCAATTCCAATACCGTTACGAAGAAGTGATGAATGGTTTTAAGGAGATACAAAAAGAACAATTGGGTGGATCATGGGACAATAGATCTGAAGCAAGCCTCAATGAAAGTATTCAGTTACTTAGGGAAGATTGGAATGAATTTACCAACCAGTTTGAAGAATTCAAAGATTACCGTGTGTCATCAATTCACAATTCGCACGTAGATATCAAAATTTGAAATTTAGTATGGGATAAATAACTCTAATATAAGAGGGCATCCATTTAGACGAAATGGATGCCTTCTTTTATTGGTGGGGAAAGGAATTCATACTAACTCTTTCCTATAGACATTAATGTCTTTCCGGCATATAGTGATGGTTGATGAAGAAGTCTTCCCTAAATCGATAAGCTGTGAGGCTGTTATCTTACATTTTCCATCCAACTCCTTTATAATTAGGGATTATTCGTCTATCTGTGAGATAATTTATCTAATAAAGATATCAGGCAAAGGGGAAATCCGTTATGGAACGAAATGTGGTTGTCCGAAATAACGTTACAATTAAAGGTAAAGGGACTAAGCCTATTCTGTTTGCCCCTGGCTTTGGCTGTGACCAATCAGTATGGAGCAGGGTTTCAAAGTCTTTTGAAGAGGATTACCGAGTTATTTTATTCGATTATGTTGGAATGGGAAAATCCGATATAAAAGCTTTTGACTACGAGAAATATAGTACACTAAATGGCTATGCACAGGACGTCCTTGATATTTGTGAGGAATTGGCGTTAAAGGATGCCATATTCGTAGGACATTCGGTAGGAAGTATGATCGGTATGATTGCTTCCCTGCGAAAGCCTGATTATTTTTCTTCCCTGATTATGATCGGTCCGTCCCCCTGCTATCTAAACCACCCGCCTGATTATTTTGGCGGTTTTGAAAAAGAAGAGCTGTTCGGTTTAATGGACATGATGGACAAAAATTATATCGGCTGGGCGAACAGTTTTGCTTCTACGATTACCAATGATGCGGAGCACCCTGAAGTTGCAGAAGAGCTGGAAGATCGCTTTTGTTCGACAGATCCTGTCGTTGCACGCAATTTTGCAGAGACTTGTTTTTTTGCAGACAACCGGGAGGATTTGCCGCGCGTAACCTTGCCGACTTTGATATTACAATGTTCTGAAGATGTGATAGCGCCCACTGTAGTTGGGGAATATATGAATCAACGTTTACCGGTAAGCACCATACGTTACATGGAAGCCAGAGGTCATTGTCCCCATATGAGTCATCCTGACGAGACGGTTGCATTAATACATGAATATTTGGAGAAGCTTGAATCAGAGAAAATAGGTGGTTTAACTTAATGGACGAACAGCTAAATCAGGCACCATGCGGTTTTCTTACCTTGTCGACTGAGGGTACAATTTTTTCGATGAATGAGATGTTGCTGCGATTACTTGGGTATCAACAGGATGAGTTGGATGGACAGCATATAAATGTCATCTTATCACCTTCGGCGCAGATGTTTTTTCAATTATATTTCATCCCGATGGTGACACATAAGGGGTTTGTCGAGGAGATGTACCTTTCATTGGTGAATCACCAATCAGAAGAGATACCAATACTGCTAAATGCTTCCAAGAAGAAGGACAGTCAGCCTTCACTTATCGATTGTGTGTTCCTTCCAATGCAGAGAAGGAACGATTATGAAGATCAACTGTTATTCGCCAACAAGGTTGCTAAAGATGCTCTAAATAAAAAACAAGAAGCCATGGAAGCGCTGGAAGCGAAACAGGCCCAGTTAATTAAAATTAATAAGCAAAATCAAAATGAATTACAGCTGGCAAAAAAAATTCAAGAAACCTCGTTAACGGATGCTTTTGGCAATGACAAGATTCAGATTGAATCTTATTATAAGGCATCAAAGGAATTATCAGGAGACATCTATGGTTTTTATCAGATCAATGACCACCAATATGGTGTGATTTTATTGGATGTAATGGGACATGGAATTTCTTCTGCTTTAGTAACCATGTCTCTACAATCTTCATACCAAAAAGTTATCCCAAAGGGAATGAGCCCAGCTTCTGTTATGAAAGAATTAGATAGCCATTTACATTACTTATTTCATCATGATGAGGAGGCTTGGCATTACTGTACTGCTATATACCTTCTTATTGATACCGAAAAGCAAACGATGGAATATATCAATTCTGGCCATCCCCCCGCGATTTATCAAAATAAACAAGGGAAACAGGAGACATTGGGTGCTACGAACCCTCCGCTAGGCACATTTGAGGGAATAACGTACCATTCCAAAACCATTCGGTATGATAAGGGCTCCAGATTGCTGCTTTATACGGATGGAATATCGGAACTGATCGGGTATAGCTATTTGAAAGAACTGATAATGAATTCTCCAGGGAAATCATTAACCGATTTGAAAGAAGAAATGGCGTTGAAACTAAAGCAGAAACAAAAAAGGTACGACCAAAAAGATGACCAGTGCTTCATATTGGTTGACTTGAAGTAAGGAGAATCGTTCTTTTTTTAAGGGAAAAGGAACATCTGATTGCTAGCTGGATAACACACTCTATATAAAGAATAACGTACAAAGAATATAACAACCACTGTAAAATAAAATTTGCAATTTTTTTCGCAAAAGTATTCTTTAATAACATGCAGCTTATTTAATATGGCATCGTTAGGCTAATCCTTCCAACTCGCTTGGGAGGACTTTTACCTTTTGCAGACTTGAGTGTGAATGGTTTTTTTAATGTAATTCGCGTATATAGATAAATTTAAAATCTACTATAAGGTATATCTATCCTAATAGAAGAAGGCATCCATTTCATCTTGGTGGATGCCTTCTTCTATTTAGTTAAAAAGGAATACAAGCACATTCCTATAGACATTAATCGTAATAAATCTTCCAGAAAATCTTCGTGCTTATTGAGTATCTTTTCTTTATTCCCATTTGCCATAATGTTCAGCTTTCATGGCTTTTTCAGTCCGCAAAAGCTTGAGTAAGTGGAGGTACAACCTGTTTCTTACGAGAAACAATCCCGCTAAGAAAAGCCATATCCTCTTTTAAAGTAGTCGAAAAAGCTTGTTCAAATTTCTGTTGTTCTTCTCCTAAAACCATTACAAGGGATTCGCTGGTCAAAATATCAGTAATCAATAGTACGAACATAGCCAAATCATTGTTCTCAATTCTCTCGGAAATAGCATTTTTTATCTCTTCACTGCGGGATTGGACATTGCTTGTATCCACCACATTTACTTGAGCGATTTCTACGTTTGCGCTTCCCATTTTGAATAGCTTAGCGTCAATTGTAATTATGTCTGTCGGATCAAGGTTCTCTGTCCCGGCTCCGGCTTTTAATAGCTCCATGCCGTATGCTTCCATATCCACGGTCGCCAGTTTACTAAGTTCTGAAGCTGTTATATGATCAGCTTCGGTAGAGGTCGGAGATTTAAATAATAAAGTATCCGAAATGATTGCTGAGAGCATCAGTCCGGCAATGGCTGCATCCGGCTCCAACCCATGTTCTTTATAGATTTTATATAGGATGGTTGCTGTACATCCTACCGGTTCAGTCCGAAAATAGACCGGTTGTTCGGAAGAGAAGTTGGAAATGCGATGATGGTCGATCACCTCAAGAATATTACCTTCTTCCAGACTGTCGATACTTTGTGAATGCTCATTATGATCTACAAGGATGACGTCTTGATTTTTTGCCAATTTTTCTGCAGCAAGTTCGGGAGGCTGGATTGAAAATGTATCAAGAGCAAATTGGGTTTCTTTTGAAACTTCACCAAGGCGGACGGCTTTTGTTTGAAATCCCAATCTTTTTTTTAAATCTGCGTATGCGAGGGCAGAACATATCGCGTCCGTATCTGGGTTTTTATGTCCGAAGATTAAAGTATAATCCATTATTACAGTCCTTTCAGTTGGTATTTTACTTATTATCTCCCACCTATCATGCTATAAAAATTCTTTCATGACAAACTTTTTCGGAGCAAAAGCAGTAAAATGTATTGGTTAGGAATGCACACTCTATATAAAGAATAACGACCAAAAAAAATAACAACCACTATTTCAAAAAAATCAGCCAGGATTCTCAAGAATCAAAAACCGCTTTGCCATACAGACTTCTGCTATGCTATACTAAGCGTACTACAGACGAAAGGAATGATGGGTGGACAATGAAGAACTAATCTTATTCTCAACTGTTTGAAATAGCATATTTCAAAACACACGAAATAGGATTAGTCTGCCCATTATTTTATATCATTCCACAGCTGTCGCAACATGCAGCTTATTTGATAACGCATAAGGTACGGCTAATCCTTCCAACTCGCTTGGGGGGATTTTTTATTGGCCCTTTTTATTTGAATGCATTCATGATGCTGGCCATGTCGAGATCCTCCCTTTACGGAAAGGGATTGATAGAATGACGGAACTGTTAAAGCTGAATAATCTGAGCTATGAAGTGAAAAACGTAACGTTGTTTGAAAAGATGAATGCTCGTGTGCAGCAGGGAGAGGTCATCGGAATCATCGGCAAAAACGGTGCCGGGAAATCGACGCTGCTAAAATTGATTAATGGAGACCTTACTCCGACAAGCGGTCACATACAGTGGCTTCAGAAACCTATCACCATTGAAATGGTCGCGCAGGAAACAGAAACTCATAAGGTGGAAAATATGTCCGCAGACGAAGGAAAACTGAGAAAGGAGTGGCAGGTACCTGATCATGAGTACGATCAATATAGTGGCGGGGAAAAATTGAAAGCACGGCTTGCTGCCGGATTTTCAAAAAACGCGCAGCTGTTGTTGCTGGATGAACCGACCAACCATCTCGATCAGCAAAGTTCGGACCTTTTACTACACCTGTTCAAAAGCTACCGGGGCACTATCCTGTTTGTATCGCACGATCGTTATTTTTTGGATAAGGCCGCCACGAAAGTGTGGTCATTGGAAGGAAATGCGCTTATCGAGCATTCAGGGAATTATTCCAGTTATATGGAGGTACGCAAGCAACGCAGGCTCACCCAGCAGCGCGAGTATGAAAAGCAACAAAAAATGGTGGGACGGATCGAGGGGCAGCTGAATGAACTCACCTCATGGTCGAAGAAAGCACATGCGGAATCGACGAAAAAGGAGGGCTACAAGGAGTATTATCGATTAAAGGCAAAGCGAATGGATTCGCAGGTGAAATCGAAGCAAAAACGGCTGGAAAAAGAGCTGGAAGAAAATAAGGTGAACCCTGTTGACCCCGAATACAAAGTGGATTTTACCATGAAAGCCAATACCAAGGTCGGCAAGCGTTTCCTGGAAGTGAATCATTTATCCAAATCCTTCGCCGGTAAAACGTTGTTTCAAAATGCCAGCTTTATCATCCAGCACGGGGAAAAACTGGCCATCACAGGCCCGAATGGCAGTGGGAAAACGACTTTGTTGAACATCATCATGGGCAAGGAACCGGCGGAAGGCGAGGTGTGGATCTCGCCTGCAGCGGATATTGGCTATTTAACCCAGGAAGTATTCGATTTGCCGCTTTATGAAACGCCAGAGCAATTGTTTTATCAAGATACGTTCGAAGGAAGAGGAAAGGTCCAGAATTTGATGAAGCACTTAGGATTCTCTGCTGCACAGTGGACAGAGCCGATTGCCGAGATGAGCATGGGTGAGCGGGTGAAGTGCAAGCTGATGGCTTACATTTTGGAAGAAAAGGATGTACTCCTCTTGGATGAGCCGACAAATCATTTGGATTTGCCTTCGCGTGAGCAGCTGGAAGAAACGTTGGCCCACTATAATGGAACGCTGATCGTCGTTTCCCATGACCGTTATTTTCTTGAGAAGGCAACAGAAGACAAGCTCATCATTACCGAACATCGGATTCAAAAACAGGGAAACATAGCCGTATCAAAAGTGGATGAGCAGGAAGAATTACGGATGAAACTGGAAACAGAGCGACAGGAAGTCCTGGGGAAATTAAGTTTTATGACACCTAATGACAAGGAGTATGCAAAGCTGGACGCAAAGTTCCTAGAGCTTACCCGACGGATCAATCAGTTGCGTTAACGCATACTTAATTCAGAACCGCTTCTCTTAGATGTAGACTAAGAGAAGCGGTCTTTCTTTTTAAAAATCATGCCAAAAAAGCAGAAAAAGATCTTTTAAAAGGGTCTTAACCAACAAGGAGGCAGCATGGATATGCACCTGGTGAAAAAGAATTAATTACTAGCTCTTACTTCGATTGCAATTTTATTGATTTTCTTTCTTAACTTCTTGAAATCTTGAATGAGGAACTATACAAAAATGCTTTTGACAAGTTTACTAGGCGAGAATTAAAGCGCAAAAAAAAGGAAGAGTTTTACACCTGTTTTTAGTAGACTATTGCTATAAAGGGGGGAGATCATGAGCAATAAATCTATCGGCTTATATCAAGGAATTGCATTATACATTGCTGCCATTCTTGGCTCGGGTATCCTTTTTTTATCAGGAATAACAGCCTCAATGGCGGGACCCGCCTCTATTATATCTTGGCTCATTGTTATTGTAATTAGCTTTCCGCTTGCTTATTCTTTTGCTTGTTTGGCAAGAAAATACCCTGATGCTGGGGGAGCAGCAACCTTTGTAAGAAATTCCTTTGGGTACCATCTTGGCAATATCGTTGGGTGGTTTTACTTTGTAACTGCAGCAGTTGGTCAAACTATTGTGTCTTTAACCGGTGCATATTATGTCAGTCAGGCATTTGGACTTTCAGGTGGAGAAACAACTGTAATTGCAATCTCTATTTTGGGAATTGCAGGTGCTTCTAATTATTACGGCGTAAATGTTAGTGGGAAAGTTGCATTGATTTTAAGTTCTTTATTATTAATACTTATAGTAGTTGCAATATTAGTGTCACTTCCAAGAATACAATGGGCGAATTTTACTCCTTTTGTCCCGAATGGGTGGTTTTCTGTCGGGAGCGCTATAACGGTTATCTTTTGGTCTTTTTTCGGTTGGGAGGCGATTTGTAATCTAGCCGAGCAATTTAAAAGACCGGAAAAGGACATTGTCAAAGGAGCAGTTGTTAGTGCAATGGTCATTGGAGTGTTATTTTTAGCGTTAAGCCTTGTCACTATTGGAACAGCAACGTATGGCAGCCAAGAAAACAATCTTTCTCCTATTGGGGTCATAATGGGTGCGACATTAGGCATAGGTGCTAAAGTCTTCACAGCTGTTTCAGCCTTAATTATTTGTATAGGCACATCAAATGCTTTTGTAGCTAGCCTGACGCAATTAGGATATTCATTAAGCCGACATGGTGCCTTTCCAAAGTTTTTTTTAAAACACCCTGTAACTACTCAAATCCCAAGACGGATGGTGATATTCGTTATCGGTTTTTCGATGGCAGGTGTTTTAGTTGTGAAGTTTTTATCACTGACATTTGATAATATTTTGTTTATACCGACCTCTCTTGGGATACTAGTTTATGTTCTTTCAATGGCTGCGGGGGTTAGATTATTCAGGAAGAACACATCAGCCTGGTGGACGTCGTTAACCTCTTGCATTTTATGTTTATTGGCTCTTCCATTTTTTCAACTGTATATATTTGTACCGATGATTGTCGTGGTTTTATATGCGATTTATATGATTTTTAGCAAGAAAATTTCTCCTGAAAGGAGGTTTAAAATCTAATGAAGGATCAAATTAACCATACTAAGGAAATTATGTGGCAAGCGACTGTTTCATGTGATTCATCATATGATGGAATATTTTTTTACGCGGTCCGTACAACAGGGATATTCTGCCGTCCTTCTTGCAAGTCCAAGGTACCTAATTGCGAAAATGTTTCCTTTTTTCCCAATGCGAAGGATGCCAAAAATGCAGGCTATCGACCATGTAAGAGATGTCGGCCAGATTTAAATATAAAAACATATGACCCACTAGAAAACCTTGTGAAAGATACCAAACGATTGATAAAAAATAGGTATGCGCAAAATCTGTCTTTACACAAGATAGCGTCAGAGGTTGGGGTTAGCCGTTTTCATTTAAATCGGATCTTCAAAGATAAAACAGGATATACTCCACGATTATATTTAGAAAAGATAAGAGTGAACGAAGCGAAGGAAATTCTTTTAACGACGAATCTTAATAGTACGGAAGTTGGTTATCGAATAGGCTATCAAAGTGTCTCTAGTTTTTATAATGCATTTAAACGAAATACAGGACTTTCACCGAGTCAATTTCGCGCTTACCGAAACTTAAATAACGACAACCAAGAAATTGACTGAAATTACGTTCGTTAACAAAAGATAGAATGAATTAACAAACGTGCGTTGTGCTTCGGGTGTTTTTTGATTGAGAAAGATGAAGTGGAGATAAACGTAAACCAAGGGAGTTACGACTTCAGAAAAGAATAACGATCACAGGATAAAAGAGATAGCGTTTAAGCAAATTCATCTAAATAAATTCCATAAAATAGAATATTGTGAAAGGAACCAGCCCCTGTTTGTCGAATTGAAAGGTAAAAAGGAGGGGGTCTGATGAAAGTAATCCTCAAGTTTTCAGATGGGAATGTCATAGAAGTACCAGGTACTCCTAAAACCCATGAATTTGTCGAACTAGTCGAAAGATCGAGGAGGGTCAACAAAGTATTGAGTTTCGAGAACCCTTCCAGCGGCTTTCAATTAAAACGGAATGCCGGGGATATTGTTTCTGTCGAGGTCGAATTTTAGCAGCAAGAAAGCTCCACGAATAACAATGCAGCGAAAAACTGTATTGTTTCCTCCTGCACTGGCCATCTCTTTTCGGGCATACTGATTAAGATGTTTCCTAGTAATTAACCGCCGTGCTTGTCCATTTAACAGAATTTTTTGTTAAAATGAATAGGGGGTTATAACTAGTTGGGGAGGAAGGATATGGGTCGAAAGCTGGAACGGAAGATTGATGTTAGTGTCGTACTAATTCTTTGTTTCATTACTCCGATGTTTGCCATGGATCCGCAGGAACATCCTGTTTTGTTGTATTCGTTTGCCGTCCTGTTAATAGTTACTTTCATCATTCGGAACTTTGTTGTTTATATAGATTTACGTACAAGGGCAGGTGGCTTGGTGTTATGGGGGCAGCTTTTACTGGCTGCTGTCATGACATTGGTTGACCAGTCCTTTATTTCACAAATCTTTTTACTGTTCCTCATTGGAGAAGCGGCTTTTCATCGAAAGAAGCTTTACAGCTGTGTTTATACCTTAACAGCCTACCTTACTTTTGTTGTTGGAAGGTTTGCTGTTTTTTCCGTTCCTGCTGCACAAATATGGGAAATCGTTATTCCGAAAAGCCTGGAATTTATTTGTTTTTTCGCAATTAGTTATTTGGCCAAGTATATAGCCGTACAAAAGCACCGGCTTTCAAATGCGCACGAGCGGATGAAGCAAGCTTCAATACAACTGGAGGAAACCACCATGCTGAAAGAGCGGACAAGGATTTCCAGGGAAATCCACGATACAATCGGTCATTCGCTTACCACAGCAATCATGGGCATAGAGGCCGGCAGACGCCTGTTGAAACAAGACGAAAAGAAGGCGGAAAAACTGCTTGGCGATATGAAACAGCAATTGCAAACTGGGCTGAACGAGGTCCGGAAATCTGTACGGACACTGAGCGCCCCGTACGAGCCGGACAATTTCACGAAGCATCTCACCGATTTGATTGAGGATACGAGAGACCGTACAGGAGTGAGGATTGCTTATGAGATAGAAAAGTTGGATGACAAGCTTAATGCGGACCAGGCAATCACGATTGTCCGTGCCCTGCAGGAAGGACTTGCAAATGGATTACGTCACGGAAAAAGCACCGATTTCCAATTCACCTTGGAGCAGCACACTGGCCGCATTACGTTTCATCTCGTCGACAATGGGAGAGGTTTTACAGTGAATCGGACAGCACCGGGTTTTGGACTGATGGGTATGGAAGAGCGTGTCCGTCAGCTGAATGGTGAGTTTCAAATAAATTCGATCCCAGGAAAGGGAACAGCTATCGCATTTTCCTTTCCTCTAACAGAGGGAAAAGATAGAATCCAGGCAGGTGCAGGCTAATGAATCAGATAAAGGTATTAGTTGCTGACGATCAGCCGGTTTTTTGTGAGGGGTTGGCTGCGTTGTTGAAGCTTGAGTTGGATATCAAAGTAGTTGCTTGTGCGGTAAACGGATCGGACGCAATTAAGCTTGCGGAAATGCACCGACCCGATATCGTCCTTATGGATCTTCGCATGCCTGAAGTGGGCGGACTTTCCGCGACAAGAATAATCAAGGCAAAGTTTCCCGACATTAAAATTGTAATGTTAACTACTTTTTTCGATGATGAATACATTGCAGAATCCGTAAAAATCGGAGCATCGGGATACTTATTGAAGGACGCAGATACAGACCAAATTATTCGTGGTATACGCGATTGTTATGCTGGCCAGCTGCTTTTGCCTGCTTCGTTTCAAGCAATGCTGGCAGATCACCTTGTGACATCGTATGAAAGCGTTCCGCTGTCGGTTTTGCCGGATATCGCAGGTGATACACTGACTCGGACAGAGGAAGAAATGCTGCACTTGCTTCTTGCTGGAAAAAAGAACAAAGAAATAGCAGAGGATCTATATTTATCCGTGGGAACGGTCAAAAATTATCTTAGCCAGTTGTATAAAAAGCTGAACGTCCGTAGCCGCAGAGAGGCCATGGCCTTACTAAAAAATCGATAAAATCACTATCTTTTCTCCTCATCTTCGAATAGGGAGCAGTTTGCTGAGGTCGGTGAATTATATTGATTCATATATTGCTTCTGCTTCAGGAAATCGCGGATATCCTGTGACGTCATTCCCAGTTCCAATGCCTCCTGTATGAGTTCTAGCCATTCTGTATCTATGTAGGGCTTCTCTCTAAGTCTTTCCATCATCATTCCTCCCAGAGACTCGTTCTTATCGCTATTTTAAGCAGTTATCAGCGGCAAAGATAGATAATAAAAGTAATGGAAAGGTCAAAAACGTCACTTTTTAAAACTTTTTCACACACTACCTTGCTATATTCACTACTGAATGATATTCTATAGTGGATCATAGATGACTAACTAAGAATAGAAGACACCAGGCACAGGAGGATAACCCAGTGAATGTTCAATTTAAAAAAGGAGCATTGGAATTATGTGTTCTCGTTTTGATTTGCAAAAAGGATCAATACGGATATGAACTGGCTCAAAATGTATCGAAGCATATTTTGATTGCTGAAGGGACCTTGTATCCATTATTGAGGAGACTGACGAAGGAGCAATATTTGGACACCTATATGTCGCCTTCAAGAGAAGGGCCGGCAAGAAAGTACTATAAGCTTTCAGAGAAAGGAGAAAAAAGGATGGAAACACTTATAGAAGAATGGAATCAGTTTACAGTTTCTGTTAATGAATTGGTTCAAAGCATCAGCAGGAGGGGAGAAGCGTGACAAAAGAGATCTTTTTGAAAGAAATCGATAAACGACTTAAAAGTCTTTCCAATGAGGAAAGAGAAGAGATTTTGTTTGACTTTAAAGAGCATATAGACGCTGCACTTTCCGAAGGAAGGGACGAACAAGAAATTGTGGAGGGACTAGGAAACCCGGCGGCAATAGCAAAAGAGTTGCAAGCAGAAGCGAGTCTGAAGATAGCGGAACAGGAACGTTCCATCACGAATATTGGAAGGGCGGTCATGGCTATCATCAGTGTCAGTCTGATCAATCTCCTCATTGTGCTAGGGCCTGCTCTCGGTATGTTAGCTTTGTATATCGGTTTGTATGGGGCGGCTGCAGTTTTGTCGCTTTCCCCATTGGTTTTTCTTTTCAAGGTTGTGTTTCTGCACTCTCCTAATCTGCTATTCGATTTCTTTGTATCCATTACGATGGGCAGTTTCGGAGTGCTTTGTAGTATCGGTTTGTGGCGAGTAGGAAAATGGCTGTATCGTTTGCTGATCCGGTATATGAGGTTCAACTTTTTAATAATGAAGGGAGATGGTTACAAGTGAAAAAATGGATTGTGTCCTTGTTGGCCATACTAATTGTCGGAATGGCAGGCACGATAACTATTTATCTTACAACAGGTATTTCGCGTGCATCGGTCATCGCGGAGGAGAGTTTTCAAGCAGGCGAAATCACGCGTATTCAAGTTGCGGCAACTTCGATGAATGTAACCGTGAAGAGCCAGTCATCCGATCAAATAGAGGCAACAGTGAAAGGAGATGTATTGGAAAAGGACCAGGAGGAGCAGCTTTACCAAATCGAGCAAACGGATGATACACTCATGATCACCCAAAAAGAGAAAGAGAACCGAGTAGGGTTTTTGCCATGGGACACGGCAAAGAATTTGCATGTGACGGTAAGCGTTCCGGAAAAATTGTATGACAACGTGTCGATTGAAACAACTTCAGGCGATATTGTCCTTGATCATGCAGAAACGGCCAATGCGCAAATCACGTCTACTTCAGGCGATGTGGATCTGACCGGGGACAAGATAACAGACAGCCTGGTGATGGAGGCGACAAGCGGAGATATACAAGCAGAGAATAATACCATCGAATCTGCTACCATCAGAACAACCAGCGGTACCATCAAGAATAAACAGGTTGAAGGGTCCCAGTTCGAGTACGAAGCCACCTCCGGTGATGTTGTACTTTCTCATTCTGGTGAAATCGCAGAGGTGAATGTCGAAACAACCAGCGGCGATGTGTCGGTCGAATATGATTTGCCTCAAGAGCGATTTGAAGTTGATTTTCAAAGCAGCTCGGGCGATGGGCGTGTTTCAATGGAAGAAGTTTTGTTTGAAGAAAAATCCGAACACAATATCCATGGTTTCATCGGAGAGAATCCTATCCATGTACTGAAAGTCAGGACGAGTTCAGGTGACTTTAGATTGAAAGGCAGGTAACTTCACAGGCTGTTACACGGCATTGCAACCAGGGCTTTTGGACAATGCGAGACAGAAAAAGGAAGACAGGTATATTTGTGGCAAAAACGGTGAGCTGTTTTTTAGATGAAAAAGGGACTTTCCTGCATAAAGTCCCTTCCTAGCTCCTTCTCACTCGTTTGTGGGAGTGTTCCGTCTTTTCTGTGCCTGCCCGGTCCTAATCATACTGGGAACACCGGCCATCATACTAACCATCAGACTCCACATTACATACCGCCATTCTCCTGTGAAGATGGCTACCCCGATGAAAAACACAAGTTGACCGACTAGCGCAAACCAAGAAGCAATCCAGGCAAATCGCAGGTTTTCTTTCATCTCATCCTCCTATCTTGAAATCAACTGCCTCCTTGTGTAGACAATTGGTCCGGTAGTTTATACCATATAGTTTAACATGAAAGCCTGTTAGAAAAGTGGATTTATCCAAGATGCGTAGTTAGGGGTGGTAAGTTGTATCGCAAAGTAATATATATCCTATTTACCATTTCTTTTATATTATTGGTAGGATATTTCGCGTTCATTTATTTTGTTCGTCATTTCCCCTTTAATGGCTGATTATTCCCAATACTGAGGCCTCCGGCGATTTCGGTTGAAGGGCTGGTGACCACGGCTTATTACCAGGAAATCTCTATAGTGTCGAGGGTAATGCCTCGTGCTTCGCCACTTAAAGTATGAAGGACTGATTTGATAGTCAGTTCATACTGCTCGCCATCTTGCAGGGTGAATGTTTGTTTGCCAGGAAAAGATTGATTGGGTTTGACAGTGGTTGTATAAGCAATATCTGGATAAATCATTTCATCTACAGCCTCATCTCTTTCCGGGTGTACCATCTCGCACTGGATGATCTCCATTCCTTGGGTAAGCGTGACAGGCTTTTCTCCAGTATAGGTTAATACTCCCTCTACGGTTAGCGAATCGGAAGAATGGGAATAAATCTTGGCAAGAAGATGGAAGTTATCCCTTTCTTTTTCCAATGTCATCGGTTCTTGCCCTGTTGTAAAACTGTTTTGCTTTTCCTGTTTTTCGACTGCCTGGTTTTCCGAATCCCCGCAGGCAGCCATTAAAAACATCAACGCCAGTAGAACTGCAAACCGCACTGTTTTATATTTCATGCTATCCCCTCCTACTTAAACAGTCGTCGCTTAGGGGGGATGGGTTTCTAAAGAAATTGTAAAGAAGAAAAGGAGTGGGACATAACATAACCCCACTTTGAGAACCGAATTGGGATAGGGAAGACAAAACCCAACGATGACTAATGCTTGGCATTTTCGAATATCGTTAGGTTATCGCTTTTGTCACCATGCTTTTTTCCCACCTGCTTTTACCAGTCAAAGATATACTTTAATGTTAAGGTAATCGCCGTATGGCTCAAGGCCCCGATTAAAAAAGCTGGCAAATGGGCGTTTTCTTCGGAAGGAAGCTCTTTTTTCAACACATTCAAAATCATCGCTCCGGAAATGAATGCGTACACAAGCGCCAGTACAAACGGTGGGAATGGAATGGCAATCCCGGCGGTCCAGCCGATGAAAATGCCAAATGCCAAAATGTAGCGTCCGAATTTTTCATAGCGGCCGGCGTCTTCCCGCCACAGGTCATGCGAGACGGCCATATAGTGAAATCCTACCGCCACCCCGTAAAAAGCTGCTTCCACTCCTTCGATATCCGTCCCGAATACTATAAAGGCGATCAGCATGTTATAAACACAGAAAAAAGCGATTTGAATCCAAAAGAAGCGGCCTTCGCCATGGGGGTGTTCCCTCTCCGCTTTATCAGCTGCCTTGTGAATGGCATAAAAGACTATCACGCCAATAAGGCCGATGAAGTACAGCTCTGTTTCCATTGTCAATCCACCAGCTTTGTCCCCGTAGTCCTCTTGTTGTTTATGCAGGGATGGCAGGACGTAAACAAATACATAGGAAACGGCTATTCCGCCTGAAAATGACAGCCATCTTGCAGGGCCAAGCCGGGATGAAGCGATGATTTTGTTGGAGAATAATTGGACAATCAAATAGACAATCCCAATAATGATACTGCCAGCAGACACTTGGTTTCCTCCATCCTGATTGATTTTCCGTCATTTCAGCGATTCCCCTGAGACTTTTACACTAAACCAGTGACAAGTGGCAATCTGTTCCCTTTGCAGAGTGGCAGTGGACGTTTTACAATAAGAACAGTGTCTTGTTTTTGTGAAAAAAGATGGGATGACAGGAACGGAATAGTAGGTGAACTGCATGAAGGCATTTATCAAACAAACAGCAGCGGAATTGTTTCCTGGTTATTTTGCTATGGTCATGGCGACCGGAGCTTTGTCGATTGCTGCGGAAGTACTGGGCATCGGGTGGATTGCCACCCCCTTATTGGTATCAAATATAATCGTTTATACACTGCTCTGGATACTGACGCTCATTCGGCTGATTGGATATTTTCCGCGTTTGGCTGCCGACTTTGCCAATCATGCGAAAGGACCTGGTTTTTTTACGTTGATTGCCGGTACATGTATGCTTGGCAGTCAATCGATCATTGTAACTGGAAGCACATATCTGGCTTTCTGGCTGTGGGGAGTAGGCCTCGTTTTATGGCTGGCCATCATGTATAGCTTTTTTACCATTGTCACGGTGCAACAGGCGACACCCACGCTGGAAATGGGGATAAATGGTGCCTGGCTGTTAGCAGTAGTGGCTGCCCAATCCTTATCTGTATTAGGTAGCTTGTTGGCTGAAACGATGGGAACCGGGAAACAAGTGATGCTGTTTCTTACTTTGAGCCTTCACTTGGCCGGGTGCATGCTATACTTCATCTTGATTACACTGATTTTTTATCGATTTATTTTTTTGAGGATGGAGCACACGGAACTTACTCCGCCTTATTGGATCAATATGGGGGCAGTGGCAATCAGTGCGATGGCAGGCTGTACTCTTTTGCTGCATGGGGGTGGCTGGCAGTTGCTTGAATCAATCCGGCCGTTTTTGACGGGATTCACTTTATTCTTCTGGGTTTTCGGGACATGGTGGACCCCGCTGCTGGTGATTTTGTTTATATGGCGGCATTTGTATCATCGTTATCCGCTAAGCTATGAACCGCAACAGTGGGGGATGGTGTTTCCGCTTGCGATGTATACCATCAGTACTTTTTATTTAGCGACTGTACTCCATCTGGATTTTTTGTTCTTCCTTCCGGAGGTCATGGTATATGTCGCCATGACAGCTTGGCTTGCCGTAACGATTGGATTGCTCCGACAAGTAATCAAAAAGTATCGTACATATGTAGCAGGTGGAAAGCAAATGCAATCTTACAGATGAAAAGGGGTGGAATTGTTGCAGGTTAACAGAAAGCGGGTGTATGAGCAACCGGAGAACGAAGACGGCGTGCGCGTATTGGTAGATCGGGTTTGGCCGCGCGGTCTGTCAAAACAAAAAGCGGCGGTGGATCACTGGTTGAAGGAGCTTGCGCCGTCCGCCGAACTGCGGAAATGGTTTCAGCATGACCCGGAGAAATTCCCGGATTTCAAACAAAAGTATATTCAGGAAATCGAATCAGATCAGACAAAAAGAGAGCATATCGGGAAATTGAAGGAAATCATCGAAGAAAGTGAATCGGTGACACTTGTTTATGGTGCAAAGGATACGGAGCATAACCAGGCGGTTGTGCTCCAGGAATGGCTCGCCGGGCAGGACTGAAAGACAGTTGATTTGAAGCATGCCCGTTTTTGCTAGTAAAATAGAGTATGTAAAAACGATAGAGGGGATTGTTGTTTTTATGTTCCGGTTCTTAAAAAAGAAACAATGTGAGATGTGCGGTCAGAAAGCAGTAAGGCCCACTGAATATAGAAATGATAACGGCGCAAAAGTGCTTGTCTGTTATAAATGTGTACCTTATGCCGAAAGAAGGGCCTTCCGGAAAGTCTGACGAAAAGGGCGTGCAAACCGATATGGTTGGCACGCCTTTTTCATATGGTGGGAGTCTTCGATTTTGCCTGAACGTTTTCTCTAGCACTTGTGTTGGCCATATAAGTTAGAATCAAAATATAAAACGGATAAGCGAATAATCCAGTCAAAAAGATCAACCCTAAAGCAGGGTTCGGTTCATCACCTGGGTTCGTAGTAGGAAACAACCTGGTAAACAAGTAAGTGAAAATGAGAAAGTAAGGAATCCATAGAATTGCTGTCCAAAAACCGGCGTTTTGGCCTTTCAACCACTTTTTACTTAATGAAAATATGCCAATAGTGCCTGCGATAATCAGTGTCAGCATGATGGTGAGAAGCACTCCATTGACGATGGTCGGGTTCCAACCGGTTAAGCGGTATATACGATATATGTTTACGGTCAGTTGGATTGGAATCAGTGCCATTATTGCATAAAGGATGCTGACCCCGTTTATTTTCAGAAAATATCTCACACCTCCTCCCTCTTCAATATCCTTTGTCATAGTCGACAAGATTGATGGAAGGGACTTCTCCTCTGAGATACTCTTTAAGATTGGGAATGAAAATGTCTTCGATCACGCGCTTGTCATAATGTTCGGTGGAACCGGCCGAGTGCGGCGTCAGGATGACATTTTCCAGCTCCCAGAGTGGACTATCTTCCGGCAGCGGTTCTTTTTCAAATACATCCAGCCCTGCACCGGCGACTTTTTTTGTTTGTAAGGCTTCGATCAAGGCGGGCTCGTCGACGACTTCCCCGCGGCCGATATTGATAAAGAAGCTGGAGGATTTCATAGTATGGAATTGCTCTTTTCCAAATAGATGACGTGTTTCCCCGGTGAGCGGCACAGTGACGATGACATAGTCGCATGATGGGAGAACCTCGTTCAGTCGTTCTGTGGTGACCATCTCATCGACAAACTCTTCCGGTTTATGCGAATGCCTTACACCGATCACCTTCATGCCGAATGCATTGGCAATTTTGGCTGTTTCTTTACCAATCGCCCCCATTCCGATAATGCCGGCTGTTTTTCCGTGAATTTCCAGTTTTAACTGTTCATGTGCCCATGTTTTTGATTGCTGATTCTGGACATATGCATGAACTTTTCTTGTCAGTCCGAGCATAAGCGCGAAAATCGTCTCGGAAATCGGATAGGCATGGACTCCGTTTGCACTCGTCAAAGCGACATTCCGTTCGGCAAACCGGTCGAGCGGGTGGCTGTCCACACCGGCACTCCAGCTTTGCACCCAACGAAGGTGGGATTCGGCTTGCAGCGATTCGTTCATGTCTTTTTTCCAGCCGGCAACGATTTCTGCCGATTGGATGTGCTTCTGCCAGGTTTCTTTCTCTTTCCCGACAATTATTTCCCAATCGGGTACAATGTTTTTCACTTGGTCTTGGAGTTCTTTTTCAATGTTTTGTGCGATTATCAACTTGCGCTTGCTCATTCTGTCACCTCTTTATCTCGTCTCATGATTTTTTCCTTGCCATCATTCTATCATGGAGACATAAAAAAAGCGGACGACCTGCTTCCATGTAGAAGGAGGAACTATCTTTGGTATCGTTTTTTATGTGCTGGTAGTGGCGGGAGAATGCGAAAATAAAGAGGGTGAGCAGAATAGCAATATCCAAGTTATACAGGGAAAGGAGAGGATGCAGTGACCGAAGAGAAGCAAGTACACGGATGACCACCCCGACAGGAACAAAAATGAGGAGCCAGGTGAAAGAGGATCAATTCAGTTCAGGAGGAGCGGCTATGCCTGAAAGAGGATTCACAACACAACCGATAGAACGGCAATCCTCAATGAGCTATACGCTGGGGAAAAGAAAAGCTTGCAGAAAACAAAAAGTTTCCTTGCAAGCTGAGCCGATTCATCTGTTTTCCAGTTGGCTTTCGTGATTATTCTCCTGAGAGGAAGGGAGGGGGTGCTCTGGATTGTTGTCACTTACCAGTTCGTTGGCAGATTTCTTAAATTCCTTGAGCGTACTGCCCAAAGCTCTGCCGACTTCAGGCAGCTTCGATGGGCCGAAAATGATCAACGCAAGAATGACCAGCAATATCAAACCGGGAATACCGATATTTTGCAGCATGATTATCCTCCTGTCTAAAGTAAAGGGATACCGTGTCGTTCCAGGGCAGCTACTTCCAAGTCGGACATGCCCTGCTGTTCGGCAAAGGCTGTAACCTCTCCGGAAATCGAAGGGCCTAAGCCTGCTGGGGGTGCTGCATGAGCCATTTGGCGTTGTCTTCCTGCATTTCTCCTGGCAAATGGACCCCAAATTGCAAAGGTGATTCCGGGTGTTTGGATATTGACGAAAAACGTGCGTCCGTCAGGTGAAAAAGTTGGACCGGCAAGCTCGGAATCGTTCAACTTGTTTTCGGCAAATTGATAGACCTGTCCCTCCGGAGTGATTCCCATTACCCGGTCATTACCCGGGCCATCCTCGACAAACCAGACATCTCCCCATGGGGTAATGCAGAGATTGTCGGGCATCTCCATTTCATTGGCGCTAGCTGCTTCATAAAATAGCTCAAGCTGGTTGGTCGCAGGAATGTACCGGTAAATCCGTCCCTGCTCGCCTGTGCTGCTTCTTGCGGAAGTGTCGCTGAACCAGAAAACTCCAGCAGAGAATTGTGATCCCTCCAGTCGGCTGAATTGGATGCAGCCTTTTGCTTCGGCATCATCGCTGGCTTTTTCCGGGTTGATGGTCTTCCAGATGATATTATACTTTTTGGCCGGATACAGTGATTCCGCATAACGGTTTGGCATTTCTTCATATGCTGCCGCCTGCAGGGTTCCGCCTTTTTGCAATGCGCCTGGCTGTGGACTTGGATCAACAGGAATAAAACGATAAAGAAAGCTTGGAGAGGAGTCTTCTGTTAAATACACTATACCGGTAGCGGGATCGACATCACATGCCTCGTGGGAAAAGGCGCCCATTTCCCGAATAGGAGTACGTGACCGTTTGTTTTCCGGATCGTTTGGGTCCACTTCAAATACATAGCCATGTCCCCTTTCCAGGGTTTCCTCACAGGTGAGCCACGTTCCCCATGGTGTCCCTCCACCCGCGCAATTGCGGATTGTACCGGAAGAGGAAACATATTCATCGATCACTTTTCGGTTCGGCCCGACTACCAGAGCAGTAGTTCCTCCGGTATTGTCTTTGTCGTACGGATTTTTTCCGATAACCGGGTAATCTGTGTTTCCGGTTAATTCGTGGTTGCGGACAAGCACAGTGGAGTTATGCTTGCCGGGGAATGCTGCCATACCGTCAAAAGCAGAAGGGATCGGACGTCCATCTGAAAGCTGTCCCCCTTCTTCGGAAATAATTCGGTATTGGAATCCGCGTGGCAAATCGAGAATGCCTCCGGGATCCTTCTGTAGGTTGCCATAGCCGTTAAAGATACTGTCCTGTTTTTTGTTACTGGAGGCCATTAGCGATTGAGCACCAGGGAAAGATAGAATCCCGGTTGTCCCCAGTAATGCAATCGTACTTAATCCACCGACTTTTAAAAAATTTCTCCTGTCCAAATTCGAAGGCTGCCTTTGCAAAACAATCATTCCTCCTTGTGTACGTGTGCTGACAGGTCTTTGAAGCATCCTCTAGTTTCAAGCTACCATCCTTCTATTAAAACTAGATATAGTTGTTGTAAAGCCTTTGTGAACCAAGAAAAATGATGAAATGGTAATAGTTCTAAAGAAGGGAAAAAAGAAGAGGATGCGTCAGAAGAAAACAAAAAGCAGGAAGAATGTATCCAAGTAAAGAAATGAACGAACGATTTCCGTTATAGGACAACTATATTATAATGAGGATAAGGGGGATGAGGATATGGAAGACCAAACGGTATCGGAGAGCCGATATATGATGGTGAAAATGAACAGCATGGAAACGGCGACAATCCGAAACATAGATCCTACTTTTTATGTCTATGATAAAAAAGAAGAGAAAACCATCTCTTTTTCCGTTTCCGAGATTGCTGATTTAGAAAATAAAGAACTGAAGGCTTATTTAAAAGAATATTTTCAGCATCTGGCAGAAGAAGCCTCCAAATAGGAGGCTTCTTTTACTAATTACTGACGTTCTGTTCAGGATCGGAGACTTGCTTAATCTGACTTAGCGTAGCGCCGTTACTTAAGTCACCGTGTTTATAGGAACCAAAGTACGTTTCCCCTTCTTCAATTAAATTCCACGTGTTCTCATTTTTGATTTTTATAGTAAACTCTTTCTCCTCTTTATCAAATGGATCTATAACTTCTATAGAATAGGAATGGTGTGTGGGATCCTCATGTTTTTGTTTTACTTTTATGTAACTTGCAGTAATGTTTTGGCTGCATCCAAGTGTCACCATTAACAAAATAATGAAGGGTACTAATCTAGTCTTAAAAAACATACTTATCCTCCTAAATCATGTTGAAGGAATAATACGATGATAGTTATCTAGCTATTAGTTTAGCGAAAAACATGGAGAATACCAATTATTATTATGTACCTTGTGAAAAAATATTGTAGGCTCTTTCGTACACAGAAGCTTTCGGGAAAAATAAAACTAACAAAAAGAAGCCTCCAAATAGGGGGGCTTCTTTTTGTTATCACTTGCCAGTCATTAACTGCTGCTGGAGCTAGCCGCAGCTGAGGCTCCTGCAACAGATGCAAGCATGGCTGCCTGTTGTGCCTGGATAACGGTTTCCATTGTGGTGTAAAGGCTTGTCTCCAGCAAGGATGAATCTGCGAGCTTGTCGCTCATGAACAAATTGATGGCCAGGATTGTCGTGATATCCTTTTGCCAACGGAATGACTTGTGTTTGTTTAACTCATCGATAATTTGATTGATGACGTCCAATTCGACGAGATCTTCCGGCAGCAGTGCCAGCATGCCCATTTCTGGATAAAATCTGGTTTTTTGTTTAATTCCAGCCTGGCTAAAAGCCTGATGAATATGAGATGTCCGCTCGACAAGCAAATCCACATCGGCATGCTCATCCAATGTCAGGATATGGCTGAGAAACTGCAAGTCGTTGCCCTTTCGGAATCCCAGGTTGTTCAGCCGCTCGTAATACGCTTCTGTCCGTTCGGTCAATTCGGTTACGGTGCCATCGTTTTGAGCCAGCAGTGCCGCCAGTGGATAATCACTGCTGGAGGTAAGGAAACTGTGCGCGTCCTTCATTTTCTGGTATATCGCATCCGTCTTGAGAATGTCATCGCTGAATTCACCGTTTTCTGATGGGTGGGAAAGCAGGACCAGGGCGGAAATATAGGTGAATACCCCCCTGCGAAACCCTGCCTCTACCAGCCTCTTGTAAATCCTGCGCATCTCCTGGAATTTTTCCCGGGGATTCGCAAATCGGACATCGAGCATCGAGGCAATGGTGAACCTGGAATGAGACTTCAGTGAGGAAAACAACCCCACTTCTTGTTTAATATAGTCAGCAAGGCGGACAAACCTTCCGTAATCAAACGTTTTCCCGTTTACCACATACATGGAAGCAGCCATCATCAGTATCCGCTGGTCTGAAACCTTCCATTTCAATTTTGCTTTCAGTTCGTCAAAAATTTCTAAGTTCGCTGACGCCTTCTGCTGTAGCTCTTGAGTATACATGTAAACACGTCCTTGTTAGTGCGGTTTACTAAGTATACGAAAGCTAGCTGTTAAAAGTTTCATTCACACCGGTAAAATTACCTGGCGACTTCCTCAATAAGCAACTGATAGTTATCCGGCAGCGTATTTTCTTGTTTTGTTTTCTCTATAAAAGCTGCCGCTTCGTCGTACGTATCGAATAGCAGCTCCTTATTGTCTTGATAAAACTCTACTCTAATGCCGCCTTTTACTAACCCGGTCACTTTATACACGTTATCTACTCCCCCTGTTTTACATATGGAATCGTCGAATGGATTGTTTTGCTATACAGACTGGAAATTTTTTACAAAATAAAAAGCCGAAAAGGAGTTCATTCCTTTTCGGCTTATGTCTGGCTTTCAGCATCCAGCTCATTTCCACCTGTTATTTTTCTGGTTTCATTATAATAATGATATAGCCTTTATCCAAGGAGAAGTCCCAATCGGCGAATATGTCCTCGATTTGGACTCCAAGCAACGATTCCAGCAAATCAGTATTCAGTAAACTTTTTTCCAGACGTCTTTTGGACAGCTTCAGCTGTTCCTCGAATCCGGCAGCTATCAGTTCTTTTTCAATCCGCACCAGGATTCCTTCCCGGACGATAACCAGTGTCCTGGGATTCAGCATCAGTGAATGTAAATTGCGCGGAGCCTTTTGCGCTTTTTCACTGAAGCGGACGATTTCCTCATGCACTTGTTCCCGGCTTGGATAGCTTAAATAGTCATTATCGTTTTCCGTATCACTCTCTGCCATCTCGGCAAGGATGATGCCGGTCTTGTTTTCCAAAGACCAGTCATAATAGATATTTCGGATTTCCACCTTTGCCGTTGTCCGGACGGTCGCTTTGATATCAGGAAGTAGTTCCTGCATCAACAAATCCCGTGTTTCCTGAACCTTTAGATTGT
Organism: Sediminibacillus halophilus; assembly: GCF_900103695.1. Classification (GTDB taxonomy): domain Bacteria; phylum Bacillota; class Bacilli; order Bacillales; family Amphibacillaceae; genus Sediminibacillus; species Sediminibacillus halophilus. Next base: position 286,344 of record NZ_FNHF01000004.1, read on the forward strand.
TGTTTTGTTTGACAAGCACTTTTTCCATTGGTGCCAGAAAATCACGAAGATGAATGGTGATAAACGGCCGGACACACGAAACATAAATGGATGATGGGCCTTTCCCGAAATTATCTCTGAATAGCTTTCCGGTATAGCTGGCAATTTCTGCTTCGATTGATTTCTTATCCATTGTTGTCATTCCTTTTAGCTAAGGACCGAACGTTATTTTCCAGTCCCGTTCTCAATTATAACATTTCCCGGTTTGAATGTAAGGCAAACGGGCTTTTCCCCGGATAATTGTATCTTTTGACACAGAAAAGCACAATAGATTAGGCATAAGGTAGGAGAAACACTTTACAAGTTATATTCCATACTAATTATTCCCTATGTTTGGTAGCAATCCTGGTACTTATGCATTTTCTTGTTGTATTGCCCTTAACGTTTCGAGCGGTTTAGATTAGGATATACAAAATTAAGAATAGTTTTACGGGAAAGGCGTGAAGTAGATGACTGCAGAAGTGACCATCATGAACAAGCTGGGCATGTCGCTTGCTGCCGACAGTGCTGTAACGAGCGGCAGGGAAGGTGTGCAGAAGGTGTACAACTCTGCCAACAAGCTTTTTTCCCTATCCAGACATCATTCCATCGGATTTATGGTGTATGGCGCAGCTTCTTTTATGGAAGTTCCTTGGGAGGTTATCATCAAATCTTATCGAGCGGAACTAAAGGACCGGACTTTCGATGATGTCAGCGATTATTTTGCTGATTTTATTTCATTCTTGAATAGAGATGACCGGTTTAAAGCAGAGGAGATTGAAGAGATCATCATACATAGGACCTTTTCAGATCTCCTGAAACGAATAGTCCGCGATGTCGAGGAAGATGTCAACAACCGAAAAAGTGAAGGCGAAGACGTCACCGATGAAAAAGTCACCGAGTTACTTATTATGGAAGTTGAAAAACAGACGACAACATATGCGGAAATGGAGAAAGAGTTTCTGGAGATCGAGTATGCCTCTTTCAAGGAAAAGTTTCAACACGTCATATCGGAAATAAAGAAAGAATTGATAGTTTACACTGTGCCTGACTCGCTGGAAGAAAAGCTGGTCAGACTAGCCTTCGAAGCGGTCAAAAAAGATTTCTTCAGCTTGGGCAGCACTGGTCTTGTCATCGCTGGGTATGGTGATAAAGAGATTTTTCCTCATTTGATCGAATATCGACTGGAAGGGTTTGTGTTCGGAAATTTGAAATACAAAAAGCTTCGGGAAAGGAAAATCACCTATACTAATGATAAAAAGGCCGGAACAGCAAGCATCACGGCGTTTGCCCAAAGAGAGATGGTCGATTCCTTTATGGGAGGAATAGAACCGAACATGGAAGACGCAATGTTCGGCATCATTGACCGGGTGCTTGGAGATTACCATGAGCATATTCAGAAGCAGTTGAATATCAAGTTTTCAACAGAACAGGTTAGAACCATGAAGAAAATGGGTAATGAACTATATGAGTCGATCAAAGATTCAGTGGAAGAATATCAGCAGGATCAATATGTCAGGCCGTTGCTCGGCATCGTCCGGTCGCTTCCGAAAGAAGAACTGGCAGAAATGGCGGAAGCGCTGGTCAATCTTACTTCCTTCAAGAAGAGGCTGACGAGAGCGACCGAATCTGTCGGACCGCCGATTGACGTTGCTGTGATCACCAAGGGAGACGGCTTCGTCTGGATCAAACGGAAAAATTATTTTGATCCGGAAATTAACCAGCCGTTTTAATCGCTACAGCCGTTTTCCACGGATGGCAAATAAAAGGAGAGGGGCAGGAAGCAAATGGCATTAAAGGATGAAGAGTCCCGTAAACAAGAGTACTTTAAACTGCCGGACAATGACCGCGTTCTATTTGAATTGGAAGAGGCAGAGAAGAGAGAAAAAGATAATGTTGCCAAAAAGGTATTCGAAAAATTCGACAAGAAACAAGATAACCATAAATAATCCCGGGAAACCGGGCTTTTTTTATTTTAGAAGAAGATAAGCAGTTTATGAAGATGGTAAAGAGAAGAAAGAGCGGAGAAAAAGCCGTTCAACAAAACATTGTAACTATTCAGCTGTTGGGGAGTCCAGCACCTATCCCACGCCGTCTACGATAGCTAAAATCAAACCTTTTCGCAAAAAAAAGCTGCGACGATATTTCTTAAGCTTGGACCTCTGCAGCCTCGTCAGTCGTCTCATTTTTATCGGAATGGGCAAGTGCCTGCGCTTCTCATTCGATACTTTAAACCCGGGTGAACTCCTCGACCATACTGGCAATCATCCGGTGAATCGCCTTCTGTTTTTTAACGGGGAGGTCCTTCATCTGTTTCACCTGCTGCTTGAATTGCGGGTGTTTGATTAAGTAGTCGAAGATTTCCAAGGTTTCCTCATCAATGGCTTCCCCTGTAGAGTTATACAGCCGATTGAACTCCTTGAGAACATCTTCGCGTGGTGTGTCGATGCCGACAATCAGATCGACGGATATATCAAAAATTCTGCTAAGTTTAATGATAGATTTGAGATCGGGGAGGACGGTGCCATTTTCCCACTTGGTTACCACAGAGCGGGAAACGTTCATTTTTTCTGACAGCTGCTTCTGTGTCCAGCCCGATTGTTCACGGTAATATTTCAAATTGTATGCTAGTTGTTCATAGTTCATCCGACAATCACTCGCAACTCGTATTTGTTAATCGTTATCGTAACATTATTAGTAGAAAAAGTGCGGAAACCGTTGTTCTATTAGTGAACATGTAGTAAAATGTTACCGAATAGAACAAAAGGAGGAAGTAAAGGATGATTGGCTGTCTTGCTTTATACCCCCAAGAAGGAAAGAGTATGGCGGAATGGCTGGTGAATGGATTGAAAATGGACAGCGCAGAGGTAACGGTGAAACAGGAGCTGGAAGGAACGCTCACGGTCATGCTTCCAGGTACGACAAAAACAGCAGTCTGGCAGGCAGCATTGGAACTGGAATGTGCCGGTATCGCAGCGGGTTACGGTTTTGGTGAAACAGCTTCCGAAGCATTGCGAAGTGCGCGTGAATTGCTGGGCAGGCGAATAGACGCAGATTTATCCTTTACATAATAAAACTGGTATAGATGAAATGCCGATCACACTTGGTTATGTTAAAAAAGAAGGCTTTCGCCATTAATTTGGCGAAAGCCTTCTTTTTTCAGATTGTCGAACTCTTAACCGAAAAAGGGGAGGAATCGGGAAAACGTTTGGAGTAGGACAATCTCTTATTAACAATCTTATCCACAAATCAAATCGGTTATACACACGGTTTGTGGATATTTTCCACATTATCCACAATAAAAGGTGAAAAGTTAATAAGATTTTCATCAACAATCAAAATCTAGGTACTTCAACTGTTTTAGACGCTTATCAACACTGTGCACAACCTTGTGGATAACTTCTGCCCACAACTTACAGGGCTACAGTGTAGGTATTCCCCGCCTGGACAAAATTAAACCCGCTTTTTTGTTTCAGCATACATGCGATCTGCTGTTTTGAATTCTTTTTGATATAGCACTTGCTGGGTTTTGGATAACGTATTCTTTGGATCGTTGACGCCTCGCTTATTGCTCATCGAATTCCTCGCTTTCGAATCGCCCGCCGCCCAAAGGGAAGATACAGGCCTTTTCCTCTAGCATTTCCCAAAACGTTTTCTTTATACGACAGCTTCTCCTTCGCTTACCTCTATCGGGTGGCGATGGAGGAAGTAGCTTGCCGGAGTGATGACAAACAAATCGTACACGGGGACATCGCAGTGCGCATTAATCGCTTGATAAACATCCGGATAGGCGGATTGTCCAGAGTGAAGGTATGGCAGTTTCAGGGCAGCCCGCATCGAACGTTCGTTAGACTGGCGGATTTTGATAAACACCGCATCCATCCCGTGCGAGATGAATACCTCCTCCAAAAATTGCTCTTTGGCAATCCGGTTGTAGCCTTTTCCGAAAAACGGCTGACCGATCCATGTTGCCAGGAATCCTTTCTTATCATGGATATCAAATAAATTGATGGTTCCGATCGGCTGTTGGCACTCATCCAGAATGGTACGCGAGACCAGCAGGCCGGCTTCTTCCTGTTCGATTGTCTGCTTCGTCAAAAAATAAAATTCATCCATCCCCGCTGCTTTGTGGCGGACATACGGAAACACCTGCGGGTGGCACATCAGTTCGAATAATTTTGGTACCTCGTGTAAATCGCGTTTTTTCAGCATAAAAAAATCCCTCCTGATCGTGGAGAGGATTGAAAGTAACCCTAGGAATCGCTAGTGGTCCGCCTCCCCCTCGAATTTTTATCAACAACCAACAAAAATTCGGGGTGGGAATCGAACCCACTAGAACCAGTCAGACTGGTGGCGCACCATTTGCCTTCCCATTTTCTATTTTTATTCCCATGTACAGATGGGAAAATACAATCACTTTTTACAAGAATATAGTACACAAAAATCTCGGAAAAGGGAACAAAAATTTTCAGGCAATATCCGACAATTTTTCTTACGCGGAGCTGGATTCAGTTGGGCGGTTTAGGCAGAAAATATATCGCGTAACGCCGGTTCCAGATACGGATACTGGAAGGCATAACCATGTGCCTGAGCTGCTGCAGGGAGGACAGTCTGACCTTTTAGTACCAGCTCGCTCATGTCACCCAGCGCCGTCTTCATCAGTTTTTCCGGTACGGGCAGCCAGCAGGGCCTGTTGAGCACCTTTGCAAGGGTTTTGCTGAAATCCTTATTTCGTTGCGGTTTCGGAGCTGTGACGTTCAGCGGTCCGCTTAATTCGGCCGTGTCGATGGCGTACAGGATCAATTCCACGACATCATCGATATGGATCCAGGAAACCCACTGCTCGCCGCTTCCGACCTTGCCACCTGCCATTAGTTTGAAAGGCAGAGACATTAAAGGCAAGGCACCTTGGCGGCCAAGAATCAAACCGAAACGCGCAACAACCGTACGGACGCCGAGCGTTTCGGCTTCCGCTGCTTTGGCTTCCCACTCGGCTGCAACGCTTGCCAGAAAATCATCACCCGGTTCTGCCGTTTTTTCAGTGAAAGCTTGGGTAGTGGATGTGCCGTAGTACCCCATTGCCGAGCCATTGATCAAAACATGGGGTTTATCTGGCAATGTCCGGAGAAGCCGCAGTACCTCTTCGGTAGCCTGCAGGCGGCTGTTTATAATTTTTTGCTTTTTTTCTTCCGTCCAATAACCAAAAATCGAGTCACCTGCCAAATTAACAAACGCATCGAGCGCCGGCAGTTCGGCTTCCGGTTTGCTGTGTTCCTGCAGCCAGCCAATATAGGTAACCGAATCCGTGTTGCGGTGGTTTTCCGGATGACGTGTCAATACATAGACATGGCTCCCCCTTTCGATGAGCTGGTTGGTTAGGTTTCGACCGACAAATCCTGTTCCTCCTGTAATGGCAACGTTCATATCATGGCCTCCTTTATTATGTAAGAGCAAGATACCTTTATTATACGATGTTTCGAAGCGTGTGTGCGGTTTCCTTCCGTGCTAAAATGGAAGGTGGAGGTGAATCCCGTTGGCAACTATATCCCGGATAACCACACAGAAGAAAAACAAACACCGCTATAATATTTTCCTTGACCGAAATAACAATGAGGCATATGGATTCAGCGTCGACGAGGATATCTTGATTTCCTTCCAGCTCCGCAAAGGAATGGAGCTGGACGAACCGACAATTAACGCGCTGATTGAAAAAGATACCATTCATAAGTCCTTTACCCTTGCATTGAACTATTTAAGCTATCGAATGCGATCCAAAAAAGAAATTCACGATTACCTGGCCAAAAAAGAAGTAGAACCAGAACAAATCCCGGTAGTCATCGACAGACTGGTAAGGGAAGGGTTTCTTGATGACCGGGAGTTTGCTGCTTCACTGGTACGGACCCGAAAGAATACGACGAGCAAAGGGCCTTTACTTGTCAAAAAAGAGCTGCTGGATAAAGGCTTATCCGCTGTGATTGCGGAAGAAGCGATTCAGCTTTATACCTATCAGGATCAGTATGATAAAGCATTGAAATGGATGGAGAAAAAGATGAAACTCGACGGCAGGAAGTCGTTCAGGGAACAGCTGCAAAATGTACAGAAAACCTTGATGCAAAAAGGCTTCACCAGCGATGTCATCAAAGATGTGCTAGCGGAAGTGGATACTGACGATGATAACGATGCCGAGTGGCAGGCAGTTGTTTACCAGGGAGAAAAACTACTTCGCAAGTATGCGAAAAAAGAGGAAGGGCTTCAGCTTAAACAAAAGTTGAAGGGTGCACTATACCGGAAAGGTTTTGGGTTCGAAGAAATCGACCGCTTTATCGAAGAATACGTGGATCAAGCAGAGTAAAACCAGGCTGAACCATTACAGCCTGGTTTTCTATGTTGACCATTTCCTTGTACTTGCTCCTTGGCTGGTATCATCCGCGACCGTCTGGGTTTAATGAAAAATGCTTATACCCCGCTGCGGAAATACCCTGCTTCTTCTGCAGGCGGCTGGCGAGCTTCCGCTCTGGGGGGATCTCACCGAGACCTTTCCTCCCGCAGGAGTCTTCAGGTATTCTATGCTTTCTGTTTTTAGCCAACTGTTATTCACTGTAGATAAACTACGGGAGGAGGCGAATGCATAGAACCCAGTGGTAAGCACGAGACCGGGGCATCCATCTTTCAGAAGTTCAAAAAGAGAGAGCCTTTACAATATCAAGAGCTTGTGCACTAATAAATCCCGCGTTCTTTCAAATCGCGGATTGCCTGGTGGACGTGATCGACTACACGGGATGCTGTTTTCTGGACATCAGGATGCGCAGTCGACATTGCATAGCTGTATGGTGTCATTTCCAGCATCGGCACATCGTTGAAAGAATCGCCGATAACGGCAATATCCTCTGCGGTAATGCCCAGCTTTTCAATGAGGCGCTGCAGACCGAGTGCTTTGCTGATTCCTTTAGGAACGAAATCGACACAATGGGCATCAGACAAATAACTCTCCATGACCGGGCCGAATTCCTCTGTGATTTCCTGTTTGATTTTGAGGATATCTTCTGTTTCGCCGTGGATGGTGAATTTAGCAGGGAAAACGGTCTCGCCGTAATATGCTTCCAGCCGTTTCTCCTCTTTGACAGGGAAATAAAGCAAGTGCTCGAACGCCTCGATTTCCGGCGTTTTTTCTGCTACATAGACATCGTCTGCAGTGGAAACGGAATAAACGGTAGGATACTTGGCTATCGCCTGATGCAGACGCCGGCTCAAGGCTTCTGGAAACGTTTCGGTATGCACCAGTCCATCTTTCCCATGATAAACGAAGCTTCCGTTTTGGCTTACCCGATGTCCTGTTTGATTTACTTGTTTGAACACTTCGAGAATGTCGCGATCCATTCTTCCGGAAGCCACAGCAAATTCAACATCCTCATCTACCAAGGCGGCAATCGCTTCGATGTCCTCCGGCAGGATATGGTTTTCTTTTCCCAATAATGTACCATCAAGATCGGTGACGAAAAGTTTGAGCATAATTTTGGCTCCTTTAATGTTAATCTGGCGTTTATGTAGATAATCAATTTCGATTATACAGTTTGCAAACGCCTTCAGACAAAGGGGAATTAAGGAAGCAAGGATCCGATCGTTCATAGTGTACACAAACGGTTATAAATATGGACAGAACGATCTTTGCCAGTCAGGAAGCTTTCTGCTCTGTTTGTGTTCTGCTCCGTTTCCATTTCCAATAGTGAAAAAGGTAGTAAGCTAGTCCGGCGAGGGATGCGGAAAAGTAAAACGGAGATGGTTCCCCGTCTTTCCATTGTGTCAGCCAGATACATCCGAAAAACGCAAACACCAATGCGCCTGTCCGCAAGCGCCCATTCGGCTGTTTGGTGAACAGAATGATGAACATGGAAAGCAGGAATATGAGAATGGTAAACATGAATTTTCCTCCTGTGCAGTTGTCGTTCATTTTTACAGGTTTACATCAGTTATAGCGATCTCAAAATTCTTCTACAGAGTTTTTTCTATATATTACCAATCAGCTTGGGTTGTGTAAATAAGAGGATGGGCAAAGGAAAAAGATATTTTGTGGGTCAACGGACAATGCGGTAAAATGGAAAAGGAATAGGAAATGCATCAAGTGTGCGGGAGGTTATCAAGAGTGGAGAAGAGATACAGTGAGTACACGGTGGACGAACTTCGTCAGGAAGTGGCAGCCCTGAAAGAAAAAGCCCAAAAAGCAGAACAATTGGGTAACGTAAGTGAATTCGCCATCCATGAAAGAAAAATACAGATGGCGCTGGCATATATGATGAACCCGGAGGATTATGCTGCAGGGGAAACCTATGAGTTGCAGCAGGATCCGGGCCACACGTTCAAAATCAGTTATGTCAACGGCAGGTTTGCCTGGGGCAACCGAATCAATCTGTTGGGTGAAATGGTGGAGAAACAGGAAGCGATACCGATTTCGTTGCTCGGGAAAAAATTGGATTAAGCGGTAAAGGGACAGTCCCTGCCATATGGCAGGGACTGCTGTATGTCAGCCTTTTTTCTTGAGAACGTCCATGATGATATCTTTCTGGCTTTTACGGGTTTCACCGTTCACTTGCTGGCTGGCACGTTTCGGATTTGCCCGTGGAGATTGAAAAGGATCCTGGTAGAGATTTTCGGCAAATGGCTTTCTGGCCATAGCTGTTTTCCTCCTCAGCGGTGTGCAGAATTTTTCATGCGTTCCTGTGGTTCAGTGTTGATCGAGCCATCCGCCCGCTTCGGACTGTATCGTCCTTTGGCGCGCGGTTTGCTGTCCATGCGCATATCAGGAAAACCATACTTTTTATTCCGCATTCGCATTCCCTCCGTCCCGTCAATCCTTTGTGCGCTGCCTGAAAGCTGCGCACTCATAGCTTTTACGTAATCAGAGAGCTTATGTGGTACAATAATTACCGGTACTGACCGCATTTCAGATGCAGGTACGTACGCGATTCTCTTTCATAAAGGGTGAGTGACATGCAGGAACGGTTTGAACGGCTGGCAGAACGACTTGCCGAAAAAAATCAACAATTGAGCCGTGACGAAGCTAGAACATGGGTAGAACTGCTTTGGGAGGATTTCGACTCTACTCGGGCGAAAGCCGGGGAAAAGTATCAGGGCAAAGACGTTACCGAGCAGATCGTACTACGCTGGATCGACCAATATGGTCCGCGACTGCACGATTTTCTAGCCAATAATCCAAAATACGCAAGAATGTTCGAGCGGAAAAACAATAGCGAAAATAAATAAAGGCTGGTACCCGTTAAAGGGATTCCCAGCCTTCCATTTTTCTTAAGCTTGTCAGGGTAAGGGTAAATTGCCCCTTGCACTTTTCTTATCAGGTGAAAGGGGAGGGAGAATCCTCAATCACAAGTTTGCGCTGAAGCTTTTTCTCGGAAAATATCCAGCCCGTGTAGGAAGTCATAATCCGGTGGTTGTCATCAATTTGCACAACTGCGACAAAAGGATAATGCCCCTTTGATCGATAGCGCAGGTCAATAAACCGTACCTCGGTAAAATCATCAAAGTAGTTGATTTCCCAACGGTGTACCGGTGAAAATGACAGGAACGCAGAAATGTTTTTGTCCTGCAATGCCATATCGGTCAATTCGTCTTCCGGCAGCGGCTTTTTTTCAAACTCGTCAATGAATTCAATATGCCCGTTTTCGGCCCTGCCTACATAGAAGTGGTCTTTTGCTGTCACGGCAATCCGCCAAATGTTTTGTTTCATAGTAGGCGATGTAACGATTTGTTCGACATCCGGAATATGGTGTTTCACCTTCTTGACGATTTCCCGTTTGTCGAGATACCGTTTGATATAATATAGAAAAATCACAAAATAAATCAGCAGCCATGTATAACCAGGATTAGCTCCCAGTATCCACGCGACAATACCAATGATGTGCATCGTAAAAATGTACGGATCGAACGTGTTGATAAATCCATAGGCGACCCACCTTCGTGTGAACGGCCGATAAGCCTGGGTGCCATATGCATTAAAGATATCGACAAGAACATGAAGGATTACAGCCAGAAACGTCCACATCCATAAATGCAGAAAACTAACGTCCGGCATAAATGCATGAATCAGGCCTGCAACGGCAACTCCCCAAAACAGGACTGCCGGCAGTGAGTGGGTAGCCCCACGATGGTGTCGTATATAAACAGCATTATTTCGCAATTTTAAAATGGTATCCGAATCGGGTGCTTGTGATCCGACTAATGTGCCGATCATGACGGCACTATATAAAGCAGGATCTTGTTGAACGGCCGGATCAAGTGTGGCCAGGCCGCCGAGCGCAACCCCCATGACGATGTGGGTTCCAGTATCCATTCCATACGGCCCTCCTTTAATCAGTATATTAGTAGTAAAAAGCAGACTTGGCTGCTAGGCTTTTCATTCAGTTATCAAGCAGGCTATACGCCTGCATAAGTTTGAGTCACTTGTGCTTGATGGATAGATTGTTTTAAAGGCAAGAAGTCCACCATTGGAGTGCAGCACTCCGGTTATTTTCCATAACCAGTTTGTGGTTACTTGTCCTACCGAACTTACTTCCTTGTATAATCTATCCCTCTTTATCGATAAGCAATTAATCGCTTTGATAAACACACTTACTTCTACACGGTCTTGAATCGTGCTAATGATATTGTACCACGAAGGATGAAAAACAATGAAAAACAAACTAGTTGAAGAAACGATAAATCATTTCGATACGGCTGGATTTCAAGCCGATTTGATCAATTGGTTTTATCAGGAACAGCGTCAGCTTCCCTGGCGTGAAGATAAAGACCCTTACAAAGTATGGGTATCCGAAATTATGCTTCAGCAAACCAAAGTAGATACCGTTATTCCTTATTTCCAACGCTTTATGAAAAAATTCCCGACACTTGATGATCTGGCGGAAGCAGACGAACAGGAAGTATTGAAAGCGTGGGAAGGTCTAGGTTACTATTCCCGTGCCCGAAATCTGCAAAACGCAGTCAAGGAAGTCGCTGCATCCTATGACAGTAAAGTGCCGGAGAATGCAAATCAGCTTGGTGCCCTGAAAGGCGTCGGGCCGTACACGAAAGGGGCGATTCTCAGTATTGCCTACGATCAACCGGAACCTGCTGTCGACGGCAATGTTATGCGTGTTTTATCGAGGGTGCTGTCGATTGATGAGGATATCGCCAAGCCGAAAACGAGAAAAACATTTGAGTCCGCCGTCAAAGCGATTATTTCGCATGAGGATCCCTCCGCTTTCAATCAGGGGCTGATGGAGCTGGGGGCAATTGTCTGTACGCCGACCACCCCTTCCTGTATGCTCTGTCCTGTTCAGAGCCACTGCCGGGCGTTTGCCGAAGGTATCCAGCAGGATTTACCGGTAAAAACAAAAGCCAAAAAACAAAAACAGGTCGGTTACCTTGCTTTCCTCGTAAAAGATGGTAACGGAAATTATTTGATCGAACAAAGACCAGAAACCGGTTTGCTCGCAAGCCTATGGCAGTTTCCGATGGCTCCGTTAGCTGAAACAGATGAAGAGCATGCCGCCCAATGGTTCAGCCAGGTGTACGGTGTCGACATTAAAATCGGCGGGCAGGTTGACCGAATCAAGCATGTGTTTTCCCACTTGATTTGGGATGTCGAAGTCATTGAAGCCACGGTCAGAGGAGGAGTCCTGGTCCGTGACGCAAGCCGTTTTGTTACAGTGGAAGAACTGGATCAGTACCCATTTCCTGTTTCCCATCAAAAAATGCTGAAACACGTAGAATGAGCGTTCTCCACTTAGTTTAAAGCGTCCGAGTCATTTTTATTCCTGCTTGGAAGTTTTTGGTCTATATGGATAAGTTTCTTGCCTCATTCCTCCGGATAACATCCCGCTTATTGGAGAAATTAATGGGTGCGGAGGTGATATGAGATGGCTAAAAACAATAATCCAAGCCAAACTAACGCTCAAAAGGTTAAAAAACAAAACCAACAGGCTGCCCAAGGTCAACAATTTGGTACAGAGTTTGCTTCTGAAACTGACGCTCAGCAAGTAAGAAAGCAAAACCAAAAAGCTGCCCGCGGCAAAGCAGGTCAAGCAGGAGCACAAGCTGGACAAGCAGGCCAGTTTGGTACAGAGTTTGCTTCTGAAACTGATGCTCAGCAAGTAAGAAAGCAAAACCAACAATCTCAAGCAAAAAAGAAGTAACTTCTTAACCCCCGAATAATTCAGACAAAAAGGAGCTCTCTCACCCGTTGAGAGCTCCTTTTGTTTGTGCTCGAAGGGGAGAAGGGGACAAACTTCATTACTGCCTGCAGTCTATCATTTCCATTTAGAATTTTTTATCGTTATAATTAAATTAGTAAACAAAAAATACTCTTTTAAAAAAGAAAGGAAGATAGGATGGCTGGCCCGCAACCTGGTTCGAAAATGCAAATTCAAAGCTATAAGCACAATGGCCAGCTCCATCGCGTTTGGGAAAGCAGTACGGTGTTAAAGGGCACGCGAAACGTCGTGATAGGAGCTAATGATCGAACCTTGGTCACGGAAAGCGACGGACGAACATGGGTAACAAGGGAACCCGCAATTTGTTATTTTCATTCCAAGTATTGGTTTAATGTGATAGGCATGCTGCGCAATGATGGCATTTATTATTACTGCAACATTAGTTCTCCTTTCGTTTATGACGAGGAAGCGTTGAAGTACATCGATTATGACTTGGATATCAAAGTGTTCCCCGATATGACGTTTAATTTGCTGGATGAGGATGAATACGAGCAGCATAGACGGGAAATGAATTACCCAAAGGTAGTCGACCGGATTTTATGGAACCACGTAGAATATCTCATTCATTGGATCAGACAGCGCAAAGGACCGTTCGCCCCCGAATTCGTAGACCAATGGTATGAACGGTATTTAACCTACCGGTAGGCTTTTCTTGTTGTCTGAAAAACAGGAATATGTTCGAAAATCCTTGTCACCAATTTGGGCGGCAAGGTTTTTCTTGCGTTTGTGGATAGTGGCGCGATGATCTACTCTTTAAGAGTTAGTCGCTCATTGTTCCTGGTAGTTGATTATCTTACCGGGAAAGTCGCTCCAGTTCGATCCGAAGTCGCTCTGCTTAGCCGTAAAGTCGCTCATGTTTGGGTGAGTTGATCATTTTTCCGGGAAAGTCGCTCCAGTTCGATCCGAAATCGCTCTGCTTAGCCGTAAAGTCGCTCCAGTTCGAGTGAGTTGATCATCTTTCCGGGAAAGTCGCTCCACTTCGAACCGAAATCGCTCTGCTTAGCCGTAAAGTCGCTCATGTTGGGTGAGTTGATCATCTTTCTGGGAAAATCGCTCCACTTCGATCCGAAATCGCTCTGCTTAGCCGTAAAGTCGCTCCAGTTCGAGTGAGTTGATCATCTTTCCGGGAAAGTCGCTCCAGTTCGATCCGAAGTCGCTCTACTTAGCCGTAAAGTCGCTCATGTTCCCGAAAGTTGATTATTTTTAAGAGAAATATTATTCTTCCTAGCTGAAGTTAGCTCCGCATCTTATATTTGTAAGCAGCACGATAGAGGACCGTGCCGGCGCTCATTTGGATAAAGGCGTTTGATTATGCCTGGGCAGGTTAAAGATATACAAGATACAGCAACAGAGAGAGAGGTGGACACCTTGGACAGTATAAAAAGGTACATGGCGTTTGTTTGGCCTTATAAATGGAGAATTCTTTGGACGGTGCTGATCGGGATTGTCAAATTTGGAATCCCTTTACTGATGCCGTTGATTGTTAAGTATGTTATCGATAATATTATCGGCGCTGATGACTTGACGAATTCGGAGAAACTGTCCGAATTATTCTGGCTCATGGGTGGAGCGTTTGTCGTCTTTCTGGTGGCCAGGCCGCCGATTGAGTATATACGACAATATCTGGCCCAGTGGACAGGAAATAAAATTTTATACGATATCCGAGATAAGCTGTTTGATCACATACAGCGGTTGAGTTTGCGTTTCTATTCACAGACGAAGACAGGGGAAATTATTTCCCGTGTCATTCACGATGTCGAGCAGACGAAAAACTTTGTTATGACTGGTCTGATGAATATTTGGCTGGATATGATTACGATTTTGATTGCAATTGCGATCATGTTGTCTATGAATGTCTGGCTCACTCTTGTAGCAGTGGCATTATTCCCGTTCTACGGGTTTGCTGTCAAACTGTTTTACGGGAGGCTGCGCAGTTTGACCAGAGACCGTTCCCAAGCACTTGCCCAGGTACAGGGCCACTTGCATGAACGCGTTCAGGGAATGCCGGTGACCAGAAGCTTTGCGCTTGAGGATTACGAACAAGAACAGTTCGACCAGCAAAATTCGAACTTCCTGGACAAAGCGCTCCAGCATACTTCGTGGAATGCGAAAACCTTTGCAGTGACCAATACGATCACCGATTTGGCACCGCTACTCGTTATCGGATTTGCCGGATATTTTGCAATCACAGGCGGACTTACCGTCGGAACGATGGCTGCTTTCGTTGGCTACATGGATAGGGTGTACAGCCCGCTCAGGCGTTTGATCAGTTCCTCGACTGTGCTAGTGCAGTCGATTGCTTCGATGGACCGGGTGTTTGAATTCTTAGATGAAGATTATGATATCATCGACAAACCGAATGCCAAGCAGTTGGAAGAAGTGCACGGTGATGTGAAATTCGACCATGTTCAGTTCAAATACACCGATGAGGAAGCCCTCGTTCTTCACGATGTGTCCCTTGATGTGAAAAAAGGCGAAACAATTGCGTTTGTCGGGATGAGCGGCGGTGGGAAATCCACCTTGATCAGTTTAATCCCGCGTTTCTACGACGTCACCGGGGGTAGCATCAAAATTGACGGGACCGATATCCGTGACGTCGAGGCCCGCTCTCTGAGAGACAAAATTGGCATGGTGCTGCAGGACAATATTTTGTTCAGCGAATCGATTTCCATGAACATCAGGATGGGAAACCCGTATGCCAGCGATGAAGAAGTAATCCGTGCAGCCAAAGCGGCCAACGCCCATGAGTTCATCACGGGGCTTTCCGACGGTTATGACACCATGGTCGGCGAGCGCGGAGTCAAGCTTTCCGGCGGACAAAAACAGCGGATTGCCATCGCACGGGTATTTTTGAAAAACCCGCCGATCCTAATATTGGATGAAGCAACTTCGGCGCTCGATTTGGAGAGCGAGCATTTGATCCAGGAGGCGCTTGAAAAGCTGGCTTCCAACCGGACGACCTTTATTGTCGCACACCGGCTGTCGACCATCACCCACGCCGACAGAATCGTATTGATCGAAAACGGAGAAATCAAGGAACAAGGGTCCCACCATGAACTGATGAACCTGAAGGGCAATTACTACAATCTTTATCAGGTACAGCAGCTTGATGACTCGACGACAACCGAATATTTGGGGACCTGAAAATAGGCTGGAACAAAAGCATTAATGACTAAAGAAAAAACCGATCGATGATTCGAAGTCTTAAGCATTCGAACTCGTTCGGTTTTTTATTTCGTATAAGCTGCGGTTGTAACCTAGCAACTAATAAAGCGTTCTGGAATCGTTGGAGTAAAATTCCTTGCCTTATTTTTTGTATTCAGGTGTGACGTTGAACTTTTCATCCTGATGGTATTGCTGGTAGCTTTTCAAAAGCCGCCGCAGGTGTTTTAGCTCGTGATGGTATTCCATCAGTTGGGACGCGAGCGGCAGAAAGATCAGTCGTTCTTCTTCCTTCTCTTGATACACGTGGATCAATGTCTCGACAAGCCGCAGCAAATCTGGCTCGCTGATCAGCCGCAATGTTTCTTTGTGGTCTTTTCGAATACGGCCCATTGAACTTAATATCAATTTTTCATGCGAATGAATAACCTTATCAAGTTCTTGGACGAGCGCATCCTGAAAGTTTTTCGGGATGTTCTCGATTTTTTCGCCGAGACGGTTGAAGGCTTGAAGCACGTCGAAAGATTTTTTCGTACACGCAATCAACTGGCGGAAAACAATCAATTTACGAGCCTTGCTGTATTGGTTCTTCTTTAGATAGGTCCGTTCCTCAGCATAAAAAATGTAGGTTTGATCAATGTAGCGAATTTCATCCTGGATGCGTTCGATTTCCCCTTTGAGCGCCGGCTCGTCCGATAAATGCCTGGTTGTGACACGGAGCCACTGCAAAATATCGGAAGTGGTGCGGTCAATTTTTTGAAACAGCTTCGTTTCATATTTCGGCGGCAGGAAAAACAGATTGACGACAAACGCTGCCAAAATCCCCAGCGTCAAGGAGGAAAAACGCATCAAGGCGAAGGTGATGAATTCCATTTCCGTCGATTCCATAATGGCGATAACAGCGACAACGGCAAGCATCATCGTCGATTGGTTCATGTTCAGTTTGATGCACATCCCGATGACCACGATAGTGGTAAAGCCAATCACGAACGGATCGTTGCCCAGGGTAAGAACGATAAGGATCGCAGTTGCTGCTCCGATGATATTGGCCTGGATTTGTTCGACAATTGATTGAAACGAGCGGTAAATCGATGGCTGTACCGCAAATACAGCGGCAATTCCGGCAAAAATCGGAGTAGGCAGACCGGCAAGCGTTGCGATGTATAGAGAGATTGCGACAGCCAGACCTGTTTTCAGCATTCTTGCTCCGAGTTTCATATGTAGGTACCCCCTCCAATTGCTCTGTCTAGTTAAAGTATAGCGCAGCTGTTGTTTTTTTGTTATGAAAACGGCAAAACAAACTGCTAATACCAGTCTATTCCGCTATACGAGAAATAATAAGCTTTCTTCTTGGGTGGAAAAAAGGCAGTAAAAAAAGAGTCCCTGCCGGTATGACAGAGACTCAAGACTTTCATGCTTTGGAAGGGAAGTCAAACAAACTGACAAAAAGCACGAATGATTGAAAATTATAAAAATTTTCATCTATTATTTTATCACAAGCAGGCAGCTAATTCAATTGAATATTCAAAATATTGCA
Source organism: Sediminibacillus halophilus (assembly GCF_900103695.1). GTDB lineage: Bacteria > Bacillota > Bacilli > Bacillales > Amphibacillaceae > Sediminibacillus > Sediminibacillus halophilus. The sequence goes on from NZ_FNHF01000004.1 coordinate 303,321, forward strand.
TAAAAATAAATTGTGTCTACTATTGGCACAATTTATTAGGACTGAGGGAAAGAATGGAAAAACTCATGCGGATTTAATTTTTTCTGTTTCCAATCATAGTCAGCGCAAAAACTTCGGCAGAACACAATGCTTTTCTTTGCGAGCTTTAGCCTCTTCTAAACGCAAATCCATTTTTCAGTGGGGCTTGAGACGGACGCTTAATTGGAGTTTCCGTGTTCTGTCTTCGCTGGCTATGTGCTGAAAATCGGACATGTACAGGTTCCGCCATTTATTATACTAAGAGTGGTAAATATAAAAAAGCTCCCGGTCACCCGGAAGCTTTTCATAAAGCAGCTTATCACTCACTCATTTTAGCGAAGGCATGTTTCACTGCATCGAGTGTTTGATCAATATCTTTTTCGGTATGCTCGGTGGTCAGGAACCAGGCTTCATACTTGGATGGCGCTAAGTTGATCCCTTGCTCCAACATCAGCTTGAAGAATCTGGCAAACTTGTCGCCATCGGTGTTTTCCGCATCCACATAGTTTTCTACCTGCTTATCGGTAAAGAAGACGGTCAAGGCGCCGATCAACCGGTTGATGGTTATTTGAATGTTGTATTGACGGGCATGTTCGAGAATTCCTTGCTCCAGTTTTTCACCCAGCTTGTCCATTTTCTCATAGACACCAGGTTGGCTCAGCACTTCCAGGCAAGCGATACCCGCGGACATAGATGCAGGGTTTCCGGCCATCGTTCCGGCCTGGTAAGCGGGCCCGAGCGGTGCAACCTGTTCCATGATGTCCTTGCGTCCGCCATACGCCCCAATCGGCAGTCCGCCGCCGATGATTTTGCCCATCGCCGTCATGTCCGGCTCCACATACAACAGCTGTTGAGCACTCCCGTAGGTGAAACGGAACGCAGTGATGACTTCATCGTAAATCACAAGTGCGCCTGCATTATGGGTGACTTCGTTGACCTCTTCCAGGAACCCTGGTTTTGGCTCGACAATGCCGAAATTGCCGACAATCGGCTCGACCAGGACAGCCGCGACCTCGTCGCCCCAGTGGCGAATCGCTTCTTTATAAGCCTCAATGTCATTGAACGGTACCGTAATCACATCCTGGGCAATCGCCTTTGGCACTCCGGCAGAATCAGGAGTTCCAAGCGTGGATGGTCCGGAACCTGCTTGGACAAGCACCGGATCCGAATGCCCATGGTAGCTGCCGGCAAACTTTACGATTTTGTTCCGGTTCGTATAGGCGCGGGCGACCCGGATCGTTGTCATGACCGCTTCCGTGCCCGAATTGACGAAGCGTACCTTTTCCAAAGAAGGAATCGCTTCTTTAAGCATTTTAGCGAATTTGTTTTCCAACGCTGTCGGTGTCCCGTATAACACACCGTTTTGAGCTGCATGGGTGATCGCTTCGGTGATATGCGGGTGGGCATGTCCGGTGATGATCGGACCATATGCTGCCAGATAATCGATGTACTTATTGCCATCGACATCCCAGAAATAAGCACCCTGTCCGCGTTCCATATAGACCGGTGTACCGCCTCCTACTCCTTTATAGGCGCGGGAAGGGGAATTGACCCCGCCGACGATATGGTCCTGTGCCTCTGTATGTAATTGTTTCGACTTTTCGATATTCATTACGAAACCTCCATATGTAAATAGAATCATGTCCATTATAGCAACAAACGAAAACAACCCCCAAATTGGAAAGTCTCTCATGCGGAGAGGAGGAAGGCGGCTTGTCATAAATAACTGGCAAGAAGAATAAACAAGTAAGACAGAAGCTGTACGGGCGGAACCACTCATAGTCTGTGAAAAGACAGGAGGCCGAATCATGACCTGGATTATCGCCGCATTGATCGTCTGGCTGCTTGCAGGCAGTCTTTATTCCTTCATATTCCATAAATCCTATCAACGCAGCTACTTTTCATTGGAAATTTTCTATACACTGATCGTGCTGTACTTGGCCGTCATGCTCGGCTTTGCCTTATTGTATTTTATTTTATCGTTCAACGGTGTCGTCCTGATCGAAGGCGATTCCCTGTCCAAGGTTGCTCCATTGGAGGCTTTAGCGCATGCCCTCTATTTCAGCGGTGTTACGTTGATGACCGTCGGCTACGGCGATATCATCCCGATCGGAATAGGCCGGGTGCTCGCGTTAACCGAAGCATTGATCGGGTATGTTTTGCCCGCTGCTTTTTTTCTGAAGGTCTGGCAGACATCTCTGGAGGATAAGGAACAGCAGGAAAAGGCAGATTTCTATCAAAAACACCCCCCTTTTTTGTAGTGGATAACTGGTTTAACCTGTCAGGCATAACTACCTGCCCATCCGGGTATAGAACCCCTATGGATCAATGAAGGGGTTGTTGCTATGTTGTCCAAAGTATTGCTGGCCATCATCGTCTTATTTTTGGCAGTCAATCTGTATTACTTTTTTACAAACAAATCATTTAAAAAGAGTTATTTTAACCGGGCGATGTTTTATAAACTGTTTTTTGTCCTTACCGGAATGACTTTCGGCTTTGCCTTTTTGTTTTATGTCCTATCCTTGAACGGTCCAGTGCTCGTTTATTCTGATCCGAACGGGAGCAAGCCGGTCGAGCATTCGTTCCAAACATATCTTTATTTCAGCGGGGAGACCATCCTTTCCGTCGGATATGGTGATATCGTGCCGCTTGGCATTGGCCGAATCGTTTCCCTGGTTGAAGCCGGTATAGGAGTGTTGCTGCCGACAGCTTACTTTATGAGGGCGTTCGGCAGCAATAAACAGGAAGACGATAATGACGATTAGTTGTATCTTACCCGAAGGTGAGCTATCCTGTAGGTAAGCAAGGGGAGTTGGAGAGCTGCGCGCTCCCCGTTCCCGATTACCTAGGAAAAGGGGAGATACATACATGACCACAGAAATTGGCAAACTGGCGCCGGGTTTTGCCTTGAAAGCAAATACGGGTGAAACCGTCAAGCTGTCGGATTTTGAAGGAAAAAATGTCGTGCTTTACTTTTATCCGAAGGACAATACACCAGGCTGCACGACAGAAGCATGTGACTTCCGCGACAATCATCAAAGCTTTGCCGACCTTGATGCCGTCATTCTCGGTGTAAGTCCGGATTCCGAAGCAAGTCATCAGAAGTTCCAGGAAAAATACGACCTTCCGTTCCAGCTGCTGGTCGACGAGGACCATAAAGTTGCCGAATCATACGGCGTTTGGAAGCTGAAAAAGAATTTCGGCAAAGAGTATATGGGTATTGAACGGTCGACCTTCATCATTGATAAGCAGGGCAACCTGCAAAAAGAATTCCGCAAAGTCAAAGTGCAGGGACATGTGGAAGAAGCGTTGGAGTATATCAAAGAAAATTTAAGCTGATTGTTGGAGCACTCGTCTGCGGACGGGTGCTTTTTTATATAATTTACTGCACGCTTTCAATCCGACTTGCGACGGAAAATGCGTCCGACCGTTGGCGGTTTTTCGAATCAAATACAGGAATTCAGCCCTCGGCAGCGAATAATGCATAGACAGCTAAACAGAAGGGAAGCGAGAACATGAAAGATTCCAGACTAACTGAACTTGCAGAAGTATTGCTAAAGCACTCCTTGACGATTCAACCAGGAGAGAAAGTGTTGATTACCGGAAATACGAACGCAAAGCCATTGATCAAGGAATTGGTGAAAAAAGCATACCAACTACAGGCACTTCCATATCCGGAATTGGTCGATGATGAAATCCGGCGTTTACAAATAGAAGAAGTAAAAGAGGAGCAATTGGCCTTGCAAAATAAATGGGATTTGGAGCGCTTTAAGGATATCGATGCCTTTGTCCAAATTGTCGGGGAAGAAAATGACGCGGAGTTTAGTACGGTGCCGTCCGAAAAGTGGGAATTAGCCGGGCGCGTGTTGAAGCCTGCCAACGACTACCTGGTCGACAACAAAAAATGGGTGCTATTAAACTATCCGACACCCGGGGCAGCACAGAAAGCCGGCAAGACATTTGATGATTTCTTTGATTATTTGTTGGATGTTTGTACGGTCGACTACAAACAGATGGAAGAGGCACAGCGCCCGTTGAAACAGCTCATGGACCAAACGGATAAAGTACGGATCACCGCTGAAGGCACCGATTTGACCTTTTCTATCAAGGATATCCCATCGGTCATGTGCTTCGGGGAACGAAACATACCGGACGGAGAAGTGTACACTGCGCCAGTAAAGGACAGCGTCAACGGGACGATCACGTATAACACACCATGTCCCTACCGAGGCGTCACTTTTCATGATGTGTCACTGACATTTAAAGATGGCAAAATCATTGAAGCGACTGCCGATAAAACGGAGGAATTGAACAAAATCCTCGATACGGATGAAGGAGCACGCTTCATCGGCGAATTCGCCCTTGGATTGAATCCGAAAATCACCGAACCGATGGGCGATATTCTATTTGATGAAAAAATTGCCGGCAGTCTGCACTTCACCCCGGGCGAGGCGTATGATGAGGCACCAAACGGCAATGAATCCTCAGTCCACTGGGACATGGTGCTGATCCAGCGGCCGGAATATGGTGGAGGGGAGATCTACTTTGACGATGTGTTGATCCGGAAGGACGGAGAGTTTGTCATCGATGCATTGAAAGGGCTGAATCCCGAGAATTTATCCTGATTTCCGCAGTTTTTTTCAAAAAGTAGGCAAAGCCTCTATACAAGGGGAGGGGCGGCGGCATATCGTGTAATATATTCTGAAACCTCCCCTATAATATAGATATTCTTAAAAGCGCAGGTAATCGCCTTGCGCTGATTTTTTTGCCATCGGCTGGCTGCTTTTCCCTTTCTTCCCGGATGCAGAAAGGTTTATCATAGAGATAAAACTGCTGCCAGGAGGGGACGCAATGAATATCGTATCATCCGCAGAAATCCCAAAAAACATGCAAGATCACTTTACTGCTACTTATCCATCTCATCAATTCCGATTTTGCAGCGGGATGAAGAAAGCAAAGCCGTACGTCCAATCGGCCGATATCCTGCTTACCTATGGGGAAGATTTGAATGATGAATTGATCGAACAGGCTGACGAATTGAAATGGATCATGGTGCTGTCAGCAGGTATCGATGAGATGCCTTTCGAAGCGATCAAGAAAAAGGGGATTATCGTCACCAATTCCAGGGGAATTCACAAAATACCGATGGCTGAATATGCGATCGGCATGCTGCTGCAGGTATGCCGTAACGCAGAGCTGTTCATCGATAGCCAGCGTAACCATCAATGGGCGCGTGGCGAACGGGCCGGCCTTCAGGAAATCTCCAATAAAACAATGGTTATCGTCGGTGCTGGTGCGATTGGACAGGAACTGGCCCGGCTCGCCAAGGCATTCCGCATGAAAACAATCGGAGTATCGCACAGCGGAACTGAAAAAAGCTACTTTGACGAGATGTACACGCAAAAGGATCTGGCAACCGTCCTCCCTAACGCCGATTTTGTCGTATCGATTCTGCCTAGCACCAAGGAAACAAGAGGCTTTTTCCGCAATGAGCATTTCGAAAAAATGTCGGCAACTGCGATCTTCCTGAACATGGGACGTGGCGATGCCGTTACCAGTGAGACAATCCTTGATGCGCTTGACCGCGGCGAGATCGCACATGCCATTCTCGATGTATTCGAGCAGGAGCCGCTTCCGGCTGACCATCCGTTGTGGGATCATGAAAAAGTGACGATGACACCCCATGTCTCCGGTGCTTCTCCCGAATATTTGCCAAGGGCAATGGATATATTTGAAGAGAACCTGGAAAAATACGTGAGCGGTGACCAGCAACTCGTCAACACCATTCAATTGGACAGGGGGTATTGAGATGCGGATTTACACGCGTTCAGGGGATAAAGGAAAAACGTCGTTGATTTACGGGAAACGGGTACCAAAAAATGATATTCGTGTGGAGGCCTATGGCACATGTGATGAAGCTAATTCAATGATCGGTCTTGCGGCGAGCCATCTTGCCGAGGATAATTGGTCCGGAAAAGATGACTTTCTCGGAGTCCTCCATCGTATCCAGACGATTTTGTTCCACGTCGGCGCGGAACTAGCGACACCAGAAGGTAAAGAAGTGACCTGGAAGTTGAAGGAAAGCCATATCGATGAATTGGAAAAACAAATCGATGAATGGGACCAGCACTTGGAACCGTTGAAGAACTTCATCCTTCCATCGGGAAGGCCAGGAGCTGCCGCTCTGCACACCGCAAGGACAGTGGTGAGACGGGCGGAAAGGCTGGCAGTCGCCCTGGAGGACGAGCTGGAAAGACCGCTTGTCCTGTCATACCTGAATCGGCTATCCGATTTTTTGTTCGTGGCTGCTCGTTATGCCAACCAGCAGTCAGGGGGAGAAGAGCTGCCGTTGCAGGCGGACGTGTAGTATAATTTTGCTTGCTGCCTAATATACTTTTATTGACAGAACGTTTCTTATCCGGTTACACTAATTATAAGAATTATAAACTAATAATATTAATAGAATGAACCGACCATACAACCAAGCAATACATCTACCAGGAATGATTGACTTTACGGAAACCACCATAAAAGAATTTAGCTTAGTGAAAGTGAGGTGCATGACGGTGTCTGAAGCACAACTTCAAGAAGCTGTCGGCCGGCTGAAAAATTCAGGCGTAAGAATCACACCACAGCGTCATGCGGTATTAGAATATTTATTGAATGCAGAGATCCACCCGACCGCTGATGACATATACAAGGCACTGGAAGGGAAATTCCCGAACATGAGTGTCGCGACTGTTTACAACAACCTTCGGGTATTCCGCGAAATCGGACTGGTTAGGGAATTAACCTACGGAGATTCCTCCAGCAGGTTCGACTGCAATACATCCGATCATTACCATGTTATCTGTGATTCCTGCGGTAAAATCGTCGACTTCCATTATCCACGTCTTGACGAGGTAGAGTCGTTGGCGCAGAAAGTGACAGGATTTGACGTAAGCCACCATCGGATGGAACTCTACGGAACATGCGAAAATTGCAAAAAAGCCACCCAGCACTAATACTGCAATGCCCTTACCATGCCGGTAGGGGTTTTCCTATGAAAGCTGAAAAAAGAGGCTGCCTCGTCGGACAGCCTCTTTTTTATTTGTGATCAGTTGGAGTCGTTTGTTTGATTCTGGTTCTTTATCTGCTTGCGATACTCTTTAGAATTGTATTTTTCGTCGAATTCTTTGCCTTCGAGATTCTTATCGATGGTCAACGGCTGTTTGCAATGCATGCAGGCGTCGACGCGTCCAAGTATTTTAGTCGGCTTATTGCAGGTAGGACAGATAATCTGGCGTGCTCGCGTGGACAGCATGCCGATCCAGAAGTAGACGACAGTACTGAATACGATACATAATAAACCGAGTATGAAAAAGATCGCCATCAGCCATTCGATTTTTTTCGTCAAAATGCCGAGGTACATGACCCCGAATCCGATAAAAACCAGACTTAAGGCAAACGTACGGATTTTATTGATTTTGCTGCTATAGTTTAAAGCCAACGCTTTCCCTCCTTAACTCTACAAAGGGTAGTATAGCATAAAATTCCATTGAAAACTTGTCTCCCGAAAAAGGATTTTTCGCGTATTTATCGAATAAGTTTCTATTCTCATTAATGGAGGAATATCATGAAGGACATTTTACGGCCTATATATCAGGAACGAGCAAGCCAAGCGAACACATTGGGTGTTTTGATCATAGAAAAGAATAAACCGGTCAGCCCGGTAACCGATAATTTCGATGTCATATTGCTGGTGATTGCCAGCGAAGCGGACCAGCCATGGTATGTGAAACATTATGAATTTGATGATAAAAAAGCGGCGATGCATATCGTAGACGAGCAGCTGCTTACCTATTGGATCGACACAAGCACCTATAGGCGTGCAGTCGAATGGGTGATCAATGGAAGAATCGTTTTCGACCGCAACGAGTATGTCGCCAGGTTAAAGGAAGAGTTAAGCAGTTTCCCGCAGGAAAAACGCGAACTGAAGATGGCGATGGAATTCGCCAAGCTGACGCGCAGCTACAGTGAATCGAAGGATCTTTTCCAAACAGATCAGTACTTGGACGCCTATAGCAGGGTGATTCGGTCGCTGCATTATTTAGCGCGCCTGGCGATCATCGAAAAAGGCTATCATCCGGAAGTGGTGGTTTGGAACCAAGTGAAGCGGATCGACATAGAAGTATATAAGTTATATGAAGAATTAATCAATAGTAATGAAGAAATTAGAAAGCGGGTGGAGCTGATGCTGTTGGCGCTGGAATTCGCAATCAGCACGAGGGCGAAGAAGTGTGCAGCCCATCTGTTGGAAATCATGAACAGTAAACAGGATGCCTGGACTTTCGGCGAATTGAAAATCCATCCGGAAATCGAACCGTATGCACTCGATTTAAGTTCCATGCTGGAATACTTAACGGAGAAAGGTATAATTGAACCAGTGAGGGAAGAAACTAAAGGGAAAATGATTTATCATAGGAAGTATAAAGCAATGCCGGTATAAAGATATTTTGCTTCCGGTTAGGGTTATCTCGAGACGAAAGAAGATGTTACCGGGCGTGTAGAGCGGCGTGACGGGTTTCTAGAAAAAGATGAATATTTTTTAGAGAAAATGTATTGACGCTCTCTCGCCTGCATGGTATATTATTAATCGTCGCTTCGACAGCGGCGCAAAACAAAATAACAAGCCGAAAAAAGATATTGACTTCTTCAAAACGGCGTGTTATAGTAATTAAGTCGCTGTTTTCGACAGCAACAGAGCAACTTGATCTTTGAAAACTGAACAAAACAACCAGTATGTCAAGCAAGATATACAAGCTAGTTTTTTGAACGAGCAAGCAAGCTCAACTTTTATGGAGAGTTTGATCTTGGCTCAGGACGAACGCTGGCGGCGTGCCTAATACATGCAAGTCGAGCGCGGGAAGCAGGCGGATCCCTTCGGGGTGAAGCCTGTGGAACGAGCGGCGGACGGGTGAGTAACACGTGGGCAACCTGCCTGTAAGATCGGGATAACTCCGGGAAACCGGGGCTAATACCGGGTAATACCTTCCTCCGCATGGAGGAAGGTTGAAAGGCGGCCTTTTGGCTGTCACTTACAGATGGGCCCGC
>NZ_FNHF01000005.1:0-17916 GCF_900103695.1 Sediminibacillus halophilus
TTCCCGCGCTCGACTTGCATGTATTAGGCACGCCGCCAGCGTTCGTCCTGAGCCAAGATCAAACTCTCCATAAAAGACTTGCACATGGATGTGCTGATGTCGATGTTGCAACAGGACGTTGCGAACTTAATCGACGATCATTTGATGCTTGCTCGTTCAAAAAACTAGCTTGTATATCTTGCTTGACATACTGGTTGTTTTGTTCAGTTTTCAAAGATCAAGTTGTGACGCCGCCTCATCGACAGCTTAATTATTATATCAGTTTACTAGAATGAAGTCAACAACTTTTTTAAATCGTTTGTTATTTCCTTCAAAACAGCAACTTAATTAATATAACACATTAACCTGCATGAAGTCAATATGTTTTTTGTTTGTTGCTTGTTGTCTGATGCAGCTTTCATAATATATCATGGCTATTTACGTAATGCAATACTCTTTTTATGGTATTAAATTCCTGACTGAACTTAACAACCTATCGAATCACCTGATCTAAATCACCCGTAACGTTTTTAAACAGCGGTAATATAGATAAACTAAATAATAAGGTATAACATAGGAAACAAATGTCCACCCAATTGTCCAGCCTTTGTTGTATTCTACTCTGTCCGTAACCACCATTAAGAACTCAAGGAAAGTAGTAAACAACGCTATACCAATAACAATCAATATAGAGTATCTGCTTAGATGACTTACAAGTAAAACCATGTAACTTGCCAACACTGGATAAATCCCTATACTATAAGGCAACATAGCAAGTACTCCTTCTAAAGGCGGTTTAGATTCTAATCGCCAAAGACCATACGTAAAACCTAAATCATTTACCGCAAGTGCAAGCATGCTGCAAACAGGGACAATTAGAAGAAGAATCGTTTTATGATATCGAAATAAATGAACGGCCGCGATAACCCAAGGGAGAAGGAAACCATACACGATATGAAAGCTCATTTTCCACCACTACCTTTCCATTATTTATTTTCGACAAAATTCTACTTTTTATGCGATTGACCATTCCCCCCCCTGGTAACTGTTTCGCTTAATGAAAAAAAGTAGTGGGACATAACCTCAATCCACTTGCAAAATTGTTTATATTAACTGAAAAACCGAACGAGTTCGAATGCTGTTGATTTCGAATCTTCGCTCGGTTTTTGCGTTGGCCGCCAAACTTTTGTAACAGTATCTTTCCTGCCTTTTTATGTAAAACAACTTACTATGGGCTGTTTCGCTTCTATTCTGTTTTTTATCTCTGACATGATTTGTTGGATCCTTTGATTACGTTCTTGCGGAGAAATTTTTTTATGCAAAACAGAATACAGGGTTATGTCACGAAGCATGAGCATCCATTTTAATTGTTCCTGCCATTGGTCAGGGAGTTCGTTCTCCTTCTGATATCCTTCCAGAAAAACAGCCAGGAATGCCTTTGTAAATACATTCCTTTCCTGATAGGGAATTTCAAAATGATTAAATTGAACCGAATAATAAACAGGTATAGCTATATCTGATACGTACCAAAGATAGCAACTGTCATCGAAATCGAATATATGGACGTCATCCCCGTTATAATGAAAATTCCCCGAATGAATATCATTATGAATCAATCCATAATTATCTGAAGTTTTCGGAAACCTGTACAACGTTTCGAGTAATTCTTGCGCATGGCTGATAACAAGTGACTCAGAAGCCGGCAAGTACCGTTCTACTTCAAGTAAATCGTCCTGATGCCAAGCCTTCCGATATCCTATTTGTTCCTTCGGGTGGTAAAACTTACTTACCCGATGCATGGCTCCAATGGTTTTCCCCCAGGAATGAATCACTTTTTCATCCAAGTTAGAAAACTGAACCGGACTACCTGGCGCTTTACTGAACCAGCAGCCATAAAATTCAGTGCCATCTGCTGCTGTCATCGTTTCCACTACCCGTCCCGTCTTAGAAAAATACGGCCGGCATACATGGATACTGTGATCAGCAAGATACTCAATCCAATCCAATTCTGCTTCAACTTCCGAAAGGGAGCGATGAGAACTGTGAGTGATCCTTAAAATATAATCTTCGCTTCCGCGAGTTACTTCATATACATAGTTTTCAAAATCACCAAGTTTTTTGCTTGTCTTTTCTAAACCAAAAACCTCTAAGAAATATTCCATTATTTTACCGGTGAACTGCCGTCCGACTATCTCTTCCATTCCACATCCTCCTCCGGTTCATAAAGAAACTTATCCAGGTTAATGGTTCCTCCGCTATCCACCTCCACCCCTTCAAGCTCCAGTGAGACTTTTTGTGTGTGAAATTGTTCTTCGCCCTTCACGCTTATTTCACCTTTGGCGTTGACAACCCGATGCCAAGGCAACTGATATTTCTTGCTCATAGAGTGCAAAACCCGAACCACTTGTCTGGCCCCGCGTGCATTTCCGGCATGCTTAGCAATTTGACCGTAATACATCACCTTTCCTTCTGGAATCCCCTGAATCAGCTTGATCGTATTTTCTGTAAATTGGCGCATCGTTACTTCCTCCATCACTAAAACTTATATTTCCATTATACAGTGTTTCTTCCTCCCCATCATGAGGGAGAATCAAACCCCTTCACATTCTCAAGTGTATCGTGAGAGTCATTGCGTGTCTTCTTTAAAATGGACATGCTTCCGTCTGTTTCCAGTATAACTGCTTCCACCATATCCATGGAAGCCAGCCCCTGATTACGGACAGCCTGAAAAACCTCTATCCTCTGGATTCTTTCCTTCTCCATTTCCTGCTCAAAGAAGCGGCCTTGGTAAAACAGTAACTTAGGTTCTGCTTTAATTAAGCGATTGATAAAAGCACTTCTTATGGAAGACCAGGCAAAAATGAACTGTAAAAACACAAGAGTGGCAAGTGCAGTTACGCCTTGAAAAATAGAAACCTTTTGATTTAATAGAATAGTAGCAAGTGTAGAACCAATAGCCACTGTTACCACCAAATCAAAGGCATTCAATTTTGTCAGTGTGCGTTTACCGGTTATTCGCAACAGTACAATCAATGAAATGTAAGCAAGTATTCCAATTAAAACGACTCTACCGATAGATGGCCAGGAAAACGAAAACATGGTTACTTCTCTCCTCCTAAAACGTTTTTCATGTGTTTTCCTGTTTAGTCTCCGCCTCAAACAATCTAGGTGCCCATCATTCTATATAAGCAGAAACTAACTTCGTCAATTGGTTTTCCAGTTCAACCATCGGAATAAAGCGTGCCTTACGCAGCATTTCCTTCCCTTCGGCAAGGACAATAACGACCGGAACAGTGAACACAGCGTAGGCACTGGCGACTTCTGTCACCTGATCAGCATTGATATAAACACCATGGATTTCCCTTTTCTTCTCTAACAGATCCTCAATTTGCGGTTTTACAGCCTGACAGACAGAGCAATCCGGTCGGGATATCAGTAACAGTACCAATCGATGTTTCCTTATTTGTTCTTCTACTTCCTCCAATGATTCTGCTTTCTCCATCGGACATTCTCCTTTCACTAAAATCATACCCTGTAGGAAAGCCACAGGAACATGGATACGGATTGGGGCAAAAACGAAGGATTAAAAGCGAGAGAGATAGGGTATTAATCAGCATTAAGCAGTCTCACAAATCTGAAGATTGGAATGATAAAGAAAAATGGACGTTTTAGAGAACCTCGTTGCAACTGTTTCTGATTTTTTATGGACGTATTTACTTTCTATTTTATTAATTTTCACTGGCTTGTTTTTGACCATCCGACTCAAGTTTTTCCAATTTCGTTTTTTCGGCCATATTTTGAGTCAAACGATTGGTCAGATATTTAAAAAGAATAAACACAAAGGATCTATCACCCCTTTCCAAGCTTTCACCTCTGCATTAGCCTCAACCGCAGGTGCCACCAACATAGTGGGCGTGCCTGTTGCAATCGCACTCGGTGGACCGGGCGCCCTCTTCTGGATGTGGATCGTCGCATTGATAGGCATGGCCACAAAATATGCGGAAATTGCTTTAGGCTTAAAATATCGTGAGAAAAATAAAGAAGGAGAATGGGTAGGCGGCCCGCAATACTACATAAAAAAAGCCCTCGGCTGGGATAAGGTCGCCTTCTTATTCGCATTTTTCCTCATGCTTGAAGTCATACCAAGTTCTATGGTCCAATCTAACTCCATAGCTACACAAGTTGAGGGTGCCTTCGGCTGGCCAACATGGCTGTCCGGTATTATTATCACTATTTTTATTGCCCTGATTGTGTTTGGCGGAATTAAGCGAATTGGTAAAGTAACAGACAAACTCGTGCCCTTTATGGTCATTTCTTACTTATTGGCGGCCCTTGCGGTAATTTTGGCTCATGCGGATCAGCTTCCCCATGTTTTCGGGTTGATCTTCACCCATGCGTTCACACCAATTTCAGCAGCTGGGGGATTTGCTGGTGCCGGAATCGCTCAGGCGCTTCGGTGGGGAATTGCCCGGGGCTTATATTCCAACGAAGCCGGAGTAGGAACAGCACCGATCGCCCACGCGGCGGCGCAAACGGACCACCCATCTAAACAGGCAATCTGGGGGATTGTCAGTGTATTCGTCGATACCGTTGTGATTTGTTCTGTTTCCGGTATTGCGGTGTTAGTAACCGGAGCCTGGCAGGATGTCGGAGTAAAGGACGCATCAAACATGATTACCGTTGCCTTCGCCGATTTATTTGGAAACAATTTTGCTGGGTCTTTTATTGCGATCTTTCTCTTGTTCTTTGTCCTCACTACGTTGGGTGTTCTGCTTTTCTATGGAGAAAAACAGGTGGAATACCTATTTGGATTAAAGGTAGCCAAGGTGATGCGAATCGTCTATATCGTCTCTGTATTTGTCGGTGCGATCGGCGGACTGCAGTTTGTCTGGCAATTCCTTGATTTGGTACTCGCCTTTGTGGTTTTGGCCAATATCTTCCCACTGATATTCTTGAATAAAGAAGTAAAGGAAATCACAGAGGATTACATTGAACGAATATACAAAGAAAAGCACGGAGAACCGGCCGTTCGGTTATTTTCGGATAAATAATCCTTCCAGGCAGGACATTCTACTCCGCCGCAAACTTCATCCATGTTATCATAACGTCAAACCAACGCGTTGAAAGGAAGGAATGGAAATGACCTTTACAGACAAGACGGTCATCGTCACTGGAGCCGGAAGCGGAATCGGTGCTGCAGTTGCGACCACTTATGGGGAAGCCGGAGCAAGGGTAGTAGTAGCAGAGAAAGATGTGAAAGCCGGAAAAGCTACCGTTAATGAAATCGAAAAAAAGGGCGGCAACAGTATGTTTATGAAAACAGATGTCCGCCTTCCAGAAGATATTAAACATCTGGTAAACAAAACTGTCGAGACCTATGGAAAAATTGATATCTTGATCAATAACGCAGGGGTTTCCCGTTTTAAAAACGTCTATGAATTAACAGTCGATGATTGGGATGACGTGATTAATACTAATTTGAGAGGGAATTTTTTATGTGCCCAACAAGCTGCCAAACATATGCGTAGCAACACAGACGGAGGGACGATTGTGAACATCGCTTCAACCAGGGCGTTTATGTCCGAGGCTGACTCGGAAGCTTATGCTGCTTCTAAAGGAGGTATCTCTGCATTGACGCACGCTTTGTCCATCTCATTAAGCGAGGACCTGATTAGGGTGAACGCAATTAGCCCGGGATGGATAGAAACAGGCAATTATCAGGATTTACGTTCCATTGACCATGCACAGCATCCCGCCAAGCGAGTGGGAAAACCGGATGATGTGGCTCGTGCCTGCCTTTTTTTGACTGATCCACGTAATGATTTCGTGACCGGGGAAAACTTTATAATTGATGGTGGTATGACTAGAAAAATGATTTATGAACATTAACAGATCTCTTTAATTAAAAGAGGCACCTAGTGGCAAGCTGATGCCATTTATATATATATGTTTTACAAGGTTACTGGTCATCTTTGCTGATACCTTCCCTTTCCCTTTCCTAACAGTACAATGAAAAACCTCTTCCTTTACCATTGATGTAAGGAAGAGGTTAATCCGTCAATGTGATGCCCATTGGCTAAACTCCTTTATCGTATAATTTGTTGGATTATCGAGGACGCCGGGCATCGATGATTTGTTGTAGTTCGTATTCATTCATCATGAGCAATCCCTCCTGTTTCGTTGATACCTTTAGTATAGACGGCATGGAGGCAATACATAACAGCTAACAGATTGAATTTCACTCGGACCACAGACGGAGTTTCAGCTCCGCCTAAAACACTTATTATAGATAGGAGACAGATGATGGAGGTTGTCATTCTTTCTGATACCCATATGCCCAGGATGGCCAAAAAATTGCCCCAACAATTGAAGAAGGGATTAGAAAAGGCAGACTTAATCATTCATGCCGGCGACTGGCAAACCATAGAGTTGCTCGAAGAACTGCAGGAATATGCTCCGGTAGTAGGAGTGACCGGTAATGTAGACGGAAGCGAACTGAAAGAACGACTCAATCGAAAAGAAGTAATAGAACAAAACGGAATCACGATCGGTATCATCCATGGAGACGGAAAAGGCGGAACCACGGAAAAACGTGCTTTAACCGCCTTTGAATCTGATCCAGTCGATGTAATTATTTTTGGTCATTCTCATATTCCTGTCTTTAAACAGATAAACGGAATCACATTATTCAATCCTGGTTCACCGACTGATAAACGGAAACAGTCCCAGTTTTCCTATGGATTGTTGCAACTCACTCAAACCGACTTTGCCCTTAAACACGTATTTTATGAAGACAAAAATTAACTTTATTTTCAACGGACATGAGGCAGCCCCTTCATGTCCGTCTTTTTATGTATAAAAGAGTATAATTTGCAGAATGTATAAAGTAGACTCGCAGCAAGTACTATTCGATTTACTCTGTTTGTCGGTCATTCATCCATTATCTAAAAGCCCGATTCACTAGTAGCATGCCCTACAAAAAACGTTGAGATGAATTCTTACTTTCTCTTCGTTAAGTGCAAATAACTTGGTTACAAAAACTTCTACGCTTATAGACTGCACGTTCAATTTGCAACCAAGACTCCTCCGAAACAAATTCTTATCTTCTTACTAGATCAAGAAAGGTGTCATAATGTCACATATCCTAAAGGATAGATGAGTACTCCATTTAAGTAGATGATAGAAAAGGAAAACTATGTATTAATATCCGTTCATTCGGCCGAGGGGATTGGAAACATGAAACTGCAATTGATCGAAGTCTATTTACCTAAAAAGAGCATGGAAAATTTTCATCGGCAGTTACAGGAACTTCCGATTGTAACCCATTGGCATTCCAACGAATCCGATAAATATTCGCTCATCCGAGTGCTGGTAAAAGCCAGTGATTCAGAAGAAATTTTGAATTTTTTAGAACTTAATGCCGAGCATAACGATGAAATCAAAGCATTATTGTTCAATCTTCCGGCCTACATCCCACGTATTGCAGAAGAGGATGAAGCAGAAGAAAAGGAAGAAGAAGCATCCAAACATGACGAATTAATCCGTGCTAGTCGACAGGAATTGTACAACGTTGTTCACTCATCAAGCGAAATAACCAAAAGCTTCACCTGGTTTCTTCTGCTGTCTTCAGTCGTCGCAACAGTGGGAATCATTAAGGACAGCCCGGCAATCGTAATTGGAGCCATGGTAATTGCTCCGTTGATTGGCCCATTTACCTCCTCGGCCTTTGCCTCTGTTCTGGGCGACTATCAGCTCATGCGCCAATCGGTGATCACTTCGCTGTACGGACTCATGATTCCATTGCTTATCGCGGCAAGCTTTGGCTTCTTCTTTCCGCTGCCAGCAAACAGTCAAGAGTTTTTATCGCGCACAGACATTCAAATAATTGATATTGCAGTGGCTCTGGCTGCCGGTGCAGCAGGGGCATTATCGTTTATCAAACGAGCATCTGAAGCACTGGTCGGTGTCATGGTTTCCGTTGCGCTGCTTCCCCCGGCAATCGTATTAGGAATGATGATTGGTGCAGCCGCCTGGGAGAATTCCCTCACACCACTTCTGCTATTGCTTGTTAATGTTAATTCCATTACCCTTTCCGCTATTCTTGTGTTTTGGTTCAGCGGAATCAAACCAGTCAATTGGCAGGAAATCAAGACGGCATCCACATCAAGAAAATATTCACTTTATTTCGTTTCTGTGATTATCCTGATTCTTGCCACTGCCATCTTCTTCATCCAGTTTTAGCGGAAGCTTTCCGCATCCTTGCTAATCGCTGCAGTACGATAAGCTACGAAAGTAACTCTGACTCGGCTTCCTCTCATTTTTTACAGAATGAGTACTAGTCCGGTGATGCGGTAAAAACGCGCTTTCCGTGGGAAACGCTTCAGTCTCCTCGTTGAAGAACGCCAGTTGTGTAGCCTTCAAACAGTTCTGTTCCACTGAAGTATTCCTGGGGACTGCGGTTACTTTCTTCAAGGAAAACACCTATCCTATGGTAACAGCACCTCCGACGGCTGTGTTTGTGTCTTCTCTGCAACTACTAATAGAGGTTCTTTTCAGCGGAACGATTATCTCAGTCCAAAGTAAGGATTGGATAATTCCCTCGTTTTGGAATAGAACACTGTTATAAGTGGGGGAATTCCGCAGCGCTGGATTACACATCTTCTAGTCAAGGACAGATGGGACCATTTCATGCACCGTTTATATCTTTTAAGTGAAACACACTCCAAATCAAATTCTCTGATAACATACAAAAACAGCTGCTCCTGCGAAGGAAACAGCTGTTTTTTCCCATTTGATTAACTGTTGGAATTTGGTCGGGTAAGCGTTGCTGGAGTAGGATCCGGTCCTGTAGGTCCATTGCCATTGTCGCCGTTGCCAGGGAACAATACAGGGCATTGCGGCGGAATAGCTGGAGTAGGGCATTGTTCCACCAAGACATCCCGCGGCTGGCAGAAATCTGCTTCTAGTTCGATAGTAACATCGGCCAAGGATTGGACGCTTTGACAAATTCCAAGCACGATATCTACACTTACTAATGCTCCTGCTGTACAGTTGACATTGACACTACAGTCCAGATCAGATAGTCTTACAGCGATTCGGGTTCCTTCCGGTGCGCATAGGTAAAGAGATTCCGGGATATCAATGGCAATCGGATCACTGATTTCGACGAATGGCGTTGTACCGGTCAAACCGCTGAATTCTACAATCACGGAAAGCGGCTTTGTGAAAGTGACCCGTTGCAAAGTCACTAACGCTCCATCGATAACAAAAGTCCGATCCTCTCTTTCTCCAAGCTCATCGACAGGGATTTCTGCATTTAAATCCAGTTCCTCTCCGGTCACTGGATCCACTAAATAACAAGTTGTTGTCAAATTGCTGACAGTAGGTCCGCACGGATCGATAGGCAGCGTACCAAGAGCTGCAGCAAGTACGTTTTGGCTGACATTCGCTTGTAAGATTACCCAATCGTAAACTTTTTCAGTGTTTATACATAGAAGCTCTTGAGCTCCCTGCAAAGATTGGCTCTCCAAGTTTATCGACTCCTTTATAATAATTTTTATTCAGTAACAAATTATGTTATAAACCCTGCCTTGCTACATGCCAAAAGTCTATTTCTAGTTAATTTGTTTAAAAAAGGGCGTCTATCTAATTTGTTATGAAAGCTTAAAAGACTGCTAATGATAACTGTCACAACCCGGAAAACAGCCTCATACTATATTCTATATATTATGGGTGAAGAGGTGACTAATTTGTGAAAAGTTATAGCAAGGAGGACGTCAATCACCTATTAATCCAACAACGAAAATATAAAAAAATGATCAGAAGCTTTCAGGAAAACGATTGTAGTCAGGATTATCAACGATTGCAGGAAAAGTATCTGGAACTTCAAGAACAACTCGAACAGCAAAACCATACTCAATCCGAAACAATCAAACAGTACAAAGAAAAGAACCAACAATTAACCGAAGCCCTGAAGCAGAAAGAGAGAGAACTTTCTGAATGGAGACAGAAAACAAATCTAACGGAAGGCGGTCCAGCAGCCTCCGATAATGATAAGCCATCATATGTACTTTCAGACGGGTGGAAACTTCCCCAGACAAGAACGATAAAAGACAGTGTTGCCATCCTCTTTCAACTGCTATACTACTTGGATCAAAAGTTAACTGAATCCAGCGGCCAACCGCTGAATAGGAAAAGAAAGGAGCATGATCAGGCGATGGATGAACAAAAGCAAAAACAGGAACCCGCAGCATCTTCTACTTTTCTCAACCAAATAAAGGAACCAGTCCAGAAGGAATCATCCTCTACAAAGCCACAAGAACAAGGTAAGCCGATTCCACCGATATCGAACTCTTCCAGTCCACAAAATCCTTTTCAGACGGACTTGTTGGAAAAACTGCAGGCTGAGATTGCTGAAATGAAGGAGTTGATGAAGGAGCAAACCCAATCAGCGACGGAAACGGAAACCCACTCTTCTTCCCCTGAACCAAGACGGAAGGAGCCGGTGGTACCGCAAAAGCCTGTTGCAAACCCATATAACCCTTCAACAAAGCAGCCACAATTCAATTACCGGGATTTACAGGGAGCCTCTGTCGTACCTGTTATAGATAAAAAAGGGAAAAAAAATCATGCACAACCTCAACAAAACAAAAAACATGTTAATTTAGGTACAAACACATCATCAGTAAACGGGGAAGTCCGTGCTCAACCACCAGTTAGCAAAACTGGGAGTCCAAACAAACCAGCCATACCGACAACAGCAAAAGCAGAACAACCAATCTTATTAAAGAGCGAAGAAGATAAACGCACTTTTATGCAGAAAATAAAGGAACAAGAAGAAGCTAAAGCTGCAGAAAAAGTTAAGCAGGAACAAGCAGAGGCAGCAAGAAAAACAGCAGAGGCGAAGCAACAACAAGCACAAAAAACGTCCGACAAACAAGAACAACAGATAGGAAGTAACAAATCAGCAAACACGGAATCCAGGTCTGCTATTAATCCAGAATCGACTGCAGCAGAAAAGAATCGACCACGGACGTCTGCCCCACACACGACAGCATCGCGGGCTCAAAAAACAGAAAAAAGAGGACCGCATACAGCAGAAACAGCCTCCTCCCCATCGACAAACCAGGAGAAAGGAAAAAGTCAACAGCCAGCAGCCATAAAACCATCCAGTCAAACTGAAACAGCAAAAAAAGAGCAATCCAAAGCAACAGAAGAGAAAAAGTCGTTTTTCAAGAAATTCTGGGATAAAGTAAACTCCTAAAAACAAACTGGACATTGCCTATTGGAAAAACCATCTCTTTTAAAAGAGATGGTTTCTCGTCTGCTAAAGGGTTTTACGGTTAATGGATGATGGCAGCCGGTGATCTCTCCAAATGTTTTTCAAATCAAACACAAGAGCTTGATCCTTTTTGACTAACCTGGAAATGTCATCAGCAGTCATGACCGAAAATTCCTTATGGGGAACCAGTACGAGAAGAATGTCGGCAGGCTGCAGGAATTGTTTTTCAGTCAACCGAATCCCTGATTCGCTCTCTAATACCTGAGAATCTGCCACAGGGTCATAAACGTTTACCGACAAACCATCTTCCAAGAGCATTTGAACAATTTCCAAAGCCTTGGAGTTTCTAATATCCGGAACATTTTCTTTAAAGGTTATGCCCATTACCGTGATCCGAAGATTTTGCAAATCATACTTAGTACGGATAATATCCTCAAGTACCGTACGATGGACAAATCCTGCCATCGAATCGTTAATTTTTCTGGCAGCCTCCAAAAATGCCGGAGTGTAGCCCAAAGTTTTTGCCTTATAGATCAAATAATAAGGATCTACACCGATACAATGCCCGCCGACAAGTCCTGGTGTAAACGGCAGGAAATTCCACTTCGTGCCAGCAGCCTCAAGAACATCGGTAGTATCGATGCCGACTTTATCACAAATCTTCGCCAGCTCATTCATCAAGGCAATATTGATATCCCGCTGTGTGTTTTCCAACACCTTCGCCGTTTCTGCAACTTTGATCGAATCCGCTTTAAAAATAGGAGCATCGATGACACTTTGGTACAAACCCGTCACTTTTTCCAGGACATCTTTATTTTGGGCAGCTACAATTTTCTCAATTTGATTAAACGTATGCTGTCTGTCTCCCGGATTGATTCTTTCCGGCGAATAAGCTACATAGAAGCTCTCACCAGCTTTTAACCCTGATGCTTCCTCCAGCACGGGAATACATATTTCTTCCGTGGTCCCAGGATAGACGGTAGATTCATAGACCACCGTCACCCCATCAGTCAAATGTTGCCCCACCGTCTCAGAAGCTGCTATTAAATAGCTTAAATCGGGCTCTTTATGCTCATTGATCGGTGTGGGTACCGCCACAATAAGATAATCGCACAATGATAAATCTTCTGGGGCACTTGTATAAGAGATAGCAGATGCCGCTAATTCCTGCTTACTTATTTCTCTTGTTATATCGTTATGTTTTTTAAGCTGTTCTATTTTTTGTTCATCCACATCAAAGCCGATTACCTTATAACGTTTCGAGAAACCAATTGCCACCGGCAGGCCGACATAACCAAGCCCGACAACTCCAACTGTCGCTGTTTTTCCTCCATCTTCATCTATTCGTTTGTTTCCTTTTCTTTCTTCTGCTCTCATTTGAATGTTCCTTTCGTTTTTCAGTAAAGCTATTACTTTATATGAGATCAAAAGGTCTGCTGTGCAAATCTATCCACAAAAAAGGCACTGTTACTAGTTTTCGAGACAAATAGATAATAGATTCAGCGCTCATATAAGATGAATGCCGTTACCGCAGGAACAACCTGTAAATACGCTAATGTATAACGGATCATTTTTGAATTTTAAAGCAAAGGAGATAAACGATGATTCCATTAATCAATTTGAAAAAACAATTCACCACCATTGAAAAAGAGATACTCACAGCAGTGACCGATGTGCTGCGAAGTGGTAATTATATTCTTGGTCCAAAAGTGTTGGAATTAGAGAGGCAAGTGGCCAGTCGAATAGGTACTGACGAGGCTGTGGCAGTTGGCAATGGAACAGATGCGCTGTTACTGACATTAGAGGCCCTCGGGATCGGCGAAGGAGACGAAGTGATAACCAGTCCGTTCACTTTTTTCGCGACAGCAGAAGCGATCACAAGAGTCGGCGCCGTACCTGTTTTTGCTGATATAACTCCCGATTCTTTTACAATCGATCCGGAGAAGGTCTCCGCTAAGATAAGTCCGCGCACGAAAGCGATTCTTCCTGTTCATTTGTTCGGGCAGGCAGCCGACATGGATGAAATCAACGCGATAGCAAAACAACATGATTTGGCAGTAATCGAGGATGCCTGCCAAGCTTTCGGCGCGTTATATAAAGGAATGCCTGTCGGCGGTCTGGCCGATGCTGGTTGTTTCTCCTTTTTCCCCACCAAAAATCTGGGCACACTGGGGGACGGTGGAATAGTCACTACTTCTGATAAACAGCTTGCTGCGAAGATAAGGAAGCTGCGCACCCATGGCAGTAATCGAAAATATTATCATGACACGATTGGCTATAACAGCAGGCTTGATGAAGTGCATGCCGCTATTTTACTAATTTGTTTACAGCATATTAAAGACTGGAATAACAGGAGGGCCGAACTGGCAAAAACCTATACGGAAGCATTTTCTACACTGCATACGATCCAACCCCCACAAACAAAATCAGACCGGACACACATCTATCACTTGTATTGCCTGAATGCAGATAACCGGGATGAAGTAGTTTCCTCCTTAAAAGACCATAAAATCAGCACTGGTATCTATTATCCCTGCTGCTTGCACCTCCAGGGCGCTTATCAAGAATTAGGTTATAAGCAAGGGGATTTCCCAGAGGCTGAGCAATTATCCAACCGATTATTGGCAATCCCGATGCATCCGTTCCTTGAAGACAGTGAACAACAGAAAATAATTGCAGCTGTAAAAGAAATGGATGAGAGACAATGAGCTACTCGATTGGACTGATTGGCTGTGGACATATTGCTTATAAACATCTTGAAACGATCAGTACCCTGAGCAATGTTAATGTAGCGGCGGTCAGTGATCTTCAGGAAGAGCGAATGGAAACTATTGTTTCTGTTTTCCAGAAAAAAACGAACAAACCACAAGCGATCAAACAATATATCGATTATTCCGATCTTCTAAGCGATCCGGCAGTCGACATCGTCGTAATTGCCGTTGTCAGCGGATTGCATGCGGAAATTGCAAAACAAGCACTACAGCAGCAAAAGCACGTTATTCTCGAAAAGCCAATCTCCTTGTCCTTGAAGGATGCCGATGAAATCAACCAGCTGGCCCAAGCATACAACCGAAAGGTACTTGTCTGTCACCAGCTGCGTTATCGACCGTTCATGTACCGCTTAAAGGAGCTGATCGACAAGGGATACTTTGGAAAACCATATATGGGGGTAGCTTCACTTCGAATCAATCGCAGCAAGGATTATTTTCAAGCTGCCAGCTGGCGCGGAAGCTGGTCCACGGACGGGGGAATGCTCGTCAATCAGGGAATCCATCTAATTGATTTAATGATATGGCTGCTAGGCGAACCTGCATCCGTTTACGGAGAAATCGCCAATTATTCGCCGGAAGTGAAAGAGATAGAAGATGTAGCAGCCGGAATCATAAGCTTTTCCAACAAGGCAAAGGGAATTATTGAAGCAAATACCGTCACCAAACCGGAAAACATCGGGTACCAATTATCAATTTTCGCCGAAAAGGGGACAGTCAGCATCGGCGGACCCGGGTTGGATAAGATCGATAGGTGTTATGTTCAGGACCATGATGAATTAACAAAAGAACTGAAAGAGCTGGCAGGACAAAAAGGAGAACACTGCCGGATGTATGAGAATTTTATTGAATCGGTGGAAGGAGATGCTGAATTGCTAGTAACGGGGGAAGAAGGAAAAAGAGCTTTGGAGGTAATCTTCGGCCTTTATCGATCCCATCAACAAGGAAAAAACATCCCTTCCCCTCTTCCATCTTTTTCGACAACAATGATGCTTGATAATTTTAAAAATAGGAAGTGAGTGAATGATTCATCAAAGTGCATGGATCGGAAAGAATGTATCACTTGGCGAAAATACTATCATCGGACCGGAAGTCATTATAGGAGACAATACAACGATTGGCAGCAATGTTATTATTCATAAAGGAACGATTATCGGCAGTAATGTCTTTATTGGTGATTTAACCAGCTTGGGTAAGCAGCCGATGACCAACAAAAAGATGGCAAGAAAGCCCTCATCTGAATTAATTCCACTATCTATCAGTGATAATGTTACAATTGGTGGAAATTGCGTCATTTATCAAGGTACCATTCTCCACCAGGGTGTTCTGGTTGGAGACTTGGCCAGTATAAGGGAGAATACCGAAATTGCGGAAGACAGCATTATTGGAAGGAATGCGACTGTGGAAAACAATACACGCATCGGAAAACAGGTGACTGTACAGACCAACGCCTATATAACAGCGGATATGGTAATAGAAGATGATGTATTTATTGGTCCTTGCTTTTCTTCTTCCAATGATAAATATATGGGAATGGGAAATTACCGACACCAGGGACCCATTTTAAAAAAAGGAGCAAAAATCGGCAATAACGCAACACTCCTTCCAGGAATTATTGTCGGGGAAAACGCTGTTGTCGGAGCAGGAGCTGTTGTGACCAAAAATGTAGCGAAAGGGAAAACGGTTATAGGAAATCCAGCCAGACAGATGGATTGACAGATACTCCAACAAACAAAGCCAGGACCGAATTGGGTCCTGGCTTTGTTTGTTTTAAGAAAGGTCATTGGCTGATAATTCTTCCTTATAAATGTTCAAAATCTGTTGGCTGTTTTTTAACATATCGTGGTGTTCTTCCGTATACATGCGGCTTTTTTGTCCGATTTCTCCTAACTGTTCCGGATCTTGGAGAATACTTCGTAATATTTTCTCTATGGAATCCGGGTTTGCCGTAATAAGTGGTAAATCCGATGGGTATTTTTCCTTCATATAGTCGCTGATCCAGCAGATGACCGGCTTCCCCATAGCCATCGATTCGACCGCCAACAGACCATAACTGCCGATGTGCAGTTGATCAATCACCAAATCTGCTTTCTCGTATTCTTTTCTTGCCTGTTCATGGGACATCTTTTGAATTAATATGAATTCAAAGGAATATTCGCTTTTCAACTTTTCTATGGCATTTACAACGTGGGGAGTCCCTTTAATTTCCGGAGAAGTCGGAGCGTGGACAATTCTCAACGGTCTGTTCTGCACCGGATGGGAAACTTCAGGTGGCTTATATTTTTCCAAGTCAATCATCAAAGGAACAATAGAAACTTTTTGATAATAATCTTTGACATACTGATACATCTCTTCATCAGCAACAATGCAATGCGGTATTTTTCCTGAAAGGAATGCGAGATTCTGCTTTAACATTTTTTCATCGGCGATTTTCACTTTAGCATATGGATTCGTTCTTCGCGCTGTGGATAACAAACGGACTTCACTTCCCCAATGATGCATTATAGTGCCTTTTCTTTGTTGTTTTATCACATCTAAATCAGCGTGATCCAGTGTAAGTGTCTTGCCAAAGTGAAAATGGAAGAGATCATAGAAAGGGACAATGTCAGCTGTAAATCGCTTCAAGGTATTATTGAAACCTGGTTCACGCATTTCTCTGGATATCGGCCAGGTGTAGTCCGAAGCATAGCCCAAGTAGGCAGGATAATAGTTCAATGTATGATTTATAACACCTAAACGAGTGGTACCTTTTGAGATTGTGTGCATTTGATTGGCTATTTCCATTGTTCCTTGTAATATTGTCGTTTTTTCCCGTTCTGCAGCTTTTATTTGGATTCTTTGCTGTTCCAATCTGTTTTTTATACTGGTGGAAAACCTTGTCGGGAAACCATCCCTTCCTAATTCATTATTGATGTAATCCATGGTATACAGTAACTGTTTGTCTTTGGGATTTTTATCCAATCCCCTCCAGCACCACATCCATCCCTGTGGAAGGAGATGAGCACTAATTGCCAGGTAAGCATGTAAAGCATAGTATTCTGCCATGAACTCTTGGCCGCTCTCAAGCTTCTTCAGTTTGATTTTTGCCTCCTCTTCATTCTTAATATTCAACAATCTCCGAATCTTCTCTTCTAAAGAAACCATCATTTATTTTCTCCCTTTTTGTTGTCTTTTGTTTAGTGTATGAACGACTGACTCTAAAGTTACTAGGTTAATTCAGTCTCATAGAAAAGGAAAATGTGCGGTATATCAGTTACATCAGCCTGAACAAGCTCCTGTAAGCGACATAATATATTGTGAGTTTCGCTAGTATTACTAGTTTCTCAAATCTATAGAATAAGGAGGAAATAGACACTTGTCACTAAATGATCTAATTGTCAATAGCAGTTTCGAGACTAATGATCTTACCGGATGGAACGCGGTAAACACCACAGTTGTTTACGGTCAGGCACACTCGGGGTTTCACTCGGCTCGGCTTGCCAGCGGAGCTGCTGAAGCTTCTCTTTCCCAAACAGTTGCTGCCACTGCCGGCGAAAGATATGAATTACTTGTCTCTCTTGCCAAAACGACAACGAATCCAAGTCCTGTCATCAACATTCAAGTATTGTTTTTGAATGCAGCAAACACCGTCGTAGGCACTGGATTGGACACAGAAATTTTCTACGGCAATATTCCATTTGCCGAGAATGGCACTTGGCACAACTTCTATCAAAATACTGAACCAGCTCCAGCAGGTACTACGCAAGCCCAAGTGATTATCAGCAAGCCTGTCAGTGCTATTACTGCTCCCGCAGTATTAGTTGATGACGTAGAACTGCTTTCGGCCGAAGGTGGCGACGGAGTTGGGCCTACTGGACCTATAGGGCCTACCGGGCCTACTGGACCGAC
>NZ_FNHF01000005.1:18710-154579 GCF_900103695.1 Sediminibacillus halophilus
GGACCTACTGGACCTACCGGACCTACTGGACCTACCGGACCTACCGGACCTACTGGAGCTTAAGCGGGACAAAGTCGAAAAAGGTGTTGATCAATCAGCACCTTTTTCTTTTTTCACGAATCTAGTAAGATAATTGCCTTTTTCTTTAAGATAGGTTTTCATACAAACCAATTCCTGCTTCTCCAAATAAGCTAAAAGCAGAAGGAATAAGTAGAACGTTAACAATTGAAAGGAGAATAATCATGGTTTCTATTAGTTTATGTATGATAGTGAAGAATGAAGAAGCAGTGCTCGCCAGGTGTTTGGAATCCATCAAAGATATCGTCGATGAAATCAATATAGTCGATACCGGTTCCAACGACAAAACAGTGAACATAGCCAAACAATATACGGATCGGGTTTTTTATTTTGAGTGGATCGGGGATTTTGCGGCTGCTCGAAATGAATCGTTCAAATATGCTACCAAAGATTACATTTTATATTTAGATGCGGATGACGTCATTTTGGATGAAGACCGGGTAAAATTAAAAAAGTTGAAAGAAACCTTGAACCCTGAAGTGGATTCAGTATCGATGTATTACAATGCCGGAACAGATGAATACGGAAATGTAACCCTGCAATATAGGAGAAACCGTTTAGTCAAAAGAAGCCGAAACTTTAAATGGAAAGGTGACTGTCATCAGTATTTGGAGGTTTACGGAAATATAATAAATTCTGATGTAGCAGTCACCCACAAAAAAATCCGTCATTCAGTTGGCAGAAACCTGTCGATATATCAGAAAAAGCTGGATAGAGGTGACACCTTCTCCCCTCGGGACTATTTTTATTACGGTAACGAATTAAGAGAAAACGGTCATTATGAAAAGGCGATTGAAAGCTATGAAAAAAATATCGCCATGAAAGATGGCTGGATTGAAGATAAAGTGTATGCCTGCATAAACAAGGCAGACTGCCATCGGTACTTGGGAGAAACCGTTAAAGAATTGGAATCACTGTTCCGATCGTTCCAGTTTTCTAAACTCCCCCGTCCGGAAACCTGCAGCCGTATCGGCTTTAATTTTCAACGTCAACAGGACTACAAGGCTGCGGTGTACTGGTATGACTTAGCGACAAAACTGGAAACTGATCCAAATAAATGGAGCTTCACCTATCCCGCCTATGCTACTTGGTATCCCCATCTGCAAATGTGTGTCTGCTATTACAATCTTCAAGATTTCAAAAAGTCTTACGAGCATAATGAAAAAGCTAGGGAATACCGTCCGAATGATAAAAAAATATTATTCAATAAAGAACTATTGGAAAAGAAACTCGGGATCAATCAGCATCAGACTGCTGGATTGAAGTAAAGGGGAGGTGATGAAAAATGTCTTTTGGTAACGTGCTAATTACCGGAGGCGCCGGATTTGTAGGATCCCAACTAGCAGCTGCCATGCTTCCGAATACTGATCAACTCTTTATTATCGATGATCTTTCGACCGGTCATAAGCAGTCCCTTCCAAAATCACACAAGATATCTTTTTATCAGGCTTCGATTACCGACCAGGAAGTTCTGGAAGAAGTTCTACCTCAAGTCGATTATGTATTCCATTTAGCTTGCCGGAACTTGTTACTATCTGTCAATGATATCGAGGCCGACTTTCAGACGAATCTATTCGGTGGTTACTTTTTATTGAAGAAAACATTGGAATTAAATCCAGAGATTAAACGGTTTGTGTACACATCGACAGCCTCTGTATATAATAATGCCGACATACTTCCTACCCCGGAAAGTTATTATGATATTTCCATGCCTTACGCAGCAAGCAAATTTTCTATGGAGCATTATTGTCATGTTTTTTATCACTTATCCAAGCTTCCCTTTACCACCTTAAGATTATCGAATCTATATGGTCCTGGCCAATTGGCAGCCAACCCTTATTGCGGAGTGGTGGCCAAATTTTTTGAAGCAGCAGCATCAGGAGAACCGTTGATCATTTATGGGAACGGCGAACAAACTCGTGACTTCACTTATATTGGAGACGGGATTGATGCCATTCTTATAGCAGCTTCTCATCCGACAGCAACAGGAAAGGTATTTAACGTGGGAACAGGCAAAGAGACTACCATCCATCTGTTAGCAGCACAAGTAAAAGACATTACCGGGAGTAACAGTCCGTTAATATACCAGCCTGAACGGACGATTGATACTGTAACCAACCGTTGTCTTGATACCGAAAAAATCAGAACAGAAATAGGATGGAAGCCGAAACACTCCTTGCAGAAGGGGTTAGAAAGTACGTATGAATGGTTGAAAAGTCAATAATAATCAAGTGGAAAATGTAATAAGGATGAAATTCCTTCTAACAAGCTCTATATTATACAGAAATGAGCGGAGTGATCGATTTTCCTACAACCAAACAAATGAAGAAGCCTGTATCGTCCATTAGTTAGTAATCTACGATACAGGCTTTATCTCGCTATTTATCTATTGATAAGATTTTGGCATGTAGCACTTCACGAATTTTTTTTGTATTGATGCGGCCATTCTGCCGCAAGCATGCCATACACGACGTGATCGACAAAATGGTCATACAACCATTCCGCTTGTCTGATACATCCTTCTTTGGTAAATCCCAATTTTTCCGGTATCGCCCTGCTCTTCACATTCTCCGCTGCAGCCCGGATTTCGATGCGGTTTAAATCAAGTCTGTCGAAACCATAACTGGTCAATGCTTTTACCGACCTGCTCATTATCCCTTTGCCTTGATGATTCTCTCCCAGCCAATAGCCAATTGAAGCACTTTTGTTGTGCCAATTGATTTCGTGAAAACCGATAACTCCTGCGATTTTCCCCCGGTATAGAATGGCGGTTGTAAGGCTCTTGTTATCTGCAAAGTGCTGTAATCCAGATTGAATGAATGCTTGAGTATCCTCTTTCCCAGTTGTTCCATCGACCCATCGCAAAAACTCACGTAAATATTCACGGGAACTGTCTGTCAAGGCAAAGAGTTCCTCAGCATCGTTTAATTCCATCAATTTTAATTGTACTTCTTCATCCACCTGATAAGTAAACACAAAAATCCCCCCTAGTGCCTTTTCTGTATTTCTATCAGTTTAACATACCCACCTGTGGCTTCAATCCCTCCTAACCTGGTCCATGCACTTTTCGCTTGCCTTGCTGCTTGTTAACTGGCGCACTTAATATAAACGATGCAGTAACTTCCCTTGTAGTACTTGGACCATTTTATAGGAGTGGTGTAGTCCAACGCTGCGGAAATACCCTGTGCTTTCCGCGGGCGGCTGGTGAGCTTCCTCGAGCTAACGCGCTGCGGGGTCTCACCGAGGCCTTTCCTCCCGCAGGACAGGTGTTTTCGGTGGGACGAGTAATCGCAGTCCCAAGGAAGGCTGCGGCAGCGATGCATCGCACGAAGAAAATCGTATTGTATTTTCGAGGAGTCTATAGGTATTTCCTCCGCTGAGAACAGCTACCTGTTTATAAACGAGTGTACTAGCCATTTTTCTCTTGAATAACTTGTTACTGCGTGTGACTAGGATAATAAGCAGAGTCCAAGAGAAGGAGAAAAGATGGAACCCCAACTGTTTTTTTAGAAGAGAAGTACACGATTCCAAGCAAGCCTTTTTAAGATGTCTTGTTGGGATTCAATGGAAAAGGTTTCTACGCTTACGATAATCAGCACGCTTCTTAGCGCAGGTACCATACGCAGATTCCTGCGGGAAAAGCGCGAGCTGAAGATCCACTTGGAAAAGCGGTGTTCTTTACCAAGTTAGCTGAAGCCGTGCCCGCGGAAAGCGAAGTATGCTGCCGAAGCGGTGGTTAACACGCTTTTTGAACAGGCAATGGACTTTCCATTACAGTTACTGCGCAGTTTCTATCTTTCACGAATGCACCTGAATCTTTTTGAATGCAGCCAAAGCAAAAGGCCTCCCTAACAATATTAGGAGGTCCTTAGAAGTACTATTCTTTTACCCTAAGCAGACGGAGTCCGTTCAAGGTCACAATCAAAGTGGCACCCATATCCGCAAAGATCGCCATCCATAATGTCAACCATCCTGGGATTACCAAAAGCAGGGCGACAATCTTGATCAATAAAGCGAAAGAAATATTTTGTTTTATAATTCGTAATGTATTTCTGCTTAATCTCATTGTAAATGGAAGTTTTTCCAAGTCATCAGCCATCAATGCAATATCTGCTGTCTCAAGAGCTGTGTCTGTTCCAGCTCCTCCCATAGCGATACCTACCGAGGAAGCAGCTAAAGCAGGCGCATCATTGATGCCATCTCCGACCATGGCGACATCCTGTTTCATCTGTAATTGTTTAATATATTCCAGCTTTTCTTCCGGCATCTGTTCAGCCTGTACGTCATCGATACCCAGCTGTTCGGCAATAGCTCTGGCCGTTTCTGAATTGTCTCCTGTCACCATTACTGTCTTGATATGAGAAGCTTGAAGTTTTCCAATAGATGCCTTACTTGACTCTCTAATGCTGTCAGCCACAGCAAGCAGACCGAGCACTTCCTTACTGGTTCCCAAAACGAGTACTGTTTTCCCTTTCCGCTGCATAGTCAGTATTTGATCGGAAAGGTTGCTTGACAGATGCATCATTCCCGAAAACAGGTTCGGACTCCCTAAATAGTATTCTGTCTCTTTTACGGAAGCTTTTACTCCTCGCCCGGTCATCGAATAAAACCCTTCTACTGGCAGACGGCGATATTCCAAAAAGTCTTTGTCCGCCTTACGAGTTACCGCTGCCGCCAGCGGATGACCAGAGTTTTTTTCCAATGCAGCTGCAATAAGCAGTATCTCTTTTTCTGTGTGTTCCGAAAGAGGCACAATGTCGGTTACCTCCGGAACCCCTTTTGTCAGTGTTCCTGTTTTATCAAAAGCAATTACCGACAGGGCACCTGCTTTTTCCAAATAAACGCCGCCCTTGATAAGTACTCCATGTTTTGCAGCGTGTCCAATCGCCGTAACGATGGAAACAGGAGTGGATACAATCAACGCACATGGACAACCGACTACCAAAACAGCGAGCCCTCTGTAGAGCCAATCGTGCCAATCCCCCAAAAATAAAGGAGGAACGATTGCGAGTATCAAGGCAAACAAAATGATTACCGGTGTGTACCATGCGGCAAATTTATCAATAAATGCCTGGGAAGGAGCCCGTTCGGCTTGCGCCTCTTCCACTAAATGAATAATCTTGGCAAGTGTCGTATCTTCTGCCCGCTTTGTCACCTCGACTTCTATATAACCATCTTCATTCATAGTGCCGGCATATACCGTACTGCCTTTTTCTTTGTAAGCCGGTACGGATTCTCCAGTTATAGCCGCCTGATTGACAGTGGAACTTCCTTTTACGACTATTCCATCCATCGCGAGCTTTTGTCCAGGCTTTACAAGCATCAAGTCTTTCACTTGAATATCTTCAACAGAAACCGAGATTTCCTGTCCATCCCTTCTGATTAGTGCCTGCTTAGGTGCTATGTCCAAAAGGGATTGAATCGACTCTCGTGCTTTATCCATCGAATAGGATTCCAATGCTTCACTCACAGCAAAAAGGATGACGACCACTGCCGCCTCGCCCCATTCACCGATTGCAGCTGCCCCAATCACTGCTACCGTCATTAACGTCCGCATATCAAATTGAAAAGCAGCCAGATTCTTCAGTCCTTGGAGAAGCAGTTTATATCCACCTGTCAGAATCGATATACCATATAAAAGTACCGGAATGAAGCCTTGGTCTATCTCCATATTTCCTGTAGTCCAGGCAGCAGCGAGAAAAATGATGGCCATCAGAACCCGAAGATTTTCTTCCTGTTTCCAAAAGGATGGCTTCTCCTGCTTAAACCGTTCATGCTCTTCTATCACTTTTAAATTCTCAAACGATCCTGCCTGTTCTAATTGTTCAATGGAAGCATCCCCATAAACTGTCAGTTTCGCTGCGCCAAAATTAACGGTTGCATCTGAAACACCATCCAGGTGTTTTACGTTCGTTTCGAACTTTCCGGCACAGCCAGCTCAGGTAAAACCTTGTATTCGATAAACTTTTTTTTCATCTTCATTTATATGCTTATCTTCCATTTTCCACCCCCCCTTCTTCACGGGTAAATGACTGGACTAGTAATTGAACCATTGATTCACTTTCTAATGAGTAAAACGCAAGCTTTCCTTGCTTACGGTATGTTGCCAGCCCCATTTTCCGCAAGTTCCTCAAATGATGGGAAGCGGTTGCCACAGAAGTCTCAATGATATTAGCTACATCGCAAACACAAAGTTCTTTTTCCTGGGATAAGGCAAAAACAATTTTTGCACGGTTTTCATCCGCCATTGCTTTAAATAATCTCACTCTACCAGTAATATCTTCGCTGTTTATTTTGTTTTTCACCCGGTTAACTGTTTCTTCGTTATAACAATAAATATCACAACTTTCCGATTTCATCGGTCCCCTCCTTATTCAAGTGAATATTTGAATGAGTTTATTTTATACCATATTCATTTACTATTCAAATGTTCATTAGAATGTTTTGGTTAAAGGGAGGCATCCTCTGAAACCCTTAACAAAAAAACTCCCGATCAGGAGTTTTTTGCATAGCTATTCGGTTGTAATATTTAATCCTGCTAACAGGAGTGCCTGTTTCAATGAACTGTATGTACCGGTACTTTCAAAATCGATTCCCAATTGTACAGCTGTTTGAGCCACTTCCGGACGTATACCGGAAATAGTGGAAGAAATCCCCAACAATTTCAACATACGGGTCAGCTGATAAATTTGCTGAGCAATCATGGTATCGATTGTCGGCATACCGGAAAGGTCGATAAACAAGTGTTCAACCTCTTTTTCAACACATTTAGCTGGAATGGTCTCCATGACGAATTTGGCTCGGTAGGAATCCAATTCTCCAATCAATGGAACAATCGCCATGTCTTTAAATATCGGAATAATCGGGGTACTTAACTCATGGATTAGTTCCTGCTGAGAGAAAAGGCGCTGTCTGGTAATCCGGTAATAAACCTCGGAAAACTTCGTTACCATTTGATTAAAAGCAGAATTTACTTTGCGATTCCAGCGTAGGATATCATCCTTCCGGATAATTTCTTCGTTTTCTTCGATAAAATGCAAGACAAACTCCATAAATACATTCTCTGCTTTGTTGATTGCTTCAATTACTTCATAAATAGGCGTATCTGAATCCACTCTACTTTCTCCGATTGTCCTTGCCCATTCATCTACCTGCTTATTTACCGTTCCTTCATCAGCAAGCAATGAACTGCTTACAGCTTCTATTGTCATTTTGTTCTGTTCACGCAGCATCGTTTCTACCCTATCATCCGAGTGCGCCGAGTAAATTGAACCATTTTTGCTTTTCCTTGTTTCCAGCCACCTGTCCGTAATGGAAGCAGTATGATCGATCAAATATTGGTATAATAACTCGTCCTGTTTTGACATACTTCTCTCCCCCTTTTAATGTACCTTTTAGAACCTATTTTTCATTCAATCTTCCGACAAGTTTTCTAATCCCAAGTTTATCATACCTGTCGGGGGACTTATAAGGATGCGCTTTTGCACCCGGCTTATCTTCTAGTAAAGTCCTGTTCAAAAAGAATATTGTTGCCAAAATTTTGTCAACTACGACAAAGGTTATTAACATTGCCTTATCGTATCCCTACGAGCACTTGCTATTCGACTTCTGCAAAAGCACAGGGTAACCACAGTGCCGCGCGCCAAATCGATTAAGGCAGGAGATCAGGAAGACGCATCGAAGTTATAATGCAGCATTTCTCTCAAATGAGCCAATAACAATTAGTATAGGAAATGAGCTTTAGGAAATAATAAAAAAACGCCTTATAAATGTAAACGTTTTCTGGTATAATAGAACTATCAAAAGGAGGTTTTTATATGGAACAAAAGCCTTTGCACTACGACGGCAGCGGAACCCCGCCTGTTACGATGGAGAAAGCAAACAAATCGTCTTTAAAAATATCCGATGAAGCAAGAAAGAACATAAGTGGAAATCCTTATATAGGAAAATAATAAAGCGCAGGAAGCAGGACCAGCCGGTGAAACGGCTGGTCCTTTTCAATTGACAGTTATCACAACGATGCTTTACTATGTTACCTTGAATTGTTTATCTTCAATTCAAGGTAATGAGTTATGTATGTTTTTATATGCTTGTTTCCACACTAATCCTAATCAAAACAGAAAGGTGAGTTTAATGGCACAGATATTATATATCACGGCCCATCCGCACGATGAAACGCAATCGTTCAGTATGGCTGCCGCCCAAGCATTCATTGAAACATATCAACAGGAAAATCCAGAGGACGAGATTGTTCCGATTGATTTATACAAAGAAAATATTCCATATATTGATGCCGATGTTTTTCAAGGCTGGGGCAAACTCCAGTCGGGAAAGGGATTCGAGGAGCTTTCGAAGGAGGAACAGGCCAAGGTAGGGCGTCTTTCGGAGTTAAGCGAACAGTTTATCCAGGCAGATAAGTATGTATTCGTAACACCGTTCTGGAATTTCTCTTTTCCCCCTTTGATGAAGGCCTACATCGATTCTGTAGCGGTTGCAGGAAAAGCATTTAAATATACAGATGAAGGACCGATCGGTCTCTTGACGGACAAAAAGGCATTGCATATCCAGGCCCGCGGGGGTATTTATTCTGAAGGGCCAGCGGCAGAGCTGGAAATGGGGCACCGTTATCTTAGTATCATCATGGATTTCTTCGGTGTACCTTCCTTTGAAGGACTGTTCATCGAAGGACATGCCGCAATGCCGGAAAAAGCAAATGACATCAAAGCAGATGGTATTTCCCGCGCAAAAGAACTCGCTCGTACTTTTTAACTATCTAAAGAAAGAGACTGGGACAATTGCATCGTGAATAAACTAAAAACCGAACGAATCGTTCGGTTTTTTTGCTTAGAAAAAAGTAAACCGTCCTACCCTTCTCTTATGAATCGTGCGACTCTCCACTCCGGTAAGACACTTCGCTTTCCGAGGGCACGGCTTCAGCTAACTTGGCAAACGCTTCGTATCTTGCCGTAGCGATACAAGCATGCTTTAAACAACAGGATAAAACAAATAAACAGGATAAAGTCGATTAGCATTTTAGCATTCGTTCGGTTTTTAGTTGGTGGCCATGCTTTTGTCCCGGCCTTTTTTTATGTCAGATACTTTTTATATACTTTGCTACCTTCATAGCTGAAAAGTGCCGCCTTCTCTTCAACCACTGTTTCCAGGTGAACATTTCTGCCCCATAGCTCATAAATGTATGGAAGCGTCCGTTCTAAATAGGTCAGGTCAAGTTCGACTCCTTCATAATGATGCTTTAAATAAAGCTCGCCATTTCGCAGGTAATCTCCATTCTGGACAGTAATATAAGGAAACCCTCCATTTACCCGCATGGTGATCAGCTGATCTCTGACCGCTTCCCAATCTTTATCGGTAATTTTGTATTCATGCCCTTGTTTTTGAAACAGGTACATATCTTCCCGGTGTACGAACTCTTTTGTCATATAGTTGCGGAGGAACGATATATCCGATTCGATTTCCCTGACTTCAAATATTTTTTCCCGCCCTTTCCCTGGCTCTGCCCCCCATTTGATCATTTCCTCACTCGGATGGTTGAAGCGCTCTTCGATGTCCTCAAACATTTTCACCCCCAAGTAGTAAGGATTTATTTGTGTTTTCGATGGCTGGACGACGCCAGCGTTCAATTTGGCAAATTCCAACGACTCATCACTGGTCAGATCCATTTCTCTCAAAATACGCTGGTGCCAGAAAGAAGCCCAGCCTTCGTTCATGATTTTCGTTTCCAGCTGGGGCCAAAAATAAAGCATTTCCTCCCGCATCATCGTCAGGATATCCCGCTGCCAGTCTTCCAGGGTACGGCTGTACTCTTCTATAAACAAAAGAATATCCTTTTCCGGTTTCGGAGGGAAAGCCTTTCTCTTCTTCGGGCGGTCGGAGGCTGGAGATGTATCATCTAACTTCCACAAATCATCGTACGGCGTAGTTTTATCCGGCACCTCTTCCTCTGGTTCATCTCTTTCCCAATCGAGTTTAGGTTTGATCAGTCTCGGATCAATGTGTTCCTGAATGGCAAGCACTGCGTCGAGGAACGCCTCCACTTCCTCCTGCCCATGCTCTTTTTCATAAGCGGCAATCCGCTCAGCGGTTGCTGACATGCTTTCCACCATATCTCTGTTGGTATTTTGAAAACGCACATTATTTTTAAAGAAATCACAGTGAGCGAGAACGTGCGCGACAATCAGTTTATTTTGAATTAAACTGTTTGAATTGAGCAGAAAGGCATAACAGGGGTTCGAATTGATGACCAGCTCATAAATTTTACTCAATCCAAGATCATATTGAAGCTTCATTTTATGAAATTGTTTGCCAAAGCTCCAATGGGAAAATCTTGTCGGCATTCCGTATGCGCCAAAAGTATAAATAACTTCTGCTGGACAAATTTCATAACGCATAGGATAAAAATCGAGACCGAAGCCCTCGGCAATTTCCGTTATTTCATCAATCGCTCTTTCCAGCGAGTTTTGGTCCGCTTGTTTCAACAATGATCTCCCCTTTATGGTGGTGTTACATCAATATATGTACGACGGTTCTCAATGATGAAGGGAAAAGAATAGAACAAGGGAGCGACATTATTCCAGTAATGAAAGTTTTTTTCCGTCTTCCTTTTGTTTTCTCGACGTAAGCGGACGTATGATTGGATATTTATGTTAAAATCAAATTGGCTTTAACTCAAGTAATGGTTTCTAAGCTCGCTTCTAGTTCTCCATCTTGAAGGACATGCCAAGCTGCAGAATGATATGCGACTACCTTTTAGAAGGAAAAAATAATGAAGGATGACAGAGATGAATCATACAAAACGGCTGCTCATACTTTTTATCTTCGTGTTATTTGTTATCGCCATTGGCGTTCAGATGCGTAACAACGACCAGGAGCATATGGAGCGAGTCCCGGGCACACAAGAAACAAAAGAAGACATAGACAACAAACTTCCCTACACCGTACAAGTAGAGGAACGGGATAAAAAAGCAGAAACAATTGCCTACCGGCTTTGGTTTGATTTCATGCAGCAATTAAAAAATGACGGAACAGTCGCTAACGCCAGCTTCACAAGATTCACCAAAATATCCGGGGACAAAGATTCTTTCGTTGTGGCGGTAATATTCCAGATCCAGTTACCTGAAGGTGCGGAAAAAACGGATAACGAATGGGGAGAGGCTAATGAAAAAGGAGTTGTTTCCAATCTAGTTTGGAAGCTTGGAATTGAGAAGGAGGACGGTTTGAAATACCACTTAACATCTATCGAGAAATCGGATGATACACAGATCGCTCTACCGCCCGTTGAAACGCTGGAAGATTATAAAGAAGATCTGGGAATAGAAGACTCCTCTGGAAAAAACACTTACCGAGTGAGCGGCAGTTCTCTGGAAGTCACCTATAATAATGGAGAAGACTGGCAGACCGTGCCTGTTGCGCCGGAAGAACTATTTAGCATCGACCGATCCATAGACACTTCTTTGAGGGAAGAAAGCTATGTCATCACACCGGAGGTAACAGCATTTGTTCTGGGCGGACACCGAAATTTGAGCGTGCTGATAAGCACTGATAAAGGAAAGTCTTGGGAAGAGGTATTGGTTTCCGACAAGCTGCCCGTTCTACGGCTTGGCCTGCTCGGCTTCACCTCCGATAAAGATGGCTACCTCATTGTGACAGGGGATAAAACGATGAGCAGTGAGGCGCATTTTATATGGAAAACAAACGATGCCGGCCAGTCATGGTACAAGACTAATTCGGTCAATGACATCCAGGCATTGGTGACAGACGGCGGTTTCATTAACAACAAGCTAGGATTCATCTCTTTTGGGGAATATCGGACAGAAGGAAATCCACCTGTACCGAATTTATACAGGACGAATGATGGCGGAAAAAACTGGGGACGAGTGAAAATTCCGATACCGGAGGAATATCAGGGGTATTTCACACAAGCAGAAATTCCTGTTATCGAAGGGGACAATGGTACATTGCTTGTTAACCAAGGTCCGGAAGGCGATTATCTAGGAGGGAGCGTATTAGCCAAATTTTCTACTGATGATCAAGGAAAAACCTGGTCCTTTGCAGGTTTGGTTGATCCAGATGGAGTACTTCTCTCCAATTGAAATCCACCACTACATCGAGCGCATGTAAAAGCCCGGACATTTATTCCGGGCTTTTACATTAACTTATAATATTAGTATCTTTAAACATCCGGGGTCGGAGTTGGTTCTGGGTAGCCATGATCTTGATAAGTGTCATCTATTGTTTTACGGATAGTAGGAATATCGGTCCCTTTCTGGTATTCATTAATCGAATAGACTGCTGTATCGATACATACCTGACACCCAATTCCATGTGTATCCCAAACTACCTCGCCATTGTCTGCTATTTCATGAACAAAGCAATCATGATTGTCTTTATGGCCGACAGTTGCATCACCACATCCACAATAACAAGGAATCTGTTCAAGCAGCTCTTGGTGCTCTGCGGCAGATCGATACACCATCTGCAAGTCTTCAGACGTGTCCTTTAAAAATTGTGGAAGTTGATCAATACCTGCCGTCCGCTCATGATTGGGAGCCAGTTCCTCCACCGGTTCCCGACTGCTGCATGCAGCTAACGCAGCAATCATGATCAGCATTGCAAAAACATATACAGTAAATTTCTTCAATCCTTCTCCCCCTCCTTCCCTTCATTATAACCGTTGCCTCTCTTTCCGCATTACCTTTAAGAAGAGTTTCAATAAATCATCACAATTAAACAAGCCCTTACGTAACGACAATGACAACACGGAGGTCACGACAGAAGAAAAACTATCTCCACCAACGGAGGCAAGGTACGCAGACTCCAGCGGGAGGAACGCGAGCTGAAGATCCACTTGGCAAAGCACTTTTCTTTGCCAAGTTAGCTAAAGCTGTGTCCGCGGAAAGCGACAAAGTACCTTGCCGGGGTGGAGAGTTGCACGATTCATAAGAAAGGGGATAGCGGTTGGCTATTTGCAAAATGAGTTATGAGAAAATCGATAAAAGCCGAACGAAATACGGAATCGTTCGGCTTTTATTATGGTCACGATGCTTTTGTCCCAAATATGTTGTTTACAGCGATGTGTTTTTCACTTCGTCCCAGTAGTAAACGAGTGTCTCCATCCCTTTGTCGAAGCTCTCCAGCGGAAAGCTTTCATTAGGGGAGTGCAACCGGTCTTCCGGTGTTCCGAAACCAAGCAGTACAACCGGCATGTGGAAAATCGAGTCAATTGACTCCACAACTGGAATCGATCCGCCTAAACGCGCGTAAACCGCCTCTTTTCCGAAAGCCTTTTGCAAAGAGTCGCCAGCAGTTTTAATCAGTGGATGATCAGGATTTACTTTGTATGCTTTCGCTGACAATGGTTCCGGCTTCACGTCCATCGTCACGCCCTCCGGCAAGTTTTTATGCAAATGGTCGATGACGAGCTGCTGGATATGGTCAGGATCCATTCCCG
Organism: Sediminibacillus halophilus; assembly: GCF_900103695.1. Classification (GTDB taxonomy): domain Bacteria; phylum Bacillota; class Bacilli; order Bacillales; family Amphibacillaceae; genus Sediminibacillus; species Sediminibacillus halophilus. The sequence goes on from NZ_FNHF01000005.1 coordinate 32,257, forward strand.
GCACCAGCCGGCAGGTCAGCTTTGCAGTTGCGGATGAAGGAATAATTGTTTTTGTCCCCTCTCCCTGATAACCGCTGAACATACCGTTGATTTCCATCGTCGGTCTTGCCATCATATGCTCTTTGGCGGTAAACCCTTTTTCCGAAACTGTTTTTTCAACTCCTGTCGTCTGCTGGTAGTTTTCCCCCGGTACATCGGCAATCAGCTTGCGTTCTTCCTCTGACAGCTCTTCCACTCCATCGTAGAATCCGTCCACTTTCACGACTTCCTGCTCATCCTTCAAGGAAGCCAGCATGTGCGACAACGCCATCGCAGGGTTGCGGACAACTCCGCCATAAATTCCGGAATGCAAATCGCTCGATGGGCCATGAACAGTGAACTCCAAGCCTGTGAAGCCTTTCAATCCATACAGTACCGTAGGTTGTCCGGTGTCCACCATTCCTGAATCAGAGATGATGGCAAAGTCGGCAGCGAACTGTTCTTTTTTGTCCTCCAACACTTGATAGAGGTTCTCGCTGCCGATTTCTTCCTCCCCTTCAATGCAAACCTTGATGTTGACCGGCATGGAACCTTCCGACTTCATGTAAGCTTCAAACACGGCAAGATGCATGAAAACTTGACCCTTGTCATCACTTGCTCCGCGTGCATAGAGTCTGCCTTCACGAACTTCTGGTTTGAAAGGCTCACTTTCCCACAGTTCCAGCGGGTCTGCAGGCTGGACATCATAATGACCATACAACAAAGCAGTCGGAGCATCTTCACCTGCACCGTTCCATTCGCCATAGACAAGCGGATGCCCTTTCGTTTCTTGTACCTCTACAGTCGTAAAACCGATCTCGGTTAAATAATTTGATACGAAATCAGCTGCCGCTGCCACATCCGGTTTATGTACACTGTCCGTGCTTATACTTGGAATGGATAGGAACTCGTTTAATTTCTCCAATAAACGTTCCCGGTTATCTTGCAAATAAGCTAACACTTTTTCTGACATACTGGTCCACATCCTTTGCTTCATTACTGATTTTATTTTAGCACAATTCAAATTGGAATAGAAAAAAGCTATCCCTTCCTTTTTTATGCCTTATACGATACAGTCGCTTCCCTAATGATTTTGCCAGGCAATGCTTTCCCGATCGATACGGATGGCAGAAATTGCAAACCAAGCCTATACTGTTCTGCAAGTGCCTTCTGAATGATAAAAAAACTCATCGATGCCCAATAGGGCACTGATGAGTTTTTAATAATTGCATACCATTGTTTCCTTCCAGCTTCCTCTCAAGATCTGTGATTGGACGCCAGCGTCTTTGTTACTCCATTGCTTGTTTCAAATCACTGATCAAATCTTCACTGTCCTCAATACCGACAGAAATACGGATCAATCCGTCCGTGATACCAAGTTCCAGGCGACGTTCTCTTGGAATCGATGCATGCGTCATTTTCGCCGGTACGGAAATCAAGCTTTCAACAGCGCCAAGGCTTTCAGCAATCGTAAAGTATTTTACTTTAGACAACACCTGGTCCGCCTGCTCAGAACTACCAACGTCAAAGGAAATCATGGCACCAAAACCATCTGCCTGTTGTTTGGCAATATCATGTCCTTTATGGTCCGGAAGTCCTGGATAATAAATAGTATTGACCTGTGGGTGGTTTTGCAGAAATTCCACCAGCTGTTGAGAATTCTTTTCTGCTGCTTCCATACGTAGTCCCAGTGTCTTGATTCCACGCATTAATAACCAGGAATCCTGAGGTCCCAGTACCCCGCCGACAGAATTTTGGATGTAGTGAAGCTCTTCAGCCAACTTATCGGAATTGACGACAACCAAACCTGCTACGACGTCACTATGACCTCCGACATACTTGGTTGCACTATGGAGCACAATATCTGCTCCTAAATCAATCGGTTGCTGCCAGTAAGAAGTAGCAAACGTATTGTCCACGATTAACAAAAGATTGTTTTCCTTAGCGATATCAGCCATTTTTTTCAAGTCTGTAATCTTCAATAGAGGATTAGTCGGCGTCTCGATATAAAGCGCTTTTGTATTCGATTGGATAGCTGCTTCCACTTTTTCCGGATCACTTGTATCCACAAAAGAATGATCTAGTTCAAAGCGGTTCAATACACCAGTCATTAGTCGGTACGTACCACCGTACACGTCATCCGTCATGACAATGTGGTCTCCGCTGTTCAATAGCATCATGACAGAAGTGATTGCTGCCATACCGGAACCGAAGGCAAAACCAGCTTTCCCGTTTTCAAGCTCGGATATCGTTGTTTCCAAAGCGTGCCGCGTCGGATTACCTGTACGGGAATACTCATATCCAGTGTGTTTTCCAGCTGCTTCTTGGGCATACGTGCTCACCTGATAAATCGGCACGGAAACAGCGCCGGTTTTTTCATCCCCTGTAATACCTGCATGAATAACTTTTGTTTTGGACTTCATTATACTCCTCCTTGGTAGATGCGTTTACTCAGATATCGTTCACTACTGTCAGGAAAAACCGTGACAATATTCGTCCCAGGCTCCGCCTGCATGGCTTCTTGCAAGGCGGCATAACAAGCAGCGCCTGAAGAACTTCCCACCAGCAGACCTTCCATCGCAGCCAGCTTTTTGACATAGTCAAAAGCGATTTCATCCGGTACCGTATGGATAGCGTCAAAGTAAGAACGCTCCATATATTCTGGAAGAAACTCCATGCCAATTCCTTCTGTTTTATGCGGTCCGGATTCTCCCCCGGCAATCACCGATCCTTCCGGCTCAACGATAGCGGTTTTTACGTCTGGATTTTGTTCTTTTAAATAACGGGCAGTGCCCATGAATGTCCCGCCAGTGCCAGCACCAGCTACAAATACATCTACTTTACCATCCAGATCGTTCCAAATTTCAGGTCCAAGCGTCTTGTAATAAGTAGCAGGATTCGCATCGTTGCCAAACTGTTGCGGTGAATAACTGTTCGGAGTCTCCCTGACAAGCTGCTCCGCCTTGGCTATTGCCCCCCGCATCCCTTTTTCTGTTGGGGTATGAACAATAGTGGCTCCTAAAGCCTTCATAAGTTCCTGTTTTTCCGTGCTGAATTGTTCCGGTACACAAAAGGTAACCGAAACATTTTTATCAATAGCAGCTAACGCCAATCCAATTCCGGTGTTGCCGGCAGTCGGCTCGATGATGGTTCCGCCTTCCGATATTTTGCCACTGCGGAGCGCATCATTGATCAGCTCCTGGCCCAATCGATCCTTGATACTGCCACCAGGATTATAAAACTCCAATTTCGCAAAAAAACGAACCCCCTCAGGAAGGGGGAACTTGGTCAATTCGACTAATGGGGTATTGCCGATCAACTCTTGTACATTCCGATAACGAGTCATCCAGCTACCCCCTTAATCTGCAAAAACTTGCTGCCATTCGTCTTTCTTTTCCAGCATGTCAGCAGCAATTTTTTGGGCTCCTTCTAAGCTGTGATTAGCAGCCCATCCGCACTGCACTTCGTTGCACGCAGGCACTTCAGTAGCTTCCAATACATCCTGCAATGTCTTTTCCAACGCATCCAGCACGTCCTCATAACTGTCATTATTAAGAATGGCTAGATAAAAGCCTGTTTGGCAGCCCATAGGGCCAATATCAAGTACATTATCAATATGGTTGCGGATGTTTTCTGCCATCAAATGCTCGATAGAATGTAATCCCGGCATATCCATGTGAGCCTTATTCGGTTGGCAGAATCGGATATCATATTTATAAACTTTATCACCGCTTTGACCGGTAGTTACTCCGACCAGACGGACATAAGGTGCTTTTACTTTCGTATGGTCAAGGTTGAAACTTTCCACGTTCATTTTTTCTGGCATTATTTCTCCACTCCTTTGTTAGTGTTACTGCTTCTCGGCAATCATAAGCCAAACAAATTGATTCATTTGTTTAAACGTAACATAAAAGCCGTTGTCTTCAAACAATGATTGCAACACATCAAGCATCGGATAATATTCGGTTGTTAAATCATACAATAAGTCATTATACCCGTTCTGTTTTGCCTGCTGGTGAATCTGCTGTTTTGTTTCCTCGTCTTGATAAGCAGTATCGGCAAATACGACCTTGCCTCCCGCGGGAAGCAGTTCACTGAACCCTTTGATCGCACGTCCTTTTTCTTCATCAGTCAAATGATGAAAGGCATACGTACTTACAATGGTCGAAATCGGGGTTTCCGGTTGTGGATAGGTAAGAAAATCTCCATCTTCTACTCGAAGATCCGGGAATTTTTTAGCAGTCGCTTCACGCATTGCCGCGGAAGGTTCCACCCCGATTACTTGGTGGCCTGCATCCAACAACTTTTTGGAAAGATTGCCGGTGCCTACACCAAATTCCAAAACGTTTCCCAAGGAATTATTAGTGACTACTTCAAGTATTGTATCATATTTATCAAATACAGCACGATACTGAGGATCATGACCTGTTACAGTTTCATCATAAGAACCAGCCCACTCATTAAATAAATCGATAAATTCTCGGCCCATTCATTTCTCAACTCCCATTTTTAATTCATACTAATACACTATGTTTTATTGGGATTATTGGTAATAATATAACATATTAAATGGGCGTTATCAATTATGGATAGTTGGTGATAACGCGAGCTGCTTCTTTTGCTGCTTCGATGTCATCCAGGCCTAGAATTCACATTTCCAGCGAAGAAGAAAGCAGTCTTGGTTATATTTCGAGTAAAAAAAACGGCCGGCCATTTAAAATGGTCAGCCGCTTTGTTCACATAGCAAAAAAACTTCCTATCGGTTTTGCGGGAAAAGACGTTGGGTCATTTCACCGAATTGTTCAAAAAACCCTTCGACCGGTTCGCCGTTTTGGACGTCCTGAGCATAATTGTTAGTCAGATTAACGAAATCCGGATTGGTGGAAACATATACATTCTCCACATTGTCATCAGCCTCTTTTACCACTTTAGAAACTTCTTCTTTGATTTTGTCGCTGACTTGATTGTCGTCATTGCCATTGTTTCCATTATTTCCGCTCGTGCCATTGTTGTTTCCATTATTTCCGTTGTTACCGAAATTGGCATTATTGCCATCGTCCCCATTATTGTTACCGCCGGTATCGTTATTATTGCCGCCGTTACCGTTGTTTCCTTTCGTTCCTTTGTTCAATTCGGCAGCCACATAAACATTGTTACCGGTAGTCAAAACATAGGCTCGGTCGATGTCATCTACTTGTTCGGCAATCCGGTCTCCCAGCTGCTCATCCACTTCATACTGATCGTTGTTTCCGTTTTGATTGCCTTGGTTATCTGCATTTTCTCCGTTATTTGCCATGTTCCGGTTGTCCATCCAGTCATCATCACCAGGTCTGTTGCCCTGGTTCGGATAATCTGTTGTGTTGTTGAATCGAGTCTGCTGAACCCCGTTATCATCGGTACCTTGACCTGTTTGGTTGCCATCATTGTTTTGGCAGCCCATTAACATTGCGGTACCTAATAAAGTGACACCTATTGCTTTCCACTTCATGGTGTGTTCCTCCTTCTATCAGGTTTAATGCTAGTATGGTTCAAGAATGGAGGTTTATGCGCTTCAACAAAACACCAATCGATGGTAAAAACATTCAACTTTCCCCTTTAATTTCCTGTCCTTTCGTAAACAATTTCCATCCTCTCCATAAACGCACGTAAATTGTTTTGAAAAACTGAGGCAAAACTAAAAGCAACCCTTCAGAAAGAGGGATGAAAATGGTGATACCTGACTATGATAAAGCATTGTATTATACACTTTGGGGACAATGGGATGACTTGCTTGTATTGATGGTGCGGACTCAAGATGATTTTTTAGCCAAAAAAATCGAAACGTTCCTCCACGCCTTTCATTACACACGAAGCGAACAAACCGTCATCGATTCCCATGAAAATCTGCTCCACTATATCGATCACGCCATGGCCCACACACCGGCAATAGAAGTTGAAATATAAAAACAGCGCCCTGACTAAGCAGGGCGCTGTTTCAAGTACGTGGATATTCTTGACAAAGTGGATGTACATACATCTCGTCGATGACCATGTGTTTAGGAGCTTCCGCCATGTATCGAACCGCCTCTGCTACTTCTTCCGCTTTCAGCCAATCCTTTTTACCGGCTGCATCTTTTTTGGTGTCGCTCAAATTGGTATCGACGAGCCCCGGATTTATGGTGCTGACCCTGATACCGTCTTGCTGCAATTCCTGAGCAACCGAACCAATAAATCCTTGGACGGCATACTTTGTTGCTGTATATAAGGAACCTTTATCTGCAAGTGAATAGCGGGCTACATCCGAGGAAATGGTGATGATTGTACCGGACTGCTGCCGCTTCATTATCGGAATTACTGCTTTTGTAAACAGGAAAACGCCCTGGACATTAACTTCGAACGTTTTTCTCCATTCTTCAACCGTTATATCCTCCACTTTTTTCGAGACTCCTACTCCAGCATTGTTTACAAGGATATCAACCGAGCCAAGCGACGTCCTGGTGGCTTGAACTACCTGGTCGACTTCTATCTCTTTGGTTACATCGGCACGAAAAGAAAAAATGTCCTGACAGCCCTCTTCCTCCAATTCCCGCTTGGTACGATGCACTTCGTCTGAACTTCCTGTAATAGCTAGCTTTGCTCCATTTTTGGCAAGCTCACGGGCAATCGCTTTGCCAATCCCGCGGGATGCTCCCGTTACAATTGCCACTTGTCCATTGAGCATGAATGATCATCCCTTCTTCTCATCGTTTTCTCCCGTATTTAATTTTTTGTAATTGATTTCGAACAAATCGCGTCTTCGATCGCGCAGCTGCCGTACCGTTCCCGATTTACGCTGTCTGCGCAAGATTTCCAAGTCCACGTCCCCAACTACGACTGTTTCGATATTAGGGTGGCATTCACCAATAATCCCGTCCCGGGCGAATTCAAAGTCTGATGGAGTGAAAATTCCTGATTGTGCATACTGAATGTCCATGTTTTCGACTTGTGTCAGGTTGCCGACTGTCCCGGCAATCACCGTATATACTTGATTTTCGACAGCACGGGCCTGCGCACAATATCTGACACGAAGGTAACCTTGCCGGTCATCGGTACAAAACGGAACGAAGATAATGTTTGCCCCCTGATCAACTGCATACCTTGTCAGTTCAGGGAATTGGATATCATAACAAACTTGAATGGCGATTTTGCCGCAGTCTGTGTCGAACACCTTGACGGCATCGCCTGGTTGTATTCCCCACCATTTCCTTTCATTAGGCGTTACATGAATTTTATATTGCTTTTCAATGGTACCATCCCTGCGGAAAAGGTAGGCGATGTTATAGATATGATCATCCTCTTCCACGAAATGAGAGCCTCCGACGATATTAATATTGTATTTCATCGCCAAGTAAGTAAATAACTCGATATAATCTTCTGTGTATTCGGTCAAGCGGCGTACCGCCTTTGATGGAACTTTTTCCTCGAGGAACGACATCAGCTGTGTCGTGAATATTTCAGGGAAGACAGCGAAGTCGGATCCAAAGTCGTAAGCCACGTCCACATAATACTCTGCTTGCCGGGCAAATTCTTCAAAGGATTCTATATTTTTCATCATGTACTGTATCACCGTGATCCGCACCGGATAGGCTGTCTTAAAATGCCGTTTTGATTTCGCACGGTAATCGATATTGTTCCATTCCATCAACGTCGCATATTTGGCTGACTGTACGTCGTCGGGCAGATAGCCTGGATTAATACGCATAATGGTAAACCCGTTCATGGTCTGGAAGGTCAAGACCGGATCATATATCTTTTTCTCGATCACTTCCTCGACATATTGTCTCGGTGTCAGCTTATCCTGGTATTTATGGTAATTCGGAATCCGACCGCCGATAATAATACTTTTTAAGTTTAGTTCTCTGGCCAGTTCCTTTCGTGCTTCATACAAGCGTTTGCCGATTTTCATCCCTTGGTACTCGGGGTCAACCATTACCTCGATGCCATATAGGTTGTATCCTTCTGGATCGTGATTGGTTATATAGCCTTCATCGGTAATGTCATCCCATGTATGCTTGTCATCATATTCATCGAAGTTGATAATCAAACTGGAACAGCTTCCGATGATGTCTCCATCCAATTCCACACAAAACTGGCCCTCTGGGAAATGTTCCAAGTGGCTTTGTAGATGCTCTGGTTTCCACGGATCCATATGCGGGAAACAGGATCTCTGCAGCTTTAGAATTTGCGGAATATCTTCTTCCTTTATGTTTCGTACGATTAACTTTTTCTCAAATTGCTTCAAGTCCAGTTTGGACATATAAATCGAACCCTTTCTATCTACGATGCATTTTTTACAATCGATTTCTATTGCTGATGCTTGTTGATTAATTGGTCAAGCAGCTGTTGAGATTTCACAGCATCCCAACCATCCACATCAGGGGTTTCATCATCTTTGACCGCTGAAATAAAATGGGAAACAGCTCCGGTAAACCCTTTAGTCGTTAGCAGTTCTTCCCAAGAAGGGGAAGAACTTTCTGTTAAACAGCCTTCTGCTTCCACCTGCAGTGTATTTAAATTATTTACCCGGATTATCGATTGTTCATTCACTATTTCCAGCTTTTCCAGATTTGTTCCGGCACGCCGATGCATCGCCGTAGTGAAGTGCTGCCCACTCGTTTGAAAAGAATGTTTGGCAAACAACATTTGCCCGGCTTCGTCCTCCCTTGTAAACAAATCTGTGACTTTTAACTCTTTTCTACCCGCCAACCAACGGATGGTATCGATTATATGCAAGTAATCGTCAAGCATCGTGAAAGCAAAAGAACCAGGTCCGATACTGTCCGTCCGGTGTTTTTCCATTTGTACCCAATCGAACTCCGCTGACAATTCTCTCGCTTTCCTATACAAGGGTGCAAATCGCCGGTTAAAACCGACCATTAGTTTTCTGCCAGTCTTTTCACTTAACTCTGCGAGATGAACTGCTTGCTCTAGGTTGGCCGCCAATGGTTTATCGACATATACGTCGTTTCCTTGGCCAAGCAAAAAGGAAACGACCTCAAAGTGTGTTTCTGTGGATGTATGTACAAATACAGCGTCGCTTTGGGAAGACAGTGATGCCAGACTGTTGAAGGTGTTTATCCGTAAATTCCTGCACAGCTTCTCGCGTTTCGTTTGATTTGGGGAATAGGCTCCCGCTAATTCCCAGTCCGTTTCCTTCATTAATATAGGTAAGTAGGCTTTTTGTGCAATATTCCCCAGCCCGACAATACCTATTCTCGGTTTCCTTGCCTCCATTTTGCAGCTCCCTCTTCACAATTTGTGTACCTTTATTGTACTGGATTAAGAGTAGATCACCAACTAAAAACCAAATGAGAACATAGCAAGAAGCCCCTCGAAATCGCTTCTCCTCGATCTGGCAAGAAGAACCTCCTTCTATTTAACCTTGCAAAAAAGCCCCTTTCCTACTGTAGGAAAAGAGCTTTCTCTAATCATGGTCCTGATTCTTTTTACCGCCACTACCGCGGCCATGAGGTCCATTATTGTTATCTTTCTTCTTTTGCTGGTGATTACGTTGTTTTTTTCTTTCTGCCTGGTTGCTCTTATTCTTGTTAGGATGGTCAGTTCGGCTTTGTTTTATGGACTGTTTATGCTTGCTTTTATGACCTGTATCCCGCTTTTTATGTTCTTTTCTTTCCTGTTTACTTGTTTTTTCTTTCGCCTTCTTTGCAGCATCGGGCTGGTCTGATTTCTTTTTATCTGCCCATTCTCTAGAATTTTCCTGTTTTTTTTCCTTTGTTTTCAATTCCGAGTTTTGGCGGTTCTCCAGTATGGCCTCTGTTTGATTGACAGAATTATCCGCCAAGTTATCAGATGTTTCAGTCTTACTTTCCTCTTGTTCTGTTACGGTATCAGTCGACTCCAGGTCACTTTCTTCATCGTGATCATCTTTATGATAATAAGATTGTATAAGTTCTTTCTCCTGATCATCGATTTGCAATGCATCCTTATCAGCTTCTACCTGTTTATCGACCTCTTCAGCGAACAATTCATTCATGGATTTACGCTCAGATCTTGCAGCCTCCCGTATTTTTTCGGGTACTTCAAATGTAGCAACACTAAGTTCCTCTTGTGGGTGCCGATTAAAATAATCATCCAATGTATCGGTAATATGTTTTTCTTTTTCCTGCCCATCTAAGTAACTGACTCCAATAATCACGACATTTTCTCCATCGATAAGCTGATCTTTCTTTCCCTGCTCAATCAGGAGGGAAGTCACTTCTTCTACCGTTCTGTTTTTCCAGGATGTACCTAACTCGACCAGTATTTGCTCTGCATCATCGTTCAACGGTCTGATGCTTTTCACCTTCATCGCTTCATCTACTTCCATTTCCACACTCGGATTGATATCAACATTGACATAAGCATATACTTTGCCACCGTTGTACCACGCGTAAAGCGGAAAAGTGATCAGCATAACCAGAACCGTCATGACAGCGATTTTCGTACGCTTTTTCACTGATTTCCCAGTTAACAAAAAGCGATGGAAACGACCGTTCTGAATCGGTTTATATTCCACCTCTGTACCGACCTCTGCGGAAGCAGCAGGTTCGGCTTTGTGGAATACACCATCCTTATCCATCACAATCATGTAATGGCGGTGCCGCTCCATGATGATTCCTCTTTTCACTAACCCAACCCCTTTAGATAATCTTTTAAATAAATATAATCCCCACTGAGAATAATAAAAATGGCCAGAATGAATTTTCTGTTTCTCTCTAATGTTTTTTTGCTGACATCCACATAGTTAACGAGATTTTTAATCGGAATTTTTCTCTTTTTAAGGACATAGCTTCTCAAAAATTCATTTTCATGAAGTACTCTGGCCACCCGAATGGCGGACTCTCGTGCATCACGATGCTTCGGTGAAATTACCGTAAGCTCCTCAAAGGACAATTTATATTCTTTGAGCTTATCTTGCAAATCTCTGATTTCTTCCCTCCGATACCAGCTGTCTACCTGATCCTGGTAAATTGCTTTGGCGGCAGTTACCTCAGATGGATTTTCCAGTTGGGCTTCCTCTAACGGCTCGTCAATGGATACTGCAGCAGTTTTGTTTTGTTCCTGCCTGATATAATCGATGACACGGCGCTTCACAACCAATCGGGCAAAAGACAAAAACGAACTGCCTTTATCTGCCGAATAAGAAAGCATTGCCTCGTTGAATGCCAACAACCCAACACTAAACTCATCATCTATTTGAGGATCTATATATCGTTTACATACATCAGAAACGCTTTTGGCGACAAAAGGTTGATACGCTTTTAGCAGCCTGTTTTGTACTTCCTCGTTTCCGGCCTGCACCATTTCTATTAAATCTTCTAGACGCTGCTTATCATCCATAGCAGAGCGATGAGTGATCAACCCTCATCACCTCCAGCCTTTAAAAATTTCGAATATCGCAGTTGTTTTCTGGGTGTTTTTTTTAATATGCTGTGTTGTATTGTTCGTTTATTTTTATTCTGCATGATAATCTCCATTATTCTTTAATATGACTAATGATACCGAAACAGAGTACAGGAAGCTATCACAAGAAGATTACATTTTGTTTAAAAAGTTGTCATCAAGTTACAAAATCCGTGGAGGAGATGGAGAGCATGCTGTAGTTAAAACGATTACTATTACAATCTTCAGTTCAAGATTCTATAGCTAAACAAAAAAATTCGCACCCCAAATCAAGATGATTGGGGGTGCGCTGCTAATTTCAATGTGATGTTTAATAGGTCCAGTAGGTTTTTTTACCATAGGCAGTGTGCAACTCTTGTTCAGTTTCTCTGGTTATTTGCTCTTTATCCGAAATACCCGGACCACTCTTCACCGTTTCCAGTTTGACATCAAGGTACAGGTTGTAGTCCACCCAGTCTATAGACTGGGTCCAGTCAGGAGAGAGCAATGAATATCTCCAAGCGAAGTCTTGGCCGTTTTTTACGACTAAATAACGCAGTTTCCAGTTTTTTTCATCCAATAATACATCATCAATTGTTCCGATTTTTCCATCCGAAGCATGAACAGTAAATTTATCCGTCAAGTCTTCTATTTCCCGTAAATTATGCGTCAATTCTTCTGCCAGAGTTTCTTCCCGGTTCTCTGGAAAATCCTCTGCCTGATCTGAATTGGTAACAGCTCCGACTACTGGTACATCCTGCCGGCCCCAAAGCAGTCCGCCGGTCCAGTATGGTGCCCAGCCATAATAGCGAGTAAGCGTCATTTCATATTCTCTGGACAACGGCGAGCCCTCATCAAGCGAAGGACTGTTCCTTACCGTTTCTTTATCACTGGACAGCTCGATTGCCTGGTTCTCGTCATCAATTGCCTGAAAAGACCTTGGAGACAAGAGTACTTTTTTGCCTGGCAGCCATTTTCTTGTATCCACTCCAAAATAACGGAGAACCCATTGCTTATCATCGAAGTACAATTCCTTTACTTTACCCAGTTCACCATCAGTTGCCTTTAATTGATAGTTGTACAATGAGGATGCATAGTATAGCATTGTCATTCCTCCTTTTTCATTCAAATACCCTTGTCGTACGTCCGCAAAACGCAGCAGACATGCTGGCGAAAAGGAGCAAACCGACTTAATAAGCTTGTATCGCCCACTTCACACATTCTATCCATCCTAAATTCTTGGTTACTACATGCTTCCTCCTCTGCAAAATTGGAAGCGAAAGGAAGCTCAGAAGTGAAAACAATTTATTCCCTGCTCCGTTACACAGTTTGAATTCAGAAAATGGGTGCAGTGCCACACAGAAAACCCGCAGGATAGCTCCTATCCTGCGGGTGGTTGTATTTATTGTTTTTCATAATAATATTCAATCGGAACGGCAAGCCCCACTTTTCCGTGTTCTTCATGATCAAGCGTGGCAAACACTACACCGATTACTTTTCCAGCTTCATTGATAACCGGACTTCCGCTATTGCCCCGATAAACAGGCGCTTTCAGCATCAGTACTCGCTCTTCCCAGTCCCGCAGCTGGGTATAACCAATAATTTCACCTTCATTGGCGATCCCCTGAAAACGCAACGGATTCCCTATAAAGTAAAAGTGTTCTTCTTCGGTAAAACGGCTGCTTTCAGCTAATTCCAAGTGTGGTAAACCTTCACCTTCTACCTGGAGTACAGCTAAATCGATGTCTGGATAAGAAGCAATTACTTCCGCTTTGAATAAACCATCATCAGGATAAGCAGCCAAAATCCGTCTCTCGTCTTCGATTACATGATGATTGGTCAAAATCTTTCCATCTGCTGTGATGGAAAAACCTGTGCCCCGACTATTCCCTGCTTCGATAACCACAACCGCGGGTTTATAGCTGCTTATTTCTTCATTCGCAGACAGCTTGGAAGAGGTAATCAAGAAGTTAATGGCAGGTATCGAGAACGTGTTTGGCAGCAAAGCGATGACATTGAACATCATTGCAGCGGCAATCAACCAAAACGGCCATTTCGGAAAAGGGCGTTTTGGTCTGTCACGTTCTTCCCGTTCTTTCTCACGAGATTTCCGTTTTTCTTCTTGGAGGATTTCCAACAGTTCTTCCTCCGGGATTTCTTCATATAAGTCTTTATCGATGATATCCTGCTTGCGGTCATCTGAATTCGCCATTTACACACCCCACGCTTTCGCGTCCTTCTTAAACGACCTGCTCCTTCAGCCTGCCCTGCTGCATCTGATACATTTGATAATAGAGGCCGGCCTGCTCCAGCAAACTTTGGTGATTGCCTTGTTCTTTGATTGTACCATGCTCCAGAACAAAGATGTTATCCGCCTGCTGAATTGTTGAGAGTCGATGGGCGATAATCAAGGTCGTACGTCCTTGTTTCAGGACATTCAATGCTTCTTGAATAACGTTTTCCGTTTCTGTATCGATATTGGCCGTAGCCTCATCAAGAATCAGAATGGAAGGATCGAATGCCAGGGCGCGTGCAAAGGAAATCAGCTGCCGTTCTCCCATCGAAAAGGTGCTTCCGCCTTCTTTAACGGGTTCCTCATACTTACCTGGCAGTCGTTCGATGAACCGGTCAGCACCAACTGCCTTTAATGCATCTATCGCCATTTCCCGGGAAATAGTTGGATCATTCATGGTCACATTCGACAAAATGGTGCCTGTGAAGAGAAACGGATCCTGCAATACGATTCCCATATGGCTTCTTACTTGTTGTCTCGACAAACCAACAATCTCCTTGCCATCAATCAAAATGTTTCCTTCCTGCGGATCATAAAACCGGAACAGCAAATTCATGATTGAACTTTTGCCGGACCCGGTATGTCCCACAAAGGCTGCCGTTTCTCCCGGCCGTATGTCCAAATCGATATTTTTCAAGACATATTCTTTCTCGTCATAAGCGAACCAGACTGACTGGAACTGGACATGTCCTTTATATTTTCCAATAGATGCAGTTTCGACTTTCTCTCCTTGCTGGTCCATCAATTCAAAAACCCTCGACGCTGCCACCCTCGCCTGCTCTAATAATGGCAGTTGATTGACGATGTCATTTACCGGATTAAAAAGCCGTGTTAAGTAATCGACAAACGCATACAAAACACCAGCTGTAATGATACTTTCAGGACCAATAGAGGAAGAGCCGAAATACCATATGAATGCAACGAACGCGAGGTTCCGCAACACATTGACCAGATTGTGCGACGTTAACGCACTAAGCTTAACAAGCTTACGCTGGTACACAAAGTGTCGTTCATTCATCTGTTCGAATTCATTGCTCACCTGTTCTTCTCTTTGAAATGCTTGGATAATGGGCATGCCATGAATCGATTCGTTGATATTTCCATTGATATCACTAACTGTCGATCGAACCACCTTGTTATATTTCGTTCCAAAATGCTTATACACTTTCATCCATAGATAAATGATCGGCAGCAGAATTAAACAAAGTGCGGCAAGACGAAGGTCGAGCAGGAATAATGCGATATATATGCCCGCCATGTAAATGATGCTTGTGACAAACACAGACAGCACCCGTTCATACAAATCCCTGATTGCTTCCGTATCATTGGTCACCCTGGCGACAATTTTTCCGGCTGGCTGATTGACATAGTACTGAATCGGTACCTCTTGGGTATGTTTGAAGATATCATTACGCATCTTTTCCACTACCCGGTTCGAAGCTTTTTGCAGCAAGTAGGTTTTACCAAATTGAAAGATTGCTGCAATTAACAACAACAGTACATACAAACTCAAAAGCCACACAATAGGCGACTGCTCAGGTTTGAAGAAGCTGTACAAATCTGTAACGCTCAGCTTTTGCACTTCCGCTTTCTCGGTCCCCTGTGGGGACACTACTGTGACAACACCATCCTTGACACTGCGCGTTCCTGTTTGGCTGACCTCTTTATCCGTGAGATAGTAAGACCTGCCCACCTGCATCAAACTAACTGTCCCCAAGGATGCTTCCCCTTGTTTCATGCGGTCTTCCCGCTTGTAGTAATCTCCGCCAAACGAAACTGTGTACTTATCATTCCGATCGTCCACTTGATGCCATGTTGTTTCAATCCCGGTTATATGGTCATCAATGACACGCTTGGCGATAAACGGACCTGCCAGTTCAAGCGATACCGCGACAACTAGACAAACAAGCCCTAGAATGATGGTTCTCTTGAATTTCATCGCGTATTGAAATAATTTCACTTCTGTCGATGTCTTCTTCATTAGGAGATCACCTCCTGTTCTTCAAGCTGCTGCAGTTCAAATTGTGCTGCATACCAGCCATTGATCTCCATTAATTGTTGGTGTGTTCCTTTTTCCACTACTTTTCCGCCATTGAGAACGATGACCAAATCAGCATGTTCCACTGCTGATAGTCGGTGGGCAGCGATGAAGGTCGTTTTATTTTTACGTTCTTTTTTTAAGTGGCCTATAATATTTGCCTCCGTTTTCCCGTCAACTGCCGACAAGGCGTCATCCAAAATAAGAATTTGTGGATCTTTGATGAAAGCCCTCGCTAAGGATACACGCTGTTTCTGTCCTCCTGATAACGTTACGCCACTCTCGCCCACCTTCGTATCGAGTCCTTTCGGAAGCGCCTGGATATCCTTCAGGAATTGGGCTGTTTCCATAACCCGGAATATTTCCTTGTCCGTCGCCTCTGGCTTTCCAAATTGAATGTTTTCCCGAATGGTTTTGGAAAACAGGATTTGTTCTTGAGGTACGTAGCCAATCCAGCTGCGGACATCCTCTAAGCTCAGTTGCTCGATCGGTATTCCAGAAATTCGCAAATCTCCACGCATACCAGGATATTCGCGCAGCAATTGCTTGAACAATGTCGTCTTGCCTGCCCCTGTTTTTCCGACAACCCCAATTGTCTGCCCTTTTTCCACCTTGAAATCAATTGCCACCAGACTGTCTTGTGCACTGTCCGGATAAGCGAAGCTTACTTTGTCAAAAACTATCGACTCAGGGGAAGGGGCGCTGGATGGTTGAAGCGGATCCCGTACGTCCGCCTGATAGCCAAGCGTTTCGTTGACACGGTCCAAAGAGGCGTTTCCCCGCTGCATGACATTGATTAATTCACCGACGGCAAACATTGGCCAAATCAGCATCCCTAAATAGACATTGAACGATACAAGCTCGCCGATGGTCAAAACATTTTGAAATACCAGCATGGCACCATATCCTAATCCAACTGTATAGGATAAACCAACGAGGATTTTCATGGTGGGTTCGAACAATGCATCTATTTTTGCTACTTCCAGATTCTTTTGGTACACATCGGACGTCATTATCTGAAATCGCTGCTCATCTTGTTCCTCTTGCACAAAAGCACGGATCACTCGAACGCCTCGAATGGATTCCAGTACTTCATTATTCATTTCACCAAAGGCATGCTGCGCCTTAGTAAAACGATCATGAATGACATTTCCGTATTTTTGCATGACGACTGCCATGATCGGCAGCGGCAAAAGCGCTGCAATGGTCAAATTCCAGCTAATGGTAAAACCCATAACCGCTATGATCATCAGCATGAATATACTTGAGTCGACCAGGGTAAGGATGCCAAAGCCAGTCGTCATTGATATTGCTTTTAAATCATTGGTGCTCCTAGCCATTAAATCACCTGTTCGGTACTTCCCGAAAAAGGTAGGTGTCATCCGCAGAAAATGGTGCATCAGACGCGAACGCATCAGTTTCTCCATTATGGCAGCACCGCCGAATAGGTTATAATCCCATAAGAAAGAAATGGTGTAACTTAAAATGATAATCAAACCATATAGCATCAATAGTTCGAGCATGCGATCCCAATTAAATGTTTGGAACTGCATCTCATCAATCGCCATTCCCACCAGCTTTGGCGGAACCAAGTCAATTAAACTTGCAGCAATCAAAGCGACAATTGCAAAACTATACCTTTTCCAATATTTTTTAAAAAACCAATCCAACTTCCAAAATACACTAAACATGTTTGTCACCTGCTTCTTTTCTTCGATAAATTTGCTAACCGCTTTCTTTCCAATCCTGTTTCACTTCCTGTTTACGCTGAATAACCCCCATCAACAACCCCTCCTTAACTTGATATGTATATGTTAGAAAAACTTAGCATATCGCCAAATTATGGCGAATGCTTTAGTTTTTCTTATACTTGGTTCCGCTAATTCTTTATCTGCCTTTGACAAGTGATAGAAAAACTTAGCATATCGCCAGATTATGGCGGATGCTTTAGTTTTTCTTATACTTTGTTCTTATCAGTTCCAGAATTTGGATAAAAAAAATAGACACACATCCGCAGACGTGTGTCTAACAAAAAAAGTCACGGAAATGGTTATTCGTGACCTCTTGAAATATGCTTATGTACATTAAATCCAGTACAGAATTACCTCTTGTAGTTAGGCAGCATAAGGCTTCCAGAAGGCCACAGGCGTATGAAGTTTATGGAAACGTGCAATCATTACTTTTTTCATGGTCTGTGACCTCCTTTCATCGTTTAATGCTCTCTTATTATATATTTGTGAACATTATGTGTCAACCTGTTATTATACTTTTCTGATAGTTCGACTTAGGTCTTTCACATTCCATTACGCAAAAAAAGCTTGCCATAGAATGGCAAGCCCTTACGATTACTATTTTGAATTCACACCTAATTTTACCATATTAGACACCTTGTCCAAAGGAACTTCCGTTTCTTCAGCAATTTTCTCAGGGGTCACATGCGGATGTTTCAGGATGTACGTTTTCACCTTCTCACTATCCGCCAAACAAGCGGGACACGTCATAAACGGTGATGGGGGCATCGGTTCTTGACATAACCGGCACCTTCTGGTCATCTCTTCCATCATCTCACCCTTTCATTAGGACCCTTATTTAATAAATACATTCGTTCCTTTTAGAATCTTCAGGGGGTGCTAAAATAAAAAAATGTAAAACGAGGTAAATACGAAGTTGTATAAATAACTTTTTGGAAAGTGCGTAGGTAATAGTTAAAGTTTCAACTAGTTAAATTAAATGTAACACATGTCTAAGTGCAAGGAAAGAAGATGAGGTTAAATTTTCTGAAAACAATACTTTTGTAGGAGTTTTTGATTGCTATCACACTCATCAACCGTTATTTTAGATGGATAGAAAGGATGACTTTTATGCTACTTGAAAACATGCTGGAATATAATCAGAAATTTGTAGAAGGTGACGAATCTATAGAGAAATCTTCCCTTTATCCTAAAAAGAATGCTGTTGTTTTGACTTGTATGGAACCGCAGTTGGATTCTCTTCTTCGAAATGCCCTCAACCTTCAAGATGGGGATGTCGAAGTGATCAAGAACGCCGGCGCTTTTGTTTCCGATCCTTATGACAGCGTGATGCGCAGCTTGCTTATTGCTGTGTACGAACGAAGGGCCGACGAAGTGTTTGTCATCGGCCATCATGATTGCTGGATGAAGGATTTTGATCCCAAGGCCACTATTGAGAGGATGGGCCTGCAGGGGGTGAGTGAGGAATCGATTGAAGATTTCAGTCACAACAAAGACCTTTCTAAATGGTTGCGTGGCTATCAAGAAATATCGGACATGGTGAAAACAAGCGTCAATACAATTGTAAATCATCCCCTTTTACCCGAAGATACACCAGTCCATGGATTAATAATTGATCCTGACTCTGGAAAGCTCGACGTCATTGTTTATGGTTTTTAATTTCCATACCATCTAAACTGTCGGTTACACCGGCAGTTTTCTTTCTTTGGTCCCTTGGTCTAGTACTCATTCATGACCCCTCTATTCAAAGTAACTCCCAAATCTTCGTCCAATCTGAACGCCACTATTGTTGATTTTCTATACTGCCTTACCTCGCTCCTTGACGTCCTATGCTTTTCTTTCATAATTTTAATATTTCTTCGCATACTAGGGATAATCGGTTTGGTGGAGGAATGGTGATGAAAAAGCGCGGGATGCGAAGGAGCAACTCGAAAGAGTTGCTACCTTCCTCTATTGAGAATTTAAAGACAAAATTACAGGAAGCGATGCACAACAACCCCGATTTTCAAATACGGGATTTTGAAATCGGCGGCCAGCGCGTGCTCGTTTTTTATATCAGCATCATTGTTAAAAAACAACAACTAAATGATAATATCTTAGCGCCACTGCTTAAAGGCGATAAGCAATGGACTACACAGAAGCTGATCAATGCTCTTCCTTTAGGAAATAACGTGGCACAAACAAAATTGAATGAAGTCGTCGATGCACTTGTCCAGGGATCCGTCGGGATTTATATTGAAAAGGAGTCAGAACTTATCACCTATCCTATCCCCGACCAAGAAAAACGATCAGTTGACAAATCAGACAAAGAATCTACTGTTCTTGGTCCTCAGGACGCCTTTACCGAATCCCTTACTACAAACCTCAACATGATTCGCTGGCGGATGAATACTGGAGATTTGGTAACAGAAAAATTGTTAATTGGCGAACGGGTTCCCACTGAAATTCGCCTCGTATATTTAAAAAATTTAGCGAATAAAGAAGATGTCCAAACAATGCGCCAACGGTTGCAGGACCTCGTTGTCGATAGAATCGAAGATGCGACTCCTCTCACCTATTATATCGAGGATTCATCCACCTCGATTTTCCCGCAGTTTTATCAAACAGAGCTGCCAAGCAGGTTCAGTTATTCACTGTCAATGGGCAGAGTAGGCGTACTAGTCGATAAAAGCCCAACCGGAATAATTGCTCCCACCTCTTTATTCAGCTTTTTTGAGTCTACAGAGGATGTATTTATGCGTTGGAATGTCGGTTCCTTTATCCGAATACTACGTTTTTTTGCCTTAATTATTTCAGCGATGTTAACTCCGGCATATGTTGCAGCGCTTACTTTTCATTATGAAGTTATACCGACTCCTCTTTTGACAACGCTTGGTGCCTCACGGGCAGCGGTGCCTTTTCCACCCGTCTTTGAAGCATTGCTATTGGAACTGCTAATTGAGCTACTGCGTGAAGCAGGAGCGCGACTACCGACAAAAGTAGGGCAAACCATCGGAATCGTTGGCGGTATTGTGATTGGCCAGGCCGCAGTAGCAGCAGGGCTGACCAGTAACATACTGATCATTGTAGTGGCAATCAGTGCACTCGCATCCTTTACCGCACCCAGCTACTTAATTGGCTCGACGATAAGAGTGATTCGTTTTCCTTTGATTATATTAAGCGGTTTTTTAGGGTTGATCGGAATTATGGCAAGTATTTGTTTTTTGATCATCCACTTGCTTAAAGTCACATCCTTGGGCAGGCCATATCTCCTTCCTATATATCCATTTGTCGGTAAAGACTTTAGCAAAACGTTTTACCGGCTGCCTTATTATTTTAACTTAAAGCGCAGCTTCTCTTATAAACCACAGGACATGATCCGCTATCCCAAGAAAAAGGCAAGGAAAATGAAGGACATTGATGATTAGGGGGATAAAAGGTGAACACGACAAATTTGACGATTAAACCGACAATGCGCATCCAGGCCTTTTATCTTTTTTTTATTATGAACAGCATTCAGACCGGTTCTGGTATCATGGGAGTGCCCCGCTACATTTTCATGGAGGCTAGACAGGATGCCTGGATTTCCGTACTGATTGCCGGATTGCTTGTCCATCTCGTAATGGCGGCGATGTTCGCTATTATGAATCATTATGAGAATACCGACGTCTTGGGCGTACAAACCGATTTGTTCGGAAAGTGGATTGCTAAGCTGCTCGGTACCATTTACATTATTTATTTCTTTTTTGTACTGTTAAGCGTGACAATGGACTATATTCAGGTAGTACAAACCTTTATTTTTCCCAGGATGAGCGCCTGGGTACTAAGTCTGGTATTGATATTGCTGATTGTATATGCCGTGATGAGCGGTCTTCGGGTTGCCGTAGGGATAACCTTTATTTTCTTCTTTCTGTCTTTATGGCTGCTCATCTTTTTATATAAATCCATTGCCTATATGGAAATCACCCATTTTCAACCGCTGCTGGAAGCATCCCCTTCAGAATTGCTGCGTGGTGCACGCCACACGTCTTATTCCTATCTTGGTATAGAAATTCTGTTTTTCATTTACCCGTTTATTTCCAATAAGGAAAAAGCCAAGCTTCCCGCCCATTTAGGACTGGCGCTTACTACTTTTTTTATTTTACTGGTGACCGTCATCAGCATAGGCTATTTCAGTCCTGGAGAGCTGCCGGAACAGGTATGGCCCGTACTCGTCTTGTTCAAAATCGTGGAATACTCGGTTATCGGCCGTTTCGATGTACTAGTCGTCACAGAATGGATGATGGTCATCCTACCGAATATGATTCTACTTACCTGGATAATAACTTATATAACCAAGCGGCTCTACCACGTTCAACAGCGCAAAGTACTGTATGTAGTTGCTGTACTGTTACTTATCGGTGCTGGCATCACCAAACATGAATATTTCATTCTGCAAATCATTGACACCGTGGCAGCAACCGGTTTCTGGGTTGCTTTCGTCTATCCATTAGTACTCCTGCCACTCGTTTGGATGAAAAGTAAATGGAAGAGACGCAAAAGGGGAGGTGCCAAAACGTGAAACGGTTAATCTTTGTTTGTTTTTGCCTGCTGCTGTCGGCTGGGTGTGCGCCTACTTACCCGATTGAACGGCTCGGAATCATCAACACAATCGGGATAGATTCCGATAGTCAGGACAGCCAGGCACTAAACGCCACTTATGTTTATTTTCAATTCGATCCCAATGCGAAAAATATTAATGAAATTGTATCCTCCAAAGCTAAAACCTTAAAGGGAACACGGGAGAAAGCCAATGTCAAATCTAATTTCCAACTCGTTCCAGGAAAGCTTCGCGTATTAATGATGGGTAGACCGCTGGCTGAGAAAGGAGTTGCCAGCATTCTCGATACACTCGTTCGCGATGCGAAAATAACCGATACGATGTATTTGGCAGTTGCTGACAGTGCAGCAGGAAATGTATTATCAGAAGTATTCCAGCGAAGTACAACCAACGTCGGAACCCATTTATACCAGTTGATCGATACGAATGTCGATCAGGAAATTTTGATTCGGACCACGTTAAGGGATTTCATGCATAAGTATTATGACATCGGGAACGATCCGGTTCTTCCGCTGATCAGCGTGGTTGAGCATATGCCGAGTATTGAACGGATGGCGCTGTTTCGCGATGAAACATATGCGGGAGATATATCCGTCGAAGAAGGATTTTTTATTAAACTGCTATCAGGACGTTACCAAGCCGGCCGCCTGGAACTTTCATTGCCCATTGATGAATTTGAAAATATACGACAAAAAGATACTGACCAACGGGAAGAAGACTCGTTGTTCCTTTCGCTGAGTGATCTGCGCAGCCATAACTCAATAAAATTGGTCTCAAAAAAGGAAGTGCGGTTCCAATCCGATATTAAGGTACAGGCAAGAATAATGGAAATCTCCGAACAGCTAGAACTAGATAAAGAAGAAGTCGTGAAAAAGTTGGAAAAAGTCATCCAAAAGGATATGGAACGGCAAATCAACCAGTTACTCGATAAATTTCGGGAACTGAAGGTTGATCCGATTGGTTTCGGCAGCATCTATAATGCAAAGCACCCGATCACCCAGGAAGAATGGCGCAAACTTTTGTCAGAAATGAAGTTGGACCTGAACCTCAACGTCAATATCATCCGTCAGGGAATCATCGATTAAAAAACAGCGGGTATCTCACCCGCTGTTTTCGTTTATCCATAATTAAAATGATCCGGATGTGCACCAAGCCGATAGTCTTGATCCAAACCGTCTATTCTTTCCATGTCTGTGCCGGAAAGCTCAAAATCAAAAATAGCTGCGTTTTCTCGTTGTCTGCTTGCACGGGTAGACTTCGGAATAATGACCGTCCCGTTCTGGTAATGCCAGCGGAGAATAATTTGGGCAGCGGTTTTCCCATACGTTTCTGCCAGTTCACAAAGCAGCGGCTCATCCAAATAGGTTCCTTTTCCAATCGGTGACCAAGCTTCCACTATAATTCCCTGGTCACGGCAGAACTTTCTTGTTTCGATTTGGGCCAGTTTTGGATGATGTTCAATCTGATTGATCATCGGTTTGATTTCCGCATCGCGAAGCAGATCGTCCAAATGATGCGTCAAAAAGTTGCTCACCCCAATAGCACGAGCTTGGCCGTCGCGATACACCTTCTCCAAAGCACGCCATGTATCCTTGTATTTGTTAGGTACTGGCCAATGAATCAGATACAAATCGATATAATCTGTCCCTAGCTTTGTCAGACTTCGATTAAATGCTTCCAGCGTTTCCGTAAAACCTTGTTCGTTGTTCCATACTTTTGTGGTAATAAAGATTTCCTCCCGGGGGATTCCGCTGTCTTTCACAGCGCGCCCGACCCCCTCTTCATTTTGATAAAATGAAGCCGTGTCGATATGGCGATAGCCGATTTCCAAGGCAGATTTGACTGATTCATATACCTGCTCGCCTTCTTCGACTTTGTACACACCAAGACCAACCGAAGGAATTTCCACGCCGTTGTGCAACTTTGTCATTGTTTTCAATCCCATTTGTTAACCCCTTCCTATGTTAGACTGCTTCTGCTTTCATTCTACCGAAGCAGGAACAGGAAGAAAAGAAACATGAATCGTCTTTTTACAACAAAAAAGCTTGCAAGAAACCTTAAAGGTTCCCTGCAAGCCACCATTCCTTCCGTACTAATAGAATCATTCTTTCACGTAATCAGCCGTGATATTCTGTGCTTTCATTAACGTCTTCCGCGACAAGACCAGACAATACATGGACACGTAGGATGAAACCTTCCAATCTGCCATTCCCGCTCGTCACTGCCAGCGGATATTTGGATTCGAGCGCCTTTGGAATGATGTCATTGACATACTCTTCCTTAGTGACGGTTGTTACGTCTGTACTGAGCACATCTTCCAGGCTTTTCTTTTCCTTGATACCTTCAATGGCATCATCGATTGTAACAATACCTTGCAAGCTCCTGCTGCGGTCGACAACAAAGACGCTGGATATACCGTTCTCCTCCATCTCTTTAATAGCAACCTTTAAGCCATCTTTCAAGGAGACAAGGGCGTTCGGCTTGATCATAACATTTTCAGCCTGAAGAATTTTCGAGCGGTCGATATCTTTAATGAAATCAGATATATAATCATTAGCCGGGCTTTCCAAAATGGTCTCCGGCGTACCGATTTGCACGACCTTCCCGTCCTTCATGACCGCTACCCGGTCACCAAGCTTGAATGCTTCGTTAACATCATGTGTGATAAATATAATGGTCTTTTTGAGACGTTCCTGGATATCCAACAGTTCCAGTTGCATCTCCCTTCTAATTAAAGGATCCAAAGCACTGAACGGTTCATCCATCAACAGGATATCCGGATCATTGGCCAGGGCTCTAGCCAGGCCGACACGTTGCTGCATACCGCCGGAGAGCTCATCGGGATACTTGTCCTCATAGCCTTTTAGTCCGACTACTTCCAGATTTTCTCTGGCAATTTGTTGTCTCTTTTCCTTAGAAACATTTTTGATTTCCAGTCCATACTCGATATTTTCCAATACCGTACGATGATCAAACAACCCGAAGTGCTGAAAAACCATGGCGATTTTATTCTGGCGGAATTTTTTTAATTGGGATGAATTGTATTCAATGATATTTTCTCCATCTACATAGATCGAACCATCAGTCGGTTTATTCAAGAGGTTAAAGCAGCGAATCAGCGTTGATTTCCCGCTTCCCGACAGCCCCATGATCACGAAGATTTCCCCTTCTTCAATTTCCATCGAAGCGTCATAAACACCGACAGTATGCCCCGTCTCCTCGAGTATTTCCGCTTTCGATTTACCGCTCTTCACCTGTGGAATTACCGATTTCGGTTTGGAACCAAAAATCTTGGAAACGTGGTCGATTTTCACTTTAATGTTCGCCATTAATTCGCCCTCCTATGCTTCTGGAACCGATCGGCTACGCCGCCGGTGACACGGTCGATAATAATTGCCAGGAACACAATACTGATACCAGCTTCAAATCCAAGCGCTATATCGATCCGGTTAATCGAAATCAAGACCTGTTCCCCCAAACCTTGCGCACCAACCATCGAGGCGATTACGACCATTGCAAGCGCCATCATCGTCGTCTGATTGACCCCGGCCATAATCGTCGGCAAGGCCTGTGGCAGCTGGACTTTGGTCAACATTTGCCATCTGGAAGATCCAAACGACTGAGCTGATTCGACTACTTCCGGATCCACGCCTCGTATCGCCAGTTCTGTCAACCGGATAACCGGCGGCAGTGCATAAATTAATGTGGCGAAAATAGCCGATACATTCCCTAGACCAAAGAAAAAG
The DNA here is from genome assembly GCF_900103695.1 of Sediminibacillus halophilus. GTDB lineage: Bacteria > Bacillota > Bacilli > Bacillales > Amphibacillaceae > Sediminibacillus > Sediminibacillus halophilus. Next base: position 58,082 of record NZ_FNHF01000005.1, read on the forward strand.
ATGGCAGGAATCAGGTAAACAAAACTCGGCATCGTCTGCATCGCATCCAGTATCGGACGCATTACCGTAGAAAACCCTTTGCTAAAGGCCATCCAGACGCCCAGGGGAATACCAATAATCAAACAAATAAGAACGGCAGACAGCACAATCGATATCGTCATCATCATTTCTTCCCATAAGCCGAAGGTTCCGACTAAAAAAATAAAGAAAGTGTAAAGCAATCCAGACCAAAGAGATTTAAAATACCAGCCAAGTAAAAAGATAAGAACAAGGAATAACCACCACGGCAAAAAATCTAAGAATGCTTCGATACCATTGATTGTCCGGGACGATATAAAAAAGATAAAATCAAACAAACCCGACAGGGCGTTGTCCAGGAAATCGACAAAATCAGAAACATAGTCACCTAAATGACTTTGAATATCTGGAAAATCATTCATCGGCACAACTGCTGTTCAGCAGTTTTTTCACCTCACCTATTTGTTTTTTTGTGCAAGTTTCATCGATTACTTGTCTTTGAAACCGAAAGTAGCTGACCGATTCCGGCCAGCTAATGACAGAAACCGACTGCCGCTTTTTGTGAGAGCAGCCGGTTTACACATGGTCAGCAGCTACTTAAAGTGCTTCTTTTACTTTTTCTGCCACGTCCTCTGGCACCCATTCCGTCCAAAGGTCTTCGTGTTCATTCATCCACCATTCAGCAGCTTCGTCTGCCGATGCATCGTTTTCATTCATGTAGGTCAATGCTTCCTCCGTCAAGGCACTGCTTGTTTCATAGTTACTTAAAAACTCGACAACTTCAGGTGCCTGGTCTGGAAGATTCTTATGCACACCAACGACTACATCATTTGGCGGGAACTCGGTTCCTCTTGTTTCATTCCATGTTTCTTCATCATAAGCCGGCTCTTCAAGCTTCGTCAGGTCGTACATTGCCGTGACAGCTGTTGGAGACCAGTAGTAACCTACCCAAGGTTCACCGGATTCGTAAGCATCAGCTAGTGACGTAACGATTGCTGCATCAGAACCTGGCATGAAATTGTTCATTGTTTCGTCCAATCCATATGTTTCAAACTTCTGGTCGATTTGTTCGGCTACCGCCCAGCCGCTCGGCGCATTCAAAATCCGGCCTCTTCCGGGATCTTCCGGGTCTTCAAACACATCCGGGTAGTTTTTCAGATCTTCTACTGTTTTTAAGTCAGGTGCCATTGGTTCAATGCCTCGTTCCTCATCCCCTTCAATTACGTAGGTAGGAACATAAAGACCTTGCTGGTTGTCATCGAAGTTTGTCGATACTTTCTCTATATCGCCGGAATCAATTGCTTCTTCGTAGACTTCTTTCACATTATCGGTCCATATTTCCATGTAAGCATTGATATCGCCTTCACGAAGGCCTTGCAATGTAGCGGCCGTTGACCCAGGTGTGACCTCCGTGTCGTAACCATAACCGTTTTCAATAATCTTTTGCGCTACACTATTATGGAACCGAATGCTATCCCATCCGGCGTCGGCAAGTACAATCGTATCAATGCTTCCTTCTCCACCGGAATCACTTTCCGAGCTATCAGAGCCACCACAGGCAGCTAAGAACACAAGTAAACTTGCCATCAATAAAAATAATAATTTTTTCATCAACTTTACCCCTTTTTGGTTATTTTTTACTCGTTCATGCAACATCCAGGCATGTTAATTTTATAGTTCGGTTTTTAAACAGCGCATTCCCTCCGGGCAGACAAATACAGCAGGTAAAAATAGACCCGCTAGAATGACTTAAAACAACATAAAAGCTGGCACACCATATGAAGCGTAATACAACATTTTTGTAATCTTCAGAGAATATAAAATGCGGAGGACGAACATGCTTTCTTCAGGAGACAGTGAAGAATATAAATGTGTTGAAATGGCGTCATTCAAACAACACACATTTCCAAATCATAAAATTAAAATGCCGTCAATGGACAACATATTCCATTCTATCCGAACCAAACAGAAAACCCAAACCGGCTAGAAGGTACTAATTAACGAAGAGTGTCGAAGGATGTCGGTTGTGGGCAAATAAAGGGAGTTTTTAGCGTTTTTGTTAGATATGCTCGATTTTTCAGCCAATTCAGGGTAAAAAGCAAAATCCATTCTTTACTTTTTACCCTGTCTGCCCCTGCACTAAACCTGGTATTTAAGCAGGTACTTTTCTTTCAAATCCGATTAGGGCAGCGAGTCGAATCAAGACACGATACAAAGCAAGAAAGCCGATCAAGCTTCCTGCAAGGCCCCAAGTATCCGTCAGAAGCAGCCATCCGGCCAACACAGCCATGATTGCAGCCGTTATATTCCCAGCTGGTCCGTTCAACGGTGTCCAGCTGTTATAAATGGTCGACGACTCCTTTTCCACTTCCTCAAAACAAACGTAATGGTATGGACGAACCCGCAGCCAATTGGAGGCTGTTACCAACTGGTCCCTTTTTTCTATTGGTTTCCCGCAATAGTGGCATATTATCGGTTTCATGGTATTCCCTCATTCTGTACAGTTTTCTATATTATAACGGAATAACCTGATGCTTGTCCTTCAAGCGGCCGATTTATCCCATACATTTTTTGTTGCCAATCAGTTGCTTTTTCCAAGAAATCGTGTTTAAATATTGTTCAATCATCAAACTATTCACCCATCAAACCATTTAAAAGGAAGTGAAAATGTGCAGGATAAAGAACTCAATGATTTGATTGATATGTACACTTCTGCAATGAATGAAGTCAATCGCAGAGTCAATATATTAATGAATGAGCAGGTTCATCAAGAGTTGACGTCCGACCAATTCGGCACGCTGCGCTTCGTGCATAAAAATCAACCGTGCACCAGTTCAGACATTGCCGATGAATTTTCCATCGGGAAAAGCGCGGTCACCGCTCAAGTCAACCGCCTAGTCGAACGCGGTTTCATCAATCGGGAAAGAGATGCAAACGACCGCAGAATTGTTTACTTAACATTGACCGATTCCGGGATCCGTACCATGAACCAAGGCTTAGTAAAGCTGTATGAGGTTCTTGGAGAAATTCTTTCTGAATTTAATCCAGAGGAAATCGGACAATTCATTCAAACACTGGATAAGCTAGTGCAGATTCTCAGAAAAAAGTAACACATGTACTTCAAGCAAAAATAGACTTTATAAGGAGTTCGTATAATGAGAAAAATTATTCAACTCAGATGGGCCGTTTTCGTGATTTGGATTGCTGCGGCCGTTTGTTTATTGGTGTTCTCTCCAAACTTGCAGGATTTAGTCCGTGATAAGGGGCAAATAGGGGTTCCGGATGGATACTCCTCTTCGAGAGCAGGCGAACTGCTGGAACAAATGTCAGATGATAATAACGAGGATACAGCGAGCGCTGTCCTAGTCTTCCATGAAGACGAAGGAATCAGCGATAACCAAAAGCAGGAAATTGCCGATGGCATCAGCAGTCTTCAAGATCGCGAGTCAGAACTGGGAATTTCAGAAGTGATGTCGTTTGAAGATAGCGAAGAGATTGAAGCACAAGTCATTTCGGATGATGGAACGACCATCATGGTACCTATGAACGTATCGCTTGCCGATCGTGAAGTTCAAGAATCACGGGAAGCAATTTATCAGGCAACCTCCTCCATACAGATCGAACATTACTTGACCGGGGAAACATATATTTCCGATGATATTATGGTCAATTCCCAGGAAGGGTTGAAGAAAACCGAATATATCACCGTAGCGATTATCCTGATTATTCTCTTTTTAGTTTTCCGGTCGGTGGTAGCACCTTTTATCCCACTGCTAACAGTTGGAATCAGTTATTTGGCTGCTCAGGGAATTGTGTCGATTCTAGCAGACACGGTCGATTTCCCGCTTTCAAACTTTACGCAAATTTTCATGGTCGCCGTCATGTTTGGAATAGGAACAGATTACTGTATTTTGCTGATCAGCCGGTTTAAAGAAGAACTAGCGCATCACGAAACGACCAAAGAAGCTGTGATGGCCACATATAAAGCAGCAGGGAAAACGATATTCTTTGCCGGTCTGGCTGTTTTGATCGGTTTCTCGACAATCGGCTTTTCAACCTTTTCTCTCTACCAATCTGCAGTCGCAGTTGCAGTCGGGGTCGCAGTCGTTTTGATTGCTTTAGCCACACTTGTACCATTTTTCCTCGTCGTTCTTGGCAGGAAGCTGTTCTGGCCGTTTGATAAAAACGTTTCCCACAAGGAGAGTAAACTGTGGGGCCATGTTGGCACTTTCGCCTGGACACGGCCGCTAATTTCTTTATTGATCATTTTGGTCATCACCATACCAAGTGTGATTGCATACAACGGACAAAAATCCTATAACTCTTTAGAGGAAATCGGCGATGACTATGGCTCTGTACAGGCCTTTAACTGGATTGCAGATTCTGTAGGACCTGGCCAGGCAATGCCTGCCACCGTAGTACTGCAAACCGATAAACAAATCGAATCACCGGAAGATTACCAGGATATCGAGCTACTTTCCCAGCACATCGCGGCTCTGGAGGGAGTCGATTCCGTACGAAGCGCAACTCGCCCTGCCGGTGAAGTGATCGAAGATTTCACGGTCGATAGCCAAACAGATCAGCTTAGTGACGGAATCGGTGAAAGCACCGACGGGATTGATGAAATTGAGTCTGGTTTCACCGATGCAGCAGATCAGCTTGAAAAATCCCAGCCAAAGTTGGAAGAGGCCGAGGCCGGGGTAGATGGGTTGATGAATGGTACCCAACAAGCCAATAACGGGATTGGCGAGATGCAATCGGCATTGGCCGAGATTCAATCCGGAATTGCATCAGGGGCTCAAGGAGCTGCAGAGATTCAAAGCAATTTGGAAACAATCCAAGCCAATCTTCAGCAAACAATCGATGGGAATCGGGAACTGCTGAATGGTTATCAAGGATTGGAACAGGGATTGAACTCCCTGATGCAAGGCTATCAATCTATGGAGCAAGTACTTGCCAGCTCCTTACAAAGCCTGGACTCTGCTGAACAAAACAATCCAGCCCTTTCCCAAGATCCAGATTTCCAAAAAGCAAAAGACCAGTTGGCCGCTGTCGTACAGGGAACCGATAACCAGCCTGGTTTAGCCGGTTTAAACAACAAGCTTGAAAATCAAGTTCTAGCCGGTTTACAGGAAGCAAATCAAGGGTTTACCAGTACAATCGATGGGCAAGAACAATTAGCTGACGGTCTTTCTCAGTTGAGCAATGCTGTCGGTGAACTTCAATCAGGACTGAACCAGGCTTCTGACGGACAACAGCAAGTCGTCAACAATATCCCGAGCCTGCAGGAAGGGTTGACCGAAATTTACGGCGGCCAGGAAGAACTGAAGGGCGCTTTCAGCGACATGCAGGCCCAGCTTTCTGAGCTGGCAGACGGACTTCATGAAGGATCGGACGGATTGGTACAAATATCCGACGGCCTGACGGAAGTACAAAGCTATTTGGATGAATTCTCAACCGCCAAACAACAACCGACGATCAACATACCGGAAGAAGCCATTGAAAACGAAGACTTTCAAGAAGGCATTGAACCATATCTGTCAGAAGATAAAAGGATTACGACTTTTGAAGTGGTATTGAGCAACAATCCATACTCGACCGAGTCGGTTAACTTTATCGGAGATTTAGAGGATGCTGTGGACGAGGCGAATGATGGAACAATTTTTGCGGATTCAAAAATTTCCATTGGTGGAGTAAGCAGCACAAACCATGACTTGCAGGAAATTTCCAATCAGGACTATTCACGTACCGTTATCTTTATGTTGGCGGGAATTTTCATTATTCTGGTCATCCTGCTCCGTTCTCTGGTTATGCCGATTTACCTGATTGGTTCGCTTGTATTAACCTACTATACATCCATGGGAATTGCCGAAATTATCTTCGTCAACATCCTTGATTATGAAGGCATTAGCTGGGCAGTTCCGTTCTTTGCTTTCGTCATTCTGATTGCATTAGGAATCGACTACAGTATCTTCCTGATGGACCGTTTTAACGAAAACAGAGACATGACGATCAAGGATGCCTTGTTATCTGCCATGAAAAATATGGGAACAGTCATCATCTCTGCTGCAGTAATTCTGGGAGGAACCTTCAGCGCAATGATGCCAGCCGGTGTGTTATCCTTGCTGCAAATCGCCACGGTAGTCCTTACAGGATTGTTTTTATACGCCGTGATCATGCTGCCACTATTTATTCCAATTATGGTACGGCTGTTCAAACAAGGGAACTGGTGGCCATTCCACCGTAAACAAGAAGAATAAAGAGAAAAACTTCAGCAACTTGTTAAGGCAGGCGCTGAAGCTGAACAATTGAAAAGCGCAAGGTGCCTTTCTTCCCAAGAAATCGAGTTCTAAAAGAGCTGGATCAAAAGCATCGTTGCCAAAAAGAAAACCGAACGATGTTCGAAATCTATTCGAACTCGTTCGGTTTTTCTTTTTTATATTTTTACTCAAACCTGCAAGATTATTCCTTCTTATCCTGCTACCATAAGTTTTTTCATGGAGGGTTAGATGATGTTCTTACACATCTTTATTTTTGGCTGCCGATGCGGCCTGCTTGTTTGATTGTTGATATAACCTGCTGCTTTGCCTCACGACTTTCATAATTGCGCATATGACGGAGAACCGTCGCCTTCTCTTCCTTCAGCCGCTTCAGCTCCTTTACTAGCCTGTCGCCTGACAATTCCTCTTCCTCGACCATGTGGGCATATCCTTGCTTTTGAAAGGACTTGGCGTTTAGGATTTGATCTCCCCGGCTGGCATTCCGGGAAAGCGGTACAAGCAACATCGGTTTTCGCAAAGCGAGGAACTCAAAGATAGCATTGGACCCTGCCCTGGATAAGACAAAATCGGTTGCGGCAAACAAATCGCTCAGTTCTTCATTCACATACTCAAATTGCGAATAACCCTCTCTTTTGATGGAATGTTCCACATTATTCTTTCCGCAAATATGAATGATTTGATACTCCTCAAGCAGCTCATCCAAATTCCCACGGACTGATTCATTGATTTTGGCAGAGCCACCGCTTCCCCCCATGATCAACAACACTGGTTTACTGTTGTCTAAATTGGCGATAGCCAGACCTTTTTCCCTGTTGCCCTGGAACAATTCATCGCGTACTACCGCCCCGATCCATTCCGCTTTGGTTTCCGGGAGGTATTGGATCGTTTCCGGGAATGTGGTCAGTACTTTCTTGGCAAAAGGAATGGCCAGCTTATTGGCTAGACCGGGCGTATAGTCCGATTCATGGATTACTGCAGGCGTTTTTCGCAGCCAGCCCGCTGCAAGCACCGGTACAGAGACGAATCCACCTTTTGAAAAAATGACCGATGGTTTGCGCTTTCCGATAATCCGATAAGATTGCAGTACTCCCTTCAATACTTTGAAAGGATCCTTAAAGTTTTCTTTCGAAAAATATCGACGCAGCTTGCCTGTCGATATTTCATGGTATTCTACGTTGTCCAGTCGGCTGATCAGCTCTTTTTCAATACCGTTTTTCGAACCGATATAATCTATTTTCCATCCCTCTTTTTGAAAATGGGGAATGACTGCAAGGTTAACGATGACATGGCCGGCGGTACCGCCACCCGTAAATAATATCCGTTTGTCACTCATATGTTAATTCCTCTCTCTTTCTGTACATAGTGTTTTATCCATAAGGACCCTAAGTATAATAATCATCGGGAATATGCTATAATCCTCTCTATCCTAATCGAAATTTATGTAAAAAGGAAGAGCAGTATGTACCGGACAAATTCTTTACAACAAAAACTAAAGTTATTCCTAGTAATTCTTATTCCCATTTTAATTACCCAGTTAAGCTTATATGCCATGAATTTTTTTGATACCGTGATGTCTGGAAAATTTGGTACTGCGGACTTGGCCGGTGTTGCGATCGGCTCTAACCTGTGGGTTCCGATTTTCACCGGAATAAACGGGATCTTGCTTGCTTTGTCTCCAATCGTCTCCCAATTAGTCGGAGGAGGAAAAGAAAAGGATGTCCCGGAAATTGTCCGGCAGGGAATCTATTTATCAATCGGTTTGGCTGCAGTTGTCACCATCATTGGCTTCTTTGTTGTCGATCCCATTCTCAATCGGATGGATTTAGAAGCAGAAGTCGCCCATGTAGCTAAGTTTTATTTAGCAGCGTTGGCTACAGGAATCATCCCTTTGTTTCTATTCAACTTACTTCGGTGTTTTATCGATGCGCTCGGTCAGACAAGAACATCAATGGTGATTATCCTCCTATCGTTGCCGCTAAACATTCTATTTAACTACATGTTCATTTTCGGGCGGTTAGGCATGCCCGCCCTAGGCGGTATAGGTGCCGGTATTGCCTCGTCGTTGACTTACTGGATTTCCTCTGCTGTAGCGGTGTGGGTTATCTACCGATACAAGCCGTTCCGGTTTTATGCAATTTTCACAAACTGGAGGAGACCATCCCTGCACGCTTGGTGGGAACAGCTGCGGATCGGCGTTCCGATTGGTTTTGCCATCTTTTTTGAAACAAGCATCTTTGCAGCTGTCACCCTGTTGATGAGTGTCTACAGCACGGAAACGATTGCCGCTCACCAGGCAGCAATCAACTTTGCATCCTATTTATATATGATTCCGCTTAGTATTGCGATGGCCTTAACAATTGCCGTTGGATTTGAAATAGGCGGCAGAAGGATGCATGACGCTAAGGTGTACTCGTACATCGGTCTCAGCTGCGGCATTGCAATTTCCTTTTTTGCCGGATTGATTTTATATACGCTCGATGACACCGTGGCCCGGCTGTATAATGACAATCCGGATGTCATCGCCCTGACGAAACAGTTTATTTTTTATGCGATTTTCTTTCAGTTTGCTGACGCTGTCGGGGCCCCGTTGCAAGGCGCATTGCGTGGCTATAAAGATGTCAACATCACTCTGGTTATGGCGCTCATATCCTACTGGCTCATCGGCCTTCCGAGCGGCTGGCTTCTAGCTCATTTCACCGATTTCGGTCCTTTCGGCTACTGGATGGGCATTATCATCGGATTAAGCGCAGGGGCCGTCACCTTATACGGCAGGCTCGTTTTTCTGCAGCGCAAGCTTTCTCGTCAACTTGCGGATGCATAACAAAAGTCTTTCTCCTTCAAAAAAGAGCTGTCCAATTGGAACAGCTCTTTTCTGGTTTTCCCTGCATAATCAGCCGTTTTTTAAATTCAATACGATCAAGCGTTCATTGGTCATTTCTTCAATCGAATACTTCGGACCTTCTTTTCCTGATCCACTGTCTTTCACGCCACCATATGGCATCAAATCAACGCGGTATTGGGAAGAGTCATTGATCATCAGTCCGCCGACTTCTACTTTTCTGGCAGCGTAAAATGCTCTATCCAGATTTTGTGTGAAAATGCCCCCCTGTAAACCATAAGGTGATTCATTCACTTCAGCGATGCAGTCATCAAGATTACTGTAACTGATTAAACTGATTACCGGTGCGAAAATTTCTTCACAGACGACCTTCATGTCTTTTTTCACATTATTGACGACGGTCGGTTGAAAAACCGGTCCGTTTCGTTCGCCACCAGTTAACAGTTCGGCTCCGTTGTCAACTGCCTCTTTTACCCACTGTTCCGCTCGTTCTGCTTCCGTTTCAGCAATCATTGGACCAACGTCGGTATCCGGGTCGTTAGGATCGCCGACATTCAACGATTTGACGGCATCTAACAACTTCTTCTGAAAGGATTCCTTGATTTCTTCATGGACATACACCCGCTGGACTGATATACAAACCTGACCGGCAAATGCAAATCCTTTTTGTGCAATGTTATTTGCAGCCTGCTCGACATCTGCTTCCTTATCGACAATCACCGGCGAGTTATTGCCGAGTTCCAGGATAAGTTTATTCAAACCGGTCGTCTGCTTCAACTTCAATCCGACTTTGGCGCTCCCGGTAAACGTATATAGCTGGATACGGTCGTCCTCCATCATTTGTTGACCTACCACGGAACCGGAGCCAACGATAACATTGAACAAACCGGCTGGAAGTCCTGCCTCTTCAAACAACTCAGCTAGTTTCAAAGAGGTGATCGGGGTAGCGCTTGCTGGTTTTAAAACAACTGCGTTGCCGGCCGCAATAGCAGGAGCTACCTTATGCGAAACCAAATTCAACGGGAAGTTGAACGGACTGATAGCACCGACCACACCGACCGGTACACGGATGGTGAATGCCATTCGGTTTTCCGAACCAGGTGCAGCTTCGACCGGTACCCCTTCACCGCTGATTCGTTTGGCCTCTTCCGCTGCTACCTCAAAGGTTTGCGAGCTGCGGTCGATTTCTGTTCGGGCCTGCTTTAACGGTTTCCCTGCTTCTCTGGTAATCGTTTGAGCCAAATCCTCTTTATTTTTTGAAAGTAATTCACTGACTTTTTTCAATATCTCATATCGTTGATAAGGAGACAGTTGGTGGTTTTGAAAGGCAGATTCTGCACTGGAAATTGCTTGGTCGACCTGTTTTTCCCCTGCTTTGTACACGGTCGCATACGTGTTTTGCGAATATTTATCGAGCACATTCTGAGTTTCATCGGTCTCTATCCACTGGCCGTTGATATACAACTTGTATTGTTCCGACATAGACAACGTCCTTTCTTTGTCGTGATATTACTTTTCATTCCACTCTCATTGTATAATAAACGTCGCCGATGATTAATTGTTCTGTTTGGGAACTTCTTCTTATGGTTGAATTCTTTTACTCAATTGACTTATTACTTTATCCGGTATGCACTTAGCCTACAGAAAGAACCCTTTTCCTGACACTACTGCCGATATGATTGAAAAAAGGTTAAAATAGCAAGCAGATAGTCAGTTACAAGGTAGTTTCTTGTACAGAATGTATAAGGAATTACTAAAGCCAAAAGGGAAATTGTGTTCAGCCCCTAACTGATAAATTTCAATAAAAAAGGCTGCCGAGCGGTCCCGACAGCCTTGGTATCTTAAGGATACCTTTCCTTATTAAATTACAAGAACAACCCTGCCATCGTTGCAGAAAGAATCGAACCCAGTGTTGCCCCTAAAAGCAATTTGAGACCAAATTTTGAAACCGCAACGGCTTTCTTCGAATCAATTGCCTGCACAGTACCTGCGATGATACCGATGGAAGAGAAGTTGGCGAAGCTGGTCAGGAACACCGTAACAATTCCGACCGTTTTTTCGGAAAGTGAGTCTACTACCGGTTGTAATTCCAGCATTGCGACAAATTCATTGGTAACGATTTTGGTACCCATGATTCCGCCTGCTTGAATCAACTCTCCAGGTGCAATTCCCATCAAGAATCCGATTGGAGCTAAAATGTACCCGAGAATCTGCTGAAGGGTTACACCTGCGAAAATTGCCTGGATTATCCAGTTGACCAGTTCCAGAGAAGCAATGAATGCGATCAGCATGGCAGCCACGATCAAAGCGATTCGGCCACCATCAAGCGCTCCGTTACCCATTGCCTCAAAAATACTTTTTGAATCTGATACTTCCTTGATATCGACCCTGTCGTCCTGCTTGTCCACTTTTACTGGTGCAATCATAGATGCGATAATCAGTGAACTGAACATATTCAACGGCAGTGCAACCAATACATATTGTGCCGGTAGCATTTGAATATAAGCACCGACGATTGACGCGGAAACAGAACCCATCGCCGAAGCACTGACTATATAAAGACGATTGTCACTGAGATGATGGAACTGCGATTTAATCGCAATCAATGCCTCCGACTGTCCGAAAAAGATACTATTAACAGCGTTGAACGATTCCACTTTAGGCAGTCCCGTAATATACGATAGGAACCCGCCGAAATACTTGATGATGGTCGGCAATATCTTCAAATGTGTAAGTACCGCCAAAATAGTAGAGAAGAAGACAATCAACAGCAGCACATTGAAGAAAAACACGCTGCCTCCATCTTCAATCATTAAACCGCCTACGACGAAATTGATCCCTTCCATTCCGAAATCAATCAGCTTATTGAAGCCATCAGAAATACCTGTGATCACCCACTCACCAATTTTGGTTTTAAACATAAACCAAGTGGTAACCATCTGTGCGATCAGCATGATTGCTATCCCTTTATAATTTATGTTGCTGCGGTCATTGGACAATAAAAATGAAATCCCGAGGATGATAACAATTGCCAGCAAACCAAGAAGAATATCCACGGCATGAGCCTCCCTTAAAGTCTTTAGCGGAACATGTGCCATCGGGCAGCTTCTGATCCGCTTATCATGAGACATGAAAACCACTGCATCCCTGGAATTTCGGTGATATTCGGCTCCCTTCAAGTAATAGAAAGGAGGCCTCCCGCCTCAAAAACTCACCATGTTTTTCCAGTTATGCACCTAAAATGAAAATGCTTTCAGTCCTTGTTTCCCAATTATGGATTTTAACAGCTTGTCAGACGTCATGCAAGTGTAATTTTCGACATTTTTCTCTTGTCACCGTTAGTTAGGTTTATTTCTTCCCCAAAAGGCCATCCGATAACCGGATAAAATCCTGTTTTTGGGGTCAGTCCCTCCCCTCGTATTACGAGGGGAGGGACTGACCCCAAAAACACCCCCGAAAAGTAAAAAAAGAAATCATTGGCTGATTTCTTTTTAGGAATGAAAGGAATGAGCTACCTGTACTAAATCTTGTTTGGACACGTCATTTCTTTGTTGTTGGCTGACCCCTAATGTATTTTCCCGATAAGACATTTTGTAGGTAACGCCATCCCGCTTCCAGCTGAGTATTTTTGCAAACGAATTGTCGACATATTTACCCTCCAGCTGGTCATCGATGGTAACTGTTTCTGCTTCGACAAGTCCTGTATCGATGTCACCCTCCATAAATTGGATAGACAGCAAATCATTTTCCTGTGTATAGAAACTAATATCCAGTGCCTCGTTCTCATTGTCTTTCAGGTAATAGCGGTCTGACACCAGGAAAGCGACTTCCATCGGCACGTATTCCGGTAAATCCGGGTTAAACGATAGCTCCGCCGCTGCACTTTCTGCCTTTTCTTTTTGGTAATCATAAAACCCTTCTGGAATGGAGGATGACTGCTGACATGAGGCCAGAAATAGCAGCAAGGACAAAAGTAGCAATATTCGTGGTAGAAAAAAATGCAATGGCGACAACAGAATGATCCTCCTTTTTTTCCACCATTTTACCATTTATTCCATACCAGCTAAATGGTTTTAGCGAAATATCCCCGATTTTTAGAATAACCTGGCCATTTGCAGCTTTCCCTTAAACAGCAAAAACAGAAGATACCAGTCCAGGCACCTCCCGTCATGATTCGCTATTTAAGCGGCACCCACTACAACACTTTTTCAGGTGACATCTAAGCACTGCAGTGCGGTTACAAGTCCAAAATTACTCTTCAGTGAGAGACCTTTCTTCCAGCATTTTTTCAGAAGTGTTTGGTCTGGGTGTATATCACATCTTTTGCAACGCATATCCACCCATCGAAAAACCCGCTACAAATGTACCTTGCTAGTCCGGAAGTTTTTATTAAAGACTTACTAAACAATATTATATGTTACTAAAATCTGCTTTTTTGCAACTTCCGAATATATACAATTTGACCAATATGATAGGCGTTATGTGTAATAGCATTACCAAGTAACTCATACCATTTTGCTGATACAGGAAATCCATTGACATCACTTTTGAGTTGTTCCTCGGATAATAAATCCTGCCATTGTAACAGCACCACTACTAGCCGATTTCTTAACTCCATAAACCTTTTATTTTCAGGAACAACGAAACTTTTATTATTATCTCCAATAAAGGGAACTGCTTTCACATCAGATCTTTGATACCTTATTTGCCATGTTTCATTCCAGTAAATTAGATGCTGTACGATTTCAGCAATACTATGACTCTCATCGGCAGGCTTCCAAAATGCTTCTTCCTCTGATAAATTTTCAACTGTTTCAATAAATGGTGGATACCAGCTAGGGTCATTCGTATTTGCCAAAAACTGATCTAATAAAACCTCTTTAACATGTTTCATACTTTTATCTCCTTTTTTATAAAGGTTCAGAGATTCTTTTAATACAACTTTCCATCGACTTTATTACTAATTTCTTTAAATCTCATTAAAATCCTTTTCTAATTCAACAATTGTGCGACTGGAGATCATTAGTTAATCACTGCTGTTACACTAAACTAACCCGTTCGTTCAACCAGCTTATTAGAAAAAAACAGAAGACCAAATCATATACGATTCGGTCTTCTATCGTGTGTTTCTCCAAAAAATACCTACTTAAGGTAACTTTTTTGACTTTCTAAGAGAGAACCTCTTCCTGTTGGTTGTTAAAAAAACGCTTCATCGCATAAAATACATCTGCTTTTTTCCTGAGAATATAATAGCGAAATTTCGGTGATTCTATTTTATTGTAGACTTGCATTAAAGTAGAATGGCGGTTGTACTGATTGACTTCCCCATAGCCGAACATACTTGATTTTTCAATTAATTCCTCGACAAGCGTCACACATCTCCGGTTATCAGATGTCAGATTATCACCGTCTGAGAAATGGAAAGGATAAATGTTATACTGTTCCGGTGGATACTTGGAATCAATGATTTCCAATGCCTTTCGATAGGCGGAAGAGCAAATGGTCCCCCCGCTTTCCCCTTTCGTGAAAAACGATTCCTCATCCACTACCTTTGCTTCGGTGTGATGGGCGATAAATTCGATGTCCACCGTTTCATATTTGGAACGCAGGAATTTGGCCATCCAGAAAAAGAAGCTCCTCGCCACGTATTTTTCAAACAATCCCATCGATCCACTCGTATCCATCATTGCCAACACGACAGCCTTGGATTCCGGCTTTTCGATATCATCCCACGTTTTATAACGGAGGTCCTCCGGATAAATCGGATTGAATCCTGATTTGCCGGCCATTGCATTGCGCTTGTAAGCTTCCAGCATCGATCGCTTTTTGTCGATATTGCCGGTCAGCCCCTTTTTTCGGATATCCCGGAATTCAAAATGAGAGGTAACGATATTGTCTTTTTCCTTTTCTTGCAGGTTGGGCAGCTCCAGTTGATGAAAAAAGGCTTCTTCCAATTCCTCAAAAGAAACCTCCGCTTCATAATAGTCATGCCCTGCCTGGTCACCGGCACCCGAGTCATTTCCGGCGGCTTTCTGTGGCCTGCCGTCGCTTGCCACGACATCCCCCACATTGCTATCACCGTCACCCTGCCCTGCATGTTTGTTTTTATCCTGGCTGTAACGGATTTTATATTCATCGAGGGAACGGATCGGAATCCGCACCATATCCTTCCCCCGGGACATAATGATATTCTCTTCCGTTATTAAATCAGGCAGCTTTTTCCGTAATACGTCCTGGACTTTGTCTTGGTGGCGCTTCTGGTCATCGAACCCTTTTCTATGGAGGGACCAATCTTCTTCGGAAATCACAAAATTCTTCGAATCAGCCATCTATTACCCTCCTTCGTTTTATTATTTCTATAGTATGCAAGACAGGTTTATTTGATTAAAGATTTTGATAATTGGACGGTCTCTTTAGTTGGTGATTCCGTGTGATTGAATCTCAAATGTGATGGAAGGATTGATCTCGATATCGGCATAAACTTCATTCCAATTAAGTTTTTTCCAGGCCTTTGGGTGATACGCCTGTAGTCTCCGTCCAAGGCCAAGCGCGTCGGAATTCACTTCCTGTAATTGCCCTAGGATTTCCTTTGCTTCCTTTGTAAGATCTTTTTCGATCTGCTTTTCCAATTCCTTGATTTTCTTTGCGCTTTGCAAATGGTTGGGCGGATATTCCAGCACATCAGCCTCCATTTTCAGCTTTATTTCGACTTTAGGAAGGCTCCCATGGGTATCGAAGGACAATTTCCGGTGAATTTCCTTGACATCCACTGTAATAAAATCATTTACATCTGGATGGTCATCTCCCCCTACTTTGCGGGTCATCTGGGCATCTGCTCCCCTTATACCTTTCATTAAGAGGAAGAGCACCGCCTTTTCCGAAGGCAAGTAACTGCCGCTGTAAGATTGGCCGCTAAAAAGCGCAAGTCCACGGTATTCCAGGATGCTTTCTTCCTGATTTACAGTTAGGTAGGGTAGGACAAAATCCTGGCCTGGCTCCAACAACTCCGAACAAATCAACTGGATATTTGTGTTGGGCATATGAGTCGATCTTCTTTCTCCTGTCAGCATGCCGGTGATGTATTCACTGATCCGGGGCTCTCCGGATACGCTTAGGGAAAGAGCGTCTTTGACTGTTCCCCCTACCACAGCAAGCTGTGCATGAAGGTTGCTTTTTGGGTCGCGGTAAAACATATCCAAATAAGCATAGATATCTTTCTTAGCAAGTTCTTCACCCAGCAGCAGTACATGAAGCTTGGACTGATCAAAACGTTTGGAGATTTTTTGGTCGATATGGGTTCTTGTATCCAGTGGCGAATGACCGGCCGCAGAAACGATTTGTGTTTGTTCCGCACCAGGCCCTTCTGAAGAGCTTTGCACATTGGTGATTACCACTGTACTTTCCACTTTTCCTTCATCCGCCGCATCAACTCCTGCAGCCAACACCAGTTTTACGTTTTTAAATTGGCGCTGATCCCAACAGCCTGTCAACAATAGCAGGCTTAGGACAAGTGGGAGCAACTTAAACCTTGCCATGGCGCTTCCTCCTTATAAACCGGTAAATAGAGACTGTATACAGCATAAGAAACAACGGTATTACATTCGAAAATACCATCGATACGTGTGTGACGAATTGGGTGAACGAGTCGATTGGCTGTTCATCGATCCCCACAATCAACGAAGCCACTACGATGAGGGTAGTAGAAAACACCGCAAACCGGGATGGTTTTTTGGAGTGGAACATGTCAGTCAATCCTTTGCTTGCCATGAACAGATACGTGGAGAACGAAGTGGCAACCGAAACAATCCACATGGATAACAGAAACAAGTCGACCCTGCTAATCACATGTAGTTCAATGGCTTTCAATAAATACAACACGGGCTGGGGCACAAAGGTGATTTCACTAGTACTAAAGTAAGTGAACGAGACAAACACGACAAATAAATAAAACAGAATAACGAACAAGTTTGCGTAGGACATCGTTTTTAACCGCTCTGCCGGCGTCCCCTTCGTATGCGGATAGAGATAGAAAAAGGAAATGTAGCCAAGCATCGCCAACACAGCGGCTTGAGCCCCCTTGACTAGTTGTGGAATAGGAGTCTGGCCGACCGGAAGCAAATAAACCAGCTGAATGTCAGGCAAAGCAGACACTAGCAATAAAAAAATAATCACCAGCAATATAGATACAAATGTGTAAATCCGTGCCATGACAAGCAGTCCGCTCGATATCAGATACAAACAGGTAAATGCGAGCAGGATCGCCAGCACCCAAAAAGGAGTGTTCGGCAGAATCCATAAGTGGAGCATTCTACCGAATAAAACGAGAATCAATACACAAACACAAACGAAGTATAAATAATAAGCACTGCTCAGCAGTTTGCCTATTGCATTTCCGAATAGCTTCGGCAAGAAGGAAATCAGATCGTCATCTGGAAACTGGCGCGCAGTCAGCCACATGGCCACTATAAGCAATTGGATGCACAATCCTGCTAGGACGAATGATATCCAGCCGTCCTGTTTGGCCGCCTGATGTAAATCAAACGGAAGAGACAAGACTCCAACCCCAATCTGGGTTTGGATGATAATAAAAAAAAACTGGCGTCGTGAAATTTTCTTATTTTCTGTTCTTGCCATCCCGCCTCCACTCCCTCGATGTGGCCTGTGTTTTCCCCTTGATTGGTTTTGCATTTTTCGGCCGTGTATTCATTTTAAATAATGGAAGACGAATAAAAGTATCCTTTAAATCTTTTACATGCAAGGGGGCGAGCGGCGCAAAATAAGGTGTTCCGAATGATTCCATTCTGCTTAAATGGATCAACAATAGCAGCATGCCGAAGACAATTCCGACAAATCCGAGTGTCGCCGATAAGATAATCAGCGGAAAGGTCAACAGCCGTAAAGTTGTGCTCATCTCATTGGAGGGGACGACGAACGAAGCAATCGCCGTCAAAGCAACGACAATGATCATAAAATTGGAAACAAGCCCCGCACGGACTATGGCATCCCCGATGACCAAACCGCCTACAATACCGATGGTCTGGCCGACTGGGGTTGGCAGCCTGATTCCGGCTTCCCTAATCAGTTCGATGATGATGACCATCACCAATGCTTCGATAATAGGCGGATAAGCAATTTCATTGATGGAACTTTTTACCGGGATGACCAAATCCTTGGGAATCACTTCAAAATGAAACCCAACTATCGAAATATAAAAGGCCGGCAGCCCGATAGCAATGATAAAGCTGAACAAGCGGATTAAACGAATGAACGTACCGGTAAACCAACGAGAATTATAGTCATCCGGAGACTGGTAAAAGGCAAAAAAAGTTGCCGGTGCCATCAGACAGGTCGAACTCCCCTCCGATAAGACTGCGACTCTTCCTTCCATCAAATTGGCCACTGTTTTATCAGGACGTTCGGTATTGATCATCTGGGGAAAGGGTGAATAAGCGTGATCCTCGATAAATTCTTCGATAAATCCTGGGCTGATAATGAAATCAACGGAAATATCCTTCAACCTTGTTTTCACCTTATCTACAAGCTGAGGATTTGCGACCCCATCCAAGTATACAAGAGCAACTTTTGTATTTGTCAGTTTTCCCAGCTTCTCAAACGTGACTACAAGGTTTTCATTCTCGATCCGTTTGCGAATCAGATTGATGTTGATCATTAAATTGTCAATAAACCCTTCATGAGAACCGCGGACCACTTTTTCATTGTCCGGCTCTTCCACGCTGCGGTTAAATGCGGAGGTAGTATTGAAGAGAAGCATGTCTGCGCTTCCATCGATGGCAAAAGCGCTATGTCCTTTTAAAAGGAGTTTAATGATCTCTTTACGGTCATGTACTTTTTTGCCACTGGAAAACTTCATGACTTCCTGGTCGTCCATTTTCATGTATGGCTTAAAAAATTCATTCTGGATTTTTGCCTGATCGGCCAGTGATTCCAGATAAAAGAGTACAGCCCTGCCTTCTTCCAAAATCCGAAGCTTTAAATCATCGGAACGGTGGAACGCTTCCACAAAATACGTAATATTCTCCTGTAAAGAAGTCGTATTTCGTTCAGTTTTCTGTTTTTGTTCTTTTGGTTTTTGCCTCAAGGACTTGAAAGGTTTCATATCCAGCCACCCCCACTACCCAGAAAATATACAGATAGTATGTACCAGACATGCCAATATTACTCAAAACCAAAGTGGTGGGGACAGTCCCCCATCCAAATAACACTGCGTCGCGCTATCACTGCAGCGTGCTGGGGGACGGTCCCCTGATTTAGGAATGCAAGCGGCTTCCTTCTGGAACGGTCACGGTTTTTTTGAGGATGGCGACACGAGTGAATGCTATTCCAAACAGAATGAATAAAATATATAATACAGCCATGCTCATTCCGCCGATTGCTTCCCCGACGATAATGCCCAGTGCACCGAACATTTTTCCGACTTGGAAGACAAACCCGTTAAATGCCATATAAGCTCCGCGTTTACTGTCATCAACAATATCAGCGAGCATTGACTGCCTGGTCGGCACGTACAGTAATTCACCGATGGAAAGCACCACAACAGCCAGGAATAAACCTGGAATATGGTTGGAAAATGCCATGAATGCATAGCCACATCCAAACAGGACAAAACCAGCATACATAATCGGCTGTTCCGGTTTATTCTTAATCCACTTGGAAATCACCGCTGTAAACAGGACAATCATAACCGTATTGACCACCGTCAGCAGGCTAAGCAATCTAACACCGTCGACCAACACCTCGTGTCCTTCGATCCAGGTAAATGCCCTAGGAACAATATCCTGTTCCAGCCTGACGGCGATAAAGTTGTTGCGCTGGAATTCCAACGACAAAATCGCAATCCCGCCAAGCGTGAACAATACGAATGGTAAATCTTTGATGACGGTCTGATAGCTCCGCAGCAACGGAAGCAACCCGTACTGTTTTTGAGCCGCGGTCTTTTCTGATTGCAACGTTTCCTTGATTAAGACACTGGTCATCCACAGCGTGATGACGCTCATCCCCACCAGACCAATCAACAATTCGAAGAAATGCGTTTTAAACAACCATCCTCCTATCATTAGCCCGAGCATCAACGAAAGGTTGACAGCCCAGTAGTTGATCGAATACATGAATGCTCTCGTTTCTTTTGTACTGACATCGATCAGCATTGCTTCGGCAGCCGGGTTGATAAATCCGGTTGCAACACTAATGACAAGCATCATGGCAAAAGTCGCAATCGCCGATGTTCCCCAAGGAGCGTTGACCAGTAACATCCCGGTGAAAGCAAACAGTTTCATCGTCTCTCCCATAACCATCAACCGTTTTCTGCCGAGCATGTCTGCAAGAAAACCTCCGTACAAACCAGCTAAAAACTGAACAATCACATTGATCAACAACAAAATCCCTGCAGCTGCCGCATTGATTTTATCGGTAAAATAAATTGCCATAAACGGAAAAATCATGGAACCGATGATTCGGCTGAGAAAAGAAGTATAAATACGAACGCGAATATTTGGGTGAAGTGACTTGAACATGTGGCCCCCCCTCCTTCTGCTTTCTATTTTGCCTTTTCTTAAAAGGGGTAAAAAGGGTATAATCAATCTATTAATGTCCCCTTTTCCAGGAGGTGAAGCTTATCAAGGATTTATCGTATTATACACTGCGAGCCCATTTATACGGTAAAGAGCAAAATAAACAGGTGACTTTTAAATTCGAGGAACTGGAAACACTTTGGTTTTGTACGAGAAAAAACGTCAAACGAAAGCTGAAGAAGTTCCAGGAAGAAGACAAATTGACGTATACACCAGGACTCGGCAGAGGAAATCCTTCCCGTTTAACCTTCCGTGATTCGTTTCAAAAAGAGATTGAACAGTTTGTTCAGGAGTCCATGCGGCAAGATAAGCTTGATGATCTTGTCCACTTATTGCAGCTTCCTATCCCTAAGGCATGGGTCGCAACTATCTCACCACAGCTGCAAAAGATGTTCGGTATGCAGGAGTCGAAGCAGGAGAAAGACGTTCTGCGCACAATTATCTCTCGGGATCTTAGTACGCTTGATCCCGTTTACAGTTCGATAACCGTGGAAAATCATATGATCCAGCAACTAGGGGATACGCTCGTCACGTATAGCAGAAAAAGAGACGAAATCCGCCCCCGTCTCGCCCACCATTGGCAGGTAGATGAA
Organism: Sediminibacillus halophilus; assembly: GCF_900103695.1. Classification (GTDB taxonomy): domain Bacteria; phylum Bacillota; class Bacilli; order Bacillales; family Amphibacillaceae; genus Sediminibacillus; species Sediminibacillus halophilus. The sequence goes on from NZ_FNHF01000005.1 coordinate 79,401, forward strand.
AACAATACCACGTGGACTTTTTACTTGCGAAAAGGGGTACGTTTCCATCATCAGGGCGCTTTCACAAGCCTCGATGTCAAACATACATTGAATCGGTTTAACCCGGCACACCGTTTTACTGGCTTGTAAGCGATATTTTGGAAATCAACTGTCCAAATAGATATCAAATCACTATCAGGCTAAACAGACCTAATCCCTTTTTTCTTCGCTATTTGAGCAGTATCAATCTATCCATCCTGCCCAAGGATGTACCTTTTGATGAACACCAATGGATCGGCACCGGGCCGTTTCGCTTAAAGGAACGCAGCAAGAAGCGGATCGTTTTGGAAGCCTTTGACCAATACTTCCTCGAGCGACCTTTTTTAGACCGGATTGAGTTTTGGAAAATACCGATGGATACAGTAAAAACCGTCACCTATAACATAAGCGTTGACGAAGCATTCGAGGAGGGCATTCAGAAAAAAGAAGTGGAAACCGGATTTCGCTTTCTCGCTTTCAATTTCACCAAACAAACAGCTGTACAAAATCCACATTTCAGGACAGCGTTGTTTCACTTGCTTGACCCGTATAAAATGCACGAGGATTTGGGGCTGGAAATACCGGTGGAAGCCACCAGCTTCTTTCCATGGAAATCAGGACAACGCAGCAGAGATAAAGAACAGGTACCAGGATTACTGGAGTTATCCGGTTATCAGGGGGAACCATTGCAGCTGTATTGCCTCGAGTTTCCGAAAGCAAAAGAAGAAGCCGCATGGTTTCAGCGCCAAGCTTCCCAACACGGCATTAGGCTGGAGTTGAACAGCTTCAGTTTCGAAGACTTTTACTCTTTCACTTTCGATGACACGGCAGATATGGTATTCATGGGGGAAGTTTCGACATCAGACTATCATTTATCCTTTTTGGGCGCTTTTTACAATGAGGTCCTTTTGTTCAGACGCTTCATGACAGCAGACCAGCTCGCGAAAATCGACAACTGGCTGGAAGCATTCAAACAGTCTACAACCAATCAGGAAAGGGAAAAAATCATTGATGTGATGGAAGATTACTTGAAGGACAACCATCTGATCCTTTTTCAACATCACCCTGTTAAAAACAGAATCTTTCATCCAATGATCCAGGATATCCGCTTTAAATCATTTGGCCAAGTGGACTTCCGAAAGTTGTGGGTGAAATAACAGACGACTGAGGGAGTCTGATCAATATGCTTACCCTCGTTGGAATATTCACTGTTGCGGTAAGGTAAACACTTCGTCTGAATGAATAGAAAAAACGCTCAGGAGTTGTTAACTTCTGAGCGTTTTTTGTACAACCGAACCTTTCAAATCCGCGGCTGCTCTTATCCTTCCAACAATAAATCGTATGGATCTTCAAGCATTTGTTTGATCCGTACCAGGAACTGCACGGCATCTTTTCCGTCTACGATTCTATGATCATAAGACATGGCCACATACATCATCGGACGTACTTCGATCGAATCATCCGGCATGACAATCGGCCGTTTCTGGATGGAATGCATTCCGAGAATACCAACTTGTGGCGCATTTAAAATTGGCGTCGATAACAGTGATCCGAAAATACCGCCGTTTGTAATCGTGAACGATCCACCTTGCAGATCGGCCATTTGCAACTGTTTATCCCGTGCTTTCTTGCCAAGATGGGCGATTTCCCGTTCCACACCAGCAAAATCGAGACGATCAGCGTCACGGACAACCGGAACTACGAGTCCGTCATCGGTCGATACCGCGATACCTATATCATAGAATTTTTTCAAGACAAGTTCGTTACCTTGAATTTCCGCATTAATCAGCGGGAATTCCTTTAATGCGCCGACAACAGCTTTTGTAAAGAATGACATAAAACCAAGCTTGACATCGTGTTTTTCCAGGAATTTGTCCTTCCGCTCGCTGCGCAGTTTCATGATTGCGGTCATATCCACTTCATTAAACGTTGTCAGCATGGCTGCGTTATGCTGCGCTTCCACTAAACGGTTTGCAATCGTCTGACGGCGGCGGCTCATTTTCACCTGCTCTACCGGCTTGTCGAATTCCGTTTTCTCGGAAGATTTCGCTGCCTGCTGCTTGTCTTGTTTTGGCGCTTCCGCTTGCTTTTGACCGCCTTTTGCCGCCTGGTCTACATCTTCCGGACGAATACGGCCCAACGGGTCCCGTGGGTAAACATCGCTAAGATCAATGCCTAATTCACGGGCACGCTTCCTGGCAGCTGGTGAAGCAACTGTGTCTTTGCTGCTAGAGGAAGTCTGTTCTTCCTTTTGACTAGAAGCAGCTGGCTTTTCTTCTGAGGCTGAATCCTGTTTGCTATCTTCCACAGGAGTCTCCTCTTTTGCAGATTCATCCTGACTGTTATCCCCAGCACCGCCAGCTTCCCCATTTTCGTCCACTTTGGCGATGACGTCGCCGACTTCGACGTCGTCGCCCTCTTCTTTTGTGAGTTCAACGATGACACCTGCATAGTCAGCATTAACTTCGACGTTGACTTTGTCGGTTTCCAGTTCCAATACCGGATCGCCCTTCTCTACTTTGTCACCTTGCTTTACGAGCCATTCGGCGATAGTACCTTCTGTAATTGATTCTGCTAATTCCGGGACTTTAATTTCCTTCACTGGAATCTCCTCCTTTAGACAGCTTTAAGGCTTCCTGCACGATTCGTTTTTGTTCTGTTTTGTGTATGTTTGGCTCTCCAACCGCTGGTGATGACCGATCAGGACGACCGACATAACGCAACTGTTGATGTTCATCCAGAAGATTGTATAAAAGCTCTTTGACAAAGTTCCAGCTGCCCATATTTCTAGGCTCTTCCTGAACCCAAATTACTTCTTCGACATTTGGACAATCCTTCAGAACCTTTTCCAATTCTTTTGCCGGGAATGGATAGATTTGTTCCAAACGGATAACATGCGTATCCTTTACTTTATCTTCATTCTGGCTCATTGTTTCAGCGATATCCACCATCACTTTCCCACTGCCGATGACCAGTCTTTTCGCTTTTTTCGTCGTCTTCGGCAAGCCTGGTTGTGTGATCACTTTCTCAAAGTTCTGCTCACTGAACTCTTCGGCCGTAGAAGCTACACGTTGATTACGTAACAAACTCTTCGGCGTCATCACCACAAGCGGACGGGCAGCGTCCTTCCCTCTCAATGCTGCCTGGCGGCGTAACAAATGGAAATATTGGGCGCTGGTAGTTACATTGGCGACAATCCAGTTGTTTTCAGCAGCAAGCTGCAAGAAACGTTCAAGTCTGGCACTGGAGTGTTCCGGTCCCTGACCTTCGTAGCCATGCGGGAGCAACAATACCATGTTTGATTTCTCTCCCCACTTGGCTCGGCCTGCGGCAATAAATTGGTCAAAAATCACTTGGCCAGCGTTGGCGAAATCACCGAATTGCGCTTCCCAAAGTACCAGGGTGTTCGGCGACTGAACGCTGTATCCGTACTCAAACCCTAGCACTCCCGCTTCCGATAACGGACTGTTATGAATGGCAAATGAAGCTTTCGCCTGATCCAATCCATGCATAGGGCAGTAGGTATCCCCGGTTTCCACATCATGCAGCACCAAATGGCGATGGGCAAAAGTTCCTCGTTCGGAATCCTGACCAGTCAGACGTATGGAGACACCATCTTGCAAAATCGAAGCATAAGCAAGCGTTTCAGCCGTTGCCCAATCCGCCTTGTTTCCTTCCTCCAACGCTTCTCCACGTTTTTTAAGGATTTTTTCCAGTTTCTTAAACCCTTGGAATCCTTCAGGTCGTTTGAGGAGACCTTCATTCAGCTGCTTCAACTGCTCAAGCGGGACAGCCGTTCTGATTCCGTCGAGGCCGTTGGACAACGCCTCTGGGGCAGGCTTCGGCTCTGGTTCGTCCGTTTCATTTTCCATCATATTATCGAAAATGTCTTTAAGCTCCTGTTCCCGTTCTTTCTTTAACTTCTCGTAATCGTCATCGCCGATAACCCCTTCTTCTTGAAGGCGTTTTGCATAAACGACAGCAACCGAGTCATGTTTATCGATTTCTTTGTATAGCTGCGGCTGTGTAGCCCGTGGTTCATCCATTTCATTATGACCATAGCGACGATAGCCGACTAAATCAATTAGAAAATCCTTATGGAAAGTCTGCCGATATTCATATGCCAGCGCCATAGCGGACACACACGCCTCCGGGTCATCCGCATTGACATGAACGATCGGAATTTCAAATCCTTTCGCCAAGTCACTCGCATATCTGGTTGATCTGCCTTGATCCTGACCGGTAGTGAAACCGACTAGATTATTGGCGATCAAATGCAGAGTGCCGCCTGTCCGGTAACCAGGCAAATCGCTCATGTTCAAGGTTTCGGCTACGACGCCTTCCCCGATGAATGCAGCATCGCCATGTATCAAAATGCTGAAAGCACGATCCTGACTTTGAGCAGGTGCGCCTGCCTGATCCACATCCTCCTGAGCGGCCCGTGTAAAGCCTTCCACAACTGGATTTACAAATTCGAGATGCGAAGGATTGTGAGCCAAAGTGATCTTAGTAGGAGATACCTTGTCTTCTCCCAAGCTTTTCACTGCCCCAAAATGATACTTCACATCACCTGTCCAGCCATAATTGATTCCTTTAGAACCAGCTGACGGCATCAATTCTTTATCCGATGAATAATGAAATTCAGAAAATATCTTGTCATATGGCTTGCCAAGCACGTGGGTCAAAACACTTAAACGACCCCTATGAGCCATCCCCATCAGTATTTCCTCAGTCTCATCCATGAAGGAGTTATTAACCGCTTTATCCAGCATCGGAACCATCATTTCCAAGCCTTCGATGGAAAACCGTTTCTGACCGACAAAGGTCTTGGCAAGAAAACTTTCATATCCTTCTACATCTGTCAGCCGTTTCAATAGCTGCCTTTTTTCCTCTTGACTCAATGACAAAGCAAAGGCGCCGGTATCAATTTTATCCTGGAGCCATTTCCGCTCGTCGTCATTATTCACATGATCATATTCAAAAGAAGTAGTACCCGCATAATTCTTTTTCAACAAGTTGACCACTTCAAGTGCATTGGTCACATTACCGGGAGCTTCTTCCCAAATCCAATTCGCAGGAATCGCTTCCAAATCTTCGTTCGTCAAATTATAATAAGCCGGATTGACTAACTCCGAGTTGCGATCCTTCTCTTTTCCGACAGGATATATGTCCGCTTCTAGATGTCCATAACGGCGAATAGCCTCCACAAGTTTCATTGTCGAGGTTAGTTTCTTAATATCACTGGCTGAAGTTGTCGCTGAATCGGTTTGCTGCAATCCCCCTGTTTGTGTCAACCATTCAGGTGCCCCGTGCTGATCGAACATTTCTTTCAGAGATGCATCGATTGTCGAGGGGTCTTGTTTGTACAATTCGTACTGTTCTTCAATGTACCCCATGTTTGGACCATGAAAATTTTCCCAGAATCTTCCACTAGATTCTTGCTGTGTCACGACTTATACCCCCATTAGAAGTTCACTTTCTCCATCAATTAAACGTCACTGAACATTCAATGACCATTATAGAACTGACCTCTTTCTACATCAACTAATATACCCTATTTTATACAAGGAAACAATAACCTACCGACACCATCTATCAAAATAATCGAAATATAAAATAATTATATGTAAACAGCCTTGGCACCGTTATTGCGGAACCAAGGCTATAAGGAGAGCGTTATGGAAAATCAACGGGTGTCACGAGAACTTGTTCGGCGATGCCAAACGAATTGACGAAACAGTACAAGAGGACTAAAGGCAGTGATGTAACAAAATGCACCCGACAACGTCCTGATTCAACTATATTTTGTTACCTTTCAAAAAAGCTTGCAGAAAACCTGGAAAAGGTTTACCTGCAAGCTTTAGCCTTCTATTAAAAAATCATGGAACCATCATCGATTCAACAAGCTGCCGACATAGCGCAGCAGTTCATTCGCCGAAGTAGAATTGTAGCCGTACTCATCGATCAGTGTGGCAACCACTTCATTGATCTTCTTGAGCTGTTGTTCATCCGGTGTCTTGCTCGATGTCGTAATTTTGACAACGTCTTTTAAATCGGCAAATAGTTTTTTCTGAATTGCTTCCCGCAAACGTTCATGTGATTGATAATTGAATTTTTTCCCTTTACGGGCATAGGCAGAAATCCGGATCAAAATCTCTTCCCGAAACGCTTTTTTGGCATTTTCAGAAATACCGATCTGTTCCTCGATCGAACGCATCAGTTTCTCATCTGGATGCATTTCTTCCCCTGTCAGCGGATCATGCAGTTTTGTTTTGTTACAGTAGGCTTCGACATTATCAAGATAGTTTTCCATCAATGTCCGCGCCGACTCTTCATACGAATAAACGAATGCCTTCTGCACTTCTTTTTTGGCAATTTCATCGTATTCTTTTCTGGCGATCGAAATAAAATTCAAATATCTTTCCTTGTCGTCTTTAGAAATGGACGCATGGCTGTCGAGTCCGTCCTTCAATGACCGCAAGACATCAAGTGCATTGATCGAGGTCATTTCCTTCTTGATAATCGTCGAGGATATCCGGTTGATGACATAACGCGGGTCAATCCCGCTCATTCCTTCATCTGCATATTCTTTCTTCATTTCAAGTACATCGGCATCACTATAGCCTTCCACATTTTGCCCGTCATACAGATACATTTTTTTGAGCAGACTGATGCTGCCGCGATTGGACTCTTTCAATCTGCTTAAGACCGTGAACATTGCTGCAACCCGTAGTGTATGCGGTGCAATATGGACATCTTTTATGTCGCTTTCCTTGATCATTTTTTCATAAATCCGTTCTTCTTCACTCAACCGTAAATTGTATGGAACCGGCATGACAATCATCCTGGAATGAAGCGCCTCGTTCTTTTTATTGGCAATAAATGATCGGTATTCGGATTCGTTAGTGTGAGCCACAATTAGTTCATCGGCAGAAATAAGGGCGAATCTGCCCGCCTTGAAATTTCCTTCCTGGGTGAGAGAGAGTAAGTGCCATAGGAACTTCTCATCACATTTCAACATTTCCTGAAACTCCATGATCCCGCGGTTGGCCTTGTTGAGTTCCCCATCAAACCGGTATGCGCGCGGATCGGACTCTGAGCCGTACTCAGCAATGGTGGAAAAATCTATCGACCCGGTTAAATCTGCTATGTCCTGGGATTTTGGGTCGGAAGGACTAAAAGTGCCTATACCTGTTCGTTTATCTTCAGAAAAGAAAATCCGTTCCACCATGACATCTTCTATTCGCCCATCGTATTCCTTTTCAAGGCGCATGGTATTCAGCGGAGACAAGCTCCCTTCAATTTTCACGCCATATTGTTCTTCAAAATCCGATCGTAAATGCGGGGGAATCAAATGCAATGGGTCCTCATGCATTGGACAGCCCTTGATTGCATAAACAGCTCCTTCATCGGTCAAGGTGTACTCCTCCAACCCCCGCTTCAACAGGGCAACCAGTGTCGATTTACCTCCACTTACTGGTCCCATCAAAAGCAAAATCCGCTTTTTTACATCGAGTCTTCTTGCCGCTGGATGAAAATATTCCTCTACCAGACGTTCCAGCGCTTCATCCAATCCGTAAAGCGCATCGGAAAAAAAACTGTATGTCTTTACCCCGTCTTCACGCTCTGTGACTCCCTTATGCTTAATCATGTTATAGACCCTTGAGTGGGCAGATTGAGCTAAATAAGGCCGTTCCTTTAACAGATCCAGATAGTCCGCGAAGGTCCCTTCCCATTTCAACTTTTTCTGATCTTCTCTATGATCCTGGATTTTTTTCAATATATCCATCTCTACGCCCTCCCTGAAGAAATTAGCAAAAACTACCCAGCAGTATATTCAGTGCAGGTTTCCACTGCTCCTGTTCCCTTTTTGGTGCCCATAAGAAAAGATGGTTACTTTAATCTATGTAACCACCCTTGTGAACATGAATGATAGCAACAGGTAACCTGAGGATAAGGAAATCCTCTGTTTTCAGAAGCGCGGAAGGGACCTGCCGGTTTGGAGTTCACAAGCTTCTCATAATTCGTTATAATAGAGGTAAGATACGCTACATAAACAATTACTGCCTGATGGGGCACAGAACATAAAGGAGGATGCCTTCCATGAGTATGAATATTGCATTGATTTTGGGTGTAACCATTGTATTCCTTACTTCCATTTTCACAGCCGGAAAAGATTCAAAACAAACGCCAAAACGATAAGGTATTTCCTGCTTAGCTTGTGTTTGCTAAAATATTCAGTCAATAGAAAGAGACCAAGAATAAATGTAAGTCCCTTCGAAAAGTGAATGGGATCCTTTATGGCGGAATAATAATACGAAACAGAACGCTTTGGTTTTGATAACCAATCGTTCTGTTTTTTATTGTCTGGTTGGGCGAGATATCCATAATAGGAAAATAAAATCGAGTGCTAAGGGACAATGAAATACGTAAATAGGGCTAAGGCGACTTACCATTACTTCTTCTTTTTCTTTTACCGATTATGACAACCGTTGTATAAAAACAATTCTTTAGCTCAGAATGTAGACAATGAAGCGAACAACTCGGTTATCAGGGGACCACTTCTCTGCGGAAACGGAACCGTTATGCTTAGCGGAAACTTCTTATACGCGTTGTTCACGGAAATGTAAATGGATGATTAATACAAAAACCAGCCGTCTGTCCGGCTGGTTTTTTACGTTTATATTGCTTTAATGCAAACCTGGGAATCCCTGTTGCCTCAGTGCTTCATATATGATGATTGCCGCGGTATTGGATAAATTCAGGGAGCGGACCATATCATTCATGTGGATTCGTAAACATTTATCCTCTTTCCCCTCAAGCAGCTCTTTCGGAATACCATTCGTTTCCCTGCCAAACACGAAAAACAAATCTTCATCCGGCTGATTGAAGTCAAAGTCGGTATAATGCTTGGTGCCGAAGTTTTCAATATAGTAAAAATTCCCGTCCGGATACATTTGGTACAGTTCATCCAAGGAATCATAATAATGGATGGTGACATCCTTCCAATAATCCAAACCTGCTCTGCGTACCATCCTGTCATCGGTGGAAAAACCAAGCGGTCTGATCAGATGAAGTGTCGTACCAGTAGCCAGGCAGGTACGTGAAATATTCCCCGTATTGGCGGGGATTTCTGGCTGAAATAAAACTACGTGTATTGCCACTTTTTTCACCCCAAATAGTTAGTAACCCGCTTATTATATCACAATCATCAGGAGTTACGTGCACACTGTGGGCACTGCTGCAATCCTTCAAACGTCATTCACCGATCCGGAAAAATTTATACTGACAATCTTCCGTCCAGGCCATCGAGTCCCGGTATTCCCAATAGCGATGCCGGCTGTTGTCGGTATGGGCGTTGACAAGCGGCTCGCCGTTTGTGTCCTTTGACACTACGATCGTATTATGATCCCACCGCCCATCCCCTTGAAAATCATAACAAATCACATCACCAGGAAGTAAATCACTCGCCCTTTCCACTTCTTTTCCTTTTAACCCTTGTGTCGACCCACTCAAATACCAGCGCAAAGAATGGGCAACAGCCCAGCTGTAACTCCAGCTGTTCGCCTGATACCACCAGCCGCGCCCTTTGTCGGGCATTCCCCACATCGGCGCCCCGCCGGCATAGAGACATTGGGACACATAGCTGGTACAATCCACGGCAAATTTTCGAAATTCGGGGTTATAATCGTTCCACCAGCGCTCTGCATATTGGACTGCAGCCCGTCTATCATAATCGAAGCGTTGCGAACGCGCCTCCTCTTTGCCGAATACTTCGATGGCCGGAAGTTGTTTTGCCGTCTCGGGAGGAAGAACCAGCTCATCACTTGCTACTCGCCCCGCCTGGATGATTGCAGTATGGCGGCGCTGCTCTTCTTCATGATAAAAAGAATTCCCTTGTTTGATAAAGAATACGGCCAGTAAATCATACTCAATTCTGCACTGACCCTTTTGCTCCTGAATCTTCCGCAGTAGTTTTCCTTCCCCTCTGATTCTCGGCACTTTGTTTCCACGTTCCTCATGCAGGCGCTTTTTCCGTGCAATCCAATTATCCGGCTCGCCATCTTTTCTCTGCTCCAGAAGATGCTGCCAATACGCCGTCAATAGTTGTTTGTCATCCATGCGCGTATCCCTCCTAATTAACTTATATGAGGGAAAACACATTCTCTGAACAAAAAAAGCCCGCTCCATCCAGTTGGATAAGCGGGAACGGTATCATTATATCTCTTTGTAAACGGAGCACATACCAGACAAGAACAGTATGTCTTTGCCCATCAAGCATGCTGTCTGGCCGTTTCTTTGAACTCGAGTCCTTTATCCATTTCAAACTGCACTTGTTCATCTGTTTCGATTTGTTTGGCTGCCTCGATAGCTTCGAATGCCTCTTCTGTTCCAATTTTCCCTAATGACCAGGCTGCAGTTCCGCGGATAACTGGGCGTGGATCTTTTTTCATCAACCGGATTAGCTCTTCTACGGCACTTTCTTCCTTATAATGACCGAGAGCGATAATCGCATTGCGTTGAATCGGTTTTTTCCCGCGCCACGAACCGGCAATATCGCCGAATTTTTCTTTGAATTCCCGGTTGGACATGGAAAGCAGCGGCACAAGCTTGGGTTTGACAACCTCAGGATCTGGTTCCATTTCCGGATGCAAGTGAAAGTCCTTCTTTCGATTTTTTGGACAGACAAGCTGACACGTATCACAGCCATAAATCCGGTTGCCCAGTTTGCCCCTGTATTCATCCGGCAAGAAGTCTTTTGTCTGCGTCAAAAAGGCGATACACTTCTGGGCATTCAATTGCCCGCCTTGGACCAATGCTCCTGTCGGACAAGCATCGATGCATTTGGTACATTCCCCGCAGCTGTCTTCGACTGGCTCATCCGGTGTGAATGGTACATTGGTGATCATCTCTCCTAAATAAACATACGAACCGAACTCCGGAGTAATCAGGGTGGTATTTTTTCCGCTGAACCCTATGCCGGCCCGTTCTGCAACAGCACGATCTGACAGCTCTCCGGTATCGACCATCGAACGATAGTTAAAACCGTAAACCTTCTCCGAAAGGAACGCAGCCAGCTTCTCCAATTTATCGCGTAAAATATCATGATAATCTTTTCCCCAGGACGCACGGCAGAACAGACCACGCCGCTCCCCTTTCTTGCTCTTCGGGGCATCCTTCAGTCTGGAGGGATAGGCAAGGGCAATTGAAATAATCGACTGCGCTTCCGGCATCAGCTTAACAGGATTTGTCCGTTCCTCGACCGAACCTTTCTCAAAGCCCGATTGATAGCCAAGATCCTGCTGCCGCTCCAACCGTGACTTCAACTCGGTAAATACGTCCACGGAAGCAAATCCAACCTTATCAATGCCAATGGACTTGCTGTAGTCTATAATCTCCTGCTTCAACTCCTCGTAGGCCATCCATAACCCCTCCTTTCCTTTTAATGAAGGGGTCAGTCCCCCGACTCGTCGGGGGACTGACCCCAAACAGCCCAAACCCCGCCACGCTGGCATTCGATCCATTGTGGGGACTGACCCCAAAACAGAACAGGGACTGTCCCCCTGTCGTCTTGGGGACTGACCCCAGCTTAGCTGTTGCTGATGTCTTTTACTTTGGCGGTGCGTATGCGGTTCAGGGTGGCTGCTATTTCGAACCGGCGTGGTCTGGCCAGGTCGCCGGGATGCTGGTCCGGAAACGGTGCAAAGGATGCAAGTCCCTTTTGGTCGATTTGTGCTTCGATTGCATCCAGCAATTCTGTCAGTGAACGGTCGTTTGCCAGCCACTTTTTCTGATCCAGATGGCGAATGATTTCGGCTATCATTCTCGTTTGCGAAGCATCGACTAATTGCTCGACATAGTGGAGATTTATATCAGTCCGTCCCATGATAATCGTCGTCAGTCCTTTTGCCTGGACTTTATGCTTCTTTCCTTGGCTAGTTTGTAAGCTCCCAGGCAAAAAGCGCCGGTTCGGAAGACTGCCAAATGGTTCACTATCCTGATGCTGGCGGTTAAAAGGATACTTTTCAGCAATTTCACGGGCTCTATCCGTAACATTATAAGGCTGATAACGGTCCATCATGATCACTTGATCTGCAGCATCAAAATAATCACCCGAGCCGCCCATCACAAGAATTGTCGACACATCGAGCTGATCACGCATTTGCCGTATTTTATCAATAAACGGCGTTATTGGTTCCTTTTCTTTCACGACCAGCTCCTGCATCCGCTGATCTCGGATCATAAAATTGGTCGCGCTTGTATCCTCATCAATAAGAACAGAACCAGCTCCCGCCTCCAGTGCTTCCACCACATTGGCAGCCTGTGAAGTACTTCCGCTGGCATTCTCCGTGGAAAAACGACTTGTATCCTCCAGGTGAGGAAGATCGTTGATAAAAGGCGATATATCGACCGTGCTTACTTCCCGCCCGTCTTCGGCACGTACTTTCACCGCAGTCGGGTCGGTCAACACATATTCACGCCCGTCGCCTTTGATATGATGGTAAACTCCGCGTTCAATTGCATGAAGCAGGGTGCTTTTCCCATGGTATCCACCACCGACAATCAGGACAATCCCTTTAGAGAGAGCCATTCCTGTAAGCGGCTCTTTCCGATGAGGCACCTCAATCGATACCCTGTTCTCGACCGTACTTTCAAATGGGACTGCCTGCTTCATCGGTCGATTGCTGATTCCACTCTGCCGGGGAAGGATTGCCCCATCTGCGATAAAAGAAATCCAGCCATTTTCCTTCATCATTTTCCTGATTGCCTGATGTTGATCGGCTAACTGAACACTTGCTTCGATCTCCTCATCCGAAATGGAAAAAATCGATTTCTCCATAATCGCCGGGATTACTTCAAAAAACAGCTTCTCAGCCTCTCTGCCGTTAATCCTCCTGCCGTTTGCAGGAAGTCCGATTGATAAGCAGATTGTGGTAAAACCTGGATCAAGCTGAACAGAACTGCGTTCCAGAATTTCCTGGCCAGGACTGTCGATAGCGATAAGACCGCTTTTCCCTGAGCCTTTACTGTGCATTGTATTATGCTTGATTGCCTTGGCAACTGCCCTTGCAATTCGATCTTCGCTATATATTTTCCGCTGGCGATTCTCCTTCCAGTCTGGATTGATCCTTCGATAAGCATCCGGCACAATCAAGCGAATCTTCGAAGGAGAAGCAAACGGATCTCCTTGTACATAGTCGATGACAAGCTCATAACGATGAAAGGAATAACGTCCTTGAATCCCTTTATACCCTTTATAACTTTTTCCATCGATTTGCTGCAACTTTCTTTGCAGTTCTTTCATATCTGACACCTCTTTTAAACACTGACTAATTCTAGGATACAATCTTCCATGTCTTCCTATCAAGCGAGCATCTTCCGAGACATCCAGTTAATTTTAACCAAATTAAAAACGCAATGCCTCGTTGCTTAAAAAACGAAACACTGCGTTAGCTCATAAGTCCATTGGAGCGGGTGAAGGGAATCGAACCCTCATCATCAGCTTGGAAGGCTGAGGTTTTACCACTAAACTACACCCGCGTATAAGTAATCATTGACCCTTTTATTTAAATTCGCTTCACTTAGGGGCTTAAGTTCCGACAAAGCACCATTCGCCACTTGGAAAGTTCATTTCCTTGAAGTGATGTTTATCATTATAACAACCCGTCTCAGGTGTTGCAATAGGTATATATCATTTTTTGTCGAAAAAATTCACTGCTTCTTTGAAACTATGTTGGTAACCGGTAAATATCGTGATATGGACGCCATGAAAAACGGTTATGGCAGACAATCTCGACAGCCATTCCATCATATAATACAAGGTTATTCTATGCTATACTTTTTTATAACTGTTAACTTTGCAAAAGGAGGATTCCTTCCATGATTTATTCGCAAGTTTTGTCCCAAACAAATTTTGTGAACGAAGACGAATTAATGTATCCTTTCCAAGAACGCGGACTTCAGTTCGGGGATGGTATATATGAGGTTATCCGTGTCTATCAGGGAAATTATTATTTAATGAACGAACATGTCGATCGGCTTTTCCGATCGGCAGAGGCAGTCAAACTGACGTTGCCATTTACGAAGGAAAAGCTTTTTCAATTACTTGATGATCTGCTGAAAGTTAACCAGGTACAAGGAGATGCAAAAGTCTACCTTCAGGCGACCCGGGGTTCGGCATTGCGCGACCATGTCTTTCCAAATGTCGAGGCCAACTTTTATGCCTATGCCCAAGAATTGCCACGTCCGATCCAAAGATTGACCAATGGTGTAGCCGCGATTACCCAGCCCGATGTGCGCTGGCAAAACTGTTACATCAAAAGTCTGAACCTGCTTCCGAATGTGCTTGCTAAGCAGGAAGCAAAAGAGCGAGGGGCATTTGAAGCAATCCTTCATCGTGATGATACGGTCACAGAATGCAGTTCCTCCAACGCTTACATCGTGAAGGATGGAAAAATCCAAACCCACCCGGAAACGAACAACATTCTGCACGGTTGTGTCCGTTCCAGAGTAAAGGTAATCGCTCGACAACTGGGTATCTCTTTCATCGAAAAAGCATTCTCCATTGATGACCTGCAACAAGCAGACGAAGTATTCCTTTCGAGCAGCACAGCCGAAGTCATGCCGATCGTGGAAATCAACGGAACTAAAGTTCAATCGGGAGAACCCGGGCCTGTTACGAAAAGACTGCAAAGGGCGTATGAAGAAGACGCCGGTCTGACTGCATCCATATTCACAAAAGCAAAATAACGTAAAAGCTGCCTGATTCAGGCAGCTTTTTTTGGTTTTCCTCCTCAACGATCCATGATTTAGCTTTCCTCTAAAAAGTTATTGATTTTTCTAAAAATAATGGTATGATTAAAAATCTGTCACCAGAAAAACAAAACAAAATTTCCCATTCATTTTTGCAGTTTTTCTTCATCATCGAACCCACAAACATCCACATCTAATCTTTAAAACTATGGTTATCGGGAGGGATTAATCCTTGAAAAAAATCGCCATTATCGGCAGCGGCGGAGCCGGAAAATCAACTTTGGCCAGACAATTGGGCGAGATTCTCCACTTGCCCGTCTACCACTTGGATGCTTACTTTTGGAAGCCAGGATGGCAGCCAATCAGTAAAAAAGAACTGCAAAAACTGCAGCAGGAAATCATTCAACAGGAAGCATGGATCATTGACGGGAACTACGGATCCACCATGGAATTACGGCTGCAGGCAGCAGACACCGTGATTTTTCTCGATTATTCCACCTTGAGATGCTTGTACGGCATCGTCAAACGAAGGATTCAATACCAAGGGAAAACCCGTCCCGACATGGGAGTTGAATGCCGGGAAAAACTTGACCTCGAATTTTTTCTATGGGTTGCCAGATTCAAAAAAAGAAAGGCCCCAGCCATCAAAGACAAGCTGAGAAACACCAACGATATAACCATCTATCATTTAAAAACACCCAAGCACACCAAAAAACTGCTCAACCAGCTAAAAGCTTGATCGCCTGACTTTACATAGTTACGGTTCTGTTGCTTCACAGCATGCATGTTCAATCAAATGGTAAAGCGGGCGACCGCCTTATCCAGCTCTTTTGCGTATTCCGCCAAAGTCGCGGCGCTGTCCGAAACTCCGCTGATTTCCTGTTTCTGTTCAAGAATAGAAACAGAGGCTTGTTCAAAACCACCTGAAAATTGGTTGGTGATAGCCGCAATTTTATCGACCGATTGGTTAATGTCTTTGCTGTTTAAACTCAGCTGTCTGATTGTCTGAGAGATGGTTTGGATTCCTTCGGCCATCCCTTCCATCTCTCCCCGGATATGGTTAAAACTTGTCTCCGTCTCCAATGACTGCTGTTTTCCTTCTGTGATCTGCTGATGGCCGTCTGTTAGGGAAGCGGAAACCTTCGCTGTATCCGTCTGTATTCCAGAAATCATCCTGGTGATTTCTCCGATTGAAAGCTCGACCTGTGTTGCGAGCTCCCGAACTTCTTCGGCGACAACGGCAAAGCCTTTTCCTGCGGTGCCTGCCCTGGCTGCCTCAATCGAAGCATTAAGCGCAAGCAAGTTGGTTTGTGCAGCAATTCCTTTGATCACTTCCACCAAATGAGAGATTTCCTTGGAGCTCTGATCCAAATTGCGCATTTTTTTAACAGCACCTTCAAAAATAGCATGGACTTCTTTCATCTGACTGGTTGTACTTTTCATCGATTCACTGCCGGCCTGCGTGGCAGATAGGACTTGTCGGGAAGAATCAGCCAGCTCGGCCCCTTTTGCATCTGCCCGATCAATATCCTGATAAAAACTGCTGACAATTCCGTGGATACTCTGTGAAAAACCAGCCTGCTCCTGGGAGCTCGCCGATAATTGCTGCATGGTGGAAGCTATATTTTCACTTGCTTGCTGTACTTCGTTGGAATGACGGTGTAGAAAGTTACTTTGCCCTGAAACCTTGCGTGATGTTTGCTTTATATGGCCGACCATCTCCTTGATCCTCTGATTCATCTTGTTCACCGCTTGAGTCAGTTGGCCGATTTCATCCTCCCCTTGGTAATCGATTTCTTGGTTGGTCAGATCGCCATCGGCAATTCGATGACTGACTTCCACGATTTGCTTCAGCCCTTGTCTTAGAGAGCGGGCAATAAGGATCGCCATGCCGGCACTAACAATACTGACAATCAGTACAACCGTTGCCATGGAAATCATGCCTGTCCGGATTCTGTTTTCTGCGATAGAGATCCATTGGTTACTGTCTGCCTGAACCTCCGCTTTAAGTTGATCAAGCAGTTCGACATTCTGATTGCGCAGCGAGGAAATTTCCAAACGCGCATCGGTATAAATCGACGTGTCTCCTCTTACTACCGACGGGACGACATTATCGACAAACAGCTTATCGATTTTCTGGTTGTTTTTTTCTATTTTCTGGAACGTCCCAACCGCCGGGGTATTAGCTACAGTTGAAGAAACCTCTTCTATTTTTTTATTCAAACGATTGCGAAGCTGGCGATATTCTTGCTGGTCCTCACTTCGTAAAAAGGTTATGTAATCGGCGATACGAATGTCTTTCGACCTTATCAAAGAACCTATTTCCGTCATCTGTACCGCCCGTTCTTCCTGAAGTTTTATATGATGGATATCTTTCACCAAACCAATCAGTAAACCACCCATAATAACCGCTGCTGTAAGGTAAAGACCGATCGTTAAAAATGCCTGTAGCAACAGTTTACGACTGATGGTAATGTTCTTCCACTTTCCATTTTTTAACAGGAAGCGACTTATGGCTGATCGTCTTGTTGCATGCTCTTTGTTTTTATTGCCTGTCCAAAACTTTATCCCCATTTCCCCCTACCACCTTTTTATTCTGCTTTGTCTATCTGTAGCAAATTTTAAAAGAACCTGTCGGGGAATACCATACAATCGAAAATACTTTACAAAAACTTTAAATGAGAAAACGGGAAGGGGCTTGAGCAGAGTCTGGATGGCATGATGAAGTTAAAACGGCCCTCATTAAGATAAATAGAATTACCTACTTTCTACACTCCGAAAAAGGACAAAGGAAGATTAAAGGATAGAAAGCCTTGTATACGTTGCGGTTCGGCATAAAAAAAGGGAAATAAGCAGGTTGCGAGAGACTGTGATAAAATGGCCTTTTCGATCACATTCGGAATGGGAAGATTAGCAAAAGAACAATTAGACAAGAGCATAAGGGAAATATAAAACAAAATAGAGAAATGTAGGACACACTGTTATCTAGATTCACCCTACAAACAAAGGAAGGGAAACTTGTGAACTTAAAAAAACTACTTTTTATAATAGGTTTAGCTATTATTTTATTTGTGACAGGTTGTTCGAATTCAGAAACTATTTCTATATCTGATAAGAGTAAAATTGTGCTTATTCCTGATGGCGAAGGAGGGAAGGCGCTTACGTTTGCAGTCTTTATTGATAATGATACTAACAAAGATTCATCTCCACTTTATGTAGAAATCGAAATACAAGACGAATGGCTAAACTCTAAAGTAAAGAAGGAAAAATTTATCGTAGGTGAAAGTATAGGAATCGATAAATCAGTTGCTAATTTTACGATTGAATCAAATTCAGAGCACCAAACAGGGGCTACTTTAAGAGTTACTGGAGAAATAGAAGAAAATAAATTAAAGCAAACCATAGAGCAAAATGATTCTGTGAAGGTTAGCATACTTAACGGGGAAGACAAAGTTATTCAGTCAGGTTTTATAAAAAACTTTGGCAAAGATTTTACCATAGACGGAATAGCGATACTCCTAATTGAATATCTAAAAGGTGTTGGTTTAATTAGCCAATAATAAAAAATAGAAATTCCATAAATCAGGGCATTGAATTTCTATCTCAGAACAACCTCCTAATCTCCCACCAATTCCAATTCTATCTTCTTCACCGCCCGATAAGCCTGTATCAGGTATTTATACAGCAAAAAAACCGAACCTGTTGGAAGGTCCGGTTTGCTTTCTTTATTTACGATCGTCTTCCTCTTCGAGCCGCTCCATTTCCCTGTGTGTTTGCGGGAAGCCGTTGGCAACCCACTCTGAACGATATTCATGGTCCAGTCCTGTCAAGCCTTTTTCCGCCTCATCCTCGGGGGCGTCAGGGCTCGCAATTTTATCTTTTTTTTGGATGGTGGGATCAAGATTGGAAGAACCCTTTCCTTCCTGCATTTTTGTGTCTGCCTGATCGATCATTTGTTTTTCCTTATTCATCATTTCCATTTGCTTATCGATGACCGTTTTGGCCTTTTGCATGGTTTTGCTCGCACCCGTTTTGACTTTTTCCATCATATCATTACTGTTCACGCTGCCATTTCCTGATTTCTCCTGATATTTCTTTACAGCCATTACTGTTCCTGCTGACACCAAAGCCGTAGATCCGGCAATCATACCCATCGTTGATTTTTTCATGTAAATCCCCTCCGTTTAGTTAGCCGTAATAAATAATTGTGCTAATAATCTATATCCTTTTTCAGCGAAACTTAAACGATATCATGATAGATTGCCGCTTAGACAGGCAACGGAACCGTTGTATTGTATAAATTAACAAATGGAAAAAAAGCGAAGCAAGGCTGTAACTGCTGGCAGCCCATCAGAACTTTTATTCCATAAAAAAACACCGCAACCTCTGGAAGTTGCGGTGTTTTTTTGCGGTTACTGCATTTGTCCTGATTGAAACTGATTCGGCTGGCTGGCCATTTGATTTGGCATCGGCTGAAACGACGTGGCCATGCTGGAAGTTTGCTGAGTGTTGAATTGAGCTGGTTGGTAGTACCCTTTTTGGTTCATCCAGCTCCACATTTCGTATGCCATTTCCTGGCACAAGTTAGCACCGTTCACATGGTAACTGCGCAGCTGTGGATCCACACATTCGTTTGCCCATTGCATTCCCATCATGGCTCCTGCTTTATGAGCATTGAGCGCCAATGTCGCCATCGTCTGATCTGATAACGACTGTGTATTCGCTGTCGGTGCCGATGCATTGTTCTGCTGCATGCCTGGCGTTGCGTTGACTGCTTGGAAGTTTGGATATTGATGGGCAAGCTGAACATTCTTGCCTTGCATCAAATTGACCCCTTGCTGGTAGGCCGTTATCATTTGCTGCTGATGTCTGGTCAGCATACCCTTTAGCTGCTGATCATTACATTGATTGGCAAAGAAACCGTGTTGCTCGATTTCTGCCGCTTTGGTTCTAAGTGCTTCCTGCGTCTCTAAAAGCTCGTGAGCTGGTGCATTCATCGAAATACCCTCCAATAAGTATAGTTGAATTTCATCCACTCCCTATTGTCTTACAAATAAAAACATTCCATGCACGATTAACCATGGTTGCCCATTTCAAGCCCGCCAAAAGTCTTTTCCAAAAAAAGCTTGCAGAGGATTTTCTCTACAAGCTATCACGGATATTCTTTCACTGACCCGCGGTAAATAATCGTATATGGCACAATGATTCGCTTCGGAGGGATTGTTTTATCGACCGTCCGTTCAATTAGTGCCCTTGCGGACTGCGCGCCCAGCTCGTAAATGTTAATGTCGACCGTTGTCAGCGCTGGCCTGGTTATCTCCGATAAATAGACATTGTTGAAACTTACCAGTGAAATATCACCCGGCACCTGGACACCTGACTCCTCCAAGGTACTCAGTACCCCAAGGCTCATTAAATCATCTGTCACAACAATTCCGGTTGGCCGGATAGGAAGTGAAAGCAACTGTTCGACCGCTTCCTTTCCGCCGGATTTTAGAAACTCCGTATGGATAACATAGTCTTCGTGATGCGGCAAGTCTGCATCTGCCAACGCTGCCAGATAGCCGGATTCCCGGTCTCTTGTAACGAAAAGGTCCTTGGAACCCCCGATGAAAGCGATTTTCTCATGGCCTCTTGCAATAAGATGATTGGTGATTTGTTTTCCCGCCATAAAATTGTCATTGTCGACATGGGTGATTTCTTCCAGCCTGTCAAAGGGCTTGCCGATCATGACATACGGAAAATCACGCTCCTCGAGAAACGCCACGACCGGATCTTCCACACGTGAATACAACAAAATCAGTCCATCGACATAACTGCCAAATACCATTCGTTGCACTTCTTCCAGGATTTCCTGTTCCGTCTCGCCGCTGGAAAGGGTCAACGAATACTGTCGTTCATGAATGACAGAACCGATTCCCCGAAGCACCTCGGGAAAAAACGGATTCTGTAACGCCTTATTAGCAGATGATGGCATGATGGCACCGATTGCTTTAGTCGACTTAGCCACCAGGTTACGTGCATGGATATTGGTATGGTAGCCGAGCCGTTCCATTGCTTCACGCACTTTTTGCTTTGTATCCGGACTGATCCGTGGATTGTCCGCAATCACGCGTGACACAGTAGAGGGGGATACACCTGTTTCCTTTGCTACATCCTTTATTGTCACCATCTGCCAAATCCACCCTCTACTTTTTGTTATTCGTTCATTCTGTCAACGACAGATAATTGTTTCCGTTTTCTTTTTCCCCATTCAGTATAACATCCTGGCTGTCCTTCCGACCAATTACATGGATATCGATTTGCTGATATGCCGGTACGTAATCGCCTCGACGATCAACGATATCTACCTTGACAGCCTCTTCGGTCGACACGACCTCCACTTCCAGTTCCAAATAGCTTCCATGCTGATAAGCAAAGCTTTCGCCATCATCATCGTAGTAGGTAAAACGGTAATGTTCACCCTTATCACCAGCATAAATATCCATGCGTACCCGTTTCCATGACTTATCCTTATTGGAAGTCCAATCAGTCTGCATTACCGTCGTCCCTTTTTTAATAAACAACGGCAAGTCTTCCAGTTCGGCATGGACCAAATACGTGCTTTTTCCTTGATACACTTTTCCGCTGGAAACCTCGATCCATTCCCCTTCCGGAAGGTAAACGGCGCGATCCACTACGGCAGGTGCCAGGATGGGGGCGACAATCACATTATCGCCGATCATGAACTGATCATTTAGATTGTACGTTTTCTCATCATCGGGGAATTCCATGAACAACGGCCGCATAACCGGCAATCCCCGACTGCTTGCTTTGGCGAACAGCGAATACAGCTGCGGCATCCAACGGTAGCGCATCTCGATATATTCCTTAATTACTGCTTCATACTTTTCCCCAAAACGCCATGGCTCCTGATACAAAAAGCCGATGGCCGAATGGTTCCGGAAAAACGGCGTAAACGCTCCAACTTGTGTCCAACGGGTCAAAAGCTCGCCATTCGAATGGTGGGCAAACCCTCCGACATCTGGTCCGGTGAATGCGATACCCGAAAGCCCTAGATTCATTACCATCGGCAGCGACATTTGCAGATGCTCCCAGAAGCTGCGGTTATCTCCCGTCCATACAGCCGCATAACGTTGAATCCCGGCAAATCCGGCTCTGGTCAGCAGGAAAGGACGCTTTCCCTTGAGTTGATTTTTCAATCCTTCATAAGTCGCTTTTCCCATCAACATTCCATACAGGTTATGGAGCTCTCGATGGGTAGCAGGACTTCCATCGTTCCGGTGCATGACCTGTACATCCATTGTTTTTGTTTCATTGAACACAGCAGGCTCATTCATATCATTCCAGATTCCCTCAACACCGATATTTGTGTAAAAACGATGCTTCTCTCCCCACCACTTCCGTGCTTTTTCATCGGTGAAATCGGGAAATGCACTGGTTCCCGGCCAGACATCCCCGAAGTAAATATCTCCTTCAAGATACTTGCAAAACAAATCTCCGGTTACCCCTTCCTGGTATGTCGGGTATTCAGGGTCTTTTTTCACACCGGGATCTACAATCGGCACGACACGGATTCCCATTTCATTCAAATCCTGCACTAGTTTTTCCGGATTCGGAAAACGCTCCTCATCAAAAGTGAAAACACGGTATCCGTTCATATAATGGATATCGAGGTGCAGGACATCGATCGGGATATTCCGGTCGATAAAATGTTGGGCGACATCACGCACTTCCTCCTCCGTCTGATAGCTGTACCGCGACTGATGGTAACCGATCGCCCATTTCGGCGGCAGCGGCATTCTTCCTGTCAGGTATGTGTATTGCTCTAGTACGTGCTTGGGGTCAGGTCCAGCCATCACATAATAATCAAGCTGCCCTCCTTCCGCACGATAAACATAACGATCTGTAAATGTGCGCATATCAAACCAGGAACGGTATGTGTTATCGAAAAAAATGCCGTGCGCTTTACCATTTCTCAGCGTCATGAAGTAAGGAATAGATTCATAGAGCGGATCTGTCTCGGGATTATGCGGGGCATACACATCCATATTCCACATCTCATACATTTCACCGCGTTTATCGAGAAAACCGGCTTTCTCCCCAAATCCGTAAAAGTGGTCATTCTCCTGCATCTGCTTGCAGACAGCCACTTCACCGTTTTCCTGCCAAGCCATCCCGTGTTCCGCTTCGGATACCAGTTCCCTTCCCGTTCTGTCATAAAGGCTGATTCGGAATGGAGACTTTGTAATCGACAAATGCAGCTCCGTTGTTTTCAGTTCATACAATTCCGCCGTATCATTCTCTTCTACGTTGACCTGCTTCGCTTCTGCCACTACGGAACGCGTTTTGTCCCATATTGGTTCTCCCTTCGGATTCATCACGATACGGACAATCGATTCCGTATAAAAACGAATGGCGACCCGTCCATTTGCACAGACAAATTGATACGAACCATTCTCCTTCTCGAGTTCTTTGACAGCGCCGATATCACGGTAGACAACCGCCTCACTCTGCTGTTCGGACCCTGGATGAATCGCAAAACTACTATCTTCTAACATATCGTCCCTCCTGTTCATCAAGCTGCGAGTATAATTTATTGTAACGTTTTCATAAGAGATTCAAAGTAAAAGGCCTACCGGCATCATCCTTTGGTACCGCCTGCCGTCAAACCGGAAATCAAGTACCTCTGTAAATAGAGATAAATAGCAGCGATTGGCACCGCCACCAGGATGGATCCGGCTGCAAATCTAGTGAAATTATTGGCAAATTGATCATTGATAAAGTTGTAGAGTCCCACCGCCAGCGTGTAATTGTCAGCACTGGACAAGACAATCGACGGAAGCAGAAAATCGAACAGCGGCATCATGAAATTGAACAAGGCCACTACTGCCAGAATCGGTTTGGCCAGCGGCAGCATAATGCTCCAAAACACCCGCAAATGCCCCGCACCGTCAATTCGGGCCGCTTGGTCCAATTCACGTGGAATCGTATCAAAGTACCCTTTCACCAGCCATGCATTGAATGGAATCTGACCACCCAAGTAGATCAGAATCAATCCCGTCAGTGTATCGAGCAGTCCGATCATGTTCAGAAAAATATACAAGGCGACCATCGCCATCATGACTGGAAACATTTGCAGCAGTAAAAAGATGTACAAACCATTTTTTCTGCCGACAAATTGATAACGGGAAAATGCATAAGCTACGAGCGAGGTAAATATAACACTGCCGACAGCAGTAGCCCCGGAAACGATTAGGGAGTTCTTGTACCAAATCAGGTAGTCACTCTCTGCACTGAACAGCCATTTATAATGATCCAATGAAAAGTTTTCTGGAATGATAGAGGATGAGTACAGGCTGTTTCCCTGGTTAAAAGAGATACCGACTGTCCATATCAATGGATAAAAAATCACCACGGCAACAACCAACAAAACCAGGTACATGGCAGTGACTTCGATTCTCGATTTTTTCTTCTGGTTCATCAAATTTCACCCTCTTCTTTAAAGGATCGCGTCTTTCTGAACTGATAAAAGGCAAAACAGGAAACGATTCCCCCCATGATAATGGAAATTACCGCGGCCATGCTGTAATTATTGGTGTCAAAGGTCAATTTATAAACCCATGAAATCAGTATGTCCGTCCCACCGGCATTTTGCCCTCTCACAGGCGGTCCACCTTCATTGAACAAATAAATGATATTGAAATTATTAAAGTTTTGCGCATATTGCATAATCAGCAAAGGAGCAGTCGCAAACAGGACATGCGGCAACGTGATATGGCGAAATTTTTGCAGTCTGGAACCGCCGTCCACATCTGCTGCTTCATACCAGTCCTTCGAAATGCTTTGCAGAACTCCGGTAAACAAGGCGAAGATAAACGGAAATCCCAGCCATGTCTGAATCAGGATGATGGCAATCCGGGCATAGAAGGGATCACTCAACCAAGGCAGACCACCACCGCCAATTAGCGGGATAATGATGTCTCTATTGATGGCGCCGAAATCATCATTAAACATAGCCGAGAAAATCAAAATCGTTACGAAGGCAGGTACTGCCCAAGGCAAAATCAGAACGGTCCGGATCAGCTTTTTGAATTTAATACGTGGATCATTCACGATCAAGGCGAGAAACAAGCCCAACGCGATTTGCAGTGTAGTGGCAACAACCGTCCAGACGATGGTCCAGGAAAATACGCTAAGAAAGGTATCCTGCCAAAGCGGAACCGTGACTAGATTGACAAAGTTGTCAAAGCCTACCCAGTCTACCAAATTACGCGGCGGCGAATTATAAAGGTTATAGTTGGTAAACGCCAGCAGTACCGAGAATAACAAAGGAAAAATGACCACAAAAATCATTAATAGCAGACCAGGAAAAGTCATCAAATAAGGGAACGCATACTCATAAAACGCGCTGATGGTATTTCGGAACGATGAAGGCTTCCACCCATTCCGTATCTTCCGTGCCTGGTTTCTGGCATCCAGGACATTGGCAATGTACAGGGCCAATGCAAAGAAAATACCGATTACCGAGAGCACGCCAAATACCAACAACCGGATGGAATGGTCTGTTCCCGGAATCGTACCTAGCGTGCGCAGACCCCAAAGTCCATAGTTGATTGATTGCAACATCGTCACCAAAAATGCCGCCTCGATGACAAGGAAACAAATTCCTTTTACATAGCGACGGTTGTACAACTGACCAAGACCAGCAAACAATATCGATAGAAAAACCGCCAAGGCCGGACTGTGCTTCTTTTTCCTTCTTCCGCCCGTTTCTTTGTTGTCTTCTTGCTGGTAATCAGGCAAAGCCATTTGAATCACCCCTTTAATATAAGCTGTTCCATAAAGATAATGGGAAGATTCCCTTCCCATTATCTGCACTATTTATTGTCCGGAAGCCTCTATATTTGCCTGGATTTGTTCGACCGCCTCATCCAAAACCGGTTGAACTTCCTCTCCATCTGCCAAGAATTGCAGGGCATTATTCATCGGCTCCCAAACCTGAGACATTTGCGGAGTACTTGGCATCGGTACACCATGTTGGATTTGTTCTGCAAATGCGGTATGAATCGGGTCCTCCATCGCTTCTAATGCTTCCGTGTTTGGCGGCAGTTCGCCTGCAACTTCATAGTAATGCTGCAAGTTGTCTTGATTTGTTAAAAACAACGCCAGGTCGGTTGCCCAATCTTTGTTTTCCGAGTAATAGGAAACCATCCAGGATTTTACGCCCACCAGCGTTTCTCCCGGCTCCCCATTTATGGTTGGGAAGGGAGCAAAAGCAAGACTGTCACCAAGCGCTTCTCTATAACCAGGAATTGCCCATGGCCCGTTGATAACCGCTCCAACTTTCCCTTCGGTAAACAACCCATCAATCACATCTGTTGTTGTGGAAGCAGGAATTTTTCCTTGGCCGAAGAACGATTGATAAAGCTTTCCGCCTTCCACGGCTCCCTCATTATTCAACCCGATATCAGATGTATCGTATTCACCAGTATCTCCACCGAAAATATAGGCGCCATAGTTTTTGAAGAACGGATAAGTAAAGTAAAGATCATTCGGTTTCATCAAAAACCCGTACTGCTCTTGATCCGGATTGGTATGCTCATTGATTGCAGTCTGTAAATCTTCTATTGTCTCTGGAGCTTCCGGGATGATATCTGTATTGTAAAAAATGCCATATGTTTCAAAGACCATCGGTACCCCATACCAATCGGTTTGCCCATCATAATTATAAGAAACTGCTTCCATCGCGGCTTCACTGTATCCGCTGATTTGTTCATCCGACAATTGGAGCGGCTCAGCAAGCCCTTGCGCAACAATATTTCCTATTCGGTCATGCGGTTGGAAAAACAAATCGGGGCCTTTCCCCTCCGGACCTGCAAGCGCTAGTTCCTGCTCTTGGTCCAGCATCGATTTTGCCACTACATTGACTTTGATTCCTTCCTGTTCTTCATAATCTGCAGCTATATCTTCGATTGCTTCCAACTGCGCCTCTTCGTCATTTGCCCAAATCGTCAGCTCTTCCGGTTTTTCTGCTGTCTCCTGGCCAGAATCTTCTCCCCCTGCCGGCTCCTCACGCTCCGGCGCACAAGCAGCCAGCAAAAAACAAAAACTCAACACCATGATAATTTGGAACCATATCCCTCGATTTTTATCCATTTTCTTCTCCCCTTTTCTTTTGCGCAAACGTTTGCACTAAATATGATTACATTCTACACCGCTTATTCTATTTGTGCAACCGTTTTCACAATTTTTTTCAATCTTGGGGACTGACCCCAAAAAAAACACAAGGGGATGGGGTTGACTTAATGAAGCGCTTTCTGTATATTGATAGCAATTAATGGACAATAATCTGAGGGCAATGCCTGGCACTGGCCACAACCCCGTTTTCCAACTGGAAAGCGGGGTTTTTTATATGGATGCCACCAGCTTTTGCTCTCCCTGGAGGGGTTTAATCGTGTTAAAAGAAGCTGTATATCACCGGCCGAAGGATAACTTCGCCTACATGTATGATCAAGACACACTACACATCCTGATTCAAACAAAAAAAGATGACCTCAAGAGCGTCTCCCTTATTTATGGAGACCCATATGACTGGAAGGAAGAAAAGTGGCAAGCAGACAGCAAACCGATGAGAAGATCCGGCTCCACTGATTTGCATGACTACTGGTTTGCTGAAATCAAGCCGCCCTTTCACCGGCTTCGTTACGGGTTTCGCTGTAAATCTGAGGAAGAGGTCTGTTATTTCACAGAGGGTGGGTTTTTCGACTCCATGCCAAATGATATCGCCAATTACTTTTGCTTTCCTTACCTGCATGCCGTTGATTTACTTTCATCGCCATCCTGGGTAAAGGATACGGTCTGGTATCAAATTTTTCCGGAGCGATTCGCTAATGGAGACGCAGCGCTCAATCCGCCGGACACGCTGGCATGGGGAAGTGCTAAACCGACACCGGAAAACTTCTTCGGCGGCGACTTCCAAGGTGTGATAGATCATCTCGATTACCTGGTGGAGCTGGGGGTCAACGGTATCTATTTCACCCCTGTCTTCACCGCTTATTCCAATCATAAATACGATACGATCGATTACATGCAGATCGATCCGCAATTTGGCGACAAAAAAGCATTCCGTCGTCTTGTCGATGCTTGTCATAAGCGTGGCATCCGGGTAATGCTCGATGCAGTTTTCAATCACAGCGGCTACTATTTCCCGCCGTTCCAGGATGTCCTGACCCATCAGGAAAAGTCGCGGTATAAAGACTGGTTCCACCTTTGGGAGTATCCGGTCACAACGGAGAAGTACCCAAATTACGACACGTTCGGCTTTGTCGGCTCCATGCCAAAACTGAACACAAGCAATCCGGAAGTAAAAAACTATTTACTCCAAACAGCTAAGTACTGGGTAGAGGAATTCAATATTGATGGCTGGCGGCTTGATGTGGCAAACGAAGTCGACCATAGCTTTTGGAGAGAGTTTCGTCAGGCTGTGAAAAGCATCAAGCCTGATGTGTATATCCTGGGGGAAATATGGCATGATGCGATGCCGTGGCTCAGGGGGGACCAGTTCGATGCAGTGATGAACTACCCGTTTACCAATAAGGCAATCGATTTTTTCGCCAAACAGGAGATTACAGCTCCCGAGTTCGCTGAAGCAATTACGAAGGTCCTGCATATGTATCCAGCCAACGTCAACGAAACGGCATTCAATCTGCTCGACAGCCATGATACACCGAGAATAGCGACACTGGCTGGCGGAAATAAAAATAAGATTAGATTGCTATATTTGTTCCAGTTGTCTTTTATTGGCACGCCTTGCCTTTACTACGGGGATGAAATCGGTATGACCGGGGGGCATGATCCCGGCTGTCGCGCTTGCATGGAATGGGACGAAGACAAGCAGGACCAGCAGCTGCTTAGCTTTGTTCATTCCCTGATCGGGCTTCGGAAAAACGAACCGCTTTTTGGCAATCATGCGGACTTCCGCTTTCTCGAAACCCCAAACGATAAGTGTGTGGTTTATGAAAAGTCCGACAAAACCGGCCGGCTACTGTTTTTCCTTAACAATAGTTCCAATGGTACATTGCTGACTTCCAGCAAGTTCGCAAACAAGACGGACTCGGTAGAATGGTGTCTTTCAACTGCAGGCAAGCTGGAAAAGCGGCCAGCAAAGATACTAGATAAAATGGAATTGCCGCCATATGGTTTTCGCATCTTTGAACAATAAAAAAACCCGGGCTTAACCTGCCCGGTCCCCATATTGATCAAAAAGCAGAGTAATTCACCGTAAAGAAAAGAGAAAAAGCCACAATCAGAGCTAAAGTGCGACAGCTTGGGATTGTAACCAGACGCCACGGAAATGCAAAATTTCCCGTAGCGGCGGAGTTACTCTTTTTCTCCCCAAGAAAAAAGGGGTAATGAAAAGAAAGCTCGAACATTCCCCTGTAGTGCACGAGCAGACGCCCATTTGGAAAACAGGCGCCTCCAAAACCTTTGGAAACGCCTGTTATTGTTTTTCCAAAAACGCCAACGCCAGCCAGTACAGCGCTGCGTCCTGAAATTTCCGAGGATCAAAACCGGTCAACTGCTCCATTTTTTTCAAACGGTACTGCAGTGTATTCTTATGGATAAACAAAGCGTCGCTGGCCGAAGCAATGCTTTGCCCGTGTTCGAGGAACACTTTTACAGACTCCACAAGTTGCCGGTGCTTGGTATCATGAAAAACGGGAAAAAACCGCTCAACAAAATCGTTTTTTACAGCCTCGGGAATCTGGTAAACAATCGATTCGATTCCCAAGTCGTTGAATGCAACTACTGACTGCTGTTTTTGCCTGGCAAAAAACAAAGCTTGTTGCGCCTCCTCGAATGATTTCACGGCTCCATCCATGTCATGCTGCTGTCTGCCGATCCCGCAATGAATGCCAATTTGATTGTTGCAAAGCCGCCGCAGACACTCCTTTACCTGTGACGGATAGGAGGCAGACGGTTCCTGTTTTAACAAAACAAATTGGTTGGACTGCCATAGTACAAGGATATCATGTGGCCCTATACCGAGCATGTCACCGACTTCTTTCATGATCGAGCGTAAGCGTTCCTGCCTGGCCAGCTCTGAATCTTGCTTTTCCTTTAGATGGACAAGCTCGAACAACAGGACCTGCCTCGATGTTGCCATTTCGATTTGCAGCGTTTTGGCACGGAGCAGAAAATCGCTCCGATTAGACCATTGACGCCGCATCCATTCATGGACAAATCGTTCCCTCACACTCTTCTCCAGCTCCAACTCCTGACTGACATACGCTTCTTTTACCATGACCTCGGTCATTTTATGAATGATTTTGGCATAGTCACTGATTTCATCAGGGTCTCCGGTTATACCGATAACGCCGATCAATGCTCCTTTGAAAAAAATCGGCATATTCATTCCTGCCTTGGATCCCTGATGGCTCAGATCCGAATAAATCGGAACTGGTTCTCCTTCCTGAATCACCTTCAAAGCCCCTTCGTGAAAATTGCCGATTCGCTCTGTATCCTTACTGGCAATAATAACGCCTGTTTCGTTCATGATATTGATATTTCGTTCAATAATCTTTTCCATTTCCAGGACGATTTGCTGTGCAATTGTTTCTGATAAAAGTGCCATTTTCCATCCCTCGTGTATCATTTTAAAATACAGGAAGGACTGCCGTTCGGGCAGTCCTCATTTACTGGTGGCCATGATTGCCTCCAGCAAAGAATCTTTAATACCTAAATCAATTTTTCCATTTGCTGCATCTACCGCAACAATGTCGATGGTATCTCCCTGCAGATAACCAATCCAGTACGGGACATACAGCACTGCTGTTTCCAGGATGTCCACCGCTATGTCTTTGCGCTTCTTTTCACGGCTGAAAGCCTCCCAGTATATTTCATCACGGGCGACCTCCGGAACAGGTCCACCGCATGGCGCAAGCAAAGAAGCTTCGTTCGTTGTCGGACGATATTGTGCCGACTCAGGAAGGATCGCCGTATGATGCCGATATGTTTCCACTGCCACCCTCCCCCGGATCGGATCTTTCATCTGCTTGCTTCGATACTCGTAAGAAAAGCACCAGTAAGGAAGATGGATCAACTCGATGGAGGTCAGCTGCCGTCCGGAGCGGAACAGCCGCTGCCACTTAGCTATCAGATTATTTTGATGCTGTTTGATTGATCGTACCGCTTCCTTTTGTCCAACAACTTGTTGCAATACATAGCTATCCATGCGCTTTCACCTACATCGTTGTGGTTTGAATGATATACAAAATCAGCAAGGTGACGAAGAAGTAGCCGACCAAAATGTACGGCCATTTTTTCATCGTTTTTTCCTCTTCGATTTCTTTTACTTTATCCGCTTCTGACTGACGCCGTTTCAATACTTCCTGTACCGGCTCCGTATCTCCGAAGACCAGGCCGGCAAGCTTCTCCTTTACCGGCGCTTTGCCAAACAGGCTGACGACATAACCGACAGCTACTGCTACGACAGCCCCGACAACATTATTATATAAAAATGAAATATCGGCAAACGTAACTACTGCCCAGACAGCGAGCATTCCCGCAATAACTCCGGCAAATGCTCCGGTACCGTTCGCACGGCGGAAAAAGATCGCCAGAATGAACACACCGAGCAAAGCACCATAGAAGTAAGAGCCGATTTCGTTCACCACTTCGATGACCGGACCAAGGTTCCCTGCAAAAAAGGCGAATACCGTCGCGTATAATCCCCAGAAAATTGTCGCCCACCGGGAAGCTTTTAAATAATGGGCTTCCGAGGCATTCTTTTTAAAGTATTTCGCGTAAAAGTCTCGGACCGAACCGCGGACAGGGAGTTCAGTGCCGAATCAAGGCTTGACATCGCTGCGGCGAAGACACCAGCAATGATCAAACCAGTGATTCCGACGGGCAGATTGTTGACCACGAACAATGGGAACAATTCATTCAGATTTTCTACTCCTGGGCTTCCGGCTTGCGAGTAAAACGCATACAGCATAATTCCAATGATCAAGAACAACATCATTTGCGGAAAGATGAACAGTCCGCTGACAATCAATGACATTTTACTTTCCTTAATCGATTTACTCGTCAACACCCGCTGAATCTGGCTTTGGTCTGTACCAAAATAGGCAGCATGCATGAAGAAACCGCCAATGACACCAGCCCAAATACTATACTCGACTGACAAGTCAAATCGGAAATCAAGTGACTGCAACAAACCAGCTTCCGCCCCGATATCCATCGCACCGGAAAAGCCGTCCGGCATGGTACTAACGATTTTAATGATAGCTAATGCCGCGCCCAGCCACAGGACAAACATTTGAATAACATCCGTCCAGATAACCGCGGAAATTCCACCGAGAACGGTATAGGCCACAGCGATGATCGCCATGATGATAATTGTTACGTTTACATCCCAGCCCGTCACAACCGACAATACCAGCGCAGGAGCATACAGGACGACCCCTGTCGCAAGACCCCGTGCCACCAGGAACAAGCCCGCTGTCAGCGACCTTGTTTTCGCATCGAAGCGTCTTTCCAGATATTCATAGGCCGTATATACTTCCGTCCGGTAAAAGAACGGGACAATCGTTACCATTAAAAACGCCATGACGAGCGGAACATTGATATACGTGTTGATTCGTTCCAACCCGCCGGAATATCCCCAGCCTGGCGCACCGATGAACGTAATGGCACTGGCCTGGGTCGCCATTACCGACAGGCCGATTGCCCACCAGGGAATGCTGCGTCCGCCTAAGAAATAGTCCTTCGTCGATTTTTGATTTTTCCCGAAAAAAGCACCGAAAAATGCGATTCCCAATACATAAACAATTAGAACGACAAAATCAATCGTCGTAAAGTTATTCATTTTGTTCCCTCCCAATCTCCCTTTTTTCTAAAAGAATTAACTGCATTACTCGTGTTGCCGCCTTATATAACAACCTTTCCCCTTCGATCATCGCTTCTTTCAGTGCCATTGGCTGATCGACAATCGGTATGACAACCGTTAGACCTTCCGCCTGAAGACGGTCGAGACCATCGCCGATCATGCCGGCAAACGCGACAGCCGGTACACCCTTCTTCCTTGCCGCACGGGCGACACCTACCGGTACTTTGCCGAATAAAGACTGGCCGTCCACCTTACCTTCCCCGGTGAATACGATGTCGGCGCCGTCCAAGTGTTCTTCCAACCTGCTTAATTTGACCATCAACTCCATTCCGCTACGGAATTCGACCGTCAACAAAGATTGGAGCAGAAAACCGATTCCGCCGGCTGCACCACTGCCCGGCTCTCCTGACATGTCACGCTGTACCGCTTTTGCAGTTACCCTGGCAAAAGAGGCCATCCCTGCTTCGAATCTTTCCAGTTGGTCCTGTGCCAGTCCTTTTTGCGGACCGAATACGGCAACAGCCCCGTCCTTTCCCAACAGTGGATTGGTCACATCAGAGGCGACAATGATATTGGCATGCTTCAATCTTGGTTCGAGCATGGCGGCATCGACCTTGCTTATCCGATCCAGCCGTCCGCCGACCCGACTGATTTCCTGGCCGGTTTCTCCGTATACTTTCAGTCCTAATGCCTGAAACAAGCCGACACCGGCATCCACGGTGGCACTTCCTCCAAGTCCGAGGATAATCGTCTCCGCCCCTTTTTCCATCGCATCCCGGAGCAGCTGGCCGGTTCCATAACTCGATGCTTCATAAGGGTTTAACTCCTCTGCCTTCAGTAACGGCAGCCCGGAAGCTGCAGCCGTTTCAATGACTGCCGTCTTTTCTTCTTCGATCCATCCATAACTTGCTGTAATCACTCTGCCAAGCGGATCCTCCACCCGACAGGTTACTTTGACTCCGCCTCTGCTGAGGAGTACAGCATCGACCGTCCCTTCACCACCGTCGGCCATCGGCAATTCTACTACTTCCGCCTGTTGATCGGCTTCCTGAATAGCACGGCTGATGGCTTTGGCTGCCTCCATACTCGTGATGGAACCTTTGAAAGAATCAGGAGCAACTACATACTTCATCTTTCTCTCCCCCCCTAAACCTTCAGCCAGACAACCTGATATGGCTGAAGGGAAACCGGCAGTTTGTCCGAGCTGGATGGATAAGTTTTTCCGGAAATCAGATCATGTGCCGTTTGCTTGTCTATATC
Organism: Sediminibacillus halophilus; assembly: GCF_900103695.1. Classification (GTDB taxonomy): domain Bacteria; phylum Bacillota; class Bacilli; order Bacillales; family Amphibacillaceae; genus Sediminibacillus; species Sediminibacillus halophilus. Next base: position 113,329 of record NZ_FNHF01000005.1, read on the forward strand.
TAGAGACAGGCTTTGCGCCTCTCCGGAAACATTAACCAAGACAAATATCTTTTCTTCTGGATTGTCTTTGTTTGTCCGGACAATCGAAAAAATGTGTTTGTTAAGCTTCAATACCTTCTGGGGGCTATTCGGATGAAATGCCCGTTCCGCAGTCCTAATTTTAATCAATTGTTTTAGCTTTTCCAGCACCTGACTGCGAATTGAAGTGGAATCGGCAAGCTCTTGTTCCAACTCCCTGCGGTCCAGCTTCTCCCGATTGATTGAACGGTAGCGGCCGGTCTCCTCGACTCCCTCCTGGTAATTTCGAGAACCGAGCATACTATGAATATAGATGCCGGGAACACCGGTTACCGAAAGCAAAACCGACTGAGCAGCCGCAAAACGCTTCACTTTCCATTCTTGCTCATCTTCGGGATGGGACAATGCGTCAAGGTAATTGATGTTCAATTCATACGGACTTTTCGTCCCGTTGCCATTATCTTTGTATGAAACATAGCCGCCATGGGCCTGAACCTTATCAATCATTGCCTGGACTTCCTCATCGGACAGGAGTCCCTCCACCGGGCGGACGCCGATGCCATCATGCGAGGCAAGAAAATTAAAAAAGGTGGTTTCTTCTGTTGTTTCTTCCAAGCTTCTTGCCCAATCGGCCAGATGACTGGCATCCCCGGTCAGAAAGGTGTGAAGCGTCAGCGGAGGCAAAGGGAACTGATACACCATGCGTGCTTCGTTATAACCGTTGCCGAAATAACTTATGTTGTCCTTATGGGGCACATTGGTTTCAGTGATTAGAACCGTATCAGGTGCAATCGTATCGACGATGTCACGGAACAACTGGATCATTTTATGGGTTCGGGCCAAATGAATACAGCTCGTGCCCATCTCTTTCCATAAAAAGCCGATAGCATCGAGTCGGATTAGCTTCGCTCCCTTGCTGATATAAAATAAAAGCAATTCGATAATCTTGAGAACGAGACCCGGATTTTTGTAATTCAAATCGATTTGATCTTCGCTGAAGGTTGTCCAAATGTATTTCGGTCCGTTAGCGGTTTCACACTTTGTCAACAGCGGCAATGCCCTTGGACGAGTGACCTTGCTGTAATCCGCATCCGGATCGGCTTCAATGAAAAAATTCTGGTAAGCCGGATTCCCTTTCAAGTATTCCTGGAACCATTCACTTTTAGCTGAAATATGGTTGATAACTGCGTCGAACATCAATTCATAATCGTCCGAAAGGCTTTCCATGTCCTCCCAACTGCCCAGTTTCGGATCGACAGCAAAGTAATCGATTACAGAAAAGCCATCATCCGAACTGAATGGATAAAAAGGCAATACGTGTACACCAGTCAAGGTCTCCTTCACATGATCGTTCAGAAACTCATGCAGACTTTGCAAAGGAGCTTTTCCATCTTCCCGGATGGTATCGCCATAGGTGATCAGGATGGTATCTTTTTCTGAGACAAAGTCGCGATTCTTGTTTTGGGCTGGAATACTTGGCTCATACTCCTCCATTAATCGTCGTATATTGGTCAGTAAGTAGGCAGCATCCTGCTGTTTATAAATAAATTGCAATTTTTCTTTCATAGCGTGAAGCGTTTTCTTTTTTATGTCCATGTTGTTCGCCTCCTCCAACTTTGATTGTTACATTCTATCAAAGCAAAAAACCGCTTTCAATGTTACTCATAACAAAATCAAACCATTTAAAACTGTTTATTTTGTTTTGTATAACATACAGTTTCAAAAAAAGTACCGCTCCCTGTTTGTCAGGTGCGGCGATAACAGCTAATCATTCTTTTGGGGACGGATATGCTTCCTGCAAAAACACTACGGACTGAGTGATCATCTTTTTTAGAACATCTGGATTGATATCCGCTAGCTTATTGATATAGATACAGCCCTTGCCGGCTTTATGTTTCCCCAGTTCAGGAAGCAGTTTTTCACGATCAGAATCACCGGTGGCCATATACAGACTGATGCGGGACTTACGCGGGGAAAAACCGACGAGCGGGGCGTCTCCCTCATGTCCGGAAGCATACTTATAATGATAGGAGCCGAATCCGATGATACTTGTCCCCCACATTTTTGCCGGGTATCCAGTCGTTTCCGTAAAGATATCCAATAAGCGGTAGGAATCTTCCCGCTTTTTCGGATGATCGACCGCTTCAATAAATGCAATAACACTATTGTCATTCTCTTTCGTTTTCAATTGATACACACCCGCTACCTCCCTCCTTCTTATTTTTCAACCAATCTTTGTCTCCAAGTATAGCAAAACTAAACCAAAATACGATGGCATTAAAACAGAAAGATTTTGCTGTTTGCATCAGTTTCCAATTCAAAAAGAGAAGGGTCCTTCACTCGCAAAAGTGAACGTACGGTGAGCCTTCCATTTTGCATATAGTTCAATAAGAGAACGAATCTTGTCCTTTCGCTTATAAAAAGATGGCGCAAGAAACAGCAGCTCTTCCTGCTAAGCTGCTGTTTCTCCATCCATACTATTTTAATCAATTAAAGTTGTTAAATTACACCTAAAAGTCGTATTCCGCTTCTTTTGCTTCCCGGATCTGGCTGAATGTCTCGGTTAACACGACAGTATCTTCCGCCAGTCGTCCGATACGAAACAATACGTCATCATTAACGATTTCTTTGCGATAAAAATCCTCTTCTTCGATAAACACATAGGTTTGCACCATTTGTGCTTTCATGTAAGCAAGAATCGGTTTCAACTGCTGCTCGACCATCAAATAATGCTTCGGCGAACCTGCTGTCACCAATATGCTGACGACCTTGTCACGGAACGCATTGACCGGAAGCAGGTCAAAAACATTTTTCAACGTAGCCGGAATCGACGCCTGAAATACAGGCGTCCCGATGACGATCGCATCAGCTTCCATGATTGTCTCCGCTACATATTTTGTATCTCCATCGTATTCCATGTAATTCCGTCCATCACTGAACTGGACATCATACTCAGCCAAATCGATTAACGTCACTTCTGTATCCGGATATTTTTCCTGGAGCGCTTTGACTGTATAGTTCATGGCTGTTCTCGTCTTGCTGCCGACTTTTGAACCGGATAATCCGACAATCTTCACTTCCGCTTCCTCCTAATCCTTTGCTGTATATTTTCTGATCGCTGGTAAAATTTCCGTTCCAATCAACTCGATATTCTTTTGAAGTTTATCAAACGGCATGCCTCCAAAGTCAATTTGGGCAATATACCGCTGATGACCAAACAACTCGTGCTGATACAAAATCTTTTCGATAATTTCCTGCGGACTGCCGATGTTCATGATATTATGCGGATCGACTCCTTGTGCGAAATGCTGTTTTGGAAAGCCCTGTCCGTTTGTCTTTTTCATGCCCTCGTTGATAAATGGATACATGTCTTTGAGTGCCTGCTGAGAAGTCTCAGCCGCATAGAAAAAGCCTGCGGTCGCTACCGGCAGTTCGTCCGTATCGTAGCCTCTGCTGCGGGCCGCTTCTCGGTACGCGTCGACGGATCGTTTGAATACCGTTGCCGGTCCGCCCAAATGCGCGAGGAACATCGGCACCCCTGCATAACCGGCTTTGATTGCGCTCGCAGGAGAACCTCCCACAGCACGCCAAATCGGCATGGAACCAGATTGCGGACGAGGCAGGACACGCGCATTTTTCAATGGCGCCCGGAACTCTCCACTCCAGTTGACTACTTCCTGTTCATTGATTTGCCGTAGCAAATCAAACTTCTCTTCAAACAGCTCTTCATAGTCGCGGATATTATAGCCCAATAAATCAAATAATCCAATCCGGGAGGCTCGGCCGGCGATGATCTCCGCTCTTCCTTTGGAAATCAAGTCGAGCGTGGCAAAGTTTTCGTAAACACGCACCGGATCAGAGGTACTGATAATCGTCGATGAACTGGCTATTTTGATTTTTTCCGTCGCCTGAGCAATTGCCGAAAGCACCACAGCATGTGCCTGGGTCGCGAAATACTCCTGGTGGCTTTCTCCGACACTAAAGAAGTCAATTCCTGCCTGCTCGGCCAGTTTTGCGTATTCAATAATTTCATGCAGCCGCTGTTCTGCTGAAATCCTCTCTCCTGTCAATGGGTTAGGCAAATGATCGCCCAATGTATAAATGCCAAATTCCAACCCTTTATTTTTATCGATTCGATATTTTTCCATGTTCCTTCCGCCTTTCTGCAAAATTACTGCTTGGCTGTCGCTTTCCGAACAGCTGGAACAATTCGAGAAGCAAATAGCTCCATCATGTCCAAAACCTTCCGATACGGGATATTCCCATGATCGATTTGGACGAGAAAACGCTGGTGCCCGAATAACTCATATTGATAAAGAATTTTTTCGATGATTTGTTGGGGGCTACCTACCATCATTGCATTTTTGACACTTGATGCCTCAGCAAAACGATCCTTCGGAAAAGGAGTGCCCCAGTTGACCTTCGAGGTATGGTTCAAGTATGGGTAGTATTCTTTCATCGCTGTCCTGGTGTCGTCGGCCACATACAGCATCGAAGCCATGGAAACCGGAAGTTTTCCGGATCATGGCCTGCTTCCCTGGCACTGCGACGATAAGCCTGAACCCGCTTTTCAAATACACTGGACGCCCCATACAAACCCGCAAGCTGGATCGGTATCCCCAGCCTGCCAGCCTTCAAGGCACTCGTATGGTGCTGGCCGACTGCATGCCAAACCGGCAGGCTCCCATCCAATGGTCTTGGATAAAGCGCTGCCGCCTGTAAGGCCGGACGGAATTTCCCTTCCCAGGTGACCGGCTGTTGTTGATTCAATTGCTGTAAAAGCTCCAACTTTTCATCGAACAATGCGTCATAATCTTTCAAATCATATCCGAATAACTCATAAGCTCCGTAACGTGAACCACGTCCGGCGACAATCTCCGCCCTGCCGCCTGACAAAAGATCCAGAGTAGCGAAATCCTCATAAACGCGCACCGGGTCTGCCGTACTCAGCACTGTCACCGAGCTGGTCAGTTTGATGTGTTTCGTAACACCCGCTATTGTTGCCAGGATGGTTGGCGTCGATGATGCGACAAAATGCTTTTGATGACTTTCCCCGACACCGAACACATCCAGCCCGGCTTCTTCGGCCAGTTTCGCCATTTCGACGATTTGGCTGATCCGTTCCTGTTCACTGGTTTGTCCGCCATCATAGAGGGGCGGCAGTAGATCGCCCAATGTATATATACCTAATTCCATTCCTTTGTTTGGGGTGAGAGGAAAAGCTTCCATAAAGACTTCCGCCTTTCTTTTTTCCCTGTGCACTGTTATTGTAAAAGATATAAACAAATAATATAAGTACCCACTTAAAAGTGCTATAGTATACTAAAAGATACCATAAGAAGGTGAAAGCCATGACCATCGAACCGGATTTGTGCAAAGTCGAGGATGCGTTAGGCATCCTCGTTGGGAAATGGAAGCCAATCATCCTGCTTCATTTGCTGAAGGATGGCACAAAACGTTTCAGCGATCTTAAACGTAGTGTGCCAGGAATCACCCAGAAAATGCTGACAAAACAGTTGCGTGAACTGGAAGAAGAGGATATTATTGAGCGTGTCGTTTACCCGCAAGTACCGCCTAAAGTAGAATATTCGATCACGGAATACGGAATGAGTTTAAAGCCGATTCTGGAGGCGATGCATGAATGGGGAACACAGCATACGCTTCACAAACAACAGAAAAGCAACAACGAAGCTCTTAAAACCGTTTCGTCAAACGAATAGTGTTGAAATAGCAAGGCTGCTTTTGGCAGCCTTTTTGATGTGGAGACTTTTACATATGATCGGCTTGCCAGCCCAAGGTCTCAAGTCAGGAAACAAGACAACAAGAGAAAGCAAAGGAGAATGATGATGAACACGAAAGTCGGAAGAAATGACCCTTGCCCTTGCGGCAGTGGCAAAAAATATAAAAAGTGCTGTATGAAAAAGGAGAATGTGGTTCAGCTCCAGGACGTGAAAGAAGAACGTTTTTACCAGCAGAAATTAAACCTGGTCAACCAGCTAAACGATTTTATTCTGGAACAGGTTCCACCCAATCTTTATCATCCAATGGAGGCTGAATTTAAAAAACGGACAGGCTATAAGCTGGGAAAAAATCGACGTGGATTTTTTAATTTCTGGCTTTATTTCTTCCATCGTTATGAAAATGGGCTGCGAGGCATTGAATGGTTCTTAGCGGAAAATAAACACCGTCTTTCCGATGAAGATAAACAAATGGCAGAACGCTGGGCGAACATGAAACCGCAAATGATCGAGGCAGTCGACGAAAAGGATACGGAAGTCTTGTTCCGCGACTACTTCAGCGGAAATAAATTGAATGTCCCGAAATCAAAGGAAAACCTGCCGACGTTCTTCCCTTGGAACGGAACCCTCGCATTGCTGGAACCTATCGACGGTGCCTATTACTTTAACGGCGTCCGAACACTGGTAAAACCGAAGCAGTTTCAGCATGCGGCAAACCGTGCTAAACAGCTAATCAATGAAACAGACAAGGATCCAGAAGATGTATTAGTCGATTACTATCCAGAGATTCTGTCGGCTTTGCTCGAAGATCCAGAAGCCGAGGTGCACGGCGAACAGGAAATGGTTACCTATACCTATATGTTCTTGCTGAACGACAAAGAAGAGGCGGAAAGAATCCTATCTAACGATAGGGATTTCGGCATCGATCAATGGGAGGAAAAGCATAAAAAACTGACATGGCAAAGCAATGTCCAAGTATTTTCTGACAGCGAGATAAACGGAAAAGTCCGTTTGTCTGAAGTGAATGCTACCTTAATGATTGAAAACAAATCGTTAACCTTCACGACCAATGATTTGTCAACAGCTGAACAATTCCTACACAAAGTAGAAAATTCGGAGGGTGCCATCACCTTAGTGGAAAATTTCGAACAGCGTTTCAAGCTGCCTGTGAAAGCAGATAGTAAGCAATTGGCAATATCTTATGACGAAGGAGTACCAGAATACTTCACCTTATACGCACACAATGCCATGCACACAAACATCGATAAGCCAATCCCGATGTATCAAAACCAATCACTTCGGCAACTGGTTGTTTCCGGACAAACAGCGCTCGCCGAAGGATGGCTGAAACAGGCAGAATATGATTTGTATAAAGCAGTTTATGAAAAATACGGTTCCGTCGAGATTTCAGCAGACTTCAATACCGTCAGAAAGGAACTCGGTCTTTCTTTGTCACCGTTTGTGACCGGAGGAGAAAATCGCCATTCCAGTGTCAGTCCGGTTTCTCCAGAGCCTCGTGAGCAACATGTCGTTGCCGAAAACGATGTCCCGATTTATGAAAAGCTGGGCTTTACACCAGAAACGGTAAAAGCATTTTATGTCCGTGACATTATCGCTTTCTACAAAGAAAAAACCACCGGAAAATCGGAGGGAACAGAAAGAAAATACCGAAACAGCCTGTTTGATATAAGAGAAGCATTGGAAGCTAGCTCCAAGCAAAGCTGGGAAGATTGTGATTTGGAATTCTGGCGTGACCTGCTATTGGTGGACTTCTTCGATATACATGAACAAACCAGCAAGTCGATGATCAAGGATATCATCACAACGGTAAAAGCTCTGACGAAATGGCTGGCCAATGAAGACAAGCTGGCAATCGACAAACAGGTTGCAGCTGCCGCGAAAGACTATCAAAAACAAATGCTCGAAATCTATGAAACAGAATACCAGTACTAATAAAAGGGGAAGGGGTAATAAGCCCCTCCCCTCTTCAGTGTAAAACAGAAATGTTTCATAGAATGAAGCCTTCCGTCTTTTTAAATCGTATAGCATGAAAAGGAGGTTTTTTTACATTGTATGAACATAAATTTATAAAAATCGATAGGAATTATAACCAAAAACCGAAAGAGGATTACCATCGTATTGTTTCCGAGCATGAGAAAGAAGGCTGGGAATTAGTGCAGATTTTCGCCCCCTCCACAAAGAGCTACGGGTTGGCGGCGTATTTCGAATTAATTTTAAAACGAAAACTACAGGAAAGCGACTAAAGCAGTTCCTATCGCAAAAGAGCCTATCCCTGTAAGGATAGGCTCTTTCAACTACTCTATTTCTAATTGTGGTTATTCTGTCAAACTCTCTACCGCATCATCAATCATTTGTTGATTGGCAACCGGCCCGGTGTACAACCAGCTGGACTCTGGACCATACTCATAGATGTTGCCATTTTTGACGGCAGGAATGTTCTGCCAGATGTCATCCTGCAGCGCTTCAGCGCCTTCCCCGTCACTATTGATAAGGAAGATGTGATCAGCGTCCAGCTCCGCCAATTTTTCCAGTGAGATTTCTGACCAGTTGGCTTCAGAGCTTTCAGAGATTTCTTTCACGACATTCGGGAGTGTCAGCCCAAGATCATTGTATAGGACGTCGCCGCTGGAAAGATTATCGCCGACAATATAGAAGGTACCGCCCACCAGCCAGATAGCGGCTACGGATTCATCGCCGATCGCATTGTGGATTTCTTCGCCGGCCTCATCCGCTTTTTGTTCATAATCGTCCAAAATTTGTTGTACATCATCTTCCCTGCCGAAGATTTCCCCAATTTGCTTGAACTCTTCGCGCCAGTCATTGTTTTGTTCGGTTCCAACGACATAGGTCGGGGCAATGCTGCTGTATTGCTCATATTTGTTGCCTTCGACCATTTCAGCGGAATCCATGATGATCAAATCAGGGTCATGGCTTGCTACAGTTTCATATGGAAGATCGTGCGGGATGGTGGGAACATCTCCCAGCGAGTCTTGCAAGTAATCCTGGATGCTTGCGCCATTCTTAACCGACCACTGTGCAACAGGTGTAATATCCAATGCCACCAGGTAATCTTCCAGATAAGAAGCAATGACACGTTCCGGATTCGCCGGAATGGCCACTTCATTTCCCATCGCATCGGTCAACGTCCGTTCACCGGTTTCGTTTTCCGTTTCGGTTTGGTTGTTCTCCTTATCGCTTTCAGAGGCGTTGTCACTCTCCTGATTATTTCCACACGCAGATAAAACAAAGAAACATACTAACAAACTAGTAATTATGTAAAGAAAGCTTTTCTTTTTCATGTCTTTATCCTCCTGATTATCTAATTGGCATCTTAAATGATAACAATTCTCATTATCAATGACAAGCTTTATTTTATATTGTCAGTATATTATAATGATAGGTATTCTCACTATCGATTATTCATGAGGAGTATTACATATGGCAAACAATACAGCTGCAGACAAAGGATCCCGCCCTCTCCTTGCTACTGTAATTTTAATAGGCGGCCTGGCAGTTCTACTGTTGACGATGGGACTGTCTATTTTATATGGAGCTGCAGACGTGAAATATACAACGATTTGGCAAAGCATCTATCAATTCGATGCTTCCTCCACTTCGCATCAAATCATCCGGAATTTGCGGATTCCAAGGGCGCTTGCAGCCGCTTTAATCGGAGCTGCTCTGGCAATGTCCGGAGCGATCATGCAGGGGATGACCCGCAATCCACTTGCTTCTCCCTCGATAATGGGCGTGACTTCTGGTGCAGCATTCATGATGGCGGTCGCATTGGTTCTCACACCCGGAGCTTCCAATATCGCCATGATGTTGTGGGCTTTCGCAGGCGCAGGATTGGGTACTGGAATCGTTTTTGCCGTCGGTTCGATTTCCAAAACCGGACTTACACCGGTCAAATTGGCATTGGCAGGTACTGCGGTAACTGCAATGCTTAATTCGCTCTCATCAGGTATCTCGATTCATTTCAATATCGCCAAAGATATGAGTTTCTGGTATGCAGGGGGTGTATCCAGTGTCCAATGGGTGCATGTGAAATTGCTTGTACCCGTGGTCGTCATCGGGATTATTCTGGCTCTGCTGCTCTCCCATTCGATTACCGTAATGAATTTAGGCGAGGATGTGGCCAGAGGGCTCGGCCAACGGACTGGTTTGATTAAATTTGCAGGTACGATCGTCGTGCTGCTGCTTACCGGCGTGGCCGTATCGGTCGCAGGGACTATCGGTTTCATCGGTTTGGTGATTCCACATATCACTCGTTTCCTGGTAGGGATCAATTACCGCTGGATCATTCCCTGTTCGGCGATTTTGGGTGCAATCCTGCTGGTAGCTGCCGATACCATATCGCGGATGATCAATCCGCCTTTCGAAACACCGGTCGGAACGGTAACTGCCCTGATTGGTGTTCCCTTCTTTCTTTATTTAGCGCGCCGTGAAGGGAGATCGTTATAATGAATAAGCAATCACAGAAAAAAACGTGGCTAATCGGCCTGATTTTATTCCTGGCTATTATTGCGACGCTGGTACTGAGTCTTAATCTCGGCGTTATCCGGATTTCCCCGCTGGAGATTTTTCAGGCAGTGACCGGGAACGGTGATGCCCAGAACGAAATGGTATTGTTTCAATTTCGTCTGCCGCGGATGACCATCGCCTTACTGATTGGAGCTGGAATGGCCATCTCCGGCGCTCTGCTGCAAAGTGTGACCCGCAATGAATTGGCGGATCCCGGAATCATTGGAATTAATGCAGGGGCAGGGTTTGCCGTTGTCTTGTACATCTTCCTGTTTGAAGGAAACGCTGTTGTCTCCAGCTCATTATCGATTTACATGATGCCCTTATCAGCATTAATCGGAGCGGTAATCGCAGCGGTGTTGATTTATGCGATTTCCTGGAAAAATGGTGTATCGCCAATCCGGCTCGTATTGGTCGGAATTGGAATCAACAGTGCGTTCGCCGCGCTTATTATCATCTTTCAATTGAAAATGAATCCGGACGATTTTACCCGGGCAACGGTCTGGCTATCCGGCAATATTTCCGGAACCGACTGGAGCTACGTCCTTGCGTTATTGCCGTGGATCCTTGTCTTTATCCCACTGGCGATTTATAAAGGAAAATCGTTAAACACCCTTTATCTGGGAGAAGACGTTGCCCAGGGACTCGGAACAAAAGTGGAGCGGGAACGCATGACTGTCCTGTTCATTGCAGTCGCCTTAGCTGGTGCCAGCGTGGCAGTCGGCGGCGGGATTGCCTTTCTCGGACTCGTCGTTCCGCATTTGTCAAAAAAGCTAGTCGGACCGACCCATGAACGATTCTTGCCGATATCCGCTTTAATGGGAGCTTTGCTGTTAATCGTGGCTGATACAATCGGACGAAACATCCTTGCACCATCGGAGATACCGGTCGGCCTCATCGTATCCGTTATCGGTGGCGGTTACTTTATCTATTTGTTGATGAAAACATAATGACAGCTGCGTAGCTGAAAAAAATACAGTGACCAAAGCAAAGACCGAGCATGATTCGAAATGCTAAGCATCCGAATTCGCTCGGTTTTTGTATGGGAATCCACCAACATTATGGAATTTCTTCTCTATGGAGACAGTGGTGGTACTGTTCTCCTCTCTTCGATTCCAATTCGGGAAAAATTGTCCGAATTATGTTAATCTTATAAATTGATAAGGAAAGGAGCGAATATAATGAGCAATCAAATACCAGAAGTGAAGCTTCACGATGGACTGAACCTGCCAGTCATCGGTTTGGGAACCTATACCCTGAACGGAGACGAAGGGGCGACTGCGATTCAGCGTGCCATCGATGAAAACGGCTATCGGCTAATCGACTCCGCTTACAATTATGAGAACGAGGGTACCGTTGGTGAGGCAGTGAAGCGCATTTCTGTTCCCAGAGAAGAGCTCCGCATCACTTCCAAACTGCCTGGCCGCTATCAAACCTATGACAAAGCAACCAAAACCATTCAGGAATCCTTGTATCGCGCCCATCTTGATTACTATGATCTTTATCTCATTCATTGGCCAAACCCGAAGAAAGATCATTATGTAGAAGCATGGCAAGCCTTGATTGATGCAAAGAAACAGGGGCTGATCCGCTCGATTGGCGTATGCAATTTCCTTCCCGACCATTTAGAGCGGCTTGAAAAAGAAACAGGAGAAAAGCCAAGCATCAACCAAGTCGAACTACATCCTTACTTTAACCAAGAGCACCAAAGAAAGTGGCATGAAGAAAACGGTATCCAGACAGAATCATGGAGTCCATTGGGACATGGCAACGACATCCTGCAACAACGTACGATTCAGCAAATCGCCGATCGCCACCAAAAATCTGCGGCCCAGGTCGTGTTACGCTGGCACTATCAAGTAGGTTCGATTGCCATTCCGAAATCCTCGAATCCGGACAGGCAGCTGGAAAACATCTCTATCTTTGATTTTTCGCTCGATAATGCAGAAATAAACAGCATTTCCGCAATGACAAAACCGAACGGACGTATTAACGACCAGGATCCTGCCATTTACGAAGAGTTTTAAAATTAAATATATAAAAAGAGTGTTGACCCAAAAAACGGGACTAACACTCTTTTCTTTATACATACTTACACTAGCGTTTTCTGCTTTTCCGAAAAGGAATGCTGAAAGAGACTTTTCCTGGCAAATATGAAAAGCAACACAGCTACCATTAACTCTGATAAAGGCAAGGCCAGCCAAACTCCCGCTATCCCCAAAAATTCAGGTAACATCACCAGTAGAGCAATAAGAAAGACAAAGCTCCGTAACAAGATAACCAGGGAGGAATAACCTACTTGCCCGACAGATTGAAAATAAGTCATGTAGACGAAGTTGAATCCAAGAAATAAGTAACCAATAAAAAACAGTCTTATCCCTTGAATAGCAAGCTGTTTCACTTCTTCCGAATCCACTCCAAACACCGAAACAAGCAAAGGGGCTGCGAGAAAACCAGTAAGTAATAAAATAACCCCCAGCACGAATGCTGTCCTTTCACCAAGCTTCACACTGCTTACAATCCTTTCCCTTTGATCAGCTCCATTGTAGTAACTGATCATTGGCTGCAAAGCGGATTCGATCCCAAAAAAAGATAAAAACATAAAACCATGCAGATAGTTGACCACCGAAAAAGCAGCAACCCCCTCTGTTCCCAGCAAGCTGACCACTGCAAGATTGTAACCGGCCGTAAAAACAAGCATTCCAGCCTCAGCAAGAAAGCTTGGGAATCCAAGTGAAAATATACTGCCCATCATACTCCATGACCAGCCAAATTCCCCATAACGCAAATGGGTACGTGATTTACGAAAGTGAAATAGCAGGATCAAAACCCCTACTCCCTCAGCTATAACAGTCGCTACGGCAGCACCTTTCACTCCAAGTCCCAAAGTAAAAATCATGAAGTAATTTAATACAATATTAACGATAGCAGTTGTGCCCAGGGCCACCATGGAAAGCCGGGGGCTGCCATCATTTCTCACAAAAACACTCAGCACCTGCTGTAAAGCCATCAGCCAGCCGAATAGAAACAAAACCGATAGATAATCCATTACGAAAGGGAGCGTATCTGCATTGGCTCCCAACCACTTAGAAATGACTTCCACATTTACTCTTCCAACGATCCCTGCGACAATAACCAAAATGGTTATACTTGTGACAGCTAACGAAAAAACTCCTTTTGCCTTCTTCTGGTTCCCTTTTCCCATTAAAGAGGAATAAAGAGTTCCCCCTCCTATGCCAATCCACAACGCAAGCGAGATAAATAGTGAAAATACCGGTACAGATAAGTTGACGCTTGCAAGCCCCACTTCTCCAACACCGTTTCCGACAAATATACCGTCAACCAGGATGTTGACAGACATTAGCACGAGTCCGAATAAGGAAGGAAAGAAAAAGGTGAAAAACACCTTCTTTACAGATTTATTCAATAATTGATTGTGTAGCTGTTCCAAGCAACGTTCCTCCTATTTTTTTCGTATAGAAGGAATTGTAAACCTTCAAGTCACTTGAAGGTCAACATTTTTTCACCGGTAATTCGATTAACGTAACATAGTCGTCGGGATTCATGATGACGGACTCATCCAGCAATGCAATTTCTATTGGCGAGCCGTTTACTTGATACCCATCTTCTTTTATTTTGTTTAAAACAAATTCATATCCTTCTTTAATGGATTCATAAGAGCCCCAATATGGATAACAAGCATAATATCCCTCGGTGAGAAGTCCGGTCTTCTCCCCTTCTTTCTCATCGGAAACTAACTCGAACACAGCGTGATACTTGACGGGACCCTCCTTCTTGAGACTCTCCTTATCGACCACCGCTCCCAAGTCCCCTGAAAAGAAACCATCATATTCAAGTGTACTACTGGCTGATAATTCTAGATCCTTCAGATATAATTCCTCATCCACCTCTAATAAGTCAATTGGTTTATCATTGTACAAATACGATATTGTCCTTTTGGGTATATAACGATAGGTAAGTTGGCGCTCCGAATAAAGGTCCAGACCTTCCTCGATCAAGGTTATTTTATTTTCGATTTTGTTTGAAATTCTTTCTAACCGTCTAGCCTCCTGTTGGACTTCCTCATACTTTCTTTTAAGGATTTCCAACGTATTTTCCGGTGTACGCATGTCTAAGTGCTGCTTAATGTCCTTAAGAGAAAAACCGTTTTTTCTCAAAAAGATAATGGTATCGAGTACAACAAACTGATTGATTGTATAATATCGATATTGCGTTTCTGGATCCGTATAGTTGGGTTGAAAGAGCCCGATTTGATCATAATATCGCAGTGTAGACGGCTTTAATTTAAACAATCGGGCCACATCACCGATACTTATTTGTTTCTGCAATTCCTTTCCACCTGCTCTTCTTAAAAAATTTACTTCTCGCTTTTAACTTACTCATTTTCTCTCCTCAATCTAGTTCACAAAAAAGAGTTGGTCAATAGAAAGCTCCATGAAACCAACATCCTAACGTCATACCTTCATTAGTTAACGAAATGATATTGAGTTACTTTCCTGCCTGTGATAGTATATAATTGATATTGAAAATCATTATCAATTAAACAATGATTCATTACATACAGCTTGAGAAGCCGCTACTTACTATCCCACCGTTACCAATCTTTTCAACCAAGGAGGAGAAAAAAATGAACGAAAAGGAATTGTACGATGTTACCATCATAGGAGGCGGTCCTGCCGGATTATATTCCGCTTTTTACAGTGGACTGCGGGCGATGAAAACGAAACTGATCGAATACCAGCCACGTCTCGGCGGCAAAATCCACGTCTATCCAGAAAAAATGATATGGGATGTCGGGGGCCTGACCCCCGTATCTGGTGAGAAACTGATAGAGCAACTGGTTGCTCAAGGGCTTACCTTTGATCCGACCGTGGCCCTAAACGAAAAAGTCGTGAAAATCACCCGGAACGATGAGGACCATTTTGTTTTGCATACGGCAGCCGGATTAAAACATTATTCCAGAACAGTCATCGTTGCTGTCGGCGGTGGAATATTGAAGCCGCAAAAGCTCGAAATAGACGGTGCGGAAAAATACGAAGTAGCTAACTTGCATTATACAGTGAAGTCTTTGAATCAATTTAAGGATAAAACCGTCATTATTTCAGGCGGAGGAAATGCTGCAGTAGACTGGGCAAACGAATTGATTCCGTTTGCCAAGCAAGTTTATTTATCGTATCGAAAGGATTCCCTCAAGGGACATGAAGCGCAAGTCGAACAGTTGAAAAACGGTCCGGCGCAATGTTACTTCCACACTTCCATCACCAAATTGGCAGCAAGTGATTCAAAGGAGAAAATAAAATCAGTGGAGTTGACTAACCACCTGACAGGCGAAGTAACCGAACTTTCCATTGATGAAGTGATCATCAATCATGGCTACGAACGAGATACAGAGCTGTTGAAAAACTGTTCCATGGACATTAAAAAACGCGACAATTATTTTATTGAGGGTACGCCGTCAAGTGAATCATCGGTGGATGGACTATTTGCTGCCGGAGATATTCTCAAGTACGACGGAAAAGTCCACCTTATCGCCGGCGCTTTCCAGGATGCTGCCAATGCCGTCAACCGGGCAAAGCAATACATTGAGCCGGAGGCCCAAGAGTACGGCATGGTATCCTCCCATAATGAAATCTTCAAGCAGCGGAACAAAACGTTGATCAACCAAATGGTGCAATAAACCAGACCAGTTGGAATGAAAACCCGACAGCCCTCTTTGGGCTGCCGGGTTTATTTATGGAATGCTGATTGAAAGCTCCTTCACAAATTCTTCTGCAAATACCTCACAACGTTTCATGTCGTCCTCATCCGGCGTCAAATCCACCTTTAAATGATATAAAACCGAAGCGGCCCCACGCTCTTTAAATCGTTCAGCAAAAGTGTCGATCGCTCCACCATAATGGGGATACATCGAGTCACAGGAACCAAACAGCGCAACAACTTTCCCTGTCAGGTCTATCTCTTCCATGTCGTCATAAAAATCCTCTGTTTCGTACGGGATGTCTCCGTCTCCCCATGTATATGTACCAAACAAAATAGCATCGTAGTCCAGTAAATCTGCAGCGGCAATATCGTCTAAATCTATTTGAAAGGCCAGAACTTCCAAGCCCTGTTTTTTCATTGTCTTTTCGATTATTTCAGCCATTTCTTCCGTATTTCCCGACATGCTGCAGTATAATAAAATAACTTTTGGCATCATACCGCCCTCCTCATCACTCTATATCTATATATTAATTGATAATGATTATCAATGTCAATTAACAGAGAAAGAACAGAATTAATGCCCGGACTCTTCTTCCTTGTCCAGGCACTTTATCATCGTCTGCTTCGTTTCTCCATCATCACTTCATTCACCTGTTCATACATGGTTATCATGCCATCGGCGGAAGCTTCAAATAGATGTGCATCTTCTTCCTCGATTCCCATCCTGCTCGCTTCGGCAGCCACATCAATGTTGGCACCCAAGAATATAAAGTGCCAGTCATGCATTTGTTTTTGCTGTTTAATCAAGCTTTGTACTTTTTCATAATTGAACTCTATACTAGCATTTTCCATTCCATCGGTAGTGATGACAACCAACACTGTATCCGGTCTGTCTTCCAAGCTGGCTTGAGCATGGCGCCGATTGACATCCACTATTGTTTTGCCGACAGCATCCAGCAAGGCCGTCGAACCTCTGACTACATAATTTTGGCTTGTTAACACTGCCTCTTCAGCATCCACACCATTCCACAAAATGTCATATTCATGGTCAAATAAAACGGCAGTTACTGTCGTTTTACCCTCCATCCTAAGCTGCTTTTGAATCATTGCATTGAAACCGCCGATGGTGTCGTTTTCCAAACCGCTCATCGAGCCGCTCCGATCAAGCAAAAAAATGATCTCCGTCACCTTGTCATTCATCTTTGTCTCATCCTTTCGTCTCCTTGGATGCTATAATGATAACAACAAAGACAAACGAAAAGGTCGCCTGTGAGGCGACAATGAGGAGGGCGGGGTCATGCTCGATCAACGCACGTTGGAACGATTACAGGAATATGTGGAAATGCAACTGCTTAACCTGAGCATGCCAATATACGAGTCAGAAACTATCTTTTCCGTTGACAGCGAAACAGATATAACAGATTTAGAAGACTATATAAAGGAAAATCAAACCGTATCGTTTTCCGAATTTCTGTTGGGTCTAATTGATGAGGAAGGATATACAGATTCAGAGGTATATAAACGGGCTGGAATCGACCGGAGGCTGTTTTCCAAAATCAGATCCAATCCGAATTACAAAACAAGCAAACAAACTGCCGCTGCTCTGGCGATCGGTTTACGGTTGGACGAAACAAAAACCGAAGAATTATTTCAAGCCGCCGGTTATTCCCTGTCATTCAGCGATCCTTTCGATCTGGTCATTCGTTTTTGTTTGCAAAAAAGAATTTTTGATATCGATGAAGTGAATCAGGCACTGGAACATATGGGGATGAAGACGTTGTAGTAGTTACAGGATATTTAAAAAAGCTCCCGTCAATAGGAACTCTATGTTGAATGATAAAAAATTAAACGAGATGGTAGAATGCGGTTAACTAACTATCCCCTCGTGTTTTGATCTTCTTTTTATGTTAATTGACCATCTTTAGTGTTGAGTTGATCCGCTTGAAGAGGAAATTGATCTTACTCAAGCATATTAGATTATCTTTGACAGCAATGTAATCTTACCCGTTCAACAAACTTCCGATAATCCCGAAAATTATCATACAGATAACGCCAGCAAACAAAAAATAACCTATTAACCGTATTGGCTTTGGCAGTTTTCGTTTCCCTTTTCCTACACGGTAACCCTCAATCGTTTGCAGATGCTCTATCACATCATTGAAAGGTTCCTGTTGCTGTTCTTCATGACGGGTCAATAGAATCACACTCCTTCTTAACTAATCGTTCATTACTCACATTTGAAAGAATTGACTGCTGTAGAAATTCCTTTTTCTATATATCGCTCGATATAACCTCTGTACTCATCCGATAATTCCTTTGGCAAACCATCCAGAGAAAAATAATGCAATGCTTGTGACTCACTATAATCGATTTTCATTTCGCCCTTAACATCTCTGGTGTAATAAACAGCAGTTACGGAATATAACTCGTCCCCATTTGGCACTTTCAAGTAGTATTCAGAGCCGGAGAATACATCAATTAGTTCCAATTTTTCTACTACCAGCCCTGTTTCTTCGAAAACCTCTCTTTTTGCCACTTCCTCCAGGCTTTCTCCTAAATCCATGAGCCCGCCTGGCAGTCCCCATTGGCCATCATGTCTTTTTTGTAATAACACTTGATTTTGTTGATTTAAAATAAGCACTACAGCCCCCGGCAAAATAAGAGGGCTGTGTCCGATGTATTGTCTGAGGTATTTATAATATTCCATGTTTACCTTCTCCTTGTGACAGTGTGTTAGCGTATCTTGGGAGCGTACTACAATATGGTAACAGACAAAGACTTATCCCTCATGATTGCCACCAACACTTTGACTGCCTACTTGAACTAAATTCCCTGTAAGAAATGAAGCTTTTACATTTGAACCCTCTAACCAGTCTTTCCAATCAATTTCAAGGGTTTGACCGCCAAGCAACGAAGTCAAGACAAGATCGGTATCATAAATGTAAGCAAATGTATGTAGTGTTCCGAATAAGTTGTTATAGTCACGGTAAAACATGGGGGAATCAATTGATTTAAACCAGTCGAATACCTCTCGACCACTTAACTCCTCCATGTTTTTTTCCTTCATATAGGAGATGCGATTGTTACTCTCCGTATAGTCCACCTTATTTTGACTAACCAAATCCTTGTGCTGGTAATGATTGGTGCACCTCAACGTACTTTCATTTTCTCTTACCTTTATGCCATAAGGACTTATTTCTACAACTGCCGTGTGCCCATTCTTATCACCAAGAGAAAAATTATAGTTCCATGAATGAGGTAATTGCTTCAACATTTTTATTGCCTCTTTTGTACTCTGACAACAATCAAGTACCATTCTTACACCCATCGAAGCAGTTAAGCCTTCTTTAGCTCTGTCTTTGCTCACAAAATGAAAGGCGACGAAAAGCCCCTTTTCATTTACCCCTTCATGTCTGCCAATAACATGCAAACTATGCCCCACGCTGGCATAGCACTCCTTTGGCTGGATGAGCATGAATCGTTGATCGTAAATGTCCGGAGAAAAATCATAGTTTCTTACAGCAAATCTGGAATTAACGACAGAAGAACAGCCCATTCCTTGAACCTCTGGTACTCCATAACCGCCGAATAGTGCTACTGCCTTTTCCGTCTTCATTCCTAACGCATCTGCCAAGCCGGATATTTCATCCATTATATGTGGAGCAAATTGACGAAAAAACTGCTTAACCTTATCCAGTTGGAGATGCTTGTTTTCCAGTAGTGAGACCTTTGAAATAAGCGAATCATCTATTTTCTTTCCTTGCAAGTAACCCACCCTGTACGCCGAACCCCTGTATTGCTCAACAGAAGCGTCCATTAAGGCCATGGTACGACCTCCTTTTTAAGTAACTCCTCTATGTATTTCTTTAAATAAGGGAGTTATCCTGCAAAAAAAGATAGAGAAACTGATACTAATGCATCTGCATCCTTCCATTTCAATGATTGTTTACCAAAAAATGCCGGCCTCTCCTCCCATTTCAACGCACTTCGCCTGATCAACAGGCTTTTCGGTTCATATCGGGCCACTTAAAACTCCTCTTTCCTCAAAACAACCTGACCGTTTCTGAATAATAGCATATAGCTTTTGTCCACTCTTGCTGACTCAAAAGGTGGTTTTAGTCAGTCGCTGTTATGGGCAGTATAACCTTACCCTCTCCTGTAAGGATCCCAAGATTTTTTCCGGCATTTCCCTGACCGTTAGATCCTCACCGAGGAAAAGCAGCCAGCTTGTTAATTTGGCAACTTCCTCTGGCTTATCAACGTTGATAAAAGCCTTTAGTACGGCTGTCGTTTGGTAAGGATTCGTATAGGATAAGGAGACATTTAGTGGATGGTATTTTTTAAATTGCGCAATTGCCTTTGGCCCAAGATCCAGTACAAGGTTGAATGCTTCTGTCTGGTCACTTAGTTTTTTTGTAATCGCTTGTTCACTTATTCTCTTTTCAATCGGACAAGGTTGTATATCGATAATATGGTCGACGTGGAAAATCCGCTTCGCCTCTTCCTTAAAATCATATCCTTCAATCAGCCACTGGCTTTTTTCATGATAAAGGTGCAGTAGATAAACCGGGGAAGACTTCGTGACGTTTTCTTCTTGAAAGATGAGAAGTAAATACCGATCTATAAGCAGCATTTGGAAGAGTGTTTCTACTATGGGATGTGGAAGGTCCGAAAGATCAAGCAAGTCAGGGTTGTGTGGATTAGTCCCTTCAAAAAGCAGGATTTGATTCAAAAAAATAAGATCGTCTTGCTGGCTTTCCGAGATGAGACCGAGTAATTTTTCGACGATAGACTGACGGCTTTTCAGATAAGGAAGTTGCTGATTTCGTGTGGCCATAAAGGCAATGAAAAGAGCCTTGACTTCGTCATCGGAAAAACGGACCTCGGGCAGGACAGAATTGTGCATGACAAAATAACCACCATCCCTTCCAACTTCGGAGACAAGCGGCATTCCCATGGCTTCAATTTCTCTGATATCTCTAATGGCAGTCGAGCGGGAAATGGTGAATTCCTGCATGATTTCAGAGATGGTAAAGCGGGCACGGTTATTGATATACCGCATAATGAGATTTATCCGTTCAACTTTTTTCATTGCGCCCTCCAAAAGGTGTCAGTTTTTGATACTATTTAACGTTATTATATACGTAACAAGTGATACAGACAATTCACTTGAAAACTTAAGTAGAGGAAGGTTTTGAATATGGCAGAATATACTTTAGAAGAAAAAGACAGCTTTACGGTAATAGGATTAGGAACGGAGCTGAAGAGCGATTACAGAGACTTTGCCGGCTTGAGCAAAGAAAAGGCGGACTTTTGGCAGGCCGCCAGCCAGGATGGAAGGCTGGACACACTAAAAGGCATTGCTGCAAATGACTACATTTTTGCCGTAAACGAAGCAGTGAACAACAAAATGATGCATTATGCCGGCGTCATGGCAAAGGAATCGGCATCTGTTCCTGAAGATGCCAGAGTCATCGAATTTCCTAAGGGAGAGTACCTGGTTGTCAAAGGGGAAGCAAAGACGGCTGACGAACTGAACAACAAGGTTTCCGGGGTTGCGTTTGGGCAAGTATTGCCGGAAGCAACAGAATTTGCCTATGTTGGGGGACCCAATACCACGGTTGAAATGGGAAAGAGAAACGGCTTCGTTTTCGGAGAAATGTGGATTCCTGTAGTCAGGAAATAAAAAGATAGAAATCGCAGTTAGTTCATACTGCCTAAGAAAATCAGGACAGTCTGATAAAGAACCGTTGAAAATGTTTTTTTGTATCTGTTTCGAACACGCAGAAACGCTCTAAAGACATATATATATGTAACCGTGGTTACTCTCATGCCCCAACCCTTTAATGGAAGCATCTAACCTCGGGAAATGTGACAGATTTCCCGGAGGATTTCTTTGTAATTAATAAAAAGGTTACTAATAGATTTTTTAAGGATTGGTTGATTTTTAACGTAGTAAATCCCCTTTATATATTGTAAGACGATGTAAGTTGGCCAACGAAGTTTCTCTTACAATAACAAGCGAAAAAAGGGGATGTTGTTATGGGTCGCAGAACAGAATATATTAGAAATCTCACGCTGTCCCGTGATAATCTATACAAGATTAAAAGGGCGCAATATGAAATTAGAATGCAAGGCTTCACTTATGTCGATGAGGGAAAACTTGTTAGTGGTCTAAACGCGTTTGCAACCGTATTATCGTTTGCCTTTATGTTACCCACTCCTGTCACCTTGGCAGCTGGAGTAATTTCGGCTATGGGTAACATAGGAAATGACCGTGCTCTAGTTATTGAAGTTTGCCGAAATGGCGAGGATTATTTACAACAACTCGAATATTTCTTCGATGACAATCCACAATATGACCTTATAAGGGTTGATTTACCGTTCCTCGAATTTGTTGATGAAGGGTTTAGAATTGTGCAAGGAAACGGAATGGTTACGGCGGTTCATACAGATGGTGGTTGGATATTACTTTAATAATGTAAAAAGAAGCCAACCGATCTGAAGTATTACCGAGCCCCGCTTGTAGACGGTTTTAACCACTATAATCCGTCTACAAGACGGGGCTTTTCTATTTCTGAAATGGAAAAAAGGTATCTGGTTAAGGAGCACATAAAAGATTTACAATCAGTGTATCGCTCCGATATTTCCACTTTTATTTCTCCTCTTTACCAATAAGATTAATAATATAGTCATAATCAAACGTAGAATCTACAATTTTATAATAACCTTCTCCCTTGAATCCGGCTATTGAAGAACTAATATGAAGGACATCAGGGTCATCTATAAATAAGTCTGAAATAAATATTTCTCTTGATTGATCCAACTTTAGCATTCCTGTTATATAGCCCTCATTTTCTTTCTTAGCAAGCGCGTTTCGTGCATCCTTATCCTTTAATGGTTTTAAATTCAGATTACTAAGATACTCCAAAATTAAATCACAAGTTTTCTGATCGTGGCTTTTTGCATTGATTTCTTCACCGTCAGAGAGATTGTGGGTAAGATGAAAGTCAACTGGGGATTCAGTTGCATACTCCTCTATAGGATTGAAGGGGATCATATAATAAATAAAATGCTGATAAAGATATACGGACAGAAAAATTATACCTAACGCAAAGGCTAGATACTTCAGTCTTTTCATATTAATCACCAGTCCCTTTCATCCGATCGTGAATTTCCATCGAAGTCTGCCACAGGTAACACCATCTTATCCCCAAAATATTTACACTGCCACCATAAATAGCATTAAAAGTAACAATCAATTTGGCAATGATTTTAGCAAGCGGAAAAACAAGCGTATTCAGGTTAGATAATAGAACAGTTGATCATAAAAGAATCACGCTTAAGATATGTCCAAGATTTGTAGTTCTATATTCAATCTCTTCTTCAGCTGACTCCCTCGCTTACGGATAAGTATTTTTTATTCTTTTTTAGTCTTATTTGAGTCAATTGCTGTTCCAACTGTTATTCCGAAAACCAAACCTATACCAGCTCCGATTGCTAGCTCATCAAATATTATGAACCCTAGCACTGCTCCTAAAGGTAATCCTATACCAATTCCAACCGCCAGATAAGTATCCCCTGTATTTTTGCTCACCATTTACTCCCAAAAGCAAACCTGCAATTTATTTTTATCTAAATCATAAAGGTCAAAAAACGTATTGTCACCATCATCTTTTAATTCAGTTACTTCTACACCTTTTTCTTTTAAATTTACATATGTAGTCTTAATATCATTAGTGAAAAAAATAGGATAAGTTGAATTATCTGGGGAATCTACATTGCCTTCTTCGATAGTCAAAGGAATTCCACTATTACCAATCGTGAACACTTGATACCCTTCACCTTTAAATGCTACTTTAAAACCTAACTTTTGATACCATATACTCGATTCTTCCAGATTACTAACTGTTAAGCAAACAGTGTCTATCCTCTCAAACATTTAGGAACAACTCCTTTTAAGTATTTAGTTGTTAAATTCTATTATTGA
This sequence comes from Sediminibacillus halophilus, assembly GCF_900103695.1. GTDB lineage: Bacteria > Bacillota > Bacilli > Bacillales > Amphibacillaceae > Sediminibacillus > Sediminibacillus halophilus. Next base: position 137,341 of record NZ_FNHF01000005.1, read on the forward strand.
GAAATTTATCCCTTCCTTTTATCGATATTTATATAAATAAATTGCCACGTTAAACAAGGATTTCTATCTTCGCAAAATTATTTTTAGGAAAAGCTGATGATACCACGTTTTTTTCTACAAAACCATTTAAAAAAAGCCACAGGAATAACCCATGGCTTTATCTACTATCGCGCATTATCCTCAAAGTTTACGGTTTCTTTCAAATCATTGTCTTCTTCCATAGAATCTTTGTTGGTCATCTTTTTCACAAATTCCTTTACCGTCTTCATACTTTTTCCAGACTCCCAATACTCAGCAATATGAGGTGTAACTTTGACCAGGACGACGTTGGGATCCTCGGCAGAGGTGTTTAACACTTTTCCGACGATTGGATTCCAAAAGTCTTTTTTCTTCTCCTCGTCCTGGACAAATTCAGCAGTACCGCTGATCGATACGTAAGAGCCGTTTGCATAAGCCAGGTTAACTTCACCATTTTGGCCGATGTCGCGGTATTTGTCCGTATCCTTTTCCGTCAGAAACCAAATCTCTTCTTCATCAAATTGAACCTCTTGCGTCTGCATCGGTCGGGACATCAGTTTGCCATCCGGCGAAACCGTTGTCAGCATCGCCACCTTTTCATCCTTTATCAGGTCTTTTATCTTCTTAATAGTTTCTTGGTTTTCATGTTCTGCCACTTCGCTTTCCTCCTTCTCCTTTTATGTGAATCAAGGGAGCTGTGTTATCATCCTTCTATTTATTCTTACCCAGATTTAAACACAGCTACTCTTACCTGTTTTACAGGAGTGTAAGGATGCAGGAGGATACCACCGCTGTTCCCGTCAAAATTAGTGAAAAAGTCCGGCTTTAGGAAAGTCAACTGTATTGTATCTCACATTGGTGGGCTTAACACACATGATTCAAAACCCCTCTTTCCATTTTTAAATTTTTCTTATAAGAGAACTCTAATTAGTCTTTATGTACAGCTTCCATATACTTTTATCTTTAACAAATCCATTCCAGTACTGAACTAAATAATTCTTACTTACTCTTGAGTTTAGTATCCATCTTAACTGGAATCAAAGTTCCTATACCCCAGCTATACACACAATGAAAAAAGGACCCTTCACAAACGCTGCGAAAAACCCTCTTCCTAGAATCGACATCTTACATTTCCTGTTCCCATACGGCTTTGACTTCCACACCGGTTTCTTTAGCCGCTGTTTCCAAATCCTCCACTTCCTGATTGGTTAATTCTACATCCGCTGCGGCTATGGGCCCGTCGACATGGCTGGACTTTGTTACACCGATGATCGGCACGGTACCTTTTGCGATTGCCCACGACATAGCAATTTGTGCTGTATCAACCTGATGCTTCTCAACCATGTTCTTCATTTTCTCCAGCATAGGCGTTAACTTATCCAGTACATCGGGACTGAACGCTTTTCCTCTCCGCGTATCTGATTTAAAAGGGTTATGGGGCAGTGTACTTTTCCTGTCAGCGCTCCCTGTTCCAGTTCCATGTAGGTAAAGAACAACACATCATGCTGGTTGCACCCGTCGATATTCCCCGCATCCTCCGAAGCACGGTAAAGAAGGCTATAATGATATTGCACTGCGGACAGCTCCAGTCCTTTCTTTTCCAGAATCGAAGCAGCCAGATTCACTCTTCACAAAGCATCCCTCGAACAGATATATCGCTATTCAACTAAATAATACCCCTTAAGTCGCTTTCACTCTTACCAAGGATTAACCATCCGATAACTTACATTTGTGATAGGAACAAAAGAGTTTGTTTTATATCATTTTAGGATAAATTAATTGAAAGACTCACTATACTTGGAGTGATTCCATATGGTCGATACTGTTTCCAAAGAAAAAAGAAGTGAAATGATGGGCAAAATCAAAGCCACTTCCAAACTCGAAAATAAAGTAAGCAAAGCTTTATGGCATAAAGGGTATAGATTCAGGAAAAACGATCGGTCTCTCTTCGGAACTCCCGATATCTCCATTAAAAAGTATAAAGTTGTTATTTTCATCGATTCATGTTATTGGCATGCATGCCCTATCCACGGTAAAATTCCTAAGAGCAACGTGGAGTTTTGGGAAAATAAATTTTCTAAGAATAAAGCCAGGGATAAAAGAGTAAATGCTTATTACCGCCAAATGAATTGGAATATCTTAAGGATATGGGAACATGAATTAAAAGACGACTTTTGGGGAACAATGAATAATTTACTGCAGTTTGTTCATGAAAGTAAACTAGCAAATGAACGATAACACATTCAATTTTGGAACCCACCTTGTTACTGGCAAACACATGTACATTTACCCATCAATTTACAGTCCCCTCTTACCCGGATAAAAATAATCAATAGAAATAAGCTTGTTTTTTTGTTAAAATGGATTCTTAGATATATCAAAAACTTACTGTTTTTTTCATCTAAGATTTTCATCTTTTTATCAAAATGCGTTATAATGATAAAAAGAAGGCGAAAGGATGTTCGCATGACGATGAATAATGATACTCTCAATGTTATAGAACTATTTGCAGGTGTCGGAGGATTTCGGGTAGGCTTAGAGCGGGCTAATCGGAATCTTTTTAAGGTTGGTTGGGCAAATCAATGGGAACCATCTAAAAAGGCCCAAGAGGCATTTGAATGTTATACAAGAAATTTTCAAGATGGCGAACATGTTAACAAAGATATTGCGACTGTCCCGGATGAAGAATTTCAAGGTTTGACAGCCGATTTAATTGTGGGAGGTTTTCCTTGTCAAGACTATTCTGTCGCTAGATCCCTTTCAGGGGAGAAAGGGATTCAAGGAAAGAAAGGTGTACTCTTTTGGCAAATCGAGAGGGTCATAGAAAAGACACAACCCAAATATGTTCTCTTAGAGAACGTAGACCGTTTACTCAAGTCACCTTCCAAACAAAGGGGAAGAGACTTCGGTGTCATGCTGGGAACCTTCAGAAATTTAGGTTACACTGTTGAATGGCGCGTGATAAACGCAGCTGAATACGGTTTTGCTCAACGAAGAAGACGCGTATTCATCTTTGCTTATAAAAACGGGGTTGCTTTCGATTTAGAACAACAAGAGCTAGAGCCGAAAGAAATTGTGTTCAAACAAGGTTTTTTTGCCAAACCGTTTCCGGTAAAAGAAAACCCTTATAAAAATAGAGAAAATAATGGTGAAATCGCAATCGATAGAGTTGAAATTTCAGATGATTTTTCTCTTGAATTTCATAATGGCGGCATCATGCGAAATGGGGAAATCTACACAGCTCATGTCGAACCAATAGAAATGGCGGCTACACCGTTGAAAAATATTTTAATTCCGGAAAGTGAAGTGGAAGAAAGATACTATCTCACTCCAGAAGTCGAAAAGAAATTCGAATATCTAAGAGGGCCAAAAAAGATTCCTCGTACTTCCGCTGATGGACATACTTATACTTTTTCCGAAGGCGGGATGTCTCCCACAGATGATTTGGACAAGCCGGGCAGGACCATGTTGACCAGTGAAGGCACGAAAAACCGAAGCACGCATATCGTCGAGGTCGATGGAAGAAAGAGATTCCTGACGCCAGTTGAGTGTGAAAGGTTGAATGGCTTCGAAGACAATTGGACTGCCGGCATGACAGATAGAATGAGATATTTTTGTATGGGAAATGCTCTCGTAGTAGGACTCATTGAAATCATGGGAAAAAGGATTGAAGAAATCGAGTCTATAAAATCATCTCAGGAAGAAATACAAATAGAATTGCCAGTATAAGCTGATACAAAAGTATCAGCTTTTTGTATTTTCATGTTAAAATATAGCAAAATATTATTTTTCGAGAGGAGTATCCACCGAATAAATGCTATACAAAACCGAAGAGGAATTATTATTTAAAGCTAAACAAGCAGAAGGGAAAACCTTCGGGGAAATAGACAAAAGCGGGCGCATCAAAAACAAAAAGGCAAAGGGGCAACTCGGTCAAATAATAGAGGAAAGCTTCTTCAATTACCAAATAAATTCTAAAAGTGAAGCAGATTTTGCCAATTTGGAAATAGAACTAAAAGTCACCCCTATCAAAAAGAATAAAAATGGCACTTTGTCGGCCAAGGAAAGATTAGTGCTGAACATAATCAACTATCAAAAAGAAGTACTGACCACATTTGAAACATCTAGTTTTTGGAAAAAAAACAAAAAACCTTTGATTCTTTTTTATGAGTGGATTCCCAAATCGCATAGAGCGGATTACAAGTTGATCAAGGCCCACTTGCTTCAATATCCTGAAGAAGATTTGGAAATCATTAAACAGGATTGGAAAATCATTGTAGGTAAAATTAAAGAAGGGCGGGCCCATGAGTTATCGGAAGCCGATACAAATTACTTGGCGGCCTGTACCAAAGGAGCCAATAAAAATTCGCTTAGAACTCAACCATATAGCGATATCGAAGCAATGCAAAGAGCCTATTCTCTTAAACAAAGCTATATGACAGCATTGGTTCGGAAAGAAATCAAACAAGAGGATTTAGTCCGTTTTGCTAATCCTGAAGAGTTAAGAAAAAAATCCTTGTTTGAATTGCTTTCACAAAGATTTGATCCCTATATCGGAAATACGCTTGAAGATATTGCAAAGGAAAAAGGTTTGCAAATCAATAGTAAATCAAAAAACTTCTTGCAATCTTTTGTCAGTGAACTTTTAGGAATAAGAGGAACTAAACTTAATCAAATTGAAGAATTTGCAAAAGCGAATATTGAAATCAAGACTATTCGTTTAGAACCTGACGGCTTACCTAAAGAGCATATGTCCTTCAGAAACATTGATTTCTATGATTGGGCAACCCAGGATTGGGAAGACAGCTGGTTGAAAAGTTACTTTGAGGAAACAAAATTCCTATTCGTGGTGTTTCATTACAAAGAAACAAAAGCTGAAAACCCAAATCGGCAACTTTACTTTAACGGTGTCACACTTTGGAATATGCCATTTCAGGACATCCATGAATCCTTGCAGGAATTTTGGAAAACTGTACAAAGCAAAATAAAGGACGGCATAGAGCTAAATCCGGTAAATCAAAAAAATCGAATAATCGTTAAAAACAACCTTCCAAAACCCGGTTATAACGGGATTTGTCATATAAGACCAAAAGCAAGGGATGGTAAGGATAAAGTAAAGCTCCCAGATGGACGCTATATAACAAAGCAGGCTTTTTGGTTGGATAGGTTTTACATTGGGAAAATTGTGAAGTGAAGTAAAGTATTACACTTCTTCTAAGTTACCCTCTAATCCATTAAAAAATATATTTTGCACGCTTTTCAGTTAACCGGAAATTGAGACTTCTCCACCTGATTAGTTGGTATGTTAAATAATAGTTTAATAATCTTACTTTTTTGTAAATTTTCAAGGGGTTCCTCGCCTCATTTTTTTCAAATAGTAACTGTGCAAGTAAGACTGTGCGTTTCTTACTTGCACAGCTAATAACAACACTATACCACTAATATAAATTCAACCTTTTCAGCCTTTGGATTGTATCTATATTCCACCAGGTTAACATTACTCCATTCTTCAGAAACGTTATCTCCCCTAAGACCGGTAGTATATTTCCTGGAACCTATGTTTTTAACATGTTCAATCACTTCGTTCGGAAACTTAGATGCAACCAAAAACGATTGTATCATTGAATAATCCCCAAAAGCATATTCATTATTGACCCAGTCGACATATTTTAATAATTGATCGACGTCCTTCATTTCTGCTATATCCTTTTTTAGTTCCGTGACCAAATACTTTGAAACAGTCGGTTTGTAGTTTTCAATATATCTGTAACCAAAAACATCCATTTTATCCATCCAACTTATTGGCTTGAATGGAGAAGCAACAACTTGTCTGGATATATAATCCCACTTTCCGAAGATATCTATTGTTTCTTTATCTTTTCTGGTAAGTTGATTTAGTAATGCTATCTCCAACGTGGTTTCCCTTTTGAAGAGGCCATCCTTTTTTGCCGAACTATTATAATACTCTTGAGGACGAAAATGATATCCTGCTACTTTAGTTATTTTACTTTCAATCTCATTATGTATTATTTCTGTGCGGTTCTGATAAATTTCTTCTAAAGAAGAACCATTTATACTTCTTTCATTTCTTTTTAAGAGAATATCTTTCAAGGCCTGATTCTCTTTATCATCGATTTTAATGAAGGATAATTGCTGAAATGCTCTCAACATTTTGAATGCACTAGGATTAGATTGAAGTACAGCATCCATATCTATTCCATTTTTAAAGAATTTGGGACATGGTTCAAAAGTGCAAACCCATCTCAATTCTTTGTATTTATTTTTAATTTGTCCCCACTTATCACTTGATAAAAGGGCTTGATCACTTATCTGATCAAGTTTGAATCTCTTTGGACTATTGGCTTCAGGAAAATTCAAGAATTTACAATCTCCTTGAATGTTAACCATTTTCCCAATCCCGTAAATTTTTCTTTTGTTAAACAAGTAAATGTTGTCGCCTTCCTTCATAGTTGTAAAGTCTGCAAATGTTTGTTCATTGGGAGGCAAATTGTTATCCGATATTGTTACTAGGGTGGAATAAACACCGTTTTCAGCACACTCTACTAGGGATTCAATTTCATTAAAAGTCATCACATACCCTGCCATTTTGACACCTCAGATTATCGTTTAACATGAACAGAATTTGTACCACAGGAAAAAGGCCCGTAAACCCTCGGTCCTTTTGCCCTAGAAACCTTTTTATTATATGGTAGTTTTTTTCTCTTTTTCTATACCATAATACCTTTTCAAATATGTATCAACCATTATTTCGACTTTCTCTACCGACAACATATCAAGAATCATTGCACCACCAACTACATTTAGATAGTTGGTGTATTGGACAAAATGATCACGCTTTACCGGTATCCCCCCTTCTTTCCATTTTTTCCACATTTTGAGGATACCCTTTTTTGTTTTGAAGTAAAATTACTAGAAAAGAAGATGGTACATCTAGCTAGAAAGTCTTTTTCATAGAAAAATTCTGTCAACCAATAAGGATTTTGTTCTGACTCATCATAAGCCATATATTCTTCCCACCATAACCAAGATAAAATATGAACTTATAAGGATTTTTTTTACCACGCTTAAAAAAAGGCTTTCTTTTGTTGATAAGGACTGTTTGAAATATTGATTAGTAAAAAGCTATAATTTCTTGTTATACTAGAAAAAAGCCAATTACTCCATAAGAAGCAATTGGCTCTATAAATTATGGCTGCACCTCATCATCCATCGCACTCAAATTACTCATTGCCCTCTCCATCTGATGTTGCGTCTCTTCTACCCTCAGTTGTGCTTCAAACAATGGCTCGCTCGATGTTCCGCTGCCGTTGATTGCTCTTCCCCGTGCATCCTGGATTTTTCCTTGAATTTCACGGAGTTGATTTTGGAGTTGTTCAATGGCTTCCAGATCGGCTTTGTTTTTTGCCTGGTTGGCGGCCTGTTCCAATCTTTGAGACACTTCCACTAATTGCTGAATTTCATAATCATTTTGTATAGGCATTCGCTAACCCCCTCTGTATTTTCTACCTGTTAGCTTTTCCAAAATTTCTTACGCCTACTCCGTCTTTTCGCAATAAATTTCAGAATGAGCGTCCCGTGAGCAGGATGATCAAGTTTTTTACAGTCTCTGTGCTACAATGACGTTAACTAACCGAACAGAGGTGTTTCTTTTGAAAATAGAAGTATGGTCCGACTTTGTCTGTCCGTTTTGTTATATTGGCAAGCGACGTTTAGAGATGGCGCTTGAACAATTTCCGCATAAAAACGAGGTTGAGGTGGAGTACAAAAGCTTTGAACTCGATCCAACCGCTCCTAAATATACCGATCAAAGCATTTATGAAGCATTGGCGGCGAAATTCCAGTCCAGTGAAGCGCAAGTTCGTGAAATGAACAAAGGGCTCATTCAGCAGGCTGCCGAAATTGGGCTTACCTACAACTACGATGACATGAAACCGACGAACACCTTCGATGCACATCGCCTGGCGAAGTTCGCCCGGACGCTCGGTAAAGAAAAAGAGCTTACCGAAAACCTGCTGCACGCTTACTTTACCGTTTCTAAGAATGTCGGAGATACGGAGACCTTGGCTGATATTGCAGAAGCAACAGGGTTGGACCGAAATAAGGCATTGGAAGTACTGAATGATGAAGCTGCGTTTGCGGACGAAGTGCGGACTGAGGAGAGAACCGCGCAGCAAATCGGAGTGACAGGCGTGCCGTTCTTTGTGGTGAGTAATAAATATTCCATTTCCGGTGCCCAGCCTTTAGAAACGTTTAAGGGAGCGCTTGAAAAGATTTGGGAAGAAGAAAACCCGAAACCGAAGTTCCAAGATTTGTCCCTTGATGGGGGAAACGGAGCTGTTTGTACGGATGACAGCTGTGCAGCACCATTTGAAGAAACGGACAAATAGAGTTCAAAAGTACTTTGGTTATTCCATTAAGCAGAAAAAATCAACTTCCTAATCGGGAGTTGATTTTTCTTCATTTATGGACTACTCCAATCGAGGGTTTCATTCTTTATCCATTCAAGCAGGATATTGTCCCCTTTAATTTCGAAAAAGCCCCCATTCTTTCCTTCATCCGAATGCCAAATATCCAGTTTCTTTCTCCCTAGAAGGATGGAGGTTTGTTTATAATCTTTTTGGTTGAAAATCAGTGAATAGTGAATATTTTCAGGAGGATCTTCTGTCTTTTTCAGTATCATAGGAGAACTTTCTTCCACGATTTTATCAGTTAGTTTTTCATCAGTTATTTGGACGATTTTTTCGGTCGATTCGTCCTCGATAAAAATTTCCGTCACTTGTTCATCTTCCATTAATTCACCAAGGGAGACGGGTTCTTCCCTGTTCAGAAAAATCCACATGGTAGCCACAATGCCAACTAGAAGAATAGCTGTTACGAACTTTCTCATATTGCCGTCATTCCCTCTGCTTCTCCCAGTCTTCCCTGCTCAATGTCATATTAATTGAATCAATCCATTCCCCTTCAAATTGTAAATCACCTTTGTCGACACTGGCAAAAACAAAGCCTATTTTTTCATAAACCTTCCTGGCTCTCGGATTAAAAGCAAACACGCTTAACGTCAGCTGACTGAGATCGGTATGGGTGAAAACATAGTCGACCATTAACCTGGTCGCTTCGGTGCCAAAGCCGCGGTTTCTCCCTCTTGGACCGATTAAAATCCTGAAGTTCATGCTGTGATCGGCTTCTACATATAAGTTGACCACCACTTCTCCAACCAGGATATTTTCTTCTTTATCTACTATGGCAAGGTCCAGTCGATCTGATTGGTCATTCCGGTTTTGATACCATTGAAGCACCTCTTCCCGGTCAAATCCGGATTCACTTCCCGTTAATTTCAAAACTTCCGGATCCCTTAGACATTCCTCCAAATAGGGAAAATCTTTTTCCACGTAAAAAGGGCGAAGAATGACTTTCTCCCCTGTGATGGTTGGTTTGTTGCTAAAGTCTATCACTCGATTCAACTCCATCAATTTTGTTCTTTTCATCATACCAGATGTCACGTTAGGACAGTTTCCTTTTACAATTCTTTTTCGTCACAAAGTCTTGAATCATCTTTCTCTCTAAAAGACAACTTTCATATTAAGATTACTATACAACAGGGAACTGTATAAACGGAAGGGCTTTCAAACAAATAGCGGAAATCAGGAATGTCCTGCAATAAAAAACGAAACAGTGAAGCAAGAGTCATCGTCTCTTGGCCTCACCGTTTACGTTTCATTCATTGGATAACCATTGTCAAACCATGCGGAAGAGCGCTTCCTCGTCGATAAACTGAACGGGTACCGTCGGAAAACAGGCCTGCAGGTTTCCGGCAAGCAGTTCCATCCCCGGTTTTTCGCTTTCCGCATGCCCGATGACAATCAACGCCTTGTTTTTTCCCTGGCAGATGGCATCCCGGATATACTCCGGAGTCTCCCATTCCGGACCTTCTCCGATAATTGCCAAGTCCAAGTCTTTCGCTTGCATAACGGGAATGACCGAGTCACCGCCTCCACGATAACCAACAAAAATCCCTGCTCGCCTGCACCGCATCGACGTATCTCCCATAAAGCGCACAAAGGGCAGCCGCAACTTTTCCTTTAAATGTGCGGCTAAATCTTTAAGCTGGATGGGAGGAAGATCAACGACGGTACTTGTGGTCAGATGCTCATCCACCGCTTCTTCCCAATCCAATATGCGTACCAGGGCCCTCGTAATCCCATCAGGGCTGTATCGGTGAATCGTGTCATGAAGCCGGTAAATAGCCAGTCTGGATTGTTCCACCAATTGCTTTTTTTGCTGATAAACCGGGTCACTTTCCAACATGCTGATGCTACCTTTGTGCCTGTAAAAGGTACCCTCATGCGTTAGAAGGAGATTGGCCCCTGACTCAATCGTGGTTTGGATGATCCGGTGCGTCGCCATAAATGCTGTCACAATCCCGGTGACCTCTATCTCCGCCTTGCCAAACTCAAGTCTGTCGACTGTATCTTCGATTGGTTCTGCTGTTTTGCTTAGCTGATTGATAACGTTTTGTACGGTTACTGCCAAAGTGCTCACCTCCATTTCACAAGCCGTATACCGTCACCCTTTTAAACCGTGAGTCGCAATCCCTTCCACCAAGTAACGCTGGAAAATCAGGAAAATCAAGAAAACCGGGATTACAGACAGGATGGACATTGCAAACAAATTCCCCCACTGGGTTTCCCCCATGTTGGTCATGAACATGCTCAGTCCAAGCGATACTGTATAAAGCTCTGGGTTGGACAAGTAGATGAGCTGGCCGAAGAAATCGTTCCAGGTCCAATAAAAAGCAAAAATCGACATAGTAACGATTGCCGGTTGTGAAAGCGGCAAGATGACCGAGCGATACAGACGCCACTTACTGCAGCCATCAATCAAGGCCGCTTCGTCCAGCTCTTTTGGAATACCGCGGACAAATTGAACCATCAAGTAGATAAAGAACGGCACGGTGCCGAGAAAACTCGGCAGCATCAAGGGAATAAAGGTATTGACCCAGCCGACTTTATGAAAAATAATGTATTGAGGAATCATGACAACTTGGGCGGGAAGCATCATGGTAGCGAACATGAAACCAATAAAAAAACGTCTCGGTGTAAAATTGAGCCTCGCAAAGGCAAAGCCGGTCAACGTCGAACTGAAGACCGTCCCGATCACCACCACAATCGACACTAAAAACGAATAAAAGAACATCGGTCCAAAGTTCATCGGGGCATCACTGCCGAATCCAGAAAGATAATGTTCAAGTGTCCATGTTTCCGGCCATAAACTCGATGTTGAAAATATTTCTGTGTCCGGCTTGAATGAGGAAAAAAACATCCACAATATCGGATATAGCATAATAAAGGAAACAGCAATCAGCATGAGATGCCGAAGCCCTTTTCTCATGGATTTTCCATTCATGTCTCTAGCACCACCCTATACATCGTAATTAACCCAGTATTTTGACGTTAAAAAGATAAAACCGGAAAACGCTGCAATAATAACTAGTAAAATGATCGATAGTGCAGCGGCATACCCCATGTTGTAATAAGTAAACGCCTGTTGATAGAGATAATAGACATAAAAAAGGGTAGAATTCATCGGCCCTCCGCCCGTTATGATATAAACCTGCGTGAAGACCATGAAGGAAGAAATCGTTCCCATAAGTAAATTGAAAAAGACAATCGGTGACAGCATTGGCAAGGTGACGCTGAAAAAGCTTCTAATCCTTGAAGCCCCGTCAATCTTGGCGGCTTCATATAAGTAACCCGGGATTTGTTTTAAACCGGCTAGGAAAATGACCATTTCGGAACCAAACTGCCATACACTTAATAAGATCAACACCATGATCGCTGTGGAGGGATTTCCGATCCAATTTGGACCCTCTATTCCAAAAATGCCGACAAAAGAGTTGATGGGACCATCCGTTGCAAACAGCTTTTTCCATCCGATCGAAACCCCTACACTCCCTCCAATTAAAGATGGCAAATAAATCAGGGCACGATACAGACCGATTCCCCGCACTTCTTTAAAAAGCAGCAAAGCGATGAGCAGGGATGCGATCAACCTTGCCGGAACAGATAGCACGACATACAGGAGCGTCGCCCGGATGGATCCCCAAAAGTTGGCATCCTGCCATATGTTCGAAAAATTCTCCATTCCCGTCCAGGATGGGGTTGTCAACAAATCGTAGTCCGTAAATGCCAGATAAAAAGTGAACAGCATGGAGCCGATGGTTAGAAACAACATCCCGATCAGCCAGGGTGCCAGAAATCCATAAGCAGTCAGATTCCGTTGAAACGGTGTTTCCAGACTTGCCCGTGTTTTCTGACGGCTCCGTTTTATTCCCAATGTCTTGACTGGTGCCTCCATCAGAAATCCTCCTTTTGACCCGATGCTCGGAATGCCTTGGCATCAGGTCAAATATTAAGTCATTCATTTATCCTTCTGATAACGCTTGATTGACCTCTTGCATAAACTTGTCGGCCGCTTCATTTGGAGTCAGCTTTTTAAATGTCACCTCGTGAGCGATATTCTTCAGGATATCCCCCGTGCTGCTGGAATTTGCAGGGGCTAAGTCGTTCGGCGTTGCGATTTCTTCCACCTTTGCCATGAATTCATTTTGTCGTTGGACGGTATCATCTTCTGTGTTTTCGGCTACCAGTTCCATGTTTTCAGAGTTTGCCGGAATACCGCGGTCGTTTTCGAAAATCTTGGCTACTTCCGGATCATTTTCAAGGAAGTTGATTAACTTCGCGGCAGCCTCAGGATGCTCTGTTTTAGAAGACATGCTCCAAAACATTGCCGCATGCAGAGGATATGGTTTATTATCATTGCCCCATTCAGGGAGGAGGACTCGCTTGATTGGCTTTCCAAGATTCTTTTCAAATTCGCCGCCTGTGCCAAGGAATAACCAATTAAACGCCGTTTTTTCTTCGATGAAAGGACTCGCCGAATGGTCATTATGCTGATAAGCCGCGTTATCCTCGGCACTCGGCACCCCGCCCTTCTCCTGAATATCCAGCCAATATTGGAACCACTCCGTCAGTGTTTCTTTGGAAAGCCCCAGAGATTCTCCGTCAGATGCATAAAGATTTTCTCCTTTGGTCCGTGCAAAGTAATCCAGAAAAGCAGGCTGCTCCATTTCGTTCGGTGTTCCATGAACCCCTGTTTCCTCATAGATTGTCGCACACAACTCAGCAAATTCTTCCCATGTATAATTTTCCTCTGGGATGCTTACGCCTGCTTGTTCCAATATTTCTGGATTGGAAATAAGAAGCTGGGCGTTGACGGAAGTTGTGAGCCCATATAATGTTCCGTCTACCTTCCCTAATTCAACCGTATTATCCGGAATACCCGATGTATCAATATCCGTTTCAGCCAAATCCATTAACTGCCCTTTGTTCACATATTCCATTAAACGTGATCCATCCATTTGCATGACATCAGGTGCGCCCCCTCCCGCTGCTTCTGTCGCCAGCTTTTGCCAGTAACTATCCCATGAGTAGTATTCCATGGTGACATCGATATCCGGATACTTTTCTTCGAACATCTCGATTGCCTGCTTGGTTATTTCCGTTCTGTGCGGGTTACTCCACCAGGAAAATTTTATATTGACGCCCTCATCCCCTGATGCCTCCGATGAACCGTTGCCACATCCCGTCAACACCAATCCGAGCGACACAATCACTGAGACAAAAATTAGGTATTGCTTTTTAATCCTGTTCATATTCACCCTCCTATTTTTTAGAAATCCAAACGTCACGCTTCCAAGCCTCCAAGCAAACTTCTTACCAGCCCATCCCTTTATCTGTCCCATATTCTCGTTTTTTACCACCTCCTAAATTTATGTTAACGCTTTCATAATTGGATATGAAAATTACCACTCGCTTATTAATCGACTATTATAATTAGTATACTAGATTAGGGTCATTCCTCCATTTACTTGGTCAATCAATCGGTTACTCAAACTAATTCCAGCCACATCACTCTCAAGCTAGTATTCCTTTCCTTATTTCAATAAGTAAGTGGGCCATGCCTTCATTGAAAGTATCCAGGATATGCTGTCTTCAATTCTTCTTTTTCAAAGTTGACTAGCTTCAAATGGGTGGACATCTTCTCCTCGGCTCCTTCTTCATCACGTTTCGCAATGCAATCAAAAACTGCTTTATGTTGAGAAACGACCACCTCCCATTCCGGATTGGCAGCAAGACGCAGGACTCTGAGTCGATCGAAGTGAGTATTCATTTGCCGGATCAGATTCCAGGTGTGGATTTTATGGCAACCTTCGAACAACAAGCTGTGGAACGCTTCGTCGAGCTCGAACAGCCGTTGGTAAGATCCTTTTTCCAAACATAAAAGCTGTAGGGCAATATTGGTCTCCACTTGGAATAATTGCTCTGAATCGAAGCTCCTGCAGGCTTCTTTCACGACGGCTTTTTCAATATTTTCGCGTACGAAACGACCTTCTTCCACAAGCGATAAGTCAATCTTCATAATCATCGTCCCACTCTGTGGTATGACACCGAGTAGTTCCTCCTGGGCTAGCCGCTGAAACGCTTCTCTTACAGGTGTCTTGCTGACCTGCAGCCTTTCAGCCATTTCTTTTTCGAAAACTTTCCTGCCCGGCTCGAGCTCTAAATTGACGATTTGCTGTTTGATTCTTTGATAAACATAGTCCCTTACAGAACCTTTGATTTCGGTTTTTGGCGCTATAACCCTCCCTCCTCTCTTGCAGATTAATCATACTAATATGGTAGTTATTATAGAGCTGTTCCTTTCTTTTTTCAATGATTATTTACAATTTTCTGTCAACCGCTTCTTATTTCCTAGTTTTAACACTAAAAAAAACTGCGAAGCAAGGACCAGTCGGTCACTTACATTCGCAGTTTCGTTCCGTTTCCCGATGATAGCTTAAGCCAATTGATTTAAGCTGTCACCATTACCTTACACATATTATTCGAGAACTCAACCGGATCGTCGACCGGCAGTCCTTCGATTAACAGGGCTTGGTTATACAAAATGTTTGTGTAAAGGTTCAGTTTTTCTTTATTGTTGTCAAAAGCATCCTTCAAAATCTCGAAAACCTCATGTGTTGGATTGATCTCCAGTACTTTGTCCGCAGAAATATGCTGGTTGTCCGGCATGGCGTTGATGACTTTTTCCATTTCAATGGAAATTTCACCATCTGCCGTCAAACAGACAGGATGGCTCTTCAAGCGTTTGGACACACGCACTTGTTTGATTTTCCCGTTCAGCTGTTCTTTCATATAATCGAACAGTTCTTGATGTTCTTTTTCGTCGACTTCTGTCTTTTCTTCCTCATCCTCTAATCCAAGATCATTGCTGGAAACAGATTTGAATTCTTTTTCTTCATAGCTTGCCAGCATGCGGATGGCGAATTCGTCGATTTCTTCGGTGAAGTAAAGAATTTCATATCCTTTGTCAGCTACAAGCTCTGTTTGAGGCAGCTTGTCGATGCGGTCGATCGATTCTCCTGTCGCATAATAAATATACTTTTGATCCTCTGGCATTCTCGAAACATATTCAGCCAAAGTGACGAGCTTTTTCTCCTTCGAAGAATAGAACAATAGCAGGTCTTTCAGTACATCTTTATTGGTGCCGAATTCGTTATAAACGCCAAACTTAATCTGTCTGCCGAAGGCATTATAAAATTTCTCATACTGCTCCCGGTCATCCTTTTGCAGGCTAAGAAGCTGGGATTTGATTTTTTTGTTGATGTTTTTAGCGATCAGCTTCAGTTGTCTGTCATGCTGCAGCATTTCCCGGGAGATGTTCAGGGAAAGATCTTCGGAGTCTACCAGCCCTTTTACGAAACTGAAGTGATCAGGAATCAGGTCGGCACATTTTTCCATGATCAATACTCCATTGGAATAAAGCTCCAGCCCTTTTTGATACTCTTGTGTATAGTAATCGAACGGACGGCTTTCCGGAATGAATAGCATCGCATTGTAACGGATGGTACCATCCACACTCAAATGAATGTGCTTTAGCGGCTTATCAAATCCATAACGCTTTTCCCGGTAGAAGTTCTCGTAATCTTCATCGCTTAGCTCGTTTTTATTCTTTTTCCAGATCGGCACCATGCTGTTGATGGTTTCTTCTTCTTTATATTCAACATACTCTTCGCCGTCTTCTTCTTTCTTGCTCTTGGTTACATCCATTTTGATCGGATAGCGGATGAAGTCCGAATACTTTTTGACGATTTCTTTTAAGCGGTATTCTTCCAAGAATTCATCATAGTTTTCATCTTCTGTGTTCTCTTGTAGCTTCAAGGTAATCACAGTACCGGTGGATTCTTTTTCCACCGGTTCAATGGTATAGCCATCGGAGCCTTTTGACTCCCATTTGAAGGCTTCGTCACTGCCAAGTGCCTTACTCGTAACAGTCACCACATCGGCAACCATGAATGCTGCATAAAATCCTACTCCGAACTGGCCGATAATATCGTGTCCGTCTTTTACTTCGTTTTCGTTTTTGAAGTTCAATGAGCCGCTCTTCGCAATGGTTCCCAGGTTTTTCTCCAGTTCTTCCTGGGTCATGCCGATTCCGGTATCGATAATCGTTAAGGTGCGAGCATCCTTGTCCGGCTCAATCTTTATGTAGTAATCGCTTGGGTTAAAAGTGAGATTTTCATCGGTCAGTGCCTTGTAATAAATTTTATCGATAGCGTCGCTGGCGTTGGAAATCAACTCCCGCAGAAACACTTCACGCTGTGAGTAGATAGAGTTAATCATTAAGTCTAGCAACCGTTTGGATTCGGCCTTGAATTTTCTTTTTCCCATTTCTACAGCCCCTTTTGGATGAAATTTTTGGTCTATATTCATTTATTTTAGCACTCGACGCATCAGAGTGCTAACGCCTAACAAATAAATATCACATCTCCTAAAAGGTGTCAATATTTGTGAGGTTCATTCATCATGAATTTTTATTAGCACTAGATTAGAGAAGCTTATATTATATAGAACATAAGCAACAGTCCTTGGGCAGATAGAAAAAAGGCACCTACAAGAGATGCCTTTTACTTTTTTCTATAAACTTTTTCCTTGTTTTATCATTTAACCTACTATTAATACTTGGCCGATCTGGATTGCATTTGGATTGCTGATATTGTTCCACTCCTGTATCTGTGCTACGGTTACTCCGAATTTCACAGCAATCGAACTCAGGTTGTCTCCCGACTGCACGGTATAGGTGC
>NZ_FNHF01000005.1:154999-192757 GCF_900103695.1 Sediminibacillus halophilus
TACCTGCCCGATCTGGATTGCATCCGGATTACTGATATCATTCCACTCCTGTAACTGCGCAACGGTTACTCCGAATTTCACAGCGATCGAACTCAGGTTATCTCCCGACTGTACCGTATAGGTGCTCGCTCCACTGCCTCCACCGTCTTCAGGGGCTTTCACCCGTAATACCTGGCCGATTTGAATCGCATCTGGATCGCTGATATTGTTCCACTCCTGTAGCTGCGCAACGGTTACTCCGAATTTCACAGCAATCGAACTCAGGTTGTCTCCCGACTGTACGGTATAGGTGCTCGCTCCGCTTCCTCCACCGTCTTCAGGGGCTTTCACCCGCAATACCTGGCCGATCTGGATTGCATCTGGATCGCTGATATTATTCCACTCCTGTAGCTGTGCTACGGTCACACCAAATCTCAAGGCGATGGAACTCAGGTTGTCTCCCGACTGTACGGTATAGGTGCTCGCTCCACTGCCTCCACCGTCTTCAGGGGCTTTCACCCGTAACACCTGGCCTATCTGGATTGCATCTGGATCGCTGATATTATTCCACTCCTGTAGCTGTGCAACGGTCACACCAAATCTCAAGGCGATGGAACTTAGGTTGTCTCCCGACTGTACCGTATAAGTACTGGATTCGCCACCGTCTGAATCACCGGGATTGCCCTCCTCATTTCCATTACCGGTTAAATAGTTATACCAACCTATGGCCATATCAGCACGCTCCGGGTGGAGATCTCTCGGTCGTTCAAAGTTCCTTTCAAATGCTCTTGCCGCTAAAGCAGGATCTTGTAACTGCGTGAATTCCTCGGGTGAATATGGATACTCCGGTTTTTCAAAGTACTGGGTGCCGCTGTACATCTGCCAATTAAGGAGCTCCAATTGCGTATGAATACTGCGATAATCGCCTTCTATTCCTGCATCTTGAAGCAGTCGTTGAATATAGTCAACACCTAACTCAGATCGATCCTCGCTGCTTGTCCATTGAACCAATCCATAACCCCGGCCATTGGATATTTCAGGAATATCCGGCATGATGTATGATTCTTGTTCCATGTTTCCGAGTAGACCGGAAATTGCTGCAATGGTCCAACCCTTCTCCTTAAAATACTCTGTAATAATTTCTACGTTATCAATTTGTTCTTCCGTATAGCCATTTCTTGAAGGATAATCTGGTTCACTCGGTTCTGGAGCATCATCCTCAGACAGTTCATCTCTGAAACTGTTCCAACCAGTCCAATTGCCATCTTTATTCAAAAACTGTGGGCAATTTTTACGACTTGCATCATAATGGCGGACGACATTCTCGAACGACACATTATATTTAGCCTGAAGCTCTTGAATTAGACCAATTGCATTGCTAATGGTTTCTTCATGAATATATTCTCCGCTTTCGACAATCATTTCGACCCCGATGGAATTGGCATTGGTAATTCCGTAAATACCGTTCCCATCTCCACAGTGCCACGCGCTGTTGGATTCTTCCACTACTTGATAAATAGATGTTCTGTCGACAAAATAGTGTGCCGATGATTGTCTGTCACCGCCCCCGAAGTAATCTGCATTATTTTTAGCCGTCTGCCCTGGTATCCCTACATCGTGAACAACGATATAATCTACTGTGCTCCCATTACGACTGGAAAAATTGTACTCTGAAATTTGTCTAGTAATACTTACCATAGTCCATAACACTCCTTGTAAAATAGTTTTGTAAAAGCTTTTACAAATCCATCTTACATTGGGGATTAGTGGAAAAAACCGCGATAAACTAATACATTTCTCCTGAAAAAATCCCAGAAATATTCCCAAATAACTCTTTATCGGTTCGAAATTTGTCAGGTAAAAAAACATAGCTGAACGAAAGATTTCCGCCGACTCTCATTTCTAATGGTAAAAAAAGAAACAAGGACATATCACCTTTTGTCCTTGTTTCTCCCTTAGTTACTTATAGTCTTGGATTAAAGTCAAACCATATTCGCCATCATAAGATACATAATTAACAGAATCTACATGAATGTTGTTATTTTTTTCAGTCAAATCATCCATTATCTTTTCTGCCAGATTCATCATCGTATCAATTCTTTCATCGGTTTCTCCATTTTTAAGGGCTCCTGTGATTTCTTCATCACTTTCTTTGGTATCCGGAAGTATTTTAACCATATATTCTGTTTCTCCGGTGTCTTCATTTTGCCAGGTTTCTGTTGTATAGTGGGTGTTTTCAATAGCATATTTTTCATTTAGATAGTCTTCTATATCTTTTCTATTACTAGCTGACTCATCCATATATGCTTCCGTTTGTTCATCTGGAGTTTCAGTGTCTGACTCATGATCAGCCTCTGAGTTGTTTTGATTCTTTTCAGCCTCGGACTCCGTTTCGTCTTCCTCTTCTTGTTTCTTGTTGTCCTGATCATTTGAATCCTCATCAGGTGTATTCGAAGAATCCACACTTTCTTCCTTCGTTGATGTATCAGGGGTTGACGATGTTTCATCATTTGCTTTGGAACAAGCTCCTAGTGCAATCAGCAATAGCAGTGCCACCATAATCCACGAAAAGAACTTCATTTTATTCATTATGTAATTTTCCTCCCATCCCATGTGCCCTAGCCTAATAACCAAGTATCTAAGTCGTAAACTATCTTTTACATGCAGAATAGGGCGATTTTTGCTATATCTTAAGTTTACCAATTAAGCAGGTAAGAAAGCTATAAGCAGAATTACTTAAATTACCATTTAGACGAAAAACAGGATGGATGGGCTTTGCACTTCATTTTGGTCTCTTCTGACCCGTTTAACCATAACAATTAATGTAATATTATCCCAAATTATTGAAAAAACTCCGCAAAGCAGTTTACAAAATTAAACAACTCACTTCTTTAATTTATATAGACCAAAATCAGGATGAAGGAAAGGGGACTTTAAATGTTTTTTATTAATTTGGAAAAGCAAGAACGCAAAAAAATGATCAAGATCATTGAAAAACACCTAAAGAACTACCACAATTATAAGGTGGCAGCCATTAACATAAAAAAACAGTTAGAACGTTTGTTACCATCACAAAGAAGTACGGAAGGCACAAAAATCGGTATCTCCACCAAAGGCCTTGAAAAATTGGAGGATGAATTAACGGAATTGGAAATATTGATGGAATCGATAGAACGGGCAATAGCGGAGTTGTCCCCTATTGAAAAGGAATTCATCCAATACCGTTATTTTAACAATTGGTCGATCGATAAATCCGCCATGGAAATTGGCTATAACGATAAGGCCCTATTCACGATACGTAATCAGGTAATGGACAAGCTTATTATTAGCCTGGGTGGATTGGTGTTCGCAGAGTTTCCCGAAGAAACAAGAAAAATCAATTAGCATGTTTGCATGTGAGAAGAATACTTGTATTCTTCTCATTTTTTTGTCTTCCCCTCTATTGTCGAGATTTCGCCCCCATTCCATAATCACTGGACAGCAATTTTTACATTTGGTAATATTAAATAGTTACTCTGAGTAACCATTACCCTTGGTAACCATTTGAATAGAGGTGTTTCCTATAAAACCCGCTCAAAAGTTTTTCCATGACTTAATTTTGTTATACCGCCCTTTTGAAAATCAATTGAACGTGCAGCTCCACAAACATCAGCTGCATCGATCCCAGTGGACGATTTTGTACTATTTATATAATCACGGCGCTTCAACCGCTGTCGAGATTTCCCACTATCAAGGCGTAGAGAAACCTACGGTGACCAGAACGATCGCCCGTCTGGAGGATTCTGGCTACGTAGAACAAGTTGCCGGCAAAGATAAACGTGAAAAGCCTATGCGATTGACAGAGCTTGGGACCCGCGTGTACGAAGAAGTCCGTGTAACCATCGATCAATTTGAACAGGATATTTTGAATGGCATTTCCGAAGAAGAGCAGCAGGAGACAATTCGTATTATGGAACAAATACGTAACAACCTAACAAAGTAAGGAGAACAACCAGTGAATACAAAAGCAAAATTATGGACGAAAGATTTTACCATTGTTTCTTCAGCAAACTTTTTCTTATATCTAGTCTTTTATTTATTGTTGGTCACCATGGCCGTTTATGCCGTCGAACAGTTCGGCGTTTCAGAAAGCCAGGCAGGACTTGTGACTGGAGTATTTATCATCGGAACGCTGATCGGCCGGCTGTTTTTAGGAAGAATGATCACCAAAATCGGCAACAAAAAAATGTTGTATGCGGGACTGATCTTCTTTATTTTGACATCCGCCTTATATTTTATTGATACCGGCATTACCTTTTTGCTTATCACACGTTTATTGCACGGAGTCGCCCTGGGGATGGCGAGTACCGCGACGGGTACAATCATCGCGGAAGTTATCCCGGAAGAGCGGAAAGGCGAAGGAATCGGCTTTTACAGCATGAGTATTACTTTGGCTACAGCAATTGGCCCTTTCATCGGGCTGTATATGAGTGAGCATACAAGTTTCCAAACGATATTCGGCTTTTGCCTGGCATTAAGCATCATCAGTTTCCTGATTGCCCTGTTTGTCCATGTACCGGTAGTGAAAAAACCGATGAAAACAAAGGAAAAAGCAGGCTTTACGTTGTCCCATTTTATCGAGCCAAGAGCTTTGCCAATCGCATTGGTTGTGCTGTTATTATCACTTGGCTATTCCAGCGTACTGTCGTTCATCAATTTTTATGCAATCGAAATTGATTTGGTTCAAGTGGCCAGTTTGTTCTTTGTTGTCTATGCGGTAGCCATTTTGGTCTCCCGTCCTTTCACTGGTCGTTTGATGGATGTGAAGGGCGCCAACTGGGTCATGTACCCGACATTTGCTTTATTTGCAGCAGGATTGCTTCTATTAAGCACAGCAGGAAACAGTTTCATCCTGTTATTAGCTGGCGCTCTGATCGGTCTCGGTTTTGGTAACATGCAATCGACCACGCAAGCCATTGCTGTCAAGGTAACCCCAACGCACCGGATCGGATTGGCGACTTCCACCTATTATATCGCACTGGATGCAGGGCTTGGTTTTGGTCCGTATGTACTTGGGTTGATCATCCCATTATCCGGATACCGCAACCTGTATATTATGATGGGATTGTTGGTGATTGTAACGACGGCGATTTATTATTTCATGCACGGTAAGAAGGAACGTTCACTTTTGATGGAGATGAATCCCATGGAAGCGGGTAATTCGAAAGCGAATTGACTGTGAGTAACCTGATAGATATCTAGAAGCACTAAAAAAGCCTGATCTTTAATGGATTGGGCTTTTTTCTATTTAGCATCATCTGCCGAGAAAATAAAGATGACGACTGATATATAATCAAGCTATACAAATATTTAGTTTAATGCTAAACTAAATAAAAGGTTTAACATTAAACCTTTTTCCGCGAGACGTTATCTTGTTAATAGGTTGTTCAAAAATACCTGGCAAACAATCACGTAAGGGAGGAAGACTTTTGACACAAAATAATATTTTCAAACTAATTCATACCATCCAGGAAATCAACAATGAGAATATTATCCGATTCACCAAAGCATTCTCCTATCCTCTGGGAATTTCACCCATACTAGTTTTAGCGGAATTAAGCTCGAAAGGTCCTCAAAAACAAGTAGAGTTAGCCAATACCCTTGGCTATACCAAAGGTGCAATGACCAACATCGCTGCCAAACTGGTTAATTTAAAGCTGACAGAGAAGGTAAATGTTGAGAATGACCGGCGGATTACACAGTTGGAGATTACTTCTGAAGGGGAAAAGGCTCTAGAGGAAGCCCAGGGAATTGGCCAAAAATTATTTTTACAGCATTTTAATGTTCTGGATGAAAAGGAAATCACTCAATACTTGGAGATCCAGGAGAAGCTATTAACAGGGATAAAAGAACAAAAACAATCATAAAGGAGGAAATACATATGGGGAGAGTAAACGGAAAGGTTGCGATTATTACAGGAGGAGCACGGGGAATGGGCGCGGCTCACGCAAGGCTGCTCGAAAGCGAGGGTGCCAGAGTGGTGATTGCAGATATCCTTGAACAAGAGGGGCAAGCGTTGGCAACTGAAATCGGGGATCATGCAAAGTTTGTCAGACTTGATGTCACCAATGCTGCAGATTGGGAAAACGTTGTTTCTGAAACAGAATCGACGTTTGGGCATGTTAATGTGTTAGTGAACAATGCCGGAATTACAATGAATAAATCTATCGAAAAAATTTCCGAAGAAGAATACAGAAAAATCGTGGATATTAACCAGGTGTCTGTTTTCCTAGGCATGAAAACCGTTGCGCCTGCTATGAAAAAACAAAATGGCGGCTCCATTATAAATATCTCATCTATTAACGGCCTCGTTGGTGGAGCTATCGGTTATACGGACACAAAATTCGCAGTCAGGGGAATGACGAAAGCGGCGGCACTAGAATTGTCTCCTTACGGTATACGCGTAAATTCAGTCCATCCTGGTGTAATTGAAACGCCAATGATAGCACAAGAAGATTCAAAAGATGCGATAAAAGAGTTTTCCAAACATATACCTAATCGAAGGGTTGCCAAACCGGAGGAAGTATCAAACCTTGTACTATACCTCGCTTCAGAGGAATCAAGTTATAGTACCGGCGCTGAATTTGTAATTGACGGCGGCTTGACTGCCCAATGAAGTAACGAAGCAAAAAAGCCTGATCTTAAACAGATCAGGCTTTTTCATTCATTTATTTTAACCGGAACGTATCAAGACGGAAATTCCCGTTAAAGGTTAGATAAACATCATGTTTTCCAGCCAGTTTTTTCACTTTCGTAGTGACCGTTTCCCAATCCTGCAATCCGCCGGTTTCAGGGACGTCAATTGTACCTGCCAGCTTTCCGCTGACCGGATCATTGAGACGCAGTTCTATGGTACCGCCGCCTTTATTGCTTGCAACCCGCACTTCCAACTGGGAAATCCCTTTAGAGAACTTCACATTCTTAAACGCAGTCCAATCGCCGGTGTCTATTTCACCGATAGCTTCATAACCCGACTGTGATTCTTCGACAATCTTGACACCGCTGTAATCATCGTAGTTTTCCGCATTGGTGACTTTCGTCAAATCCCTCGGCGCAACCTTTTCTCCATCGACCTTCAAGGTCCCTTTTAATTTGAGGTTTTCAGAAGACCTGCCGACCATGATATCGAAGGTACCGGACTCTACGACATATTTATCCTGTGATACATCCCAGAATGCCAATTCGCTGGCAGGCAATGTAAATGTAATAGTTTTTGTCTCGCCCGGTTCCAGGTGAATCCGTTCAAAGCCTTTCAGTTCTTCAATCGGCCGTTTAACACTCGCCTTTTTGTCATGTACATATAACTGAGTAACTTCATCACTTGCTATTGATCCAGTGTTCGTAACGTCTGCCCGGACGGTTACTTCGCCATCGTCTTTGATATGATGGGAATTCAGACGCAGGTTGCTATACTCGAAGACTGTATAAGTAAGACCATGGCCAAACGGATAGAGTGGCTCCCCTTCAAAGTATTGGTAGGTTCTTTCCCCTTTGATGATGTCATACTCCATGATATCCGTAAGCTGGTCTACGCTTTCATACCAGGTCTGGTTTAATCTGCCGGCAGGTGCGTAATCGCCAAATAATGCGTCAGCTATCGCGTTTCCTTCCTCTTGTCCGCCATGTGCTGAATAAAGAATTGATTTCACATTTGGATGGTTTTCAATTTCCGGCATCGCCATCGGATAACTGGACACCAGCACAACAATCGTATTTTCGTTCACTGCAGCCACTTTTTCAATTAATTCTTTTTGAGACGGTGGCAGGATAATGTCTTCACGGTCGATCGTCTCGCGAGCATTCAGCATTGTCTGGTCCCCGACAACGACGATAGCTGTTTCTGCATCCTTTGCAGCTTTTTGTGCTTCTGCTTCACCGTCCACTACTACCGTTTGTTCAAACTTTTCTGTGTCTCCTGTCACGGATTGTTTAGTTGCTGTCAATGCATGAGGCGCTTCCTCCCCCACCGTGACATACCTTCCGCCTTCAAGTCCGGTATCCCAGTGGCCTGTCTGGTAGTTGTAAAGTGCGAAGCTTCCATCATCTTGTTTTTCATAATTATAATTTTGGTAGGTGAACCAATCCTGTGTTCCCGGCCTGTTTTCCTGCCTTCCCGGTGATGTTTCATTGTTCACGACATCGTGAGAACCATTTTTATTGGCCACATATTTATCATTTGCATGGGAACGAAGCAAATATTGATCCCATCCAAAATCATACAGGGAGAAGGTTTCATTTTTACCAATCTCGTCAGCATTTGCTGCCAGGTTCATATCTCCATCCGGTGATGCTGTTACGTATTGGCCAGTTGCCTTCGATTGAAGCGCAATTTGATCAACCCCGCGTGAAAAGTCTACTCGATCGCCCCCGACTTTTTCTTTTACCCCGTCCAGGGTTGACACTGTGTAAGGAAGCGTACCGCTGTAGAAATCATTGAAAACCTGATCAGCCAACGGACCAATCACGGCGACTTTTTCTTCCCCATCCTTGTTCAGTGGAAGTGCTTGTTGGTCATTCTTCAACAGCACCAGTTGTTCGCGGGCGGTTTCCAATGCCAGCCGTTGATGTGCTTCACTGTTGATTACATCTTCATCGATGGATGCGTATGGATCAAGCTCAGGACCGTCAAATTCGCCTGTCCGGAAGCGTACTGTCAAAATATTGCGGATTGCTTTGTCGATATCTGATTCGATCAACAGACCTTGGTCTAAGGCATCATGAACCCATCCTGTGACAATCTCCGAATTGTCATCCTGGTCGGTAAAACTGTCTACCCCTGCTTTTATCGACAATGCTGCCGCTTCTGCATAGGTGTCCACGTATTGATGATCATTGACCAAGCCGGAGATATCTCCTGCATCACTTACGACAAAGAAATCATCCGCCCATTCGTCTTTTACAACATCATTGATTAAAGGGCTCAAGTTAGCCGGCTTTCCATTAATTGCGTTATAAGCAGGCATCATGGACAATGCTGCCCCCGATTCAATTGCATATTCAAACGACTTCATCTGGTATTCATTTAAGTTTCTTGGATCCAGACTGGAAGAACTCGCTCCCCGGTTTTCCTCATTGTTATATCCGAGAAAATGTTTTAAGGTCGGAATGGTTTTGACATAAAAAGAATCGGAACCTTTCAGACCATTGGAATAAGCAGTCGATATTTGACCAGCGAGATACGGATCCTCCCCGTATCCTTCTTCATTTCTACCGGCTCTCGGATCACGCTGTAGATCGACAACAGGTGCCCAAACCGATAAACCTACATCTTCAGGGTACTTTTTGTGGAAGGCACGGACTTCATCACCAACCGCAGATCCAACTTCCTTTATTAATGATTTATTCCATGTATTGGCCAAACCAGTTGCCTGGGGGAACACTGTCGCTTCACCGAGCCAGGACACGCCGTGCAGCGCTTCTGTTCCGGTCCGGAACGATTTTATTCCCAACCTTGGGATAGCGGGCTGATATTGGTGCAACAATGAAACTTTTTCATCCAATGTCAGCCTGGATAGAAGGTCGTCCACCCTTTTTTCCAATGGCAGGTTAGGATTTTGAAATGAAAATTCATAGGCTGGATGCTCCGCATGAATGGTGTCTGCTTTTTCAGCGGGAAAGCCCTGTGCAACCAACACTAGGATTAACAACAGACTAAGACTGACTTTCCAACATTTCTTTAAAATCATATAAAGCCTCCTCTTCTGGTTTATAAATGAATCTGAGAGAAATCGTTTACATTCATTTGTTTTATTTTCATACCACCTCCTTCTATCAGGGACAACAACCTGTTTCTCTAAATGAATAGAATGAAAGCCAGGTGATAAAGAAACCACCGTTTCCAATTTTCTAAAAGAGGGGGTCTTTTATTCGTTGAAAACGGTGGCCAGCTATTCTTGTTGTCTAGCTCTTGTCTGATAAAGAGTGTTCAGTATTCATTAGAGAGTGAGCACCACCTCCTTTGAGTCTTGCAGGTTGAGACAAACACCGTCCGCTTGTTTTTCCCATTCACCTGCTGAAGCCGAAACTATCGAAGTAATTCCTTTTAAAACAATAGAATAGGAAAGCTGCTCCATGTCTGTGCTGATGGTGATTTGGTTGCCGTCACGGACTGCTTCTACTTTTCCTTTACGATTTCCAGTTGAATCAGTAATGACAGTATTTGCTTCCTGCCCGTCGTTCAGCTGGTAAATGACAAAGGATACCTCCTCCGTATAATTGTAATCGGGCCGGTCCTTAACTTTGCCTACCGGCAGGATGGTGTTTTCCTTTACGAACAGCGGCAGACTCATATAGTTATAGTGTCCCTGGTGCCAGGAACCACCCTCGACTACTTCATTCGTCAGCAAATGGGTCCATTTTCCATGCGGTAAGTAATAGGAAGCGATTCCTTCTTCATTAAAAATCGGAGCTACCAGCAAGGAATCCCCCAGCATGTATTGTTGATCGAGTACATGGCTGTTCCGGTCCTCAGGAAATTCGAGTATCATCGGACGCATGACTGGCACACCTGTCTGCTGATTTTCTACTGCTTTCGCAAACAAATACGGCATCAGGCTGTTTTTTATTTGAGAAAAATGCCTGGTCACTTCCACCGCTTCTTCATCGAAAAGCCATGGGACACGATAGGACTTACTGCCGTGAAGGCGGCTGTGGCTGGATAACAAGCCGAACGCCGTCCAGCGCTTAAACAAATCCGGGGTCGCCGTGTTTTCGAAGCCGCCGATATCATGGCTCCAATATCCGAAACCGGAAAGTGTAAGGGAAAGTCCGCCGCGCAGGCTTTCTGCCATCGATTCATACGTCGCATCACAGTCACCGCCCCAGTGGACCGGGAATTGCTGGCCGCCGGCTGTGGCTGCTCGTGCAAAAACAACCGCCTCGCCTTCCCCTCTTTCCTGCTTCAACAAGTCGAACACCACTTTGTTGAACTTGTACGCATAGTAATTGTGCATGCGCTTTGGATCCGAGTCGTCAAAATACACGACATCAGTCGGTATGCGCTCACCGAAATCGGTCTTGAAGGTGTCGACCCCCATATCCAGCAATGATTTCAATTTACCGGCATACCATTGACAAGCGTCCGGGTTGGTAAAATCGACAATCCCCATTCCTGCTTGCCACAAGTCCCATTGCCATACATCGCCGTTCTCCTTTTTAAGCAAATAGCCATTAGCAGCCGCTTCATCGAATAAGGGAGACTTTTCCGCGATATACGGATTGATCCAAACACAAATTTTAAGTCCTTTTGCCTTCAAGCGCTGCAGCATAGCTTCGGGTTCCGGGAAACAATCCCGATCCCACTCAAAATTGCACCATTCGAATTCTTTCATCCAAAAGCAGTCGAAATGGAACACGCTTAATGGAATATTACGTTCTGCCATCCCGTCTACAAAATGATTGACCGTTTCCTCGTTATAATCGGTCGTAAACGAGGTGGTCAGCCATAAGCCAAACGACCAGGCTGGGGGCAGTTCCGGTTTTCCGGTTAGTTCGGTATAACGGCCCAGTGCCTCTTTTGGTGTCGGCCCGTCGATCACATAGTAGTCCAGGAGCTCCCCTTCCACACTGAATTGGGTCTTGGAGACCGCTTCGGAGCCAAGTTCAAAGCTAACATTTTCCGGGTGATTGACAAACACGCCATAACCGCGGCTGCTTAAGTAAAATGGAACGTTTTTATACGACTGCTCCGAGCTGGTTCCCCCATCCTTGTTCCAGGTTTCAACAACCTGCCCATTTTTAACAAATGGCGTGAACCGTTCCCCCAGCCCATATAAACTTTCCCCGACACCAAGGTTTAACTGGGCACGCATATAGCTTTCCTTTTCCGGTCCTTGAATCCAGGAGATCCCGTTCGCCTCCATATGCGTCAGTGGGGTCTCGCCATGTAAGAACTGTATATGGAATGGGTTGCGTTGAATTCTTACTTGCAGGGAACCGTTGGAAACGAGCACCTCCTCCCGTGTCATTCCTGTTTTCAACGAGACTTCTTCAGGGACTACATTAAAATCGGGGCCCCGGTGCACTTCTCCTTTATGATGCCAGGCTTTTACACGGATGACATTTTCGACTGGCGCGGTCAACTGAATCGTCAGTGAAGGGATATTCAATGTATCCCCGCGGTGATTGATTTCTTTGCAAGGGGCAAAAAGGGTCACTGTGTTATCCTCTATTTTCACGTCACGGACGATTCTGGGAAAATGAATGTCATATCCTTCTCTGGTAAGCCAAAATCCATTGGTAAACTTCATCTGCTTCTACACTCCTAACTACATTGATTGCTCTATTTGATCGACCCGCTGACCAGGCCTTTCACAAGTTGTTTCTGCAGGATGACAAAGATCACGATAACCGGCAATACCGATACGGTAGCAAACGCCATCAAGTCATTCCACTCGATTCCATAACGCCCGATTGCATTGTATATCCCTGCCGTCAGCGGCCATAAGTCCTGGTTCCGGTTAAATGTCATACTGAAGATTAAATCTCCCCAGGAAAAGAAAAAGGATATAGCTGCACATACTACGATGCTTGGATACGATATCGGAACGATGACACGTATAAAGGTTCTGAACCGACCGCAGCCATCGATGCTTGCCGCCTCCTCCAGTTCTTTGGGAATCCCGAGGAAAAAGGTCCGCAAGATCAATACGGAAAACGGGACACCTAGTGTGGCACAAGTAAGCACCGGCCCCCAATACGTGTTCAGAAGACTTAGGTTGTTAAAAACGATGAACAACGGCGTCAAAATGACGGTCGCCGGCAGCATTTGCGTGACAAGGAATAATAAAATCATTGGATTTTTTCCTTTCACTTTGAATCTCGCCAAACCGTAAGCCGAAGGCACCGCCAGCACCAATACCAGAATCGTAGCTAAACCGGCGATCATAAAGCTGTTCAGGAAATATTGGCCGACATTGTCTTTAAAAATATCAATGAAACTGGTGAACTGAAAGTCTTTCGGCCAAAACGTCGGTGTAGACTGAAAGATTTCGGATTGGCTCTTAAAAGCCGTGATGATCATCCAATAGACGGGAAATAAAAAGATTAAGACGAAAAGGATCCCTAAACTATTCAACATCCATTCTTTTCTCCTCTGCATGCTTAAGCCTCCTCATCCTTGTTAATCATGAACAGGTAGATGACACTGACAAATAGTAAAATGATAAACAAAATGTTCGCTGCCGCGGCCCCCAGGCTGAATTGGAACTCATTGAAGGAAAGCCGGTAAGCGATGGTAGATAATACTTCGGTCGAATTGATTGGTCCGCCTCCGGTCATGACAAACACCAGGTCGAACACTTTGAACGTATAGATAAAACCAAGCATCAACACGACGAGAAGTACCGGGCGCAATAAAGGTATCGTTATCTTGAACAATTTCTGGAACCAGTTAGCCCCATCCAGGCTGGCGCTTTCATAGACATCCTCCGGCAGGTTGCTCAAGCCCGTCGACAGTAGCAGCATGTTGAACGGGATGCCTACCCAGATGTTGGCGATGATGACACTCCACAAGGCAATATCCGGATTGGAAAGCCATTGAATCGGATCATCGATAAAGCCGATACCCATCAGCATTTGGTTAAAGATCCCTTCGCCAGAGCCCATCATAAATTTGTACAATAACGCGGTAATAGTCAGGGGAATCAACCAGCTGATCATCACGACACCGCGTAAGAAGGAAGCCAGCTTGAATTTCATGCTGAAAAACAACGCAAGCAGAAACCCGATTACGACCTGAAACACGACACTTCCAAGCGTGTACACAATCGTGTTCCAAACCGAAATCCCGAAGCCGTCCTGATCGGCCAAAGCTTTATAATTGTCGAACCAGACAAAATGTTTATCACCGGTCGCCAGGCTGTTAAGGTCTACGTCTTGAAAACTTAAAATGATGTTATAAATCAGGGGATATCCGATTAACAGCAGCATGAAAATCACTGCCGGGTAAATAAATAAGTATTCTCCCCATCTGCCTTTTTTCATACCGATTTGTCTCCTTTTCCCTGTTTTCTTGATTGCGTTATAAAGGCAAAGCCCCTTATGACAAGGGGCTTTTTTCTTTACTCGTCAACCGTCTCGCTGACCGACTCTGCTGCCTTGTCCAATGCTTCTTCTGGTGATTTAGTACCTGTCAACGACTCTTGAATCGCAATTTGGATCGATTCAGAGATTTCCGGCCATTGCGGAGATGGTCCTCTTGGTACGGCTCCATCCATTATCGGCACAAATCCGTTCAAATATGGATCCTCCGTCCAATGGTCCGAGTTTTCCAACACATCTTTTCTTGCCGGGAAGACACCCGTTTCGTACGTAAATGTCTCGTGACGGTCCGGCTCCAAGAACCAAGTCAAGAAGTCAAATGCGCCATCGACATTCCCGCCTTTGATGATAGTCAAATTCTCTCCCCCTAAAACGGAAGCGAACTGTTCATCTTTCGGAATCTGGCTGATGGAAAAATTCATATCCGGGCTTTCTTCCTTCAATCGTTCGATGTTCCATGGACCATTGACCATCATGGCCAATTTCCCTGCGGCAAATTGTCTTGCCAGGTCATCTTGGGTTGCATTGACCACATCGCTGCCCATCGATCCTTCTTCAATCATGTCTGTAAGCAGCGTCATCGCTTCCACTGCACCCTCCGAATCAAGCGAATCATAATCGGCTCCAGCGGAACGGAGGAAAGGATAGAATTGAAAAGCGCCTTCTTCCGATTTAACAGCCGAAACGGCAAAACCTTTCGTATCATCGTTTGTCAGTGCCTTTGCATCTTCCTTCAATTCGTCCCAGGTAGTTGGCGGCTCTTCGATGCCAGCTTCCTTCAGTAAATCTTCGTTATAAAACAATCCCAGCGCATTACTGCCGACAGGCAAACCATAGTACTTGCCATCATACGTGGCCGATTCTACGGGACCTTCGTAAAAGTTATCGATTTCTCCCCACTCTTCGACCTTCGAGGTGATATCCTCCAAAACCCCTTGCTCGGCAAAGGCCGCATTGTCGACCACATCCATCAAAGCCATGTCAGGCAGTGTACCGCCGGCCACACCGACAGAAAGCTGCTTCTTCACGTCCGCAAACGGAACGTATTCCCCTTCCACTTCATACTGATCCTGCGACTCGTTATACTCATCTATCAAACTTAAAAATTCTTCTTGCTGTTTTCCGGTATAATGGAACCAGATGGTAACATCCTTGGACCCTTCCGTTGCTTCTCCCTCACCACCAGATTGCTCGTCATCAGTGATGGAAGTTCCGCCGCTGCATGCAGATAACACCACTACCAATGAAACGATTGCCAATAATAAACCACTAATCCTTTTCACTTTTTGTCCTCCTAAAATAAACACAATTTTTTTGTTAGAACATCATCAACTTTACATGGATAAAAGATAAATAGACAGACCCTATAAAGGCAGTTCCGCGTCTACTCTTACAAACAGCGGCATGGTATCAAGCGGTGTTTCGCAGGTAATCCGCTGTCCGCCTTCGTAAAGTTCCCCGCTGTTTGTATCCTTCCAAGTTTCCCCTTGAGGCAGGTAAACCGAGCGGCTTGCCGTACCTTCCTGTAGCACAGGAGCCACCAGCAAGTCCGGTCCGAACATATAAGCATCCTCTACATTCCAGGCCTCCTGATCTTCCGGGAAGTCGTAAAACAATGGTCGCATCGGCGGAGTCCCTTTTTCATGTGCAGCTTTCATCAATCTGGTTATATAAGGGCGCAACCGCTCGCGCATTCCCATATATTTTTTAAAAATCTCATAGGCTTCTTCACCATAACTCCACACTTCATTGTCGGCACCACTCGGACATAAACCGCCACCGCTGGTCCCAAGCGGTTCCTGATGTGGCTCGCGGTCGCCATGCAGACGGAAAACGGGACAAAATGTACCGTATTGGAACCAGCGGATCATGCATTCCCGGAATTCCGGGTCATCCGGGTTGCCTCCATGAAAACCGCCGATGTCCGTTGTCCACCACGGAATACCTGCCAGTCCCATATTCAATCCAATGGCAAACTGGTTCCGTAACGAGGCAAAACTAGAGTCGATGTCTCCCGACCAAACGAGCGCTCCATACCGCTGGCTGCCGGCCCAGGCACAACGGACAAGGTTGACTACGTTCTTCTGTCCTTCGGCGGTCATCCCATCATAAAAAGCCTTCGAATACATGGCAGGATAAATATTTCCGACCTGAACATTTGGCCCGATATGGTAGCGGAAATTGTCAAAATCGTAGACGTTGTACTCCGGCTCCGCTTCATCAAGCCAGAAGGTTTTGATTCCATAGTCATAATAGTTTTGTTTCGCTTTGTTCCAGACATACTCTCTTGCCCCAGGATGGGTGGCGTCAAAATAAAGCGTGTTGCCCAGAAAGTCATGGTTAATACGGATGCCGCGATCCGTTCTCGTCAAATAGCCTTTTCGCAGCATTTCTTCATAGTTTTCGCTTTGCTTATCGACAGTCGGCCAAATCGATACCATTAGCTCGATTCCCATGTCTTTCAGTTCCTTGACCATCGCTTCCGGATCCGGCCAATAGTCTTTATCGAACCGCCAGTCGCCCTGTTTCGGCCAATGGAAGTAATCGATGACAATCACCGAAATCGGGAGTCCGCGACGTTTATATTCCCTTGCGACCTCCAGCAATTCTTCCTGTGTCTGGTAGCGCAGCTTGCACTGCCAAAAGCCCATTCCGTACTCCGGCATCATCGGTACCGTTCCAGTTGCTTTGGCATAGGCTTCTTCGATTTCTGCGGGAGTGTCTCCGGCTGTGATCCAATAGTCCAATTGCTTGGTCGACTCCGCTTTCCATTCGGTTATGTTTTTGCCAAACGTCACTTGCCCCACAGCTGGATTGTTCCAGAGAAATCCATAGCCGAGACTGGATAGTGCGAATGGCACAGTGGCCTGTGAATTTCGCTGGGCAAGTTCGAGCGTGCAGTTTTTCAAATCCAATATCGGCTGCTGGTATTGCCCCATCCCATAAAGCTTTTCCTCCGGGTTGGATTCAAATCTTAACGTCAGTTGGTAATCCCCGCCCAAGTGGGGCTGAAACTCACGTGCATCTATTTTCAACGCACTGCAAAACGCTTTGATGTTCCTGCGGTTTCGGACATACTCTTCCAGTAGTATCTCATTCTTTTGGTTATAGAAAGTAAGTTTGCCGGCACTTGTCAGCTCGGCCCTGATTTTGCCATTTTGCACGATGGCTTTTTCCGCGCCGATCGTAATCTCGGCAGTGCCCTCTTCCGGTTCAAGCAGGGCCCAGTCTTGCGGCTCCATTTCCGCGTGGAACGTCGAGCGGACACGCAAGCTGTTTTCTCCCCATGGCTCAATCCAAAGTTTTTCACTATCGTATTCTCGTATCAGGCGGTTGCCTTGTTTTCTGAAAACCTCTTTCATATCTCCTGCACCCTCCAACTCAGCAGTAATCGGTTATTCTACTTCCTCTACCTTCGCGGCCGCATCGGATAAAGCTTCTTCCACTGGCTTCGAATCAGTCAGGGATTCCTGTATGGCAATTTGAATCGCTTCCGAAATTTTCGGCCAATCCGGTGAGGGTCCGCGTGCTTCCGCCACTTCCATAATCGGTATGAACGCCTGTAAGTAGTCATCGTTCTTCCAGTAATCCGAATCATTCAGAACATCCTGTCTTGGCGGAAAATAACCTGTATTCTTAGTAAAGCCTTCAATTTGCTCAGGAGCCAACAGCCACGTCAAAAATTCCCAGGCCGCATCAACATTGGCCTCCTTGGTAATTTCAATATTGTCACCGCCAAGTACGGAGGAAACTTGTTTGTCTTTCGGAATCGGCACAATCCCGAAGTCCATGTCTGGATTGTTTTCCTGCAGGCGTTCGATCATCCAGGGGCCGTTTACCATCATCGCCAATTGCTCAGAGGAAAATTTCGTCGCCAAATCATCCTGAGTAGAGCTGAGTATATCCTCGCTCATCGAATCGTTATCCAGCATGTCTTTGATAAGTGATAATGCTTTTTTCGCTTCTTCCGATTCTAAATGTTGATAATCTCCACCCGCAGAATAAAGGAACGGATAAAATTGAAAGGTGGCTTCTTCTGACTTAACCGCAGATATGCCCAGTCCTTTCCGATCCTCCGTTGTTAATTCTGCAGCAGCCTTCTTCAGCTCCTCCCATGTTTCAGGCGGTTCCATTCCTGCCTTTTCAAACATGCCTTTGTTGTAAAATAGACCTAACGCATTACTCGTCAGAGGCATGCCGTAATGTTTCCCTTCATAGACGGTCGATTGCAGGGGAGAATCCAAAAAGTTCTCTGTTTGTTCCCAGTCCTCCACTTTCTCAGTAATGTCGGCCAGTACGCCCATCGATGCCAAAGAAGCGTTATCGACGGTGTCGGAGATAATAATGTCAGGAAGATTGCCGCCGGCAGATCCGATGGATAATTGCTTCTTGATATCGCTGAACGGCACATATTCACTTTTCACATGCACTTCATCCTGTGACTCATTAAATTTGTCCAACAGTTCCGTCAAATACTCTTCGGATCCGGTATAATAGTGCCACAAAAGAATTTCCTGCTTCCCATCCGCGGTTTCCGTGTCCGTACCGGACTCTTCTGTGATACTGGAACCACCTCCGCAAGCGCTCAGCATGAAGAAAAGCAGCAAACTAGTAAAAGACAACAGCCATCCTTTCTTCAACAACAACACCCCTTCTTTTCTTGTAAAATCAGCACTCTCCCACTTTTGTCATGCGGCAAGACTTAGTTAATCGCTTTCACTATTTGATAAAAAATAAGACCCCTGACCATTCGCGGTTTGGACGCGTTTGATTTGTCGAGATGCCTGATAAGGGAGAAGCAAATGCTTAATTAAAATAATAGTGATAATAGAAAGCGTTTTCTTTATTAATTCTCGCAATTTATAACACAATTCTGATATATTGAGAGATAAGGGGGGAAATCACAAATGGATAAAAATCGGTTGATGGAAGATAGAAATCATGGAGATCCGATGTTTCCTTTAAGAACCTATACGGAAAATAAACTCGATTCCAATGGTGTTATTTTTGGCTTGCACTGGCATTATGAAATGGAATTTACGCTACTGCAAAAAGGACCGGCCATTTTTCAAATTGGTTCCTCCAGTGTCATCTTAGAGCCAGGTGAAGCGGTTCTGATTCCGAGCGGTCAGCTGCATGCGGCATATCCTTACGAACAAAACAATTTTCAAATCACCGCTATCGTCTTTCATCTTAATTTTCTCCGCAGCTTTGCGTACGATCAAATAGAGTCCCATTATGTAGACCGTTTGGAACAGCTTGAAACATCCCAGCCTCTCATCATCAAACCAAAAACTGACTGGGAGCAATCGATTTTATACTCCCTCTCCCGCATCATCCACTATGAACAAAACAGACCGCCAGCCTATGAACTGGCAATCAAGGGATTGTTGTTCGAAGTGATGGCGGAATGGCTTGGAAACTATCCTATCCCTGACAAGGCCGTCCATAATGTTAAAACGGACCAAATCAAAAAGGTCCTCCTATATATCGAGGACCATTTCCAGGAAAAAATCAGGATAAAAGATTTAGCCTGCGTTGTACAAATGAGCGAGGGCCATTTCAACCGTTTCTTTAAGTCGATTGTCCGGATGACACCGATTGAATATATCAATACTATCCGTATCAATCATGCGGCGAAATTACTGCGGGAAACTGATCGAAAAATCCTCACCATTGCATTGGACGCAGGCTTCGACAATCAAAGTTATTTCATTCGTACATTTAAACGATTTAAAAGCTGTACGCCATCTCGTTATAGAAAAGTGAAAGAGCCTGTAGAAGAACCGATAGGATTTTCGAATAGATAACCTGATCAAGCCACTAAAAAGACGATTCCCAAATAAAAGGAAATCGTCTTTTTTACCAAAACCATCTAATCCGTCTATCTCTCCTCCATCACTCGGTGGCGAAGCTGATAAATCTGTTTCGCCATATAGGACGGCGTGTATGGCATATCATTTTGCAGCCAGGCCACGATTGTACCCATGTAGGCGGCGGAGTCGTACCAAATCACAATGTCTTTCTGTACACTGGAAGCATCTTCCTTCCGCTCCACTCTCGAAATAATTCGCTCTGTCAGAAATGCCAACAGCCTGTCTCGAAAAATCGGAATTCGTTTAGAGGTGAAGACGACTTTGTAAAACCCTGCATTGTCGGCTATATGGTGAAGTACACGCTCCATTACATGCCATTTTTCGGTTTCTTCAGTGGAGTTTCGTTCTGCTCTCGCTTCCCTCCATACCCTTATCAAATCTTCCATCATATCTTCGGCCATCTTTTCCAGCATATCCGGTATATCCCGGTAATGCAGGTAAAAGGTGACCCGGTTGATTGTCGCCCGCTCCGCAAGGCGGTTTACCGACAGTTTTTCGATATCGATTTCCTGTATCAGTTCGACAAACGCATCCTTCAATAATCGACGTGTCCGAACGATTCGTGGATCAGCTTTTTTCTTTTCCTCCATCTCCCTTTTCCTCCCCTTTCTTTCTATACTACATTTTTTAAATTTCTGCTGAATTTCCCTGCTTTAAACGACATCAATTCATCGATTGTAAATTAATAGACAGATCACAAAAAATTGTATATTGAACCCACCAATCTTCCTATCTATAATTTAATTTATATGTTGTAAATTATACTACAGTTTATAAAATTATTGAAACAACCAGGAAAGGATGAAAATCATTGACTTCCAGCAAAACAACAGACAACAGTGTGGTCAGAAAGGGTCCAGTTTTGACGATCATGATTTTGGGCGCTTTCTTTGCTATTTTCAACCAGACAACCATGACCGTTGCACTCCCGACATTGATGGAGGAATTCAACATTGAAGCGGCGACCGGCCAATGGTTGACGACAGGATATATGTTGGTGAACGGTGTGCTGATTCCGGTCACGGGCTTTTTGATGCTGCGCTTTTCAACCCGCCAGCTGTTCCAAACCGCGATGATCATTTTCCTGACCGGGACACTTGTCTCCGCCATGGCCATGAACTTCCCTGTCCTGCTCACCGGTCGGCTCATCCAGGCAGCATCAACAGGGATTATGATGCCGCTATTAATGAACGTGGTTTTGTCGCTTTTCCCTCCGGAAAGGCGTGGAGCCGCAATGGGTACGGTCGGACTTGCGATTATTTTTGCTCCTGCCATCGGGCCGACGCTTACCGGTTATATTCTAGATGCTTTTCCATGGCAAGTCTTGTTTTATGGCATGGTGCCATTTGTGGTCGTAATCATTATTTGCGGCTTCATCTTTTTGAAAAACGTTTCGGAAACCACTAAAAGCAAGCTTGACCTGGTCAGTCTGATTCTTTCCACCATCGGATTCGGAGCCCTCTTGTACGGATTCAGCGAGGCAGGGAACGAGGGATGGTCCAATACCGAAGTAGTGATTGCTCTCAGTATAGGGGTATTGACAATCGGGCTATTTACATGGCGCCAGTTGACTTCCGGAAAGCCATTCCTTGATTTGAAGGCTTTCCGCTACAACATGTTTTCCTTGACGACGATCATCAACTGCGTGATTACGGTGGTGATGTATGCCGATATGATTTTACTGCCGCTTTATTTGCAAAACGCCCGGGGCTTCACCGCTTTGGAAGCCGGAGTCCTCATGTTTCCCGGAGCACTTTTGATGGGACTATTGAGCCCGGTAGTAGGAAAGCTTTTCGATCGCTACGGAGTGAAGTGGCTGGCCATTTTCGGGATTACGATTATTCTGGCAACGACCTACAGCTTCGCAAACCTGAGCGATGCGACAAGCTATACATTCCTCATATTGATGTACACGGGCCGCCGGATCGGGATGGCATTGTTCCTGATGCCGCTGCAAACGGCAGGACTGAACCAACTGCCATCCAGCCTGAACGCACACGGAACGGCCATCTCCAATACGGCTCGGCAAGTAGCTGGTGCGATCGGCACTTCCTTGATCGTCACGATTATGACCAGCAGAACGAAAAACCATCTGCAGGATATCGCGGCCCAGGGGGCAGCAAACGGTGAAACACAGGCACACATGACCATGGAAGCTTCTATCCAGGGAATTAGTGACGCCTACGCCGTTATGCTTTTGTTCGGGGTGATCAGTCTTGTCCTGTCCTTTTGGATAAAGCGTGTGAAACAGGCGCCGGAAGAAGAATTGGCAGTGGGCTGAACCTGTTTACTGGTATTAGAAGAAATCCCCTTCCTTTTATCGGAGGGGATTCTTTCATCACAAGAAAAACGTATGATTTTTTCACTTTTACCTTTCCCATTGGCATTTCATCCTTAATTGCCCTTCAACAAACTCCGCGGTCAGACTGCCATTCATCTTTTCCATGAGGCTCTTGGCAATCGGTAGTCCAAGCCCTGTACCCTTTCCCGTCCTTGTCTGGTCCGCTTTATAAAACCGATCGAAAAGATGGACCAAATCCTCTTCGCTTAACCGGTCGACCGAATTGCTGACAGTCAAGTGGACGGATGCAGGCGTTTGTTCAAGTTGGACAGATACATCCCCGCTCGAATGCCTGACTGCATTAATTACTAAGTTTTCCAGCACCCGTTTAACCGCGGACGGATCAGCCATTACCATGATCTCTTCCTCCGACCTATCAAATCTCGGTTCTATCTTTCTTTTTTTGAATTCTTCATAAAAACCTACCAACACCTCAGAAAGGAGAGGATTCAATTTTACCCTCTCCAGTTTCATCGGATAATCCGCTTGTTCGATAACAGAAAGCTCGAAAAAGTCCTCCAGCAAGATCTGTAATCTTTTTACACCTTTCTTGACGGTACCGATATATTCCTTTCTTTCCTCAGAACTTAATTGATCGGATTCCAAAAACTGAAGATATCCCGATATCGTCGTCAACGGCGTGCGGATGTCATGAGAGATATAAGATATCGCCTGCTTCAGCTCATTTTCCGTCTTTCGCTTGTCCGCCTTGGCTTTTTTTGTCCGATCGATTTGATGATTGATTTCCTTTGCCAGCTTTTCTATATCGTTGTCAAAAAAACGAATGTCCACTTTCTTTCCCGTAACCTGTTCATTCACAGCACGCAGCTGGCCAGCCATCCGCTTGATTTCCTTTTTTAACAAGTACTGACGGGTGAGCAGATAAACAGTAAGCAATCCCGTTATGATCATCGCTCCATATAACATTTACTCACCCGCCACCTTTCCTACTTGATTTCTTTATGTTTAAAAATAAGGCTGCCCACCATCCCGAATACCAGGAATGTCACGACTGGAACCACGGTTACCTTGATTACTTCCGTACCACCCAATTGGTTGATTTCGATGATCTTTTTGGATAACTGGAAAACAGAATTGTCATGGACAGGTTTCAAGAATGCCAGTTTGGAACTGATCATCCCCAACAAGGTATCTGCCAACATGAAGAACAGCAATAAAAAACCAATCGTTTTTCCGCTGTCAGTAAACATAATTGAAAATACAGCCATGACCGAGGCAAAAGCTGCCGCATATAGAATCGTGAGTCCGATTGTCTGGAGATAATAGGACCAGTCCAAACTGCCAGGGAATCCTGCGATTGTACTGATGGCAGTCATAACCACCGGCATGGTGATCGAGATGATAATGGCCCCCACCGAGAACATGACCAACTTGGCATAGTAAATCCTGGTCCGGTTATTTCCAGACGAAGCGAGAGACTTCATCGTTCCCCTCGAATATTCGCTCGTAATAAAAAAACCGGCTAGAATACAAGGGATGTAAGAAACGATTTGCTCATTGAAGCTGAGGGCATAATACTGGTAGTAATCATTCAGTTGTGCGAGTTCCCCACCGTCTAAGCGGTCCATCATTGTCTGGAGGACAGCATAGGCGATAATTATTCCTGTCAGCACCCATAAGGAACGGTCATTTCTCAACTTGAACCATTCGGTCTTCATCAAGTTACCCATGCTGCACACCTCCGATGCGATTGGTAAAGTATGCTTCCAATTCTTCTCCCATCGGCATAAATTGTTCCAAAATCAAGCCTTCGTCTGTCAGTGTTTTAGATACTTTGCCTGGTGAATCTGTATAGGCAAACAGCTTGATGGTCCCGTCCGCCATGACTTCAAATTCGCTTGTTTCCAGCTGTCCCTCCAATACGGTAGTCGCTTTATTTGGTTGATCGACCTTTATATGCAGGTATTGCTGGCACTTTTCATTCAATTCTTTTGCCGATAACTGCTCCAGCAATTTCCCCTCGTGGATAATTCCATAATGAGTCGCCAATAAATGAAGTTCACTCAAAATATGGCTGGAAATCAGCATGGTGATTTCATGCTCCTTGTTGAGTTTTTTTAACAGTTCCCTGATCTCAATGACGCCCATCGGGTCGAGTCCGTTAATCGGCTCGTCAAGGATTAAAAACTCGGGATCACCCAATAAAGCAATGGCAAGTCCGAGACGCTGCTTCATCCCCAGCGAGAAATTTTTAGCCTTCTTGCGCCCCGTATCCTGCAATCCGACAAGTTTCAGTGTCTTTTCAATGCATTCTTTACCAGGGATACCTTTTAACAGCCTGTGCGCTTCGAGATTTTCAGCCGCCGTCATATGCGGATACAAAGCAGGTCCTTC
Source organism: Sediminibacillus halophilus (assembly GCF_900103695.1). Lineage (GTDB taxonomy): Bacteria > Bacillota > Bacilli > Bacillales > Amphibacillaceae > Sediminibacillus > Sediminibacillus halophilus. Next base: position 179,630 of record NZ_FNHF01000005.1, read on the forward strand.
AATGATCGTCCCAATTCGCTTCCTCGCTTGTATCAGCCCTTGTTCACTATTCTGCCCGAATAGCTCGAATGACCCCGCAGTCGGACTGGCAAGACCCGTTATCAAGCGAATAAACGTTGATTTCCCGGCTCCGTTTTGCCCGATAAAACCGTAAATCGATCCTTTAGCAATCGACATCTCCACTTTATCGAGCGCCATTTTGCCATGGTATTTCTTTGATAAATGATCAGTTTTTAAAATAGATGCTTTCATCTTTTTGCCTCCTTACCTTTCCATCGACCATGCTTTTACTATAAGGAGGAAAACATAAGAAACGCTTAAGATAAATCTTAAGAAAACCTTAAGTTTTCAGCCGATACCCCATCCCCCAAATGGTTTCAATATAGTCTTCAGCAGGGTTCGCCTGGGACAGCTTGCTTCTTAAATTGCTCATATGAACATTGATAGTATTATCATCTCCGTAGTACTCCTCGTTCCAAACACGCTCAAATAAGTTCGCTTTGGTAAACACCTTGTTCGGAGAAGATAATAAAAGATACAATATCTGGTACTCCCTTGCGGTCAGCTTTAAAGCGTGTCCGCTCACGGACGCTGTTTTTGCCTCCGTGTCGAGTACAAGGTCTTTATGACGGAGCTCTTGGACAATAGGTTTATCCGCCATCCGCCGATACCTTCTCAGACACGAATCGATACGGGCGGAGACCTCCTCATTATCGAACGGCTTCGCTATGTAATCGTCTGCTCCAGTTCGCAGGGCATCAATCTTCACCTGCTTCTCCAGCTTTGCGGAAATAATAATGACCGGAACATTACTTTCTTGTGCTACTTTATCCAGTATTTCTTCTCCAGACTTGCCTGGAAGCATCAAGTCCAGCAGGATCAAGTCCCAATTCTGGCTATCCAGATAAATGACTGCCTCCGTTCCAGAAAAAGCAGATTTCGCTGTATATCCGCTTTTACGAATAATACCACAAAGTAATCGATTGATATCTTCATCATCTTCTATGACTAATATGTTGGTTGAATCATACATTTTTTTCACCCCGTCCATTTCTACCCTTATCATTCACGGAAATTGAAGCGAAGTCAATACGCACAGATCGGAACCAGTACAAAAGAATACTACTTTTCCCTTTGGATAGAGGAAAATGCACGCTTTGTCTAGTAATTGTTTACTAGCTAGAAAAAAGGAAAGGGAAGTGGACGTCATCAAACTGTTTGTCAGCTTGTTTATTTGTTGGTGCTTGACAGCCATTTTGCTATGTAGTTCTGCTCCAGAAAGTCATCACAAACAAACCGTTGTATTCAAAGGAGTGGGAGTATCACTAAAAATCGAGGGTGGGAAGGAAGGGCAGTATTATTTAATCCAAACTGTAACTGACGGGAGCCAACATGGGGACCTCGCTGTGTTTCCACAAGATAAATCCTTCGTGATGGACGAGAAAGATGAAGAAAAAGAAGTTCTACATACCCTAACCGAATATACAATTAACGTATTCGGGACCGAGTACAATGACACAGATGAACCGGCCATGAATAGGTTAAGCGGATCTGAAAAGAGCACAACAACGCTACTGAAAACAATCAACATTACACCCGAAGAAGATACAAACTCGTTAACGATTGACTTGAACGAGTGATGAAAATTAACCGGATAGTTATCCTGGTTCACAAAAAGGCCTTCACACTTCTTTAAAAAACTTTCCCCGGAAACGATTGCGTGACCCAATGATCGCACTCTGTATGGAATTTATTACATAGTTTATATCTCTATCGCCGCCCCTTTCACCCGCTTAAACCCACGGACTTTGGCCAACGCTTCCACCAGCTTTAGTGCTGCCTTATCTTTTGCTTTAGCCTCGATCATGATATCAGCGGATTTCCCGTTGGCCTTTAACGCGTTGATAAATTCCATCGCAAAGTCTTTTTCCACAAATTCCGCATGTGCCCGGAACAGTTTTTCTGACTTAGGGGAAGACAAGTGAAACTTAGGCCGCTTACCGGTTCCTTCCCATGTGGCAAAGATTCTGGGGAGTAAGTCCTGATAAGCTCCCTCTCCGGGGTTCGCCCAGTGGTGATGAAAATCGAAAACAAAGGGAATGCCGTGCTTTTCACAAATTCCCAAGGTTTCTTCTGCGGTGTAAGTCTTATCATCATTTTCAAGGGTCGTTTGCCTGCGGATGTTTTCCTCAAGCTTGATAAAGTTTTGGTTAAACCGTTCGATTGCTGCCTGCCTATTGCCGTATGCACCACCAACATGGATATTTATCGTTGCTTCCTTATGTAAGCCCATCGCTTCCAACATGTCATAGTGGTAGGTCATATCAGTGATCGCATTATCCGTTACATGATCCTGGTAGCTTGTAAACAAGGTGAATTGGTTCGGGTGGAAGCTGACGCGCAGTTCATGCTTTTTAACCAAAGCCCCGATTTCCTCGAAAAGATGCCGAAAAGGAGTCACAAAGTCCCACTTCACCTCCGGATGGGTGGCAAGCGGCACAAGCGAAGATGACATCCGGTAAAGGTCAATGCCGTGGGCAATGTTATAGTGCAAAGCCCGTAATGTGTTGGCTAAATTCTGTTCTGTTAGATGATATAGTTTTTCTTTCCTGCTATCCTTATCCAACTTTCTCCAGTTAGTGAACGTTAGGGTACGGGAAGGCGATGCCTCCCATAAAGAAAGAGCAGTTGAGACGTAGCCGAATCTGAGTAACATTTTTTCACTCCCACGTAAGAGGATAGATGATGGTAGTATTTGTGATAAAAAATGGTTCATACGTGGGTTACTAACGCGGCAATTAACCCGCTCTGCCAGTCGTTTATTTGCGCATATTCGACAGGCCAGCCTGCACGCATAAAACAGTAACTCCTCTTCCCGTTAAAAACTCATCATACCCATTTCCAGAGCATGATAGCAGGCGGTAGCTTCAGTGCCTCAACCTGCGATTTTCCCCTTGCGTTTTTCCCTTGAAAATAACTGATAATCTTCCAATTCTATGGTAGGAAGATGAACACTGGCACTGATTTCAAACATGCGATCTCCCGAGAGGACGACAAGATTTCGGCCTTGTTGGTACTCATAAAGATAGTCGGCTATGATACAATCGTCGTCATTGGTTTCCAAAAGATTGTTTTCTTTCATGAATTCACTATCCCACTTTTTCACCGTAAACTGAACAAGATTCCCTGTTTGCTTTCCGGTTTTCACCAGGTCTTTCAGTCGGTTCCGAGCTCGAAGACCTTTTCTTTTCTTCTCACCACTTGCGAATTTATGGATGTCATCCCATTCCATTTGTACATCTTTGCTGATCAAAAGTCGGTGCTTCTTTAACTCATCGATTAAGTAGTCGTCTCCTTCCATCAATATATTGGTATCGATTGCCACGACAATATCTTGCCTTTCATATTTTTTCATCCGTTCTATGTTCCTGCGCATAAGGTCAACCTTTGCTTTCTCCCGGTCCATGTGTTGTTGAATCATCCGTTGCTTATTTTCAACATAGATGTTGATCTGATTGTTCCTTGCTTCTATTTGTGAATTTTTCTCTCTTTGCTTTTTATTTTGCTTTTCCAGCAGTTTTTGTTGCCTTACCATCTTTTCTGCTTCTTTCTGCTTTTCTGCAATCATGCTTTCGAGTGATTGGAATACCTTGCGCTGCTTATAAATGTTGTGGACACGAACAGCAGCCCACACGCGGATTCCGAGGAAAAAGGCACCAACCGTCATCAATAAATCGGCAAGCAAAGGGAAAAAAGCCCAGCCAGTCACAGCATGTTTGTAGCATACCAGCAGCGAAGCGATAAACATGGCTATAACACCGTATTGAGCCTTTTTTATTTCACAGGCATTCGTATTATTTATGCTATAAAGACGGGCAAAAGCAGCTTCCGGAGCCACCATCGCCAGCAAATGATACCCAATATACCCCGGTGAACCTTTAGCTTCGCTTTTCACAAGCTCTTCACCAAATGCTTGATTAAAAAGCATCACAAACAGCATAATCGTTACAGGTACTAAAAACGGAAAAGAAATAATCGTTTCCATGGCATTCGCTCCTTTTTTTGTTTTTATTGATAAGGATCATCCGGCATATTGTCATAGATGTCCATGCCATCATCCAAGGTATCCATTCTGTCATCAATAGGGTCTAGGCTATCGGGCATATCCCATCCATCATCAGATGGTACATCCATTATTGGTATGTCGATAAAACCGTCGTCAGGCATGGAATCTATCGGTTCATCCGGAAATGGATTGTCAGGAAATTCGTTGTTGTGACCTGACGCGGCATCGTCAAGATGTTCAATTGGATCGGGCTGATTTTGCGGATCATGCAAATGAAACCCCATGCCATTCACCATTCCATGATCGGTCTCATCTCGTATCATATCCGTCCCTATTGTCTGCAACGCGTCATTCTCCAGTTCTGCAGCCAGTATCCGCTGTTCTTCCAGTTTCCATTCGTTTTGTTGCAGAGGTTCAAGCTGTTCATTATGTAAAAATTCATCTTGCTGTACGTGGCTGTTCCCATTGAATATGTCGAAATCTTCTTTGTGGAAGTCCTCTTCCGGAACTTGGCGGGTAAAATAAAGGGCTTGATTTTCGTGAAGCTTTTGGTTGGATATGGTCTGGTGTTTTTGCTTCCATTCTTCTTTCTTTTGAAGAAGTTGCTGCTGCACAGCCTGAGCTTGCAACACATCATCATGGAGCTGTTCGCTGAGGGAGACGGCTTCCTTGTAATTTCCTTTTAAGAGTGCCACTTCCTCTTCCCTTTTTTGCAAATCCTTTGCCATTTGAGCAATTCGGGCTTTAAATGCGTCCATGCTCCCATTGGGAAATTTGATAACAATATAAAAGTAAAGAAAAAATATGACTGCGATTCCGATCAATGTTCCCATTCCCTCATCCCTTTCTTTTTTTACAACTCTTCGATAATCTTCATGATATCTTCCGGCAGTGCAACTCCCTTGAAAGATTCGTCCCTGTCTGCAGGCACTTTTTCTGAAGGAATTCGTCCTGTTCCGCTACAGTAGGTACACCACTCATACTCGCCGACTGCTAAATTCGTCTCTGGATCGTCATATTCATGCACCAGCATTTTACCGCCGCCAAAACACATCGGGCAAACATGAAGGTTTGCATTACTTATGGCTTCCTTTTTCTGTTTCCTCATCGTCTTTCCTCCTTTTCAATCATTTCTTAGGCACAGCTTTTCATATCATACCTTTGTATTTGATGATTTTCCAACGCCTGTAATCTTCCTTTGTGAATTTCTTCCAATTGTTGTGACGTTTTAAAAGGGAAGTGAGCGCATCCCATGTGGCAAAAAACAGTCCTAAACATTGCAATCCCGCGATTATATAAGCAATCCACTGTAAAACAGCCATTCGTTCCCCGCCTTCCATCTGAAGTCTTTTCGCTTGTTGCCATGAAAATTCCCTAACCGTCCTTATTTGAGGCTTCTTTGTTCTCTAATAAATCCACCCATTCCACTTTTCCTTTTTTGATTTCTTCGAATTTCGGATCCTTTGGCTCCTGGACCTTCAAAATAAGTGCTTCATCTGTTTCCATGTGATCCTCTGGGCCAAACAACCTGACAAGCGCTCCATAGGTTACCAGCCAGACAGATTCAGATTTGCGGACTTCTCCCTCATAAAAACGGTTTGCCAGGATGGCCTTGCGTATCGTATCCACACTTCTGATGCTTTTCCATCTGGCTGCCGCTTCGTTCAGCGACATCACCTGGTCCAAGGTCAAAGAATCATTCCCTGGTATGGTGTATGGTCCATAAATCGCCCCAATTTGTGACCGGTAGATAAATTGCTTCGCAGGTGTCTGTTTGTTCGTATTCACATAATACAGGCCGCCGTTTTTGATAATTGCGTCTTTCACATCGTTTAAATCTTCCAGCGGTTGTTCTAATGCTTCCGTTTCTGAAGGAAAGAGCTGCAATGGCCATTTTTCGCCCCCTGTCTTGGTGAACAAAATAAATCTTTTCATCGTCTCCCTCTCTTCTTTTTATATTTTCATTACATAAATAATTTTAAAAATTCTTCATGTCATCCATCGAATACTATTTATCATACTGTATAGATTCATAACAAGCAAGCATATTTTATTTTTTCTTTTATCTCAGAAATTAAAAAAACACTCCCGACGTTGATTGCTCCACATCGGCGAGTGTTTGTTACTGTATTGCATATTGAATTTGTATGAAACCTTTATTTTCGTTCACGCAGTTCCTTCAGCACTGGCATTTCTTCCAATTCTTCCTCGGTCACAAGCTCCCACTGTATCCCGTTTGGCTTTTCATAGCCGGAATGAATCCTGATCAGTTCTGCTTCTGTCGCAATCCAGTCAACCGTTAAATCGAAAGGATCTCTGGGTATGTCTTCATCGGTCAACTGCGCACTATGAATTGTACCTACTATTGGTATATCCGGATTTCCCAGTTCCCGAATAATGGCGTACTCCCTATCCGCAAACCCTGCTCCTTTGCCCACTCTTCTACCGTCCTTCCGATGTAAAGCCACAGAACCGACGAAAAACAGGTCAATATTCGGAAGCTCTGCAAGCGAAATTTCTTTGCCATAGGCTTTTATATGGGACAGGCTCGCCGCTCTTCTTTCTTCACCATCCGGAACCCACTCTGGCTTCACCATGATGAAACCAGCTTTGAGACGGGGAGTGGGCACAAGCAACACCTTCCCATCACGTAAAATTTGTGAGCGGATTGGTAATTGCGGAGCATCCGGATTCACTTTAACAACCTTCGCTTCTTTGTAAGCAGGAATCTTCGTGACAAATCTAGCTGCCATTTCGGCTCCTTTGAAATTCGGGATGCGATTTTGCAAAGGAAAAGGGAACCTGCCCAGTTTGTGTTCCGCTAAATAGTCCCATTTCTTCTCACGTATTTCCTGTTTTGTTACCACCATTTCACACCTGCCATCCGTTTTGCTATGTATGCGTATATTTTACCGTAACAGGGTTCCTTTTTGATAGTGGTAAGGAAAAATGCAGGAATAAGAGAAGTACTCTTATTCCTGCATTCACTGTTTAATGCATGCCTTGTTGCGGGGCTTTCGTATAAGCCTGCAGCATGGTGATCATATCCTGTTCTTTTAACTGCGGCACCTGATAGTACCCATGCTTGTTTTGATAAAGAAACAACTCGTAGCCCATCTCGATCAGGTTCGGCACGCTGTCGGCAACAACACGACGCAGGACTGGATTGTTCATCTCTGCAGCCGCCATGGTGAACGTAGAGGCTGCTGCTTTGGTCTGACTCAGCATAAACGAAGAATAACATTCGTCCGTTAGCTCACCCACGGACTGTTTCGGTTTCTTTGGCTGTCCAGCTTGTAATCCATACGTGATCTCGTTGCTTTGCTCCATCTTATACTGTTGAGTCGGCACGTTCGGATCCTGTCCCGTTTGAAAGCTATCTACAACGGTGTTATATGTTTGTGTCAAGAAGGCGGATTGGCGCTGCAAAATCCCCTTCAATTCAGGGTCCTGAATATGTTGGTCGTACAACTTGTATTGCTCCAGCACACCGATTAAACAGCCAATCAACTCGTGAGAGTCCAGCATTTCGTGAGCTCCGTGATTCATGGCCTGGTTCGCCATATTTTGCGGCATTTGCGTACCGCCTTGCATTTGATTTTGATTTTTCGCCATACGATGACCTCCTGCTTTATGGATTCATGTTTATATTTTCCATGGAGGAGGGTTTTATGTATGAGTTGTACTTTATCATTATCGAACATGTTTATGTGTATAGTTCTAAAGCAAAAAAGTCTGTAATGGTGAAAAACATGAAGCCATCCTTCTCCATCCAGCCCTGTGAAAGTCACCAATTTAAGCGTTTTTTCTTTTGGTCATCACCTTCAAACCATAAGCAAATATCCCATAACCGGCAGCCGTCTTTGCAGCCCAGTTTGCGGCGCTCTCTTCCTCGGAAAAAATCACCGCCGGTATCAAAGTAGATAATGTATATAGTCCCAACACTTTTATATATCGCTTATTCATCGTAATTCCTCATCCCTTCCTGCTGATGTGGTTTTATTATAGCAGGGGTGTTTTTGTAACTATGTGAGATTTGTCACTTATCGAGCGGATAAAAGGACGGGAATTCTGAAAACTGTTTAGCCAATGCGATTTACCGGGTATCAAGTTAAAATAATGTAATTTATTGGAGGGATATCATGGAATACATCAACCTGGGAAATTCCGGTCTGCGGGTTCCCAAGTATATACTTGGCACCATCCCGTTCAGTGGAACGAATGGTTTTGAGGCGACCGGCAATATAAAGGAAGACGACGCGCGCAAAATGGTCGATATTGCTTTGGATGCCGGAATCAACATGTTTGATACGGCGAACCTTTATTCAAAAGGAGATGCTGAGCGTGTACTCGGAGCTGCAATTAAAGGACGCCGGGACGAAGTGCTGCTTACATCAAAAACCGGCTTTCAGTTGGGAGACAACCCTAACGACGGCGGGGCTTCCCGTATCAATATCGAGACCTCCATCGATCATTCTTTGAAGAGACTGGGGACAGACTATCTCGACTTGTATTTTGTCCACTTATGGGATGGACAGACGCCAATTGAGGAAACTGTTGCAACGATGACTAATCTCGTCAAGTCCGGAAAAATTCGCTATTGGGGTGTTTCCAACTATAGCGGCTGGGCGCTTGCAAGAACATTCTCCATTGCGGATAAGCCTGGCTATATTCCGCCGATCACCCAGCAGATTTACTATACCCCAGAGGCCCGCGAAGCGGAATACGAACTGCTGCCGGCAGCAAGCGAGCTTGGCATCGGCTCGATGATTTGGAGTCCGCTCGGCGAAGGGCTTCTCAACGGAAAAATCGGACGTAATAAAACAGCTCCTGAAAACACGCGTCAAGGTGGGGGCTGGCCAGAGCCTTGGGTACAGAATCAACAACGTCTTTACCAGGTGATCGATGCACTGGAAGAAGTCGCAGCCAACCACGATGCTACCGTGCCGCAAATTGCGTACACTTGGGTGAAAGACCGTCCGAACGTCGGCCCGATCGTCATTGCTGCCCGTAATGAACAACAATTGAAGGAAGACATCGCTTCCTTCGATATTCAGCTGACACAGGATGAGCATGACCGCATCGAATCGGTTGCCCGTCCGGCACCTCTATACCCTAACTGGCACCGCGCCATGAATTCCCTGGAAAAAGGCAGCCCATCGGAAATACCGTATCTAAAAGGATATAAACAGTCGATGGGAATGGAAGATTAAGGATAAACGTTTCATTCAAAACGTGCCGGATGCAGAGCGCAATACCGTTCTGATCTCGGCGCGTTCCTCGTTTTTTAACATTGCTCACCTTTATTTTTTCAACATACCGAATTATTCGAAACATTCCCAATATCCGGGTGACAATTCTCATCTTTTAACCTATTATTAAATTAAAACAAAAAGTTGGGAATATTCCATGTTAAAAAGTATAAAGAGATCTAAGTGGGCCCTCATCATCTTCTTTTTCCTTTTAACCATTACACTAATACGCTTATCGTGGATGTCTTTTTTAACAACCTTAGACTATCCTGATAGCCCAATCGCTAAGAATGGGGTACTCGACTTACGAGGATGGGAGTTCAGTAATAAACAGATCCGTCCAGTCTTCTGGAATCAAACGGAACTATTGATAATCCCTCTTCTGTTTACTTAGATATCCCTGATAGTTGGAACACAGCATTTAAGGGAAATCCTTCTTTCACCTATGGTACATACCGATTGCAAATATTGCTTGATGACAAGAATTTGCAGACGTTTGGATTGAGAATTAATCGATTGACTAATGCATCGACTGTTTTTGTAAATGGAGAACGAGTAGGTAAGGCTGGGGAAGTAGCAATGGCAGAAGAAAAACATCTAGGCAGCAACGTCCCCTATTCTGTTTCCTTTAAACCGGAACGGAATGAAATCGAATTACTTATACAGGCATCCAGCAATCGAATAAGTGGAGGCATCGTCAAGCCTATCCGCTTTGGAACAGCGGAAGCGATTCATTTTCAGACCCTTCTATCTGTAGGACTACAGCTTTTGCTGATTGTTGTCCTGTTACTACATAGTGTTTATGCCTTTATCTTGTATTTCATGCGTTCTACACTAACCAAGGGCTTGCTGTACTTTACGATATTACTTCTATGTGCCATTTTCACTGTTCTCGGTTCTGACGATAAATTAATACTTTATTGGGTACCGATTGAATATGCCTGGGAAGTTAAATTGGTTTATTTAGCTTACATTGGGGTCGGAGCATGCATCCCCTTGGTTATTGATCAATTATTTACAAAGTTCGTATCCAGAAAGATCTTACGCTATTTTATCCTATATTGTTTCTTGTACGCATGGTTTATTCTGCTTTCCCCACCAAGTTATATTTATCAAACGTCCAAATTCCTGCTACTGGCAGTGTTTGTCTGGTCCCTCTTCCTATCGGTTATAAACTTTCGCAAAGCAAATATGGATAAAGAGGAAAGTATCTTCCTGATACTTGGCTGTTTAAGTATAGGAACAAATATTGGATGGGCTTCGGTGGAAAGTAATACATCTTTAGAGATGATCCACTATCCATTTGACCTAATTATTACCTTATTATGCTTCACCGCTTTCTGGTTTAAGAGATTTTTTCACGTTACAACCGGATACAAACAGCTTGCTGAAAAACTGCAAGCAGAGAATAAACAGAAAGATGAGTTTTTAGTAAACACTTCCCATGAGCTAAGAAATCCACTGCATGGAATTTCTAACATCATCCAGACGCTTTTGGAGGATCAAACAAATCCGCTGAATAAAGAACAACAAAAGCGCCTATCGGTCATGAGGAATATAAGCCAACGGATGACCAGTATGTTGAATGACTTAATGGACGTCACCAGGCTAAACGAAAAGACTATTCCCATGCATTTAAAGAAGATGCATATACAGTCGGTGGTTTCCGGCGTCATCGACATGACCAAATTAATGTTAAATGGGAAACCGGTTCAATTATTAGTAAAAGTGCCAGATAACTTTCCAGAAGTATGGGCAGATGAAAATCGGGTCATTCAAATCCTGTTTAATTTAGTCCATAATGCCATAAAGTTTACAGATAAAGGAACTATTACCATCTACACAACCTTGAAAAATGGAATGGCACAAATCCACATCGAGGATACGGGGATCGGTATTCCGGAAGAAGAGTTAAGTACTATCTTCGAGCCTTACCAACAGGCTGCAATGAGTACACACAGATCAAGCGGTGGATTCGGGTTGGGCTTAAGTATTTGCAGGCAGCTGGTCGAACTTCAGAATGGAACATTACATGTTCAATCAACGCCAGGAAAAGGAACAGTTTTTACTTTTACCTTGCCTTTGTTTAATAAAATGGAACAAACTGCTAATGATCCGTCATGGGAAGAAACAGATGAAAAGATAGCTGCAACTGTGGAATCAGCCCATTCTGCCGATGGCGATGCTTTAAAAACAACACAAAATATACTAACCGTTGATGACGATCCTGTTAATTTAGACATACTTCGTGTCATTCTGGAAAAGGCAGACTATAAAGTTACCAGTGTGACAAGTCCATCCCAGGCAATCGCAAAACTGGAACGGGAATCTTATGATTTGGTTATTTCTGATGTCATGATGCCTCAAATTTCCGGCTATGAATTGACACGTGTAATACGAAAGCGTTTTTCTATCTCGGAGCTGCCAGTGCTTCTGTTGACGGCAAGAACGCGCCCAGAAGATATTGTGACAGGCTTCAAATCCGGGGCCAATGATTATGTAATGAAACCTATCGATTCATGGGAATTAAAAGCGAGGGTAAAAGCGTTAACCAACCTAAAGGCTTCCATAGAGGAACGGATTCGTATAGAAGGGGCATGGCTACAATCACAAATTCAACCGCATTTCATCTTTAATACGTTAAATTCGATTGCTGCACTGGGTAATGTGAATAGGACAAAAATGCAAGAACTTCTTGAAACATTTAGCCATTACCTGCGGCTTAGTTTTGATTTTCATAACACAGATCCGGTCGTTCCATTAGAGCATGAGCTGGCTTTGGTTCGTTCTTACTTATATATCGAGAAAACTCGCTTCGGAAATCGGTTATTAATAAAATGGGACATCGATGCCAATATCGAAGTTATGATTCCACCGCTGTCTATTCAGCCTCTTGTGGAAAATGCTGTGAAACACGGCATATTGCAGCAAGCAAGTGGAGGGACCATCCTAATCCGTATAACGAAACATTCTGATTATATTAAGATATCCATTAGGGATAACGGAAAAGGGATGACTGAAAGCAAAATGAACCAGCTTTTCACAGAAGAAGATGCCTCCGAACGAACAAGTGTTGGATTACAAAATGTTGAACGCCGTCTTAAGCAATTTCACGGCAATGGATTGACCATTCAAAGTAAACCGAACAAAGGGACGACAGTTAGCTTTACTATCCCAAAGCAAAGGGATGAGTGATTCTCATTTCACCCTTCCCTGGAGTTAAACATAAACACGATATCGTTGATTACATTCTAAAAAACCCCCCGCCGGTAAAACCGACGGGGGGATTGTTTTACTACCATTAGGATAGGTTTACATTGTCCTATCACTTAAGTCCTAGATAAAAACATAACAGGGGAATCATCTTCCAACCTTATGATAGTTTTTGTCTTCTGTAATAGACAAATCCAAGAATCATCCCGGAGATAAGCAATATCAATCCTAATACTATTACATTATACGAGTCTGTAGCAGTATCAGGAAGCTTTTGACCATCAGATACAGATGGCTTGGAACCGACATCTTTTCCTTTATCAGGATTAGAAACATTAATCTTTTCATAAATATAAGTTACTGTTTGTCGATCCTCTCCAAATTCGCCAGTTTCCTTTCCAACCACTTTCACTCGTTTATACCCATCTATTTCTTTAGGAGTCGTTTTATACGATTCTCCGATATTTCCATTCAGCTCCTCTGCATCCGCAAGCGGATTGCCGTCCTCATCCACGTATTTCACTGTGACTGGGGCTGCTGGTGTCGGTTCTTCTTCCACCGGTTTGTACACATACGTCACCGTTTGTGCTTCTTCTG
>NZ_FNHF01000005.1:193237-239517 GCF_900103695.1 Sediminibacillus halophilus
CTGGGCTTGTCTCATAACGGTCACCGATATTTCCGGTCAGCTCTTCTGACGCTGCCAGCTCATTCCCTGCTTCATCCACGTATTTTACCGTTACCAGTGCAGTCCTGAGAAGGCTGTCTGTTCCTTCATCGGTTATTGTATCTCCCTTTGGCGTTTCGCCTTCAACAACGGCAACATTTGTAATTTCGCCTTGCCCAAAATCTTGTTCGGTTATTTCATAGGTTGCTGTTGCAGTGGTAACCTCATTAGGTAATAAGCTTGTCGATCCTAACACCACTTCATTTCCTAGCATATCATCTGTAACTTTTATATTGCTTAATGGTACATTTCCCGTGTTTTTCACCTCGAATGTATAAGTAATAACTTGTCCAGCTTTGGTGAAATATTCTAAGTCACTAGATTTATTCAGCTCTATTCCCGGTTGATCAATTAAAGTATTGGTAATATCATAGGATCCATCTGAATAAGAAGGCACATAATGATCTAGTGATGATTCTTTCACAAAATAATTAATTGTATTTCCGTTATTATCATACTTCGGATAATTTTCAAAGGTGAATTTCCAGTTATCCTCTGCCGTTACAACCTTTTCCTCTAGTAATACATCCTCTTCATTCACCGTTTTCCATAACTCTACTTCAATTTCTTCCGGTCTGGAATCGATTTGGTTATAGTCTTCCCACGTTTTCATTCCACTAATGTCTGCGGAAGTTCCATAGGCCTGCGGGATGGGGAAATTTCTATTCGCCTCTGAATCTGTTGTAGTCTGCAAAGTGGTAGTTCCATTGGTTGGATAATAAGTTTCTGGTATAAAGTTCTCATTCTCCGTGTCTAATTGAACTTTATATCGCAAGTTAATCCATTCATCGGCTCCCAAATTCAGATGTTCGAGTGTGATTGTATCTTCATTCAACGTAGCATTGCCCCCGTCTAATAAGCTATTTTCGCTTGCTGACAGATAATAATCGCCGTCTGTCAACGCCTGACTAGTTGCCCGTTGAAATCCGTTGTCCTTCTTTTTTATATTGAAAAGATCTCCCATCGGGTCTGTTACCGTGCCATCGACAATGCTTTTTGTAAATGAGCTTGATATCTGGCTTAGTACTTGTGATAGATTGGATACATTGTCCACACCATAATATTGATCTGGTGAACTAGCTATCCCTTCCATTACCTCTTCTGCTTCTTCTAAGCTAGCTTGACCACTGCCAGTAATCTCAATGCCAATCGAAGACATCGTAATACCGTTTGACCGAATGCCTTCCGCCTCTGCTATCGTATCCGCACCATGGGTTCTATCAACCCCATCATCACTATAGTGAAAACTTGTTCCATTTCCAACGACTTCTCCATTGGAATTATAGCTTAATGTAGGTACGCCGTCCGTTATTGTAATAATATGTTTGTTATCCGCATCGCTTCCAGCCAATATTTGCTCGGCCTCTACCAGAGCTGCCTGTGTAAACGTGCCGCCATTATTACCCTGTCCCCTTTCACTGGGAACATCTCCTGGTAACTTATCAATGATCTCTTCCGTATTGGTCGTAAGTTGTTTTTGGGACAAATTATCCGTCTGGGTGCCTTGGTAAGCTCTGTTTTCCCTTCCATCAAATACATCCGTACCAAATGTCACCAAGGCCATTCTAATATTTCCATTTTCATTGTTTTCCGGGCTTAATAACGCAGAAACAAAATCAGAAGTGGCCTCCTGGGAGATCGTATCCCTGTCATTTTCATCCATGCTGTTGGAGTTATCATATACAAGGACAAAATCTGTTGTCTCCGTTGTTCCAGATGACTTACCTTCCACGTATAGGTCGATAAAATATTCTCCCGGGTTTCCCGTATAGGTAGCTTTTTTGGATAATATGGAGTCTTCATATTCAATAGGATCGATTCTATTTTGAACAGCACCACTTTGATCATCATGAACTACTTCTTCCAATTCTTCCGCTGCTACAATGCCAGTAAATCCACTGGTAAATAAAGATAGCAGCAAAAGTAATATCATAAAACGGTGAACATGAACGCTACGTTTTCTTTTTACATAATTTTTCATACATTTCTCCCTCTATCTCAAATTCCCCTAAAAACTGTGTGACTTATCTCCCTGTCTTTGCCTATATGTTTTCTACTCGTCTTTTTCTTTAAATGAAGTAATGAACAGTATCACCTCTCTAAAAGTTGATAGCATGAAAGCAAATATTTTTTGTTTCTTTCATTCACTCCTTTTGCTGAAAGTTTTGTAGATTCCCAAGTGAAAAGTATAAAAGGCGCAACTCTACAATTTATCTACAAATGATGGAAAATGAGTGATGGAATTTAGCCGTGGTTACATGTATGATTTAATTGAATCGTTATTCTATTTCACTTTGTAAACGAGATTGTGTTCAGGAATACGTTAAATATAGGGGGATCTCTGTGAAGGTAATTCTTATCGATGACGAATCGCTGGCGTTAGATTTTTTAGAATTTCAAATCAATAAAATTGAAAATGCGGATGTGATTGGAAAATACAACTACTTTGACGCGGAGAAACATACCGATCTTTTAGCGGAAGTGGACGTAATATTTCTTGATATCGAAATGCCTGAAATCAATGGTTTGGAACTTGCAGAGAAATTACTCGAGATTAACGCCAATATTTCGATTGTGTTTGTAACAGCTTTCAACCATTATGCCGTACAAGCTTTTGAGTTGAATGCATTGGACTATGTACTTAAACCTGTTCAATTTGAACGCTTAAAAAAAACGTTGGAAAGAGTGGAAAGAAAGGTAAATAATCAAAAACATCCTTCTTTCGTAAAAGATGATGTTTTGAGAATAAATGTATCCAGGGAGTTGACGTTTGAACTAAACGGAGGTACGACTGAGTTCATTTCATGGCGAACAGCAAAATCGCAGGAATTATTCCTGTACCTGCTTCACCATGAAAATAAAACGGTACGTAAATCGGAAATCGTTGAATTAATCTGGACGGAGTTTGGTCCGGAAAAAGCTTATTCCCAATTGTATACTGCAATCTATCACATACGTAAAACCCTTAAAAAATTCAACGACCATTTCATCATTAAGAATGTTGGAGAAGGCTATAACCTGTCTACCCAAAAAGTATCCATTGACCTGGCAGAATGGGAACACAAGATGAAAACGGCACCAAAAATCACTACCGAAACAATCGATTACTTTGAAAAAAACATGAAGCTATACAAAGGCGGTTACTTGCAGGAGTATCACTATTTGTGGGCTGAAGCAGAGTGTTATCGATTGGAACAAGTCTGGTTGAAAATCGCATTTCGATTGGCAAGTTATTATGTTAAACAAAAAGACGTAGAAAAAGCAGAAACCTGGTATAAAAAAATATGCCTGCTTAGACCAGAAGATGAAGATGCTCATTTTTCGCTGATGAAGTTATACGACTCTTCAGGGATGGCTTTCCTGGTTGACCGTCAGTATCATGAATTAGAGGAAGCGTTGAAAGCGTTCGATTTACAGATTAGCACAAATGTGAAAACGTGGTTCACTCAATGGAAAGAAAATAAAAAGTCTATAAGATAAGCTGAGATGCTCCAGAGCTTTCTGTATACAGACCAAGACATGATTGAAGAGAAGCTCTTCACGAGGAAAAAGTGGGATAATGATATGCAGGGGAGTTGTTCCCGTTTCAATAAAAAACAGAAGTTAGAATACCAATAATGGAGGTGCCAGCCCTAATGCAAAGAAAGGACTGGCACCCCCTTATCACTTAAACAAATCCATCAACCGAGCCCAGAACCCCTTCGCTTCTTCCTTAGGTTCTTCAGTCTCTTCTTGTTCTTCTTGCTTGATGCTTTCGGTTTTCAATACAAATTGAACGGAATTGACCTTTTCATTTTTCGATGAAACAAAAGAGACTGGTTCAAAATCTGATTTATCATACTCATCCATCATTTCATTGACCTCTTTTTTCATCTCGTCAGGCAGGTCACTCGTAGCATCCTGCAATTCTGCTGTTCCATCGTGCAGCGAGCCAATCCCGTTTTCGGTTTCTCCCAGTCCTTCAGCAAGGCCGGAAATTCCATTGTGCAATTCCCCGTAGGAACTGGATAACTGGTTCACTCCGTCCGTATATTCCACCAATCCGGAATGGAAGGAAGCATACTGGGAGGCTATTTCACTGATTCCATCTTGCAACTGCGCAAAGGAATCGGCACCGTCCATGTTTTCCCGGGAAGAGCCAAGCTGGTTGGCCATTTCTTCCAGGTTATCCGCCATGCCCGAAAGCGTACCACTAACTTGACCCAACGTTCCGCCGACCGCTTCAAATCCCTCTTTGACAGCAGAATAAGTGCCTTTGGCCGTACGCGCAGCGGTGTACGTTTCTTTTAATTTATCGAGAACTTCCGGATCGGCGCCGCTGCCATAAAGCTCCTTGAACTCCTCTTCTGAAATCTTGTAGTCCGGTATGGCTGCCATTTTTTCATCCAACGTGTTGTATGCTTTGGCATAATTGTCTTTTAACGTAACCAGCCCATCTGCCGACTGATTAATTCCATCGGCCATTTGGGAAAGTCCATCTTCCAACTGTTTCAAATCGCCAAGGCCCATATCTGCCGAGCTGTTCGATAAAGAAGCACTCATTTCTTCCAGTGCCTGCTTCAGGCTGCCGGAACCGTTCACCAGTTCCGCAGAAGAAGCATCCAATGCAGAAATTCCATCTTTGTATTCCTTGGAACCGTCACGTAATTCCCCGGCACCATCGTTTAATTGCGCAATCCCGTCTTCCAGGTCCGCGACTCCGCCATTCACTTCCGTGATAGCGTCCGTCAGCGTATCCATCTCCCCGGTCATCTCGTCTATATCCGGAGATTCGATCGGCATAGAGGATGGAACGGCGGAGATATCGATGCCATCCAGCTCAAAGTCTGAAACGTCTGCTTCCACGACCAGTTCTTCCTCTTTTTCAGGCATCACGGTAAAGCTCACCTGTTTGTTTTTCCCGGCATTGGCAAGTGTTCCGTCCGGAGCCTCGATGTTCCGATAGTTATCCAGGTTAAAAGAAAGAGAGATCTGCAGTAAATAGTTTTCAAAAAATACAGGATCGACTTTTTCATTGGCGGAAGTCGCTATTTTCACCTCAACATGCCCATCTTTTCCTGCCAGATTTTCCGGGGCGATTTCTTCTCCATCCAACAGATAGGTAATGGAGACATCCCAAGGCAGGGACTGACCCTCCATGTTTCCCTGGTAATAAAACTTTCCTTCTGGTGCATCGACGGTCACTTCTCCGTCCTTCTGTTCCAGCGGCGATAAATCTGTCAGGTTTTTCAGATCGGTGTACGTTCCATGGTCCACGACTTCTCCCGCTTTTTCAACGTCCAACGTGTTTACCACATAAAGTTCTTTTCTTTCCCCAGCAGCATTCAGCTTGCCATAGACAACTTCATCCTTGGAGGAGACTTCCCCTTTTTTCTGGGTTGTATCTTCCTCTGACTTGCTTTCACTCGCAGCCGAAACAAGCAGTGACGGCATCGCCAACAGGATGATCGAAAAGACAAGCAGAAGCTTCTTTATTCTTCTCATCGTCATTTCTCCTTTTTAAAGTTTGCTTTCCAGGTTGTTTTGGCAATCCATTTATCAAAGACCAGCAGCATGGCAGGCAGGAAGAAAACGACCATGATAAACGATAACAATGCCCCACGGCCAAGCAGCATCCCGATGGAGGACACGATCGGGTTGGACGAGGTAATCCATAAAATGAACCCGACACTGGATAAAATCGAAGCCGATATGCCAATCGCAAAGATTTTTTCATCCATTGTTTTCTTTATTGCCTCGCGGGCGGACATTTCCTTCCTGTCTTCTTTATAGGCATCCATCAGCAGGATTGCATAGTCTACCGTTGCAGCCAGTTGAATGATACTGATCAACAGATAACCGACATAGACCAACGAAGAGTCCGTAAAGTACGGAACAGATAAATTCATCCATACCGCCGACTGGATGGTAAACAACAGAACAATCGGAATGGAGATCGACTTAAAGGTCACCAGCAGAACAAAAGCAACCGTGGCGATCGTCAGAAGATTGACCAGCTTGTTGTCTTTCTGCACGACATTTTTGATGTCATATAAGGTCACGCTTTCGCCGGCCATATACACGTCATGATCATAATGGTCTTCTGCCGTATGCTGTACCTGTTCAATTAAATGGAACGCCTCTTCCCCCTCGGTTTTCGTGTCGGTTTGCAAGATAATTCGACTGTAGTTATCCGAATAAAATTGTTCTGTCACCGAGGATCCTACGTACTCGGGAGGAATCGCTGCGCTCACAGTGTTCACATAAGCAAGCACACTGGACACCTTGTCAACCTTCTCTAGGTCTTCCACCAGTGCTTCTTCTTTGGCCGTATCTCCCCGCGGGACAAGCACGACCATCGGAGTGCTTTCGCCAAATTCGTCCTTGATTGCTGCTGCATCACTTCCGGCTCTGGTATTCTCCGGCTGGTCACCGATTCCATAAATAAAACTGGTCTGGCTTTGCGCGAGAAACGCTGGCACGATCAAAAGAAACACAAGAATCAAAGCCGGAATCCTCATTTTCAACACGAAATTTCCTTTGTTCCTGATACGAGGCAGGAACGGTTTATGCTGGGTTTTATCGATCCATTTAAAACACAACAGTGTAAGCGCAGGTAAAAATACCATGACACTGATAAAGCTCAAGACAATTCCTTTTACCAAATTAATGCCTAAATCCGCCCCGATTTCAAAGTCCATGAACGTCAAGGCAATAAACCCGAAGAAGGTCGTCGAGGCGCTTGCCGCAATCGCGGAAAAGGACTTCTTCATCGCAAGCTGCATCGCTTCCTGCGAATCGGCTGTTTTCCTCCGGTAATCAGAAAAACTGTGAAGCAGGAAAATAGCGTAATCCAACGATACGGCCAGCTGCAAAATCGGTGCGACGGACTGTGTAACGAAGGATACTTCTCCAAGAAATATGTTCGTCCCCATGTTGATAAGCACGGAAACGCCGATTGCCGTCAAGAACAATACCGGTTCGACCCAGGAACGCGTGGCCAGCACCAAAATAAGGATGATAATCGGTACCAGCAAGGCACCTGCATACATGGATTCTTTTCCGGCCATCTTTTGCTGGGTCGCCGTATTCAAATCCTCTCCAGCCATCGCATTGTCTTCGCCGATCAAATCATAGATGGCATCGGTTGTGGCTACCGCTTTACCCTCTTCGATGCTGAAGGAGAAAAGCGCCTTCCCATCTTTATAGTAAGAATCAACCGTCTCCTGATCTGCCATTTCGAGCGGTTGTTTGATATCGATGGCATCATCCAGCCAAGTAACCGCTGCTACTCCATCGATAGCTGCAAGCTTTTCTTTAAAAGCAAGGGCTTCCTGTATGGTCATGTCACGCATCATCACTCTGTTTGTCGGGACATTCCCATCAAATTCTTCGTCCATTATATCCATTGCCGTTGTCGATGGCGCATCCTCTGGCAAGTAATCCTTCATGTCGTAGTTTACCGATACGGTGAACTGTGCCAGGATACAGAGGATGGTAAGAACCATGAACGTCAAGGCAACGCCCTTTTTGTGTTTTATAATTTTAGCTGCAATAGTTATTCTCCTTCACCCTCTCTTGCCATTTTCCAACGCACACTTTATCATTATATGGACACCGTGTTGGCTATTCAACAAACAGTTTATTATCATATGTTATTTTGGCAACACAATGAATGAATGTGTTGGATAACAGCAAAAAAACCATAGATAGTGAGTATTTAATGAAGGGAAAAGAAAGGGGATTACTCATGACTGCTTCCAAATTGGATAGAAGAAAAAAGTACACACGGATGGTTTTAAAAGACAGCTTAATGCAGCTGCTAAGGGAAAAGCAGATCTCGGCGATTACCGTGAAAGAGCTTTGCGGATTGGCCGACATCAACCGCTCCACTTTTTATTCTCATTACTTTGATCAATATGACCTGATGGATAAAATAGAAGATGAAATTATTGAAGACATGAAGGGATACTTAAGCCAATACAATTTTGACAAGGAAGAGGACTCGCTCCAAATGATTGAAAAGCTGATCGAATACTTCGCCTCCAAACATGAGGTATGCAAGACACTTTTCAACGAAAAAGTCGATACGACCTTCCAGAAAAAAGTGATGGTGTTCGCGCATGGCGTGTTTATGAACCATTGGACGACCAGCAATCATTTTGAAGAGGACGCTTCGGAGTATTTGAGCACCTTCATCATCAGCGGGAGCATTCATGTGATAAAAACCTGGCTGAACAATGATATGGATAAGTCGCCAAAAGAAATGGCCGGAATCATCAATAAGCTTATTAATGGCGGGCTTTTTAGGTGAGGCAGAACACATAAGTTATCTACGAAGTCTACAATGCTCCCCCTCACGCCAGTATTATCGCGAGCCATATGGAAGCAGTCAATCATTGGATATTATCAAGAAAAGAATTAAGAAGCTTTGCTGAAGAAAAGGGGTTCTCCTCTCATCTTTTGGTTTCTGAAGACCAAGAAACAGGCGGTAATGCCACTCTAGTCAAAAAGTGGAGGAGCGGGAGTATTTCACTCCCGCTCCCCTACTTTTTTCTTCAGTAGCAGTCCTCTCAGAATTCATCCTATCAGCCGTTTCTGATGTTTGCATTGAAAAGACGGGCAATGAACTATTAGAAATAAGGAATAAAACAGCGATAAATATTATTAAATTTTATAAAGCTTTATGCTTTTAACATTTTTGCATTAATTGCAACAATTACGGTGCTTATACTCATCAGAATCGCCCCCACTGCAGGACTCAAGACAACCCCAATCGGAGCCAGAACTCCTGCCGCCAGTGGGATTGCAAAAATATTGTACCCTGTTGCCCACCATAGATTTTGCACCATTTTTCGATAGGTCTTTTTTGATAAATTAATTAAAGTGACCACGTCTTTTGGATTACTCTTGACCAGGACTACATCGGCCGTTTCCATAGCTACATCTGTCCCCGCACCAATCGCGATACCTAAATCTGCAGTTGCCAAGGCAGGAGCATCATTGATCCCATCGCCTGTCATAGCAACTTTCCATCCCTTTTCTTTAATTTTCTTAACCTGATCAGACTTTTCATTTGGCAGCACTTCTGCATAGACTTCATCGATATCCAATTGTTTTGCTACCCACTGGGCAACTTTCTTATTATCTCCGGTGAGCATAATGGAATGAATTCCACTTGCCTTTAATGCAGAAATCGCCTCTTGTGCAGTTTCACGAACGATATCCCCAAGAGCAATCATGCCAATTAACGTATCATTTAGTAACACGAACACAACTGTCTTCCCTTTTTCCGACATTTCATTAAACTGTTCTTGGTCATATTTTATAAGAGTGTTCTGAACATACCCCGGGCTAACTACGTTTACTTTTTTTCCATCTATCGTTCCTTCAATGCCTTTACCAGTTATGGAATCAAAGTTTGTTATTTTCTTAAGTGTGAGGTTTTCTCCTTTTGCTTCTTTCACGATGCCAGCTGCCAACGGATGCTCTGAATTTTGTTCCAGACTTGCTGCCCACATTAAGACTTCTGCTTTTTCCTTCCCTTCCATCGATACAACGTCCGTTACACCAAACTCACCTTTTGTTAAGGTACCGGTTTTATCAAATACTACCGCATTCAGATTTCTTGCCCCTTCAAAATGGACACGGTTTCTAATCAACAATCCACTTTGAGCCGAAATAGAAGTAGACACTGCGATTACAAGTGGAGCAGCCAATCCAAGTGCATGTGGACATGTTATTACCATTACTGTAACCATTCGTTCTAACGCAATATCAAATGAATATCCCAGAACCAGCCAGATAATCAATGTAAGAAAGCCCGATCCTAACGCAAGATAAAACAACCACTTTGCTGCTCTATTTGTTACATCCTGTGTCCGGGACTTTGATTCTTGGGCTTGTTTGACCAATGTAATAACTTGGGACAAGTACGAATCTTCCCCTGTCTTTTCAACTTGTACGGTAAGCGAACCTTCTTTGTTTACAGAACCGCCAATTACCTCATCGCCAACTTGTTTTTCAACAGGGACGGATTCGCCAGTCAGCATCGATTCGTCAATGGCTGACTTTCCATCCAAAATGGTGCCATCAACAGGAATCTTTTCACCAGGCTTTACAAGAATTCTATTGTTATTTCTTAAATCGGCTACTGAAACATCTTCCACTTCATCGTTTTCATTTAATTTATGTGCTTCACTTGGCATCAGTTTAACGAGTTCCTCCAGTGCGTTCGAAGCTCCCATTATTGAACGCATTTCAATCCAATGCCCAAGTAACATAATATCAATCAATGTTGCCAGTTCCCAAAAGAAGTCGTTTCCTTCCCAACCGAAGACGGTCAAGGTGCTATAACCATACGCCACTACGATTGCAAATCCAATAAGGGTCATCATTCCTGGATTCTTATCTTTTAATTCGTTTATACCGCCAGTTATGAACGGCCAGCCACCATAGAAAAATACAAACGTTGAAAGAGCAAATAAAATATAATGGTCAAACTCAAATCGCCAGTCCACTCCTATAAAGTGTTGTAACATTGGAGATAAAATGAGAATAGGGATGGTAACAATTAATGAAGTGTAAAAGCGTTTCTTAAAGTCATTAACCATGTCTCCATGATCATGATGTCCGTGATGATCATAACTAGTATCGCCATGCCCCCCATGATCCTGATTTTCGTGGTGATCATGACAGTTGTGACCATCTCCTCCGTGCTCCTGATGGCTGTGTTGTTCACGGGATGTGTGCTGTTCGTGTGCGTGCTTGCCTTGTCCATGATTCTCATTATTTTTCACCATGCATTATCCTCCTTTTCCGATATAATTTGCCAATCTCTAATTATTATTAAAAGGAACAAAAGAATGAGTAGTAGGATCGGGTTGTAACGTTATGCATTAACTCCCACTTGAAAAATGGATCCTGTCCAATAGTTCCTTTAAACTGTGGTTGTATTTGAAAATAAAAGAGCGAAAGGGCTCTTGCTCCGAGTACGATAAAATGTACACATACTCAAGCAGTTCAAATCTTGAGTTTTGGCTCAACTCCAATCCCGCCAATTATGGTGACTTCTACTTTTCTTCACAACGTTTTCCACTAGGTCCTCCTCCCTTTTTCTTAAATTTAAATTTTAAACATCATACAGGGGTAGGGTATTTTTATATCAAAAAATAATAACAATTACCCAAAGAGCATGTTATGTAAGTTAAGTAAACCAAAATATTTATATTTCCATTTCTGTCTGTACATATCCAATCAGGAACAGAAGATTCCTTCCTAATCCGGCATAGTATCTTGTTAAGAAAGGTGACAATTCTTTGTCCTGATCCATCATTTCACTCATCTTTTTATTACTCGTATTTATAACCTAAAGAGTGTGCCTAACCGCACTGACACACTCCATAGGTTTGTTTTCCAACAAAAATGAGCATTTGCCTCATTATGCTTCGACATCATAGCCCTGTTCTTCAACCGCTTCTTTCATATCGTCAAAAGAAACTTTGGCGTCGTCATAGGTTACATCAACTTTGCCAGCTTCTAAGTTGACTTCAGCTGTTGAAACACCATCTAAATTTTTCAAGGCGCCTTCCACCGCCGTTTTGCAATGTCCGCAAGACATGCCTTGAACGTTCAATGTTTTTTCCATGATTCTCACCTCCTTTAAATGGACTCAGTCCTTTATAGTTTCGCCCGTTTTAAGCGCAGGGAATTCGAAACAACGCTAACCGAGCTCAACGCCATTGCCGCACCGGCAACCCAAGGTGCAAGCAGACCGATTGCGGCGATCGGAATGCCCGCTGTATTGTAACCGAACGCCCAGAAAAGGTTTTGCCGGATATTGCGAATCGTCGCATGGCTGATGTTGATTGCTTTCGGCAACAGCAACAGCTCCCCGCCGAGAATGGTCACGTCTGCGGCTTCAATCGCCACCTCCGCACCGGTTCCAATCGCGATGCCGATGTCGGCAGTGACGAGCGCGGGGGCGTCATTAACCCCATCGCCGACCATTGCCACTTTTTTGCCTTGCAGCTGAATCTCTTTTACTTTATCTGCTTTCTCTTCCGGCAATACCTGGGCGATCACCTGCTCGATTCCCGCCTGTTTCGCAATCGCCTGGGCGGTCCTTTCGTTATCCCCCGTCAACATGATGACGTCAATTCCCAACGCTTTTAACTGCTTAATCGCTTCAGGAGCTGTTTCTTTCATCGTGTCAGCGACCGCGACGGTTCCTCGATACTGGCCATCGATGGCGATTAGCATGGCTGTTTTCCCACTGTTCTCATAATCAACCAAGGTGTCTTCAGCGACTTCCGTGCCAATTCCGTGATTTTGCATCAGCTTGCGATTCCCCACAACAATGTGTTTCCCGGAAATGGTCGCTTCGATACCATGGCCGGGTATGGCTGTGAAATCTTCCACCTCGACAAAATCCACTTCCTTTTCTGCTGCATAGGACACAATCGCTTCCGCCAGTGGGTGCTCTGATCCTTTCTCAGCACTTGCCAGCAGCTGCAATGTTTCTTCATCGCCGGAAAAGTCGGTTACTTCCGGTTTCCCTTTGGTGATTGTTCCGGTTTTGTCCAGGACAATTGCTTCTAACTGGTGGGTGCCTTCAAGGTGTTCGCCGCCCTTGAACAATATTCCGCTTTCAGCCGCCTTTCCTGTCCCAACCATAATCGAAGTCGGTGTCGCCAAACCAAGGGCACACGGACAAGCGATGACCAAGACAGCAATTGCTGCCACCAAGGCCGGTTCCAATTGACCTGGCGTCACAAACGCAATCCAGATTACAAAGGTTACCAGCGCAATCCCGACTACAATCGGCACAAAATAGCCGGAAATCACATCAGCTAGCCGTTGAATTGGCGCCTTCGATCCTTGCGCTTCTTCCACTACTTTTATAATCGATGCAAGTGCCGTATCTTTCCCGACTTTTGTTGCTTCCATCTCGATGGAGCCATTTTTATTGATGGTGGAGCCAATCACTTTTGCTCCTGAATCCTTCTCAATCGGAATCGATTCGCCTGTAAGCATCGACTCATCGATAGAGGTTCTCCCTTTCACGACCATACCGTCTACCGGTATTTTTTCCCCTGGTTTTACTACCAGACGGTCGCCCACGACCACTTCTTCCACCGGTATCATCGTTTCGTTGCCGTTCCGTATGACGCGCGCTTCTTTTGCTTGTAGGTTGAGCAATTCAGAGATAGCGTTCGTTGTCTGGCTCTTTGCTCTTGTTTCCAAGTACTTGCCAAATAAAATCAGGGTGATTAAAATGGCACTCGTTTCAAAATATAAATGCGGCATATATCCCGGATTGCCGATCGTCCTGACTGCTTCGAATAAACTGTAAAAATAAGCAGCA
The DNA here is from genome assembly GCF_900103695.1 of Sediminibacillus halophilus. Lineage (GTDB taxonomy): Bacteria > Bacillota > Bacilli > Bacillales > Amphibacillaceae > Sediminibacillus > Sediminibacillus halophilus. The sequence goes on from NZ_FNHF01000005.1 coordinate 206,661, forward strand.
CTCGTTCCCAATGCAACTAACACATCCATGTTCGCTCCGCCGTTTTTCAGGTTTTTATAGGCACCAACATAAAACTGCCAGCCAATGATAAACTGTACAGGGGTAGCCAATGCGAATTGAAACCAAGGATTCATCAGGATAGCCGGTATATTCATGTTCAATAAATGGACGAGCATCGTTACTAATAACGGAGCCGAGAGGACTCCAGATATGATTAACTTGGTCTTTTTCTGTTGCAATTCCTTTTCTTTATGCGTTTGTTTTTCTTCAGATTCTGCCTTCGGTTTGGCATCATACCCGATTTTGCGTATTTTTTCGATCAATGCTTGCGGGGCTGTTAGTGCAGGGTTGTATTCGATCGTTGCACTTTCTGTTGTCAAATTGACAGCGGCCTGTGAAACCCCTTCTTGCTTATTCAGCACCTTTTCAATTCGGTTGGAACAAGCGGCACACGTCATTCCGAAGACATCCAAATCCGCTTTTTCCGTCCGGACCCCGTATCCGATATTTTCTATTTTTTGTGTGATGTCTTCCATTGTTGTTTTCGCGGGATCGTAATCCAGCGTCGCCTTTTCTGTCGTCAAATTGACCTGTGCCTCGACCCCATCCATTTTGTTTAACACTTTCTCAATCCGGTTCGAACAGGCTGCACACGTCATCCCTTTGACACCAATTGTGACATGCTTTTCTTCACTCATCGTCTACCCTCCTCACTTGGAAAATTGCTTCAGCACACTCATTAATTCTTCAATCGACTCCTGTCCTTCCCCTTTCTTAATGGCGTCGCTGACACAATGGTTGATATGCCGTTCCGTTACCGAAAAACCGACATTCTTCAATGCAGATTGAATCGCACTGATTTGAACTAAAATATCCATGCAATAACGATCCTCTTCCACCATTTTCTGGACGCCACGCACCTGGCCTTCTATTCGCTTTAAACGGTTGACGATTTTATCCATTTCCTCTTTCGTTCTTGGAGTACTTGGGTGATCATGCAAGAATTTCTCTTCCACAACAATCACTTCCTTTTACTTTTATGTTTATACTATACCCCCGTACCGTATTTTATGTCAAATAAAAAACGTTTGCAGCCTTTCCACATACCACGTATTTCTTTTATGGTAAGAAAAGTGCAGGGCTCCTGTTTATAGGAGTACAGGCAAATCCGCCACCTCCTGTGGAAGGCCTGCTGGATCCACATTGTGCGGGCCTCAGACAAGCATAGGTTGGAACCATCAAGGATTGTCCGTTCTTTTCCACCCGGACGTTCTTTAAGGCCTCAAAGGGTAAGTATTCAACATCTCTCTTGAGCTTATACTTAACCGACAAAAAAAGACTGTTGGGTTAACAGCCTTTTTTCCTCTTACTTGTCCTTATTAAAACGCTGATAGTTTTTATTGCCACCGGAAAGATTATAGACTTCTTTAAAGCCTTTATTCCTCAACACATTCTGTGCCGCATTTCCTGTTACGCCCTTATTACAATACGTCACAGTAGGAACATCGGGATCCAAACCTTCAGCTTCTTCACGTAAATTCGCCAATGGAATATTGACGGCTCCCTCCACGTTCGATACTTCAAACTGCTTTGCCGCTCTCGTATCAATGATTTGGAGACGCTCTCCGCTTTCGGTTCGGTCTGACAATTCCTGAGGTGTCATCAGTTTATTTTTCTTCTCGATCGCATTTGTCAAAGCCATACCCGTATACAATACCGGATCTTTCGTTGTACTGAACGGCGGGGCATATGCTAAATCCAAATGGAAAAGGTCTTCCGCTTTAGCTTTAAAGGAAATAGCGGTGACAAACACGTCAATTCGCTTGTCCACACCCTCTTCCCCTACAATTTGCACTCCTAATATCCGGCTTGTTTTTCTGTCGGCAATTGCTTTGATCACTAATTCTTTGCCACCTAAATATTCCGCCCTTGCCGGTTTAATGTTATGAAGCACCTCGATATCGAACCCTTCAGCCAGGGCGTCTCTTTCGCTCAAACCTGTATAACCCACCGCCAAATCAAAGACCCTTAGAATACCAGTTCCCAAAATCCCGCGGTGTTCTAAATCGCCACCTGTAATCACATCGCCGGCAATTCGTCCCATTTTATTAGCGGTAGAACCCAATGGACGGTAAAGTGCATTACCAGTGACGACGGAAAAGCTTTCAGCAACATCCCCGACGGCATAAACATCCGGTACATTCGTTTGCATTTTCGTATTCACTTTGATAGCACCAGATGCACCAAGCTCTACCCCGATAGATTTAGCGAGACTTGAATTGGGTCTTACTCCAGTCGCTAATATCACCATATCAGCATCAACGGCTTTTCCGCTTGCCATCTCTACTCTATGTGGGGAAATTTTCGCAGCCTCTTCGTTTACTAACAAGTTGACCCCGTAGTTTCGCATATGTTCTTCAACCCGAACGGCCATATCCCTGTCTAAATGGGACATAATTTGGCCGCCCCGCTGCACGATCGTCACTTCCATCCCTTTATGGGTTAACTGTTCCGCCATTTCGAGCCCGATGAATCCTGCCCCTATGATGGTAACCTTTTTCGGTTGATTCACAGTCATAAACGATTGAATGGCAGCTGTGTTTTGAATAGTACGAACATGAAATACATGGCCGAGCTCAACACCATCAATCTGAGGAGTGATTGGTGACGCACCAGTTGCAAACACTAATGTATCATAATTATCTTGTATTTCCTCACCGGTCTCCAAGTTCTTGACAGTGACTGTTTTCTGGTTTGGTTCAATGGCCGTCACCTCATGACGGGTATGAATATCCACGTTATACCTTTTTTTAAACCATGCTGCATTTCTTGGTGTCAAAGTTTCTAGTTCATCAACCTCTCCACCCAAAAAGTAAGGAATTCCACAGATAGAATAGGAGATATCATAATCGGCATTATACAAGGTGATTTCCGCGTTTTCATCATTCCGGCGCGCTTTTGCTGCTACAGATGTACCCGCAGCCACCGATCCAATAATAATTAGTTTCATAAGACTAGGCCCCCTAGCGTTTTTGTTTTTTTAGCAACATTGATCCATGCCGAGTAAAGTGAAGTGCGAACCTTCCAGCGTTTCTTCATTATCAAGCGTTAATTCTGCCACCGTATCTTTTACCTCTTTATCAATTGCTACTTGGATTCCGTCAATTTCTTCGATAATATCATTCTCTCCCGGTGCATCCAGGGAAATTCCGAGTTGTGGGCCGCAGCAGCCTGCTCCCATCGAATAAAAACGAATCCCTTCTGCGTTTTTTTGTTCCAATAACTCGTTTATTTTCTTATTTGCCTTTTCCGTAATATTCATTTCGAACCCTCCCGTTTTTCAAACTAATTCTTTCCATTGTTCATATCCTATTTTTTGTTCTTTCCTCCAAGGAACTAGCGCACTATTAGCCGCTAACTCTTCACTGACTTGCCTGATCCATTGTTTTTCGCTTGCAGCACGCTGCTTCAATAGCTGATCGGTTGTTTGTACAGCATATAAACTTTTGTTGATTACCCACCACTTTGGCCGGATTTCCGCTCGTTTCAAGTCATCCTGCAGGCGGTCTGCTTCAAAAACAGGGGTGGCTTCTGGCAACGTCACAATCACAACACTCGTTTCATCCGGGTTGCGTAAACGCGGCAAAAGTTTCCGAACACTTTCCGGAACTTCCCCTGTCGACCGACTCATTTCCTTATGATAGGCTTCTGAAGAATCCAGCAAGAGCAACGTATGCCCGGTCGGTGCGGTGTCAACGACGACCATCTCCTGTTCGGATTTGTCTATCACATCGGCAAATGCACGGAATACAGCGATTTCCTCCGTACAAGGTGATTCCAGGTCCTCCTGCAAGTAGGCAAGCTCTTCTTCTGTTATATCCCCCGCTGCTGTGATTACTTGCTGCTTATAATTTGCTACTTCCACAGCCGGGTCGATGCTGCTGATTGTCAGGTTGTCATGGATGGCATTGTGCCGAAACATATCATCCAAATGTGCTGCCGGGTCGGTCGTTGTCAAGTGAACCTTGTGTCCTTTTTCGGTGAGTCCCACCGCAATTGCGGCTGCCGTCGATGTCTTCCCGACTCCTCCTTTGCCCATCGTGAAAATGACGCGGGTATTTCTTACGGAAAAATCGTTCACCACCTCTTTCAAACCGGGCAATGCCTGGATCTCCATTTCATCATCCTTCACGCTTTCATGTTCAAACGGTTGATTGCTTACGATTTGGCGCAAGCTGTCAATTCCCGTTAACGAATAAGAAACATAGGGCATGTAAAGCAGTTTGAATTGTTTCAAGCCTTCCGGTAATTGGCGAAGTGCATATTGCTGTCCTTCATAAAAAGCCGTTGATATCTCGTCTTCCGGATCATGATGGTGAAGGAGACCGTTGATAACCACCAATTGATTTTCGATACCTATACTCCCCAGTTCTTTCGAGGCACGATTCGCTTCTTTAAACGTAGATTCCTCCGGCCTGGCAACTAAAATCAGTGTGGTTTTTTCAGCGTCGGACAGAGCATTTACAGCCTTTTGGTACATCTCCTTCTTGTCACCAAGTCCTGATAAGGGACCCAAGCATGAAGCACCATGGGTGCTTTCTTCCAAATAACCCGTCCAGGCAGCAGGAAGTGATAACAAACGGAGAGTATGACCGGTTGGCGCTGTATCAAATAACACACGGTCATATTGAGCAAAAATCCCTTCATCCGCAAGTAAATGGGAAAATTCGTTAAAAGCCGCAATCTCTACCGTGCATGCTCCAGATAACTGTTCCTCCATTTGTTGGACGACGGATGCAGGAAGTTTATCCCGATAGGGACCTACTGTCTGTTCCCGGTACACCCTTGCCGCCTCTTCCGGATCGATGTTACTTACATATAAATTTTTAACGCCATAAATTTCAACAGCCTCCCGCTGTACTTCGATACCGAATACATCTTGCAGATTGGAGGCCGGATCCGTACTGACTAACAGGACTTTTTCGCCTTGGTCGGCAAGCGCCACTGCTGTGGCACAAGCCAAAGAGGTTTTCCCGACCCCTCCTTTTCCAGTGAAGAACAAGTAAGGTGTTTCAATCTGTTCATTGGGACGATATAGTGGATACATCTGTTCTTCTCCTTTGTTAATCAAAATTCACAGATACACGGACACGAGGCTTTAGTGTTAGTTCCTCTGCCTTCACTTCCAGCCATGTAGCGAACTCTTCATTCGCTGGATACTCTCCGATTTTGACGACTTCCCCATCTAACAGGATGACAGGAAGCGCATCTGCTCCTTTTTCTTGCAATACGTTATTTACCGTTTCATTATCGGTGAAAGCAGCCGGTTCATTGGCTAAATTAAATCGTTTAATGTCGACTCCTTTTTGTTCTAATGAATAAACGGCGGAAGCGACTCTTGTTAAATCCGGGTCCACACTCGGACCGCACACACCCGTCGAACAGCACATCGCCGGATCAAAAATTTCTACTTTGCTCATTTCTATCCCTCCAACATGAATGAATTTTAGCGATCGTTTAAAAGGACACACTCCTGATGCCGCACGCATGCAGCCATCCGATCTCCAACTAAAGAATGAGTAGCGTCAGGTACAGGCCGACAAGGGTAATGAACAGGATGGGAATCGTTAAAACAATCCCTGTTTTAAAGTAAGTCCCCCACGAAATTTTGACGCCTTTTTGCGACAACACATGAAGCCATAACAAGGTTGCCAGAGAACCAATCGGAGTGATTTTCGGCCCCAGGTCGGAACCGATGACATTGGCATAAATCAGCGCTTCCCTTAGCACTCCGGAAGTATCAGTCTCTGCAATCGCAATCGCATCGATCATCACCGTCGGCATGTTGTTCATGAGCGACGACAATATTGCCGCAATAAAGCCCATCGCTACCGTACCGGCAAATAGACCTTGTTCTGCACTCGCCTGGATCAGGCCGGCCAATACATCAGTAAGCCCGGCGTTTCGCAGACCAAAGACCACCACATACATACCAATCGAGAAGAACACAATTTCCCACGGTGCTCCTTTTATTACACCTTTTGTATCCACTGCCTTGCTTCCCCTGGCCATGAAAATAAAGAAAATCGCGATTACGCCTGCGACAATCGAGACCGGCAGTGCAATAAATTCACTTGCGAAATAACCGATAAGGAGTATCCCGAGTACATACCAGGAAAGACGGAACATCTTGATATCCTTAATCGCATCGATCGGTTTCTTTAATTCGGTTAAATCATAATTTCTCGGAATGCCCTTTCTAAAATAGATCAATAATACCATTATCGTGGCACCTAAAGAGAAAAAGTTCGGGATAATCATCCGTGACGCATATTCCACAAATCCGATATGGAAAAAATCTGCCGAGACGATATTCACCAAGTTACTGACAATCAATGGCAGTGAAGTGGTATCGGCAATAAAGCCACTGGCCATGATGAATGGAAAAATCATTTTTTCCTGGAAATTTAAATTTCGGACCATTGCCAATACGATAGGCGTCAATATTAACGCCGCTCCGTCATTGGCGAAGAAAGCCGCAACAATGGCACCCAACAAGCTGACATAGATGAACATCTTCGTGCCATTCCCTTTAGCGGCACGGGCCATATGTAACGCAGCCCATTCGAAAAAGCCTATTTCATCTAAGATTAACGAAATAAGAATAATCGCAACAAATGCCAGCGTTGCGTTCCAGACAATTCCGGTTACTTCTACAACGTCGCTAAAGTCAACGACACCGACAATTAAAGCCAGGATGGCCCCACCGATCGCCGACCATCCGATTGATAATCCTCTGGGCTGCCAAATCACCAGCACTAATGTTGCCAAAAAAATAAACACAGCTAGTATAAGCGAAGCTGTCACTCGTTTCCCCTCCAATTTAACAACAAGTAATCCGTGTTCCGTTCTTTTCTAATTCTTTTAATTTATCTTCCTGATCAGGTAGCTGACCAAGGATTTGTTCGACAAAAGGAAAGTACTCGTGGTTCTTATTAATCGAATAAAAAATCCACTGGCCCCTTCTATCCTCTTTGACAAGCCCGACGTCCCTTAATTTACGAAGATGTTGACTGATAGACGGCTGGCTGGCTTGAAAGATTTCTACAAACTCGCATACACAACAATCATTGTTTTCCAAAAGCTTCACCATGGTTAAGCGTGTTTTGTCCCCTAACAGTTTTAAAATCAAAGCCGCTTTTTCCATCTCAATTGTTGTTTTTGTCACATAAGATCCCTCCCTGTTCATTCCCTTATCAATATATAATAATTTGCTTATATATTCAAATCATTTTGCTTATTGCGTAGTGGACAAGGGGCTATCCACTATCTTTACATAGGTAGGATTCAATCGGATAAAATGCCATCTTTAATACTTAATTGTCTCCAAGCTTTGTTTATGACATTAAAAAGACTGCCAGTCCAGTTTACGCTGGTCTGTACAGCCTTTTAAGTTTTTCTGCCAGAAGTTAATAAGGATCTGCTTCGTGGCTTTTCTTCACTGCATCTTCTGTTGCTTCATGCTGCGCTGTAGAACCTCGGCCATATTTGGATTCCCCTGCTTCACGGCCGGGAACTTTACTGTCACCCTGCATTTTCTTCATTTCTGCCATTTTCGCTTGAATGCCTTCTTTAACCCGGCGCCCATAGTCTTCATCGGCCTGGGTGAAGTGCTCGATCATCGCATCTTGGATTCGTTTATCGCAAATCGCGAGAGCATCTGATAGGTTTTTTATTAACTCCTCACGTTCCCAATCATCAAAGCTGCGGTAGGTGTGGCCGGCCTGGCCGTAATTATTGGTGCGGTCGATCGGTGCACTCATGGCCGTCGCATTATATTCCGGCTCGTGGGGCGGTGTTTTTGATCCATCCGCTTCCTGGAAACCGCCGACCATGGAAGGCTCATAGTTAATATGCGGGTTGTCTCCTGATTCCCGCGGATCCCGGGTATCCATTTGGCCGCGCTGCTGGTTCGTCCGAATGCCTGTCTTAGGCGCATTGACAGGAAGCTTCAAGTAGTTTGCGCCAACACGATAGCGCTGGGTATCAGAGTAGGAGAAAGTACGACCTTGTAGCATTTTATCATCCGAAAAATCCATTCCATCTACCAGGACACCTGTACCGAATGACGCTTGTTCGATTTCTGCATGGAAATCCTCAGGGTTACGGTCCAGTACCATACGCCCTACCGGCAGCCATGGAAACTTGTCTTCCGGCCAAAGCTTTGTATCGTCAAGCGGATCGAAGTCGAGCTCCGGATGGTACCCGTCTTCCATGATTTGAACAAACAATTCCCACTCCGGGTATTCTCCCCGCTCAATTGCTTCATATAAGTCCTGGGTCGCATGTCCAACGTTCTTCGATTGAATCTCGTTCGCTTCTTCTTGTGTCAGATTTCGTATCCCTTGTTTCGGTTCCCAGTGGTATTTTACCAACACTGCTTCCCCTTTGTCGTTCACCCATTTGTACGTGTTCACCCCGGATCCCTGCATATGGCGGTATGTAGCTGGAATACCCCACGGTGAGAACAGGAAGGTAATCATATGGGTAGCTTCCGGCGTACGGGAAACGAAATCAAACATTCGCTCAGGACTTTTTATATTGGAGGCCGGATCTGCTTTAAATGCATGAATCATATCCGGAAACTTCATGGCATCGCGGATGAAGAAGATTTTTAAATTATTTCCTACCAAATCCCAGTTGCCATCTTCCGTGTACATCTTTACGGCAAATCCTCGGGGATCGCGATCGGTTTCCGGAGCATCTTTCGCTCCTGCAACTGTGGAGAAACGAACCATTAAAGGGGTTTGCTTGCCCGCCCCAGAAAATACTTTCGCACGCGTGTATTTCTCAACCGGTTCGTCTCCGACTTTTCCATAGGTTTCGAAATACCCGAATGCTCCAGATCCTCGTGCATGCACGACCCTCTCCGGTACTTCCTCCCGGTCAAAATGGGAAATCTTTTCGATGAAATGATAATTTTCAAGTGTGGCCGGACCGCGATTGCCAATCGTACGGATGTTTTGGTTATCAACCACAGGACGCCCCTGGCGCGTGGTCAACGTGTCGCGTTCCACGTCTTTCCCCTTTGCTGAATTCTTATCTTTGTTTTCTTCCATACTGAAACCTCCTCAGGTATAGTCACGCTTACCTTGCCTCTTAATGGAGGAGTTTATTCAATAGGAAAGAAAGGATAATTCATTATTTCCATACACCTATCCCGGACGCCTCTACAGAGTCTCTGAACTGTTTAACTAAGACGATGGTAAGCAGAATTAATCGTGTATATCTTTTTCCAATTCTTTATAAGCAAATAAAAAATTCTTATATGTTTCTTCCCCAAAACGGCTTTCTTTCCTTTCAAAAAAATGGTTAAAAACTATCTCTTTAGCTTCTTTTAATGAACATTCGTTTGCATTCAAAATCAATTTTATATAAGATTTAAAGTAATTTTGCGTTAAAGATCCTCCATGATTGACGACCATTGTTTACCTCTTTTCCCGGTCTTACCGTTTATTTTTAACCTTACCGTAAGGAAGGTGGATTAGTCGAAAACAAACAAAGGACTCTCTGAAAAAGTCCTTTGTTTTGTCGGCAGGAAAAATGCTGGGCTGGTTAATTTATCAAGCTTCTTTCTCTTGTTTATCACTTTTCTGTTCTCCGGTTTTACAACAGTTACTTTCATCTGCTTTTACTTCTTCAATTTCAATACTGCAGCAATCTTTACTAGATCTAGAGAACAACTTTTTAAGACCGGGCTTTTTTTCTGCCATGATTATCACCCCCTTCATAGGATTACTTGAACGATAAATCCTGTACTAATGGCAACAAATAATATTGATACCACAAAGGCAACAACTAATTTCTTTTTAAACAGCTTGCTTAATAAAATCACCTCAGGGATACTTGCTCCGGCTCCACCGATTAATAGGGCGATAATCGCTCCAATTCCCATGCCCTTACCTACCAAAGCATCTGCAATAGGCAAGATTGCTTCTGCACGAATGTACATTGGAATACCGATAACGGAAGCTATTGGAATGGTCCATGGTTTATCCCCCCCTGCATATTTGACAATAAAATCCTGAGGGATGAAATCATGAATAAATGCTCCAATAAAAACACCAATCAGCAAGAAAGGTAGCAATGGATAAAAGAATGACCATGCATCTTGAAGAGCTAATATCCACTTCGATGTAGCAATACCATCGCCTTCGTTCTCACTTTTTCTGACTTTTACTTCTTTAACGGAATGGTTAAGACCTAAGGCATTCCAAACAACTCCGATAAGAATGGAAAATACCCCAACAATTACGACATAATAAAGGGTCAATTTCCACCCAAGTAATGTCCAAAGTAACAGAACAATGACTGGATTCAAGAGAGGGGAAGCAATCAAGAATGACATTGATGGACCAAAAGGTGCCTTGGAAGATAATAAGCCCGCTAAGATTGGTATGGTGGAACATGAACAAAACGGGGTCAAAGCACCTAGACCTGTTCCATAAAGATAACCACTCCATTTATTCGGACGATCGAAAACTCTTTTAATCCTCTCTTCAGTAACCTTTCGCTGTAACCAGCTCACCAAAAAGCTGATAAATATAAATAGCAATGTCAACTCTAAAAAAAGCGTCAAAAATGTTTTTAAAAACTGCAAAAAAACATCCATCTTTTCCCTCCATCCCTTCGTTTCACATCAAAAAAAGTTGATCTATTAATCAAATTTTTTTGATGTATAACTTAAAATTTTTTATTTTTTCTCAGGATAAAAAATACAGCATAACTCTTCTGACAGCAGTCCTCTTACTTCCTCTTCATTCAAACGATAATAATTCCAAGTGCCGATCTTTTCTCTTTCAATTAGATTGACATCAAGCAAAATCTTTAGATGATAAGATAATTTTGATTGCGATAAACCTATAATTTCGGTTAAGTCACAGACACATATCTGTCCTTTTTGGTTTAACTCATACATGATTTTCAGGCGGAGTTGATCAGACAAGGCTTTAAATTTCGCTTCGTATGTTTTAAACATTTCTTGTTGATTAATATCACTTGTATATTGTAAACCCATCTAAGATTCACTTCCTTACATCAATTTTATTTGATTTAATGTTATTGTATTATTCATTATTTCAAATTGCAACCTTTTAAATCAAATTTATTTGATGGATTTGTTATAGTTATCTCTTACACACGATTTTGCGAATAAGCATTGTCCGATCAAAAATATAAGTTTTCAACCTTGTCATCCGTGACTCCAAATCATATTGATTTATAAAAGCAATTAAACCGGCCGGACCGTAATTTCATTTACATTTATGTAATCCGGCTGGGTCACAGCATAAACGACCGCCTTCGCAATATCGGTTGTTTCGAGTTTTTTCCGGTCGCTTTTAAATGGACTCTCAGAGCTAAAGGTTCCCCTTCCTCCCTGAGGGAAGAGGGGGCTTAACGAAACGGTCAACCCTGACCGTTTCACTGCTTGTTTTGGTCGATCTTTATCCCGATGAATTTTGTTTCGGTCATGTCTTCGATGGCATATTTTACGCCTTCTCTACCCACACCGCTTTGCTTCACGCCGCCATATGGATGATTATCCTGCCTGTACGTCGAAATTTCATTAATCCAGACGCCGCCCATTTCCAATCGGTCGGCAACCCGCATTGCCCGGTTGATATCTTTTGTAAAAACACCAGCCTGCAGTCCATAAATGGAATTATTGGAATAGCCGATTACTTCTTCTTCTGTACGAAATGGAATGACGGACACAATGGGAGCGAATACTTCTTGGGCAATGATTTTCATGTTTTCATCCACGTTGGTCATGAGCGTAGGGGTCAAGACCGCGCCGTCTTGTTCACCGCCGACCTCGATTTTCGCTCCCTTTTCTACCGCATCGTCAATCCACTGCTTGGCCCGTTCTGCCTCTTCTTGATTGATCATTGGACCAATGTCCGTCTTTTCATCGAGCGGATCACCAATGCGCAATGCGTTTATTTTTTGGATATAAGACGAAAGGAAGTTATCATAAATCTGTTGATGGACGTAAATCCGCTGGGCGGAAATGCACACCTGGCCGGAAAAGGCAAATGCCCCTTTTACCAGCTCTGTGGCAGCGTCTTCGATGTCGGAGTCCTCAAACAAGATGTTCGGGGAATTGGAACCGAGCTCTAACGTAACTTTTTTAAATCCAGCTGTTTCCCTGATGTTCTTGCCTACTGCAAGACTGCCGGTAAAGCTGATTTTATGGACGTGGTCATGCGTTACCAGGGGGGCGCCGACTTCCTCGCCAGTACCGATAACCAAATTGATTACTCCATCCGGCAGTCCCGCTTCCTGAAACAGCTTTACAAGCTTATAAGCCGAAATCGGCGTTTTTTCCGCCGGCTTGAACACGACTGTGTTACCTGCAGCCAGCGCCGGAGCCAGTTTATGAAGCGAAAGGTTTAAAGGAAAGTTAAACGGTGTGATGGCCCCAACAACTCCCAACGGCTCCCGCTTTACCAGCCCGATTCGGTGCTGGCCTCCGACTGCGGCATCCATCGGCACCACTTCTCCTGTAATATTTTTGGCCAACTCAGAAGCGAAACGGAGGACCTGGATGGAACGCTCGACTTCCCCGCGGCTATACTTTATCGGTTTTCCTGCTTCCTTACAGATTGTGGTTGCAAATTCATCTGTTCTTTTCTCTAACAAATCCGCCGTTTTCCGTAAAATATCTGCGCGTTCATGCGCTGGCATAGCCTTCATCACAGAATGAAACGTTTCGAAGCTGCTGGTTACCGCGTCATCAAGGTCTTTCTTGGCAGCAAGCTTTAACTCGGCAACCTTTTCGTTGTCAAAAGGATTATGAACCGCCATTGTTTGCCGGTTCTCTTCTATTCTTTCTTGCCCATTGATAATGGACCCTATTTTCATCATAAGACGTCCTCCATTCAGCAAATGATATTTCCCAGCTTTTCTGTAAGCTTCATATTTTCCCGATAATCGACTGGGCAATCGATTAGTACGGGCTTATTCATCGAGAGCGCTTTTTCGATGGTCGGTTTCAGTTCGTTTGTCTCTGCGACCTTCAAGGCCTCGAAACCATAGGAATTGGCAAGCTGGCCGAAATCCGGATTGCCGAATTTAATATAAGAGGAACGGTTAAAAGCTTTCATTTGATGCCATTCAATCAAACCGTATCCTTCATCACGCCATAAAAGGATGACAATCGGTACGTTCAGGCGTTTGGCAGTCTCCAACTCTGCACTGGTCATCTGAAACGATCCATCACCACATACAGCAACCACCTGACGTTCCGGGTGTACCAATTTAGCAGCGATGGCACTGGGAACTGCCACCCCCATGGATGCCAAACCATTGGAAATGAGACATGAATTCGGTTGATAACAATGATACATTCTGGCCATCCACATTTTGTGTGCGCCCACATCCGAGATGACAATGCTGTCTTCCTTCATTGCAGCACGTAAATCGGAAATGATTTTTTGCGGTTTCACAGGAAAGGATGTATCGTTTTGAAATGATTCCAGTTCACTGAATGCCTTTCTGCGAACATGGGATACCCACGTTAAATCTCTTTCTTTTTCCGAAAGTCCCTCTTTTAGTTTAAGGATGTTTTCTTGCAAATTCCCGACTACCTGTAATTGAACTGGATAGCATGCATCGATTTCCGCTTCCTGCGTATCGATGTGCAGGACGGGGGTCTGTCCCTCGGGATTCCAGCTTTTGGGCGAATACTCCGCCATATCGAAGCCAATCGCTATAACCAAGTCTGATTCATCAAATCCGCAGGTAATATAATCATCACCGCCAATTCCGGCGGTCAGCAAGCTGTGCTCATCGGTCCATGGTACTGCGCCCTTTCCCATAAAAGTATGTACAACCGGGAGATTTGTCTTCTGTACCAGAGATTTTAACGCTTCAGCAGCATTTCCCCGTGTCACCCCATTTCCGGCTAGAATTAGCGGATGGCTCGCCTGTTCTATCATTTCGGCCGCCTGATTAATCACCGGTTCATCTGCTTCTGAAAGCTGGTGAGAAACAAGATTTAGAGGGGAACTGTCCACCTCCATTCCCGCAATATCTTCCGGTAGTTCAATATGCGTTGCTCCGGTCTTTTCCTGTGTAGCAACTTGAAAGGCCTTCCGCACTACCTCTGGAACAATGTCAGGCGTCTTTATCTGGGCATTCCATTTCGTCACTTTTTCATATACCGAAACCATGTCATAGTATTGGTGGGAAACTTTGTGCTGGCGGCCAAGTCCTGCCTGCCCGGTGATCGCCACGATCGGACACAGGTCCATGTTGGCATTGGCGACACCTGTCAATAAATTGGTTGCACCAGGCCCCAGTGTTGCTAAACAGACACCTGGTTTTCCTGTAAGCCGGCCGTATCCCCCTGCCATAAAAGCTGCACTCGTTTCATGCCTTGTCAAAATAAATTGAATCGTTGAGTCATGGAGCGCATCCATGACATCGATGTTTTCTTCTCCTGGCACACCAAAAATATATTCGACTCCTTCGTTCTCCAAGCATTTGATCAATAGTTCTGCTGCTTTCATTTATCGCCCCTTCTTCCGCTTAAGAAATATCATTTACATGTTTCGGTCGTACCGCCGATTGATAAATGTCTTCCAACGACCATGTCCTGCCTTTTTCATCCCGATAAACAATATGGTCTCTCGTGAACTTGGCCGGTGAGTCCAATCCTGCCGCCGCAGCCAGCCGGAAAAGGCCTTTGCGCATAGTAATCACATAGTTTGCCGTCCGCCACTTTTTCTCTTCGATTACGAGTCCTTTTTGCAATTCAGGATCTGTAGTTGCGACGCCGACCGGACAGGAGTTGGATTGGCATTGTAGCGCCTGGATGCAACCTACTGTGATCATAAAGGCCCTCGCGATATTGACAAGATCCGCCCCCATTGCCAAAGCGATGGCAACTCGGTCTGGCGAAAACATCTTTCCGGATGCGATAATTTTTACGTTGTCCCGCACCCCGTATTTCCGAAGGGCATGATCGACTAACGGCAGCGCCGACCGAATCGGCAACCCGACACTGTCCGCTAATTCCTGGTACGATGCTCCTGTACCGCCTTCCCCGCCATCCACCGTAATGAAGTTCGGTCCCATACCCGTTTCTTTAATTGCTTTTGCAAGGTCATCAGCCTCCTCACGGCTTCCGATTACCACCTTCATACCGATAGGCTTTCCGGCATGTTCCCGAACCTTTTCCATAAATTCAAATAAAGAAGGAAAGTCACTGAACTCTCGAAAACGATTGGGACTGTCGATCGACTTATAAGGCTCTACCATTCTTATTTTGGCAATTTCTTCAGTCACTTTCTCCCCGTCGACATGGCCGCCTCGTGTTTTGGCGCCTTGGGCAAGTTTTAACTCGAATGCCTTCACTTCTGGAATGTTGCTTTTTTCCAGCAATGCATCCCAACTAAAATTCCCTTGCATATCCCTGACTCCGAATAACCCCGGGCCGATTTGCATGATAATATCCACGCCGCCCTTTAGATGGTAGTCAGAGATCCCCCCTTCCCCTGTATTCATCCAGGTGCCTTTCGCAATAGCCAATCCTTCCGAGAGGGCAGTAATGGCTCGTTCACCTAAAGAACCATAACTCATTGCAGACATACCAATCTGACCTTTCACCTTAAACGGATGCCTCGTATTTTCTCCAATCACGATTGCATCATCCTCTTCCAATAAATAAACAGGGGATTCATCTCTATCTAATCGCTCTTTCCTTTGGGCGAATAAGGGTTCATTAATCAATAGATAGCGCTCGGTCGTGACTTTCGTCTGCCTATCCATCTTTAATTCTTCTGTTAAGTGAGGGAACATCGAATTCCGGATATAGTATCCAGGCTCATCAAAATCACGTTGCGAGCCAAATCCAATGACATCCCGCTTGTACTTCGCCTTTTTCACGATATTTTGATAGTCATTCCGTGAAAAAGGCTTCCCCTCCCGGTTATTGTTGAACAAATATTGCCGCAGCTCGGGGCCAATGCTTTCCAGGAAATACCTGACTCTCCCGATCAGTGGATAGTTACGAAGAATAGGATGTTGTTTTTGCCTTTTATCCACTCTGTATAAAAAGATTCCAAGAACCAGGAGCACAATAATTAATATCGTACAGGCGATAAATCCGATGACCGTAAAAATGTTTGCAATGTTCACATGCCATTCCTCCTGCGTAAAATCGCTAATGGTAGTATGGGCGTTTGGGAATTTTATTATGAATGGAGGAATTGTGACTAAAGAAAGTATGC
Source organism: Sediminibacillus halophilus (assembly GCF_900103695.1). GTDB lineage: Bacteria > Bacillota > Bacilli > Bacillales > Amphibacillaceae > Sediminibacillus > Sediminibacillus halophilus. Next base: position 222,956 of record NZ_FNHF01000005.1, read on the forward strand.
GGTCTGACATGTAGGTGGGTCCGTAAAAGGAGTAAGGAGAATATGGAGCTTAGGTTAATTAGTGAGATATAGAGGGCATTTCGCATTATATTTCATTTTATTTTTATCTGAAATACGAAACATAAAATATAATTGACAATCAGTCTAATTAGACTATTCTATTTTTCATCTACAATAATGGCACTCCTTAAGGGATAACTTAAATAGATATAGATAGCACTTATCAAGAAGGGGAAACATTTAAATACCAAAAGAAAGGTCGAAAAAAAATGAAATCATTTTTAATGCTAGGCCAGTCCAATATGGCTGGTCGGGGATTCATTCATGAGACAACGCCCATTTTTAATGAAAGAATCAGTATGCTGCGTAATGGAAGGTGGCAGATGATGACCGAACCGATCAATTACGACCGCCCTGTATCCGGCATCAGTCTGGCGGCTTCATTTGCAGAAGCCTGGTGCCAGCATAATCAAGAGGACACCATTGGCTTAATTCCGTGTGCTGAAGGAGGAAGCTCACTGGATGAATGGGCTGTAGAAGAAACTCTATTTAGACACGCAGTAAGCGAAGCTAAATTTGCCATGGAGACTAGTGAATTAACGGGCATTCTGTGGCATCAAGGAGAAAGTGATAGTACAAACGGTAACCATCAGGTTTATTATGATAAATTGCTTTCCATTGTCGAGATGCTTAGAAAAGAGCTGGATGCTCCGGAAATTCCTCTTATCATTGGTGGCTTAGGAGATTTTTTAGGGAAAGAGGGATTTGGAAAGCACTGTACGGAGTATCACCTTGTCAACGAAGAGCTGCAAAGATTTGCTTTTGAGCAAGCTAATTGTTACTTTGTCACAGCTTCCGGTTTAACTTCTAATCCTGATGGTATTCATCTTGATGCAGCCTCGCAAAGAAAATTTGGTCTGCGATATTTTGAAGCCTTTTCCAATAAGCAACATATCTTAAAACCATTAAATAATGAGGATGAATTGATCAATCATAAGCCTAAAGATTATACAAAAACGGAAAAGATTTATATAAAAAGTATGGATTTGGCACTGGGAAAAATATCTTATGAGGAATTCGAGTCCTCCTTAGCGCAAATCAACAATAGTTAACCCTATGATGATTTAAAGGTTTTTTAAAGAATTTAAAGGAGGAGTTTCTCTGATACCGTTACTAATCTTAGGTTTATTGAAGCAAAATCCGGGTTCATACGGATACGAATTGCTGGCCTTAATGAAAGAGAGACACTATCAATATGTAGTGAATTTCACAAAGGGGTCCTTCTACTACAATCTTCAACAGCTGGAAGAAAAACATTATATTGAAAAAGTCGATCAATTAGACAACACGCGAGAGAAACGCAATTACATCATCACGGAACTAGGGAATGAAGAATTTGATAGATTGATGGTCAAGTATGGATCAAAAACAGATTATATAAATTTATCATTTTATGCAGCCATGTTGTTTGCAGATGAGTATGATAGCAAAGAACTGGCAAAACTTCTTGAAATACAAATCGAACAAACGAAAAAGAAAATCTCCTTGATAGAGCAATCGCTAGACACTTTCGATGAAAAGAACCATTTCAAGAAGTTACTGGAGAATTCACGTTCCCATCATATCGTGAATGTTAAATGGTTTGAAGAACTATTAATGGATATAAAAAAATAAGGCAACCATAAAATAGTGCCTGGCATTCCTTGCATATGTCACATTCGACATACAAGAGTGCCAGGCACTTGCCGTCAGTCAGCTTTGTTAATCATTTTTCCTTCTTTATCAACATGCTTTCTTAGAATCACGTTCCTCGTTCAGTAAATAGATTTTTGCTTCTTTATATAAGCAGCAACAGTCTCATAAAATGTGTGTCCCTCATCCATTTTTACATATAAAGACTTGATCGTTTTCTTGAACCCGAATATCTGCCTGATTTCTACTGGTTCCTTTAGTTGGATCACATAAGGGATTTGTTCTTTTTCAAGACCGTGAAGTGCCAGCGAGACACTTCGACGATCCTGATCTACTTCCTTGACGGACTTTTCATTTTTACCTATCCCGCTTACTCTTTCCCATGACACAAAACCGTACTGCCGGATGCCTTTTTGAAAATGTATACCTGTTGAATCCAGCACCACAGGAGATAAACGGATCGCCTGGTAATCCGCAATGATGAACAATAACGTGTAAATATCAAGACCCGTGACTAGCCAGGCGGCAGTATGGCTGTACTGCGCAACCATAATATGCACCGCGATAATCTCCAGGACCATTGCGTGGACGAGCATCATGAAAACGCCCAGGTAACTGCCATCCTTATGAAACGTAAAAGAATGACCTTTTCCATGCTCCATAACGGGCGGGCTTTTTCTCCAGCTGAACAAACTATAATAGATCGCCGCAATATCAGTTGCTAAAATCCTTAAGGTGAACTGGAACTTATTCAATCTTTCATTTTTAAAGGAAAACGTGCGTTGGATAGCCGTCGAGAAACTTAACAAAAAGTGATAATGCTCTTGCTTCTCCTCGCTATAATTTGTGAAAAGCAACGGAAGCCGTTTTACAATAAAAGCAAATAGCATCAATTCCAAGACAATGACTCCAGCCTCCAACACTATCACCGATTGGTTAAAATAGGACAGGTATCCATCTGCTTCACCGGGAATCATCCAATTGGCCAGAAGCAGTCCCCAGAATATAAACGCGCACAACACCAGCCATGAAACCCGTTTCTTGAATCCAAAGAAATAAAGCACCAATGGTAAGATGATGACGAGATCAAGCGCTGTGCAAAGGCCGATCAGATCATCGACAGGACCAACAAGCTGTACTTGCATCACAAGATAATTCGGGAGAAGGATTAAAGATAAAAGCAACATAATACGTTTCCAGGCAATGCTCTCGAAAGAAAAAGGAGCCGGCATACAATCCCCTGCTTTCCGTGTTTTCTTTCATTATAATGGAAATAGAGGGACGATTACGTATTTTTATTGAAATAGCTCATAAAGCATAATGTTGGCTCTATCCCACATATCGATGATACAACGTCTTTGCTTCTGATATATCCTTTGTACCATGAACTAGCACCCGTCCATCCTGAAAGATGACAAGGCGGAAATCTCCAATTGAAAAAGAAAGCAAATAAGGATTTTTCGAAACCTTGCCGTCTTGTTTTGATAATCTCTCCGCCAGCTCTTGCAAGTTTCTGCTCCTCTGCTTTGCGGGACGAATTTGCACTGTATCCCGCCCGCACAAAACTGCTGTTTTTGCCTGATTTGAATACGACAGAAAAGGATAGGAAGGGGCTTGACCGCAAGATGGACAATCTTCCCTCTTCAGTTTATCGACTTGAATGGCCGTATGCTGATTTTTCCATAAATCAAAGGAGACAAGTTTTTTCCGCAACGATTGCTTGTCTTCAACTAATATCTTTAACGCTTCTGTCGTTTGATATGCGACCACCATTTGGACAGCAGGACTAATGATGCCTGCCGTATCGCAGGTTACCCCTCCCATTGGCACAGTCTCCAGCAGACAATGCAAACAAGGTGTCTCTCCCGGTAAAATCGTATAGCTAATTCCATAGCTTCCTACACATGCTCCACATATCCACGGAATGCGATATTTTTGAGCTATGTCGTTTATGATTAGGCGAATTTCAAAATTATCAGTGGCATCGATTATTAAATCCACCCTATCAATCAATTGCTCTATCTCCTCTACTGACACATCCAGCACCATGGCTTCAATTGTCACCGAAGAGTTAATCGATTGAAGACGTTTTTCTGCTGCCACAGCTTTTGGTAAGCGGTTTTCGGTGTCTTCTTCCGCATATAACTGCTGTCTCTGGAGATTGCTCCATTCTACGTAATCCCGATCAACAATTGTCAACTTTCCCACTCCTGCTCGAACCAGTGCTTCAGCGGCTCCGGTACCCAGAGCCCCTGCACCAATTATCAACACATGCTTTTTTCCAATCTTATCCTGTCCTTCTTCCCCGATTGGCGCGAACAATTCCTGGCGAGAATAACGCTCACTCAAGTACACTCAGTCCTTCCGTTGGACTGCTTGCTGTTGCGTAGCTTTTTTTCGGAATACGTCCTGCTTCATATCCCAATCTTCCAGCTTCAATCGCCATTTTCATTGCCTCTGCCATTTTCACGGGATCTCCGGCACTAGAAACAGCAGTGTTCAGCAGTACTCCATCCGCCCCCATTTCCATCGCGATCGCTGCATCTGAAGGTGTACCAATACCAGCATCAACGATTACAGGTACCGTTGATTGTTCAATAATAAAATGAAGATTCAACGGATTGACAATTCCTTGCCCGGACCCGATAGGGGAAGCCCCGGGCATAATCGCATGACAGCCTAATTCCTCTAACCGTTTCGCTAACAGAACATCATCCGACGTATACGGAAGTACAATAAAGCCTTCTTCTAACAACATTTCCGCTGCTTTTAACGTTTCTATCGGATCCGGCAAAAGTGTTTTTTGATCACCGATCACTTCTACTTTAATCATGTCACATAGACCAGAAGCTTTTGCTAGTTTCGCCGTACGAACGGCTTCCTCTGCTGTCTTGGCCCCTGCGGTATTTGGGAGCAGCGTATAATTTTCCACATCAATTTTTTCAAGAAAATTGGGCTGGCCAGCCTCAAATATATTCATTCTTCGTACGGAAAAAGTCAGGATATCTGCTTTTGAAACCTCTACCGCTTTCTTTTGCACATCAAAGTTTGGGTATTTACCTGTACCTAATAAAAGTCTTGATGAAAATTCGTAATCGCCTATTTTGAGCATCATCATCCGCCTCCTACAAAGTTTACAATTTCGATTTTGTCCCGGTCAGAGAGCCTCGTATCTGCATGAAAATCCTTTTCCAAAATATTCTGATTCAGTTCCACAATCGCTACTTTTTCGCCAAGGCCGAAATACTCCAACAATGAAGAAACGGTGGCAATGGTATCTGGGACCTCTACCTTGTCCCCATTGATAATTAATTCCATCCATACCCCTCCTTTTTAAAGCGTTCTTTCTAGATGGCGATCAATCCGAAAAGCACGTAAGTCCGCAGCCAACGGTTCTCGATCTACTAATCTAGCTATAAGTTCTCCTGTAATGGGCGAAAGCAAAATACCATTACGGAAATGCCCTGTTGCCACATACAATCCTTCGTACGCTGGATGCTCCCCTAAGTAGGGAAGTCCATCTGACGTTTGCGGCCGAATCCCAGCCCAGGCTTTTTCCCACTCTGCATGAACGATGTCGGGAACTAGTGTCTTTGCCTTTTCCATCAGATAAGAAATGCCATCCACCGTCACCGTTTGATCAAAAGTGTTTGGTTGGACTGTAGCCCCTACTAGAAGGCGACCGCCCTTTTTGGGCACCAGATAACAACTATGAGAAAAAATCGTTCCAGTCAGTAATGGTTGATGGGTGACCACGGAAAAGCACACCCCTTTTACAGGATAAGTGTTTAAGTGGATTTCCGAATCAGGCAATAGGGATTCACTCCATGCCCCTCCCGTCAGAATCACCTTGTCACTCTCGAAGCTCCCTCCACTTGTTCTTACTCCTGCTATTTTTCCATTGTCGAAAAGAAAAGCGGAAACTTCCGTAAACTCCCTTATTTCCACCCCCAGTACCGCAGCCGCTTTCAAGAACCCAAACGTCATATGAGGTGCTGCTACCTGCCCATCTTTTTCAATATACATCGCACCCCGGATTGCTGTAGATAAGGCAGGCTCTCTTCTTCTTACTTCTTCCCGACTTATCCATTCTGCTTGTTCACCAGCCTTGGTTTGGAGATTAATAACATGCTTGAAACGGTTTTCCTCCTCTTCTGTGAAAGCGACTTTGTACATTCCTTTATTGACTAATTCGATATCCACTCCGGTTAAATCTTTTATTTCCTTTGCAAGCACAGGAAACATCGACCTGCTTTTCTTTGCCAAATGGAATAACGGACCATCTTCCTCCAGTTCAGCCTGTGCCGCCAACATCCCTGCTGCCGCTCCAGAAGCTTTGCTTGCAAGACGGTCCTTTTCCAGCAAAAGAACTTTTTTTCCTCTTTTGGCCAGGTTATACGCAACCGAACCCCCATTGACCCCTCCGCCAATCACAATACAATCGTACTTATTAGGCATTACAAAGTCTCCTTTCCGATAAGCACTTCCTATCCATTCGTTGGATCGGACTGCTAGATAATAAGTTCGGAAACATATTCTTTCGCTTTTACCAGAGGCTGATTCGCCTCCAAAACACCTGACATCACAGCTACCCCTTTCGCACCAGCCTCCATCACCTCGTTAACATTGCCAGGTTTGATTCCTCCTATGGCAATTACCGGAATAGAGACAGACGATAAAATTGACCGTAATTGTTCCACTCCCCGCGGTGCTAATCCTGGTTTTGATTTTGTAGGAAAAACATGCCCGAAGAATGCATAGTCTGCACCTTGCTTTTGAGCCAACGTTGCTTCCTCAAGGGAGTGAACAGAACAACCAACACGCAAATCAGGGAAGCGTTCCTTCACTTCGTCGACCGGTAAGGAATGATACGCTAAGTGAACACCGCAAACCTTCATCACATGGGCAACATCTAATCGGTCATTTACGATGATTTTAGAAGCGGGGACTTGATTATCTAGTAATCGTTTAATCATTTGATAGATTTCCTTTGCCGTTTTATGCTTCTCCCGAATATGAATGGCTGTTATGTATGGATGTATGTCCCCTGCGATTTTGGCAAATTCTTCTGGCTGTTGATTTCCGGTTGAAACGATATGCAGTTCCCCATTCCTCACTGTCTCCCCCCCCTTCTTGCAGTCGTGATTGCGCCGTCTTTGGACGAATTGCAGCTGATTTGGCTCAGTTTTCTTCGATTCGCGGGACGCAAAAAAGGCCACCCGGATATAGGGGTGGCCTTTTAGTCAATATATTATAAACAGACATAATATAAAAGTTTCAATCCCACTTCCCTACGCTGGTATTTCCCAGATCAGGTTCAAAGGGTCCAGATTACTATCTGTCTCAGCCTTATATGGCACCCCTAGTGTAAATATATGTGATTTTAATTTAGTATAACATAGCACTTTTTTTAAGACTAGGATATATGTGTAAATTCAGGAAAAATCTCTATCGGATGAAACAAACCACTTACCACTGATCGCATAGCCCTCTTTTTATTTAATAGCCGACAGTTACATAGAATATGCGTCCCATATCCAACTTCACATCAAGGGCTAACTTTAATATTTGCTTGATTTCATCTAGTTTACTTAGTTAGTCACTCTTCGCATATGCGTGAAGTGCCACCGAGATATCATAGCAGTTCCCTTGAAAGAACCATCAAATATATAGAAACCAATAAGGCTTTGAGGAAGCCTTATTGGTTTCTATTTCTCAAGCACACTTACAATTCTCTTAATTTATTCAAGATCATTCGCTGCTCGACGGATGCAACCAATCTCCTTGTGCCGGCCACCGTATCAGGGTTCACGCTTACACTGTCAATTCCCTCATGAATAAGGAATTCTGTGAATTCGGGATACAAGGATGGCCCTTGCCCACAGATCGAGACGCTCTTATTATGTTTATGGGCACCTTGTATTAGCATTTTGATCGCTTTTTTCACAGCCGGGTTTCGTTCATCAAAGTAACCCATGGTGTTCAGAATACCCGAATCCCGGTCGGAACCAAGCACTAACTGGGTCAAATCATTACTTCCAATACTAAATCCGTCAACCATTTCAGCAAATTCTTCCGCCTCGAATATGACAGACGGCACTTCGGCCATAATCCAAATTTTGAACTGCTGATCTTGTTTGAGGCCTTCCTCAGCCATGATCTCTTTCACTCTCTTGACTTCCCAAGTAGTCCGGACAAAAGGGAGCATCGTCCATACATTAACCAGTCCATACTCTTCCCGGACTTTTTTTATGGCGCGGCATTCCAGACGGAAACCTTCCTCGTATTCAGGGGATATATAACGGGAAACTCCTCTCCACCCGATCATCGGGTTAGCCTCGATTGGTTCCACTTCTTCCCCGCCTTTTAAGCCTCTAAATTCATTCGAACGGAAGTCGCTCAATCTTACGACGACAGGCTTAGGGTAAACGTCTTGCGCTACCTTTGTGATGCCCTCGGCCATTTTATCGATAAATTGCTTTTCTTCGCCATTTCGCAATAGATACATAGGATGAGCGCCTACAAGATGAGTGAAAATGAATTCGGTGCGCATCAGTCCTATTCCATCGAACGGCAAGTCTTTGTATTTGGTAATTAAATCCGGCTCCCCAAGGTTCATGTAAACCTTCGTCCCTGAAATCGGGGCTAGTTGATGTAGATGCATTTGGTCTATTCCAGGTGGAGTCTGATTTATTTCTTTATTTATTTCGGCTGGTTCCTCTAAAATGCCTTGATAGACTACGCCTCGTGTGGCATCCACGGTGACTTCCATTCCTTCCTTCAACACTTCGGTTGCATTGTTGGAACCGACAATACAGGGGATGCCGAACTCTCTGGAAACAATGGCAGCGTGGCATGTCCGGCCACCTTCATTGGTAACAACAGCTGCAGCTTTTTTCATGGCCGGCATCATATCCGGATTGGTCATGATCGTAACAAGGATATCCCCTTCCTCCACTTTCGAAATCTCGGTGATATCTTTGATTTTTCTTACCTTCCCACTTCCTGTTCCAGGGGATGCAGCAAGTCCCCGCAAAAGCGCCAATCGTTTTATTTCCACCTGTTCCACCACATCTGTTTCCTCCTTTTTTAGCGTGGTAATCGGCCTGGCTTGTAAAATGTATAAGTCATTCGTATCGCCATCAATTGCCCATTCAATATCCTGCGGTGATTGATACATTTTTTCGATACGAAGCGCATTCGCAGAAAGTTGGCAGATTTCCGTTGCTGTCAGGCATTGTTGCGTTACCAGGTCTTCCCCCAAAAATTCTTTGACGGCGACTTTTGACGTTCCGACTGCTTTCTCGTTTTTGACGACAAGGAAGTTTTTCGTCGCGATATGCTTTTCAACGACCCTATTATTCTTTTTATCAACAATGTATTCATCAGGGGAGACCATTCCGGAGACGACGGATTCACCAAGCCCCCAGCTGGCATTAATCATCATTTGATTGTGGTTCTCTGTGACAGGGTTGGCTGTAAATAACACGCCCGCTTTTTTACTGTTCACCATTTTCTGGACGACAGCGCAAAGTGATACATCAAAGTGGCTGAAATGCTGTTTTTCACGATAATAGATGGCGCGTGCAGTCCAAAGAGAGGCCCAACACTTTTTAACGTGCCGGATCACTTCTGAAATCCCTTTTATCTCCAGGTATGTGTCCTGTTGTCCAGCAAAGGAGGCTTCAGGTAAGTCCTCCGCTGTTGCGGAGCTTCTAACCGCTACAAATAAGTCATCCTGTTGAAGGCTATGTTGAAATGTTGCATATGCTTCACGAATTTCTGCTTCGATCGATTTCAAAATATCGGTTTGAAGGATCAATTCCCGGATCAAAGCACTTGTGCTTTGGAGCTGGGCATTATTCTCCATGTCCAGCTGCTTTACCTCTTCGAGTATTTGTTTATCCAAGTTACGCTCCTTAATAAAATCGCTATACGCCTGTGCAGTAACACAAAAACCGGGAGGAACCCTGATCCCTCCATTGGTAAGCTCGCCTAAGTTAGCCCCTTTTCCACCAACAAGCGGAATATCTTCTTTCCGGATCTCCTCGAACCAGCGAATGTACCGCTTCTCTGCCATACACATCTCCTCCAGCTTAGATTTAAAATTAGTATATCATTTTTATTTTATTATGTCATACTATTTATGTTTTTTAGTTTAAATATGTTTTACTCAAACAAAAAAGACCATTTCTGGTCTTTTAAAGCGGTCCTTATTTCTCCCAAATTAATGTGGAACGTTTTAAAATTGCTTCCCAAGAATCTTTTCCAGAAGTGATTTTTTTCGTGTCAAATTCCCCATAATACACAGCATCAATTTTTCCACTTTCCGCAAGGTTAAAGGTATATTCTTTTTCATTAAGGCCTTTTTCGTTATTCACCAGGTTTCTGGAAGGGGAATCGGCAATGGTTTTTGTATAATAAATAAAGCTTACATTCTTTGTCTCTCCATTAATTTCAAGTTGCATAGGGTGCGTTTCGTTAACACTCGCATAGCTTTCACCAAAGTAACGGGAAGCCAACTGATTCTCATTTTTGGCTTCTATATTAATTAAGTCTTCCGAATAGGGAATAACCGTTTCATAATAAAAAACATACAAAAAGGCTCCTATTAAAATCGTTGTGGTTACAAAGATGGATACAATGGAAGTCATCACTTTCTTCTTACGCCACTTTTTACGGATCGTTCTAAACAGAGAGTCTTTATTTTCTTCAGGAATATACAAGTTATGTTTCATTGTTTCATATTCTTTTTTACATTCCTCACAGTGCTGTAAATGCTCGTCAACCATTTCTCTTGTATCTTGACTAACTACCTCATCAATATAAAGAGGTAAAATATCTTGAATAATTGTGCACTTAATCTCTTTCATATTCCAACTCCTCCATATATGCGATAATTTGTTTCCTCGCTCTGTAAAAAGTCACTCGTGCCCATCCTGCACTTTTTCCAAAAAGACTTCCTATTTTCTCAAAAGGCAATTCACCAAAAGTACGAAGTGAAAAGACCTCTTTATATGGCTCATTCATGGAATGAAGAAACTGGTGAACCATGAAGGCATCTTCCTCATTCATCAAATGCTTGACAAGTTGGACTCCCGTGCTTGGCTCTTCATTGACCTCTAAAGTTACAGTTCTTTTCTTTCTTTTGTAATGAGAGAAATATGTATTTTTTGCAATAGTATAAAGCCACGCTCGAATATCTTTGGAGCCATCGAATTTATCAATTGCTTTTAATGCCTTAAAAAAAACTTCTTGCGTCATATCCTCTGCTATCGTCTCATCGTGACTTAGCGATTTAATATACAAATAGATCTCTTTAAAATATTCTCGATAGATCTCCTCAAAGTCCATCTCTTTCCCCCTTTCTCTTATATAACTCCAGAACTTTTATTTCGTTACAAGCATTTTGGCTTATTTTCATTTTGAGCAATAAAGTCGTTTCTTCCAGATCAAGCAACTCAAATTCTTCGTGGAACAAGTTAATTAGCAAAAAAGACTTGAACTTTAGCATACTAAAAAAGCGTGTGAGCCGTTGAACTCTTTCAGGGAATCAATCAAGCCGGTATTAGCGGATCCTTGCAAGGAGTTTCAAATCGTTTTTCGACCTTACCACTGAGTGGGAGAGGATAATGTGAAGATGGATCAACTTCCGCTTGTAAAAATAACTTTGCCATAAAATAAGTGTGTGAGAATGCAAAAGAGGAAATACAGAAGGTTGTCAGACAAGAGGAATATACAGAACTTGCCCCTTTGAAGGTTGGAGAGGAGCAAGTCTTACTCTGTCCACTTAATATAGGACAAAACAACATAGGATATCAATTGAATCAACTGGTCAGTGTTTATTGGAGGTGCGGATTTCAAGCCCTTCGTATCCGTAAGCGCGATACCCTCGCCTCCACTTCGCAAGGTTCGATTTACTTCTTAATCGCCATTCTAACATTGATGCACCTTCATTGATCTCTCTTGTATTATGGCAAACTTCTCTAGGGCTGTATATTCCATTTAACCATAAAAAATGCTCCCCCCTGCGTAACAGGTTTTATTATTTCACCTGTCTACCCTAGGGGGAGCATATCTCTTTTGGAATAGCCCTTTCTCTGCGTTACCACCTAAGCAATTACAACTCTTAGACACCATCCAACAACAATGCCTCTTTGTATCGGCTTGCCTATCTACTATTTTCCGAAAGCAAGCTTTAGACATCCACTGCCTTACAACAACCGGCAGTTCTCTGAACGACGTCCGGATCTGCTTGTCCTCATCGTCGCATTTTAACCTAATATGTGTTGAAGCTCCAGATTATCTGGACTGTAATCCTGTCAAAAAAGCGGCGGTTCCAGGCGATCCTTTTTCTGAAAGTCAATCATCCAACCTGGATATTCAGGAGGTAGTTTACTGACTTCGTCAAGTTGGCGAATTTCATCACCCGTTAGTTCTAAGTTTGCAGCCTCCAGATTTTCTTCTAACTGTTCCAATCGTTTCGCTCCAACAAGAACGGACGTTACAAATGGCCTTGTCATCAGCCAAGCGAGAGCTATACTTGCTATATTTGTCCCATGTGCTTCAGCGATCGGTTTTAACGTATCAATGATATTCCAAGCCCGCTCTTTATCTACAATTGGGAAATCAGCCTCACTGCGGCGCGAGTCCTCTGCTTTTTGATTGTGTCTATCATAACGCCCTGACAGCAGTCCGCCAGCAAGCGGCCCCCACACCAGAAGCCCCATCTTTTTTGCTTCCATCAAAGGGGCCAGCTCTCGCTCAACATCGCGGCTGGCAAGAGAATAATACCCCTGAACCGTCTCAAAGCGAGCTAGATTTTTGCGTTCCGAGATACCAAGAGCATCAGCAATTTTCCAAGCATGCCAGTTCGACACGCCAATATATCGTACCTTCCCCTGTGTTACCAGATCATTTAAAGCACCTAGCGTTTCTTCTACAGGTGTCAAGAAATCATCAGCGTGAATTTGATACAAATCAATATAATCCGTCTTCAGTCTCTTTAAACTCGCTTCCACGGCATTAATTATATGTCCTCTTGAAGCTCCGACATCGTTACGCCCCGTACCTGTTCGTCCAGCGGCTTTGCTGGCAATTACAATTTCCTCCCGTGGAATACCAAGATTGCGGAAGGATTGACCCAGAATAATTTCACTTTCACCTTCCGCATAAACATCAGCAGTATCAAAGAAATTAATTCCAGTATCAACACTCTTTTTTATCATCTTGTCAGCTTCTTCCTGCCCGACTGAACCGAGAACTTTATAGCCATCCTTTCCACTCGTGAACGTCATTGTGCCTAACGCAAGTTGTGAAACTAAAAGTCCTGTATTACCAAGCTGCTTATACTTCATTTTGTATATCCTCCTTAATACTGCGTATTCTAAAGCATGACAATAATACTTGCTTAGCAACCAGCATGTATCTGTCCGCTACATCCGTTATTATGTGCCTTTTTCTTTTATATAGATAGTTCAATTGTATTGAATGTCTGCCTAATCATCCAAAAGGAGTTGTTTTCTTATGTCCTATGTGGTCTAATGCATATTAAGAAAACCCTTTTTTTATTAGAGGTGATTAATTCCATGGAAAACAATCAGGAAAATGTTCAGGAAGTCCTGAACCGAATATTAAACTTAATATTAAAATTGTCTTTACGTACAAACATATATCAGACAGAGATTTCCTTCCTTCAAATCTTGACTGAAAAAAGTCCAACGGTTGGATCAAAAGGTCCATTAAAACCGTCTCTCTGCCTTATTGTTCAAGGGAAAACGCACATGCAGGTTGGAGAAAATATTATTGAATACAAACCGGGGAATTTTCTTGCAACAAGTGTAAATATGCCGGTTACAGGCCAGGTGCTAGAGGCTTCAGCTGCTGCTCCATATGTGGCCGTTCGGATTGAATTGCCACCTGGAGAAGTCGCCGCTGTCGCAACTGAAGCCGACCTAAAGTTTCGACCAAATTCTAAACAGTATCATGGCATTTTTGTTGGCAAAACAACAATTGAGATATTGGAAGGTTTCGAAAAATTGCTTAAACTTTCACAAAATCCCAAAGCCGCAAAGTACCTTGCACCATCGGTAAAAAGAGAAATTATCTACTGGCTGTTAACCGGAGAAGAAGCTACCGATTTTTACTTCAGCATGTTATGGCATCAGGAGGCTTCCCAGATAAGCAGGGTGGTCGACTGGGTTACACAAAACTTTAATAGTACCATTAACATTAAAGAGCTGGCTAGACTTGGGAATATGAGCGTTTCCAGTCTTCATTACAAATTTAAAGAAGTGACCGGCAAAACACCTTTGCAATATCAAAAACAACTTCGTCTTCAAGAGGCGCGAAGACTTCTACTTGACGGTGCAAATGTAACCGAAACGGCACTGCAAATGGGATATCAGAGTGCGACTCAATTTAGCCGTGAGTATAAGAGGTTGTTTGGGCTCTCACCAGTGCAATATCTCCGATCCCGTAATGATGCCCATTCAAGTCAGACATAATGTATATATGATTACGTTTGAAATGTGAGCCAAATGAATGATAGGGCTGTCCCAACAGTTGTATGTTCCCCATTCGGTAGACAGGTGAATAGCAAGCCTGTTACCGTGAGGGGAACTTTTTCAGCTCTTATCGGCATTCTAGCTTGAAATCAACCTGGTCGTGTGAATCGTAAAGCTTTGTTTTCCTAAATTACGTTAGGAAGGCGGGGTTTTTTACTTGTCTAAAACGGAGTCAATTTATTTCAAACTATGGAAAGAAAGTCAACGTGATCGCAAAGTACCACAAACCACAAGTTTGCTCGTATGTGTTTTAAAAATAGAACATAACGTCTTTGAGTTGCAGCGAATAATTTCACGGTTCTTTAAACGCAAAAAAGGACGATCTAGTCGTTAAACTAAACCGTCCTCATGCGTTTAATTCGATACCGGTGGTCGGGGTCGAACCGACACTCCCGAAGGAACACGATTTTGAGTCGTGCGCGTCTGCCAATTCCGCCACACCGGCACGTTATTCATATGGAGGCGGCAACCGGATTTGAACCGGTGATAAAGGTTTTGCAGACCTCTGCCTTACCACTTGGCTATGCCGCCTTAAAATGGAGCGGAAGACGGGATTCGAACCCGCGACCCCCACCTTGGCAAGGTGGTGTTCTACCACTGAACTACTTCCGCATTTTTGGCTGGGCTAGCTGGATTCGAACCAGCGAATCACGGGATCAAAACCCGATGCCTTACCGCTTGGCTATAGCCCAACTATACCACACACTGGAAAATGGGGCGACCGGTGGGAATCGAACCCACGAGTGCCGGAGCCACAATCCGGTGCGTTAACCACTTCGCCACGACCGCCAACATATTAATAATGGCAGGGGTAGTAGGAATCGAACCCACACCGGAGGTTTTGGAGACCTCTGTTCTACCGTTAAACTATACCCCTATGTAATGGTGGAGGGAGTAGGACTCGAACCTACGAACCCGATGGGAGCGGATTTACAGTCCGCCGCGTTTGGCCAACTTCGCTATCCCTCCATAAGAAAAGGTGGCTCGGGACGGAATCGAACCGCCGACACACGGATTTTCAGTCCGTTGCTCTACCGACTGAGCTACCGAGCCAATAAATGATATGAAACTATGTAAGTGGCGGTCCGGACGGGACTCGAACCCGCGACCTCCTGCGTGACAGGCAGGCATTCTAACCAACTGAACTACCGGACCATATTAAGGAATGATTGGATTGCACCCTGTCGGGCACCTGTATCTCTCACTAGCCAAGGGATAACTCAGCGTAGTAAGTGAAATGAATTGGTTGCACTCTTTCAAGCACTATTATCATTTTCTAACGAAGAAGGATAATCGACGTTGCAAGAAAATAATTGGTTGCGGGAGCAGGATTTGAACCTGCGACCTTCGGGTTATGAGCCCGACGAGCTACCAGACTGCTCCATCCCGCGATAATGTAGGAGATGTATTCCTATCAGATTCTCTAATGGTGGAGGATGCAGGGCTCGAACCTGCGACCCCCTGCTTGTAAGGCAGGTGCTCTCCCAGCTGAGCTAATCCTCCAATTAAGTGGTGACCCGTACGGGATTCGAACCCGTGTTACCGCCGTGAAAGGGCGGTGTCTTAACCACTTGACCAACGGGCCATTTAAGAAATGGCGGAGAGCGAGGGATTCGAACCCTCGAGACCGCGGTAGCGGTCTACACGATTTCCAATCGTGCTCCTTCGGCCACTCGGACAGCTCTCCATGGCTCCACCGGTAGGATTCGAACCTACGACCGATCGGTTAACAGCCGATTGCTCTACCACTGAGCTACGGTGGAACGGATATGCCTGGCGGCGTCCTACTCTCGCAGGGGCAAAGCCCCAACTACCATGGGCGCTGGAGAGCTTAACTTCTGTGTTCGGCATGGGAACAGGTGTGACCTCTCCGCTATTGCCACCAGACTCATTTTAGCGTACATCCAAGTGTACTTTTTTGTGACAACAACTATTATAGCTGTTTTTCACAAAAAATCAAGGGTAAATTCGAAAAATCTTTTACACCTTCAAAACTAGATAAGAAGGAAGACATCAACGAACTTCACACGTGATAGTACTATAATCCAGCTCTGCGGGCTAGATGCTCGCGTCATAAGTCATTCCCCTACAAGCCCCATAAGGCAGGGCTTTTCGGTGACTGGCTTATGCGTGTCGCATCTGACCAAGCCCGCGACGCTTTTTGATTTAAGTTAAGTCCTCGATCGATTAGTATCCGTCAGCTGCACGTGTCACCACGCTTCCACCTCGGACCTATCAACCTCATCGTCTCTGAGGGATCTTACTCATTTAAAATGATGGGAAGTCTCATCTAGAGGTGGGCTT
>NZ_FNHF01000006.1 GCF_900103695.1 Sediminibacillus halophilus
GGCCCATCTGTAAGTGACAGCCAAAAGGCCGCCTTTCAACCTTCCTCCATGCGGAGGAAGGTATTACCCGGTATTAGCCCCGGTTTCCCGGAGTTATCCCGATCTTACAGGCAGGTTGCC
Organism: Sediminibacillus halophilus; assembly: GCF_900103695.1. Taxonomy (GTDB): domain Bacteria; phylum Bacillota; class Bacilli; order Bacillales; family Amphibacillaceae; genus Sediminibacillus; species Sediminibacillus halophilus. The sequence goes on from NZ_FNHF01000006.1 coordinate 121, forward strand.
CACGTGTTACTCACCCGTCCGCCGCTCGTTCCACAGGCTTCACCCCGAAGGGATCCGCCTGCTTCCCGCGCTCGACTTGCATGTATTAGGCACGCCGCCAGCGTTCGTCCTGAGCCAAGATCAAACTCTCCATAAAAGTTGAGCTTGCTTGCTCGTTCAAAAAACTAGCTTGTATATCTTGCTTGACATACTGGTTGTTTTGTTCAGTTTTCAAAGATCAAAATGGTGGGCCTGAGTGGACTTGAACCACCGACCTCACGCTTATCAGGCGTGCGCTCTAACCAACTGAGCTACAGGCCCCTTAATGGAGCGGGTGAAGGGAATCGAACCCTCATCATCAGCTTGGAAGGCTGAGGTTTTACCACTAAACTACACCCGCAAGGTGAGTGAATATATAAAATGGCGAAGCATGGTCGGGAAGACAGGATTTGAACCTGCGACCCCTTGGTCCCAAACCAAGTGCTCTACCAAGCTGAGCTACTTCCCGATAATGGCGCGCCCGAGAGGAGTCGAACCCCTAACCTCTTGATCCGTAGTCAAACGCTCTATCCAATTGAGCTACGGGCGCTCGTTGAAGCGACATCTTTTAATATACCATATCGATCAATCGATGTCAATAGTTTAATTGGTGCGGTCGAGAGGACTTGAACCTCCACGGGGTCGCCCCCACTAGGCCCTCAACCTAGCGCGTCTGCCATTCCGCCACGACCGCTCAAGCAAAAATAAAATGCCGTGCAGACCCCACAGCAGTAGACAAAACACAATGCGGGTGGAGGGACTTGAACCCCCACGTCGAAGACACTAGATCCTAAATCTAGCGCGTCTGCCAATTCCGCCACACCCGCGCAATATAATAATTAGAAAGGAATTGGCGCTGGGTTCAACTTACAGAATAAATCCAGAAACGCAACTTCCTTGGTTTTTGATGAGCCATGGAGGATTCCGACGCCGAAGGCTAGTCCTTGCATCCCATTGTTGAGAATAAAAGCAAGGGAACCGCGGGTGAGAATCCGACCCATAACTTCCTTGATGAGCCATGGAGGATTCGAACCTCCGACCCTCTGATTAAAAGTCAGATGCTCTACCAACTGAGCTAATGGCTCATGATTAATGATAATAATACTACCTAATCATGTTACTTATAAAAGAAAATGGCTGGGCTAGCTGGATTCGAACCAGCGAATCACGGGATCAAAACCCGATGCCTTACCGCTTGGCTATAGCCCAACAAGTGGCGGTCCGGACGGGACTCGAACCCGCGACCTCCTGCGTGACAGGCAGGCATTCTAACCAACTGAACTACCGGACCTTACCGATTATATTATAGCGAAAATGAAAGTGACCCGTACGGGATTCGAACCCGTGTTACCGCCGTGAAAGGGCGGTGTCTTAACCACTTGACCAACGGGCCAATATACAATGGCGGAGAAGGAGGGATTTGAACCCTCGCGCCGCTTACGCGACCTACACCCTTAGCAGGGGCGCCTCTTCAGCCACTTGAGTACTTCTCCACTGGCTCCACCGGTAGGATTCGAACCTACGACCGATCGGTTAACAGCCGATTGCTCTACCACTGAGCTACGGTGGAATAAAAAGTATTTATATCGCTTCGAACAACAGCGACGTTAAGTATAATACATTAATTTACCCGGTTTGTCAAATGATTTTTAAAACTTTCTTCGAGTAAGTAATCGACAAAATAAAAAAGAAAAAACGGTGAAAAGCTTTGTTTTTTCAAGGGCCTATTTAATTTAACACGGAAGACATGATTCGTCAATGGTTTATTGCGTTTTTTCGAATGCCAAATTATTTGACGCCATCAACACGATACTTTGACAAGCTTCCCCCTGCATCTCCCGCATCGATACTTTTTGGTATCCACTCTCCTTGCCCTTTCATATACATGCCCACAATCCTTACATTGATACCGATGTCTGGTTTGCTTTCTAGCAGAAGGAAGAGCCTGACAAAAACGAGGAGATCCAGTCTTGCGCAACAACTCTTTAAAGTCGCTGTCCCGATGCTTATACCCTTTCCCTTCAATATGCAAATGATAATGACAGAGCTCATGTTTGATGATACCGATAAATTCCTCTTGCCCCAGCTCTGTTAGGAACTTCGGATTCAGTTCTATTGTTCTCCTGGAAGGAATGTACCTTCCCCCTGTTGTGCGCAAACGATTATTGAAAGTTACTTCGTCGATAAAAGGCTTATCAAAGTACTTTTTCGACAGTTCGTCTACCAATTCTTCTAACTTCTCCTGACTTATTGTTTCCTCCAATGCCGTCACACCTTTTACATGTTTTGCATACCCTACAATAACTTGATTTCTGCCTGATTTCCATAACTATTTGTCCAGGAGGATGGTTCAGATGCCCAATTGGTTTAAAAAGCAAATGACAAAAGCCTTCCTTTCCAAAGATTTATATCAAATCAAAGTATTGAATCAATGTTGGTTTTTTTACCGGGATAAAAACTCCTATTGAATAAACCGACGATGGGAAATGCTTCTACTTAACCACAAACAAAAGGGCTGCAGGAACAGCCCTCTTGTTTTTATTACTCCTGTACCATTGTCAAAGCAATCCGCTGCTTGTCTACGTCGACACTGTCTATCCAGACGGTGACTACATCTCCGACGGCAGCAACATTTGTCGGGTGTTTCACGAATTGCTTGGACATTTTTGAAATATGAACCAAACCATCTTGCTTAACACCGATATCCACGAATACTCCGAAGTCCACGACATTTCTAACCGTTCCTTGTAGTTCCATTCCTGGCTGTAAATCTTCCATAGCCAACACATTCTTTTTCAAAAGCGGTTGCGGAAAGTCGTCTCGCGGATCACGCTCAGGGCTCGCCAATGCTTTCATGATGTCCTCTAAAGTCGGTACACCAATATCAAGCTTTTCAGCAGTTTCCCCTAGCTCTACTTCGGATAGCGCTTGTTTCAATGCGTCAGAACCTAAATCATCAGTGGTAAAACCAAGCGTGGTCAGCAACTGATTGGCCGCCGAATAACTTTCAGGGTGGATTGCCGTCCGGTCTAATGGTTCATCACCGTCGGGCACCCGGAGAAAGCCAATGCACTGTTCGTATGTTTTATTGCCTAAACGCGGGATTTTTTTTAACTGCCTTCTGCTGGTGAATTTGCCATTTTCGTTTCGTTGTTTAATCACATTTCCGGCAACTGTTTTACTTAATCCCGATACATACTGCAGCAGGGAAGCTGACGCCGTGTTGACATTAACACCGACCTGATTCACGGCCGTTTCTACCACGAAAGTCAAGGACCCGTTCAAGCTTTTTTGGCTCACATCATGCTGATATTGACCGACTCCGATAGACTTCGGATCGATTTTCACCAACTCCGCCAGCGGATCTTGTACCCTTCTTGCAATCGAAACAGCGCTTCGTTCTTCTACCTGCAGTTCCGGGAATTCCTCGCGGGCCAGTTTTGAAGCAGAATAAACACTGGCGCCCGCTTCATTTACTATGATATAGGCGATTTCCAGCTTATGATCATTAATGAAATCTGCAATAAATTGCTCGGTCTCTCTCGAAGCAGTACCGTTTCCTATTGCGATAAGCTCGATTGGGTATTGCTTTAACAGCGACAAAAGGACTTTTTCCGCTCCCTTTTTATCCTTTTTAGGTGCAGTTGGATAGATGACTTGAATCGCATGGACCTTGCCTGTCTCATCGATAACCGCCAGCTTACAGCCTGTACGGAATGCCGGATCAACCCCTAGCACTACTCTCCCTTTGAGCGGCGGCTGGAGCAGAAGGTTTTTTAAATTTGTCGAAAAGATATCGATCGCTTGTTGCTCCGCTTTTTCCGAAAGGCCGTTCCGGATTTCCCGTTCAATCGAAGGCTGGATCAAGCGTTTGTAACTATCCTCGATAACCTCTTTCCAGAATTGCTTTATGCCAGCTGTATCGTTTCGTTTTACAAGCTTTTTATTCAGGTATTCAGTTATTTGTTCTACCGGGGGACGCACAGATACTTTGATAACCTCTTCCTTTTCCCCACGGTTAAGTGCGAGCACACGATGGGCGACAATCGATCTGATCGGCTCCTCATAATCATAGTACATTTCAAAAACGCTTTTTTCATCTTTCTCTTGGTTCTTGGCATCACCACGAATCGTTCCTGCCTTGAATGTTTTATCCCTTATGTACTCTCTGTATTGGGCATCATCGGCAATCCACTCAGCAATTATATCGTTGACTCCAGCTATTACTTCTTCCGTAGAGGTCAATTCATGCTCATCCGATAAATAAGCCGATGCTGCTTTTTCCATGTCCTCCACCTGGTGGCTCCATACTTGTTCCGCCAATGGTTCCAATCCTTTTTCTTTGGCAATGGTTGCCTTCGTTCTTCTTTTTTGTTTATAAGGACGGTAAAGGTCTTCCACCCGCTGCAGTTGCGTTGCATTCCGTATACTTGTTTCCAGATCGGGAGTCAATTTTCCCTGCTCATCGATTAAGCGAATAACTTCCTGCTTACGTTCTGCCAGATTTTGCGCATACGTCCATTTATCTTCGATCGATTTGATTTGCACTTCATCTAATCCACCCGTTTGCTCTTTGCGGTACCTGGCGATAAACGGAACCGTATTCCCTTCTTCCAATAAGGAAATCACTTGCTTGATAGGTGCTGCTGAAACCTTTGTTTCTCCTGCCACCCATTTTATTAACTGGTCACGCTCGTTTGCTTCAATCAATATCAACTTCCTCCTTACACTTCTTGTCTCCATTGTACCAAATCAGTCTCCCTGTTACACAGAGATAATAAACGTAGAGGAAAGACCATGCTTCTCCGTAGAAAGAATTTGCCGCGATAACATAGCCGTCATTGCCCAATCCGTCACTCCTGCAAATTAACCACGTCGACCTAACTTCCCGGAAAATTTTCTTTTCGCACCAAGTCATGACTATCAAAAAAGACCAGCCCGCTTCTCTCCTAGAGCGGACCGGTCAAGTGCTGTCTAAAAAAACGAATACTCCCATCAGCCAAGATAAGAGTATGCTTTCGACAAACTATTCACTTTTGGCAAACTTCATGGCAATCAAAGTAGTGTCATCATCTTTGTTTTGCCCAACCATCGCGGCATACGTTTCAGTAATTCTTTCGACATCTTTGCCTAAAAAATACTTGGAAGATAAATCCATGGAGTTGACCCCATCTGAAAACATAATAAAAATCATACCTGGTATCATTGTCCCGTCAAATACCTTAAAAGGGCGTTTGTAGCCGCCCAAGTAACCGGCGTTTGGAATGCTGCGTTTTTTCTCTTGCTTGTCGGTTATCGTCATAATACCGATATTTCCAATGGAGCTAAACGAATAAGCATTCGAAATGAAGTTGACTTTCAATACGCCTAATACAACGCCGCGCTTCCCAACCAGTCTTTCATTGCAAACTTTTATTATTTCATCGACGCTCGAGAAAATATTTTCCTCAATAACGTCCATAACAGCCTGTGAAGACTCTTTAGCGTATTCCCCACTGCCCAAACCATCAGCTAAAGCACAGATAAACTCGTCTTCTGTTTCTTTATAGTAATAGCTGTCACCACAATAATAGTTGCCTTTTTTCGCTGTCTGATAGACGGAAACCTGCATTCGCTGCTTGTCTAATTCACTCACTAGAAAACCTCCGAGCTTTCTGACTGCAATGCTTCTCTTAGTTTTCTTAAAGCGCGCCTTTGTAAACGGGATACATGCATCTGCGAAATGCCTAGCATCTCGCCGGTATCTTTTTGGCTCATGTTTTCAAAGTAGGTGTACTTCAGAATCTCTTGTTCTCTTTCTGTTAGAATCGGCAGAATTTTTTCAAGCAGCATACGCTGATCCACATTCTCATAGCCTGTATCCTGGTTCCCGATTAAGTCTAATATAGAAACCGTGCTGCCATCGGAATCTGCCTCGATTTTCCGGTCAACGGATAGAGCTTTATAACTTTTACCCATTTCCATCGTTTCCAGGACATCTTCTTCACTGACCTCCAGGTAAGCAGCTATTTCGGTTACAGAAGGAGATTGCTGATTATCCGATGTTAATTCTTCAATTGCCTTCTTGATTTTCGGGCCTAATTCCTTGATCCGACGCGGAACATGGACGCTCCATGTTTTATCCCGGATAAATCGTTTGATTTCACCAATGATGGTCGGTATTGCAAATGATTCAAAGGATTTACCAAATTCAGGGTCATACCTGCGAATCGCCGCCAATAACCCCAGCATCCCGACTTGCACTAAATCCTCATGTATCGAACTGTTTTTGGAATATTTGCGGGCTATTGACTCCACAAGATCCTGATAGGCCAATACAATTTTTTCTTGAACCGTTTCGTCTGTGGGATTTTCCTGCAGATGCTTTATCCATTGGTAAACCTCATCCTCACGTCTATTGTGTGGTTGAGATTTGGTCGTCATCTAATCCCACCTTATTTTCCTGGATATATTTTGTCATCAATACGATAACCCCATGGTCGCTGGTTATCTCTACCTTATCCATCAAAGCATCGATCAAGAATAGGCCGAAGCCGCCTTCCCGCAGGTTCTCAATCGGTTCCGATTGTTCATAAGGGCCGATTTCAGCCTTTACTTTACCCAGGTCAAAGCTGCCGCCATGATCTGCTACCATTACCTCCAATCGATCATCGTAAACTCCGAAACCAACGGTGACTTCTCCCTCTTCTGCCTCCTGGTATGCGTGTGTGACCGCATTGGTCATAGCCTCCGATATCGCCACTTTCAGGTCTTCAATATCCTCATAATTGAATCCCATTCGATTTGCAACACCGGACGTGCTTAATCTCAAGACCCCTACATATTCTGATTTAGCCGGAACTTTAATTTCAATGAAGTCAAAAGGTTCCATATTAAGATCCACCCCGTACTGTAGAATCAATATTTATAATATCGGTTAAACCGGTTATTTCAAATAATCGCATTACTCGGCTCTGCAACTGAACAAGTTTCAATTCGCTGTTGTTTTCTTTTGTCGATTTTAATGCGCTGACAAAAACACCGAGTCCTGTACTATCCATGTAATTGACATTTTCCAAATTCACTTCCACTACTTTACCCGACTCTTTAGTCAAGGGCAGCAGCTGTTCCTTCAACTGGGGAGCAGTATATGCATCAATCTCTCCAGCAAGTGTCACAACAGCTGTTGAGTCTTTATCTGAGACATTAATATCTAAGTTCATGGTTATCCTCCTACTTCCGTAATATTCACTCAATATAGGATATTACCCCGACAAGATTCCCATCAAACTTCCTTACGTAAAATAATCAAAGTAAAATCATCCCGCAAATGAAAATCCTGGAGGCGTTCAAAGTGCTTATACACTTGCTCAACCAATTTCTGGGCAGGAAGGTGCATATTGGCCTTGATTACATCAAGCACTTCCTCCGGTTCGATAAAGCGGTCTCCCTGCCGGCACTCCGTCACTCCGTCGGTTAGCATGATAATCATGTCTCCCGGGTTTACCTTCCGTTCATACTGACGATACTTCGTATCCCGAGTCACGCCTAGCACGACTCCCCTTGCTTCTATTTCCTCGAATTTATCTTCTGCCGCATTATAATAAAAGCCAGGTTCATGCCCTGCCGAAGAATAGTAAAACTTTTCATCGCCTGGGTCGTACAGGCCATAAAACATGGTGATGAACATGCTCGGATCCACGTTGCGCTCGACCACCCTGTTCAGGCTTTCCAATATGTTACTGGGATCCATCCGATTCTCCGGAATACTATCCATGGAGTACTTGATCATCGACATGGCTAGCGCCGCAGGGATCCCTTTTCCGATAACATCTGCAATCGCAATCCCTAATTTGTTGTCATCGTTTTGCACGAAGTGGTGATAATCTCCGTTCATTTGGTTGGCAGGGATACTGATCGCTCCGATTTCCAGCCCTTCCACCTCAGGCTTTACCGTTGTGAGAAGTGTTTGCTGCATACTGGCTGCGACGGAAATTTCCGATTTTAGTGCCAGCTGCTGTTCCCGAAGCGACTGGAATTCCTGGTAGGCCAGTCCGTAAGATATCATTGCCTCCAGCAGGAAATTCATCGAGGATTCGATCCCTTCAGGCAGTTCAGGATACAAATCCTGCAACGCCTGGATATGAACGTTGATTATTTCTTCCGGGGAAATGTTTTGTTGCATCGACAGTTTACTGAATTGTTCAGCCTGGTACAGGGCGGTCTCGTCTTGTGTTCGGATATACTGTTTTAGTAAGTCTCGATAATTGCTTAAATCCAAGTTCAACGTATTCATCGCTTACCCCCCCCCTCAACGAACCCATTTTACTGCTTTTATCTTTGTCCCCTTTTCTTGCTCGGAAATAATATCAAATTCATCCATTAATCTTTTCACACCCGGCAATCCCGCGCCAAGGCCTCCTGAAGTAGAATAGCCATCTTCCATCACTTTGCTGATTTCAGCTATTCCGGGGCCATCATCCATTGCTAAAATGACTAACCCTTTACGGTCAATTTCTTCAATGGTTTCAAAGCAGATTTTTCCTGTTCCAGCGTATAAATATATATTTCTGGCGAGCTCGGATATAGCAGTGGCAATCCGTGCCTGATCCACTGTTCCAAACCCGATTTTTCTGGCGAAGTCCCGTCCGATTTGGCGGGCGCCAACTATATCCCACTCTTTATTGATATTAACGCAGGATTGGAAATCCATGTTCACTCCTCCAATTCCTGACGCAATTTAATCAAGCCTTGCTCTAAGTCTAAGGCTGTAGGAACATCTTGCAGATGGATGCCCAAGTCAATCAGCGTCATAGCTACCGCTGGCTGAATGCCAGTCAACACGACTTTTGCCCCCATTAAATCCGACATCGTCACTACGTCTCCTAGTACCTTAGCAATAAAGGAGTCGATTATATCAACAGATGTTAAATCGATTACTACGCCGGTCGCTCCGCTTTGATGTATTTTACTCAAAAGATCTTCCTGAAACTGAATGGCGCTCTGGTCATCCAGGTCAATTTGGATAGATATCAATAAATAATTATGAAGCTTTAAAATCGGTATTCTCATGACCCTGTTCACTCCCCATCCAGAGAATCTACTAATTGTTCAATATCATTTTCATGACTTTCTGACGTATTTACGATCTTTCTATTGGTCAATTCCAGTGCCGACTGGAATCCTTTCCTCAACGAACTCTTCGTCGGGAACTTACTCAAATCAATTCCTAAGTTGACAATCGTTTGTGCAATTTCCGGCCGGATTCCAACCAGAATGCAGGTTGAACCAATCAGGCGCACCGCCTCAGCCGCCTGAATGATATGATGAGCTACCATCGTATCGACAACCGGGACACCAGTAATATCAATCAACACAACTTCCGCATTGTGTTTGATAACACCGTCAAGCAGATTCTCCATTATCAGCTTTGCTCTTTCGGTATCAATCGTGCCAATCAGCGGCATAACGGTAATATTTTCCATCACCGGAATCAATGGTGCCGACAACTCCTGTAAGGCTACCCGTTGGAGAGATACTATGTGCTCCCAGCTGCCAGAATACTCATTGACCAATTTGTTGATAATCGGATCGACCCAATTATCAACCGCCTGCAGAACCTCAGAAAAATATTCTGTCCCTACTTGATTTTGTTCGCTCAAAATATAATTAATGGTTACCCTGCGGAATGATTGCAACCCGTCGGTCAAATAACTGAGCGGCCATCCCAGGTTGACAAGCCTTTCCGAGAAGTCTTCTAAAGCCGTGGTGATACCCTGCTTTTCCACACTTGCAAAAATCACATTGACAAATTCCCTATTAGTACTTTCGAACAATTCCTCGGATATTGTCGATGTATAATCGTTTTGCCTGCCTTTCGATATCTCCTCCAGCCACATTTGCACGATTGTATCACTATTTTCTATTACAAGATCTTTCAGCTTTCTATCCATTAAACTACCCCCTGCCAAATCTCCCTAAAATAGATATACTTATTGTCACATGTTTATGGCTGACGCGCAAATTTTTTGATGTGACATGACACCATTCCTACTTGGCTGCAACACGGTAATACGGCTATTTATTCTGCTCATCAAACCATTATTTACCTTCCCAACCGGAATCCTGTAAGAAGCATGCATTATCTGCCGTCCCGGCTTGTTTAAACGTGTACCTTCCCCATATCAGAACAGACATAAAAAACATCCATGCACCGGCCTCCCGGGACATGGATGTTTGGATGTTCAGTTTATACGTTAATAACTTTTAAAAGTCGGTTAAACCCAGGCTTATTTCCAAGGCTTTATTAATGTTTTCCATCATGTGTTTGTCTAAATGGGTGATTTTATCAGTTAGACGCTGTTTGTCTATTGTTCGAATTTGCTCGAGCAAAATGACAGAGTCGCGCTCAAATCCATACTTCTTCGCATCGATTTCAACATGCGTCGGCAGCTTTGCCTTTTGTATCTGCGCGGTAATGGCTGCAACGATAACCGTAGGGCTAAAACGGTTGCCGATATCGTTTTGCAAAACCAATACTGGACGAACGCCCCCCTGCTCGGAACCCACTACAGGGGAAAGATCGGCGAAATAAACTTCGCCTCTTTTTACAATCAACCCCTTACACCCCACTCACTAAACGTTCTAGGGTGTTTTCGGCCTCCTCTTCAGCTTGAAAAGCCTCTGAAGCAATGTTGAGATTGATTTTGGCCATTTCCATATAACCTCTTTGCATAGATTCACGAATATGACGTTTTTTCTTTTCACGCAAATACGATTTTGTTGCCTGACAAATAAAGTCGCTCAGATCACTGTTTTCGGTTTCCATTAACCCATCCACCTCGCTAAGCAGGTTTTTTGGCAGTCTCACAATTATCTCTTGTAAGCTCTCTGACACAACCATACACCTCCACCATATCTACAAGCCCAGTCTTTTTTAATCCAACCTAATCATATCATTGTATAAACTGCATTGCAAAGGCATTCTGGAACTTTTCATTAAAAAATAAATTCCCTCTGCCAATTGCTGGATGAAGCAAGCAAAAGTCAAGTTCCCAGTCCTCGTAAACGACCATGCCTAAAGCGGGTTCAAGTCAGCAGCGGGTTGCTGATTTTCGTCACTTTCCCCTGTTCCAGATAGACGCGTGGCACTCTGGGATTGATTGTACACGGAATTTCATAATTGATCGTTTCCAAATACTCAGCTACCTCGTCCATGGTCACTTCTTCTGCTCCCTGGCGGCCTATCACGGTCACTTTTGTCCCCACTTGGTATGGCCCATCCAGGCGAATCATGAACTGATCCATGCAGATACGGCCGACTATCGGAAACCTTTCTCCATTAACAAGCACTTCCTTGCCCTGCAGTTTCCGGAGGATTCCGTCTGCATAACCGAGCGGAACCGTGCCGATCCACTCCTCCTTCTCGGTTGTATAAGTGGCTCCATAACTGATTGATTCTCCTGCTGGCAATTTTTTCACCTGTGTCAATCTGCTATGAAGAGAAAACGCGGGTTTTAGTTCAACAGGCTTTTCCTGTTTCACTTGGGAAGATGGATACAATCCATACATGCTGATCCCATATCTGACAAAGTGAGCCATTCGTTCCGGAAACCTCATGCTTGCGGCACTATTTCCGGTGTGCAGGAGTACAGGCTTGTCCCAGCTGGTTTCGAAGGCAGTAAGCAATTCGTCAAAACGAGTCTGCTGGCGTTCAAAATACTCAGTGTCAGCTTCATCGGCCGTAGCGAAATGAGTGAAAATCCCTTCTAGTTCCAGCCTGTCGTCCGTCAACTCTTCCAAAATGGCATTCAGCTCTTTCACGCGCCTGATGCCGATCCGCCCCATTCCTGTATCCCATTTCAAATGCAGCTTGAGTGTTCCGGACAGATCCAACTGCTTGACCTGCTTTACCCACTCCACTTGATAAAACGTAATGGCAATGTCATGCTTGATTGCCACCGGAACATCTTCCGGTCGAATTCTGTTCATTACCAGAATTGGAGCAGTTATTCCATTACTTCTAAGCTTAACCGCTTCATCCAGTAATGATACAGCTAATCTGTCTGCACCAGACTTTAAGGCCCTTTCAGCGACTTCTACATCGCCATGGCCGTAGGCATTCGCTTTAACAACAGCGAAAATTTTTGTTTTTGACGAGAGGCGTCGGCGTATTTGCTGGATGTTGAATGCGATGCTGTCTAAATCGACTTCCACCCAGGAGTCCCGGTAAAAGTTTTGCAAGGTGACCTCTCCTATCATTTTTCTTTTATCGTATCAGAAATTGATTAAACAAGCATAGCGAAAACAGTGAGTGGTGCGAGGATAATTAATTTATACCATAAATCTCTTTCGCCATATTTATTGCCCTCTGAAGGAATACAAAAGGCGATACAACTACAGGAGTCCCCTTCTATCCTCTATAAGATCATCGATGAAGATTACACGGAGAGTTACATCGCGGTTGACATCGTTTGTTTCTCCATCAAACTTTCGGATCAAAACCCATTCACAAAAAAATAAAGCAGACCCTGGTAATGGAGCCTGCTAGCGAATTTTATTTTATTTCCTGTCCTGTAACAGAGCTTGCGACTTCGATCATTTCCTGTTTGGTAAGGTCCTCACTGGCTAAATAATACGTATTGCCATTGGCCTGCCATTGCAAGGACGCCTCACTCAAAGCTCCCATCGTGAAACCTAAGTTGACGATTTCTCCGTTGACCTGCTCCGGAGCCATCGCACTGGCTGGATATGCCTCCGCTCTTTCCTGAACGAGTGTAAAGTTTTTCTCTCCGGCAAAGGATAGAATCACCCGCTTACCGTTGTCCGTCTCTACCTCTTTCTTTTCCACCAATTCAGCGCCAGCACGTTCTAATGGATAAAAGACTTCCAGTTCGCTATTTTCATTTTCTTCAGCAGATACTGGAATACCCAATGTTCCGCTGGTCATATTTTTCTCGATTTCAAAAGCATCGCCGGCAAATTCCGGATCAAGTTCGAAGGATGAGAACTGAACTTCCACTACCGGGTTTTTATCCTTATCCAACACTTTCACCATTACCGGTGTGTATGCCTTTTTGTCAAAATAGATTTCTTGATAAGGAAGGTTGTTGTTATTTTGATAATTCGTCTTTGTTTCAAACACATAATAATTCTCCGTCGTTTTGAAAGAAGCCTCTGAATCCTCTAAAATATCTTTCACCAACGACTGATATAAATAAGGCTGGCTGCTGTTGTTCGGCCATTCACTCTTGAACTTGAAGCTTTTATTCAGAGCGGGGGTCAGCACAAACACTCCATCTTCATTCTTCAGAATGATTTGGCTGCCCTTTTCATCCTTCTCATTTTTCAACAGCACCCGGTAGAAATCTTTCTTTTTGTGGGAAATTTCAATGTCGAATGCCTGGCTTTCTTCGCCTGTCTGGAGGCTCATGGTTGCCTTCGCCTTGTAGCCGCTCATTTTCTCTAAATTCCCCGACAACTTATCCGCAACGTCTTCTTTCGACTTTTCTCCACAGGCAGCCAAGACCAGGATCAATAATAACAGCATGACCCCTAATCCGAGTTTTTTTCTCATGGTCACAACTCCTTTGTCTCATTTCAAAGGACAAAGGGAACGCATAAGTGTCCGATTCAAGAAAGTGTACGAAACACAGTGGCGAGTCCATCAATAACGTCACTGGCTGTTAAATCATGCATGGAATGATTGCTGGTGACCTGCTGGTCTGCGGACATGCCATGGATGTAACATCCAAGGGACAGTGCCTCCTGGATGTTTTGCTGCTGCATGACTTGAGCCAGCAATATACCAGATAAAGCATCGCCGCTCCCTCCCTTGGCGAGTCCGGCATTACCTGAGGTGTTGACCCATTGATTCCCCTCCGGATCAGTAACAATGGTAAATGAACCCTTCAGTACTAGATAAACACCGTACTCGATGGCAAAGTGCCGGGATATCGCAAACGGACGCCGGATGATGTCCTTCACCTCAAAATCCGTCAGCATTGCCATCTCACCAGGATGTGGTGTAAGAATCAAAGGATGACGACGCTGTGTCAGAATGCGCATATCCTGTTTCAAGTGGTGCAGACCGTCAGCATCTACGAGCACCGGGATATTCGCCTCGGAAACTAATTTTCTAGTAAAATCTGCGGTTGCTTGTTCCCGACCCATCCCCATACCGATCGCCAATGCATCGTAACCGGAAACATCGACATCCTGAAGGACAATTCGCCCTCGATCGTCTGCGTTTAAAGAAAGATAGGTCGCTTCTGCACAATGGGCAGCGATGGACGGAATAGCTTGGGGGACTGTCCCCGTTGTTACAAGACCGGACCCGCCTCGTAATGCTGCCTTTGTTGTTAGCGTTATCGAACCGGGCATTTCCTGGGAACCGCCGATCAACAACGCTTTGCCATGGCTGCCTTTATGCGAAAAACGGCCTCGTTCCCCCAGATGGGCCCGCGTTTCTTCCATCCCCCACACGTACCTGCTGGAATTAGCACATGCCTGGGAAGGCAAGCCGATATCGACTACCTCCCAGCTGCCATAGTAAGAAGCGGTCTGCTGGGCGAATAAGCTTTGTTTGGGCTCAGCCACAATCAGGGTGCGATCGGCTTTTATACCGACAAATCCATCGTGCCCCTCATCTGCGGGTACACCGCTTGGAATATCCACCGATATAACCGGCAAGCCAGCTTGATTGACCGTCTCTACCGCCTGATCATACGGCGGACGAAGCTTGCCTGTTACGCCGATTCCAAGCATTGCATCGATGACCACATCGCTTTCCTGCAAGGCAGCAGCCAGACTTGCGGCGCTTTCCCACTGTTCGATTTTTCCGCCGATGTTCTGATAAAGCTGCTTATGATAAGCAGCATCACCGGAAATTTTATCATCAGGGGCAAGCTGAAATACTCGGACCGTATACCCCCAGCCCAATAGCGTCCTGGCGATTACAAAGCCATCTCCGCCGTTGCTGCCACTTCCGCACATCACCAAAATGTGCATGGCTTTGTTCACTCGTTCTGCCGCTTTATCAGCTACCGCCCTGCCGGCGTTCTCCATCAGCAGTTTCCCTTCGATCCCTATCGTTTCCATTGCATAACGATCAGCTTCGTACATTTCTTTTGCGGTGACAATATGCACAATGTTCCCTCCTACCCGCACTAAAATATTATGAGACAACCTATGGGAATATGCAGACTAGCCTGACAACCTGTAGAAAAAGTCCATAATTGCTGTTGATTTCCACCTTATCGTTCCAGTTTCCAAGCCAAGGAACATCCCGAAAAAGCCTATGCTTCGATGATCACTTGCGCTACCGCATACTCTCGGCTATGGGAAATCGATAAGAACAGATTTCGATTATGCTCACTTTTCACTTTCAGCTGCGGTGCCCCTTGTTCATCAGGCATGATCTCGATTGCCTGAAAACTTAATTTTCCGAGGCCTGTTCCGAGTGCCTTGGCGTAAGCTTCTTTTGCAGCGAATCTTCCTGCTAAATACTCGACCTGCCTGCCCGGAGCTTCCAGTTTCCGCAGAACAGCGAGCTCATTTTCTGTTAGCACCCGCTCGGCCAACCGCGAATTTCTTAAAAAGCTGTCCCGGATTCTATCCAACTCAACTATATCGATTCCAATCCCGACAATCATTAAACCCCAACCTTTTCATTCATCTACCATCAGTATAACTTTTGCTTGTTGGTTTCTCTAGAGGAAATCCTGTCCCAGCATCATTACGCCTGAGCCTGGCTGAAGGCAAGCATTTGCTGCAAGATTGTTCCCTTTGTTCGAACGATATACATAAACTGCTATCAGAACTTCTAACTTTACAACCATCATTAGTGGGGGATTCAATCCTGCATTGCGGAAATACACTAAATAACCAGCTTCCTTTTCAAACGAGCATAACTGGATTTACTGCTATGGTCATTTCCCTGCATTTACTTGTGCTTGCAAAGACTTTTACAAGCAGACTGCCTAAAAGAGAGTGTGACGGTAAAAGTCCAAAGGAAAAATTCGGGGAGGACAGCAGGAGAAATCCGTGTTGTTTGTGAATAACTATAATAGTAAAGTATTATACATATGTAGAATCATTAACCAATCAAAGGGGCAGACAAATGTTCATCAGAAATGAAAGCTTTCGAGACTTTATCCGTTTCTATCCAGTGGTCACAGCACTCGTTGCCATACAGCTTGTCGTCTGGCTTCTTGTTATCTTGGGGCCGGGAAGACCGTTGTTCCAAATGGGTGCCGGAGTCAACTTATTCATTGAAAATGGCGAATACTGGCGGTTGATCACGCCAATATTCCTTCATGATCCAAACGGCGTCATGCACGTACTATTCAATTCCTTTTCACTCGTGCTTTTCGGCCCCGCTCTTGAGCAAATGACCGGAAAACTGCGTTTTTTATTGATTTATTTATTGACTGGGTTTGCCGGCAATTTATTCACCTTTATCGTTGACCCTTCTGCCTACTATGTTCACGTTGGAGCTTCGGGAGCAATCTATGGATTGTTCGGAATGTATATGTATATGGTATTTTTCCGTAAACATTTAATCGACCGGGCCAACGCACAAATCGTCACAACCATTTTGATTATCGGGCTGATTATGACATTCCTGCGCCCGGGAATTAACATTCTCGGTCATCTGTTTGGTTTCATCGGAGGACTGGCGCTTGCGCCGATTTTCTTGAACAATGTCAAGCCGTTCGCTATGTGGCGGAATAATCGCAGCCGCAGCCAGGAGGGAAATATACACTTCGATCCGAACCGCTGGAACAAAAGAAGGATTCCATGGAAAAAGTATCTTGTTCCTGCATTGTGGGTTTTTATCGGCTTGTTGGTTGTTTTGGGTGTGTTAGGTAGGTTCTTTTAGCAGTAGTCCAAGGATCGATCGGTTCGTTGATTCGGTATCCCGAACTTCTTATCCCTTCTCATCCTGTCGATTACCAAGAAAAGCAAATAAAGCAGCTGAGACAAAAAGCATGGTAACCAAAGCAAAACGGAACGACATCGAGGCAAAGCATTCGAATGTCGTTCCGTTTTTTTAAATGATCAAGTAAGGTTAGTTCCCTGGATAAACTTCCTTTTTTGCTTTTTTCCGATTGCTAGTTGGAATGAAAGGAATACCAGTTCCGAATAGCTTCCGCATCCTTATTCTCCATATCCTTCACAAGAAAGCTCTTGCCTACACCACTATGAGAGGCAATTGAAAAATATACTGTCTGCAATGATTTTCTCCGCTGAAACCAGTGATCGGATGCTGACAAAGATTGTATCCGTTTCCTGTCTACCACAATTGTTTCTCGATTCAACATCCTGGAACGGAACGACAGCTGCTTTTCATTGATGATAAAACCGGCATCCCTGAATCTCAAGTAGCCTAAAACGGCCGCCGCTGCTATGATTATCAAAGCCATCCAGCTGTAAAACGGGAAAAAGTACAGTATTGGAGCAGCAATCACTACAACCGGGATGATACTGCGCAGGATAAACCGGCGGGCTGAACGCGTCGGAAGGTGCCCCCACTTATCCTCAATCTGGAAACCCGGTAAATACTCTTGTACAAATGATTTGATCTCTGTTCTTTTTAGCAACGGGAACAGCGCAATCGAAAAATCGTCATTTTTGTCCAGTGCACCTCCAGCAACCTCTGCATAAACCGCTGCATAGCCGAGCGGCTGCCGGAATATGTTTTCCTGGATTCGAATTCCCTGAATCCGGTTCAGTGGTACGGTCACCTGTTTTTTCTCCAGTAGGCCGCGCGTGATGAACAATTCCTCTTTGTACTTGCGGATGGTGAAGAAGCTGTAGCGCAGCAGCGTTCCAGCTATCGCCATCAGCCATACCCCCACACAAACCAGCAAAACAAAAAAGAGCAGGATCACAATGCTTAAGTGAATAGCCCAGTTATAAACATTCATAAAAAATCCATCAGGGATGATTTGATTGATTTGGGATCCGACTACAGCAAACAAGGATAAGAAAACACCTATCCCTCCGGATGTCGTGGCCGCAAGCAGCAGACGCTTCAATCCAATTGTCCGTTGTGCAATAGCCTTTGGCTCCTCAATCCCTGATGATTCCCCGGTTTCATCAGCTACCTCTGCTTTGTCTCTTTTCAAAGCTTCTCTCAGCACTTCCCCTTCTTTCCGGGACACTGCCTTCAAGCCAGCTTCCGCTGAATTATCACTTCCGGCCGTTTGGACTTCCACTTTTACGAGCCCGAATATCCGGTGGATGACACCGGCGGTAAGATCAATCGATTGAATCCGATTTTTGGAGATGTACCGCTTTTTCCGGATAAAAATGCCGGATTCGATCCGCAGTTCTTCTCCTTCGATTCGATACGTGAATCGGTACCAGGATAAGAAACTCGATCCAATCATCACGAGCAACAGCCCCAGAATAACCAGCACCCACACCCAAGAGGCTGCATCAATATTGCGAATCAGGGCAAATGAACCAATCACGGCCGGGATAAGGACATCTTTGATCATGGCAATAAAGTTAAATATCGTGGCAGCAGGGTGCATCCGTCTTGCTTCAGACATCATCTTCATCCACCCTGGCCAACTGGGAGATTTTGTCCCTTAAATCAGAGGCTTCTTCTTCGAGCAGCGCGGGTATTTCATGGGTAGTGGCTGCTGTTGATATGGTCACCGTCGCCAATTTGAACCGTTTCAGCAGCGGACCCTGCTTGGTATCGACATGTTGTACCCGGATCATCGGAACAAGCGTCCGTTTTATGATAAAGATGCCATGTTGGATATCAATTTCCTGCTCAAAAACTTGATACCTCCATCTGCGCCATTTTATGGCAGGAATTAAGAAGCCCGTAACATATGTATCCACAGCCATTACTGCCCAAGCAATCAGAACAACCCAGACCGGAATAGAAAACTTCCCCGCTAAAAAAGTAAGCACAATTAAAACGATCCATAAAATGACGGTAGGGATAAGTGCCGTGATTCTCCAAACCTTCACCGCTTCTTTTGCAATAAAATTCTCAGGTGGTTGCCGCACCATTTTCACCAGCCTTCCCGGCCCCAACTCTCGGGGTGCCGTATTTTCTTCCTATTAGCATCGTACCATACAATGCCTCCTATTAAATACGGTACAGAAAGCGTTTAAGTTTCATCTTACACTTAATAAAGACTTCCTTGTGGGGTGAAGGAGATGTTCAACACGCATCGAATTACACGAACCCAATAGAGGTAAGGTACAAAGACATTAGCGGGAACAGTGTGAGCTTGGATGATCCACAAAGCGGTATTCTTTACCAAGTTAGCTAAATCAGCCCCCGCGGAAACCGAAGTGCCTGGCCGGAGTGGAATATGGCACTATCTTGAAGAGAAGGTTATACCAGTTAGTTGCGAAGTAAAGTTAATTCGCAACTTACAGCCAAAAAGAAAAACCGAACGAGTTCGAATACTTAAGGTTCGAATCGTCGTTCGGTTTTTGCTTTAGTCACTATGCTTTTGTCCAAGCCACTTTCAACTTAATTATAGTTTTGACCGCGGTTACTGTTTGAACTACGCTTGTTCTGGAACTTACGGTTTCGAGAAGGCTTGCCGGATGGTTTGCCTTTACGGGAATAGTTCCGTTTATCGTTACCGCGATATTTTTTCTTGTTTTTATCTTTGTGAGCCTGTTTTACACTGACAGGTGCAATCGAAGTCAGTTTGACCGGTGCATTGCGTCGTTCCTTCGTCAACAGCTTCAAGGCAGCCGAAACGATTGTTACCGAATCATACTGATTCAACAATTCATTGGCCGTTTCCCGATAAGACTGCAAATCCTGTTTTTCAATCGTAGACTGCATCTTTTCGACCGTGATTTGCTGCTGGCCGCGTAGTGCTTCGTCCATGGACGGAGCCTGCAGCCGTTTGATTTTGCCTTTGGTGACTTTTTCGATCAGGTGCAAATGCGGTATTTCTCTCGGTGTGATGAAAGAAACAGCTTCCCCGCCTTTACCGGCTCTTCCGGTACGCCCAATGCGGTGCACATAGCTTTCCGGATCCTGTGGTACATCAAAGTTATACACATGGGTAACACCTGATATATCCAATCCTCTTGCAGCCACATCAGTAGCCACAAGAATCTCGATGCGCCCGTTTTTAAATTTGTTGAGAACGGACATCCGCTTGCCCTGTGTCAGGTCCCCATGAATGCCTTCCGCACGAAAACCTCGTGCTTGCAGACCTTCCGTTACTTCGTCGACTCGTTTTTTCGTTCTTCCGAAGATGATTGCCAGATCTGGTACATGTACATCCAACAAATTGGTCAATGTATCAAACTTCTGTTTTTCATGGACTTCCACGAAAAACTGATCGATATTTTCGACCGTCATCTCTTTGGCTTTCACTCGCACTTCTTCCGGTTTCTTCATCAAAGTGGTAGCGATATCCCGGATTTCTTTTGGCATCGTGGCCGAGAACAACAATGTTTGACGCTGTTCCGGAATAGCCTTCAGAATATCACGAATATCATCAATAAAGCCCATGTTAAGCATTTCGTCTGCTTCATCAAGCACAGCCGTATGGACGTTGGTGATATTGATGGTCTTTCTGCGGATATGGTCCAGCAAACGTCCTGGTGTTGCCACTACAATATGCGGACCATCCTTTAATGCTCTGATTTGACGTTCCATATGCTGTCCACCGTAGACAGGCAATGTTCTTACTCCTTTGAAACGTCCCAGTCTGTTGATTTCTTCCCCGACTTGGATAGCAAGTTCCCTTGTCGGCGCTACTACTAATCCTTGGATTCGCTTCATATCCTGATCGATTTTCTCAATCATCGGAATCCCGAAAGCAGCTGTTTTTCCAGTACCTGTCTGAGCCTGCCCAATAACGTCATTTCCTTGCTTTGCCAATGGAATGGTTTCTGCTTGAATCGGTGTTGCCTCTTCAAACCCCATTTTTTCCAAAGCCTTCATAATTGGGTTGGATATGTCTAATGATTTAAAAGTTGTCACTATTTTTTCTACTCCTTTTAACAAAATTCTCATATGCACGTATTCAGCATGATTTGAGAACTTGTCCTTCAAGCCGATCCTCTTGGCTTCTAAACCGCTCTTAGAAACAAAAATACATCTATTTAAACAATTCGTTTGTGTCGAATCGACTTCTGTCTTCAAGTTCCACATTCCTGCCGTGTGATGAAAAACCGGGCGATACAATCCCTGTTTTCGTTCTTTCTTGAAAATACGCTCTGCTGCAAATGAAAAAGCCTTCCTTCACCTTCTCGAAAGAGGCTTTTATGGCAAGCATTCAATGGATTAATAAATCTTATCACACTCTATGTCTTAATTCTACCTGTATTAAAAATGATTTTCAAATAAATGAGTGTTAGAATGTTAAAAAACATTGAGGATAAGGAGAAACGCCATGACCAAACCATCGGTACATCCATCGATCGCCATCAGTATTGGAGTGATTGCTGTTTCGACTGCAGCCGTGCTTGTTAAGCTGGCCGAAACCGCCCCCGCCTCCATCATTGCAAACTATCGGCTGTTGCTGGCTGTCTTCATCATGTCTCCTTATGTACTTCTCAGGCATCGCAGGGACTTGGCGACTATTTCCAGAAAAGATTGGCTGCTGGCAGCACTTGCAGGGATATTTCTCGCCTTTCATTTTATTTTTTGGTTTGAGTCGTTAAATTATACATCGGTCGCCAGCTCGGTCGTTTTGGTCACGTTACAGCCCATTTTTGCATTTCTCGGTACTTTCCTGTTTTTTCAGGAAAGGTTTTCGCCGGGAGCGCTGATAAGTATGGCTATTGCTGTGACAGGAAGCGTCATCATCAGTTGGGGTGACTTTCAAGTAAGCGGGATGGCTTTGTTCGGTGACTTTCTCGCTCTGGTTGGCGCTGTCATGGTGACTGGGTACTTACTGTTGGGACAGAATACCCGCAAAAGGATTGCCTTGATGCCTTACACCTTTGTCGTGTACGGAATAAGCGCCATCACCTTGATCATCTATAATTTGATTTTACAACACCCATTTACCGGATACCCCGCCAACGATTGGCTTGTCTTTATAGCCTTGGCCATCATCCCGACTTTTTTTGGCCATACCCTGTTTAATTGGGCTATCAAATGGGTAAGTACAGCAGTAATTTCGATGAGCATTATTTTCGAACCCGTCGGTGCTTCGGTGTTAGCCTACCTCATCCTGGACGAGCAAATTACCTGGTCGCAGTGGCTCGGAGGAACGATTATCCTCTTCGGTTTGTTTCTGTTTATCGTCAGTACCTCTGGCAGGAAATCCAGACTTACATTGTCCCGCACAAGCAAACGGGGATAAACATCGTCCTTATGGCTCGAGCCGAATGAACATAGGTATATCTATACAGAATGCACACATTCAGCGTGAGAAATACACGGAGACACTTTGAAAAAACAGTCGATACCCTTATAGGACGGGATGCTGCCGAAAACATTCCTTGGGACTGCAGTCGTCCAACCGAAAACATCTGTGCAGCGGGAGTGATGGCCGCGGCAATAAACCTCCAATTGATTTACTCATACGGCTTAATAAGCCATCCGTGAAAAGCACATTGTATTCCCACAATGGAGATATAGCACTGATTCGATAGGAATAATACCAATCACCCGATATGGAAATGTGGCTATCGTAATAGGTATTATACACCTATATTGCATGCTATAATAAAAACAACTAATTCTGACTAATGTATTTAAAGGAGATGCCATGAGAATTCAATTAATGACAGACGGAAGTGCAGACCTATCTAAGCAAATGGAAGAGGAATTGCAAGTGAAGGTGGTTCCGCTTTACCTGAATTTTGGAGAAAAGCAATATCGGACCGGGATAGACCTCGACATACCTGCCTTCAATGAAATGATGAGGACAGCAGAGGAGCTTCCGCGTTCTGCTGCACCGAATCCAAATGATTTTTACAATGCTTACAAAGAAGTCGATCCGGATACACCGATTATTATGCTTTCCCTGACGAAAGGCGTAAGTAGCACGTACGAGAATGCCGAAGTGGGGAAGGAAATGCTTCTCCAGGAAGAGCCTGAGCGAAAAATTGAAGTAATCAATACAAAAACTGCATCGTCCGGCCTTATTTTGTTGCTGCATGAAGCAGCCAAGAAGATGGATGAAGGTTATTCCTACGAACAGCTCGTGCAACACTTGCATATCAAAGTGGAGCAGACTACT
Source organism: Sediminibacillus halophilus (assembly GCF_900103695.1). Lineage (GTDB taxonomy): Bacteria > Bacillota > Bacilli > Bacillales > Amphibacillaceae > Sediminibacillus > Sediminibacillus halophilus. The sequence continues at coordinate 23,316 of NZ_FNHF01000006.1, forward strand.
ACCCTTTTCGTTCTGAAAACAATCGATAACCTCATAAAGGGCGGAAGATTGGACCGTGTGAAAGGAACGATTGCCAAAACACTGAACATTAAATTGCTGATGAAAGCAAGCGAGGAAGAAGGAATCATCGAAGTCAGTGAAAAAGTGCGCGGTGATAAAAAATCGGTCCGCCGGTTTATCGAACAAATCGGGGAGTACACCCGAAACTTCGAAGACAAGCTTATAGCCATGACCCATTGCAATGCGGAAGAGCGAGCCAAGAAAGTATTGGAGGATGTGAAGAAAAAGTATCCATTCAAAGATACCATTCTAACGGAAATGGGACCGCTCATCTCGACTTATGCCGGAGAAGGCGGGCTGGTCATTGCCTTTTTCAAAGATTGAAGTTTTAAATAAACGTTTGATCAACCAATTGTCCTCTCCCATGACATCGCACATAATAAGAAAAATGCCTGGAACACAATCTCTGTTCCAGGCATTTTTTACAGTTTGCAATAGAAACATATAAGATCCTAACCGTTTGTCAATTTTTTTGATAAACCGGCTGAGGAGCAAACAGACTCAATGTTCCTGCAGTAATTGGAAGCAGCAGCATGACCAGCAAAATTTCCTGATAGCCGCCAAACAAGTCATAAAACAAGCCAAACGGCAGTGGACCGAAGGCAGATGAAATAACCATACATGTTTGGGCCAGTCCTTTTATGCTGCCAAGATGTTCTCGGCCGAAGTAATTTGGCCAGACAATGTTGAGGGTGATTCGTTCAAACCCATTGACTACTCCCCACACCACTCCAAAAGCTATCGCCATGGCGGCAGATTCAGTAAACAACAATACAATCAGCGATATAATATGGCCGAGAAACGTGACTGCCAAGATATAGTGGACGGAAATCCGGTCAACCAGGTATCCGACGATAAAGCTGACCGGGAAACCGAATATCGCCATTAACGATAACACTAGCGCGGCTGTTTCCGCGGACAACCCTTTGCCGTCCGCAATGGAAACAATATGAAAAGTTATACCGGTATTTACCAACGCTGGCACACTGACAGCAAACAGGATAAACCAGAAAGCCCGGGTCCTCATCGCTTCTTTCAGCGTCCAGCTGACCTCATTTTCATCGACATTCGGATTGATCGGTTGTTTTCCATTAAATCCTTGTTTGGCTCGAAATCGTTTAAATAAATAGGCAGACGGACCGGCAACAATTAGGAGTACACCCAAAAAAATCACCGCGATCTGCCAGCTATAGCTGACACCTATCCAGATGCTGACAATCAGAGAAAGGGCTGCGAGGATAACCCAGAACAACTTCGTCCTCGCAGCATCTTTCAAGCTCCATCTGTTTTGCCCATTTCCCTGCTTCACCTGTCCATCTGGTTGTTCACCAATGTCCTTTGGCTGATTTCGCACGAAAAGGATCGCTAATGGAACAAAAACAATAAGCAGCATGATACCCCAAAACGTCCATGTCCACCTCCAGCCAATCTCGTCGACCAACCAGGTGTTGATTGGGGGAAACAAAGCAGGACCTGCGAAACCGCCGATGGTCATCAGGCTCAGCGCCCTTCCCCTTTTTGCCCGGAACCACTGCGGAACAAGAGTGTTAGGGAGAAGAGTCATCGAACCTTGTCCGAATAAACGGAGCATGAAAATACCGAGAAACATCATAACCGCCCCAGTCAGAAGAGCATTCCAAAAGCAGGCAATGGCCAGCATGCTCGCCACCACAGCCATAATCACCCGTTGCCCGAAACGGTCGACCAGCCTCCCGACCAAGAACAGTGAAAACCCGGCAGCCAACGTGGCCGTTGAATAAATTCCTGATACAAAAGAACGTGAATAATCGAAATCTGCAATATAGTAATCAATGAAAATAGAAATAGAATACGTTTGGCCAGGCCCGGAAAAAAACACACTTAACCCGGCGATAAACACAATGATCCACCCATAAAAGAAGGGTGGATGAACCAACACGTGATTATTGGATAATGACTTCACCTTTATCTAAAACCCCTTTTTTGCTAGTTAAAAATGAATACACATTCCGGATCAATTCTTCTTTTTCTTCCCCCAGGCATATATGATGTTTCGATTGATCATACAAGATGAGTTCTGTTTCCGCTGCTATCTCTTTGTCCAAATAATGTAAGGTCTTATATGGAACCATGCTATCCTGACGTCCTTGGGCAATCAGCACCGGGCATTCGATCCTCCGGAGATACGGACGGGTGAACCGGACGCATTTTTGAAATTCCCGCATGGAAGTGAAGGGTACGGACCCAAATTTCTCTTTATAGTTGCTGTAAAGTGGATCTTGTTTAAGCTGGCCCTTGACCCCTTTTAACATAAAGCGTACCATTTCAATGCCCATTTGTTTAAAATTTAAGTATTTTCCTGCGGGTGACAGCAATGCCAGTTTGGTCGCCTGGTATTTGGCTGCCAGATAACTTGCAATCATCCCGCCCATTGAAAAGCCAATGACATAGACACTGTCACATTTATTAACTAACTCTTCCATTTCTTCCTCTGCAGCCGATACCCATTGCTCGAAAGGAACGCCTTTCAATGCCAGCGTATTTCCATGGCCGGGGAGACAGGGCACTACCACCTGCCAGTCGGTATTTTCCTTTAGACGCTCTGCCAATGGTTCTACTTCATAAGGACCGCCCGTATATCCGTGAATACATAAACAGCCGATCATGTTGCATCTCCTTTGCTATATCAATTTTATGCGAACTGCCCCCTATAAATCAAAACATTGCACCAGGGACTACTTATTTATACCCCTCTTCCTGCCTGCTAATCCAAAAAGGAAATCCGATGAGGCGAAAAGCGAGCTGCTGTACTCATCTTTTATTGCTGAAAAACCTTTCCCCCTCCGAATCTGTCTTCAGGATAAAAAACCCCTTGCCGGAACAATGGCAAAGGGACTTCACTTTATTCCTTTTATAAAAGAACCGAAACCTTTAAACAACGGTGCAACCTGCTGGAATGTAGTTGCCATCTGCCCAACCGTATTCAGCATTTTGTCGATGTCCATCTGACCATTTTTGTCTTGGAAATAGTGGATGAACCCGCCTCCAGGCGCTTGGCCGAACGGTCCTCCGGGTGAAGAAGGATTTTGCTGAGGCCATGGAGAAGGGTGCGGTGGTTTCATAAATTGATTGTAAGGCGGACCGGCTGGAGGAATCCCGGCATTTTGGGTTGGCTTCATAAACGGATGCAGCTGGCTTGGTTGACCAGGCTGCTGATAGGCTCCGTATGGCTGGTAACCATAGTCTGGATATGGCGCTCTCCACTGATTCATATGAACACCCCTTCTTGCCTTTTACAATACCCTATGCTTCTATCATGAAAAAGGTTAAGCAAAAGAGCGAACCCTCCGTTAAAATCGGGTTACCCCCTGTCCACTTTAAAGGGTTAAGCCGCACAAAAACAGCAGGAACATCACGTTCCTACTGTTTTTTAAAAAAGGGCTGTTTTTCTTGGAATACACTTCGGCCACCTTTCACCATCAAAGCATCCCGCAGTCTCTGCTTCTGAAACCCTAAAATCTTATAGTCATTTATAAATACGGCTGGTGTTCCGTAAATGTCATGACTCTGCATCTCCTGAGTATAAGCTTTGTGCCTGGAAATATTTTTCTCTGTATATTCGATTCCCCAGCGGTCAAGCTGTGCTGTCAGTTCGTGGCATTGTGAACAATTGTCACTGACATAAACGACGACATTCTGCTCTGTCATGGATGTACCTCCTGGGCTATTATTTCTAGTCACTTGGCCTTTTACCGTTACCTACTAAAACTTATCTATACCCATATACCCGCCGATACTGTGCTAAAACCTAAATATTTAATTTTCGTGACAAATATTACGAATCAATGACAGGGCCATGCATGGCTTCAACCACTTATCATGCTAAAAGAGGAAAAAATTCTGCGATACGCCTAACTATTCCATGCCCCGCTAAGCCAACATTCATGAGTGCTGCCAATATCTTCCCCTGTAAAAAAAGCAGTCAAACATCATTTTAGCTAAGAACTTTATGCCCATTCTCATTTAAATATATAATTCATTCCAACCATGCTGCATAGCAGGCTTCTATTTTTTCTTCGATCTGTTGTTTCTCCTTTTTAAATTGACCATCCGATAGGTCCGCACGCTGGGTTAGCGCCGCAAGCTTTTCCTCCAGCTCCAAAATCAATCCTTCATAATCAACCGTCTTCCTGCTGATAGGCGTATTTTGATTAGATGGTGTGGTTTCCTTCCTGGCTGTTGATTCTTTCCATTGCTTCCATTTATAGTTTGTCTCTTGATAAGTCCCCGGCATCCGGTCCAGTTTGCCATCAACTAAATAGGCCGTTTCCGGGAAACATTTATTCAAAAAGTAGCGGTCGTGAGATATACAAAGCACTGTCCCCTTGAACTTAGCCAGAGCTTCCTCCAGCACTTCCTGCGATTCCATATCCAAATGATTGGTTGGTTCATCTAAAAACAAAACATTAACCCCTCTGTGCATAAAAACAGCAAGCTTCAGCCGCATTCTTTCCCCGCCGCTCAGCTGTCCCAGCCTCTTGAAGACAGAAAATCCATAGAACATGAAGTTAGCCAGCAAGCCGCGGGCTTGACCCTCGGAAACCGAAACTTCTTCCCGGAACTTGTCAATCAGGCGTTTTTCCTCCTCTGCTTCTTCGATTGGCTGCTGGGAAAGATAGCCGATTTGCAGCTGTGTTCCAGCTGCGATCCTACCTCTGTCAGGAGTTAACTCCCCAAGAAGAATTTTCATTAAAGTAGACTTCCCGCTTCCATTGTCGCCGACGATTGCCAAGCGATCCTGGTACCGTAAATGCAAATCCAGATCCCTCAAAATAGTTCTCCCTGAAAACTGTTTGAATATCGCTTCCGCTTTGATGACGTCTTTTCCGGATCGATGGTCAGCTTGCAACGTCAATTTCATTTTATCCGGGTCGATTTCGGGCCGTTCGATTATTTCCATTCGCTCCAAAGCTCTTTCCATGTTCCTTGCCCGTTTATGCAATCCTTCATTTGGCGGATTTGCCTGGTTGGCCCACTGCTTCAGGCGCTTAATCGTTTCCTTCATCTTTTTGATTTTTCGCTGTTGTTCCTGGAAGGCGGCAAACTCACTAAGCAATTTCGCCTCCTTTTGTCGGACGTATTGCGAATAATTCCCTTTGTAATAATCGGCTTCTCCATTTTCCAGCTCAATGATTTTCTCTATACTATGATCTAAAAAATTCCGATCATGCGAAACTACACATACCGCTCCCTGATAATTGGCAATGTACTGCTCCAGCCACTCGATTGCAGCCAAATCCAAATGATTGGTTGGCTCATCCAACAAAAGCAAATCGGGGTTTTGCAACAGTATTCTTGCCAGCCCTGCTTTGGTTTTTTCTCCGCCACTCAGCGAGGAGAAGGGCAGATTGATCAAGTGGCCGATACCTAAACCATTGGCGACCTTTTCCAGTTGGGCATCCATCTCATAACCGCCGGCTGCGGTAAATGCTTCCTGGACTTTTCCGTATTCCGTCAGTACCTGTTCTAGATTCCCGCCCTCCTGCATTTTTGTTTCTAGGTTCTCCATCTTTTGCTTGATTGCAAGAAGCTCCTCCAGCCCGGACAAGAGAAAGCTCTTCACCGTCCCGGACAAATACTGCGGTACTTGTTTCAGATAGCCGATTTTTGTTCCTTTTTTAATGAACAAGTCTCCTTCTTCAAACGATTCTTGTTTGACAATCAGTTTGAATATCGTTGTTTTACCAGAACCGTTTCTTCCCACCAATCCTACTTTTTCTCCTGGCTTTATTTCCACGTTTAGTTTTTCAAAGAGGATACTGCCTCCGATTATTTTCTTTATATCCTTTAATGTGACTAACATATTCATGCTCCTCTATTAAGTGATCATAAAAAAGACCGGGGGTATCTTTCACCCCCGGCCAATACGTTCCGAAAATTCTATATCCTGCTCCGCTCCGCATCGAAAACAGTCTCCAGCTGTTAACAGCCACCAGATGTACATTCCAGTCTAAGGCCCCGCCGATTGTAAAAACCGACGGACCTTTCTGAAAAGCAGCTAAGCCCTGTTTCTCTTATCCTATTGCAGAGGGTGGAAATCCTCCGCTATACTCTTTTTACAGGATAAAAAAATCCACACGTAATGTGTGGATCTCGCTGCGGCAAGCTTGTTTAGTTGGGTGTAAGATCCTACACAGATTCATTATTCAGTTGCTAAAAAAGGACATACGTATCCCGTTAGCAGCTAAATCATGAATAATCGCACGGTACATATACAGGTTGCTTTTATACGACGCGTGCGTTTCTGTGTATGGCATCTTTTCCCCTCCTTTTCCGGCAAATTTTCCTTGCTCTTTCTATTGTACTAAATTTTCTAACTCTTATCCAGCTTTAATTGTTCGGCATACAGCCCTAATTTTTTCAAGAGCTCGATGGCTTCCTGCTTTTCCTGCTTGGATAATCCGCCAGTAATCTTTTCAATTTGCGCCCAATGATCAGGGAAGATATGGTGCAAAAGCTCTCTTCCTCTGTCCGTGATGGCAGCATAAGTTATCCGCCTGTCTTCTATGGATGGCTTCCTTTCCAGGTAGCCCTTCTTTTCCAGTTTGTCGACAACATACGTAATGCTGCCGCTGGCCAACAGGATTTTATCTCCGATTTTTTGAAGGGTGTGGTCCCCCTGATGATAGAGAAGTTCCAATACACCAAATTCTGTCGGATTTAATCCTTTCTTTCGTATATCGACCTCGACCTGGTCGGCAATGGAACGGTATGCTTTCGACAGTACAACGAATAGTTTTAAAGACGGGTCTTGCTTTTTTTCTGTATATGATTGATTTACATCCATTCCGCTCATCCTTTTATCTCAAATTAAAAATAGTATAGTAGAAGCTCGAATTTCATGTCAACTTGGTCCTCCGTATTAAACAAGGCCTTCCATTTATGTCATAATAAAAGAAGAATGAAAAGAAAGCGGTGGACACATTGGTCTTAGATATAGGAGAACGAGTAATACCTGAATATATGAAGCCTACAAACAAGCTGTTGCTGGAGCATATCGCAAGGTATCAATTTGCTCTGCCTTATATAAGCGGAAGAGTGCTTGATCTTTCCTGCGGAGCCGGATATGGAACCCATATGATCGCCAAAGAAAAGAAAAATCTGATTGAAGAAGTAGTCGGGATCGATATTGATCCGGAAATTATCGAATATGCCAAAGGCGCCTACTATCACCCGCAGTCTTCCTTTCAACTGGCAGATGCTACAGATGAAACGCTTGTAAATAAACTAGGGCATTTTGATACGATTGTCAGCTTCGAAACATTGGAACACATTGCTGAAGAAGAAAAATTGTTGAATAACTACTATCGATTACTGAAGCCGGGTGGCACGCTGTTGGTCTCCACACCCTTCGGCAAAGGACGCGGGGTACCATGCGGATCTCCCTTTCACGTCCACCAGCTAAAGCCGGAGGAATTTCAGGCATTGTTTAACCAATATCAGAAAACAACCTTTTTTTATCAAAAGGGGGTGCTGATCGTTCCGGCGGAAGAGACGAAGGACTATCCGCTCGGGATTGCTGTCTGTAAAAAGGCGGACTGATCTCAGCCGGATTTGCAAGGAAATGGATGGAAAGTGACGACTTATCCATCCATCGGCCTTCCAAAGCCCACTCAATTGAATTTTTCTTTATAGATTTCCCTTAGCTCCTCTGAATTGTCTTTCCATTCCACTGTCTCCCCATGGACTAATTGACTAAGTACATCTAAACACCGATGCCACCCTGCTGCGATATACATCGCCATTTCCGCCTCGTCAAAAGTATGAACAAAGACCATCTTACTCCCACTGCGTGCTGTCTCTTCTTGAAATGATAGTTCGATCACATCTTCCATTTCACGAAAAGCAAAAGAACGAGGGTAATCCAGTTCTGTTATTAACGCCTCATATTCCGCCCCTTCTCCATCGTCAAAATGAATTTTCCCACCCAGGCGAAGATCCATCCTCCCAGTTGCAAAAGGGTACCATTGAACAAAATTAGCTGGTTCTGTCACAGCATCGAAAACGTTTTTAGGTTTGTTTGCAAAATGGCGCTTAAACGTCAGCGTATATCTTCCATTCCTTTCATCCAGTTTTCCATATGAATCCATTTCTTTCACCTCGCTTTTTACCTGGATATTTTACAGACGATTCTCGCTCAAGGACCAAGCTAGCAATAGATAAACCCAGACCGACGTGGAAGCTGTGAAAAAGAAAAGGAGCCTGACAATGAAAGAGGAGATGCCAAAGAATTCCGCTATTCCTCCGCAGACACCATATAGGACTTTATCATTCGCAGCTTTTGCCAACTTTTTCGTCATCTACGCCTCCCCATATCTTACTTTTCCATCTCAAATTCTTCTTCACATGCACCTTTTCAGGTGTTCAGCCAATTATTCCCCGTTTCCTTCCAATTCAAGTTTATACTACCACAATATGAAAAAGGATGGGGTTCCCCTTCTTTAATCTTTCGCCCTCTTCGCAGAAAAGTACAGTCTGGAATGATTCTCTCGTCGTAGCGGTCCACCACATAGAGGATAAGATATAACCTCGAAAGGGCCGTTGCTGGAAGTATCAGCAATGCATCAAATTTTTAGATAGTAAAAAAAGAAAAAACGTACGAGTTCGAATGCGTTAAGATTCGAATCATCGTACGTTTTTTTGCTTAGGCCGGGTTATTTTTTCCCAGCCGCGTTTTGGTTTATTATTTAACCACTAAGGTAGATTTCATACTGGAATGTCCTTCACCGCATGGAACACTGCAATAAATTTCGTACTCTCCCGGTTCCTCCGGAGTGAAGCTGGCAGTGCCGTCCCCTTCAATATTCACATCGAATTTATCGATGGCCAGTCCGTGGGTTCCTTCCTCACTGGTCAGGTTGATGGTTACCTCTTCACCACTTTGTACAGTGTATTCTTCCTGGTCGAACTTAAAGTTTGTTGCAGATACGTTAAGCGTATTATCGGAGGAGCCTTCTTCCGCCATTCCTCCATCACCTGTGGTTGTTTCTTCTGTTGTATTTTCATCGCTCTCCTGCTTTGTTTCACCCGACTCATCGTCACTACTGCTTCCACAAGCGGCAAGCAAGAGTACAAGCATTCCCAATATTGCAACCATTAATAATTTTTTCCTCATGATGTATCCTCCTTCAAAGTATGTTCTAATGGTCTATTTCTCATAAAAGAGGATGTTAAACATAATCCTTCAAAGATTAAATATCATATTAACGTGTGCGGGCAACACTCGAATAGATGCCGGGACGTTGTCGACAATTTCACCATCCATATCGATTTGTCGTTCTTCCTGTCCCTTTACTTCGATTTCCGCCTGGCTTACTTGCAGATGGGAAAGCTCTGTCAACGCTTCTGTGTCCACATCCTCCTGGTTCATCATCATCAGCTCCCGAAACATGGCAAGACTCGAGTTTTTGACAATAAGGACATCGAGTTTTCCGTCCTGCGGAGTGATTGTCCAGACTGGAATTTCCTGTGTTCCGATATACTTCCCGTTTAAAACGACAATCAACACTGCCTCGCCTTCTATCTCCTCTCCATCCGCCTTGATCCGATAACCAAAAGAATCTGCCTGATTAATGGTCCGCAATGCGCTTAAAAAGTAACTCAATACGCCTAAACGACGTTTTTGTTCCTTGTCAATGTTTATGGAGGTTTCGGTGACAAGCCCGATTCCCCAAAAATTGAGAAAATAGCGGGAATCAGATTGACCGATATCAACAGCTCTGGTTTGTCCATTCACAATTGCTTCTGCAGCTTGTCGCATGTTTTGCGGCATCCCGAGCATTCTGCTGAAATCATTGCAGGTACCGCCAGGTAAAACCGCCACTGCAGGCCGCTTTTCTAAACCGGCGATGGCATTGATGCATTCATGGATCGTCCCATCTCCTCCTAAAATAATGATGACATCTACTTCAGATGCATACTCTTTACACGTTTCATGAAGCTCTTCCAAGCTTGTCGTTTGAATGACATGCAGGCTGCTGATTGCTTTTGCCAGAACCGGCAGAACCTGCTGCAGATTCTGTCCGGCTTCTTCTTTTTTGTTTCCATTGTATAAAAATAACCCTGATTCAAAACGGTTCACGTTTGACACTCGCTTTCTTTACTCTTTTCTCGAGCACTTTATAAATAGCGACTAGAATTGCCCTTAAAAATACCCTTCCATATTGATTATTGCTTTTTACTCCACACAGTTGGTGTAAAATCATCTTAACTGGGTTCTTCTTTGAAAAAATGTGTATTTCCGAAGCGAGGACTTCCACTCTTCCTTAGGATCAAAGTTCGTTGTTCGTTCGTTTTGTCTAAAACAACAACCTTTTCAATGACAGTCTTTTATATAGTAATAGATTCCTTATTATGCATAAATCAAAACAAACGTATGCGACCATCGACTGTTTATCAGGACTTTCGACGTATTTTGTGATTCTGTTAGAATTTTTTGGAAAGGTAAGATAAAATAAAAGAATAATAGTCGAAACAATAGAGACATAGGGGATGACTTCATGATTTATCGTAGCAATTTGATCAGGCTGCTTTTACATACCGAGGACCATCTCTTTCGCATAAGAGAGGCAGAAAAAATCACCAACGCAATAAAATTAATATTCTTGTTGACCGGTTTGTCTATCGTCATTTTTGGATGGAGCGCATGGCTGGGAATCGGATCTGATCCGTTGTCTTCCCAGGCACTTACCAGTCCGCCAACAGATTATGAACTGGAAAAAGTGTGGTTTTTCTTTGGTCGGCTGCTGTACGGCTTGCTGTTTGCTCTCTTTATTTTGTTCATCCCGTCGCTGATCTTTCATGCAGCATATCAAATCAGTTACACCAAACTGCTGATTGTCCAACTCGTGGTTTTGCTAGCTATGCTTTTCGAAAGAGTGATTTGGATTCCGTTATTTGTTTACGCTGGATTGGAATGGCAGGTCTCACCGCTTTCGTTCGGAATTCTTGCTTCTTACATAACCGATGCTCCGTTTTTCATCTATTTTTTCGGTGCTGCGTCCCTTTTCCAGCTATGGATCATCTTTTTTCAAGTCCGATGCATAGCTAGTCTTGGATCTGTCCGACTTCGCTGGGTGTGGACAGGTGTACTGCTGCTTCACTTGGCTTATTGGGTTTGCGCGGCGATATTCTCCATGGATGGGATGTACTTGGTCGATTTGATTACGGAAAGGGGGAACTAGGATGTGGCGGAAAAAGATGACAAAAAGGATCGTGGTTCCTGCCGTTCTTTTGTTTATCGGCCTCAATATTTTACTGGTCATTTTCGACGCCGATCAGACAATCGAGAAAAAATCCTATGTGAAACAGTGGACACAGGTTTTCACGCATGATTTGTATAATACTTCCTCTACTGAAGGGATTCTGACACCTGCAGAAGAGACCCCGGTTTACTTCGATGATGACCAAGGACAATTCCTGCAATTTCTCGTCGATAAAGGGGAACATGTACAAACAGGAGACGGATTATTCGAGTACAAGGTAAAAGACTATCAGGAAACGGAAGCACGATTACAGCAGCAAACGGAACAACTTGATGAGGAGATCGCTGCAATCGAAAATGCGATTGTCCAAATCAATGCCTATCAATTTTCCGAATCAGAAACCATCCCTTCCTCTTTACCAAGCTCGCTTTCCCCGTATGGAGCAGACGCCGCCAATAATACGGATTCGGTAGCGGAACCGGAGACAAGCACAGAATCTGACTCCTCTTCCATAGAGGAAGCCAAGTATCTAAAAGAACAATACTTAGCAGAAAAGCAAATCGAGCTGGCCGAAAAACAAGCGGCGCTGAACAACACTCAAGCACAGCTTGCAGAACTGGCCGCCGGAGGGGACACGGTGACGGTCGAGAGCCCTGTGGCAGGCATTGTGACGGAGTTAAATCAGTCTTTGGCAAATCCATTGACTGTCGTTTCGAGTGAAGAGCTGATAATTGAAGGAACATTGCCGGAAGGAAAGCGAAAAATGATCGAACAAGGCATGGAAGTAAAGATTTCCATTCCGGATGCTGCTATCCAGTTGAATGGAACCATCCAGGCCCTTGCTGATGTTCCCGAACAAAAAAAGGAAAAAGGAAAAAGCGACTACCGTTTTCAAATACAGTTCAACGAAGAGTCCCACCAAAACAATGAGGGTGGCAGTGGCATAACAGAAGAGCCAACGGATGAAACAATTGGGCAAACAACCGAAGAAGCAGCTACCGTTTCCGAACCGGAAGAACCCCTGTTAGCGGGCTACCATGCCGATTTAGAAATTATAACCGAACAAGAGCTTGACTCAGCTGCTGTGTTCACCCGTCAGCTGGCAAAGGACAAATTAATCCCTTCCCTTTGGGTGTTGAACGAGAACGGAAGATTGGAACTGCGTCCGATTGAACTTGGCCTCAACATGGATGTTTACCAGGGCATAGCCTCAGGAGCTTCGGCAGGAGATTGGATCGTGGATAGCGAAAAAGGATACCAACAGGCCGGAACGCAATTTGTAACACCAATTAAAGAAAATCTCGTTCCCTGGCGGCAAATTTTCTATGGAAACAAAGGCACATTCAAGCCGGCATCTTTTTTGACCGGAATTGTTTCACGCTAAAAGGAGAACAGGAGGTAATCTCAAATGCTTGCATTAGACCATCTAATTGTCGGCTGTGCCAATGCAAAACAAAAAAGCGAGGAATCTTCGCTTATCGTCGTGCAAGGGGGAACGCACGAGCAATGGGGAACCTATAATTATCTCGGCTACCTGAAAAATGCGTGTTATGTCGAATGGCTCTCCCCCTTCGATTACAACAAAGCAAGAGAGGCAGAAAATCCGCTGATCCATGATTTGCTTGAACATCTATCGGTCCCTTCTGCTGGTAACGCGATGCAGTTTGCTTTGCGAACAGAAAACATGGATTCCTATATCGAGCATTTTCGTCGGCAGTCTATTCCTTTCACCGGCCCGTATCCAGGCAGTAGAGTCAGAAAGGACGGGACGAAATTGGAATGGCGAATGCTGTTTCCGATAGGTGAAACGGAGTTTAAGCTTCCATTCTTAATCGAATGGGACGGTACAGGGAATACAGCTCCAAATGCAGAAACCGTCAACCCTCTGTCCATTCAGACAGTCCAATTCGGAGTCAAAGACGTGGAGCATGCCCGGCAGAAAATGGAGTGGATTTACGGTTTGGATAAAACAGATGACGGATCTTGGGGACTGACTAACGCCAAACTGGAACTGACAACGGGAAATGGACTCTCCTTCTCGATAGGGTGAGTCCACTTCTCGCTTTTTCACAGTATTTTATCATAATAACGTAAGGAATCGTTTTTTTCTTCCACGTACTTCTCTTGGAGATAGTGATATCCATTTGCTTCGAATAGATGCCGGGCGGAAGCATTTTTAGAAAACGTGTCAGTCTTTATGTAATCAAGGCCCTTTTGTTTCGCGACCTTTTCGGCGTGCTGGTATAAGCCAGTGGCAATCCCCAACCCACGGTACTGAGGATCGACTGCCACCCGTTTCACGGTGAGCGCCTTTGCCGGGCTTCGCCAGTCGACGGATGGGTACTCGTCATGTTCCTTTTCGCTGAGACAAGCTGCCCCGACAATTCGTCCATCCTGTTCAGCTACGTACAAATCACCGGCCACGATGTCACCTTGATAATGGCTTGGTAAAGGATAGGTGTGATCCCATTGATAATTTCCCTGTCGATTCATTACCTCAACGGAAGCCTTAACGATTTCCATAATCCGCTCTAAATCCTTCTTTTCTGCTTTTCTGATCATTCATTTCCCTCCTGCTGTCTAGTAAAAAAACCCTACCGTAAGACGGTAAGGTTTCTCTTGGATTAACCCAGTTGCTGACCGAGAAACTCCTGTACTTCTTCAGGCGTTTTCGTATAAGCGCTGTGTTGATGGGCAAGCTTTTCCCCATTCTGAAAGATCAACAGGCTTGGAATTCCCATTACCTCATGCTCTTCCGCCAATCCCTTCACTTCATCACTATTTACTTGATACCATTTATATTGATTATACTCATCAAGAATATCGCCAATAAACATATCCATCCGCTTACAGTCCGGGCACCAATCCGCATAAAATTTAACGATGACAGGTTCCGCAGAATTGATTACCTCTTGGAACTGTTCGTGCGTTTTAATTTCTTCCATTGTTCTACACCCCTTTCTTTGCAATAAAACTACCACCGGTACCGCTGATATTCAAGTTTTACGCTTGATAGAAACCACCCATCGAGTAAACTTCTATCAGACTACGAGCTGATTAAAAATGCTCGTCTACTCATATTCCACCTTGCCAAGCAATACCGCTGCAGCCAGACCGGCAGCAAATGTGACGATACTGAGGATTACTATCGGCAGTTCCTGCGGCCACCCGGGAAAAATAACCACCACAGAACCAATGACAAGCCCTATTACCAGTGCATAGGTTGCTGATGGATACCTTGCCAGAAAGTAATGAATAATTTTACTCATCACGATGATTCCGATAAGGATACCGGCACCTACCACAAAAATAATATCCAGCTTAAAATTAGATATAGCGTTGATGATGGTCGTATAGGCTCCGATAATCAGCAAAATCAAAGACCCGCTGATCCCCGGCAGAATCATTGCACTGCTGGCAATAAAACCGGCAAAAAACAAGTACACGTATGTACCGATGTCAAGGTTAACGATCTTGTCCGGTTCGTCGGCAGGGAAAAAAGCAATGGAAGCTACCAGAATGGTGCCAAGCAGCAGTAGGATGACATGATTCACTTTAAAATTTTGCTTCGCCTCTGCTTTATGAAATAGAAAAGGCAAGACACCGATAATCAGCCCGAGAAAGAAAAACTGTGTCGGGCCCGGATAATGGTCGAACAGCCATTCAATCAGGTTGGCCAGCGCAAAGACTGCTCCGACGATTCCCACACCCAAAGGGACCAGGAAGCCGAGATGCTGTTTCCATTCCTTGCTGAAAAAACCGTTCACCGAAGCGATCAGTCGATCATAGATCCCCAGGATTACTGCTATCGTTCCGCCGCTGACGCCGGGTACTACATCACTGGCCCCCATCAGCAAGCCTCGATAAATATTTTTCCATTCCATACAATAATGGTCTCCTTTAAATTAACGACTTGGTACAGAGAATATCATACCAAAAAAGTGTCCACATTTATATGAATTTTCCGCCCGTATCTCCTAGTTAACACTTCTCCTTCACTCCATAAGAATATAATGGTTTATTCGAGGGAAACAGAAAGAGAGGATAGGAGGTGGTTTTGCTATGCCGACTGTTCATTTGATGGCAGGCATCCCAGGCAGCGGAAAAAGTTTTTTTGCAAAAAAACTGGCCGCGTCGGAACAAGCTGTTTACATATCCAGTGATGAGATACGAGAGAATTGGTACGGAGATGCCAGTGTCCAAGGGGACAACAGCAGACTATTTGAAGATATCCGCAGGAGGATTCGCAATTATCTGGCCGGTGGAATGGATGTCGTCTTCGATGCCACCAATCTATCCAGAAGGAAACGGATCCATTTTACCCGTAACGACGTACGCGGCTTCCCAGTAGTCGCCCACGTCCTCTGCACTCCTTTTTCTGCTTGTCTGGCCAGAAACCAACAGCGGGAGCGCAAGGTGGACGAACAGATTTTGGAGCGGATGTATAAACAATTCGAACTGCCTTTTTCCGAAGAAGGTTTCTGCCGGGTGGCATACTATGCTCCCGATTTATCGTTTGATCCTGTTCTTAAACAAGACATCAAGCGTATTATGGGTGAAGCTTTTTCCTATCAGGATTTTTTTCAAGTTCTCAATCACTTGCCCGGCTTTCCGGAAATTTATGAACTCTCTCACGATTCCAAATTGCATCATTTATCGGTCAGCAGGCATAGTTACTTCATCCATCAAGAAGTAGTGGAACAATATCACGGACCGGACAAGGAAAAATTGCTCTGGCTTAGTATGTTGCATGACATTGGCAAAGGATTCTGCAAATCGTTCCTCAATTTCAAGGGAGCGAAACAGAAATACGCCCGCTTTGACGGGCACGAAAACGTCAGCGCCTATTTGGCCGTTCAGCTATTGAAAAACCTGGAATATTCTCATGAGTTTATTCACTCAACAGCAAAGCTGATCAGCCTGCATATGCTGGAAGCCGAAACATCGAAAAAAAGACGTAAAAACGCCAATAAACTTTTGCATCCAGAAGAAAAACAAGTCCTGGACCACTTCGCCATTCTCACCCGTCAATTACGATAGTGCATCGAGGGACAGTCCCCCACCGATTTAGCGCGACGCAGTGTTACTTCGATGGGGGACTGTCCCTCGATTTTCTTGCTTGGAAAAACAGTGATAATCCTCCTATTGTGTAAATACACTTAATTGATACTTCTTTATAGGGGGATGATTGTTATGGGTGATTTTATTGATAGTGCCATGTTTGAACATCGGTTCTGGCTACAAGTTTTGGGAGATCACGCCCGCTTTATCCGTGATTCTCTGTATCCATCGGAGAAAAAGGATGTCGAGTTGGCCAAACAATTCGTCAACCGATTTGACACGCTGCTAGAGGAAACGGATACGATTACTCATTCAAATGTGATTGCCTTTACCAAACGGGCAGAGTCCACTGTGGATGAGATGAAAGCATTCAAGCTGTCAATCATTGAACGTCATTTAACCGGAAAAATTGGCATCCATTTGACTCCTACGTTTATCAATCATATGGTCAACGAGTTGGAGGAATACCAGCTCGTCATCCGTTATTTAAAACAGGGTGAATCACCACCGATTTTCCATGAATTGCATCACCATTTAGTCTGGATCCTGGATGCATCTGGCCATGCCGGCGCCATTAACGACGAACTTGATGGAGTAGAAAAGCGGCTCAAGAAAAAGAGCAAGGATTTCAGCAAGCATTTCGATCAGTTCTATATAAAAGCCGTCGAGCTTACTGGCTATCTTCGAACCAACCTGGAATCATTCCCTGCCTTGAATCGGTTTAACAGCGACGTACAAATCGAAATCAACCTGTTCAAGACGTTTTTGCACGAACTGGAGGAAATGGAGTTGTCGGAAACGGTACTCGGAACATTCTCCGGTTTAATGGCAGATCATATGTACCGGGAAGAATGTTACTACCTGATGAAACTGGCAGAATCCACCCAGTCGGCCCCTCCCGAATGTGATCCGACCTCGCCGAGACTACAGGATCCCCATTGATTATGAAATAACCATCGCGACCCTCTTTCTCCTGCAAACAGTTTTCCAACCGGTTTGGCCTTACACGGATAGTGGAACAAGTTTGCTGAAGGAGTGATACGATGACTAGGGATAGGATTTCTACTTTTTTGTTTTCGGATGACGGAAAGATCCCGAATAACTCGATCCTTCCGTTAGTGGTGTATCCGGAAGTGTTATTGGACCGGGTAGTCGATTGTGAAATGATCTTTAACGGGAATAACTGGCTTAACAGTTGGACTGGCGGAGTGTTCGATTACCATCATTTCCACAGCAATACCCACGAAGTACTTGGCATCATCAGCGGCAAGGCATTGATTGCGTTTGGCGGGGAACAGGGGAAGGAAATTCCTGTTGCAGCCGGCGATGTAGTCGTAATCCCTGCAGGGGTCGGACACAAAAAAGTCGAATCAAGCTCCGATTTCAGCGTGGTAGGTGCATACCCTGATGGGGCTCGGCATGATTTACTGACCGGCAAACCAGAGGAAAGGGAACAAGCACTTGAGAATATTGCAGAAGTTCCTGTCCCCGAACTGGATCCCGTGTTTGGGGAAGACGGACCTCTATTGGAATTATGGACGAAAGTTTAGCAGAAAAAGGCTGTCCGCAATTCCACAGGACAGCCTTTTTGTTCTACATTTCTTCCGGAGCCGTTATCCCAAGCAAACGCAAGCCTTCTTCTAAGACAACGGACACCGCAAAGGTAAGTCCCAAACGTTGCCCTTTCCACTTCCCTTCCTCCAGGATACGTGTGCCAGCGTAGTATTTGTTGAAAGCCTGGGCAAGGTCGATGACGTATTTTGCTATTTGTGATGGATCATCCTGTTCTGCCGCACGGTGGACCACCGTTGGAAAAACGTCCAATAGTTTCACAACTGGCCATGCCTCCAGATCACACCCGATCACCTCGTCTGCAGCCGGTTGATACTCTCCTTTACGCAATAGAGAGCAAGCTCGCGCAAAGGTGTACTGCACGTAAGGACCAGTTTCTCCTTCCACTCGAAGCATATCTTCCAAAGAGAACTCAATGTCATTATGACGATGGTTTTTTAAATCATGAAAAATAACTGCTCCGACTCCGACCGTCTCAGCAACCGATTGTTTATCAGCAAGCCCGGGGTTTTTTTCCTCTATATTGTTTTTCGCCAATTCAATCGCTTCCTGTAAGATATCCTCTAAAAGGACAACTTTGCCTTTTCGTGTCGACATCTTCTTTCCTTCTTTGAGGATCATTCCAAACGAAACATGGCGGATATCCTCCCACCAAGAATAATCCATTTTACGCAAGACAGCTTTGAGTTGCTGAAAATGCAAACTTTGCTCGTTTCCGACCACATAGACAGACTTGGAAAATTGATAGGTTTCCCTGCGATAAACAGCCGCTGCTAAATCTCTTGTGGCATAAAGGGTTGCCCCATCCGATTTTTTAATCAGGCATGGAGGCAGGTTATCTTCACTTAACTCCACCACCATCGCTCCTTCTGATTCCGTCAGCAGCTGCTTCTCTGTCAATACATCGATAATATGCTGCATTTTGTCATTGTAAAACGCCTCCCCCTCATCAGAGTCGAAGGATATGCCGAGCAGCTTGTAAATCTTGTCGAATTCTCGCAACGACTCTTCCCGGAACCATTTCCACAATGCTTCTGCATCTTCATCGCCTTCTTCCAGTTGTTTAAACCAAAAGCGTCCCTCTTCCTCCAGTTCTGGAGATTGTTCTGCCTCTTCGTGAAAACGGATGTAAAGAGCCAACAGCTCCTTTATGGTGTTTTTCTTTACCTTTTCTTCGCTCCCCCATTTCTTATAGGCGGCAATCAGCTTGCCAAACTGTGTTCCCCAATCCCCCAGATGATTAATTCGCACTGTCTTATAGCCGCATTTTTCCGCGATAAGGGCCAACGAGTTGCCGATGACAGTAGAGCGCAGATGGCCAAGTGAAAACGGTTTGGCGATATTCGGTGACGACATATCGATCGCAACCACCTCTCCCTGGCCACCTTGGCTGTTTCCATAATTTTGCTCCTCTTGAATGATCTTTTGCAAAATGGCATTGGCTGTTTGTTGCTTATTAAGAAATACATTCAAGTAGGCCCCTACCGCTTCCACTTTTTCATAGTCATTTGTTTCTAATTCATTTGCTGCTTTTTGGGCAATCAATGCCGGATTTCTGCGCATCTTTCCGGCCAGTGGATAACAAGGAAACGCCAAATCACCATGCTCTGGTTGTTTCGGTACTTCTATCAAGTGAAAGATACTGTTCCGATCAAGGTACTCCCCGAATTGTTTTTCCAAATCCGCTGCAAATTGTTCCTTAGTCTTCATTTTTTCTCCTTTCCCAATCAGTCTCCCGCTAAAATAAAAAACTCCCGCCTCCTGTAAAAAAGAGACGAGAGTCTGTTCCCGCGGTGCCACCCTAATTGTTCAAATTGAACCTGCTTTGATGAGATATCGGCCACTAACCGGCGGTTCCTACTGTCCGTTCAAAACCGCTGTCCAGAAAGTCCGGTTCCACACTTCTTCCGCATCGGGCTTCCACCATCCCCAATTCGCTAAAGCTTCCAAAGGAGTACTCTCTTCCTGATCGACAATTTGAATATTATCTCCATTATAGAGAATCAGCAAAATTATGCAAGTTCTTTTTTCCTTTTATGTTTTACCTCCCAAGCATCCGGGGTACAGGAATAAGGAAATCCCAAATCCAATGAAAGGATGAAACAAAATGGCGAAAAAAACGCAATATCAGCCTATTAGAGGAGAAGGGGTACAATTATCGGATGCACAGGAAGTGCGTTATGCAAAAGAATTCAAGCAGGCTGACATAGCCGGTGGCTATCGACGGGAAAGAGTAAAAGAAGCTAAAAGTGAAAATCCTGACTTGTTGAAATAATCCATCGTTTTGTATAGAGGGCTGTCCCAAAGGTCGCATGCGGCACTTGGACAGCCCTTTCTTTGTAGAAGGCTGCCACAAACTGCTGGATTTCTGGAGGAGCGGAACACCCTCTCGGAAAAAGGATACAATTTCAGGCGACAGATGGACTTGTTCAAAGCGTCCATGCCTTCTATCGTAGTAAACATCGCTTCTTTTCCTGCTGCGAAAACCGAGAAATATTTTTGACCATTTTTCTTGTTTTTTTATCAAAAGGAAAACAAAATGTGGTATCATAATAAGAGATAACATGCATGAAATTGGCCGCAGCTGCAACTGCGGCCCTGGATAGCCGTTCCTTCAGGGGATCGGCCTGGCGAATAGACCTCTCCCTTTTACCGGCAGGGAGGTCTATTTTTTATTGGTCAATTTAATTACCAATGTGAACAACGCAATGAGAAAGGTTCCAAACGAAAACATGACCATGAACACCTCAAACGTTTCCACTGGCATCACCCCCGATCTTCCCTGACATGGGAGCTAGCCGACCCACCCTCCTAGAACAGCCTATCCTATCGCTTAGTATAACACAAAAACGAACATATGTTCCCTGCCAATAAAAAAACCCTACTTTTTTCTTAAATTATTTGTAGACCTTTCCCTTTTTTGCCCGTCTACATAGTGAATAGCATTCAGGGGGGAAAAACGTGATAACTGTAAAAAACTTATATCATCACTTTGAACTAGGCAAAAAAGGGAACAAAACAACCCTTTCCGTATTACAAGATATTTCTTTTCAAGTGAAGGAAAAAGAAATTGTAGCCATCAAAGGTCGGAGCGGTTCCGGAAAATCAACCCTTCTTCATTTAATCAGTGGCTTCATTCACCCTGTGAAAGGGGAAATTTGGATTGATGGCACCAAAGTAACCGATTTGAATGAGACTGATTTTGCCGCTTTCCGGTTGCAGCATCTAGGGTTCATCTTTCAAAACTTTCAGCTTATTCCTAGTATGACTGCTTATCAAAATGTAGAGCTTCCATTGATTCTGTCCGGAGCGACTCAGGAAAAGCGAAAAGCAGTCGTCCAGGAAACTTTACGAAAAGTAGGATTAGAAAACCACGGTGAACATTATCCCAGCGAACTATCCGGAGGACAGCAGCAACGCGTGAGCATAGCCAGGGCGCTTGTGTTGAACCCGCCGCTTATCTTGGCCGATGAACCAACCGGGAGCCTGGACAGTGAAACAGAAGAAAATCTGTTGGAATTAATTCAACAGCTAAACGAAGAGATGGGAATCACCTTTCTGATTATCACCCATGATGATCAAGTTGCCCGGATTGGTAATCGAACAATCGAAATTGCCGACGGGGCATTGGTGGAAGGAGGCGTTATCCATGAAATTTAAGGATCAATTTCAATTTGTCCGGCAAAACATGAAGAAAAACAAAGTCCGGGTGTTCATGACAATGCTGGCTACGGCAATTGGGTGTGCATTTCTTATCGTCCTTGCTTCTGTGGGCTTTGGCCTTCATGATTCCTTGATACAGGACACCATGCAAAATCGTGCTGTGACAGAAATCCAGGTACATGGTAAAGAAACTGATGGTTCTTATCAAGCTTTGAAAGACGAAGATATTGATTATTTTGAATCGATCAGTGGTGTCAGAGCTGTAACAAGAAAGAAACAACTACAACAGTCACCCGTTTTCTCGATTAATGACTACCAAGTCCAGACGATGGCGATGACCACTGATTTCCCATCGGAAATGAAAGCCGGACTTGAGTTGTCAAAGGGAAAACTTCCTGAAAAAGACAACGAAATCGTCGTCGGCCATGATTTCGCTTCCAGACTGGCAAAAAGCAATATAAGTGATGAAGAGCTTTATAATGATCAAGATCAGGTAAAAGAAAAATACCAGTACGATGGGGACCTTATTGGCAAAGAAATCGAGATGAAAGTGGTTCAAATAGAGGACAATGAGGAAAAGTCACATACGATTCCTTTGACGATTTCAGGAATTACCGAAGCCCCTAACAGAGAATGGTTTCAAGATCAGAATGTATATATATCTGAATCGGTATTGAAAGAGGTAGAACAATTTACCGGGACGAATCGGGGAATGATTACCACACCTGGTCAAGAAGATATGTCCTCCGGTCAGCAACAAGAGGATTCCTATGATCAAGTGACCATTTATGCTGAAAATATGGAAGTGGTACAAGAAATTTCCGATGAATTGAAAAACAAGAACTATGCTTCCTATTCCGTCGTTAGTGAAATCCAACAAATCAACATGATATTTACCATCATCAAAACGGGACTCATCATCGTCGGCACTATCGCTGTGCTGATTGCGTCCATCGGTATCTACAACACCATGACAATGGCTGTAACCGAACGGGCTCCCGACATCGGAATCATGAAAGCAATCGGAGCAAAACCGAAAACGATTAAACGGATATTCTTATTGGAAAGTGGCATGATCGGATTGGCCGGAGCTATTATCGGGACAGCTATCGCTTTTATTGTTAGTATGGCAGTGAACATTGCGCTTCCTTTGATTCTCGAAAGTGTATTTAAGGAGGAACTGCCACCAGAACTGCGCTTTTCCATGATTCCATGGTCGCTTGTCCTAATTGCTGCAGGTATCTGCTTGTTGGTCACGGTTTTATCCGGTTTACGTCCAGCCAGACGCGCGACTCAAATCGATGTATTAAAAGCAATGCGTCGCGAAGTATAAGCAACAGCAAAGTGAATACATGGCGAAAAGGAGACAGACCTATTTACCAACAGGTTCGTCTCCTTTTTTTTAGGATATCAGAAAATATAAGTTCTTGAGGTGCTGTCCAGCTCCTATCCCCTCGAGGCCCTTAGCCCAATCTCTATGCGGCAAAGGGAGCTACGCCGCGGCTCAAGCTTGTCGGCGGCCCATGCTGGTGTTGCCGCAGGATGTGGCGGATTTAGCCTGTACTCCTACATACAGGCATTTCTGCTTTTCTACTTATCCAAGCGCTACGTCTAATATCATCATAACTGCGAAACCGACCATCAAACTCATCGTAGCCAGCTGCACATGCCCTTTCTCCTGCGATCCAGGTATGACTTCTTTTGCGACTACAAATATCATCGCCCCAGCGGCAAAGCTTAACGCATAAGGCAGAAGCGGCTGGATAATCACGACGGCCAAAGCTCCTACAACAGCCGCCATCGGTTCCACCATTCCGGAAAATTGCCCGTAGTAAAAACTTTTCCATTTCGACATCCCATCTCTTCGAAGCGGTAGGGAAACAGCTGTGCCCTCCGGAATATTTTGAATTCCGATACCAATTGCCAACGCAATCGCTCCCGATAAAGACGCGGTGGTGAATTCTGACGACAAGGCACCGAATGCCACCCCGATTGCCAAACCCTCAGGGATATTGTGCAACGTAATGGAGAAGACGAGCATTGCGGTTCGCCGCTTTGCCTTTTTATCCTTAATATCCTTGAAATATAAACGTTCGTCGATATGCGGCATCACGCGATCTACCAGCATCAGAAATAATCCTCCAAGTAAAAAACCCGTCACAGCCGGAACCACTGGTGGAAATCCCTGCTCTTCTGCCATTGAAATGGCCGGAGCCAGCAAGGACCAAAAACTTGCTGCAATCATGACACCGCCTGCGAAAGCGAGCATGCTGTCAAACAGCTTTTGATTTGCCTTCTTGGTAAAAAAAACAAACGAAGCACCTAAAGCCGTACTTGCCCAGGTAAATATCGTAATGACTAGTGCTTGTAACACAGGACTCAACTCAGAAAACCATTCCGCCACAAAGACATCTCCTTTTACAAATCTATTCCAAACCAGCAAGCGTTTTTGACTTGCGCATATTTGTTTACCTAAGGAAAAACTATCCCTTCATCAGTGTATGACTCTCTACCTAAAGTGTCAATCAATTTCCGTTTTTTATTTTCCAACGACTATGAGAGATATCCACTAAGGTTCTTATCTTCATCTTCTTCTCCAAAACGATCGAGAAAAAAACCCTGCCCGGCAGGCCGGCAGGCAGGATTTTTTTGTTTATATTTTGTTAAGGCCATGTTTTTCTTTCAACGTTTCCGGGGCCATCTTAACCATTTGCTGAAGAATGAAACCTGCAACCGCTACATCGTCGAATATCCCGAAAACCAGAAGAAAGTCGGGGATGATGTCAAACGGAAACAAAATATACCCGATAATAAGCACAATTGATATTGTTTTGGTTGCCAAACTTACTTGTTTAGATAGGAAAAAATCCTTTAAAAAGGGCAATGACTTTCTAAAGTTAACCAAGAACTTCAATCTGCGTACAAATCTCAACATATATGCCTTCCCTTTCTTCTCTGTTCAGCTTTTTTTGATCAATCATCTGCCATGAACAGCAGCCGGTCATCTTGCTCCACCGGTGTCCCGCGTCCATCGGTATTATTGGTGATAAAGTACACACCATCATTGGTTGCTAATACGTCCCGGATGCGGCCATATCCTTCGACGACCGCTTCCTGGCTGTTTGATTCCGGGTCAAACCTGCGAAGCGCCTCGCCCCGCAGACTGGCAAACAAAAAAACTCCATCTTTGTAATCCATTCCCGATGGCGCCCATGTATCTTCCCCGGAATGAATCAGCGGTGTTTCCATTTCCCGCTGTTGTTGGTCACCTTCTATTTGCGGCCAGCCATAATTGTTGCCCGGTTGGATTAAATTAATTTCATCGTGGGCCTGGTCACCGTGTTCCGTTGCATATAAATTACCCTGATCATCCCATGCCAAACCTTGAGGATTGCGATGGCCCCAGCTATAGATGGCCGACTGTGAATCTGGGTTGTCTGTTGGAATGCTGCCATCCTGGTTCAAGCGCAAAATACTTCCCGATAAGCTATCCGGGTTCTGAGCGGCACTTTGTTTCGTGGCATCCCCTACAGTCACATACAATTTATCATCCGGTCCTATCTCTATCCTTCCTCCATGATGTACCTGTCCTCCAGGGATGTTATCGAGCAAGACCCCGGTTTCCTTCCACCTGTCTGCTATTTCTTTCACCCTGGCTACCCGCTGGTAGACATTTTGACCACTGGTATAAGAATAGTAAATGAAGGCTTCCTTATTCTCTGAAAATGAATCCGGGAACGCGAGTCCGAGCAATCCGGCCTCTGGCACCTCTGCCAAAGTTTCATCCAATTGGACTGATTTTCTTGCTAACTCCTCATCATCTAAAGAAATTTCCACGATAGTACCCGTCCGCTCACTTATATAAAGGGTGTTTTCCCATTTTACTATTTCCCATGGTTCTTCCAGTCCGGAGGCGACTGTCTCGACATCATTTTTACCGGATAACGTGCCTTCCGGTTGAATGTCATCGGATTGGTTACTTTCTGGCTTGCTGGAATCGGAACATCCTGAAACAATTAGCAGGAATAATACACCTGCCAAAGCTGTTTTCTTCATATTTCCCCTCCATTATTCCTTAATTACCTACTGTCATTCTGTTTCGACTATTCTTACCGATAACCCTTCCGTAAAAAAATAATAGGAAAAACAGCTTAAGTGCTGAGCAAGCCCGAAGTGCGTGTCTTTGTCACGAGGGAATTGGCTTAAAGAGTGGAATACACAATCTGTACGGTAATAAAAAAAACAGCGGCCTCTGGCCGCTGTTTTTCGAATTTCAGTTTATACCGTTTTTTTCTTTTTCGCTGCTTTTTCCCGTTCATTTTTGTTGAGGATCTTTTTGCGAAGGCGGATCGACTCCGGTGTAACTTCACAATATTCATCATCGTTCAAATACTCGATTGCTTCCTCAAGGGTCAGCGTCCGCGTTTTACGGATGGTTGCCGTTTGATCTTTCGTTGCAGAACGAACGTTAGTCAAATGTTTTTCTTTCGTTATATTAACTGTCAGGTCGTTGTCACGGTTATGCTCCCCGACAATCATCCCTGCATATACATCTGTTCCTGGTTCGACGAAAATCGTACCGCGATCTTCCAGTCCCATGATGCCGTACGTGGAAGCTTTGCCATTTTCCAGTGCCACAAGAACACCCTGGCGCCTTCCGCCTACTGGTCCTGGCAAGAGAGGTTCATAAGAATCGAACGTATGGTTAATGATTCCGTAGCCTCTTGTTTGTGTCATAAACTCGGTTGCATAACCGATCAAACCGCGGGAAGGAACCTTAAATTCCATACGGACTTGTCCGTTCCCGTGATTGGCCATGTCGATCATTTCCCCTTTGCGGGAACCGAGCGATTCCATAACAGCTCCTTGGTGTTCCTCCGGCACGTCCACTTGGACACGTTCAACCGGTTCACACTGCACACCGTCAATTTCCCGGATGATGACCTGCGGTTTCGAAAGCTGAAGCTCATAACCCTCACGCCGCATATTCTCGATAAGAATCGACAAGTGCAATTCACCGCGTCCTGATACAGTCCAGGCATCTGGTGATTCCGTTTGTTCTACGCGCAAACTGACGTCTGTTTCCAATTGGGTCAGTAAGCGTTCTTCAATTCTTCTGGACGTAATATACTTTCCTTCCTTGCCGGCAAAAGGACTGTTATTAATCACAAATGTCATTTGCAAGGTTGGTTCGTCAATTCTCGGAATCGGCAAGGCTTCCTGCTGATCCTGCGGACAGACGGTCTCGCCAACGTTGATGTCTTCCATTCCTGCCAAAGCAATGATGTCTCCCGCTTTCGCTTCTTCGATTTCAATCCGTTTCAGACCAATAAAACCGAACAGTTTGGATACGCGGAAAGACTTGACAGAACCGTCTTTCTTCATCAGCGCCACCTGCTGCCCAACCTTGATGGATCCTCGGAATATCCGACCAACGCCGATTCTTCCTAAATAATCATTATAATCCAGCAAGGTAACCTGGAATTGCAATCCTTCATCCGAATTATCGATTGGCGCCGGAATATGGTCCATAATGGTAGAGAAAACCGGCTCCATTGTTTCTTCCTGTTCTTCCGGTTCATTGCCGGAAGTACCGTTCAGCGCAGAAGCATATACCACTGGGAACTCCAATTGGTCGTCATCTGCACCAAGCTCGATGAACAAATCAAGTACTTCATCGATAACTTCTGCCGGGCGGGCATTCGGCCGGTCAATCTTGTTAAGCACAACAACTGGAGTAAGTTTTTGCTCCAGCGCTTTTTTCAACACAAAACGGGTCTGCGGCATACAGCCTTCGTAAGCATCGACCACAAGCAAAACACCGTCAACCATTTTCATAATCCGTTCTACTTCACCGCCGAAGTCAGCGTGTCCTGGAGTGTCCAAAATATTAATACGAGTGTCTTTATAATTAATAGCCGTGTTTTTCGCTAAAATTGTTATTCCGCGCTCTTTTTCCAAATCGTTTGAATCCATCGCACGTTCATCGACCTGTTCATTCTCACGAAAGGTTCCAGAATACTTCAACAGCTGGTCCACTAACGTCGTTTTCCCATGGTCAACGTGGGCAATGATTGCAATGTTGCGAAGATCTTCTCTTAATTGCATAATGAATATACTCTCCTCTTTTGTATCGAATTCTACATTCCGACTACAACCAATCTATTGTAACACAAACATAAAGAAGATGGTATACCATTCCCGTTCAGCGAAACATCTAAAAGCATTTTCCCGTTCCTTTCTTATAAATGAATGGAAAATAGTGCACCACCGCTCTCAGAGGTGCCAACGGTTATCCGTCCGCCTGATCGTTCAATGATCGCCCGGGAAATCGCCAAGCCCAGACCTGTTTCACCACCCTCTCCTTTAACAAATCGGTGGAATAGATGTGGCATTAGGTCTGTCGGTACGCCTGCTCCATCATCCGCTACTCTGATAATCACCCCATCAGCTTTTTCGACACTGACTGTTACAACAGAATCAGCATGCCGGATGGCGTTGGCCACAATATTCATCATTGCCTGTAACAGCTTTTCTTTATCAGCTGTCAGGGTCACATCATCGATACCAGATGTGTCCAGTTTTACGTTCTTTTCATTGGCCAGTGGCAAAGCCCTCTCCATCGTTAGTTTGATTAAATCAGCTGCTTTTATGTTTTCTTCCCGATAAATATTTTCTTCGCTATCTAGTTTTGCCAATAAAATCATTTCGTTGATGATTTTTTTCAACCTGCCGATTTCGGCCACCATCACTTCGAATCCCCTCTCGGATTCCTCTCGTTCAAATACTCCGTCCCTTATCCCCTCGGCATAACCTTGGATTGTCATCAACGGTGTCTTCAGTTCGTGGCTGGCATTTTGGAAAAATTGGCGTTGCGATTGGATATAGCGTTCCAGTTCCTGAGCCATTTCCATGACACTTTCTTCCACTTCTTTGATTTCGCCACTGGCATTTACCGATTGAATCTCGTTGAATTGCCGTTTTTCAATTTTTTTGACCTGTTCCTTCAATCTTGTCAATGGTGTCACCAGACGATTGGTCATGTAATAACTCAATAATACTGCCACAAGAATTCCTACAGCAAATACGATGAGCAAAATACCGATAAAGTTCCGCTGAACTGCCTGTAAGTCATTGAGCGGCGTCACTAAAATCAATTCCCAGGCAGGAAAGCGTGGGGAAAAGCTCATTCTGGACACCACATAACGCTCATTTCCCGCTTTCCATAACGGCTGTTCGTTTTGCGATAAATCGTAGTTATTCACCCAATTTTCCGCAACATCACGGGGCAGGTTGGTAATGATTGTGTCTTCCGAGCCTCCGCTACGGTAATAAAAGATCCCCTGCAGCTTCAAATCCTCCAACAGTCCAGATAACTGCTGCATATTGAGGCTGGGAGATTCGTTGATCATACCGGTGATGATTCTTCCGTTTTTCTCCAGTTGGGTTTGTTCGTTGTGAATCAGTAAATTCAGAATCAAAGAATAAATGGTGAACGCGGCAACAGACATGATGACTACCAGTAAAGTGGTAAACGCAATGTTGAGTTGGGACTGTAGCTTCATTTTGATTCCTCTTTTTCTATTTTCAGACGGTAACCATAACCCCACACCGTCTCAACCGGAAGTCCGTCTATCTTTTTCCGCAGCCGTTTGATCAAGTCATCGACAGCACGATCACTGCCGAAGTAATCTTCTCCCCATACCTTTGTAAGCAATTCTTCCCTTGAAAAGGCACGGTTTTGGTTGGTGATAAAGATATTTAGAATCTCAAACTCTTTAGCGGTAATTTCCACTTCCTCGCCTTCCCACAAGACCAGTCTTTCATTTGGATAAAGTACAAGGCTGCCCGCCTGAAGCTTCTTCTTCTCATCCTTTTTTTCCGGACGGGTTCTGTCCACTCGTTTGAATAACCGCTTGACCCGGGCTACCATCTCTCTTGGACTGAATGGCTTGGTTAAATAGTCATCACCGCCCAATTCCAACCCGAGGATTTTATCCAGTTCCTCATCCTTCGCCGAAATGATGATGATCGGCACCTCGCTTTCTTGCCGGATGGTTTTGCATAACTCATACCCGTCTATTCCCGGCAACATAATATCGAGGATCCACATATCAGGTGGATCATTTTTCCATATTGTCAACGCTTCTTCTCCGCTTTCCACTACCGTAACCTGGTAACCATCTTTTCTTAGATAAGCCGAGACGATATTGCGAATGTTCACGTCATCCTCCACTACAACAATGCTGTGTTTCATCAAAACGCCTCCCTACTTGTTATATTGTCGCATATCTCCACCGATTGTCGATTCCCTTTTAAGAATTCCACACTTTTTACACAATTTTACCAAAGGACTGCCGAACCCGCTGATTACAATAAGAAATGTAGACGCGATAGCAAACATATTTCCCTAATAAATAGCACAAAGAAAGGTGTGAGTTTACATGCATGAAAATGAACATCAACACGAGCATGATCACGAACACGGCCAAGAGAATGAAAAGCAGGTATATATGGAAAATGAACAAGATGCAAACACACAGCCGGCTTCTCAACCAAAAAAAACGGGCAACGTTTCCAGTTCAAATAAAAAGGGTTATTTTATCAGTGGTATTACTGGTGGATTGATTGTCGCCATCATTGGTCTGTTATTAATCTATACCAATATTCTACCATTACAATCCCTGAATTCTGAATCTCAAAGCGCGGACACGCAAACAGGCTCCGAGTCCGCCGACAGTGATAACATCACTCTGACGGCAAACACGTCGGACGACCCGGAAGTAGAGAGCGCACTTGAAAAATCTGCATCGGCTGTTGTCGGCGTATCCAACTTACAGAAAACAACAGCAAATTTCTGGGAGCAACCAGATGATACACAAGAAGCCGGAACAGGCTCCGGTGTCATCTATAAAAAAGAAAATGGCAAAGCCTATGTCGTTACGAATAATCACGTCATAGAAGGCGCGAGCGAAGTAGAAGTTTATTTACAAGATGGTACGACGGTCAGCGCCAAAATTCTCGGTGCTGATGAATTGAGCGACCTGGCCGTGTTGGAGATTGACGGCAGCAAGGTCGATACTGTCGCAACACTAGGTTCTTCCAATGACTTGAATGTCGGTGAAACAGCAATTGCCATCGGTAACCCGCTTGGCATGGAATTTGCCGGATCGGTCACCAAAGGAATCATCAGCGGACTGGAACGTTCGGTAGAAATAGATTCCAATAAAGATGGGGTAGCAGATTGGACCACAGAAGTCATCCAAACCGACGCTGCGATAAATCCAGGTAACAGCGGTGGCGCACTAGTCGATGGAAATGGGGAGTTGATTGGTATCAACTCAATGAAAATTGCCGAAAGTGCTGTAGAAGGAATCGGGTTTGCCATTCCAATCGATACAGCAAAGCCAATTATCGAAAAGCTTGAAACAGAAGGTTCCGTCTCCCGTCCGTTTGTCGGAATAAGTGCCATGGACCTGGCCACTGTTCCTGAGCAACATAAACAGGAAACATTGCAACTGCCTGAAGATGTAGAAGAAGGAATCGTTGTTGCGCAGGTGCAATCCGGCTCTCCGGCAGAACAAGCGGGATTGAAAAAGTATGATGTCATCACCCAAATCAATGATCAAACGATCGGGTCGATGCTTGACTTAAAAAAATACCTTTATGATGAAACGGAAGTCGGCGACCAAGTGGAAGTCACCTATTACCGAGATGGTGAAAAGCAGAACACCTCGCTGACCCTGAGTGAACAGGACGAGCAAACAAGCTAAGCAGCAAACAAACCTCGGCGGACAACTCCCCCGAACGCCGGGGTTTTATATAGATAGTCCAGTCTGCAAAAAATGCAGACTGGCAATTAATAATGATCCTCCTCTTTTTATGACAAAAGCGGCATCTGCTTCTAACGCAGATGCCGCTTACTATTTTCCGGATTTTCCATTCGATCAAGAATCATCGTTAAGATGCCCAGACACACACCAATGAGTACAAACAGCAGGACAAACTGCAAAATCACCAGCGCAAAAATATTATCAACATTTCCCGCCAGCCACTGGCCTCCATAGTAAAAACAAACGAATGCAACGGCGGCTGCCATCACAAACAAGATAGAAATCACCCCGGTCACAAGCGGGTGTAAACGACGAATCGTTTTTCTATGTTTGACGGCCAGGTAAACCAGACTGAGAATAAACAGCAACAATAAAAACAAAGTGCTCACAGTAACATCCCTCCGCAACCAAATCCTTATTTTAAATTTCCCTTCGCTCCTCGGCATCAAACACGGATA
Organism: Sediminibacillus halophilus; assembly: GCF_900103695.1. GTDB lineage: Bacteria > Bacillota > Bacilli > Bacillales > Amphibacillaceae > Sediminibacillus > Sediminibacillus halophilus. The sequence continues at coordinate 55,206 of NZ_FNHF01000006.1, forward strand.
ATTTGATACAATGGAAAAAACGCGGGGCGCCTTGTTTACCCCTGCTAAAAAGAACGCCATCGGGCTTTAACAGAGAAAAATATGCAGGCAGCTATTATCCATCTGAAAAACAGGGGGAAAGACTATGGAAATACATCAAATCACTGACAAAAAAATGGTTCCAATGAACTTATTGTTATTGGCGGATCCCAACCAACAGATTGTGGAGAATTATCTGGGTGACGGATACTGTTACGGGGCCTATCAGCGGGGCAACCTGATCGGTGTCTATGTATTGATTAAAAAATCATCGGGTATAGCTGAGATTGCCAATATCGCGGTTCAGCCAGATCGCCAAAACGAGGGAATCGGTCGTAAACTGATCGAGCACGCCATTGGCGAAGCCAAAAACCTAGGGTTCGAGCATATCGAGATCGGCACGGGTAATTCAAGCATCGGGCAGCTTGCTTTATATCAAAAGTGTGGTTTTCACATGCAAACGATTATCAAGGACTTTTTTACGGACAATTACGATGAACCCATTGAGGAAAATGGCATAACCTGCAGGGATATGATTCGCCTATCGAAACAGTTAACCTGAACAGGATAAAACACAAGGGGGAGTTACCGTGACGGTAAAGTATACAATCGGCGAGAAGGTTAAGTGTGAGGAACTGGCAGAAGTGTTTGCCTCATCCGGCATAAAGCGGCCTTATGAGGATCTGGAACGGATGAAAAAAATGATTGAATCAGCAGACTTACTGGTTACAGCACGGGATAACGGTAAGCTGATTGGCATAGCCAGAGCATTGACTGACTATTGCTACTGCTGTTACTTGTCGGATTTAGCAGTCGACAAACAATACCAGCAACAAGGAATTGGAAGTCAATTGATTTCCTATGTCCAAACGGAAATCGGTGAAGAAACAGCATTGATTTTGCTTTCCGCGCCTTCCGCAATGGAATACTATCCAAAAGCAGGTTTTCAAAAAGCGGACAACGCTTTTCTCATACCGCGAAAAAAATAAGGATTTATTACAGGGAAAAGTTAGGATATAACATAAATCCACTTGCAAAAACCGAACGAGTTCGAATATTTTAGGATTTCGAATCATCGTTCGGTTTTTGTTTTGGCTATTATGCTTTTGTCCCACCTATTCTTTGATTTTGGCACTGGCAATTAGCGGGACTTCTTTTGCCTGCGTAAGGTAAAAGAAGGCTTGCAGACTGGTTTAGATCAGACTACTTTTTCGTCTAATCATAAAGGATGGAGTTTACTTCGTTCTCGTCGAGGTAATCTTCGTATTTTTCGTGTGCGGGGTTCACACCGCTGAATTTCCCATCGATATCGGCCGTCAAGAAGTTTTCAATTTCTTCCGCAGCACTTACTAATTCATCGGAATTGAAAAACATATCCTCATAATCCTTTTCTGTGTCATAAAAGTCTGACGGACTTTCGGAGGATCCATATTTAGCAACGCGCTGCCAGGAATCCTCCGCATCAAAAATGGTGGATTCTTCTTCCTCCACTTCTGTCTCCATCTCATTGACACTTGGATGGAAAACATCTTCTTCTGCCGGCCGGTCGTTGGAAATGTCATCCTCGGCGTGTTTCAGGCACCTTGTGGTGGTCGGCATCGCTTCCAGTCGTTCAAACGGAATGTCATTGCTGCACACTTCACAAACACCATACTGCCCACTTTGTATCACGTTCAAGGCATGGTTGATATCTTTCATTTCCTGTTCTGCATGATCATTCAAGGCTATATCCTTTTCCCGTTCATAAAGCTCTGATCCATGGTCGCCGGGATGGTTATCATAATTCGATAACTCTCCCATTGATTCCTTGATCAATTCATACTGCGTTCCATAATGATCTTCAAGATGATCGGCCAGGTGACGCTTGCGTTCTGTTAACATCTTTTCACACTTTTGCAGCTGTTGTTGCGTTAGCACATTATCGCCTCCTGCTATGAAAGACCATGCAGAACATTCTTAGTATATCCGAAAACAATCCGCCAACCAGTTAAGATTTTGGAAATTCAGTGGGGACTGTCCCCCACTGCGCTACCGTTTTACTTTGGTAAAGTGGTGAACAGCATATCGACATGAGGGATATCGTCATCGAGATAGACATCGGATATCTCTTTGAAGCCAAAGGAGGCATAAAAGTGCCGTAGGTATTCCTGTCCTTGGATTTTTATTGTTGTTTCCTGCCACTGTTCAGTTATTTGGAAAATTGCTTTTTGTAAGAGCTCTCTGGCTAAACCTTGCCCGCGGTATTGCTTATGTACCAGCACCCTTCCGATGGAAGCTTGTTCATACACTGTTCCTTTCGGAAGCAAGCGTGCGTATGCCACTATCTTTTTTCCATCCTTGCAGAATAAATGAACAGCACGATAATCATGCCCGTCGAGCTCATGGTAGGGACATTGCTGTTCAACGACAAAAACATCGATTCTTGTTTGAATGATGGTATATAGTTCTTTTGTATCCAACTCATCAAATGACTTGCAAATCCAGTCCATCAAAAAACCTCCTTGTTTAACATGTTGCAAGATAGCAAAGTATATGTGTACAGTTATTACTTTCCTCAATGCAGAGAACTTTGTAAAGCACGAGGATCGAAAAAAAATCCCTCACTGATGTTCAGCAAGGGATTTTCCTCCTATTACAAATCGTCAAAACCGTTGTCGGTGTAATTTACTTTGGTGTACTGGCGGGATTTCTGTTCAAAGAAATCCGACTTGCCCAAATCCACTTCTTCATATGCTTTAATCCAGCGCAGCGGATTTTTGGTAATTTCCGGATACGGTTTTTCATAGCCAAGCTGTTTACAGCGTGTATTGGCATAGAATTTAATATAATTCTCCACATCATCCAACAGAATACCATCGATTTTGTTGCCGATTATGTGGCGGGCCCATTCTGTCTCCAAGTGTACCGCTTGCTTAAATGTGTCCTGTACAAATGATTCCAGTTCTTTTGTATTATATTCCGGATGCTCCGTTAACACTTCTTTGAAAATCCGTACAAACAAATCGACATGCAGCTGTTCATCACGGTTGATGTAATTGATCATCGTAGAGGTGGCGACCATCTTTTGATTCCTTGCCAAGTGATAGAAAAAGGCAAAACCTGAATAAAAGAACAGCCCCTCTAATATTACATCGTAGACAACAGATTTCAGCAAGTTATCTACCGTCGGTTCTTCGGCAAATGCCCGATAACCATCTGTAATGAAATCATTACGCTTTTCCAAAATGGGTTCCGTCCGCCAAAATTCGAATACCTCATCCTGCTCCTGTTTGGATACAAGACTGGATAAGACATAGGAATAAGAGTGATTGTGAATGACTTCCTGCTGGGCAAGAATGATCATGAGCGCATTCAGACTCGAATCGGTTAAGTAATCGGCAACCTTCCCAGCATAATCGGTTTGGATGCTATCGAGCAAAGCCAATAACCCGATGATTTTCAAAAAGGCGTCCCTTTCCTCGTCAGATAACCCCGGAAACTGACGCATATCCTGCGACATGTTGATTTCAAAAGGTGTCCAAAAGTTCGAAAGCATCTTTTTATATTTGGGATATGCCCAGGCGAAGCGGACATCATCCCAATTGAGTATATTGGAGCTTTTTCCGTTGATAATACTGGTAGAATTGTTCGGTGCAGTCTTGTCCATTATATTCCGTTTATTCAGTGATACAACCATCGTCGATCTCCTCTCCTTAGCTGGAACATGATTCACAGTCGATCAATTCTGATGAGGTCGACCGCAAATAATAGGTGGTTTTAAGCCCTGATTCCCATGCATCCAGGTGAAGGCTCAGCAATTCTTTGGCCTGGATGGTGTTAGGTACATATATGTTGAAGGAAACACTCTGGTCGATATGCTTCTGTCTGGCTGCATTCTGTTTGATACTCCAGTGCTGATCAATAAAATAAGCCGATTTGTAATACCAGGTGGTATCCGTGTTCAAATCAGGAGCAGTCACCGGAATCTTGTAATCCTTTTTCTCCTCGGCGTAAAACTTTTGGAAAATCGGATCTATACTGGCAGTACTACCTGCAATCAAAGATGTCGAGGAATTCGGCGCAACTGCCATTAAATAGCTGTTGCGAATTCCGTGTTCCTGAACATGCCACTGCAAATCGGACCAATCATAGTCCGAATCCGTTTCAGCAGTATAACCCTTATTCTCGAAGTATTTGCCGGTTTGCCAGTCTGAACCTTGAAATGCGGCACAAGCACCTTTCTCTTTAGCCAGTTCCATGCTGGACTGGATTGTCAGAAAAGCGATTTTTTCGTACAGCTTGTCCGCATAGGCCACCGCTTCTTCGCTTTCCCAGCGGATTCCTTTCAATGCCAGAAGATGGTGCCATCCAAACGTACCAAGACCGACTGCACGGTATTTTTGATTGGTAAGCTGTGCTTGTAAAACCGGAATCGTGTACAAATCGATTACGTTATCCAGCATTCTCATCTGGATAGGAACCAATCGTTCCAAAACGCCTTCTGTCACTGCCCTGCCCAAATGGATAGAGGACAAGTTACAGACAACAAAGTCACCAGGTTGTTTATTCACGACGATTTTTCCATCTACGGTCTGCTGTTCTTCTACCACAGTCGGGCTTTGATTTTGCGTGATTTCCGTGCAAAGATTGCTTGAGTAAATCATGCCGAGGTGGCTGTTCGGATTATGCCGATTGACTTCATCCCGATAAAACATGAAAGGGCCGCCAGTTTCGAGCTGGCTTTTCAGAATCCGTTTCATCAGATCAATAGCAGGGATTTCTTGTTTACTAAGATTGGGGTTTTGAACACATTCCCAATACTTTTCCCGGAAGCTTCCATTGCCCTTCGATTCGTCAAAATAATCTTCAAGCGAATACCCCATTACCGTCCGGACCTCATGAGGATCGAACAAGTACCAGTTCTCTCTAGCTTCTACCTGCTCCATGAAAAGATCCGGAAGAGATACTCCTGTAAACAAATCGTGTGTCCGGAGCCGCTCATCCCCATTGTTCAATTTCGCATCCAGAAAAGAAGATATATCTTTATGCCAAATATCCAGATAAACACAGATAGCGCCTTTGCGCTGGCCAAGTTGATCGACACTAACTGCTGTGTTGTTCAACTGTTTCATCCATGGCAACACACCGGATGATGCACCGCTAAATCCTTTGATCGCACTGCCGCGGCTGCGGATTTTTCCCAAATAAACGCCGATTCCTCCGCCGTTCTTAGACAGATTGGCGATATCGGTATTGCTGTCGAAAATCCCCTGCAAACTGTCGTCTACTGTATCGATAAAGCAGCTGGATAACTGACCATAGCTTTTTCCTGCATTGGAAAGCGTCGGAGTAGCCACAGTCATGTACAGGTTACTCAACGCCCAATATGCCTCTTTAATCAACTCAATTCTTTTTTCTGCTGGCTCATTTTTCATCAACGTCATACAAATGATCATAAATCGTTCCTGTGGCAGTTCATAAACCTTGCCTTGGTAATCCTTGGCAATGTAACGGTCTGCCAATGTCCGGAGACCGATGTATGTGAACATGTTGTCTTTGTCTGGATCGATCGCCTGTTCCAGTTCCTGTATTTCCTGCTCACTATAAGTATCAAGTAAGAAGCGGTCATAGATGCCGATTTCCGTAAGATGACGGATGACGTGCCCAAACGGACCATATTTCCTGCCTGGATCATAGCCCCTGTTCTCGGCTGCTTCTTGATAGAGCTGTTGTAAGTATAAAGCCGCTGCTGCATAGGTCCAATCTGGTGCATTTTCGTCCAGGTTGGCCAGAGCCTCCAAGATTAACTGGTGAATCCACTCATCATCTTGGAGCCATGGTTTTTGCTCCAATACTTTTTCACCGTGCTCAAATAATGCTTGAATATCCAAATCCGGAAAACGACCGGTCAAAACCTTCGGCATTTCGCTCTTCCAATCATTTCGTTTAACTTCTGTTTCGATCATTATTTTACTCCTCCTTTTGTCCAAGTGAACACAGGTTTAAGGACTGGGCACCTGAAACGGAATAATGGCTATCCAGATGATGTGTTTTTATCTAACGATGTTATGTATCCCATTCATCTGACAAGGCACTTTTAAGTGCAACAAAAAATCCGCCCATGAGACATGGACGGATTGAAAACGACAGACAGCAAACATGGCACAAACGACCACTTTTCCCCTATCGTTTTCACTCCCCAGTCCCCGAAGAAATGAAACGCTACAAGAAAAGGCAGGTCTCCTGACTCGTGCTTCTGCCTACTAGAGACCTTCCCAAACCGGTGCCGTGAAGCAAAGCGGTTTAGTGGAACTTCTCGTTCGTCCACACTTACAGTTGCGGGGACAGTTCCGGTTTTTCACCGGATTCCCTTTTAAGACAAAGGTGTCACCTTTCCTTGCATAGAATCAATATATAGTATTCACTTCAAACAATTAAACAATATATTGTGTTAATTATGACTTTATCACAATCATTTTTTTCTTGCAATCCAAATAATCCCCTGATTTTTCTTTCACTGGGAGTAAAGCCTGACGCCGCGCGGCAAATGCCGGATTAAAAAATTTTTTGTCGAACTATCGCGATTTTACAGAAAGGAATTTTTGCTTTTTTATCGAACTATGTTTAAGCATAGAGAGACAGAAAGGAAGGATGAATGATGTCCCTGGCAAAAGATACAGTCATAGGCTTTATCGGCAGTGGTGTTATGGGAAAAAGCATGGCTGCCAACCTGATGGAAGCCGGATTCCCCTTGAATGTATATACAAGAACCAAAACAAAGGCAGATGAACTCTTGGAGGCTGGAGCTGTCTGGAAGGAAAGCGCAGCTGATCTTGCAGCAGAATCAGATGTGATCATTACTATCGTCGGTTACCCCTCTGATGTAGAAGAAGTATACTTCGGTGACAACGGTATCCTGGCTCACGCAAGGTCCGGAAGCTTCGTCATCGATATGACCACTTCCAAACCCAAGCTTGCCGAAAGAATCAGTAAAGAAGCGTCAAAGAAAGGAATCGAAGCAATGGATGCACCAGTCTCGGGTGGCGACATCGGGGCAAAAAACGGAACGCTTGCCATAATGGCCGGCGGGTCTGAAACTGCTTTTCACGAGCTAAGACCGATATTCGATGTAATGGGCAGCAATATTGTCCATCAAGGGCCTGCCGGCTCCGGACAGCACACAAAGATGAGTAACCAGATTGCGATTGCTTCGAATATGATCGGGGTCTGTGAAGCAATAACGTATGCAGAAAAGGCAGGTCTTGATCCCGATCGTGTGTTAAGCAGCATCTCTACCGGAGCTGCAGGTAGCTGGTCGCTTAGTAATTTGGCCCCCAGGATGATTGCTGGCGACTATGATCCAGGATTTTATGTCAAACACTTTATTAAAGACATGAAGATTGCTCTGGAATCTGCCCAGGAAATGGAACTTCTCACTCCAGGACTGGAGCTTTCCTTGTCGCTGTATCAAAGACTGGCTGAATCTGGTGGAGAAGATTATGGAACCCATGCCTTATTTAAAATGTTCAGAGCTTAATTTATATGAAATGCACAAACACCTTGGTCACCACCTATCAGCATAAAACCAATTTCAGGGTGGTGTTTTTGCCACAAGGTGGACCTAAGAACTCGAGGGGGTAGGACTCCACCCTATCTAGAGAAAAAAACGTCCGCCGCTTGTGCGGTGGACAGTTTTTAATCTTTTTCCTGCTTGTTCCGATTTTCTACTTCCCGATTGACGATGAAAGCCAGGTCATCATTCTCGAACAACTGCAACACATTCAGTACGGTAGTATCCGGAATAGGTTCAGATTCCTCCTTCGACACGGTCAATTCCAGCGTTTTTTCCAGCTCTTTATTACTCCCCTGATCAGGATAGGCTTCATGATAGAGTTCTTCCGGCTTAAGGCCATTATTTACACACCATTGGGCAAAAACAAGAATCATCATGTTTTCGTCCTGACGATACTGTTCGATAATTTTTTCTTCCATCTCTTTTTTATCCATACCCGTCACCTCATTCCTTTTGAAACAAAAACAGCCACATAAAGCTCACTGCCTGTTTCAATTCTTCCGGTAAAGCGGCTATCTCTTTTTCCGTAACATCCTTTTTGTAGACAGCTTTTCCACCGATCGTCTTCCAGCCGATCTCCTCTTCAACCAGCCTTTTTAACTCCCAGGGCATCATCGTGTTACAGATCACCTTTTCACCGTATAGCCTTGGAAAACTGTTGTTCCGCGGCCCTGCTGTCGGTCCCAATAGCCCGATACATGCGCTTCCTTCCGACTTCAAAACCCTGTCCAGCTCCTGCAGCGCCTTCAGTGGATCCTCTGTCCATTCCAAAACGTTGATTCCCATGATGGCATCAAAGCTTTCTTCCGCAAACGAGAGATGAATGATATCTTCCCTTCGGAAGGTTATGACTTCTCCGGCCAAGCGCTTTGCCTTCGCGATCATTTCTTCTGATAAATCCATACCTGTCACTTTATAGCCTGCCTGGCTCAGCTTGTACGAACCATAACCATCTCCGCAGCCGACGTCCAACACGGTAGCACCCGGATACAAATAGTGATTCAGAAACGGGATAATCTCTTTTCTGCTGCCGGTATCCCACATACTTTTGCTGTTTTGATTCCAAAATGATGCCCTTTCGTCCCACTGTTTCCCAGCCTCTTGATGCCAGTCAAACGTTTTGTCATCCACTGTGCTTCCTCCTCCGTGTTTTAGCGCTCATACTGACCTATCGAATGTAGTCAGTTACTATTTTATCGTTTTTCATTCAACAAAAAAAGCGCATCAAGCAGATGCGCTTTTTTGTAATGGGCAATTATAGTGGTTGCACATTAGACGCCTGCGGACCACGATCCCCTTCGACAATATCGAATTCGACATCCTGTCCTTCTTCAAGCGTTTTAAAACCTTCAGTCTGGATAGCTGAGAAGTGAACAAATACATCGTCGCCATCTTCTCTTTCAATAAACCCAAACCCTTTATCGGCGTTAAACCATTTGACTTTCCCTGTCATGAAAAAACCTCCTTCTTACAAAAAATACGGGTAACGGATTAAGGCTATTCCCTTACATCCCTTTATTGTGAAAGAAATGGGAACGAAATATTCAACTCCCATTTTCTTTCCTTTATTTTCATTTCCACTTTGGCCATCATCTAAACCGGATAATCATGATGATTACCTTTAAATACAAGTTGATTTTTTTCTTTCAACTCTGTTAAAATATATGCTTGCAAGAGACAATGTTATATTGATCCCACCCTACATTTATATCTTGCAAATATGAATTGATAGGTGGTAATAAAATGGAAAATAAAGAAAAGTATCAAGTGTTGTTGTATTATAATTATGTTCCGATCGAGGATCCGGAGACTTATGCAGCCGAGCATCTTAAGTATTGTAAAGAACTTGGCTTGAAGGGTCGCATTCTGGTTGCCGAAGAAGGTATCAACGGCACCGTCTCTGGAACAGTGGAACAAACCAATAAATATATGGACGACATGCACGCTGATCCACGTTTTGCCGACATGGTGTTCAAAGTGGATGAGGCTGACGGCCACGCATTCAAAAAGATGCATGTACGTCCACGGCCCGAGCTTGTTACACTCCGCCTGGAGGATGACATTGATCCGAATGAAACAACCGGCCAATATCTAAGTCCCCAAGAATTTTATGAAGCTATGCGGGATGAAAATACGGTTGTTTTGGATGCACGGAATGATTATGAGTATGATCTTGGCCACTTCCGCGGCGCCATTCGTCCCGACATTGAAACATTCCGGGAACTTCCTGAATGGGTCGAAGAAAACAAAGACAAATTGGAAGGTAAAAAGGTCCTTACCTACTGTACTGGCGGTATCCGTTGTGAGAAATTTTCGGGATGGCTGGTAAAGGAAGGATTTGAAGATGTCGGCCAATTACATGGTGGAATCGTCACCTACGGAAAAGATCCGGAAGTACAAGGCGAGTTATGGGATGGACAGCTTTACGTATTTGATGAACGTATCTCTGTACCGGTCAATCGCAAAGAACATGTAGTAGTAGGAAAAGACTTCTTTGATGGGAAGCCTTGTGAACGTTATGTAAACTGTGCAAACCCTGAATGTAACCGCCAGTTCCTTTGCTCAGAAGAGAATGAGCATAAGTACATGCGCGGATGTACGCATGAATGCCGTGTCTCGCCACGCAACATGTATGTGGAAGAGCACAATTTATCTGAGGAAGAAATCCAAGCAAGATTGGAAAGAATCGAACGGGAAGATGGGGTAGCCCATCAATAAGCCTGCTCCCTTTTTTTGGTGCTGATCGAGCACTAGAGGAGGTTCCTCCTATGTAAAAGACGGCCGTTTGGTCGTCTTTTTTTTATGCGAAATTCTGATTACATACTGAATGTGGTGGTGCCTCGTCGTTTATAAAGGTACTGAGCATCCTTTGTATAATCTGTTGCTTGTTTATGCTATCCTGCAATAAAGGAGGCGTTTTGCATGAACATATACGATTTTTCTGCCACTTCGATTTCAGGCGAAGAGGTTCCGCTTCAGAAGTATAAAGGAAAAGCGATGTTGATCGTCAATACGGCCAGCAAATGTGGATTTACACCTCAGTATCAAGGCTTGCAGCAGTTGTATGATAAATTTCACGATGAAGGGTTAGTGGTGCTGGGCTTTCCTAGCAATCAGTTTATGAATCAGGAGCCTGGTTCAGAAGAAACAATCCAGACCTTCTGCCAAACAAATTATGGGGTAACCTTTCCATTGTTCAGCAAAATCGACGTCAAAGGAAAAAACGCCCATCCGCTTTTTGCTTATTTAAGCGAGCAAGCCCCCGGCGTCCTTTCCGGACAGATCAAGTGGAATTTCACCAAGTTTTTAGTCGATAAGAACGGACATGTCGTTAAACGATATGCTCCATCGACCAAACCAGAAAGCATGGAAGCGGACATCCAACAGCTTCTTTCCTCATAAAAAGCTGCGGCCTCCCCCGAAGGGAGAAGCCGCAGCTTTTGAATTATTGGTCTTTTTCCTTTTCTTCATCGGTTTCAATATCTTTATAAGAAGTCGTTTTCTTTCTGTCCGCTTTTTCATCTTTTTCTACTTGATCAATCGGGAAATCCTCCTGTGGTTCAGCAAACGTATCACGTTTGTCCTGTTTTTCTTTGGACTCCTTGAATTTGATTTCATCCTTTTGATCAGGGAGCAAGCTGCCGCGCTCGCGTTCTGACTTGTCCATACTACCACCCTCCACTGTGTTAGAAGTATTTCAATACTGTTCCCTTCATGGGCAGGAGGACAAACCTGTTTTCTGTGACTTCTTCGTTCACTGGCCACAGACACCAGCAGCAAATGTGATTTCCTTTGTCTCCGTAAGTCGCTTTATATTAATATGCCTTGGCCCAGTAAACTAGTTCTTTTGCTTGTTTTTGGCAGCAGACACAAGTATCGGCGACTTTTTCCTGTTCAAAGGGAATGCAGCGGGAGGTTGCGGTGGTTTCTTCTTTTATTTGATCCTCGCATTGTTGATCTCCGCACCACATTGCTTTGATAAAGCCGGGATTTTGCTCCAAACTATTTTTAAATTCCTCCATGGTTGTCGCAACACTGGTTTTTTCTTCGCGATGCTTCATGGCTTTTTCAAACAAGCTTCGCTGGATATCCTCCAACAACTCCGGAATGGCCGTTTCCAGTTCATCGATCGGTGTGAACAATTTCTCGCCGGTATCTCTGCGGACCAATACAGCTTGCCCTTTTTCTATATCCTTCGGCCCGATCTCCAATCGGATCGGAACACCTTTCATCTCATATTCATTGAATTTCCAACCAGGCATTTTGTCACTTGCATCGATATCGACCCGGGCGATGCTGCCAAGCTGTTCTTTCAATTGATACGCCTTGTCGAGCACCCCTTCTTTATGCTGGGCGACCGGTACAATCATTACTTGCTTGGCAGCGATTTTCGGAGGGACTACCAGGCCGCAGTTATCCCCGTGAACCATAATCATGGCTCCGATCGATCTTGTTGTGAACCCCCAGGACGTTTGATGAACGGGCTGTAATTCACCGGCTTCATTGCTAAAGCGAATATCGAATGCTTCGGCAAACCCGGTCCCCAAATGGTGTGACGTTCCTGCCTGCAGTGCTTTTCCATCATGCATCAAGCTCTCGATCGTCAAGGTATAGGAGGCACCGGCAAACTTTTCTTTTTCTGTTTTCTTTCCTTTGAGAACCGGTATCGCCATGTAATCCTCGAATACACTCGCATACACATCGAGCATTTGCCGTGTTTCCTTCGCTGCATCCTCTTCAGTTGCATGGCATGTGTGGCCTTCCTGCCACAGGAACTCAAGGGAGCGTAGGAATGGTCTGGTCGTTTTTTCCCAGCGCACAACGTTGCTCCACTGATTGTAGAGCTTTGGAAGGTCACGATAGGAGTGAATGATCTTTGCATAATGCTCGGCAAAAAGCACCTCGGAAGTCGGACGGACAACCAGTCGCTCCTGTAACGCTTCATCCCCGCCATGGGTCACCCAGGCAACCTCCGGGGCAAATCCCTCGATATGATCTTTTTCTTTCTGCAGCATACTTTCCGGGATGAACAGTGGAAAATACATGTTTTCATGGCCGGTTTCTTTGATCTTTGCATCGAGAATGTCCCGGATGTTCTCCCAAATCGCGTATCCTTCTGGCCGAATGATCATCGACCCTCTTACAGGACCATAGTCGACCAAATCAGCCTGTTTTACGACGTCCGTGTACCATTGAGCAAAATCGTCTTCCATTGCGGTGACCTTTTCTACGAATTGCTTGTTCTTTTTGGCCATTTTCAACCACCTTTTCTTTTCCTATTTTCCGTTAATATTACGATAAGCAAAAAACCCCGATCCCTAAAAAAGGGACCGAGGTCTGGTGGTACCACCCTTGTTCACAGTTACCTGCGCACTCTTTTGATAACGGATATCTCCGCTTGTATCTTATCGATACTGAGCTCCAAGGCAGGTTCCTGAATAGCTGTACGGAAATTTTCACCAACCATTTCCTCTCTGCGGCACTGCTACTTCCAGTACTAATCCTTGTCATTGCTTTTCGTAAATTCAAATGTATAAATACTATATGAATTAACCGGCTCCTTGTCAAGTTGTCCAGACCACACGGTAAAGGTCAGGCTCCTTGTGGCATATTCAGCACAACGACACCAATGACAATAGCGGCCACTCCAACAAATGTTTGAATTGAAAATTGTTCCTTCCAAAAAACAATACCAATCATCACGGTCATCACGGTGCCGATGCCGGCCCACAACGCATAGGTGAGCCCCATTGGCAGTTCCTTCAATGCTAATGCCAGGAAATAAAAGGATGCACCATAACTCATGATCGCCATTACGCCCGGAATCAGCTTTGTGAACCCTGCAGACATCTTCAGCATGGAACTCCCGACAATCTCGCTTATAATTGCTCCTGCCAATAGTAAATATGCCATCTTGAATACCTCCCTGCTTCCATTTTCTGATTTTCCCTTTCCCGTATTTCCGGTTAAAAAACCAATAAACTATAAACGTTTTTATCGTTTATCTATACAAAAACCAAAGAATAAAAGTGTCTTATCTTTTATTCTCTGGTATCAATCCATACAAAAGGATATCGACAATTTGGGACAAAGCTTCTGCTACAGTTATGTTGTTTTTATTGAAAAAGTGCTGGTCTAACGTCGTATTGATTGCCTCAATCAGTACCTTCATGATGACAGGAATCGAGTAGTTGGAAACAATTTCACCCGTTTCGATACCCTGTTCGATCAATTGCTGTAAATCATCCCAATCCTCTTCTAGTGCATCTTCCATCTTCACCCATTGATCGGGATAATACCGTTTCATTTCATCAAGTATCGGGCGATCATAGATTTGGTGATATTCCGGAAGCACTTGCATCAATTGCTTGATTTTGTCGATAAATGAAATAGAATCATCGGCCATCAATTGATTCGTCTTCTGATCTGTCTCTTCTAAAATATTATCTACGATGGTTTCGATTATCTCTTCCTTCGAGGAAAAATGCTCATAAACGGTTTTTTTACTAATCCCTAGTTGGTTGGTAATATCATCTACCGTGAAACGCATCCCGCTTTGCTGGATTTCCTCGACAACCTGCTTGATAATTCTTTCTTTCACGCTATGACCCCTTCTAGATCATCTCCATGAATAAAATAAATCACGGAAACTCATTCAGTTTTTCTAGTTCCCATTCTATATGGAATCCTTCTATTTGTCAATTCCTTCGGTTTTTTGGAATACTGCTGCTACCCTACCCGGCCACCATATCTCTCGGTAAGCTCATCGGCAAACTCGGCTATTAGCTTTGTGTTCCATTCTGCCTTTCGGTTATCCGCTATTTCCAGCCACAGCCTTCCCTGTTTTGGCCAATAGGTGACTTCGAGTACCCCCTTTTGTCTTTCTTTTTTTGTGTGCCAATGGTAACAGCCCTTTTTTGTACTTAAAGTGGTTCTCTGGGTGATGGTCAAACCAAATTGTCCGATTAGTTCTTCGATCTCATCCAAAATGAACTGTTCGTCCATAGGTTTTACATTGCCTAAATTACTGTCAAAAATCTCATACGTAATCACCGAATCCCTCCTATTACGGTTATCTTACCATAACAGCCAATTTTCATTGAATAAAATCTGTGTTTCCTTAACGTAAACACAACGTTTTTGGAAATTTTCCAATACTGCCGTAAAAAAACCGCACAACCCCTCCATTTAGGGCTGCCCGGTTTTCTTCATCTATAATGCTTCAAGAGATATTTTTTAACAAGTTGGCCATTTCAATGGCTGAAACGGCAGCTTCTGCTCCTTTATTGCCGGCTTTTGTTCCGGCCCTTTCAATCGCTTGTTCAATCGTATCTGTCGTCAACACTCCAAATATAACCGGCAGATCCTCCTGCATAGATACATTGGCTACTCCTTTTGAAACTTCACTGCTTACATAATCAAAATGTGGAGTAGACCCTCTGATAACTGTACCTAGTGCAATCACTGCATCATATTTTTTAGAAGCAGCCATCTTTTTCGTAACCAACGGGATTTCGAACGCGCCAGGAACCCAGGCAACTGATACATCGTCTTCCGACACTCCATGCCGCCTCAATGCATCCTGGGCACCGCTTAGTAATTTGTTGGTTATGAACTCATTGAATCTTCCAACTACGATTCCGATCTTTAAATCTGTACCTACCAAGTTTCCTTCATAAACATTTGTCATTTTTGTCATCCTCCTTAAAATCTATTGCTGCTACGAAAATCAAATAAATGGTCAAGCTTTGCTTTTTTTGTTTGCAAGTATCTTTCATTGTTTTTGTTGGCCGGTATTTGAATTGCTTTTCTTTCCGTCACTTCCAACCCATAATCGCTCAAACCGGAAATTTTACGAGGATTATTGGTCAAAAGCTGCAACTTCCGGACGCCAAGATCCTTCAGCATTTGGGCACTCACAGCATAGTCCCGCAGATCCGCAGGAAAACCTAGCTGATGGTTTGCTTCGACAGTGTCAAAACCCTGCTCCTGCAATTTATACGCCTTCAGTTTATTCAGCAAGCCAATCCCTCTGCCTTCTTGGCGCATGTATATCAGTACGCCTTTTCCCGCTGCCTCGATCTGTTGCAAGGCCTGTTCGAGCTGGGGCCCGCAATCACAGCGATGGGAACCAAAAACATCTCCGGTCAAACATTCGGAGTGAATCCGCACTAGGACAGGATCCTCCGGTCTTATATCTCCCTTAAAAAGGGCGAGGTGCTCCTTGCCTGTGAATTTTTCCGTGTAAGCAGTAAGATTAAATTCCCCATAGGCTGTCGGCAGCTTGATCGTTATTTCTTTATTGATCAAAACATCATTCACTTTACGGTAGGCAACTAAGTCTTGGATGGTGATCAACGATAAGTCAAACCGCTCTGCCATTTTCTCCAACTCCGGCAGCCTTGCCATTGTACCATCACCGTTCATAATTTCGCAGATCACGCCTGCGGGCTTAGAACCTGCAAGTTTCGCCAGATCGACTGCAGCCTCCGTATGACCCATACGCTCCAGGACACCGGCCTGTTTGGCTACTAAAGGGAACACGTGACCAGGCCGTTTAAAAGCAGTAGCTTCTGTCTTCTCCTCAATCAATTTTTGGATGGTCAGCGCCCGGTCATATGCACTGATTCCTGTGTCGGTTTCCTCATGGTCGATGCTGATAGTAAACGCCGTTCCGTAATTATCGCTGTTATCTTCCACCATGGCGGGCAAACGCAATTTATCGGCTAGCTCCTTATCCATCGGGGCACATATGAGTCCCCTTCCTTCCTTGGCCATGAAGTTGATCGATTCAGGAGTGGCATGCTCTGCAAGCATAACCAAATCTCCTTCGTTTTCCCTATCTTCGTCGTCAACGACGATCACCATTTTTCCAGCCCGCAAGTCTTGTAATGCCTTGTCTATCGTTTGGAACATAGCTAGTCCTCCTAATCTAAAAAGCCAAATTGCTGTAGTTTTTCCGCGGTTATTTTTCCGGCCGTTCCTTCTGCAGCAGACTGATATTTTGCCGAGAGAAGACGATCGATGTATTTTGCCAGCACGTCATATTCAATGTTAACCGTTTCTCCGGTCTGCTTGTCAGCGAGGATAGTTGCCCGCTGTGTCTCTGGAATAAGGGATATCGTAAAAGCAGATGGATGGACGGAAAATACAGTCAAGGAAGTTCCATCAACTGCGACCGAGCCCTTTTCCGAAAGATATGGAATCCCCCCAGACGGGACTTCGATGGTTATATAAACGGCATTTGCCTCTTTCCATTTCTTGATGATGATACCCACAGCATCTACATGACCGGACACAAAGTGACCCCCGAATCGATCTTGAGCACGCATGGCCCGTTCCAAATTAACGTCCATTCCAGGAGTGACACCGGACAGCGAGGAGGTACGGAATGTTTCGGGAATGATGTCCACCGTAAAGTCGGTCTCTTGAAAAGACGTGACGGTCAGACAAACACCATTCACCGATATACTGTCGCCTACTCTTACATCGCTTGTCACCGTTTCAGCCGCTATGTTCATCGTCAACGACTCCTGCTTGCGTTTGATGGATGTTACGTTTCCTTTTTCTTCAACGATTCCAGTAAACAATCACTCCGCCTCCTTTTTTGGAACAGCAATGATTTTGAGGTCACCGCTGATTTTTTCGACTGATTTAATCTCCAGCTGTCTTGCTTGCCTGATATATTCAGGCGAAACACCACCACCTACCACAGTTATGGCATCACTGCCACCGAGCAGTAGCGGTGCTATATACCAATGACACTCATCAAACAGGCCTGTTTCTACAAAAGCGCCATGAATTGAACTTCCACCTTCTACATAGACAGATTGAACGCGCTGTTCTGCCAGCAGATTTAATACAGCCTCCAGTTCCACCTTCTTTGTATCAAGCTTGAATACTTTCACATGCGGCTTTATCAGCTTTGCTTGCTCCACGTCTGCAGATGAGCCGCATATCAGCCACGTAGGCGCTTCGGGCCTAGTCAGCAGTTTGCTGTCAGCAGGAATACGCAAATCGCTGTCCAAAACGATGCGGATCGGTTGTTTTCCGCCTTCGGGGAGCCTTACAGTCAGGCGAGGGTCGTCTGCCATTACTGTTCCAATACCAACAAGAACCGCGTCATGAAGATCACGCTGCCGATGGACATCCTCCCTTGCCGCTTCCGACGTAATCCAACGGCTATCACCCGTGCTGGCCGCCGCTTTTCCATCCAAGGTCATTGCAGCTTTCAAGGTAACGAAAGGGAGCTTCTCCCTTATTTGTTTGAAGAACCGACGATTCAATTCAATCGCTCTTTCTTGTCTTAACCCGACTTCGACTTCGATACCTGCCTGGCGGAGTTTTTCCGCTCCCCTTCCGGCCACTTCAGGGTTGGGGTCCAAACATGCAATATAAACCTTTGCTAGTTGATGCTCCACAATTAAGTCGGCACATGGCGGAGTTTTGCCATGATGGGAGCACGGTTCCAAAGTGACATACATCACCGCGCCTGCTGCGGCTTCTCCTGCTTGTCTTAATGCATGTACTTCCGCGTGTGCACTCCCTGCCTGCAAGTGGCTGCCCATGCCGATCACGCTGCCGTCTTTTACGACCACTGCACCGACAGAAGGGTTAGGGCTTGTTTGTCCAATGGTTACTTCTGCTAATGCCAACGCTGTATCCATATAGGTTTCTTTTGATGCCAAATCCTTCATCCTCTCATTCCCGGAGCAAAGAGTTTCCATTTTTCATTGTGAACGTAAAAAAGCCCCGGTAGATGCCGGGGCCTTAAAAATCGGTAAAGTTAAGCTGAGACGATCCTTTCGGGAAAACGGCAAAGAATGCAGAAGGCATGCTGATGCCCACAGCTTTTTTCCGTATCCTGAATAAAACGTCACTACTGTAATGTTTCGCTTCCTTTTCCCATCCAGACTTTAACTGTCGGCTTTGGAATTACACCAAATCCACCGCTGCTTACGCAAGCGGGTCACGGACTGAGGACATCAACTTGTCCATCACCGCCGGTCGGGATTTACACCCTGCCCCAAAGGAATTCTGTATTTAGTTAAAAATATCATAGCATTCTTTTTAACAAAATGCATCCAAGTGAGCTTATCCAAAAAAAACCATCTGATTTTCTTTGTCTTGTAAGTATTTACGGAGCATGGTAAGATGCAGTTAAATAAATTTGACCGAGTGGTTTTTTTTGAAAGGGGGGAAATTAGTGAAGCAATTGATGATATTGGAAACCTATGAACAATTAAAATCTTTGAGTGATCCTTTCCGGAGTCAGCTAATGATGCGGCTGATCGAACAGCCATACACCGGGCAGCAATTAGCCGCTCAATTCAACCTCTCCAGGGCAAAAATTCATTATCACCTGCGAGAGTTGGCAAAAAACGGATTGGTGGAAATAGTGAGAACAGAAGAAAAGAATGGAATCGTCCAAAAATTCTACCAATCCACCGCAAGAGGATTTACACCTTCGGAGGAACTGCTTCCGTATAAAGAAGAGTTAAGTGAATCAATCCGCCAAATGTACACCCGCATGCTGGAAAGGACAAAAATGAGGGTGATTACCGCTCCTGAGGATGCCTTTAAGCAAGAAACCGCAATATCTAATCCGGCAGAATGGTCACATCTGGGCTCAACATGGGAAATTTCAGCAACCAAGGAGAATTTCAAGCAATGGATCAAAAAGTTTTTTGATCTGATGGAAGAATTAAGGGCCCTAAGCGCTGAAACGGAAGGCCATCCCGAACAAAAACTGTTCAGCATTACGGCCTTTGGATTCGAAATCGATGAATCGTTATTTCAAAAACGGGAAATGAAAAATCAATCAAAAAAGGAATCAGAATAGGTTCTTTTTTTGCACTGACAGTCAATTTTTTTTGACCGTGTAATCTTTTTGATACTGGGAGGCGGAAAATGAACTTACTATGGACCAATCGAAATTTTCTCTTGTTGTTTATTGGCAGAATTGTTACCAATATCGGAGATAGCATTTATTATGTAGCCGCCATGTGGCTAGTTTACGATTTAGGCGGCAGTGCATTCTACTCTGGTTTGGCGGGGTTTTTAACGTTACTTCCGGCAGCACTACAGTTTTTTACGGGACCGTTTGTCGATAAATGGCCGATTAAAAAGGTACTCGTACTTACCCAGCTGCTGCAATGCATCCTGATTTTAATCATTCCGTTGGCTCACTGGATCGGCTTTTTAACCGTTCATCTCATCCTGACCATCATGCCAGTGGTTGCCTTTATTGAACAGTTTACCTACCCTTCCCAAACAAAGGCGCTCGTCTCTATTCTTTCCAAACAACAGCTTGTAAAGGGAAACTCCCTGTTCGCCTTTGCCTATCAGGGGATTGATTTGCTATTCAATGCGGTTTCCGGAATCCTCGTTGCCATTGTCGGAGCTGTCACTCTCTATCTTGCAGATTCCATGACATTTGCATTGGCAGCCATCTTGTTCACCATTTGCAAGTTTCTTCCTGGCGAAGAAAAGAACAATGAAAAAGCATCAATTAAACAGACATTCCTGGACTATAAATCGGAATTGAAGCAGGGATTTTCGATTGTTTTCCGCTCATTGCTGGCGAGTTTTTTAATTGGATCGGTCGCCTGCAACTTTGCAATCGGCGCAGGATTGGCCGTCCTTCCCGGTTTGGGGGCGGAGCTTGGGGGAGCGGAAATATACGGATTTTATTTGGCAGCTATGTCTACCGGTTCTCTGCTTGGAGCATTGACCAGTACTTTTTTCGGCCGGTTTCCTGTGGGAAAGCTTTCGATTCTGACGTTTTTTTTCGGGTCTTGTTGCTGGGTTGCCAGTACATTTCTCTCACCTGTTCTATTAGGAGCGGTATTTTTCGGGTTGGCTTGGGTACCAGTTGGTGCGACCAATGTTTTGTTTGCTGCCGTCATGCAATCCGTTGTCCCGATCCATTTATTAGGTCGTGTCAATACCGTTTCGCGCAGTATGAGTGCATCAGCTATGCCGATCGGGTCGCTGGCTGGCGGATACCTTGCTTCTACATTCTCCCCCTCCCTAATCTTCAGCTGTGCCGGAGCGGGCTTGTTGATTGTGGCCATCGTATGGATCTGTCACCCCAGACTTCGGCAGCTGCCTAAAACGGATGGAATGACTGCAGAAACCTTCGATTTACCCATTACTATTCCAAAGAGAAGTCTGGAAGGGCCTAGTTCTTAGTTGCTCGTTCAGGATCGATTTAATTTATACCTGGATTAAATAGGATAAGGTTAGGTTATATCTTAAATCTATTGGCAAAAGCAAAACGTTAAGAAGTATGAAAAGAACTTCTTATGAAGTTTGATTACTAATTCTAGTAAAATCAAAAGGTTGTTTTGTAAACATTTTTTGTAAATTCTACTATTACCTTAAAATGGATAAGGTGTATTTACTGCGAGTTTTATCGGGGCATTCGCATCAAGCGTTTCAACGCAGCCAATAAAGATAATTGGCAAATAACGAACTCCTACATCTGGCCAACGTTCCATTCTCAAAAAGAAATACCGGGCGGGTTCGAATGTCTAAAACGAATCATCGCTCGGTTTTGCTTTTGTACCAGCCATTTTTCAATTTTGCTTCACTGATTTAACCGTTTCCGCATCGGCATCTTCTCCGATGATTTTCACTTCTCTTTCCAGGAACACACCGAACTTATCCTTGACTGTCTTTTGTACCAGCTCAATAACGGAGATATATTCGGTTGCTGTCGCATTGTTTTTGTTGACAATGAAACCAGCATGCTTGGTGGAGACTTCCGCGCCCCCGATTCCTTTACCTTGCAATTCGCTGTCCTGGATTAACTTGCCGGCAAAATAACCCGGCGGGCGCTTAAAGACACTGCCGCATGATGGATATTCGAGCGGCTGCTTGGACTCCCGTTTATACGTCAAGTCGTCCATAATTACTTTGATATCCTCATATTTTCCTGGTTGGAGTTTGAATTTCGCTTCTAAAACGATGTATCCTTTGTCGGGGATATTGCTGGTCCTGTATTCAAGATCGAGGTCTTCTGCAGGAAGAGTCAATAATGTCCCCTCCCGATCGACGACCACCGCCTCTTCTAACACATCTTTGATTTCCCCGCCGTAAGCCCCGGCATTCATAAACAGGGCGCCTCCCACTGTTCCTGGAATTCCGCAGGCAAATTCCAATCCGGTCAGTCTCTCCTTTAATGCCCGGCGAGAAACGTCGATAATGGCTGCACCGCTTTGGGCGAATATCGTACCGGACTCGACCCGGATATTCTGAAATTGCTTTTGACTCATGACAATGCCGCGAATTCCGCCATCCTTCACAATCATATTGGAACCATTGCCAAGAAGCGTGAACGGGATATTTTCCCGCCTTGCAAGCTTCACCAACTCCTGAACTTCAGAAAACGTTTCCGGTGTGACAAGAATATCCGCCTTTCCGCCAAGACGGGTGTACGTATGGTTTTTCAACAGCTCATCCAGCATAATGTTTTTCTCAGCTGTTATATGTGTTATTTCCTGATAAACATGTTCGATATTTATCAAATTAAATCATTCCTTTGGATTGTCCTCTTCGTTGATGGTTAAAAGCGACACAGAAATCCCTTTTCCCATAACCTTGATTATAACAGGTGGACGTAACAGCGCCAACTCCAATTTTGCCAACCTTTATCCAGCTCATTAAAAGGTTATGTCTTCTCAGAGGAATTCGTGCCTAATCTGTTTCCCCCTATCACCTACCCGCTGGCCGGCCAGTCAAACATTCTCTTGGTTCAAATTGATTGTAAAAATGCAAAGAGACCGGGACAAAAGCATGACCACTAGAGCAGAAGCCGATCTAAATGCTGATTTAATTCGTTCGGTTTTTACTTTGGTCACGAGGCTTTTGTTCCAGTTTCTTTCTATTATGCTTCAATGCCTTTCAAAATGAAATCAATGAGGTGCTCCACTTCTTGCGCCTCATCCCACTCGGCATCAGGATTCAGGAGAAAACGGGTGACAATGAACCCCAGTATGGGAGAGACAATACACCGGACCATCGTCTTAATCGGCATTTCTTTAAGCAGTCCCGCTTCCTGGAACCCTATAACTGTCTGCTTGATCCTCGGATACACCTGTTCAAGGAACGATTCCTCAATGATCATCTTGATTTCCGGGTGGAAGGCAAACTCCTGGAGCACTATCCGCAAAATCGCAACATTCTGTCTGGCAAAATCCAACCGATTATAAATGAATGTTCTTAACAGCTCGTCAATACCATGAAATTCCCGATTAAAAATATTTTCGACCATATTGCTGGCAAACACAGGCACAGCGAGCTTGAGCACTCCAGGCTTCACAATAGCCAATAACAAATCCTTTTTTGCCGGGTAATGACGAAAAATAGTCCCTTCCGCTACCCCGGCACGCTTTGCGATTTCACTTGTGGCTGTTGCCGCATACCCTTTCTCGGCAAATATTTCTATTGCAGCTGCAAGTATGTTTGCTTGCTTTTCCGTCAATCGGATCTCTTGTTCATCCACTTTCAATAGTTCTCTTAAATAGGACTCCTGCATACTGACCCTCACCTTATCATTATTTTCGGTATGCCTTAAGTGTACCAAGATTCAAAAGATAAAATAACAGTGAAAACCCAAGGACAACATAGAGGTCGACCTGTATATCCGCCAATCCGTTCCCTTTGATCATGATTTCCTTGAGGGCATCAGCACCATAGGAAATCGGCATAATGTATTCTATATACACCAACCAGTCAGCACCATTATCCAGACTGAACATCCCCGAAAAAAACGCCTGGGGAACGATTACGAGCGGAATAAACTGCATGAGTTGAAATTCATTCCTGGCAAAAGAGGATAGCAGGATGCCAAGTGTGAGTGCACTCAATGAAAGTAACATGGTGACCAGGATGACAAGCCATAAGGATCCATTAAGTGGAATTCCCAACACGTAAACAGCATACAACGCGACGATAAACGACTGAATCACTGCGAACAATCCAAAACCGCCGATATACCCAAGGATGATTTCCCATCCTTTCAGCGGCATGGCAAACAGCCTCTCCATTGTACCTTGCGACCTTTCTCGCAAGAAGGAAATACCTCCTACTAAAAACACGATGAAGAATGCGAAAAAACCAATCAGGACCGGCCCTGTATAATCGAAGGTGGTCTCTGCATTATCTTCATATAAATACTCGATGGAAATGTCTGGAGGCTGCCTATCTGATTGAGACGCCAATGCCTCCTGCAATCCCATTTTCACAGCCTCGCTTTGATTGGGTTTGCTGTTGTCTACAGTAACATGGATGCGTTGTCCATTTGCTTCAAGAATGGCGTCGATTTCCGAATCAGCAAGCGCCCGCACGGGATCATCGACGTCAACGATGTCCAGCATGCTATCCTGCACTGCTGCTTCAAGCGGGGCAGGAGCCCCCTCGACCGCTAGCTTTGGTTGATATGCCTCCTGGTCCAACACCAGCCAGGTCAACGTCAAAATCAATAAAGGAGCAACGATCATCAGGGCAAGGGACCGTTTATCGCGTATAAATTGACGCAGAATCCGAACAACAATCGCCTGTATCTTCATGCTTTTTCCCTCCCATACGTTAGAAATGCCTGCTCAATCGAGTCAGTACCGGTTTCCTGCTTTAACGCAGCAGGAGATCCATGGGCAATGATCTTCCCATCCCTTAACAGTCCTAACGTGTCACATCGTTCTGCTTCATCCATCACATGGGTGGTGACGATGATTGTTGTCCCGCCTCTCTTCAAATCAGCAAACCTGCCCCAAATTTTGTTACGCAATAACGGATCGATTCCAACCGTTGGTTCATCCAGAATTAATAGTTTTGGCTGATGGATCAACGCAGCTGCTAAAGATAACCGCCGCTTCATACCACCGGAATATTCACGAACGATTTTATGCTTGCTGTCCTGCAATCCAACATCCTCCAACACTTGATCGATACGCAAGGCCGTCTGCTTTTTCGGCACTCCGTAAATCGCTGCAAAAAATGCGAGGTTTTCCTTGGCAGTCAGCTCATGATAAAGGGCATCCGCCTGTGCCATATAACCAATGGATCCCATCGTTTGTAATGACGGCATCCTTGTTTTCAAGACAACCACTGCTCCTTCTGTAGGTGTTAGCGTGCCAACGATCGTCTTTACAAGCGTCGTTTTTCCGGACCCTGATGGACCGAGCAAAACAAATATTCCACCAGCACTGATTGTCAGGCTAATATCCTGCAAAACCCTCTGCCTATCGAATGAATGCGATACATGCCGAAGTTCCACTATTTCCATCTCGGACCCTCCTTTTGTGAGTGATTACTCACTTATCATTTTATCTGCATTGCTAGGGAATGACAACAATTTTTTCCAAAGGGCCTTCGGGGTACCCTATTAATTTTAATCGTACAGGGATTTTGATATAATGTTACCACCTTTAGAATGTTAAGTAGCAATTGAAATAGAAGCAGTCGTTTTATCTTATAAATCCTATTTTTAAGGAAAGGAACGTGAAGAATCTTGGATTGGTATTACGAAGAAGGGATGAGTGTCAAAGATTTTCTCATCCAAAACAGAAAACCTTTTGAAGAAAGACTATTAAATGAAGCAGTAAATGTCCGGGATAAAATTGAAGAAATACGTGTTATAGGCAATATCAATTTATTGGAGAACGCGCTTAAGATTGTCCTCTATGTCGTGGAGGGTCAAAAAGATGAAGTGGTGGCTTTTGCCAAAAAAGAAGGAATTGCATGGGCCAATTTCTCCCTGACACTTGCATTTAAATTAGAGTGGGTACAGGCGATCCGCAGAACCTTATGGGTTGCTTTACACGACTATGAATTGTTGTCCGGAATGGATGTAGACAGAGAGCGATTCTACAAAACCGAGAGCAATATCAATGCTTTAATCGACGAATTTCTCAACGGATTTTTTATTAGTTATTCCAAATACAAAGATGAATTGATCGAAGCACAGCGGGAGATGGTTGAAAATCTCTCCGTCCCGATTATACCAGTTACACCGAGTGTGTGTATTCTCCCCTTGATTGGTGAAATCGACGCTTCCCGCGTCACCACGATCGAAGAAAAAGTGTTAATGGAAATTGGCAGGTTGCGCATCCGCACCTTGATTATGGATTTGTCCGGTATTCTGGAAATGGAGTCCAATATCGCCACAAACTTTTTGAAACTGTTGGACGGGATTGGCATGATGGGCTGTACCCCAGTGATTACAGGATTACGTCCGGAAACTGTTCGAAATATGATGGCTCAGGACCTTATTTTCGACAACAAAGCGGAAATAAAAGGAACTTTGCAGCAGGCCCTCGATGAGTACTTAGTTAATCAACGATTGGAGCAAAACAACAGTGCAAGCGCCTTAAACTTAAACAAAAGCGTATAAGTATTGTAGAAAAAGGGGGTGTCCGATGGTTTTGGACAACCCCCTTTTTTTGGCTTCATCTGGTGTTGCTTACTAACCGGCATGCTTGCGACTGCAAGCTAAGATAAATGCTAATTCAGCGGTACGAAAAAACCAGATTCGCTCCCTTAAGTCGAGGAAGCCCAAATATTTTCACTAGAACGATGAGACGCAGTTTAAATGATATGCACCTAAACATCCAGCTATCAGAAAACAGTCTTTTCATTTTCAGGTGGCTGTCTCCACTTCGTTAATCGACTGAATATGCCAGTTGGTCTCCATGTTCCTTATCCCATCAGAGCTGTCATCAAGGCTTTCTGGGCATGGAGTCTGTTCTCCGCCTGTTGGAAGACAACTGATTTTTCCCCATCGATCACGTCTGCCGTTACTTCTTCCCCACGGTGGGCGGGCAGGCAGTGCATAAACATAGCATTTGGTTGAGCCAGTTCAAGTAACCTCTTGTTCACCTGAAAACCGATAAATGCCTGCTCACGCACTGATTGTTCGCTTTCCTGCCCCATACTGGCCCATACATCCGTATAAACCACGTCTGCTTGGTCGACCGCAGCGTGAACATCAGAAGTCACCTCCACCTTCCTTCCATTCAGCGCCGCAAGCGACTGGGCCTGCTTGGTGATAGCCTCTTCCGGTTGATATCCTCCAGGAGCTGCTATACTGACATCCAGACCCATGATGGCCCCGCCAAGCAGCAAGGAATGGGCCATGTTATTGCCGTCACCGATATATGCAAGTTTGACTCCGGACAATCCACCCTTCACTTCTTCAATCGTTTGCAGGTCTGCCAGCACCTGACATGGATGATAACTGTCCGTCAACCCGTTGATAACCGGAATTGTCGCATAATCAGCCAACTCCTTTACGACTTGCTGTGAGAAGGTCCGAATCATAATCCCATCCAAGTAACCGGAAAGTACTTTGGCTGTATCGGAGATTGGTTCCCCTCTGCCGATTTGGATATCATCCGAGCTTAGAAACAATCCTGTGCCCCCCAATTGATAAATCCCAACTTCAAAAGAAACGCGTGTACGGGTCGACGATTTTTCAAATATCATTCCCAGGGTCTTGCCCTGCAAGGGCTGCTCCACTATCCCCTTCAGGCGTTGTTTTTTCAGATAAGCAGCCAGATCCAGTAAATAGGCGATTTCAGGTTTGCTGAAATCGGCAAGCGTCAAAAAATCCTTTCCTGCCAGCTGCTGCCCCATACTAACTTCTTTCGTCAATCCCATCTTCACACACGCTCCTTCGCTTTGTTTAACCCTTCGCTCATCAACAAATATTGATTCATTGCATAGGGTTGTTCTTTTATTTGAGTAGATGCTTTCAAGTAAGCCATTAACGTTTCCACTGAAGTAATACATAATGTATCAGTTTTCAAGGCATCTTCTCTAAGTTGCATGTGGCCATCCGTTACAGAGCCATGCTGTAGATCACCCACCAGTGCAAAGGCATTGTCCAGACATCTTTGGCCAGCCTCCGCAAGTGATAAAACCTGACTAACAGCGATGTCCCAGCTCTCGAGAGCGTCAGCTGTAGCTTGATCAGCCCAGATTTCGACCGGCAGCTTCTCTAGCAAGGCAACGAACTCAGCAGGCAATTTCTCGAAATCATCTCCCAAGGACAAATAAACTTGCTGATCGCAATCAAGTTTCAACAGGTTGTTTTCTTTCCATCCGAAGGCCTTGGCCATTGCCGACTCCACTGTCAAACCCAGTCCTATCGCTTCCCCAGTGGATTTCATCTCCGGACCGAGAAACGGATCAACACCTGGAAGCTTGTTGGTCGAGAAAACGGGGACCTTTACAGCATAATAGCCGACGGGCTCATGAAGACCGGTGTTCCATTCTGTCTCTGCTAGGGATTCTCCCATTTGCACCCGAGTAGCCAAATCAATAAGCGGGACACCAGTAACCTTGCTGGCAATCGGTACTGTCCGGGAAGCCCGGGGATTAACCTCCAGTACATAAAGGTCCTGTCTGTCCTCGCTGATGACAAATTGAATGTTGATGATTCCCTTTAAAGCCAGTTCTGTCGAAATCTGTTTTGTGTATTGCGCAATCGTATTCCGCTGTTGGTCCGTCAGTCCTGGTGCCGGAAATACGGCCGTACTGTCTCCTGAATGGACACCGGCCTTTTCGATGTGTTCAAAAATCCCCGGAATCAGAACATCTTCTCCGTCACATACCGCATCCACTTCCACTTCATAACCGGAGATGAAACGATCGATTAATAACGGGAATATCCGCGAATCGGAGGCTTCCTGTTTCAGGTTGTCCATGTAGCTGACCATCTGCTCTTGATTCTGGATGACAGCCATTCCGCGGCCACCTATCACGTAAGAAGGACGAAGCAAAACCGGATAACCGATTCGTTCTGCAATCTCTTCTGCATCCTTCCTATCCATTACTGTTTCACCCGGAATGTGGGGAATCGCCAGCCGCTTTAATAAACGGTAAAATTGGTCGCGATTTTCAACGGCTTCAATGGCCGCTAGTGAAGTGCCGCATATCGGCATGCCTGCTTTGCTTAGTCCTTCTGCCAAGTTAACGGCAGTCTGGCCGCCAAATTGTACAAGCACTCCGTCTGCCTCTTCTTTTTCCAGGACATGTAGAACATCTTCCTCTGTCAATGGTTCAAAATATAGGTGGTCTGCTGTATTAAAGTCGGTGCTGACAGTTTCCGGGTTGTTATTGATGACGATTGCCTTGATGTCCTGTGCCTGTAGTGACATGGCGGCATGAACCGAGCAATAATCGAATTCCACTCCCTGTCCGATACGGATCGGACCAGAACCAAGTACCGCAATTTTCTTATCGCCTTTAATTGGTTCTACTTCATCGTTTTCTTTCCAAGAGCTATAAAAGTAAGGCGTCTCAGCCGAAAATTCCGCAGCACATGTATCGACCATTTTATAAGCCGGGGTTAATCCGAGTTCCTTGCAACGTAGATGAACCTCCTGCTGGCTGATTTCATAAATATCCGCCAACATCCGATCAGAATATCCATAATATTTAAGCCTGCTCAATTCCTGCTTATCAAGGGATGACCAGGTTTTACTGCGAAGCTCGTTCTCAGTCTCGATCATCACTGCCATTTCACTTAAAAAGTATTTATTGATTTCCGTTAATTGATGTATTTTTTCTACAGAGTATCCGCGGCGAAAAGCCTCCGCTATGATAAACAGGCGTTCATCTGTTGCATGGACAAGCGCTTGCTCGATTGCCGCGTCATCCAATTCGGCATGCGCCGGCCAGTTCAGGTACTCCGTTCCGATTTCAAGCGAGCGGACGGCTTTGTTCAAAGCAGCGGGAAAATTGCGGGCAAGTGCCATGACTTCCCCTGTCGCTTTCATCTGCGTACCAAGCAGCCGGTCTGCACCTGTAAACTTATCAAACGGCCAGCGTGGAATTTTAACGGCAATATAGTCGATTGCAGGTTCAAAACTTGCATAAGTATGGCCAGTGATCGGGTTGATCACTTCATCCAGTTGATAACCCAGTGCCAGCTTGGCAGCAATACGGGCAATCGGATAACCAGTTGCTTTTGAAGCAAGGGCACTGGAGCGGCTGACTCGCGGATTCACCTCGATGATGACGTACTCGTCACTCTCGGGGTTGAGGGCAAACTGGATGTTGCAGCCCCCGACGACCCCTAATTCCCGGATTACTTTGCATGAAGTGGAACGAAGCAGCTGATACTGCCGGTCATTAAGCGTTTGAGAAGGTGCCACAACGATGCTGTCGCCAGTATGAACACCGACTGGGTCGATATTCTCCATATTACAGACAATAATGCATGTATCATTGGCGTCGCGCATCACCTCATACTCGACTTCCTTCCAGCCTTTCACACTTTGATCGACTTGAACCTGACTGATCGGGCTTGCATGGAGACCATTACGCACGATTGCCTTAAGCTCTGTTTCATTGTTGGCAATTCCACCGCCTCCCCCACCCAACGTATAGGCGGGCCGGATGATCATCGGGTAACCGGCAGTACTTGCGAAACGAACTGCCTCTTCCACGGAACTGGTGGTAATACTTTCCGGCACAGGTTCATCAATAGATTTCATCATCGATTTGAAGATTTCCCGATCTTCTCCCTTTTGGATGGTATCGAGCGGCGTTCCCAGCAATTCGACCTCGTATTTTTCCAGTGCTCCTGATTCGGATAAAGCGACTGCCAGATTAAGCCCGGTCTGTCCGCCCAGTGTCGGCAAAATACCGTCCGGTCTTTCCTTTTCGATAATTGCCGTCAAGGAATCACAAGTCAGCGGTTCTAAATATACCTGGTCTGCAATATTATGATCCGTCATGATCGTGGCAGGGTTGTTGTTGACCAGCACCACTTCGATTCCTTCCTCTTTTAATGCGAGACAAGCCTGTGTACCTGCATAATCAAACTCTGCAGCCTGGCCGATAACAATCGGACCCGAACCGATGACCAAAACTTTATGGATGTGTGAAAACTTAGGCATGCTGCTTCTCTCCCTTGCTCGGTAACATCTGTAAAAATTCTCGGAAAATCGAATACGTATCAACCGGCCCTGGATGTGCTTCCGGATGGAATTGGACGGTCAGGACAGGCTTGTGACGATGAATCAATCCTTCAACCGATCGATCATTGACATTGATATGGGATACTTCCCATTCCGCCAATGAAATCGAGTTTTCATCCACTACGTACCCGTGATTTTGCGAAGTGATGAATACCTTGCCTGTCAGCAAATCCTTCACAGGGTGATTGCTCCCCCGATGCCCATATGGCAGACGTTCTGTCTTTCCTCCGTATGCGAGGGCCACGAGCTGGTGACCTAAGCAAATGCCCAAGGTTGGATAGCTCTCAGTGATTTGTTTGATGTTTTTGCTTAATCCAGCCAAGTCCTCGGGATCTCCAGGTCCGTTGGATAAGACAACTCCGTCGGGCTGCAGGTTGTGCAATACTGCCGGGTCAGTGTCATAGGGCACCACCGTCACGTTACAGCCAAGCTCCGTCAAGGTACTTGTGATGGAGTGTTTATAACCGTAATCATACAAAACAACATGTTTGGTTTTCTGACCGGAGAAAGCGGGCATTGATTTTGCCGAGATCTCAATCAAACTGCTGACGGAAACCTGTTTGACAATCTCCGGATCTACTTTGCGATTTTCCGGCTCATCCTCCGGTTGCGTTGTGATTTTTCCATAGACTTCCCCATTTTCACGGACAATCCTTGTCAAAGCCCGGGTGTCAATATCATACAAAGTCGGAACTTTATACTGCTCCACCATTTCTTTTACCGTGTACTTTGCCTGATAATGTTCAGGTGTACGGCAGGCACTAGAAATAATCAGTCCTGCCAGTGCCGGCTTGATGCTTTCATGATCTATATCATTTACTCCATAATTGCCAATCAGCGGATACGTCATTGTAACAATCTGGCCGGCATAGGATGGGTCCGTCATTACTTCCTGATAACCCGTCATTGCCGTGTTAAATACTAATTCCCCTTCAACAGCAATTTCTGTTCCCAACCATTTTCCTTCCAACACGTCTCCAGTGCTCAGTACAAGATAGCCTGGTGTTTCAATCATTGTTCCACTCCTCTCGCGGTTCATTGATATTTATTCGTAAAAAAGTATATTTATACATTCAAAATGGAAAATGCGGCCTGCCGCCATCTTCTCTGGAGCAAGCCGTGACCTCAAACCTTTATGAAAGAAGCTATTGGTAGCGGATCAGCTGTTTATGCAGCTCAATCCATTCCGAACTCATTTGAAATAGTTGTTTTGCAGAAGCAATCTGTTCCTCCACCCTGTTTTGCGCAGTACCTCCAGCTACATTCCGTGCGTCTACAACAGCCTTCGGTGCCAGCACTTCATAGATATCTTTTTCAATCAAAGAAGAAAACCGCTGGAATTCGTCCAAGGACAAATCCAATAAAAATTTCTGTTGATTAATAGCATACAGAACTGCCTGCCCGACAACAGCATGGGATTCCCGGAAGGCCATCCCTTTTCCCACTAAATAATCCGCCAGGTCTGTCGCATTGGAATAATCTTTTGCAACCGCTTCGTACATATTGTCTGCCTTAACTTCCATGGTTTCGATCATTGGGGCGAACAGCGCTAGTGCCCCTTTCAAGGTTTCCACCGTGTCGAACATTCCTTCCTTGTCTTCCTGCATATCCTTGTTATAAGCAAGCGGCAGTCCTTTCAAGGTTGTCAGCATTCCCATCAAGTGTCCATAGACTCGACCCGTTTTGCCCCGGACAAGCTCGGCAACATCTGGATTTTTCTTTTGCGGCATCATGCTGCTTCCAGTACAAAATGCATCATCCAGCTCGATAAAGTTGAACTCAGCACTAGACCATTGGACAAGCTCCTCACAAAGTCTGGACAAATGCGTGGAAACCAGGGAGGCATTAGCCAAAAACTCGACGACAAAATCCCGGTCACTTACCGCATCGAGGCTGTTTTCGCAAATCCCTTCAAATCGCAGTTTGTCGGCTACATATTGCCGGTCGATCGGAAATGTTGTCCCGGCCAGCGCTCCTGCACCAAGCGGCGACTGATTAACTCGTTTCCAGCTGTCGGATAGCCGTTCGATGTCCCGTTGGAACATGTAAACATACGCCATCATATGATGGGCGAACAAAACAGGTTGGGCACGCTGCAAATGCGTGTATCCGGGAAGCACTGTTTCCAAATTGGCCTCGGCCTGTTTGTGCAGTGCCTTTTGCAAATCCAACAGTAACTGGCTGATTGTCACCAAGGCTTCCCGCAAATACAACCGCATATCCAAGGCAACTTGGTCATTCCGGCTCCGGCCGGTATGGAGTTTTCCACCGACAGAGCCTATCTCATCGATCAACAACTTTTCTATATTCATATGAATATCTTCGTTTTCTTCACTGAGGACTGCCTCACCCGCTGCTATTTTATCCCCTACGACCCTCAATCCAGCTGTAATGACGTCTGCATCTTCTTCCGACACGATGCCGCAAACCTTCAGCATTTCCACATGGGCAAGGCTCCCTTGTATATCATAGACTGCCAGCTTTTGATCAAAATGAATAGATGCTGTATATTCATCGACTAATTCATTTGTCGGCTTGGTGAACCGTCCGCCCCATAGTTTCATTGTTTAACAGCTTCCTTTACATCGACGACAACATTTTCAATCGCCTCATCTGTTACAGTATTGGTCTGATTGACTGCGGCATGAACCTTTGTAGGAAGTCCCCATAGCTTGATAAAGCCAAGTGCAGCTTCATGGTCAAAAGAATCCTCTGGTTTATAGGTTGCCAAATCAAAATCATAAAGCGATTGTGCCGACTCCCGGCCGATGACTTGCGCATGACCTTTATACAGTTTGACCTTGACCGTTCCCGACACATGGGTCTGTGTTTGTTCAATAAACGCCTGTAAAGCTTTTGTCAATGGTGAATACCACAAACCATCATACACGGTTTGAGCCAGCTTCTGTTCGACTGTCGGCTTGAATTGAGCCACCTCACGAGGAAGTGTCAATGCTTCCAGTTCCTGATGTGCCGCGATCAATGTCAAGGCAGCTGGCGCCTCATAAATTTCCCGTGATTTAATACCGACCAAACGATTTTCCACATGGTCGATCCGTCCGACACCATGCTTCCCGGCGATTTGATTCAATGTCAAAATAAGCTGGGAAAACTCCATTGCCTCTCCATCAAGTGAAACAGGCTTTCCTTGCTCGAAGGTGATTTGGACGACCTGAGGCTTGTCGGGCGCATCGAGCGGATCTGTTGTTAAATCATAAGCTCCCTTGGGTGCTTCCACCCAAGGATCTTCCAAAATGCCGCACTCATTGCTTCTTCCCCATAAATTCTGATCAACACTGTACGGATTATCGATATCGACTGGAACAGGAATCCCATTTTCTTCAGCATAAGCAATTTCCTCATCCCTAGACATTGCCCATTCACGTACTGGTGCTACAATTTTCAAATCCGGGTTCAAGGCAGTAAATGCCACATCGAATCTTACTTGGTCGTTACCCTTACCCGTACAGCCATGCGCTACAGCCACAGCGCCTTCCTTTTTCGCAATCCCGACAAGAACTTTGGCGATCAAAGGTCTGGACAAAGCTGAAATCAAGGGGTATTTGCTTTCATACAACAGGTTGGCTTGCAATGCCGGAAGTACGTATTCATCTGCAAAGAGTGATTTAGCGTCCACCACATATGATTTGATCGCTCCTACATCAAGCGCCTTGTTCTTAACAAATTCCAGGTCTTTTCCTTCTCCAACATCCAAAGCCACTGCAATTACATCAAAATTATATTTATCCTGTAGCCATTTGATAGCGACAGAAGTATCAAGACCACCTGAATATGCCAAAACAATCTTTTCTTTTTTCATTTGATTAACGCTCCCCTTCAGCTTGTTATCTATTAATAGATTGAACATGTTCTGTTTGTATGAATTATTATGCACTATTAGGTATATTAATTCAACCATAAACGCTCATTTTTTTTAAGAAATGTGAATAATTCTGGAAATCTATTAATAATACACCTTCTTTTCGGCGCATTCTTCTCTGCTGCCTATTTATAATGTAATGTATGATGGGCGGACACAGTTGTGATTCTTGCCCACTGCCCATTTTCCATCACAACGGTCGAAACACTACTGTCAATTGTGTTCTGTTCCCTCCTCGTCCTCACTCCTCTTTAAATGCATGAATTTATACATATTCATTCATATCCATGCAAAAAAGGAAATTAGTTGTAACCTTCACGGCTCACCGACGTCTACCTAAAAAACAAAAGGGTGGTCAAAACATGAAAAAACGGTATTTCTGTTTATTCGCAGCCAGCTTACTCTTGTTGTTGACAGCTTGCAGCAATGACTCCAAGGAAAGTGCCGACATGCCCATGGAGATGGACAGCGCTAAAACAGAAAACAGTCAAGACAGTGCAGCTTTAAGCAACGAAATGACGGGAGAAAACGGAAAAGAGGAGGTTCAACAGGAAGAGGAAAAAGCAGTCGAGAAAGCAAATCAAACCAACCGGAAAGTGATTTACCACGCAAATTTGCGGATTGAAGTAAGAGATTACCAGCAGACTATAGAAGACATTCAATCACAAGTGACAGAAACCGGAGGTTATGTGGTTGAATCGAGTACCTACCAAACCCCTGAAGATGACCGTACCGAAGGACATATCACCGCAAGGATTCCTCAGGAACAATTCCAGCCGTTCATCGATTTTGTCAAAGAGGGCAGCAGCAAAGTGTTGGAAAACAATGTTTCCGGACAGGATGTCACCGAAGAATACGTCGACCTGGAATCTCGGCTCAAGTCCAAGCGGGCTGTCGAAAAAAGGTTGATGGCTTTTATGGAAGATGCAAAGAAAACCGAGGATTTGCTTAAAATATCCGAAGACTTAGCCGGTGTTCAAGAAGAGATTGAGACAATCACTGGAAGAATCAACTATCTGGAAAATAAAACGGATCTGGCTACTGTTGATATTAGCCTTGAGGAGAATGACGTGCGGATTTCCGGGAGCAATGGAGAATCCTCTACCTGGCAAAAAACAAAGGAACAGTTTGTCAAAAGTATCGATCTTCTCCTATCCTTCTTTTCGGGATTAATCGTGTTTCTACTTGGTAACCTGCCGATTCTGCTGTTGCTGGCTGTTCTGGTGTTTTTAGGATTTTTCACCGCACGAAAAGTAGTCCAAAAAACGAAGCGTCGCGATAAAACGGAAAACTAGCTCTTGAAAAAATCAGCAGGCTGTGGCAAGGTTATAGTGTAATCAAGACAATATAATGAATCACTTTCATGTAGGGGGACCAGTTGCTGCTGGTTGAGATTGTATCCGTCAAGATACTGACCCTTGGAACCTGATCTGGCTGACACCAGCGTAGGGAACATATTTGAACGGTAGTATGCGATAATATGCACCCTGGGTATGGCCTATGGTGCATTTTTTTTATTGCCCTTAAACGGCTAACCTTCAACAGAACCGTATGCAATCTTCATGGCAGTTCGCGCGGTTCCTGTTCCCTATTTCAGTCCTGCATCGTATAAGTGTTTCATCATTAACCGCTAGGAGGAAATAGGATGAAAAAGTTACTAATCATGCTTGTCGCCCTGCTGCTGTTGGCAACTGGCTGCAGCAGCGAAGAGAACTCCGGTTCACAGGAAAAGGAAGCATTAAAGAAAGTGTCCCTCGTGCTGGATTGGACGCCTAATACAAATCACACTGGCATATATGCTGCTCAGGAAAAGGGATATTTCGAAGAAGAAGGGCTCGATGTGGAAATTCTCATGCCCGGAGAGGCTGGGGCAGATCAATTAGTTGCATCCGGGAAAGCGGATTTTGGAATAGGGGCCCAGGAAGCCTTAACGGAAGCCCGTGTACAAGATATACCCATTGTTTCGATTGCTGCCATAATTCAGCATAATACTTCCGGTTTTGCTTCACCAAAAGAAAAAGGAATCACTTCGCCCAAAGATTTTGAAGGAAAAACCTACGGCGGTTGGGGAGCACCCGTAGAGAAAGCAGTGATCGATTCCCTAATGAAACAGGAAAATGCCGACGTAGAAAAAGTCAATATTGTCAATATGGGGGATACTGACTTCTTTACGGCAGTTGAGCGTGATATTGACTTCGCCTGGATATATTATGGCTGGACAGGTGTTGAAGCAGAGCTTCGCGGGAAAGAGTTGAACATGCAGTACCTGACCGACTACTCCAAAAAACTGGACTACTATACACCTGTACTCACGACAAGTGAACAGAAAATTGCCGATGACCCAGAGACGGTCGAAGCCTTTGTAGCTGCAGTTTCCAAAGGTTATCAGTTTGCAGCAGAACAGCCAGATAAAGCCGCTGACATTCTCATTGATGCTGTACCGGATTTGGACGCCGAACTGGTTAAAGCGAGCCAGCAATGGTTGTCTCCGAAATATCAGGATGATGCACCTCGATGGGGCGAACAACAACAGCAAGTCTGGGAAAACTATGCCGACTGGATGTATGACAATGGCCTC
This sequence comes from Sediminibacillus halophilus, assembly GCF_900103695.1. Lineage (GTDB taxonomy): Bacteria > Bacillota > Bacilli > Bacillales > Amphibacillaceae > Sediminibacillus > Sediminibacillus halophilus. Next base: position 92,225 of record NZ_FNHF01000006.1, read on the forward strand.
CTCGACCATGAGTTAGAAGCCGAGAAAGCTTTCACCAACAAATTTTTACCGGACGGGGGAGAAGAGAACAATGAGTGATTCGCTGATAAGTATTCAAATTATCCCAAAAACCAAAAACGGCGAAGATGTTATTCCTTATGTAGATGAAGCAATCGCGATAATCGAGGAATCCGGGGTACGTTATCAGGTAAACCCGCTGGAAACGACGATGGAGGGAGATTTAACCGAGTTGTTTGCTGTTATCGAAAAAATGAACAAACGGATGATCGAGCTTGGCAGCACCAACGTCATTTCCCAAGTTAAAATTCTTTACCAGCCAGACGGCGCCTCGATGGATAAATTGACGGAGAAATACCGCAAATGAAACAAATAAAGACAGGATGGCGTCCGGTTGCAGCCATCCTGCTTTTATTGGTGACTTGGGAGGCGGCCGGCAGAGCCGCTGACATCCCCTCCTGGCTGCTGCCGACACCTTCACAAATCTGGCTGGAGGCAATGGCAGGATGGGTGGATTACAAGCTGCATTTGTTTTCGACTATCAAGCTGACCCTGATTGGATTTCTCCTTGGTTCCAGTATCGGGATTACAGCTGCTGTCTGTCTGCATCTACTGCCTAAACTGAGAGAAACCGTTTATCCGTTGATGATTCTCTCGCAAAACATTCCTATTATCGTCCTTGCCCCGTTGCTAGTTATCTGGTTTGGATTCGGCATTCTTCCAAAGTTGATCATCATTACGTTGGTCTGCTTTTTTCCGATCGCCGTTGCTACATTGGATGGTTTCCGTCAAACAAGCCCGGAGCTGCTCCATTACTTAAAGATGGCCGGGGCAGACAAACGGCAAATATTTTGGAAACTGGAATGGCCTACCGCCCTTCCAGCGCTGTTTTCCGGCCTGAAGATTTCCGCTACTTACAGTGTAATGGGAGCTGTGATATCCGAGTGGCTCGGTGCACAACGAGGAATTGGAGTGTACATGACTTTAGCATCTTCATCGTTCAGGACCGATAGGGTTTTTGTCGCAATCTTCTTTATCATGGTGTTGTGCCTTCTTTTTTTTGTCATCATTATCACCATAGAAAAACGGGTCATCCGCTGGAAAAAGAAAGGGGCTGAACAGCATGGCTGAATTATCACTCATCGATATTTCCAAATCATTCGGCGGCAGACAAGTATTAGAGAACGTTTCTTTTTCTGTTTCTGATGCCGAATTTGTCTCGATTGTCGGTCCTTCTGGAAGCGGCAAAAGCACCTTGTTCCATTTGATTGGCGGATTGCTGGAACCGGATAACGGCGATATTTACTTGGATGACAAGCGGGTGAATGGAAAAAGAGGGGCAATCAGTTACATGCCGCAGTCCCCATCTTTGCTACCCTGGCGCACTGTCTTGGAGAATGTCATGCTCGGCGGAGAAATCATAGGTGATAAAAATCCGAGCGAAGCGATCAACATGATGGCAAAAGCTGGGCTGGCTGGATACGAAGATGCTTATCCTGATCAACTGTCAGGCGGGATGAAGCAGCGTGCTGCCTTTATACGGAGCATGTTGAGCCCTCAGCCGCTAATGTGTCTCGATGAGCCATTTTCGGCATTGGATGAGTTTACCCGATTGGACATGCAGCAATGGCTGCTATCTATGTGGGAGGAACACAGACGCTCCATCCTGTTTGTCACCCATAATATTGAAGAGGCGCTATTCCTCTCAGACCGGGTAATTGTCTTATCCAGTGGTCCTGCCCTTGTAAAAGCGGATTACACGATTCCTTTTACCCGTCCACGTAAAGAATCCATGGTTTTATCGCATGATTTTTTAGAATGGAAAAAAACCATTTATCAGGAACTTCGGGTGATGACATGATGCAAGTGATCGATGCCCATATACACCTTGATATGTATACAAACGCACAACAACAGCAGTTATTGCAGGAGCTGGACGAACACCATACAGAAGCATTGGTTGCAGTATCCAACCACCTTTCTTCGGCTAAACAGACATGGAAGCTTGCCCAAGTCGATAAGCGTATCCGCCCCGCTTTTGGGTACCACCCGGAACAGCAGCTTCCGACAACTGAGGAACTAAATGAACTGTTACGCTTTATGGAACAGCATCACACTGATATGAACGCGGTAGGCGAAGTCGGCTTGCCTTACTACATGCGCAAAGAGGATCCGACAATAAGCATCGAACCGTATATGGAACTGTTAGAAACAATGTTCATCCATGCAGTAAACTGGAATAAACCAGTGGTCTTACACGCTATATATGAGGATGCCCCGGTTGTATGTGAATTATTGGAAAAGCATTCGATACGCCAAGCCCATTTTCACTGGTTTAAAGGGGACGAAAGCACCGTCCAATGGATAGTTGGAAACGGATATATGCTTTCCGTGACGCCAGACTGTTTGTATGAATCGGAAATACAGCGGTTGATTCAGCAAGTTCCACTCACTTCACTGATGGTGGAAACGGATGGGCCCTGGCCATTTGAAGGGCCTTTCCATGGCATGATGACGCACCCGAGGATGATCCATGCCAGCGTTGCCAAAATCGCTGAATTGAAACGACTCCCAATTGATTCGGTCTATCACCATCTTTTTGCTAACACAAAAGATTTTTATCAGCTATGATAGTCATTTTCGACTTCTCCTGATTTCTTACTAAATTGGATTCTATACCCTTGCTGCGGAAATACACTACGCTGAAAGGCTGATTTTCCAGAAAATCTATGGACATTTTCCCGCGATAGTGGATGGGAGTTCATCCTATAAGCTGAAAGCTCCGTCATTTTTACAGCGACCCTTGAGCTGGGCCCTTTTATTGAATTTCTAGAAAAGCTATCCGACAGGATGGCTTTTTTCGTTTCTTTACAACCAGTCGAGGGTACTTGCATATATATTATCAACTAGAATCACAGTTTGTTATACTGGTTGAAAAAAGGAGGAAAAATCAGAATATGGATCCATTGACTGTACAAGAACTTGCCAGTCGTGTGTTACATCACGAGGATATTTTTATTTTGGATATCCGCAGGCAGGAAGATTACCAGGATTGGAAAATCGAAGGCAGGAACGTGGAAAGCATCAACATACCACTGGCAGAAATAAAGACAGCTCCAGCTGAAACTAAGCAGTGGCTCCCTCAGCATCGTCCAGTCTATATCGTTTGCTATAGAGGCATATCCGCCCAGACAGCTACTGCTCTTCTGCAAAGAGAAGGCATGCGTAACGTTACATACTTGATTGGCGGCATTACCGGCTGGGGAGAACATTTAGAACCAGTAAAGGCAGGAGCACTTACAGGTGGAGGAAGCATTTATCAATTCATCCGGCTAGGAAAAGGCTGTCTGTCGTATATGATAGTTAACGATAATGAGGCCATAGTAATTGATCCGAGCCGATTTACGGAAGTATATCAAACCTTTGCAGACAAACATGGATGGACAATTAAACATGTGGCTGACACCCATCTTCACGCAGATCATCTTTCAGGGGGAAGGAAACTGGCTGAATCCGCCGGGGCTGTATATTGGTTCCCGCCAGAAGATGATGAAGGGGCTTCGTTTGCTTATAATCCGCTTGAGGACGGCATGAGCATCGCTTTGGGAGACAATCAGCAAGCTGTTACCATCTTAGCTTCCCCAGGCCATACATTGGGGAGTACAAGCTTCCTGGTGGACGATGAGTATCTGCTGACGGGCGATACGCTATTTGTCCAATCGATCGGCCGACCGGATTTAGCGGGAAAGGCAGACGAGTGGGCGAAATATTTGCATAAAACGTTGTATGATCGCTTTCCTTCTCTGCCTCAAGAATTGGTGGTACTGCCGACTCACTTTAGCAGCAGTGAAGAATTGACGGATAAGGGCAAGGTTCAGAGTACATTACAAGCGTTATACACAAATAACCAACGATTGAATGTTTCCCCACAAGAACGGTTCATTCAATTGGTTACAGAAAACCTACCCCCACAACCAAACAGCTATCAGGAAATCAGGCAAGCGAATTTAGGGCTCGTCCAACCGGAACCACAGCAGCAGCAGGAGATGGAGGCCGGCCCTAACCGCTGTGCCGTCAGTGGATGAAGTATAGAAAAATTCGAGATGCCACTGAGGAGCCTTGGTGACAAGCAAGAGTCATTTTTGAAGTTTACCTCTATCAAAGTAGTAGGTATAAACCAATTCCAGTGAAAGAAAGTCTGCGTACAATAAAAGTCATTTGAACCACTGTTGTTACAAGCGTCAATCTATCCTATTCTGTCACAGCAGTGTATAAGAAGCTGACTCACCGGATGCATTAGCTATCTGGATGAGTCAGCTTTTGACTAATCGCCCTTTACTTCGATAGTGGCTGTCAGAGAAACTTCGCCTTCCCAGCGCTGGCCTGGAAAGCCAAAGTAAGGAGTTCCATCTTTTTTCCAGAATAATTCTTGCACACGGGTATGCCTGTTATGATCATATAGTGGATTACCCTCAATTTTCTTATACGACCGGGAATGGTAGACTAAAAGATCTGTCTTTCCGTCCTCTGAGACTGAAAAACTGTTGTGACCGGGTCCATATTCTTCAGTTTCTTCATCACTTACGAAGACCGGTTCCCTTATTTTCGTCCATGAATTTTTATCAAGTAAATCACTTGTATCATCTGCTGAAAGAAGCCCCATTGCGTACCGATCATCAGTGGCGCTAGCAGAAAAGGCGATAAATACCTTCCCATTACGCTTCAACACTGCGGGGCCTTCATTCACATAAAAACCTTGCTGTTCCCATTCAAACTCCGGTGTAGATAGCATGCGCTGCCCACCTGTAATGGTCCATGGATTGCTCATTTCTGCAATATATAAGTTTGAAATTGTTTCCCTATCAACTTTTTGAGCCCAAATCAAATAACGTTTACCATCATGTTCAAAAGTGGTAGCATCCAAAGAAAAACTTTGAAAGTCTGTATTTATTTGGCCCTTTTCCACCCATTCTCCTATCAGCGGATTTTCATCCTCACACTCCAGAACATATGGGCGAATTGCCCAAACGTCATCTTTATCCCCAGCTGCGTAGTAAATATACCATTTCCCCCCGATATAATGAATTTCCGGGGCCCATATATGCTCGGACATAATTCCCGAAAGATGTCGTTTCCAGATCACCCGTTCTTCTGCTTCTCTCAATCCTTCGATGGTTTTTGCCCGGCGTAATACAATACGGTCATATTCGGGGAAAGATCCTGTAAAATAATAATATCCGTCCGAATGCTTATATAAAAAAGGATCAGCGCGCTGTTCAATCAACGGATTGGTAAATGTCTTTAAATTTACTTTTCCTTTCACTTCAAAAGATCCTTCTTTCTGTACCTTCTCATTGTCAAATTCTTCCCATGTTGCGTGGACGAGGATATTTTCTCCGCTTTCCAATTCAACTTCTACCTTCGCAGGCAAATTTGGCCACCCACCTTTTTTAACCAAAAGTGTTGGATGCTTTATAGACTTAATTCTCATTTTCTCTTCCTCCAATCTCGGCAACGATTTTCGACATTCTCAAAATACGAAGATAAATAAGAAATTCAAACTAGGACTCCAAATTCTATTGAAGTTGTTTACACAAACTCTTTTTTCTTCGGTTGCCTTGGATATATGCTTTTCGTTTTGATAAAACGCCTAACTCCGACATTCCCTTATTTCTGTCCTAACGTAGTTACGAAACAGTACTATATCGGTTATGTACTTCTCACCCTGGTTGACCGTTCCTCACTCCTCAATATTTTAGAGAATGAAACTCATGATCTCCAGATTTGTAGTGTTGCGGATCAGAGCTTTTCATCCTCTCTCTTATTTTCTTTTTTAACTACCTAACTCTCCCTTACTCAGATCTTGTCTATTTTTTTGAAAACTTGAAATGAAGACCACATCCAGCCAGCTGCCAGTAGACTGGCAGAGAAAAAAGGAAAAATTCCCGGATACTCTAAAGAAAAGTAACTTACAAGAAAAAAAAACGTACCTGTTAGCAACGTATAATGAATATTCGTCAATCCAAGTACAATAGCGTTCTTCAAATAATGAAACCATGAAGTCTTGTAATGAACAAGTAACGGTAAACACCAAAACAACAGAAGAGCATAAAAAAACAAAACAACATAAAAAGCAAAAGGAACAAAAAACCAAAAATCCTGTTCGCTGGTTAAAATTATCTGATAATTCAGGTAGAGGATGGCACCGATACCTGCAATAGTCCATCCAATTATATTCGCCTGAAAAAATTCTTTTTGGTACATCTCCTTATAGGCGCGCCATATTGAAAAGTCTTGTTCACCCAATAACCACCTTCTGATGATTCCCAAGGCCGCTGTTGTAGAAGGGAATATCCCTAGCAGCAATAAACCTGCAAATGTAAAGAAAATCCAGAGTATATTAATACATACGAGGCGAGTCACCCACCGAAACATCATGTCGAGAGCAGAAACTACTTCTTTTCCATTCATTCTTCAACCATCCTTAAAATATTTCCTATTTTCCTTAACCTTTTACCCCTCCTACTGTGAGACCGGATACGAAATACTTTTGAAAGAAAAGGAACAGAATAACAATTGGAATGATGGTCATAACTGATCCGGCAATTAAAACATCATAGTTATTTCCATATGGAGTGAGCAATGTCGCCAAACCAATAGGCAAAGTAAACATATCATTTGAACGTAAAACAAGGAGTGGCCATAAGAAGTTATTCCAGCTGTTCAACCCTTGTAAAATTGCCATTGCTGCAAAAGAGGGGAGCATTAAGGGCATCATTATTTTAAAAAATACTCCGTATTCAGTACACCCATCAATTCTGGCTGCATCCATAAGAGCCTTGGGTAATCCAAGTGCATATTGTCTGAAGAAGAACACAGCAATCGGAGCTACAATCAATGGCATCATCACTCCAAAATACGTATCAATTAATTGAATATTGATCATGAGTTGATACAAAGGAAGCATCAGAATTTCAAATGGCACCATTATAATAAAGAGTACCAGCACAAATAAAACATTTCTTCCTTTGAACTCATATAAAGCTAATGCGTAACCAACCATTGAAGAAAAAAACAACGACAAAACAATTGTTAACGTCGAGATAATCAAGCTATTTCCATACCAATTCCAGTACTCCGAAGCCTGGGTGAAGATATATGAATAGTTATTGATATTTAATTCGCTTAAATTAAACGTTAAACTCATTCCATTTCTCATCAATTCTGACGATGAACGGAAAGACGAAATAATCAATCCTAGAATAGGGAATAACGCTATAAAGGAGATTAACGCAAAAGCAAGAGTTGCCAACCATTTATAAAGAGAAGCACTTTTCCTTTCCATTACTCATCGCTCCTTTTAAAGGCTCCGGTTAGTAAAAGCTGAATGATGCTGATTACAAAAATGATAAGCATTAATACTACTCCGATTGCGGCACCAAATCCCAGGTCATTCTGTTGAATTCCCTGTTGATAAATATATCCGACGACAGTTGTTCCTATATTACCTGGTGAACTAGTTTCCCAATATACGAAGCTCTCTTCGAACATTCTAAAACCGTTAATGATGGAAATTGTAATAACGAAAATCGTAATAGGCTTTAAAAACGGCAAAGTAACATAATAGAATTTTTGAAAAACATTTGCTCCATCTATTTCCGCTGCCTCATATAATTCCTTTGGAATATTTTGCAAGCCTGCTAAAAAATAGAGCATATTGACTCCCATCCACCTCCAGCAGCAGAGAACCACCATCAGAAACATTGCAGACCATGAATTATAACGCCATTCTATTGGTTCCATCCCAAAGATACCTATAATCTGATTCGCAGCGGAAGCATCTGATTCTCCAAAAATCAACCGAAAAATAGTGCCCGCCACAATGACAGAGGTCAAAGAGGGAATAAACAAGGAAGCTCTGAACAATGTTTTAAATTTTACTAACTTAGAGTCTAAAATAACAGAAAGCACAATCGGCACGACAACCAAGATAACAACTGTAAGCACTACGTATATGGTGGTATTTTGCAACGCCTTGTAAAACGTCGGATTAAAAATCCTTTCATAATTATTCCAACCGATAAAATGGCTTTGACCTGGCAGGACTCTTTGAAAACTCATGGTAAAAGCCTTAATAGTCGGGTATAAAGTTAACAATAGAAAAGAAACAATAAATGGGGTAATAAATACATAGGGTGCCACTTTTTGAGAGTTCAAAAACCTGATTACCCGGTTTTGTTTCTTGTCTCCTTTTGGATTAGGGTTCGGAGAATACTGTCCCTTATTAGTATTTGGTACCCTTACCCTTGATTCATCATTGGTAGGTGACTGAAGCATCTGTTAACCTCCTTGTCTTCTGTTTGATAGGGAAAGGATAGCACCAGCTATCCTTTCCCTACATTAATCAGTTACTCTCCTGCTTCCATTTTTCCTCTAATTGATTCTTCAGCTTGCTTCAGGGCCTCCTTAGGAGTTTGTGATTTTTCTCTAATAACACTGTGCATAACATTTGATTGAAGCTCCGTAATAACATCAGCTGTGTAAGGAGTCAGTTTAATTCCGCTAACTTCAGCACTCATTTCGCTTACCATATCCCAGATATAATCCCCAAAGTAATCAAAGTATTCATTATCTTCTTGTAGTTCTGGTGAATCCCAAACATCGGTCCTTACAGGAGTAAATCCAAGTTGCTTCCATAACGCTATACTTCCTTCTTCAGACAGTTTTGCATAAGCAAGAAATTCTTTAGCTAAGTCTACGTTATCAGAGGTTTTAGTAACGACCGTACCTGTTCCACCCATGCCGGCCGTCTTAGCATCAGATCCTTCCCACAGAGGCATTGGTTTCATAACCATTTTCCCTTTCAAATCGGGCATATAATCAATAAAGCGACCCATATACCACATAGGCATCATCAAAGAGGCTGCTCCTCCATCATTCATAAATCCGTAGTACTCTTCAGAATGGTGAAAACCCCCGGGAGCCGTCACGGCTATTTCCGATTCATAAACCATGTCTTGCAAGAATTGAAGGGTCTTCACGTTTTTTTCGTTACTCAAAATTAACTCACCATTTTCATCGAAGAAATCGGATCCGCTTTGACTGACCAGCGGCCAATAGCTCCAATGCTCGTCTGTTTCAACTGTGGTCATAGGAACTCCTGTCTTCTCGACTACTTGTTTACCTGCTTCTACATAATCATCCCAAGTTTTAATAGAATCAATATCCACGCCTGCCTCATCCATTATTTCTTGATTATAATAAACCACAGTAGCTCCCAAGTGAGTAGGAACACCATAATAATTACCATCTTTACTGTACATATCGATTCGTGAAGGTATTAATACGTCTTTCAGGGGCTCCATGTACTCATTCATTGGTTCCAACTGAATATCCCCTTGCAAGAAGTTCGAGAACCTTCCCACTTCTATATCGGCTATATCCGGTCCGCCCGACCCCGATTGCATGGCCATTAGTAAATTATTATGATGCTGATCATAAGGATAAGTTTCTGCCACCAGTTTGATTGGACGGTCTGGATATTCTTCATTCCATCTTTCGGCTGCACTTTTGAAAATTTTCATGTGTTGTTCTTGATAGGTCCAGAAGGTTAATTCTGTTGCACCCTCAATATCTTCTCCCACTGTTTCTGAGGCATTAGCTTCCCCACCCCCTCCTGAAGACTTATTATTTCCTCCACAAGCCGTTAGTAATATTGAAAATGCCACTGCAAGAATAAAAAGTAAATATTTTTTCATTATTAGTATCCCCCTTCATTTTAAGCGCTTTCAAATGTTTGTCGTTTACCCAACCTAATGACATTCCAGGAAGTTTTTGATAAATTAACACTCAATGTACCATCTTTTAATGAGGCATCTCCCCTTGCATGTGGAATCACTGTTTGCTGCTCTGCTGTGTTAACAGCTTTTAAATCATCATTTTCCAGCACTATATGCTCCAACACCCGATATTCCTTAAAGCTTCTAAAATCCGCTGTTAAAGAAATCGATTCCGACAAGTGTTTGTTTACCAGAAAGACTGACAACTCCTCGGCTTCTTCGTTTAATACAGCGGCACAATCTATATACGGTACATCTGTAAATTCCTTACTATCATATTTTGGAGAAGAAAGTATGGGCTGTAAGGATACACCTCGCCCAAAAACAGATACATGAAGATACGGATAGTAGATGGTCTGTTTCCACGCTCTTCCTCCATTTTCTGTCATGATAGGTGCAATAACATTGACCAATTGAGCAAGACAAGCCATTTTTACTCTGTCAGCATGTTGTAAAAAAGTTATCAACATACTTCCCACCAACAATGCATCCTCGAAATTGTAGTGATCCTCCAACTGAGGTGGTGCAATTGTCCATGGTTCCAGTTTCTTGTCATGTTCGCCCGAATGATACCAGACATTCCATTCATCAAAACTTAAATTAAGCGTCTTCTTGCTACGGTGTTTTGCTTTAATGTAATCACAAATTGAAATTACCGTTTTAATAAAATGATCCATATCCATATTCTTCGCTAAGTAATTTGCTGAATCATTTTCATGGTTCCCGTAGTATTGATGAAGAGATACATAATCCACTTGTTCATATGTGTGATCTAATATGGTCGCTTCCCATTCTGCAAAAGTGGGCATATCGGTATTTGAACTACCGCATGCAACCAATTCGATGTTCGGGTCAACAAGCCGCATCGCCTTGGCTGTTTCGGAAGCCAACCGGCCATATTCATAAGCTGTTTTCTGCCCAACCTGCCATGGTCCGTCCATCTCATTTCCCAAACACCATGTCTTGATATTATGGGGATTTTCGTAACCATGAGACCTTCGAAGATCACTCCAATATGTACCGCCAGGATGATTCGTATATTCAATTAAATTTCTCGCTGCATCGATTCCCCGGGTACCTAGATTAACTGCCATCATAACTTCTGAACCAACTTTTCGAGCCCAATCGGCAAATTCATTTGTTCCAACCTGGTTTGTCTCTATTGTTCTCCAGGCCAGTTCCAATCTCTGTGGTCTTTCTTCTTTCGGCCCCACTCCATCTTCCCAGTTATAGGCAGAAACCATATTCCCTCCAGGGTACCTTACGATTGGGACTCTTAACGCTCGAACCAGTTCCATAACATCTTTTCGGAACCCATGTTCGTCCGCCTTGGGATGACCTGGCTCGTATATCCCGCCGTATACAGCTCTGCCAAGATGCTCAATGAAAGAGCCGTAAATTCGTTCATCCACTTTGCCAATTTGATAGTTTTTGTCCAAATTTAGTTCCGCTTTAAGTTCACTTGACATTTTTTCACCTCAATACAGTTATTTGCTAACGCTTTCACAAAACGCTTTCTCTTCTTTGCAATTTGTACGTATAAGTTATATAAACAAATTATAAAGTTGTCAGTAATTTTTTGCAAGCGCTGTTATAAATTTTGTTTATATTTTATTATGTTCTTTTCTTTCGAACACTCGCAGTCTTTTACTGAAGGATTACTATTATAACGAAAATACCCCCCGGCACTTCCAGTGATTAAATGACAGGGGGGTAAATTTGTATGCTGATACATTGGAGATTCATCCGCATATTTGTACGTACATGAAAAGGACTGGTTTTAAAGAAACCAGTCCTTTTTTGCTTCTACTTATCAAATAGCCCCAATGCCGCTATCCTATCTGCCGCTTCCTCCAAGCGTTCTTCCTTGTCCAGCAAACCGACACGTATATAGCCTTCGCCGTTCTCCCCGAATCCGTTGCCGGGCGCTACAGCCACGTGTGCTTTTTCCAGCAACAAATCGGCAAAAGATTCAGAGTTAAAACCGTCCGGCACTGGCAGCCAGGCGAAGAAGGTACCCTTCGGCTTTTCAACCTTCCAACCGATTGCATTTAAACGATCAATAAATCGATCTCTTCTATTTTGATAGGTTTGCACCAGCTTGGAGACTTCTGTCTGATTGCCAGTAAGTGCCTTGGCAGCAGCGTGCTGAATTCCACCGAACAAACTGACATACATATGGTCCTGCAACAGGTTGATGCTTTCAATTACTGAGCGGTTTCCGACTGCAAAGGCCACTCTCCATCCTGCCATGTTATAGGTTTTGGAAAGCGTATAGATTTCCACACCGACTTCCTTGGCACCTTCAGATTGGAGAAAGCTTTGCGGCCTCTCTCCATCAAATCCCAATGCGCCGTACGCGAAATCGTGGATGACACAAACGTTGTGCTTATTTGCCATCGCAATCGTTTCATCAAAGAAAGACCTGTCCGCTACAGCAGAAGTCGGGTTATTAGGGTAATTCAAAAACAACAGTTTGGCCTTTTCCCACTTTTCATGATTAATGGATTGATAGTCTGGCAAAAATGCATTGCTTTCCAATAATGGCATCAAGTGCGTTTCAGCGTTGGCCAAAGCGATACCGGACATGTAATCCGGGTAGCCCGGGTCAGGGAGCAATGCGAGGTCCCCAGGATTAAGCAGACATTGACTCAATTCCACGAGTCCTGTTTTCGCACCGAATAAAACAGCAACCTCCGATTCTGGATCAAGATCCACTTGGTATTCCCGTTTGTAAAAATCTGCTGCTGCCCGCTTTAAAAACGAAAACCCACGAAATGGCGAGTATTTATGATAAGCTGGATTTGCTGCCGCAACCTGCAATTCTTTTACCACGGCATCAGGTGTCGGCAAATCCGGATTTCCCTGCCCCAAATTAATGACATCGTGTCCTTTTTCAACCAAGCCTTTCACTTTTGCTACCAGATTGGCAAAAAACTGATCAGGCAATCTATTCAATAAATCCGATCGTTCAAAATTTTTCACACTCTGTCACTCCCGATTGATCGATAAAATTATAGTATCTAATCATAGCTACTAACCTGATATTTGTAAAGCGGTCCATTCAGATAAGGTTTCTTGACAGGAGATACTAGTGGTGGGATAATGCAAGCAACTATAAAGAATCTTATACTCTTATCAAGAGAAGGCGGAGGGAATGGCCCTGCGAAGCCCGGCAACCGGTGAACAGACTCATACGGTGCTAAATCCTGCAGCACTGCTGCAAGATAAGAGGAAGAGCCGACACGCAACCTCTTCCTTTTGTGGAAGAGGTTTTTTATATGGAAATGGATAATTGTTATATTAATAGAAACCGAGGTGCTTACATTGAGTTCAATCCAAGTACAAGGCGCTCCTGCTATCTATCATTGTTATCAAGGGGTATTGGAATTACTTCCTGAAAAAATTGCGGAACAGCAATTTTCCTGTGGACTGCTTTTGCATGGCGAAAAATCATGGAAAGCGGCGAAGCGTCACTTTGTCGATCCAGGAGTGCCCCTGACCTACCTATCTTATCGTCACGAATGTACCCATGAAGAGGCCGGCCGGATTGGCAAAACAGCTCTAAAAGAAAACTCCGAGTTCATTATCGGATTAGGCGGGGGTAAAGTCTTGGATTTGGCAAAAGCAGCCGGAAATCAAACTGGACTGCCGGTGATTTTGATTCCGACCTTGGCCTCGAACTGTGCAGCCTGGACACCGCTTAGTGTATTTTATGATCAGGAGGGGAACTTTGAAGAATACGTTATTTTTCCCCGAAGCACCTGGATGGTGCTTGTAGAACCGAACATACTGATCGAATCGCCGTCTTCCTTTTTACGCGCAGGAATCGGGGATACTATCGCAAAGTGGTATGAAGCTGACGTACTGACACGCGGTCTTCCGACAAAAGCAATTCCCTTAGAAATCGCGTTGCATGCTGCCCGCCTTTGCAGAGATACCTTGCTAGCAGAGGGATCAGAAGCACTGGAAGCCATTAAAGCCGGTTCGGTCACTGAGTCATTTAATCGGACTGTTGAAACGATTATTATGGCCGGAGGAATGGTGGGAGGTTTTGGTGATCATTACGGGCGCATCTCCGGAGCCCATTCCATTCACAATGGATTAACCCACTTACCGGAGACTCATTCGATTTTGCACGGAGACAAGGTTGCCTATGGTATTTTGGTTCAATTAGCGTTAGAAGGACGACCGGATGAAATCAAAAGACTGCTTCCGCATTATCGGGAGCTAGGATTGCCAACAAGCTTATCCGATTTAGGAATTAATCCGAAGCGGAAGGATTTAATAGAGTCGATTGCCGCTGCGGCGACAGCGCCGGGAGAGTCGATTCATTTGATGAATATAACGGAAAGAGACCAGGTGACAACCGGTATTCAACAGCTGGAACAGTGGCTGGAACATGCAACTCCGTAATCGGCAATAGAGGAAGGGGACCAATCATGAAGCAAACCTACGCACTAATCCAAATGGACATCGCTTTCGGCGAGCCACAAACCAATTTCAGGCATGCGGAAGAACTAATTAGAGAAGCGGTGGAGAAAAAAGCACCGGATACTATTCTGCTCCCGGAGCTTTGGACCACTGGATATGACTTGACACGCCTCGATGAAATTGCGGATGAAGAAGCCAATGTGACAATTGCCTTTCTGAGCAGATTGGCAAAGGAACTGGATATAAATATGATAGCAGGCTCAGTAGCCAATCGAGTGGAGGAAGCAACAAGCAACACCTTGCTAGTAGTTGCCCGGACGGGGGATGTTATCAAGCAATATAGCAAAGCGCATCTGTTCCGATTGATGGACGAGGAAAAATATTTAATAGAAGGAAACAGTGACGGAACTTTTGTATTGGAAAACCAAAAGAGTGCAGCGGTTATTTGCTATGATATCCGTTTCCCGGAATGGATTCGGACGCACATGCTGGATGACACAAAGGTTCTCTATGTCGTCGCAGAGTGGCCGAAGCAGCGCATCGACCATTGGCGTGCTCTCCTGATCAGCCGGGCAATCGAAAATCAATGCTTTGTGGTTGCCTGTAATCGCGCCGGTTCTGATCCGAATAACGAGTTTGGCGGAAATTCGATGATTATCGGTCCATGGGGAGAACTCCTTGCAGAGGCCGGGCTGGAGGAAACGATCTTGACGGGAACCATTGATTTGAAGGAAGTAGAGAAAATCAGAGCGACCATTCCGATATACAGCGACCGCCGGACTGACTTATACAAACTGAAATAAGTGAATCTCAAGCAGAAACAAAGCCTGGATACTTGATCCAGGCTTTGTCGTACTAACACTCCATTAGGCTGTTATCGGTGTTTTAGGCTTCCTTACCAAGGCCATAATACCAGCGATTAAGTATAACACTGCCGGAATCAGACTCATCCCCATAAACAAGACGAAAGACAAAACGGCGGTGATAATCAAAATAATTCCTGCTGCTTTAGGCTTTTTATTTCCCTTCAAGAATACGATGGCTACAATTCCCAGAATAATGGCCACCAGCGAAACTATGATCAAGTACCAGCTTCCGCCGGAAATCATCTCAGAGATGCTTCCCATATTCTCCATTCCCTGCTCTGCAAACGCATTTTCCATTTCCTGAATAAATTCATCGTTACCTTTCAATGTCATCAGTACGATTCCAAAAAATGTGAAAAGAGCATACAGGATAGCTCCGATAACCCCAAGTACAATTTCTGCTGTTCGTTTCATTTTCCGGTTCCTCCCTTTAAATACTTTAGTGGCCCGCTACGTCCCGTTTTGTAAAAAACAACCAGGATAGGACCATGAAAATAATATAGTAAACGATCAGAACTCCGATCGAAAATGACAGAGACATTCCTTCAATCAAAGGTGTACCTCTATAATACTGTTCCAAGTTTGTGTTTGCGAACAAAATATATTTGGCCCAATCGTACTCCATGAAAAAACCAATGATGGAATTCCCGGCCATCATCAGGAAAATCGCAAACCCAATCGCTAAACCGCTGTTTCGGAAAATCGAAGAAATCATGAATGCAAAAGTAGCCATCATCACCAGGTTGACCAGGCGTAAACCATAGGAGCGGCCCATTTCTGCCCAAGCAGCTATTTGTGTATAATCATTTTGGCTTTGAATCACAAGCAAAGGGTTCGCACCATTGATCCCGAAAAATATCGCCCCGGTAATCCAGGAAAATACAAGCAAAAACACAAGCGATGTAAGGGCAAACAACAAAACGGATGTATATTTAGCAAACAAGATTTTTGTCCGGGCAACCGGCCGGATCAACAACAGTTTGACCGTTCCCCATCGGAACTCGTGGGCAATGATACCCGCTGCTACAATGATAGTGAATAGACTCAGCAGAGAGGACAACATCGCATTATCCACCACAAACTGCCATGCATCGTACTCTAAAGGTTTAATGTCATTGTCGAGATAATAGTTATTTTCCTCTATCCCCCAATGGTTGGCGACCTCCTCCTCGCTGCTTCCCTCGGCAATTTCGGCATTTTCCTGTTCCAATTGCTGACGCCAGTCATCGCCATACTGGTCTTCGTCAAAATTTCCGACCGTTTTACCAAAAATGGCTACGCCCAAGATGATAGCCGCAAGGATTCCGAACATGATCCAGGTAGATTTCCTGGCATAAAGCTTCACTTGCTCGTTAAAGACGAGCCTGAAAAAATTACTCAATCGCATTCTCCCCAATCACATCTAAAAATTTGTCTTCAAGTGTCGAGCGTTGGACTTGTACTCCAAACACATCTACTTGCCCTTCTACCAGACATTTTACAATGCTTGGAATTTCCTCCCGTTTCGCTGTCAGCTTGATATTTTCTCCTTCCATGGTTGGTTCGAGCTGTAACGTCTGGCGCAAAAGCTCGTTTGCTCGATCAAGCGGCACAGCTTCAATATGTATCCTATCCTCTTCTGTTTTTGTCAGCGCTTTGACCGTCTCAATTGCGACAAGTTCCCCGTTTTTTATAATGCCGATACGGTCGCACATCATTTCTATTTCGGAAAGAAGGTGACTGGAGACAATGACAGCCACATTTTCTTTCTCCGCTAAAGTTCGGATATATTGACGAATTTCTCTAATGCCATGCGGGTCGAGTCCGTTGGTTGGTTCATCCAAAATCAAAACCGACGGTCGATGCAACAAGGCTTGGGCGATACCCAACCGTTGTCGCATTCCAAGAGAATATCTACCGGCTTTTTCGTGGATCGCTTTCTCTAATCCAACCAGGGAAACAACCTCCTTGATCCGCTCCTCGGTTATACCAGGCATCATTCTTGCATAATGGAGAAGGTTCTTCCAACCACTCATGAAGGGATACATTTCCGGGTTTTCCACGATTGCTCCTACGTGTTGAATAGCATTCTTGTAGTCAGACTTGATACTGCTGCCTTTGATCAACACATCCCCTTCGCTGATTTTCATCAATCCGACCATCATCCGGATTGTCGTTGTTTTTCCAGCCCCATTGGGCCCAAGAAAACCGAATACCTCGCCTGGGTTGATCTCAAACGTCAGCCCTTTGATTATTTGCTTTTTCCCGATATCTTTCTTTAAATCAATTAACTTCATTGCCGGCTCTTTTGCCACTTACTGGACACCTCCATTAGTAATGCGTTCCTCTTTCATGTACGTATCCACCTTACCTGAGGTTTCAATAAAAATGACTATTGTCTTCCACTGAAAGGAAAAATAACTAGATTCCAAGATTGTGGCTCAAACGTTTGTTTAAGGA
Source organism: Sediminibacillus halophilus (assembly GCF_900103695.1). Lineage (GTDB taxonomy): Bacteria > Bacillota > Bacilli > Bacillales > Amphibacillaceae > Sediminibacillus > Sediminibacillus halophilus. The sequence continues at coordinate 109,800 of NZ_FNHF01000006.1, forward strand.
AGATAGAATTGGGAGCACTTCTACGTAGTATCCTTTTCATAAAAAATGCTAGGAAGGATTCCTCGAAAATCAAAACTGATTTCCTTCATGCGATATAGCGCAATTGCGATTTTTCATCTCTCATCAACTGTTTATCCCCCGGTGCATAAAAAGCCACAACGAACCGCCAGCGGAAAACGAAATGGATTCCTGGAGCGTTTGATTGCCCCATCTAATGAACTTTTGAGACTGTTGCAGAGCACTTCTATCATTCATTAAACCAAAAATAATTTCAATCAACACATTGCTTCTTATTAGCGAGGCTGATGTTTTCGGTATGCTGCATGATAAGTTGAACCGATTCCTTTACCAAAATCGAGGGCATGCTCAATCGCCGCAGTAACATAGGCCTTGGATGTGTTCACCGCCTGCTCTATCGTTGCTTCATTAGCCAGCTCAGCGGCAATCGCTGCCGAAAAACTACAGCCTGCCCCACTTGTGTGAATCGTATCGATACGCGGATGCTTCCACTCCTTAAAGCCGCTCCCGTCATACATTATGTCGACGGCGTCCTCCTTTAGAGCACCGCCTTTGATAATGACAAAATCCGAGCCAAAACGGTGTAGCGCCCGTGCAGCATGCTTCATCTCTTTTTTATTGGTAATCGGCCCGCTTTCCAATATTCTTTCTGCTTCATGCAAGTTAGGAGTGATAACGGTAGCAAGCGGAAACAACCTTTTCCTCATTTCATCAATGGCGTCATCTTTTAAGAGCTGCGACCCCATTTTTCCGATCATGACAGGGTCCACAACCAAACTTGCGGGTGGATATTCCTCCAGAAGACGAGCAACCAGGTTGATAATGTCTTTCGTAAACAACATGCCGGTTTTGACAGCATCCACTCCGACATTTTTTATTGCTGTATAATACTGTGCTTCTATCGCTTCCAACGAATTGGTGAACATTCCCTTACTAGTGACCGGGTTATTGGCGACAATAGCGGTAATCGCGGCCATGCCATAGACGTCCCGTTCTTGAAATGTTTTTAAGTCGGCCTGGATACCTGCACTGCCTTGCGCCGCAGATCCAGCAATCGTCAACACTCTTGCAATCATATTGATACTCCTTTCTATTTTTTAATTCCCTTTTTCGTCACGCATCAGTACGTTCACTATAGCACCTGCACCAATAGCGAAAACTGTCGCGAAAAAGTAGTTAAAAACCTTTCCATATAGATACTGTTCCACCACGACGAACAATAGATAAACAATCCCGGCTGTCAGTAATGTTACAGCCGTCCGATATCTCGGCATCCCTTTTCTTATGTATCTTAACTCGACTAAAAATACAATCATGCCTATCAACAGGATAATAAGTGCACCCACCGCCAATTCCGTGGTCAGATAGCTAGTGACACCAAAAACAATTAAGAAGGTCGGCAGGATCAACGGCAATATATTTTTCAACACATTCTCTCCTCTGTTTTAATAATTTATGCAGAACATTTGGCAATCTATAGTTTAGCATCCTTTTATCTATTATACTAAAGAAGAAAAAATGTTTGGAATGGAGGTAGCTAATGTTGAACTCCCCAATTCGACTGTTCCGGATATTCGGCATGATTGAAGGAACTTCTCTTGTCGTCCTTCTATTTATCGCCATGCCATTGAAATACATAGCAGGCTTTCCCGAAGTGGTCACCCTGGTGGGTTCCCTTCACGGATTTTTCTTTGTCGTTTACCTGCTGGTGATCGCTTATACGACATTTAAAATTCGTTGGGCGTTCAGGTGGCTGTTCGGCTCCTTGCTGGTAGCCTTCATCCCTTTCGGCAACTATGTATTGGATTATCGACTGCAAAAATCCCGTTATGTCTAAAAAATGTGGGGAGATACTCTTATCGCCTCGACAAGCTTAGGCCAAGCCCCGGAGTGGAGCTTTTTTCAAACAGCCTTCTGAGGGGGACAGAATTCACCCATGATAAAAGGCAGCCTTCCCGCCCATCCGGCGATGGAAGGCTGCCTTTTATCAGACAGAAAAGAAAAACCAAATAACCATAACTAACTGGATGACGACTTTAGCTACAGCTCCTCCGAGAAACCCCAGCAATGAACCAAGTGAAGCCCTCCATGCCTGCTCGGTGGTTTTCTGTTGGAGGATTTCCGTCAAGAACACAGCGACAAACGGGACGATGATGATTCCGAATGGTGGAATAATAAAGGAACCAACAATCACTCCAACAGCAGCAATTCTTTCTCCCCACTTGGAACCGCCATATTTTTTCACGAAATAACTATTGGCAATGATATCAGAGCCTATCAGAATAATTGTAAGTACCACCATGGCAATCCAAAATAGCATCGATAAGTCGCCGTCTAAGAAGAAAAAACACAACAAAAAACCAATCCAAAGCATTAACGGAGCCGGAATCCACGGGAAAATGATGCCGGCAAAACTCAGAAGAAAACAAGCTGCAATCAAAATCCAAATGATGATATCCATGACGTTACCCCCCTTCTTTATGCCGATTTCATCCATAGAAAAAGGCTTGGCTTCAAACACGAAAAAAGAGACTGTACAAAACATGTACAGCCAGCTTTCTATCAGGAATCGGCAAGTAAATCAGCAAACTCCTTCATATATGGAGGCAAATCCGGCGGACGGCGGCTAGATACGATATGGCCATCTACTACTACCGGTAAGTCCTGCCAATTGCCGCCTGCATTCATCATATCATCCTTGATACCAGGCGTACTGGTGACGTTTCTTCCCCTGACAATATCTGCGGAAATTAATACCCAGCCAGCATGGCAAATCTGACCGATCGGTTTTTCATAATGATCCATATGCCGAAGCATTTCCAATACTTCAGGGAAGCGACGGATTTTGTCTGGCGCCCAGCCTCCCGGAACGAGAATTGCATCATAATCCTCTGCTTTTACATCAGCATAGGCATAATCAGACACCGCGGGTACTCCATATTTTCCAATGTATTTTTCGCCGGCTTTTTCCCCGACTAAATGCACGGTCGCCCCTTCTTCCTGAAGACGAAGAATCGGATACCACAGTTCCAAATCCTCGAAGTCATGGGCAACGAGTGCAATGACCTTTTTGTCCTGCAAGCGCATTTTTGCACCCTCCTTCACTACATTCTGCCCTTTGGGCAACTTTACTAACCTACAGTTTATCATCAAACGTCAAATTACGAAATGAATAACCCTGCTTCTGAAAAACAGGAAAAAGCAGCCTGTTTCATGTGAAATCAGACTGCCTTAACAAACAGACGTTAATTTACAATTGTCCGAAGTTTTAACTGCTGTGCTGCTGTCAATGCATTTTCCGACGCACTGATGGCTGAGATGACCGATATACCGTCTGCCCCGGCTTTGATCACCTCTGCTGCATTTTTTTCCTGAATACCGCCGATTGCCACAAGGGGGGTGTTGCCGATCAACCTTCTTATCTCTGCTAAACCTTCTAGCCCGATCGGTGTCTTAGCGTCGTGCTTGGTAGCAGTAGCAAAAACAGGTCCGGCTCCAATATAGTCAGCTCCTGCGGAGTCGGCTTCGACCGCCTCATGGACATTGGTTGCCGACACTCCAACAATAAAATGTTCTGGACAGCGGCGGCGAACAGAATCAATCGGTTCATCTTCCTGCCCAACATGTATTCCGTCCGCCCCTACCTTGATGGCTAAATCCACATCATCATTTACAAGAAAAGGGACATGGTAACGACGGCACAGTTCTTTCATTTGCAATGCAAGCTTTTGCTTATCTGTTCCCGTTTTAGCACCTCTACCCTTTTCTCTGAACTGGAACATGGTTATGCCGCCAGCCAGTGCCTGCTCCAAAACGTAAAGCGGATTATCGATACAATTATTACTCCCCATTATAAAGTAAACTTGCAAAGAGTGACGTATAGTCATCGGTTATCCGTCCACCCGTTTTAGTTGCATTTTTTTTCGCCAACCTTCCTCTTCCACCTGATATAAGGCATCAAGAAATGCTGATTGAAAACCGCCGGGACCATCACTCGCTGAGGCAGCGAATTCGGCAGCTGTTCCATAATAGCTGACAGCAGCTGCTGCCGCTGACAGTTTATCTCCTCCCACCGCTAAAAATGCTGCAGTCACCGAACTGAGCAGGCAGCCCGCCCCGGTAATCTTCGTTTGCAGTTGGTGACCATTACCGCACAAGTATAGAGAATTCCCGTCCGTGATAACATCTTCTTCTCCAGTAAGCACTACAGCTGTCTCCAACTGTTTCGCGGCTTCAACCGCTATCCTTCGCCCATCTCCTTGGAAAGCGGAGTCGACGCCTTTCATCTCTGCATCCGCTCCGGCTAGGAAAGCAATTTCCCCGGCGTTACCACGGATCAAAGATACGTCGATTTCCTCCAGAATTCTCAAGGCAACCATGTTTCGAAATGAGGTTGCTCCGACTCCAACCGGATCAAACACAACAGGTACGCCCTTTTGGTTAGCTGCCTGTCCTGCCTTTAGCATCGCATTAACCTGCGGTGTCGTCAGCGTACCGATATTCAATACTAGCGCATCCGCTACAGCTGCCATGTCAGCCGCTTCCTCTTCCGCATTAGCCATGACGGGAGAAGCCCCCATGGCCAGCAGCCCGTTTGCCGTGAAATTAGTGACAACTTGGTTGGTAATGTTGTGGATTAACGGTTGTCTATCTCTCACACTCGTTAGTAAACTGGCAATCTCATTCACTAGAATCCACCCCTTTCTGCTTGCCGGGCAGTCCGTTCATCCGGTATCCCCAGTGGTTGGTCGGACCGTTTCCCTTGCCGATTCCCAATGTATGTTGAATAGCAGCGGTTATGAATTCCTTGCCTATAGCAACCGCTTCCGGTACTGTTTTTCCTTTTGCCAGTTCAGAAGTAATGACTGCAGAAAATGTACAGCCAGTTCCATGCGTATGTTTGGTTTCCAGTCTTGGCGATTGAAACAAGTGATATCCCTGTTTGTCATATAAAACGTCAACAGCCTCTCCTGCTAGGTGTCCGCCTTTTACGATGGCCGCTCCAGCTCCGAGATCTTCTACAATCAGTTTGGCTGCCCGTTTGGCATCTGATAGATTCTTTATCGGAAAGTCGACTAGTATTTCCGCTTCAGGGATATTCGGCGTGGCAATAGTTGCCAAGGGAATCAGTTTATCTCTAACTGTTTGTTTTGATTTTTCTTCCATCAACTCATGACCGCTTTTTGCCACCATGACAGGGTCGATTACATAAGGGGATTGTTGTTTTCCGAGTTTACTGGCAATCAGCTCCATCATTTCACTGGTAGCAATCATTCCCGTTTTTACCGCAGCAGGCATAATATCTTGGAATACTGCATCCAGCTGTTTTTCGATAAAATCGACTGGCAAGTGGTGGACATCCTTCACTCCCATTGTGTTTTGGGCAACTACAGAGGTGACCACACTCATCCCGTACACTTCTCTTTCCTGGAAACTTTTTAAATCAGCCTGAATACCAGCTCCGCCAGTAGGATCGGTTCCGGCAATAGTCAAAGCACTTGCAATCATGCTGCTTCCCCCTCTCTGTTTTTTAATGCAACGGCTGAATCTGTTGATCGGCCGGTAACGAATATGGCCACTCTTCCTGGGTATAGGCCATGTCCCAAAAACGATATTCCAGCTGGCAGCTTTTTATAAAGGCCAGGGTCGCTTTTTGCTTATCCTTTTCACTGGCGTCGGCTGCCCAACGATCGATTTTCCTGCATAGCTCATGGGTGACTTCTCCGATTTCTCCATTTGCATAAAATGAAATCCATTCATAGAACGGATGGGAAGTATCCGGCTGTTTTTCTTCCAATATGGCCCGGCCGATTTCCAGATAGGTCCATGGACATGGAAGCAATGCAGCCAGAATTTCGCCTATCGTTCCGCTGTATGCAGCTTTGCTCATATGAGCGACATAGTGATCAGCAGTAGGTGGCAGCGGACTTCCTTGCAACTCGCTGTAGTCGACGCCCGCCACCCGGCAGAAATTCTCATGTGGATGAATTTCACTGTTGAGGACAAATCCGATTTGTTCCTGAAAAAATCCCATGTCGGACCGGTCCTCGCACTTCGAAATCGCCAATCCGTATATTCGGTTGAAAGCAGACAAATACTCATAATCTGCTTTTACATAGTGAATCAATGCCTGCTTGGGTACATTCCCTTCAGCTATCCCCCGGATAAAAGGATGCTGTAGAATTCCCTCAAAGACTTCATCTGCCTCTTTTCTTAATTGTTCGGAAAATGTCATGATAAAAACTCCTCCTTTGTTTTGGAGGAAGCCCAGAACCTCTGGGAAATGGAGGGGAAATAATATCGGAGAAAAGTTCATTTGATTGGTAAGCCGAACTCAGATCCCGGAACGCAAAAAACCGCTCCAGGAAACTGGAGCGGTTTATTCAATCTTGGTAAGGTTTATCCAAAGATAGACGAATCCCGTCTCCACTTTCCTACGCTGGTACTAACCAGTTCAGGTTCAAAGGGACCAAGGTTATTCCTTATCTCAGCCATACAGGCGCCCCTAGTGGACTTCCAAAATATTTAACTACTTTTACTAAAACATGAATGGATCGTAATGTCAAATAAGCGATTATCATGTGAAATATTCAATTGTTGCCTTTGGAAACAGCTTGTGGATGGTCGATTTCAATACATCCTTCATTTCTTCTTGTTCCTCATCTTTATAGACGTACTTGCCAATACCATATCTTCCCCATTTCCATTTCCGCTTCGATTCATCCAGTTCCAGTTTTGTCATCGGGTAATTTTTTTCAATGACCCGTTTAGCTGGCTGCGTAAATCGATGTTGGATCAGTTCGAATGTCAAATCTTTTTTTGCGGAAGACGGCAGCGCATCCGCCAGCCTTTCCAGCATTTCCGAATAGCCTTCCTGCCACCCTTCATGCAAGTAAATCGGTGCGACAATAAAACCGAGTGGATATCCGGCTTCCGCTACTTTGGTTGCTGCACCTATCCGTTCGGCAAGCTTGGAAGTCCCCGGTTCAAAATACTTAATCACATAATCATCGTTGATACTGAACCGGAACCTTGTTCTGCCATTATGCTCAGCATCAAGCAGGTGATCGACATGGGCAAATTTCGTCACAAATCGGAGTTTCCCGTAGGTTGACCTTCCAAAATATTCGATCGCCTGTTTCAATGTATGGGTCAAGTGATCAATCCCGACAATATCCGAAGTACAGGAAGCCTCGAATCGCGTGAATTCCGGCGCCCGGTCACGCATGTACTTTTCCGCTGCGTCAAAAATTTCATCGGTGTTGACATAAGTCCGGATGTACGGCTTGCTGCCCATCGTTGTTTGCAAGTAACAATAATGACAATGCCCCATGCACCCTGTCGCAAATGGTATCGCATATTCGGCAGACGGCTTGGATGTATCAAACTTCAGTGTTTTTCTTATCCCTACAACGAGCGTGGATTTTGCATTACGGTATTTCTGAAAGTCGTTATCCCCGGGCAAATTACGGACTTGATTATGGGAAGTCGTTTCCCTGATTTCGATTCCCATCCCCTTAAATTTATCGATAAGCTCGCGACCAAGTGGATACTCCATGGCCTTCGGCTCTACATATACCAGCTGCGGCACAAACGGTTTAACCATGCAACCCCTCCGAACCCTCTGTACCAAATGCAGCCTGATAGGCATGTTCTGCTTCTTGCTCCGAGCGATATACCGCCACTTCTTCCGTTAATGGATAGTATGTATCGTACAGAAACAACGCCAGTTCATTTCCATTGTCCGGATCGGCCACCACTGCAGCCTCCTGCACATTGGCCACCCCTTGCACATGCGGATTCCGAATGATCACATAAACTACCTCACCCGGCATATAACCCTGGTTATATTCCATCATCTCACCCAACTCTCCATCAAGATAACCTTATTATCCCAATCCCCCCAAAAATTATTATAAAAAACCGGATTAAAAACGGGGTCAGTCCTCAACAACAATCCGGAAGTCCTAGTGACTGGATACGGGGACTGACCCTCCTGTACGCATCTTTTATATAGCGTTCACAATATACAGACTTAAACAGCCCAACCAAAACAATATGCTGAGAAATCCACTCGTGAGGGACTGACCCCATATGAACTATTTTTATAGCCTCCCTCTTATGATCCGTTTTTGGGGGACTGACCCCGTTAGACCCAGCAGAAAGGGGGCGGTTCCATAAGTCGGTGAAAGACTTATGGAACCGCCCCCTTGGTTTTACTCGGGTATGCCGATGGCTTCCAAGGGCCATATTCTCAATTTTACATCGCCGATGACACTGTCGTCTTCGATGAAACCAAAATACCTGCTGTCCTTACTGACCAGGCGGTTGTCTCCCAGAACAAAAAGACAGCCTTCCGGCACGGTGCTTTTGCCGGCAACTTCTTTCAGCGTAAAATTGTTTGTGAGATACTGGCTTTGCGATAAACTTTTTTTGTATTCTTCCAAGTAAGGCTCTTCCACTTGCTTGTCATTGATATAAAGGATATCTTCCTTCACTTCGATTTTGTCGCCTGGCAGGCCGATAACCCTTTTCACATAAGCATCGTCAGAGTCTGGTGCCTGAAAAGCAATCTCATCGAAACGCTCAATTTTACCTATTTTACTGAGGATGATACGGTCACCGTCATGCAAAGTCGGCATCATCGACTCGCCCTCGACAATGGACGGCGTTATCAGATAATGACGGCAGACGATGACAATCATTAATGCCACTAAAATGGTTTTCAGCCAGGATAGCACTTCATGCTTCAAGCTATTGTTATTCATTTATCTCCCCAACCTTTTCGAGAGGAAGCGCATCGCGTAATATAAAGCGAAATTCTTCCTACCTTTTACTTTGACTTAGCAAAAGAACCTTACCTAGTCGAATTCAGCACGAGTTGCAAAACCACAGGTCGTTCTTCTTAAACATTTTATATTTAAAGTTTTTATATTGAAAGATAGAAACTTTCGACACAATTTTTGTAGACTAATCTCGATTTATTTCGTCTTTATTCACGGAGGTAATTTAAATGAAAGCATTTACGTACACACTCATTTTTGTTTTTCTGTTACTGATTGCCAGCTTTATTGCAATCTCATTTTACAGCGGAAGCCCGAATGAACGAGAAGAAGAGAAATCGACAAAAGTCATATACCAGGACTCCTCTCTCCATGTGGAGGAGGAAATCCTTCTTCCGGACCTTCAACTTAAAGCGGAAGCTGCCATATTGGTAAATGCAGATACCCATCAAATATTATATGAAAAACAGATTAATCAATCGCTTCCGGTAGCAAGCATGTCAAAAATGATGACCGAATACCTCGTCTTGGAAGCAATCGACCAAGGAACACTAACCTGGGATCAACAAATTCCTATTAGTGATTATGCTTACACAATTTCTAATACACCCGGTTACTCTTCGATACTGTTAAGAAAAGACCTTACCTATTCTGTAGAAGAACTATTCCATGCCACAGCCATTCATTCCGCAAATGGAGCTGCTATTGCACTTGCTGAGGCTGTAGCCGGCAACGAACGGGATTTTGTCAACAGAATGAACGAAACCGCTAAAACCCTCGGAATGAATGACACCATTTTCGTCAATAGTACGGGATTGAACAATCAAGATTTAGGTACCTACCGCTACGAAAATTTAGAGCATACAGATAATGCAATGTCGGTAAAAGATGTAGCGACGTTAGGGTTGGCGCTACTGGACAGGCACCCGGAAATCCTGGAAACAACTTCGCTAGCCGTTGACACTGTTTCCCACGGCGACCAGGACACTACTACTTATTATAACACCAATGCCATGCTTCCTGAAATGAATGCAGAAAAAATCAGCTATCCAGGTGTCGATGGCTTGAAAACAGGTTATACAGATGCTGCGGGGTACTGTTTTACCGGAACAATAAAACGCGGGAAGGTCCGATACCTATCCGTTATCATGGGTACAGAAAACGAAAACGCCCGCTTTTTGGAAACAAAAAAACTTTATGAAGCCCTCCCAAACAAGGAACAGTAAATCAAGCAGGCCAGTCATTTTTCTTTGATGAACGTTCTTACTTCTTCTATACTTTTATACGTATGTTCAAACAGTCAAAAAGAAAACATTCGTATGAAAAAGGCCATAAAATAGAAGGAGATCGATTTGCCATATGAATACAAAATCCCTACATACGACAAAACCAACAGGCCGCTTCCTGCTAATCGCGGGGATTATTCTGATAGCCTTTAACTTAAGGCCGGCCATCACTTCTGTCGGACCGTTGCTCGGAACAATCCGTGATGATATCGGACTCGCCAACTGGGAAGCTGGGATGATTACCAGCCTGCCGCTTCTTGCGTTTGCGATAATGTCCCCAATCGCTCCTCGGCTCAGCAACCGTATCGGCAGCGGACGCGCTTTACAATTTGGACTCCTTTTATTGATTATCGGGATTATTAGCCGTTCGATTGCTTATACACCAACCCTTTATATCGGGACCACTCTGGTAGGATTGGGAATAGCAGTTTGTAACGTCCTGTTGCCCGGGCTGATTAAAGAAAAATTCCCCGAAAAGGTGGGACTTATGACTAGTGTCTATTCCACCTGTATGGCTTCCTTTGCGGCACTTGCTTCCGGTTTGAGCATTCCGTTGGCTGCCAACCTGCAGCTGGGGTGGCAGCTCTCACTTGTCAGCTGGGTGATCCTTGCCTTCATCGGCATTGGTGTTTGGTCGGTTTATTTACACAAGCAAAAAAACGAGCGGCCGAAACAACAATTTTTCGAACCAACGGCGGCACGTCTGACAAAATCACCACTCGCATGGCAGGTAACCCTGTTTATGGGCATGCAATCGTTTCTTTTTTATGTGACCATTTCCTGGCTACCTGAAATCCTCCATGACTATGGATTGACGATCGGAACTGCCGGCTGGCTGCTATCCTATATGCAGTTTATCAGTCTTCCGGCTACATTCATTGCTCCGATTTTAGCAGATAAGTTTAAAAACCAGCAGGGAATCATTTTACTAATTGGGTTGTTTGCAGTCACCGGGTATGGCGGTTTATTGGCCGGCGGATCTTTTTGGCTGTTGATTGTTTGGATCACATCTATCGGTTTCGCTCTCGGTGCCAGCATTAGTCTTGCACTCGCCTTATTAAGCATGCGTGCTGCAGATGCAAAACAAGCTGCCGAACTTTCAGGAATGGCCCAATCCTTTGGTTATTTGCTGGCTGCTGCTGGTCCCTTTTTTATCGGACTGCTCGTCGATGCCACAGGGAAATGGAGCCTTCCGATTGGCGCTATCCTTGCTGTTTCATTGCTTATGGTCATGGCAGGAATGGGTGCAACGCGCAATAAACTGGTCTAAGCTAACCAGTACGTAGCTTGATGGAAATGTTTACATGATGATTATATAAAAAAGCGGCAGTATCCTGGCACTTGCGTCCGACAATACTGTCGCTTTTTTCTTCACTTATTCAATTCCTTATACATAACAACCTTCATCGCATCCAATTCTTCGGGGGACAGCTTTCCCTCGATTTTTTCAAGCAAAACCATTTGTTCTTCCTGTGTCATCCCATTGTTTACCGTCTCACTTATCTCCTGTATTTCACCGACGCTGAACTTCTTGATCAGATTTTTCACTGCCCCTTCCTTGGTCGTGAACGGTAATTGACTTTGGTCAATTTGTGGAGCATCTGCCAGGAACTCCTGTAACTCAGGGTTATTGTCGATCGATTGTTTTATCGTCTCCTCATCTGTACTGGAATAAATCTCCTGTTCGACCTGGTCGACCACCTTATCTGCGATCACCCCGGCGGCGATATGGTAAATGCCATATCCGACTCCCGCTAATATAACACCAACGATAATCACATTCCGTAAAAATTTCATTCCCTTCCTCCTTTCTTTTCCAAATATATATCATCCTTATCAACACTTAATGACAGTGATCGTTCCTATTGGCTTCTATACGGTACATTATAACAAAACCCTTTGCTACCGGCATCATGCCATTTATCCTCCACCAATAACCATTGCCATTTTTTATTTTTAGGAGATTTGTTAGATGTTAAAAACGCAGAAACAGAAGCTGACAAAATTAATGAGCCAGCTTCCGGAAACGCTTAAGGATGTCTCCGGCTTTGACCTCAAAGGAATGCTCGACAACGTGGCTTCCAGCAGTGAAACCAAAATAAAGGAAAATCTTACTCCTTCCCAGAAACCATCTCCAACAAACGAAAGCTGAGAAAAAAGACCCGGGCGTGTTGACGCCTGGGTCTTCTTGTTCCTTCTAATTATTTAATTAATTAATGATCCTGCCTGCTTTTTTCCCGACAAGCTATAATTGCTTGCTGCATGAGCTGATCGATATGATGGTCGTCCAATAGATTTAAACCTGCAGCAGTTGATCCTCCGGGAGTCGCAACCTGATTTGCCAATTCAGCCGGGTCTTCACCAGTCTTTAGCATTTCGGCAGAACCTGCAATCATCTGGGCAACCAGCTTACGTGCCTGCTGTTCAGAAATACCGACAGCCGCAGCCTGGTTTTTCAAGGACTCGGCGATACGGTAAATGAAGGCTGGCGCACTTCCGGTGATCGCAGTCAATTCATAAAGCTGCTCCTCCGTAACCTTTTCAAATGCCCCAATGCCTTGCAAAATTTCTTCCAAAAGCTGCTTATGATACTGGTCGACATGTTTCCCTGTAGCATACAGCGTGCTTGATTCACCCAGCTTTGCTGCTGTATTCGGCATGATCCAGGCAGCAGGTGTTCCCACTGGGAGCACCTCTTCCAAGTAAGATGGAGAAATACCCGCAGCTACTGTTATTACCAGCTGCTTGTCGATCAAATCTGCCAAGTCTTCTAATAACAGGGGATGGTTCTCGGGCGGCATGGCCAGCAGAATAATATCAGTATGACTTACTTCTTGCCGCCAATCGGCAGAAACGGAAACTCCGTAGGCGCCTTCCACATATTCAAGCCGTCCTTGATTGCCATTATTGGAAACAGTAATGGCAAACCGTTGGTTCTCTGCTAAGCCGCCGATGATAGCCTGCGCCATTCTGCCGGCCCCAATAAATAAAATCCTGGTTGTCTCTTGTGTCATTTCATTCTCCTTCCAGACTGCTGACCGGAAAAACCATCGTTCTCGTTTTTGGAATCAGTTCCAGTCTTTCTTCGTAATAATCGATCATCTCCAGATCATCTTCCCAAAACTCCAGCTCAATCTCTGTAGCCTTGATGCTGGAAGCAAACTTCTTGATTTTTTCAAACAAATATTGGTCGATCCCTTTGTATTTCTGGTCTTGTTTAATGTATAACTCTTCAACCTTAATAACCCGGCGTTCCTTATATAAAGCTGTTTCCTCTTGCTTTTCGCCCTTAAAAATAGTAAAGGCCTGTATGGCTCCGGCTCTTTCTACAACATATAACCGTTTCCGTTCATCAGCAATTAATTTCGAAAAGTCTTGTTCGTTAATTGGCTCTTGGTTTGGTTTAAAGTACTCCGGCCTCGCAACAGCCCTTTGCTGTTGAAGCTCTTTGTATATCTCGAGAAGCTCTTCAAAATCCTCCGGACTGCCTTGTCTTATTTTGAACATCTGTATTCCTCCTGTTAGTGCTCCACAACCGCTTGAAGCCATGTTTTCGCCATCAGCATATTGCCCAGGGATGTCATATGAACCCCATCTGTAGTCAGCCTTTCTTTATGATTACCGATTAAAAATGCTGTAAACTTCTGATGGGTTGGAACAAGGAACCCGTCATACTGGACCGCTAGTTGACGGGTAATTTCCACATACGGCTTTAGCTTCTGGTTTCCGAGAGAACCGGGATGCTCTTCTATGATGGTCGGCTCCATTAAAATCGGTATAACTGCGGAAGACTTTAACAAATCAAGCAGTTGCCGATAGATTTCATGGAATCTATCCGGATAAACCTGCTCCATTTCCGGTTGATCTAATTGCCGCCATACATCGTTTATCCCGATGGAAATAGAGACAAAATCCGGTTCTTGTTCGATGACATCCCGCTTCCACCTTGCAGCCAAATCAGTGATCCGGTTTCCGTTCGTTCCCATATTAATAATTTCAGGGGAAGAATCGTGAAACTCCGTCAACAAATAATCACGGAGAAGTCTTACATACCCATATCCTATTCCTTGCCTGTCCTCTCTCCTCCCTGTGTCTGTGGTACTATCTCCAATAAATACGATTTTGCTTTTCTCCAACACCGGCACCACTTCCCTTCTACAGGCTGTACTGTACTTAAGTTAACTACATACCAAAGGTGACAGTCAAACATCCAATAAAAGAAAGTGTTCTTTATATGAACGATGTGATTGGAGCCATTTAATAAGTGTTATACAAAAAAATAACTTAAAATGAATGCCAATGGCTCTCCTCTATCCTGGATGATAAGCGAGCTAATCGATGCCGGAAAAATACCCTTGGCTATTAACAGCTTCGTGTTTAACAACTGTTTATCAGAAAACCGAACCAGTATATGGGTGAACGCATACACTAAAAAGACATATTTAAACAGACAGGGGAGTTGTGAACATTGGATAATACGTTAGCCTGGCATGAATCACTTGAATTGCACGAAATTACTGCCTTTAATTCTATTGGACTGATGAAATTGAAGACTACTCTGCCCAAAATCAAAAACCCGGAATTAAAAGGATTGTATCAGCAAGCGATCAAGCTAATGGAAGCCAGTATAAAGGAACTACTTGCATTTTATCCCCATACACCAAGGGAGGAAGACGAAGAAAGAAAACAAGTGGACGAAACGCTGTTTCAAGGAGACTTACTAGTTTTGACTAAAACTGCTGTGCGCAACTATGGTATCGCCATTACCGAAACGGCGACGCCAGCTTTAAAAAAGGTGCTGGTCAATCAACTGAATAAGATGATTCAAATGCATGATGATGTTTTCCAATTCATGTATAAACAAGGAAATTATCCAGCTTATGATTTAAAGAAATTGTTTAAGCATGACATGCAGCTAGCGAAAAAAGCACTAAGCCTCTAACGTCTTCCAAACGAAAAACAGGAAGCCCATGCTCAACAGCTTGGACTTCCTGTTTTTTCTATTAATTGATTTTAAACAGCTTTTGTATTCAATTTTACTTCAATGTTTCCCCGGGTTGCCTTCGAATATGGGCATACTTGGTGAGCTTGCTCAACCAGTTTTTCAGCTTCTTCCTGAGATAATCCTTTAATCTCAGCATTGAGGGTCACCCCGATTTTAAAGCCGTTATCTTCTGAATCCTTTAGAAAATCAACATCTGCAGTAATGGTGGAATCGATATCTTTCTTTTGCTTGCTTGCTACTAAATTCAGCGCCCCATCGAAGCATGCAGAGTAACCGGCAGCAAATAACTGCTCGGGATTTGATCCTTTTGAATTGGGATCGTCGGCTGGATTGACTAGATCCAAATCAATGATTCCATCATCGGATTTTACATGACCGTTTCTTCCGCCTTTTGCCGTTGCATGGGAAGTGAATAATACATCACTCATTAGTAAATCATCCTCCTCGTATTTTTATGTTCCTTTTTAATTTTCCTTTTTTTCGATAGTTTTAAACAACCTCTCCATTTTTCCCCTTCGTATAAATTCATCGATGCAGTAAAACCTATTAGAGAGATTCCAAAGAGGTGATACAGTTGAAACAACCAGAAGATAATGTAGAAACCATCTCCATAGAGGATGAAGCGGGTAACCAGAAGGATTATGAGGTCGATGCAGTCATTGAAATGGATAACAAAGAATACGTGCTGTATTCTTCTGGAACAGAACTTAAAATGAAACGGATTCTACATGAAGACGATGATGAATTTTTGCTCGACGTCTCCGAAGATGAAATGGCTAAATTAATCGACGCTTATGATGAAGCAATTGCTGAGGAAACGAAGGAAGTCCATTGACAGCAGAGGTGATGAGCTTGAAGAAAGAAGATATCCCGTTGGAGGCTGCAATGACAGCGATCAAACGGGCTCAGCAATGGACAGAGCTTGCCCAGACTGATCCTGCCAAGTTTACGGAGTCGCAAAACCACCTGACATATGCTCAAGAACAATTGGCCTTGGCCCACCAGAGTTTAAACTGGTTAAACGAAGAAGAGAAAAAGCAGCTTCAACGAGCAGATGATTTATTACGTCTCCTCAAGCAGACACAGCAATCGATCATTCGCTGAAAGGTAAATAGTCCGGCCAATATACCGGCCGGGCTATTTGATGTTTTCCTTGTCTTTATATATCCCATACTTCCAAGAGGTCGTACATATACTAAGCATTCCTACCCGTCTGCTTTGGGGTCGTAAGCAAGGCAAGCAGCACGGCACTGCCGCCACCGATCAGTTTTCCAGCTACAACGGCAAACACGACATTCTGATTGATTCCAGCGACAAATCCAAGATGCCCTCCAAACGTAAATGCCCCACTTACAGCAAAAGCTACACTAAGGACCTTCCCTCTCGGTTCCATGAATTTCAGGGTGGCCAGCATGGGGATAATATGGGCCAATGAGGCCAATAAACCTGTTGTAGTCGCCTCATCGATTCCAACTCTATTTCCTATACTTCGCAGCGGTTTTCCACATACTCTCCGAATAAAAGCCAGCATGGGGAAAGCACCTGCCAAAAATAACGCAACTGCTCCGACAATCTGAATCCCTTCATTGATCGGTGTCATCCCCGGAATAATCACCAATCCTGTAAGAGTTTCCGTCCCTATCGCGCCAAGTCCTACAATAGCCACAAGCTGTACTCCTTTCCCAAATAGAGAAAAAATGAACAGCATTCTCTCTTTCTGTTTCCACAGTCCGATGGAAATGAAAATAGCCAGTAGAACAGGAATAATTAAGTTACGCATAATCATCAGAAAATCAAGACCAGCAATCAAGCCGCCAGTGAGACAACCTATAGGAACGGTAATAATACCGAGTAAAATTCCTTTGGCAAAATAAGGATAGTCCTGCCTTTCAAGCATCCCTAACGAAACTGGAATCGTAAAAGCAATAGTCGGTCCAAGCATGGTACCCAGGAATACCCAGGAGAATAGTTCAGCCTGTTCCGTTTGTGACATTGCTTCAGCCAGGGAATAACCTCCCATATCCAAGGCCAAAATCGTATTGGCGAAAGAAGCCGGATCAGCACCTATCAGACTATAGACCGGGAGCACCAAAGGGGTAAGTAATTTGGCAAGCACAGGCGCCAATGAAATGATGCCAACCATCGCCAAGGCAATGGTGCCCATGGCCTGAAAACCCTCACCGAATCGTTCCCCGAATCCGAACTTATTGCCAATGCATTGATCGACAGCCCCCAATACAAAGAACACAGCTACTAGGTAAATGATTAGTTCGTTTATCATGTATGTCACCAGCTTTTTTACATTTATCCATTCATTTTATCAACAGTTCGTCCCTTACTTCCAGTCACGACTGTCTTATTTGAAATTTTACTGTGCTAACTCTTCTATCAGCTGAATAAACTGTACAAGCTATCCATAAGGGAGAGAGATAAAGTGGGGATTTTTTTTAGCTATGTATTTTTGGGGCTTTCTCTAGCTGCTCCGATTGGACCCATCAACGCTGCTCAATTGGACAAGGGGATCAAAAGTGGTTTTTTCCACGCCTGGTTGATAGGACTCGGTTCCTTGGCAGCAGATGTGTTGTACATGTTGACTGTTTATTTCGGAATCGTTCATTTTTTGGAAACTCCGTTCATGAAAACGTTCCTTTGGTCTTTCGGCTGTTTTGTCTTATTATATACAGGCTTTGAAAGCCTCCTGAATGCGTATAAACTTTCTGGCGGACAAGACCGAAACAACGAAAATGCTGCTTCAAAAACTTTTTTCACCGGCTTCTTCTTAGCGTTATCCAATCCATTGACCATTTTGTTCTGGCTCGGTATCTATGGGTCGGTATTGGCAAAAACAGCGGCACAATATGATACTTCCCATCTAGTCCTATACAGCAGTGCCGTTATCCTTGGCTTGATTATCTGGGATATTACGATGGCCCTTATAGCCAGCAGCTTCCGTCGCCTCCTGACCGATCGGGTTTTAATCATCATCTCCGTGCTGTCCGGACTTTCCCTGATTTGTTTCGGAATTTATTTCGGTTGGCAAGCGGCAGCATTGCTGTTTCCTCTTCAATAACCAGATGACAGTCACCCATTTCCGCATTTGATAATAAATTATCAAGGAAAGGGTGACGAACATGACGCTTTATACAAGCGAGGAACTATTCAGGAAACCAGAAGATATTAGCCATTCTCACTTTTCCAACTATCTAGCATTCCTTGAAAAATTGGCTGACAAACAACACCGGTTCCCTTGTATACCTGCCGTACAGGGGGCTTCTTTGAAGCATTTTCGATTCGGCTTCCTACCTCGACCCAGTAGTGGGTATGCCGTGGAAATGTTGGCAGACTTGCTTGCACAATACAGTCATTCCTATAAAGCAATTGGCCGTTACACATCCCTCATCCTATTCTTTGAAAATGATAAGGAACGTTCAGTGGCCGACTATGAATACTTATTTTGGAAACTGTTGAACGATCTCCATGACAGCGATTCCTTCGATTGGCCAGCCGAAATTCCTGTTCATCCATCTGATCCTCTATGGGAATTTTGCTTTCATGGAGAACGGTATTTCATTTACACGGCTACGCCTGGTCATCAAAATCGGAAAAGCCGCAGTTTTCCTTGCTTTCTTCTTGCCTTCACACCGAGATGGGCATTCGAGCGATTCACGAACCAGCCGCACGCCTTGTCCATAAAAGAAAAAATAAGGCAGCGATTAACTGCCTATGATGAGGTACCTCCCCATCCAGATTTGAGCACTTATGGCCAGGGGGATAATTTTGAAGCGAAGCAATATTTTTTAAGGGAAGATCAAACATCCAGTCAAAGCTGTCCATTCCATCCAAAGCAACATTAGTCCTTATTGGATTCAATTAGCTTTACCAGGTTATTCACTGCTTTTTCCAATGCTTTGATTCGTTTTTCAAACCGATGGAGCAGATAGACAGTGATTGCGATGGGGAATCCCAGATTACTAATCAACTGGATAAATGTCAGATTATCAAACATAGCAGTCACTCAACCCCTTCCTGGTTTACACCATAAGTGGCATAGCCATATCCTTGATACCGCTATACTACGTTATATGAAGGGAATTCGCATCACGTAAAGGACAACCACCATTCTGTAATAAAAAATCCACACTTGCTAAAGAAAAATGCAGGCACAGGACCTCTGTTAAATGAATGAAAAAACCGGCCTGCTTTTCAGGCCGATTTTTGTTTCCATTTCTTTTTCATGGATAAGGTGATCAAACCGATCAGGAGTAAAAACCCCAAGCTGATAAAAAGTCCAGGTCTACTGGATTTATCAAACAATGTTCCCGATACGGCCAGAAGAATCAGCAGTAACCCAATATATCTTTTCACCAGCTGCAACCCTGAAGGCTTCATTACCTTTTTATAAGAAAATAGAATAAACAGCCAGGTATAGAGCAGCATCAAGCCAGCAGCTGTGGTGAAATACTCATAAATTTTTTCAGGCAATAGCAAAGAAACAATAATGGACAAAATCAGCCCGCTGGTCGTCAGACATAAGGCCCGAAGAGGGAGCTCCCTTTTTCCGGTTTTTTTGGTGAAAAGTTTGGGTGCATCGCCGTCTTTCGCCAGGCTGACAATAATGGTGGTAATCGCATATAAAGAGGCGACCATCGTGGAAAAGCCGGCAATAATTAACGCTCCATTGAACACATGGGGAACAAAAGCAATATGGTACTTATCCAATGCCAGAATAAAGGGACTTTCATCCGTGGAGAACTTGTTCCAAGCCACCAGATGAAGAGCCAGCCACAAGGAGGCTATATAAATGACCGTCAAAGATAATAGCATGATTTTGCCCGACTTAGGAGCCTCCTTTGGTTCCTTCAGCTCGTTAGCCATTATTCCCATTACTTCGATTCCCCCAAAAGCATAAAAAGCAAAAATCAAAGCTGTCCAAAACCCAACCAGGCCATTCGGGAACAATTCCTGAAAACCAAATGCGAAAGACGGAGACTCTTTCTGGCCATTTAGCACACCAGAAACCGCCAATATGGCTATAATGATAAACATCACTATCGCTGCGACCTTTACCACAGCAAATATATTTTCAAACCGTTCAAAACCACTGACTCCAGTGAGGATGACAATCAGGCCCAGTACACCGAATACCGAGGCAAGAACCCACAATGGTACCTTTGGAAACCAAAATTGCGAGAAAATGCCAAGTGCTGTCAGCTGGCTTCCCATGATCAGCATTTCCGACGACCAATATACCCAGCCATTGCTGAACCCAGCCCAATGACCATAGGCTGTTTTTGCATAGGAACGAAAGGACCCCTCTGCCGGATGCTTGGCAGTCATTCTGGCAAGTGCGTCAAATACGACATATGTACCTGCCGCTGCTAAAATGAAGGCAAACAATACTGAAGGACCAGTTTGCCTGATGGCAATACTTGATCCTAAAAAATATCCGGTACCGATAATACACCCGATACCAATCATGGAAAGCTGCCACCATCTTATTTTTTTCTGGTTTTCCCCTTGCTTCTTCATCTGTAATCCCTCCAGCTTTATCGAACTTATTGTTACTGAGAAGCAGATGGTTTATACAGGGAAAAGATTGGATGCTTTAGGGTTAGTACTAGGAAAAAAAGGTTCCAGAAACACCAAAAAGCTGCCAGAAACAATAAGTTGCTTCCGACAGCTTTATGAAAGAGCAGGCTCAATACTATATTAATTTACAAGGCTGTCCGACTAACTTCAGGCTTTGCGCCTAACGCCGGCATACCCCTTTTGCAGGGGCATATTTCCTTTATCTCCTGCATATATAGAAAGTTTGGCGAAGTCCGCCGCTTTGCGCGGCAATGCCGAACCACCCCCGTTGCGGGGGCGCACTTCTATCGCCGCTCCCCGGTCGCTTCCGCTTTTCTTTCCTGCTCGGCTCTTTCTTGGGCTGGGGTGGTGCCTTTTATGAAGAAACTGAGCGCTAAGCCTATGACGGATAAGGCGGTGGCTACCCAAAAGGAGACGTTTACGCCGTGGATCAGGTCGCTGGCTGCAGCGTCGGGGCCGCTGTCTAAAGCGGCGCTGGTCATCACGGTAACAAGAATAGCCGTTCCAATTGAAGCGGCCACTTGCCGCATGGTATTATTCATTGCTGTCCCATGAGGAATCAGCTTCAGGGGCAGCTGGTTAAGTCCTGCAGTGGTGACTGGCATCATGACCATGGACATGCCGAGCATGCGGATACCAAATACTACTGTTAAGTAAAGTAGCGATGTCTCTGTCGACAAATTGGTAAACAGGAAGGTGGTAATTGTCATGATGGTCAACCCGGTTATTGCCAGCCAACGGGCGCCGATCCGATCGAAAAT
Organism: Sediminibacillus halophilus; assembly: GCF_900103695.1. Lineage (GTDB taxonomy): Bacteria > Bacillota > Bacilli > Bacillales > Amphibacillaceae > Sediminibacillus > Sediminibacillus halophilus. The sequence goes on from NZ_FNHF01000006.1 coordinate 131,242, forward strand.
TCTACCAGTAATCGGAGACATCGCCCCCATTAATAAAGCCCCCGGCATGATCATGATTCCTGATTCCAGCGCGGTAAAATCAAGCATGTTTTGCATATAGATCGGCAAAATAGTCTCAGAGCCAATCAGACTCATAAACACAATCATCCCGATGATGGTTGTGATGGTAAACGTTTTATACTTAAACACCCTGAATTCCAAGATCGGCTGCACCAGCTTGAATTGCCTGAAAATAAATACCGACAATGCAACTGCACCGACGATAAGGGATGCCACAACTTGTATGCTGTCCCAGCCGCTGTTTCCGGCGCTGCTGAATCCATACAACAATCCGCCGAACCCTAAGGAAGACAAAATAATTGAGAGGATGTCCACTTTTGGACGCGTGAGCTCGTTAACATTTTTCAAGGCAAAATAAGCAATGACAATATCAATGATTGCAATGGGCAGAATGATGAAAAACATGACCCGCCACGGATAGCTTTCCACAATATATCCCGATAAAGTCGGGCCAATGGCAGGCGCAAAGGAAATGACAAGGCCGACATTTCCCATCGCAGCACCACGCTTCTCGATTGGAAAAATGGTCAAGAACACAGTCATCATCAAAGGCAGCATAATCCCCGCCCCTGCAGCCTGCACGACACGTCCTACCATCAGGATGAAATACGAGGGGGCAATGCCGCATATCAAGGTACCCGCAGCAAAGCAGGTCATTGCGGTAATAAATAGCTTTCTCGTTGTAAATGTTTCAATTAAAAATGCAGTGATCGGAATCATAATCCCATTCACAAGCATGAAAATCGTTGTCAGCCATTGGGCGGTGTTCTCCGAAATATGAAAATCACCCATAATATGCGGGATAGCTGTTGCCATCAGTGTCTGGTTCAATATCGCTACAAACGCACCAGCAAGCAAGACCGCTACTATTGGAAACCGATTCTGCACTTGTTCCGGTTGTGTTTCTGCCATGCTGTCATCTCCTTTATTTTAAAATTAGAGCAGTCTCTCCATTTGTGCCAACGTGCTTGTTGCATTCACGTTTTGTTTTAAGTAAGAGAGCAAAGCCTGCAGTAAAAAATCGCGCGGCTTTTCTTCTTTCACTTCCTGTTCCATTAGATCGATTGCATCACACAGTTCGCTTCGCTCTTGCTTCGGTAGTGAAACGAGTTGCTCCTTTAATTGGCCAAACAATTTTTCAAGCTGTTCATTCCGCTCAAATGGCTCTAAATCGAACTGAAATGTTTCGTATTCCCGCATCAATTCATTCGTAAGTACCGCCTGCTTACCGCTGTGCTTTTCGACAGCTGTATCGAGCGTATCAACAATATACTCTGCTATCCGATACAAATTCACCGGTTTTTCTTCTTGAACGGTCAGCTGGACGAACTCCTTTATGATCCCCTGTAGCGTGACGGTAAGGTCCCAGATGATGGGTTCAACCTTATCCTGATAAGCATCCCGTAACAGCTTCCTATGCCAGCTAAGCATGGCTGCTCTTGTCCGTTTGCTTAATGCAAGTAACTCCCTGTTGTTCTCTTTAGGGAGCGACTTATACAATATATTGAAAAAGTCCTTGTTTTCAAACATTCCCTCTAACTCAATCAGAATGGACTGCTTAAATACTTCCCTTGGAACCAGCGTCTTATCCAAGTAGATTGTCCTCGCTTTCTCGAACATTCGCTTATGGTTGGATTCAAAAACCTGGATTAGCAAATCCTCTTTGGAATCGAATAACTTGTAAAGCAGTCCTTTGGATACGCCACAATCATCTGCGATTTCCTGCATCGACGTAGAGAAATACCCTTTCCTGGAAAAACATTTGATTGCTGATTGTATGATTTCCATCCGCTTTTCCGTCAAACCCTCTCACCTCCGTGACCGGCAAGTCACAAAAATACCCGTCGGTTTTTTATACTATGGAGCATTATAGTAAGAAAAAAGGCGGAGTGTCAATTATTTGAACCGGCTGCAAGCCCATCAGGAACCCCACCGGTTTTGGCTGAATAAAGTACTGAAGAATAGACTTTTGACCAGGAGGGGTAAGATGAAAAAAACGTATGTCCCTATCAAGGAAGAAAACGACCAAGCTAAACCGGCATTCCCACCACAGCATCAACCACAGCAACCGGGTATCGAAGGACTGATGATTCCAAGACCTATCGTGGAAGATCCGAATTATTGTGGTTCAGGTAAGCTAGCCGGAAAGGTTGCTGTTATTACCGGTGGAGACAGTGGAATCGGTGCTGCAACTGCCATTGCTTTTGCTAAAGAAGGCGCCGACGTCGCCATCGCTTACTATTCTTCCTATGAAAACGAGGATGCATTCCGAACGAGACGACGCATCGAAAGCCTCGGACAGCGCTGCCTGCTCATGACCGCCGATCTCCGAGAAGAGGAAAACTGTCAAACCGTAATAGCGGAAACGGTGGAGACTTTCGGCCGACTGGACGTACTAGTTAATAACCATGGTGTGCAATTTCCTCAAGATAGTCTTCTGGACATATCCTCCGAGCAATTCGATGATACGTTCAAAACCAACATTTATTCGTTTTTCTATTTAACCAAGGCAGCTCTTCCCTATTTAAAAAAATCGAGTGCCATTATTAATACTGCTTCCGTGGTGGCTTATGAGGGGAATGAAAAATTGATCGACTACTCTGCCACCAAAGGGGCAATCGTGGGGTTCACCCGTGCCTTGTCTCAAAACTTGGCCGACATTCCGATACGGGTAAATGCGGTAGCGCCCGGACCAATTTGGACGCCATTAATCCCATCCAGCTTCTCTGCGGAATATGTGACCACCTTCGGGCAGGATGTCCCCTTCAAGCGAGCCGGTCAGCCTTTTGAGCTTGCGCCAGCATATGTCTATCTTGCTTCGGATGATGCTTCCTATGTTTCAGGACAGGTCATCCACGTCAACGGCGGCACTATGGTAAGCTCCTAATATTTAACAGCCTCCTTGATTGTATATTTCTTTACAACAATTTTTGAATTCGTCATTATTAGAGAAAGGAGGCTGATAATATGGATAACTTTACATATTACAATCCAACCAAACTAATTTTCGGTAAGGGACAGTTGGAAAAATTAAAAGAAGAAGTGCCACAATACGGCAAGAAAGTATTAATGGTCTATGGCGGCGGAAGCATTAAACGGAATGGACTTTACGATGATGTAAAAAACACTCTGGCCGAGATCGGTGCGGAGGTCTTCGAACTATCCGGTGTCGAGCCGAACCCACGTGTATCTACTGCCCGGAAAGGGATTGAAATCTGTAAAAAAGAAGGAATCGACTTCCTTCTGGCTGTTGGTGGCGGAAGTACAATTGACTGTACCAAAGCGATCGCAGCTGGTGCTAAATATGACGGCGATATCTGGGAGATTGTAACCAAGCAAGCGGCGGCTACAGATGCCCTTCCATTCGGAACGGTTCTGACATTGGCAGCTACCGGATCGGAAATGAATGCCGGCTCTGTTATCACCAATTGGGAGACCAATGAAAAATACGGATGGGGAAGCCCTTATACGTTCCCTAAATTCTCGATATTGGACCCTGTTAATACGTTTTCGGTACCACGCGATCAGACCATCTACGGAATTGTGGACATGATGTCCCATGCGCTAGAGCATTACTTCCACAAGGAAAGCAATACCCTGCTGCAGGATCGCATGGTGGAATCGTTGTTGCTCACCGTGATGGAAACAGCCCCAAAGCTGCTTGAAAATCTGGAAAGCTATGAGCATCGGGCAACGATTTTATATAATGGAACAATGGCTCTCAACGGTGTGGTTAATATGGGATACCGTGGTGACTGGGCAACCCACAACCTGGAGCACGCTGTATCGGCCGTACATGATATCCCTCACGGAGGAGGCCTTGCGATCATCTTCCCTAACTGGATGAAGCATACGATTGATGAAGACCCAAGCCGCTTCAAGCAGTTAGCCGTACGAGTATTCGACGTCGATCCGGAAGGAAAATCCGAACGGGAAATTGGACTGGAAGGAATCGAAAAACTGCGTGAATTCTGGAATAGTATTGATGCACCTTCCCGTTTATCCCACTATGATATCAAGGAAGACAGCATCGAACTAATGGCGGAAAAGACCGTAACTGCTAATAGCGAATACGGCAACTTTAAAAAACTCAATAAACAGGATTCCCTGGAAATTCTGAAAGCAAGTTTGTAAGAACATAACCCCGGCAGTACAGCCGGGGTTTATTTATTATTTATTGACTTCCCCAACGGTCTCAAATGGATAAAAGTGAACCTTCTTTCTTTTGGAATAGTGAACAAGCGGACTCGCGGATAAATATTTATTGGGAAGAAACGGAACCAAATCATCCATTTCCAACTCTAGTTCTGCTTCCTGTAACTCCCATGGAGAGTGATTGATCGGACCCTTCAGGACTTTGTCTTCCTTTATATTAAACAAGCAGTAGCGTTCCACCAGCCAATGAGTCAAGGAACCCACTCGTGCATGGGAAGCTTGCGAGATCGGTCGATATCGTGCAAAAAAGCGTGCAGAAGGGGCATCTTTTTGGATACGCTGACTCCGAAAGAGTACTTCCTTTTCTTTTCTATTCCTGTTCATCGACATCTTTGCTTTCATATAAGGGAGAGAAAACACCGTTCTGGCTCCTGCCACCGCGGTATTACTATCTGCATCGAAGGAAAAGAAGTATACGCCGGATTCTCCTTTGTATCGGATATAGGTTCGCACATTAAGCTCCAAAAAAGAGGATATGAACGGAATGACACCCGGCATTCCCCTGAAGCGATTTTTATTACCAAGAAAAGGCACGATACTGATCCATGCGGTACCGTTGAATGTTTCTAGTTCAAATTGCTCTGGTACATGCGGCCGCAATACTTCATAAGGAACAGGCCAGTGAATGAATAATAAATCATCCCAGTGCTGCTCTGCCACCCACGGCCATTTTGCTAGTACCATCATCATTTTCCCCTCCATTCTCTAAAAGTCTTTAACCTTTCCCTATTGTACCGAAACACTTACTCTGCTATTTTATAATAAAAAAAAGACCGCCAGCGTGCTAATTCGAGTTATAAATAATCAGCTGCTTTGACGGTCCAAGGCTTTATTCTAATTTTTATGGCCGGTTGCTTTGTGCATTTACTTCCTTCTTTTGTCCCCGTTCATCCCTTTGTTGTTCTGCCAAGTCATCAGGATGTGGGTCAACTTTATGTTTATATGCATACCCTTTCGAAGTGGTTAGCAATGATAACCCAATGATCAGCGCCACCACAATCACACAAATAATGGATACCATTATCATCATAGTCCGTTTTACCCCTAACATTTAATGGTTTCGAATCACAGTATACCATCGTTTCGATTCTCCGCCTATGTGATCTTCGGAATTAAAGGCAATAATTTGTTTAAGATACTGAAATAATAGGTAACATAACGATACATGTTTAGATGGAAGGAGTGAGGAATGAATGGAACAAAATCAAATTAGAGATAAAGTGGCTAGTATCCTGGATAGTAATTTAATCGGAACGATGGCTACAGTAAAAAAAGATAAACCGTTTTCACGTTATATGACGTTTTTCAATGAGGAATTTACGCTATATACTGCCACCGACAAAGACACCCATAAAGTAGAAGACATTGATAAAAACAACAACGTCCACATCCTGCTTGGATATAAAGGAGAAGGGCTGGAAGATGCCTACTTGGAGATTGAAGGAACAGCGGCAATTAAAGAGTCGAGTGACATCAAGAAAAAATTATGGAACAATAAATTGGAAGCATGGTTCAAAGGACCGGACGATCCAGACTACATTGTGCTTGAAATCAAGCCGACCGAAATCCGGTTGATGAATACCAAGGAAGGCAGTCCGCAAGTATTGGGATTGTAATTTTGTGATCGTTGAATTAATCACCCCTTGTCCTAAATTGGACAGGGGGTGTTTTTTACCTTTCTCTTCCCATAATCTTTCATCTATTGAATTAAAGTAAGAATGTTACGCTTTTTCTTCTATTATAAAAAAAGAAATTTGAGGGTTCGATTGTTCACTTTAAGGTTTCAATACCACTTTGATGTTCCCTTCGGACTTTTCATCAAAGATTCTATAGGCATCAGCTGCTTCCTTCAAGTCCATCCGATGGGTAATAATATCGGTTGGATTCACATAGCCATTTTCGACCATATTGTATAACTCCGGCATTAAATGAATCACCGGAGCTTGTCCCATCTTCAAGGAAACGTTGCGTGAGAAAAAGTCTCCGAGTGGAAAATCATTTGCATTGCTGCCGTACACCCCGGTCAACTGGACTGTACCAAATTTACGGACGGCCTGCGACGCAGTGACGATCGGGCGAATGGTTCCGACTTGATTATCTTGATCAGAGCCAAACGATTCTCCATTCGGAACTGTCCCGTCCATACCCACGCAATCAATCACGACATCGGCGCCGCCCTTGGTTTTTTCATTAAGCAAAGAACCAAGCTCACTGTTGTTGCTGAAGTCATACGTTTCGACGTTGTTGACTCGTTTGGCATGTTCCAAACGATGCGGTATTTGATCTACACCAATGACCCGTTCGGCGCCTTTCAGCCAGGCAAACTTCTGAGTCATCAGTCCGATCGGCCCACATCCCAAAACGACTACCGTGTCACCGGATTTCACTCCGCTGTGTTCCACACTCCAATAAGAAGTCGGAATGACGTCCGATAAAAACAGTACACTTTCATCATCCAATTCACTGTTTTCGGGGACCTTGAAAGAAGTAAAGTCCGCGTATGGCACACGTAAGTATTCAGCCTGGCCGCCCGGATAATTCCCGAACTGTTCCGAGTAACCGAATAATGCGCCAGCGTCACCATGTGGATTGGAATTATCACACTGACTCTCCATCTGATTTTTACAGTAAAAGCACTCACCGCACCCAATATTAAATGGAACAACGACTCGATCGCCCTTTTTTAGGTTTTTTACTTGGGAACCAACTTCCTCCACAATTCCCATCGGTTCATGGCCAATGACATAATCCTCACCTAAAGGGATACTACCCTTCATTAAATGCAAATCAGATCCACAAATACCTGTGGCCGTTATCCGAACGATAATATCCGTATTCTCATGAATCGTTGGATCCTCTACTTGTTTAACTTGGATATTATCCTTTCCCTGAAAGGTTACAGCTTGCATTGATTAAACACTCCCTTTCTATTTACACTACTAATTGCCACACAACCTTTGTTCTAAACCTATACAAGAAAAGAGAGGGGTCAGTCCATCCCGCTGTCGTTTTGTGCTAAATCCCCTCGTGAAATACTCGGGAGGACTGACCCTCATAACATAGTTTCGACAATATCCTACTTTAGTGGGGACTGTCCCTCCACCCTACGAAACCTTGTCATAATAAGGTTTATGCCCGTGTGTAAGTTCTATTTTTGGTGAATTGGGGTCTGACCCCGTCCGAGGGATAAGGAGGGATTTTCTTGTGAAGGGGACTGACCCTATACATGGTTAATTGGAGGTGCGGTGGGGAATTGGTTAGGGGGATACTATTTTTTGAAAGGATGGTTGTTATATGGGTGTATTTGCTTCTAATGCATTGCAAGGAGAGCATGCCTTGATAACTGGGGCTACTGGCGGCATTGGCTATGAGACGGCGCTGGCCGCTGCTGATATGGGCGCCAGCTTGACCATAACGGGAAGAAATGAGGAAAAGCTGGAACAGCTAAAACAAACAATCGCAAATAAATATCCGAGGATTAACGTACTTGCCCACCGGGCGGATATTGGTGATGAACAAGAGCGCACAAATCTTGTAGCATCAGCTGAACAAGAAATCGGAAATATAACCCTGCTGGTCAATTGCGCAGGTATCGGCGGAGGCGGACTCGTCGAGGAACTGGAGCAGGAAGAAATGGAAAAGATTATGCATCTCAATTATACGGTGCCCGTCCTTCTTTCTAAGCAGGTATACAAACAAATGAAATCGAGCGGAAAAGGTGCCATTGTCAACGTTTCCTCCTTATCAGGTTTAAGAGGCACTCACGGAAATACGGCTTACTCAGCTTCGAAGTTTGCTTTAATTGGCTTTACACATTCTTTTTCATTAGAGGCCATTGAACATGGTGTCAGGGTAAACGCAGTCTGTCCGGGCTATGTGGATACTACTATGGGAAGAAACGCAATAAAACGCAAAGGGGAAAAACAAGGCCGCTCTTTTGAAGAGCAGCTTAAGGTTACCGAAGAAGGACTTCCCTCCGGCCGTATCACAAAACCAGAGGAGGTTGCCAACACTATATGCTATCTGTTGACGGATGCCGCACAAAACATCGTTGGAGAATCCGTTAAAATTTCCGCCGGCAGTGTCAGACGCTGATCATTACAGAAAAAAGACATCCCCAGTTCAGTCCGCAGGAGACGGTAATAAATGTAACAATGATAAACTAAATCACAAGAAGCTGACAACTTCCCACATAAAGGTAAAAGAACATTGCAAAAATACGCTTGGATCGGAAGTCCATGCGTATTTTTATATGCTCAACCTGTGAGATTACAACGTGTAAAGTCCATTAACATTAGTCTAGTAATTTTCGGTTGATAAACAAGTATACACCACCTAATAAAACTAACATGACACTTACAAGAACGGCATTTTCATAAGGATAATTAATGAAGCTGCTTACAACCACCAACAAGCCTAACGGAAGGAAAAACAATCCTCCCGCCACTTTCCCTAATAACTCCTTGTTTTTTATCGCTTTTTCATTAAATCCAGCTAATAAGCTCGTTTGTTTTTTCACTGCTACTAAATACGAAACCAGAAGAAGTACTACACCAATAATCAGTAAACCGTAATCCATCCCTTCACCTCCTAATCCAGAATTTATAACCATTACTAAAGTTACGATACGGCATTAAAAAGGTTTCTTTTTTTGACAATTCCTTCAATTATTTCAGATTTCCATTAAACAATTCCCTGTCATTTATCTCTCAAAATTGTAAAAAGACCAGGGCTGCAACGACCTGGTCTTTTCCACTAATAAATGTCCTTTTTACAACTGCTTACTTTTTAGCCAACTCGGCAATATAAGCAAAAAATTGTTCAGCTGCCACATCGTAAACCAATTGGACCGGGCGGCCATGTTCATCCTGCGACGTTCTTCCCTGCTTCGGAAATTCTGTGTGAATTTTACTGTAAACAGTCTTAGCCTGGACTAAGTCCGGATTACCCAAAGAGGCGGTAGTCAACACATCCCACAAGTAATAGGTTGAATTTGTTTCTTCATACACTAACGGTGGAACAGCCGCATATGCCTGCCCAAGAAAGTCGATCCCTTCATATCCACGCTGGGCTGCCCAATCATTCCTTACCTGAGGGGTCAGCGGTACCTGCTTTGTACTTTCCAGAGCCACCATATCGATAGTCAAGCCGCTATCCCAAACTCTGGCCGCTGCTTCCGGATCCCAAAACGCATTCCATTCGGCTGTACCATCATGTTCCGGGTCTTCCACATTCCCTTTGGATTGGAAGGTGCCTCCCATCCATACCAGCTTTTCAATTTTGTCTTCAATATCCGGTGCTTCCTCCAGAGCTCTTGCCAAATCAGTCAGCGGGCCCGTGAACAGTAGCGTCGTTTTTTCTGGATTAGTCCGGATTTTCTCGATCATATGCTGATGGGCCGGTAAATAGCTGACAGGAGCCTTCATCATGCTACCTTCATTCAAGATCGGCAGTGCATCGACATGGAAGGTATGCATCCGCCATTCCTTCGGAAAAGGATGTACTCCTCGAGAATTAGACTTGGCAACTTGAGTAAAACCACCTTTGCCAAACCGGTCAATAATCTTTCTGCTGGCACGCACGCCTGCTTCCAAATAACCATCAGCCGGTATCACGGAAACACCAAGTAACTCGACATCTTCCATTTTTAACAATAAGTATAGGGAGACGAGATCATCGACCCCTGCATCATGATTGAAATAGACTTTTCTGGACATTCCTTACCACTTCCTATCTTCCATTAGGTTACATTCCTCTATATCCTATCATACCACTTGTATGGGTCCAGTCATTCCACCTCTCGCAAGGCCGGCTCCTGATTTTGCTGCCTGGATTTCGCTTGATAAAAGAGAAAAAAGCCGATAACCGCAATTGGAACGACCGCGCAAAGTAAGTAAATGTTCGGAAAATCCATATAGGCTACAAGCACACCTAAGACATAGGAACCGAGAGCAATTCCGGTATCGTATAACGTGAAAAAAGTAGCTGTTGCATGGCCGCTGCGATGATTGGCTGCAGTCTGGACCGCCATGGTTTGAAAGCTTGGAAGCAGCGAACCATATCCAAGGCCGATCAATGCCGCTGAAACTAACAGCATCCATCCTGAATGTGTGATACTTAGCGCCGTAAGTCCTACCGCGAATATCAATAAACAAGGCAAAATCACAAAGCTTGGACCTTTCACGTCAAAAGCCCTCCCCAAATAAGGCCGTGTCAAAATCATCACCATGGCAAACACCACAAAAAAATAACTGGAGACTGCAGAAAGACCGAGCGAGCTTGCATACACGGAAATAAAAGAAATAATACTGGAGTAAGCAAAAGCCACCAGACAGCTAATAATAGCAATCGGCAATGCCTTCACTTCAAATAAATCATGTATGCTCCATTTCTGTTTGCCTGCTGGCTTTATCTTATTTAATTCTTTGGGCACTTGAACAAGATAGGCGATGACTGTACCAGCGGCCATGATTAGGCTAAGTGCCAGGAACAGGTTTAGGAACGAAGTGTACTGCAACATCGTCAGGCCAATAAAGGGGCCAACTACGACAGCTATGTTCATTGACATGGCAAAATAGCCAAGCCCTTCTCCTCTTCGGGCAGGAGGAATCACGTCTGCTGCTATCGCACCCGTGGCAGTGGTAACCACACCAAACGAAAGGCCATGAAAAAAGCGCAGCACTAGCAAACCGGAAAACTGGTCCACCCACATATACAAACAAGTAGTTACAGCAAACAGAAGGACACTGACAAGAAGTATCCGTTTTTTGCCTGCCGCTTCCAACAATTTACCGGAAAAGGGGCGGACGATGATGGCAGAAATCAACATAATCGTCACCAAGAGCCCCCCTTCCGCTTCACTCCCGCCAAGTTCCTCGATTACATACATCGGCAGCGTTGTCAGCAGGGTATAAAAGGCGACAAACACCATAAAATGGGTTAACGATATACTGACAAAACTCCTGGTCCATATTGGTTGTTGCTTATCTGTCATTCGATCATTCACTCCTTGTTTCCGATTAACATCAACAGCTGAAACAGCTCATTTTGTTGTTCTTTTGACAGCCCGTTCAGCATTTCATCTTCGAAGGCTTCTATCATCTCCGCGACTTCAACCACCATGTCAAAAGCATCCTCTGCTATCCCGATAATTTTCTCGCGTTTATCCTGTCCCTGCCTCCGGTACACCCACCCCTTGCTTTCCAGCCGTTTAATTGTTCTTGTCACAGTAGGCGCTTCTACATGCAAATACTGCCAAATCGCCGTCAGCGTCATAGGGCCGTTATGGTATAGGCAGAAAAGGATTGACCACTGAGAATGGAAGAGACCATATTCTCTCAACCTTTCATCCATTTGTTTATTTAAATAACGTACCTTTTGTTTTAACAAGTGAATCGGCTTTCTGTCTTTCTTCAACTGCTAACACCCCTTTTATTTACCTAGGTAAACAATTTCATAGATACTACCTTACGCTTTTTCTCCAATAAAGTAAAGCGGTTAGGATTTAACTTAAAAATGGATTCGGTTGATTTCCATGGAAGAAACACTGAAGAAAGATAGATCATTCATTGATGGAATTCCTTTCATTGTTTTCCACCATTCATTTGAAGAGAAAGTCAGCAAGATTTATTATTTGCCAAGCTAGTAGAAATGCGAAAGCGCCTTGCCCACCCCCGACTAGCTTAAGACAAACCTTGACGTGGCGCCTCTTGCCACACAGAGGATTGGCTTAAGACCTCGAGGGGGTAGGCGCTGAAGTTGGACATAGAAATGCGGAAGCGCCTTGCTCACCCCCGACTAGCTTAAGACAAACCTCGACGTGGCGCCTCTTGCCACACAGAGGATTGGCTTAAGACCTCGAGGGGTAGGCGCTGAAGCTGGACATAGAAATGCGGAAGCGCCTTGCTCACCCCCGACTAGCTTAAGACAAACCTCGACGTGGCGCCTCTTGCCACACAGAGGATTGGCTTAAGACCTCGAGGGGTAGGCGTCGTCCTACGTCAGCATTTTATAAAATGCTGCTATCCCCAAAAAAAAGAACGGGTTCGAAAGCTTAGGCTCTCGAACCTGTTCCACTATGCTGTTTCCCCGGTCACTTTTACTCGGTCAACGCTGCCAATCTCACGTCGTCGGTTCCGGTTTTAGTTTTGGCATCTTCATAATAAGCGAGCACGGCATCGACATACTTAATATCACCATAGCAGGCATTCAACTTTTTTGATTCCTCTCGTATACAACGAAAATCCATGGTCGATTTCAATTTTTTGTACATCCTTTTTGAATAATTAACCGCGAGGTCCTCAGAATACTCTCCGCCACGGTCTTTTACATACCCGATAAAACCCCTGCCGAAGTTATAGGATTGCAGAGCTAGTTTCACATCACCATCTGCCTCTTCTAAAACACCGGCGAAGTAGTTCGTCCCTTTCTTTATCGAGAGCTCCGGATCCTCGATACAGCCTCTTTCACCACAATAGCTCTCCGAAGCCTGCATCGGATCTGTCCCTCTTCCTCCGGATTCTTGCATCATCAATGCTAAAACTACTCCGGTGTATTCTTCTAACTCATGCTGTTTTAAATATTTTTGCACAAGTGGTTTGTATGCTATAACTTCCTCTGACAGCTGCTTTTCTGGATGCTCCGGGTTACTGCCTTCATGCTGTTTTTCATAAAGCGATAACAACACGGCAAAACAAAAGAACATACCAGCAATTACAGCAAGCGTCTTCAGTCCGCTTCTTGCAAAACGGTATGACAGCGAGGATTTACGAAACAGTTTTCTTTTCGGCATCATCTATCATCCTATTTAATATTATCCTTTTTAAGAAGATTATCATTCTAATCTATTATATCAAAAATAGGAAAGAGTTTCGCTGTTTTACGTACCGTTTCACAAACCTTGTTATTCCACTGGCGATTGCAAGGATTCAATCAATTGAATGAATTGGCGTTTATTGGTTTCGATGGCTGCTTCTAATTCCTTTTCCACATCGACTGGCAACCCTTCCGAAACGGAAGATCTCTTCTCACTTCCCCATTCCTCCCTATCGCTCTTCATTTCAATCAACAACTGAAGAATAGACAGATCGATGATTTCCTTGTCCGATATTTCTGCTTCGTTGTCAGCAATGTACCGGCTGATTGCTCCCGATAAAACCGGCCAGAGTTCACGTTTTGCCAAGCCAGCGCCCTCCCCCGAATTAAATTTCACCGCTTATGTTTAGTTGGTTTAAGGCGTTTATCCCATCTGTATCAAGGTTGCAATAAACAAAGCCTTCAACAACCATCGTATAATGGTCGTCAGCTTTCCACTTTAGCTGAAAGTTGGAGAATGTAACGGTTTCGCCCGGTAACAACTCACCCTCCCCCATCCTTTTAAACCAGTAATCTTCCTCGCTTTCCTGTTCCACTCGTTCCCACTCACTCAGCTTGCGAGACGAGGCATTAGAATTAGGAAGATGGTATTTACCCGAAAAATCATAGGGCACCGTTGTCCGGATTCTCAGGCAAATACTAAGATCACGAACTGGCTGGCTGCCTGTATTTTTTATGTGAAAATCGCCGAACAATATATTTTCCCTTTTTTTATGATGGGCTGCATGCAGGGATGAAGTGAAATAACCTGTAAGCCGTGGCAATGGCAGTGTCCGATTTTGTTTTTCTTCTATTAATTGGCCGATTTGATTCAAATACGCAGCCGTCTGTTGATTCCAAGCTGTCAACTTTTCCTTAAATTCCTCATACCCAGCCAATGGTCCTTCCTCCCAACACAGTGTATTGATTGCCTACCATTTTCATCCTATGCAGGGCAGACGCGGAATATTAACAGGGTGCGGATTTTGAAAGGATTCAGCAAAAGGCAAACTGCAGCCCGCTCCAAATCTCGCAATCATTCATATACAAAAAATATAAGGTTTATTTCAGCAATAAAGGAGTATGGCGGATGAACACGCAAGCACTTGGATTGGAAAAACAAAAAGATGGATAACCATTTAAAGACCATCTATCTGCCAGCATATATTGAAAAAAAAATGATCCAGCATACCCGTGAATGCCTTCCCTACGAAACGTGCGGACTTCTAAGCGGAACAACGAACCACATTACCTCTATTTGGGAACTGGAAAGTGAAATCAAGCATCGCTACCGCTACTTCGTTAGTAAAGAGAAGGTGGATAAAACGATGGAGGCTGTTGAATCAAAACGGGAACAAGTATTAGCCATCTACCATTCCCACCCAACAGCACAGCCGGTCCCTTCCAAGGAAGATATTCTCCATCATCCGGAACCGCAAATCTGTATGCTGATTGTTTCTTTGCAGGCAGAGCCAGTTGTCTGGCAAGGATATACCATTGCTGACGGCCAGTATTATCACAGGCCTATCGTTATTGTATAAAGAGGTTAAAAATGCCAAGCAAGGAGTGGATACCATGAAAATCGAATACCTAAATGGAAAAAAAGGGGTCAAGGCAGTACCAGCTCAACAGGTTGCTTCCGGAAATTATGTCGCCAAAAAAACGGGCGGATGCGGATGTAAAAATTACGGAGCCAAGAAAATCCAACGATAATAAAGACCTTCTGTTTTACGCTTCCAAAATTTTTTGCTGCGCCCTTCCCGAAACAAGAAAGCAGCATATAAATTAGTTAAGGCCATCTTTTTTCCAAAAAGAAAGCCACGGAGAATTGTAAGAGACTTTGAAACTTTTCATTTCTCTGGATAATGAAAAAGGAAGGAGTAGTCACTCATGACCGAACAAATCGAACGGAAGAAAACAAATAGAAGGAAGTCACGATCCAGAAGAATGCGAGCTGCAAGCGGAAAAGGATGCGGGTGCGGTAAAAGCATCCGAAAAGTAGCAAATAAAAGATAAAACCATAGAATGGAAGAAGCCCTAGCTGATAACGATGCTAGGGCTTCTTCGTGTTACTACTCCGTCCGGCTTAGAAAAAAGCTGACCAGCACTTCAAGCATCGAAGAAATTGCAGCTACAGCCAGAATGATGATAACCGGCAGAAACAAAACCGGCCACAATACATATCCAGCATACAAACAGGCCGATGACCAGATGCCCGTACACCATTGACAGCTCAACAGCTCTCCGATAAACCTGCGGAGCCCTCTTCCTTTAATGTATAGAACCACTTCGGTCGTACCATCTGCCAACGTTTCTTCCTTTTCCTCATGGAAAGGAGCCCGGATAAATCGAGCGATGTCATCATAGACAAGCAACCTTGTTAATCGGAATGCTGCCAAACCTAAAAGACCCAGCGTAAACCAGGAAATCATCCGCTTCACCTCTGATCATTGTTCTCCTCTATCCTATTCAATGATCGAAAGCAGATATACTCCATAGACGAAAAACAGGCTGGTATCCCTTTAATGGATGGTCTGCAGCATGGTCAGTGAAATTCCCTGTTCAACGGTTATTTCCTTGATTTTGGTGAACCCCCATTTTTCATAAAAGCTAATTGCAGGCAGGTTGGCTGTACCGGTAGTAACTGTGACAGGTTTTGACTCCCGTACTACGTGGTTCAGGAAAAATTGCAGGAGGGATGAAGCAACTCCCTGACGAAAATACGCCGGTCCAACGAACAACCTGGACAAAACATAATGGTCATTTGTTTGCTCATATGCAAGAGCACCAAGCAGTCGTTCATTTTCAAGATGGCCCAAAAACGACTCCCTGCTGCCTTGGATGGTTCTTACTGTATCGTGTAATGGAGGAATCCCATCGAACTTTATAAGCTCTGCTTCCATCCGATAAGCAGGTATTTGCACCTTTAACAGCTTCGCTGCTGTTCCCGGATCGGTGTGATCCAAATGGACAATCATCCCTTCACTTCCTTTTTACGAATTACTTTTACTATAGAATAATAACGGTAAAAAGGATATAACTGAAAATCGCGAGAAGAGAGGGCAACGAATAAGTGAAAGCATTTTTTGTTTTATCCCGTTTCAATAACAGTAATACGGCAAAAGTGAGCAGACAGCCGACAAACGCTGTCCAGATATTCATTGAATCTCCGGATATCCAAATGCTTCCACTCCGATAAAAACCATCCGATACCGTAACTACAAAGATATTAAATAAGTTACTACCAAGTATCGCTCCAATCGCCAAATTGATGTTTGCCTTCCGTAACGCCACATAAACACCGACAGCGTCAGGCAGCGATGTCGCTATGGCAATCAGCAAGCTGCCGACAACCGTCGCGGAAATCCCTGTGGTACTAGCCATCCAATCACCGGAGATACTTAACCCACTTCCGGAGAAAAAAATGATGCCAGCATAGAAAATAAATAAAGCTGCTATTTTTCCTAAGGACATCGAGCTTTCACTTTCCGGAACATCCGCCTCTTTCTTTTTATCTTTCCGCTGTTTCAGTGAAATAAGACTGAGACCTATGAAGTAAACAGCTACGATAATCCAGCTGGTCAACCCTATTCCGAAAGAAGACTGATCAAGCTGGAAATATATCGACAGACCAGCAATCACCACTAACCCCAAGGAAAGCAGCCCGGTATGGAAGTGATTATCTGACACGCGTAAAAATAATCGTTGCTTACGAAAATAAAGATCGAGCAAAAACAATACCAGGAAATTGAAAATAATACTTCCCAGCCCGTTACCTATCGCAATATCAGCGTTGCCGATCACAGCGGCAGAAACAGTAGCCGTAAGTTCCGGAAGCGACGTCGCTACTGCCAACAGCAATGTACCTGCAAGCATACCGCCAAGTCTGGTTTGCTTACTGATCATGTCGGCATAGGTCGATAGTTTAATGGCTGAGAAGACGGATATAATCGCTGTAACAAAGAAGATAATTATCGATAGCAAAACAATTGCCCCTTTAAAACACAAACTGATTTTCTTTGATACCCTTCGAGCTTTATCTGCAAACTAGTGGTGTTTTCTTGGCGAATGCTTTTTATTTACATTTGCCATTTCATGTATTATTATTTGTTTTTACATACTACCCAGAAGGAGGTGAGGAAAATGATGAAAAGAATACAAGTCACCACCATTCTAGTAATCTTTTTATCTACCCTGTCTATCTCCCTTTCTCCTCAAACTAACATCCATCCATCTAAAGGGTTTATTGATGAAACCAGTATCTTCATGCTCGATGGCCACATCGTTCCAGTTAACGAAACAGCCCCTAAGGATACCAAAATTATCAACCTCTCGCTCTTTGCTTTTCTTACAGTCGCATTCGGAGCGGTTCACCCTGCCATCTGGAAACGCACAGCCATTAAGCAGTGGTATCCACATTATGTAACCGTCTTTTATCAATCTTCCTATCTCCGCAACCATCGTTTCGACCTCAGAACCCTTTAAATAAAGGAGGTTGAACAGTGATGTTTGCATTGGTGCGCTTTTTATTAATCGGGGCTTTTTCATTTTCCGCTATATGCCTTTTCACCTATCAGGGGATTGAGATCTTCCAATCCATCCGCTCATTTTTTAAATAAAATTATCTATCAATCGCTGTAAATACAAAGCTCGGGTTCCCACAAGAACTCGCAAGAAAAAAGAGCAGGGCGTCATTGAACGGGCCCTGCTTTTTTTAGTACAAAAAGACTATTTTGACCGCAAGGGAAAATAATTTACGCATCTTTATTGCAAATGATTCTCATTATCATCTATAATAAAGAGGTAATACACTTTCCTATGCTTACTTTTACAGAAGAAAAAGGTACTCTTTTTAACGTGATGGCTTTTGTTACCCCCCAATATAATAATTGTTTCATCCCCTTGGGTACCTTGATCTTCTTCTAAGACTGTCCGTTGACAGTCTTTTTTTTGCCTTACACTCCTGCAACTTTTCCCATCTCTTTTATCAACAGGTTTCCTCAATCGATAATTTTCCATAGATTATGCATAGAAACCGCTTATGAAACGTATCATCTATTAATTAGAATGATTGATTAATTAAAATTATTATAATTAAACATTGATTTTTAGTAGATTTATATTATAATTATAGTTGTACTAAGCTAAGGAGAGGTGTTAAATAGATGGTAAATGAAAAAAGATACTTAACGAATGCTGCTGGAGCTCCAGTCGGAGACAACCAGAACTCCATGACTGCCGGTCACCGCGGTCCAACGCTGATTCAAGATGTACACCTGCTTGAAAAGCTGGCTCACTTCAACCGAGAAAGAGTGCCGGAACGTGTCGTTCACGCAAAAGGTGCCGGAGCTCATGGCTACTTTGAAGTAACCAACGACCTATCTAAATATACAAAAGCTGCTTTCTTACAAGAAGTAGGCAAAAAAACCCCAATGTTCATCCGCTTCTCTACGGTTGCCGGTGAATTGGGATCGGCTGATACGGTTCGTGATCCACGGGGCTTTGCAGTCAAATTTTATACAGAAGAAGGCAATTATGATTTAGTGGGTAACAATACCCCAGTCTTTTTCATCCGCGATGCGATTAAGTTCCCGGACTTCATCCATACACAAAAACGCAATCCGGCAACACACTTGAAAGATCCGAATGCTGTATGGGATTTCTGGTCCTTGTCTCCAGAATCACTGCATCAGGTAACCATTTTGCATTCTGACCGTGGAATTCCAGCCACATATCGCCATATGGATGGTTTCGGAAGCCATACCTTCAAATGGACGAATGCTGAAGGCGAATCTGTTTGGGTAAAATATCACTTTAAGACAAATCAAGGCATTAAAAACCTGGATACTGACCTTGCTGCAAAATTAGCCGGGGAAAACCCTGATTACCATATCGAGGATTTATATAATGCAATCGATAACGGAGACTTCCCTGAATGGACTGTCTACGTTCAAATCATGCCAATCGAAGATGCCAACACCTATCGTTTCGATCCTTTCGATGTGACAAAGGTATGGTCTCACAAAGACTATCCATTAATCGAACTTGGAAAAATGGTATTGAATAAAAATCCAGAAAATTACTTTGCAGAGGTGGAACAGGCAACGTTCTCTCCAGGAACATTAGTACCTGGTATTGAACCATCCCCTGATAAAATGCTGCAAGGCCGTCTGTTTGCCTACGCGGACGCTCATCGTTATCGTGTCGGCGCCAACCATCAGGCGTTACCGATCAACCGTTCCCACGCTGAAGTAAACAACTATCAGCGCGACGGCCAAATGCGCTTTGACGGAAACGGCGGCGGTTCTCTTAACTACGAGCCAAACAGCTATGGCGGACCGCAAGAAGCGCCTGAAACCAAACCTTCAGCTTATGAAGTTACCGGGATGGCAGACAGCGTAGCTTACGATCATAACGATCATTATACACAAGCAGGTGACTTATACCGCTTAATGAGTGAAGACGAGCGTACCCGTCTTGTAAATAATATCGTCGAAGGCATGAAGCCTGTTGAAAAAGATGAAATCAAGCTGCGCCAAATCGAGCATTTCTTCAAAGCTGACCCTGAGTACGGTACTCGTGTAGCTGAAGGTCTTGGTTTGTCTGTACCTGTTAAAGCATAATTAACAATCAATATCTAATCCATTCCACATTGCTTGCCGCCCATTTTTTGGGCGGTTTTTTTTTGAGGTATTAAGGTGCTTGTTGTGACGGGATGTATTGCAGCTTCAGATTTCCCTTTGATGACCATTAGCAAATCGCCGTGTGGAAAAGACCACTACTCCCAGGTTCGATCTAGACTAGTCTGCGTTGCGCAAAGCTTCCGCGTTTATTTTGGCCCCTCCCTGTTTATAGATCCAGGCTGTTGCCCCATACTGAAGTACTGTGTATCATGCAATTAGAGACTTTACCAAGATGAATCCCACCTAGTTAGGAGTTTTAATAAATGAGAACGGAACAGGAAATCTTTTCTCCATTGCCTCTCGATTTTTACAATCAGCCAACCCTGCAGCTTGCCCCCGCCTTATTAGGCTGTCTTTTAGTGAAAGAAACACCCGAAGGCACGGCGTCTGGAATCATTGTAGAAACAGAAGCTTACAAAGGCCCATTTGATCAAGCGGCACACAGTTTCAAAAGCCGGCGCACAAAACGTACGGAAATCATGTTCGGTACCGCTGGTAGTGCTTATACATATGTGATGCATACGCACTGTCTTATGAATGTTGTCAGCGGAGGAGTCGATGTCCCGGAAGCCGTTTTGATCCGGGCTGTCGAACCGTATTCCGGCCTGTCCCTGATCCGATCCCGGCGGCCAAAAGCCAAAAACGAACGCCAACTTACCAATGGACCAGGAAAGCTTTGCAAAGCCTTGGGAATTTCAATGGAGGATTATGGTCATCGGTTGGATCAGCCTTCATTATGGATTGCCCCCGGCCCGGATACAGACAAGTTTGTCACGAAAGCAGGACCGAGAATAGGTATCGACAATACAGGAGAAGCAAAGTTCTATCCGTGGCGTTTCTGGATTCAAGACAACCGATTTGTGTCTAGATAACAAGTAGTGAGGATATCAGATGGAAACAGTGTAGATTGGGGGAGTATCAATCCACACAGAGGCAAAATAAGCAGTCTCCACCAGGAGGAACGCTAGCTGAAGCCGTTCCTGCCGAAGGCGAAGTACCCTGCCGGAGTGAAGGGTTAGAATCCTTACTATCGGCCAATATAAGAAGGATTTATTGATACTTCCTGACCAGTTACGGATTTCAATTTCTTGAAATGAACAAAACGCTTTCTTATAAAGTAGAAAAAACCGAACGAATTCGAATATTTAAATTCCGAATCATCGTTTGGTTTTTCCTTCGTCCATTTCACTGAAATGCATGTGTTCCGTCCAACTTGCATTTTATTTTGAAAAACTAGAAAATTAGCAGCGAATCTTTATTCAGAAAAGCTGTGCCGCTTTTCGACATCTCCATTTTCCTTGTGGATTACAGCCTCTGTTCCTTTGTTTTCAGCAATTTCTTTCGCCCGTTCGACAGCATCCGATTTTTTGTCGAAAACTTTTGAAGGCTTTTTGGCATCCTTTGCTTGTACAGCCCAGCCGTTTTCATGCGCTACGACATGTTCTCCCTCATCCATTAATTCGGGACGCTTATCGTACTGCTCATCTTCTTTGGAACATGATTGAGGATCCCCTTCGTCCTCATACTCCTCAATTTCTTTTTTAGACGCATTGTCATACCAATCTTTCGCCTGATCTGTCGCAATCGGAATAGCCCTTCCCTCATCATATCCCTCATCAAGCATCGCGTTGGCTATATCAATCGCCTTTTTTCGAATCACAGGTTTAAAATTTTTTAATGAAGCAGGGTAATCATCCATCGTCCAAGGCATATTTACCACTCCTTTTTAACCGAATTATTTATAGATAGTTTTCCCTTCCCCTGCTCCCCTAAACCTTTTGATATAAGCACAGTTAAATCTCAATCGTTGCCCGCGGAGATGATGTCAACTAACCGAAAAATTGAACAGATAAATTAAAATTGTTAGAAAAATTAACAATATAAGAGCATTCTTTTGTTTTTGACTAGCTGTTTGCCTCTAAGCATGACTAAGCATTCCTTATTCCATTTAATCAAGTTTATTGATATTTGAGTAAATTTACCAACTCTCCTATGATTATTAATGTGCTTTGTAAAAATGAAAATAACCATTAAAGGAGGCACTTGCTATTAACAGTTCAAGCGTAACTGCGACTGCGGATGCAGCTGATAAACTGGCATTCAGTAAACCAGCTGTTGAAGACGGCGCAGCAATGTGGGAATTGGTAAACAATTCGACGCTCGATCAAAACTCCGTATATAAATATATTATGATGAGTGAGTTTTTTGCTGAGACTTGCGTAGTAGCCAAAGAAAACGATAAATTAGTTGGCTTCGTTACCGCATTTATTCCTCCAGAGCGTCAAGATGTGGTGTTCGTGTGGCAGATTGGCGTTTCCTCTGACCAACGGGGAAGAGGAGTTGCTTCCAGGCTGCTCCAGGAATTGGTCAGTCGCGATGCCTGTCGGGATGTCCGCTTTGTCGAAGCGACAGTCACCCCTTCAAATGACGCGTCTCAATCCTTATTCCGCGGCCTAGCCAAGAAATACGATACAGGCTGCCATGTAGAAGAGTTGTTTCCAGAAGAGCTATTTCCGACGGACGACCATGAAGGGGAATTGAGTTTCAGAATTGGTCCGATTGAAAAGTAAATCAGGCATCCTGAACAAAATTTCGCAACACAATTCTAATCAAGGAGGAATTATAAATGAGCCAAACAAATTTATCGATTTTTGAAAAACTGGAATCTGAGGTAAGAAGCTATGTACGCAGCTTCCCTACTGTTTTCAATAAAGCTAAAGGGGAAAAAATCTGGGATGAAGATGGAAACGAATACTTAGACTTCTTCTCCGGAGCCGGAGCCCTGAATTACGGCCACAATGACAACAAAATGAAGGCCAAGTTAATTGATTATATTATGGATGATGGAATCACCCATTCCTTGGATAAAGCTTCTACAGCAAAAGCTGAATTTCTGACCAAGTTCCATGATGTCATTCTCAAACCGCGCGACTTAGAGTATAAAGTGATGTTCCCCGGACCGACAGGTACAAATACGGTGGAGAGCGCCTTGAAACTGGCAAGAAAAGTTACCGGACGTACAGATGTAATCAGCTTTACAAATGGTTTTCACGGAATGACCATTGGATCGCTATCCGTAACAGGTAATTCCTTCAAACGGAAAGGGGCTGGTGTACCGCTGCAAAACGTGGTGACCATGCCATATGATAATTTTGTCAATGATGATTTAGATTATCTTGAGCGATTCTTGGAGGAAGCAGGCAGCGGAGTTGCCATCCCTGCTGCCATGATCCTGGAAACGGTTCAAGGCGAAGGCGGAATCAATACTGCCCGTTTTGAATGGTTGAAACGCGTGGAAAATATTTGTAAGCGCTGGGACATCCTGCTGATTATTGACGATGTGCAAGCAGGAGTGGGTAGAACCGGAACATTCTTCAGTTTCGAACCAGCAGGCATCAAACCGGATATTGTATGTCTTTCCAAGTCATTGAGCGGTTATGGACTGCCATTCGCCGTCACCCTTATTCGCCCTGACTTAGACATTTGGGAACCTGGCGAGCATAACGGCACTTTCCGAGGTAACAACCATGCCTTTATCACTGCTGCAGCGGCCCTGGAATATTGGGAGGATGCAGACTTCGAAAAGAATATTCAAGTCAAGGCCAAAATGGTCCGGAACTTTCTGGATAAAATGGTCGAGAAGTATCCTGAATTAAAAGGAGAAGTGCGCGGAAGAGGATTGATGACCGGCATTGCTTCTGAAGTGGACGGTCTGGCAAACAAAGTGGCTGCAAAAGCGTTTGAAAATGGCCTGATAATGGAAACTTCCGGTCCGAAAGATGAAGTATTCAAGCTTTTCCCGCCATTGAATATTAAAGAAGAAAATCTGGAAAAAGGCTTTGCCATCATTGAAGAGAGCATTAAAAGCCTCGTGAAAGAACCAGTTGTCAATTAATCGCTAAACTGCTATACAAGCGCTTCATCAATCAAACAACGAAACCGGGAGGAAACCAAAAATGAAAGTTGTAGCTTTAAATGACGTATTAGGAACTGAACATGATGTAGACGGAGGCAATTGGGTAAGCAGACGTCTGATTAAAAAGGACGATGGAATGGGTTACTCTGTCAACGATACAATAATAAAGGCAGGAACAGAAACACACATTTGGTATCAAAACCATCTGGAAGCAGTTTATTGCATCGAAGGGGAAGGCGAAGTCGTTACCCTGAAGGATAATAAAGTATGGCCGATAAAAAAAGATGAACTATATGCCCTGGATGAGCATGACGAGCACCTCCTTCGCGCCAGAACGGATATGCGAATGGTATGTGTGTTCAACCCGCCGCTTTCCGGAAAAGAAGTTCATGACGAAAATGGCGTATATCCAGTCGATGAAGACTAATACGTCAAGAGCGTAAGCCCGGCTTGCACACCAGTCAACCCGTAAAGTGGCTTTTTCTGCCACACAGCGGGCAGGATTATGCCGTGGAATAGAAAAAGCAGGATGCCTTGTTGCATAAGGCGTCCTGCTTTTTGTTATCTATCAAGAAGCATTTCCCTTTGTCGGGATAGGCTGTTGTTGAAAGATGCGGGCAAGATGAATCAGATTATGGCCGGCCATTTGAACATTTGACTGAGTGAATTCGTTTTTATATCCCTCTGCTTCAATAAACGATGGACCTGGTCCGGCTTCTCCGACCCAATAAGCAATTGGATTGGGTGGAATCGCATAACCGATTTGCGATAATCCGAAAATAAGGTCGCCTGCAGCATTTTTCGCTCCATCCTCGTTCCCCGTGACCACTGCGCCGGCCACCTTATTATAATACACTGGCTGGCCTTTTTCATTTTTAACCGTAGAAGAGCCATTAAAGCGTTCCAGCACTTTTTTCGAGACACTGCTTTTTTCACCAAGCCATACAGGAGTACCCATCAATAATATATCTGCTTCCTTAATCTTCTCGAATAATTGTGGCCATTCGTCGCCGTCTCCCATATCTTCCGCTATTCCATAAGCAATATTATAGTCGACTACCCGAATCAGTTCTGCTTCTACCTGCTCCCCTTCAAAAATCTTAATGAATTCATTCAACAACGCATCGGTATTCGAGGCCTCATCCGATTTTTTTAAGGAGCAATTCAAAATCAATGCTTTTAATGGTGCCAATTTTATCCTCCTTTTCATAATGCTCTCTATGTGCTGTTCCCGTTACCTATAAAAGATATGCACCTCGAGGACACATTTCTTCCTTATAAGATGATGTTTTGTATGGCCCGATAAAGGATATTGATTATTATACGTCAGTTCCTACACCTAAAAGGAGGATTAGCTTATGACAACTGTTCGCGAAGTTATGACAGACAATGTAACAAAAGCTAAACCTGGTGACAGTTTAGAAACATTAGCGCAGGAAATGGAAGCGCGCGATGTCGGTTTCCTTCCTATTGTAGATGAAGACAAGCTTGTCGGCGTAGTGACCGACCGTGATATTGTACGCAAAGGACTGGCTAAGGATTTTAAATCGAATGGCGTTTCGGCTGAACAAATCATGACCGATAAAGTCATCACAGCACTTCCGGATATGCAAGTGGAGGAAGCTTCGCGCCTCATGCAAGATCACCAAATTAAACGGCTGATCGTTGCTGAGGACAGAAAAATCAAAGGGGTTGTATCTCTAGGAGATTTAGCTGTCTCTAATAAAGAACAATCTGCCGAAGATGCTTTAGGCGAAATCAAAAAATCAAGCAATGGATAAGTGAGGTGTTCGATATGGCTGAAGATAAAGACAAACTATTCGATAATCATGAAAACAATTCACCAGAACAAGAAAAGAAACGGAAGGATCCCAATAGAGATCCCGATCCTGAACGTGAAGTAGAAAGCAACAATAAAAAGAGTCCAGAAAAAAATCCAGATGATTTTCAACAGTAAACAAGGATGGATGAGCGGTTCACAAACTCTGTATTCGAGAAAATCACCAGCATTGGTAAAAATGCTGGTGATTTTTCTTTCGACTAGTACCTTTCTCTATTTACCCGCTATATGAATAGGATGCCGTTGTCTCTTCCATATTATGAAGGAAGAGGAAGATTCCTGATCCCTTTTCAGAAAGGATGGTAGGTAATGGACGAAAATAAACAAGCCAGGAAAGCACTAAAGAATATCGAGAAAACAGAAGAGATCGAATTTTCCTATGAGCTCGCTGATTCAGAAGACATGGAAGCAATGGAAAGAATGAAAAAAGCGAATAAACGCCAGGAACGAAATAAATCGAAAAAGTAAAAGACAAGCCCGCTTACAGGAGGCTTACTTTCTTCTCCTTCCGATTACAGGGAAAGTATCCTATAGCTAAACTTGAAAGAAATTTATTTATAGCTAGCAGATAGAAAACGAGTGCTATGTCTAAATAGCACTCGTTTTGATTGACTATTTCACACGAATCCATAGCCTCGTCTTATCGTTTGTCTCTTCTTTCATAAGATCAGATCCACAATGCCCACACCGGACTGCCTGGATTGGAATAGACATGCGACAGTAAGCACATTCTTTCTTCTGCATTGCCACCCCTGGATGCTGATCCGGTTTTTTCCAACGATTCATTTGCCTTATGACCAGAAACAAAGCGAAAAAAATAATCAGAAACCGTATCAGTGAAGTTAGAAACAGTCCATAATTGATTGTGGCAGCTCCTGCTGCCTTAGCTTCTGCCAATGTTTCATAACGGCCACTCCCCAAAACAATATACAAGTTGGAAAATTCATTTGGGAAAGCAGCAATCCGATTGGAGGCAGCAGGACATCTGTCACCAGTGAATCGACTATACTGCTAAATGCAGCTCCAAGAACCATGCCGATCCCCATGTCGGCAGCATTTCCCCGCAGGATGAATTGTCGAAATTCTTTAAATATCGTCGATTGCTTTCCCCTCCTTTTTGGGATATCTATATGCATCATTGGGACAATCTATGAAGAGAGCACACTGCCAAAGTCCTCTTCATCATACTTTATAAGCAGCCTCCACCGTTTTATAATAGATAGATGGACAGGATTGGATCATTCATGAAGAGGAGCATCATGATGAGTAAAGAAAATATGGACAATTATCTAGAAGAAGGAATGTACGGCGCAAAGCAGACAAAACCTTCCGAGCGAAAACGTTATTTAGGTACAT
The DNA here is from genome assembly GCF_900103695.1 of Sediminibacillus halophilus. GTDB lineage: Bacteria > Bacillota > Bacilli > Bacillales > Amphibacillaceae > Sediminibacillus > Sediminibacillus halophilus. The sequence continues at coordinate 158,165 of NZ_FNHF01000006.1, forward strand.
TAAGGGAAAGGATTCTGCTTGCACTAAAAAAATCTCAGGTCATGCAACAAAAAGGGCTGGAGGAATTAGCGGCTGAGATGGAAACTAATCCGGATGCAAGGTTATTGCTGAACGGAAAAATCAGTTCCCGTTTCTTTAAAGAATACAAAAAACTGGCACGTCAGCATAACATCCACTATACGGCGGTTACAAACAAGCAGGCTGAGACAGATATCGGGCTTATCTTAACGAGTAAGACTGCAGTAGACCGTAAAACGATTTTTATCGAGAAGGAGGAAGAAACTCCAGCTTCCACAGCAGGAGACGATAGCTCCAAGGGGCTGGGCTCGAGGCTTAAAAAGTGGCTTGGCTTATCAGAACGATGACTATTCGAACTTCTTCTTCATTACATTTACGTAACATTCAGCCAAAAAAGTTTATCTCAACTCCAATGGTGAAATAGTTTAGTGTACATGAAAAGCAGGACAAGCTTTTCAAAAACTTCAATGGAGGTGTAGAGAATGGCTGAAAACCGTTTGAAAACTGGAGAAAACGTACCAGAGTCAGGCACGTATAAAGTAGACGGATTTGTCAATGAAGACGACGCTTCCCAAAAAGACGATACAGAAATTAACGTCGAGGAAGGGGAACAGTTTCCACCATCCCCAACCTCCCACAAAGCAGTGTACTGGAAAAAAACTTCTTAAAATGATTTATGGACTATCTAAACGAAAACACTGTACGAGGACGCCTTACTCTCCGTACAGTGTTTTTTATTCCCTCTTGCTAGTAAACGCTTTACAGCAATCGTATTTGCAGGCGCTCGGCTATACGATGCCGGAATTCATCCAATTCACTTACTCCTTTAAAATTTGCCAGCAAACCCTGGATTAAAAACTTTTTAGGTTCGGCTTTTCTCATTTCTGAAGACAAATAGTCGATCACACCTTGGAGTTCTGTCGCCTTAGCAGAGTCGAGATCCAATTGATTGACGACCTCCTGCATCTCCATTAAGTCTTTTTCTATCTTCTGTTTAACAGAATCCGGCGGGAGTTTCATAAGTTGAGCGGATTCCAGAAGTTGCTCCTTTGTAATCAACGGCTCTTCCCCACTGTCAAAAATCCCTTCGACGATGTCATCCAAACGCCGGACAAGGAAGACGGCCATTTTATGGAAGTCAAGTTCGACACCGTATTTGATGCTCAATTGCATATAATTCGACAGCATCCCCTCGACAATAACACCCAGGTCGACAACATACGCTTCTGCTCGATCCCCGTACATATTTATCAAATTTTGCTCATACCAACGCTTGATTTCGATATCTTTCTGTCTTATAAACTCAAATAATTCTTCATTGAGGGATATGGTCTGTTCTCGAAACTGAGTAATGATGAAATCTTTATGTTTTATAATTTCTTCCAATTGGATGCGGATTTGTTTGATAAAACTTTCTTTTGGCGGCAGATTTTCCTGCCTGACTTCTTCCACTTTGCTATTCATCAAATCGTAATAGTATTCGAATATACGGAGCATTAATTCGTCCTTGGAGCGAAAGTGGAGATAAAAAGATCCCTTGGATAAATTGCTTTTATCGACAATTTCCTGAACGGAGGTCGCATAAAACCCCTTTTCAGCAAAAAGCGCAATGGAAGCCTCGATTATGTTTCTCTTCTTTTCGTTCATTACCATCACTTCCTAGGCTTTACAAAACTTTTTACTTGTTCTATCTTTTATTGTGTCGTTTAACCTGCAATCAGTCAAGCAGAAGTCTGTTGTTCGTTGTAGTTCACTTTACTTACGAAAGCCAGCCGTATAAAAAAACATCCAATCCGTACACGGACTGGATGGTACATTTATGGGTTGAGGATCCGCTGTAAGAATTGCTGTGTTCTTTTCTCCTTCGGTTCTTTCAATACCTGTTTAGGAGGTCCCTGTTCAATAATGTAGCCACCGTCCATGAACAGTACTTCATCGGAAACCTGTTCCGCGAATTGGACCTCGTGGGTGACAATAACCATTGTCCAGCCTTCATTGGCCAGCTCTTTTATAACTCCCAGTACTTCTCCAATTAATTCTGGATCGAGAGCGGAAGTGGGTTCATCGAACAGCATCAGTTCCGGTTCGATGGCTAAAGCACGGGCAATCCCGACCCGCTGTTGCTGTCCGCCGGAAAGTTGGTGTGGATACAAATGCATTTTATCTCTTAAGCCGACTTTGGCAAGCAGCCGTTCTGCCATCTCCTGAACCTGTTTTTTTTCACGCTTTTGAACAATGATCGGCCCTTCTGTCACATTTTCCAAAGCCGTTTTGTGCGGGAACAAATTGTATGACTGAAAAACCATACCTGATTTCCTTCTTAACCGCAGCCAGTCTTGTTTACTCACTTTCTTATCAAAATCAAGACTGAATCCATCCTCAAAGGTGAAAACACCGCCGCTCGGCTCCTCCAAGGCGTTCAAACAGCGAAGCAGTGTCGTTTTCCCGGAACCGGATGGTCCCATGATCGTCAATACCTTGCCTTTTTCCACATTTACCTCAATATCCTTCAGTACCTCCAACTCGCCAAAGGATTTTGATAGCCCCTTTATTGATAAATACATTGCTCAACCTTCCTCTCTACCTTGCCGTGTAACGTGAAAGTCGTCTTTCGATTGCTTCCTGGACGAGTGACAGCAAGAAACAGATCACCCAATACAAAATCGCGGCTTCCACATATATCAGCATGAAGTCGTACGTCCTTGCCGCAATTTCCTGTGCCCGGCGAAACAGCTCGGTTACCAGAATCAACGAGGCTAGCGACGTATCTTTGACCAGGCTGATAAACGTGTTGGACAGCGGTGGAATGGAGACTCTTGCCGCCTGTGGAAGAATGATCCGCTTTAAGGTAGTAGAATGGGACATGCCGACTGTATAGCCTGCTTCCCATTGGCCTTTTGGAATCGATAAAATAGATGCACGGATAATTTCAGATGCATAGGCCCCTACATTCAAAGAAAAAGCGATAATCGCACTCGGAAACGGGTCGATCGTTATATTTAAGCTAGGCATCCCATAAAACACGATGAACAGCTGCACCAGCATAGGTGTCCCTCTGATTGCGGACACATAAGCAACGGCAGGCGCCCTTAGAAACCGGGAATTGGACAGACGCATCATCGCGGTCAACAAAGCCAGCACTATTCCTACCGCAAAGGAAATCAGCGTAAGAGGGATGGTATATTTAATCCCCCCGGTGATCATCGGGAGCAGGGAGTTTTTAAAAAGCTCCCAGCCCCCCATATCTGCTGTAATGGTAAGCAAAACATTATTGAGAAGAGACATCTTCACCAAACCATTCTTTGGAGATTTCCGCTAAGGTTCCGTCTTCTCTCATGGCTTCCAATTGTTCGTTGACAGCTTCCACTAATTCTTCGTTTCCTTTGTTGAATGCGAAAGCAGATTCTGAAGCGTCACCCTGCTCCGCGGCGATTTTGATGCTCTCATCCCCTTGCTGGTTGATATAATCCAGTACCGCCAGCTTATCGTTCACCGTGACATCTGCTCTGCCTTGCTTGATCAATTCGATGGACTGTGCCAGACCTTCGACGCTGACAAGTTCCGCACCATTTTCCTCTGCAATTTCACCGAAATTACTGGTTAAAGACTGTGCGGATTGCTTGCCCTCTAAGTCTTCGAAAGAAGTGATACTGTTGTTATCCTTTGGTACGACTACGACCGCAGAAGAATACGTATATGGATTGGAGAAATCATAGTTTTGTTTACGTTCTTCATCGATGCCGACCTGGTTGGCAATCACGTCAAAGCGTTCGGCATTCAAGCCGGCAAACATGGAGTCCCATTGTGTTTCTTCAAATTCCACATCGACTCCCATCCGGTCAGCCACTTCCCGGATAATTTCTACATCATAACCAGTTAACTCACCTTCATCATTATGGAAGGTAAAGGGCGCATACGTACCTTCCGTTCCAACCGTAATAACCCCTTCTTCCATGATTTGATCATAAAGGGACGCAGACGACTCAGAGCCACTGTCCGAGCTGCCATTATTTTCGTCGGCACCGGAATCTCCCTCTGAATTACCTCCACATGCTGCCAAAACAGCAACCAGGCCGATGATAACCAGCCATGCACTTATTTTTTTCATATTGAAACCCCCAGTATGTTTATCGGAATTGTTGTCCAGACGTGATTATACCCCAGTGAAGATCGCTTTGTAAAACAATTAAACCTTTCCTCTGAAGTATTCCCTAACCCTGTTAAAAATATTGTTATGCCATAAAAGAAGAGGACTCGTTCCTGTGCAAGACGCACATAGCAACTCGTCCCCATTTTCAAGGTTAGTATTACCTTCCCCTCCTGGCAATTCTCCAATTTCATTCTTTTGGAGTTGATGCCCAAAGAGGGGAAGTCATTATATTGATTCACCAAGACCTATCCACTTCCCTTTCATTTTACAAGGTCATCCTTCTCGTTCAGAGACCTTCGCAGTCTTTTAAGCGCTTTTTTATGACTTTTGGACACAGCTTGTTGGGATTTTTTTAGTACGACAGCTATTTCCGTGTCACTCAGCTCGTGCACATAGGCCAAGTTGAGAATCTTTTTCTGGTTCTCTGTCAAATTGGTGATAGCCTGATACAGTCTTTCATCAACAACCAGATCTTCAAGTGTATAATCCTGTCCAGTGGAAAATACTGCTTCCAGGCTGGACTCCTGCCGTTTGTCTTCGATTACGTCTTTTAACGTGTATTCGGAATCATCTGTTAGAGGGGAGTCAAGAATGAGCTGATTGCGCATTTTCACATTTTTGTATTTTTTATCATAATTTATGGCATTGAAATGTAGGGTATTAGAGAGAAAAGTGGTCAGCCTGATATTAAAGTAGTAGGCGCGGAATTTATCATCTAGCTTTTTCGTGTTTGCATTGGAAGGGTAACAAATGGTCTGGACAAACAACTGGTAGTTATCCTTCTCTTTCAAAAAGGCGGAGACAATCGTGTTGTTAAGGAACTCCTGATGTTCGTCAATATATTTCTTTACCTCGGACACACAGGGATCTTCACGTTCTTTCACCAACTAATCCCCCCTTCTTGTTTTCCTGAAAACGGGATGGGCATCTCTACTTCTGGGATAGCTTGGTCGAGAGCTCGTAAATCACAGTCTCCAGATTTTCAATTTTTCGTTCAAATCGAAAGAACAAATAAACAGTGACTGCGATAGGAAAGCCGAAATTCCCCAACAAAGTGACCCAAAGCGGAAAGTCAAAAGAATTCATTAACATCGCCTCCCTGTCATTAAATTTTTCAAACAATGTTACTCTCTACCTGAACTTGAAAATCGAAAAATCCGGGAACCGTGGAAATATCATAACTGGTAACGGCTTCTACCATTTTCAACTGTAAATCCTGGTACATATCTTCCCTGTTTCTCTCTTCTGTCTGATAAAGGGATTTTTTGACTTTTGGCTCGAATGCGTCGAGAATGGCTATCAAGGCGGACGGGTTACTCTTAGACTCTGTCGTTAACTGATACAGTGACTTTTCCTCCATTCAGATAACCCCCCTAATGATATGACTTGACTTGCTTACTCTATAAAGAAGCTCTCCTCTCCCATCTAACAACCTTTGTCTATAAAAATTCTTATTTACTTTATTTTACAGAAAGAACGAACGTTTGGGTATTGGGACTTTCCCCTGGCATTCCGGGCAGTTAGCAGCAGTGTGGCATTCCATCTTTCCTCTTAAAAGCATAACTAGTTAATAAGTCCGGGGGGAGCTATGGCGGACTATGATGATATTTGGCTGTTGACCATATGGATGCCTGGTATTCCAGCGTGTTTCTTTTGCAGTGGGAATTTGTCTGATATATTTTAAAGGACACAGAATAAACGTAAGGATGATAGAATGAAAAAATTCATTATAGTCGGGGCCGGCATACTCGGGGCTTCCACCGCCTACCGGCTCGCAAAAGCTGGAGCGGAAGTAATAGTCGTTGACCGACAGGATACCGGACAAGCTACAGACGCTGCTGCTGGAATTATTTGTCCCTGGTTGTCCCAACGGAGAAATAAGGCCTGGTATCAGCTTGCAAAAGGTGGTGCCCGTTATTACCCTGAATTGATAAAAGAATTAACATCCGATGGGGAAAAAAACACTGGATACACCAAATCAGGCGCCATCAGTCTTCACCGGGATCCAAAAAAGTTGGACGCAATGGAGGAACGAGCACTAAAACGTAGCGAGCATGCACCGGAGATGGGAGAAATCAGCCAACTTTCAGCAAATCAGGCTAAAGCTTTATTCCCGCCGCTTTCAGGTGAGATGGGGGCTGTCCATGTCAGCGGGGCCGCTCGTGTCGATGGCCGTTTACTGCGGAACGCTTTATTGCGTGCAGCAGCAAAACATGGAGCCGAAAGAATAAACGGTAGTGCCTCCCTCGCGGTCAAAGGAAACAGGGCGTATGGCGTTAGGGTTGACAAGGAAATCTTTTATGCAGATAAGGTGATTGTAACAGCAGGTGCCTGGGCACGGGAACTATTCAACCAAGCAGGCATCCCGTTCCACGTCAGGTTTCAAAAAGCCCAAATTCTCCATTTGGCACTCCCTGATACACAAACCACTGATTGGCCGGTCGTGATGCCGCCCAGCAGCCATTACTTACTTGCCTCTGATCCAAACCGCATTGTAGTTGGCACTACACATGAGGATACCGAGCAATACGACACTCGGGTTACTGCCGGTGGTGTAAAGGAAATCCTCGACAAGAGCTTGCAAACTGCTCCGGGATTATCGGAAAGTACGCTACTGGAAGCAAGGGTAGGGTTTCGGCCGTTCACCCCCGGCTTTCTGCCAGTCATCGGTGCTATTCCGGGTGTTGATAATCTGTTGACTGCGAATGGGCTAGGAGCGTCTGGACTTACCATGGGTCCATATATCGGTTCCGAACTTGCTAAGCTGGCGTTGGAGGAAGAGACAGGGATTGATTTAAGCCTTTATGATGTATCGGGTGCATTAACATGATGCACCCTTCTATTCAGCTAATAGTGTAAAGCAAACTTTACGTAAAGTAACCTTTACAACAAAATGGATACGACAGCGAAAGGAGAAGGAAGCGTTGAAAAATGACCTACCGGCATACAGAAAAATACATGGGATCTCCCAGGATGGTTTAGCAGCAAAGCTGGGTGTTTCCAGACAAACCATCATTTCGATCGAGAAAGGCAGATACAACCCTTCACTTCCTTTAGCTTTGCAGATTGCCCGGTTATTCAATACCTATGTGGAAAATATCTTTTTTTTAGATGAATAGTTGCTACACGAAAAGGAGGACCCTGATGAAATATTCACGGCTCGCGTTTTTGGTTATCGGTATTGTCAACCTGATATTATTCGTCTTTTTGGCTGTCGTCGCCATCCTAGCCGGAGATACAGGATTAGTGTCGCAAAACCTGCCATGTCTTGCTATGGCTGTCATGGCATTTTGTTTAAGCTATTTATTTCCTCAGTTCATTCAAAAAGACGAGCGGATGAAGCTTATCCGGCACAAGGGCATCTTTTTTTCCTTTTTTGCTTTTTTAACTTACTCAATTGTATTGACTACTCTCTTACAAACTAATGTAATCCAGTTGCCTGGTTCTGAGGCCGTTAGCATCCTCACTACTTTAATGATCTGTACCGTTTTTATTTCTTGGGTTGTTTTATCAAAAATCTACTAAACCTGCACCTTTTGGGGGTGTAGCTATGCAAGAGTGGTTTTTCCTCTTTCTTTTATTATCGGATTTCCCCTGTTATATCTATTGATTCGAAAGGATGTCAACAAGGATAAGGCGTTGACCAAAAGAGGTTTTATCAAACTGGGATCATTTTTTCTCATTATCTTTATGGTCGCTTTATTCCTTGGACTGCTGGCAAGATGAGGGTATAGGGGCATTGTCTGTGGGAATTGCAGATTGACACTTGTTATTCTTTACCGGTATTTTAAAGAAATGTTCCTGAGACATGTTTTATTATCAGAAAGGGGCATTATATTGCACATGTGGACAAGGCTTGGCGCAATTATTCCTGGTGCTTAATACATTTTATCATTTTTGATGGTAGTTTCGTTTTCCTTAAAGAGTTAAAATGTAAAGTTAAAGGATACAATTCAGGAGGGGAGTAACATCAATAAAGAGATTCTACCACTTATTAACTTAATAATATTGACGCTCCTCTGTAGTGGATGTGCTTTTGCGGAATCAGATAATTTAATTCCTGATTATAATTATACTCAATTATTTGTAGAAAAAAGACTTAGTTCACACATAGGAGATGTCGAATATAAAAAAGTTTGGGATAAGGATGAGATAAAAGAAATCAAGGATTTACTTAATTCTGTTCCAGTAGAATCACCCGGAGATCAACAGAAAGAGAAAATTAAATCCCAATTAAATGAAAAAGGAACATATATTTTCTCATTCTATACGCAAAAGGATTTAGACAATAGAACGACGGAATCAGTTTTTTATTTAGCATTGTTACAAAGCGGACAGATCGTTTATTCCGACCCCAAGGATCATGAAATGAGCATTCGTTTAGTATCCGCCGAAAATAAACCTGAATTAGTAAAAAAAATTATCGAAAAGATTTACTAATCTAATAGAAACCTAAATACCTCTTGTTGATTAACTGGTACCTATATAACTATTCGGATAAGAATTTCGGTTCCCCCTCTATCCTAAAAAGAGCCTTGCCAGCTAGGCAAAGGCTCTTGCTTCTTTATAACCGCTTTTCCACAAACCGTCCGATTCGTTCTATTGCTGTTTGCAATGCCTCCATCGATGCAGCGTAAGAGCAGCGTACATGCCCTTCTCCGCCTGCGCCAAATACAGAACCGGGAACGACTGCCACTCTTTCTTCTTGCAGTAACTGTTCGGCGAACTGTTCCGACGTCAAGCCCGTGTCCCTAATGGACGGAAAAGCGTAAAATGCTCCACCTGGCATATGGCAAGGCAGGCCGATCCGATTACTCGCCTTCACAAAATAATTTCTGCGCCTGCGGTAGCTGGCCACCATTTTATCAACGTCCTCGCGTCCATTCCTTAATGCCTCCAATGCACCATGCTGGGCAATTGTAGGGGCGCACATCATCGTATATTGGTGGATTTTCAACATCGCCTGCAACAGTGACGCTGGCCCGGCTAAGTATCCGAGCCGCCAGCCTGTCATAGCGAACGCTTTGGAAAAACCGGAAATCACCACGGTTCGCTCCGCCATTTCCGGAAGTGCCGCTATACTGCAATGGGATTGGTCGTAGCTCAACTCGGCATATATTTCGTCAGAAAGCACCAATAAATCATGCCTTCGGATGACCGCTGCCAGCTTATCCAACTCTTCTCTTTTCAACGTAGCACCAGTAGGATTGTTAGGAAAGCAAAGCAGAACTAGCTTCGTTTTTTCATTAACATAGCTATCCAGCTGCTCTGCCGTCAGTTTAAAATGGTTATCCGCCGTAGTCGGCACCGGAACTGGAATGCCTCCCGCCAGCTGCACAATCGGAGCATAGGCTACAAAACCAGGTTCTGCTATTAATACTTCGTCTCCTGGATCAACCAGTGCCCGGAAGGCAAGATCAATCGCCTGGCTAGCCCCGGTGGTGACGATGATTTCTTTCTCCGCATCGTATTCCAGCTGAAACTGCTGTTGTAAATAAGCCGATATTTCCTGCCGGAGCTCCAAGAGCCCTGCATTCGCCGAATAGGAAGTATATCCACTTTCCATCGAAGCATAGGCTGCCTCACAAATGTTCCAGCTGGTCACAAAGTCCGGTTCTCCTACACCGAGGGAAATCACTCCCTCCATTTCATTCGCCAAATCAAAAAATCTTCGGATTCCCGATGGTTTTATGCTTCTTGCTGTTTCCGAAAGGTAATTTTTAGGTGAAAGCTGTTTCATGGCGATACCACTGCCCGTTTATCTTTCTGTTCCGGTTCAAAAATGACGCCATCGTGTTTATACTTCTTCAGAAGAAAATGGGTGGTCGTAGATAGTACGGAATCCAGTGTCGACAATTTCTTTGAAACAAAGAAAGCTACTTCCTTCATGGTTTTTCCTTCAATTTGGACCGACAGATCATAGGCACCAGACATCAGATAGACCGCTTTCACTTCCGGAAAGCGATAAATCCGTTCAGCTACTCCATCAAAACCGATTTCCCTTTTTGGTGCAACTTTTACGTCAATCATGGCCGTTACACCATCATTTGATGGAACATGATCCCAATTGATCACAGCCTGGTAATTTAGAATGATATCTCGTTCTTCCAGAGATTTGATAATCGTTTCTACTTCCTGCTTTTCCAAATCAATCATATCCGCAATGGTTTCCAGCGGCGTCCGAGCATTTCCTTCAAGGATCTCCAAAATTTCCAATTCTTTTTCATTCATGTTATGCCCTCCATCTTTGTCGTTCTTTATCGAACATTGTTTCGTCACTAATTTTTCGTTTACCCCAACAGCCAGATAAGTAAAAGTCTTCTCTTTTCAACAAAATTAGTCAAAAGATTTGGCAGTCTATTCAAAAGTTATTGTTACCTTACGACTTCTCTCTTTATATAGAAAGCTAAGAAAAAACGGGCGATTCATCGACCATTTCTCCATCACCAGCCGTCCGTAGAAACCGCAATGTATTAACTATTTTTAAACATTCCACATAAAAGGAGCCAAAGATTTAAGCTACATTATATCACAAACCCAAGCTGAAATTGCATGGGATTTTTACAGGAAAGAAATGCAGAATGATGGAAGGTTGGTTGTGTCAGTACACATCTTGACGGGTATAGAAAAATAGCGTAATAAAAGAGGAGGAACGGACATTGACCATACTTGATAATATTCGTTTATACAGACCGGGAGAAAAAGGGAACCCCAATGATATCTATCACATGAAAATCGAAGAGGACTATATAGAAGGGATTTACAAAGGAGTTGCTACAGAACGAAACGAGCATATCATAGATGGCAGACAACTAGTTGCTGCCCCAGCTTTTATCGATTCTCACTTACATTTATTACGGTACGGTTTAATGAAAAAAGAATTGGATCTTCGAAAGATTACAAGCTGGACTGACATGAAACAAATCATACAAAACCATTTTATAGAGGAAGAAATGGAAGAAAACGATTGGGTGATCGGAAGGGGTGTTATTGACAGCCAGTTCACCGATCTCGACCACCTGCTGACTGCTGATGACTTGGACGAACTGGAATACAATAAACCAATGTTTTTGCTTCATGACGATGGGCACGAATGCATCGTCAATCATAAAGCGTTATCTATCATTCAACAGAAAGATGGTTTGGCTGAAGGACATGATCCGTTTATTGAAAAAGACGACGATGGCCGCTGGACTGGACGCTTTAAGGACTCCGCTGTCCATTTTATCAAATTCCATTTTCGCCAGAAGAGCAAACAGGAGATTTATGAAGCAGTTCAAGATGCCATTCCCCATCTTTCAAAAACGGGAATCACTTCCGTCCATACAGACGACCTTAACTATGCAGGAGACTATCAAAGGTTATGGAATGCCTATACCCAACTGGAAAAGGAAGGGAAGCTGGACATCGATGTGCAGCTTCATCATTATGTTTACAAGCTAGCTGACATTCAAGCCTATTTAGAAACAAACAACAGAAGAACCGGCGACGGAACCCAGCAAGTGAAGGTAGGCGCATTCAAGATTTTTCTGGATGGTACCCAACGCTTGCACACAGCCGCCTTGCGCCAGCCTTATCAGGACAAACCAGACACCAAAGGAAATTTGATATACTCGCAGGAAGAATTAAATGAGATGGTGAAAACAGCAGACCGGAACGGCATGCAAGTAACCATGCACGCTATTGGAGACAGAGCAGTCGAACAAGCGGTAAACGCTTTGAAACATACAGATATAAATAAATTGCGTCACCGCATCATTCATGCGCAGGTCTTGGCACCTGATTTACTTGACCGCCTGAAACAGCTTAAGCCATTTTTAGAAACCCAGCCAGGCTTTATCATGGAAGAACACGACCAGACGGTTGAATGGGTAGGAAAAGAACGAGAACGTTACTGCAATCCCTGGGCGACCGTTCATCAATTGCAGATTCCTTTTACGGGCAGTTCAGACTCGCCGATCGGCCCACTGGCTCCGCTTATGAATATTTTTGCAGCAGTGAATCGAACCGATGAACAAGGCAAACCAAAGGGCGGATGGATACCAGAGGAAAAATTATCAACCGACGCCATCTTTCGCGCTTATAGTGAAACCCCTGCATGGCTGGAATACCATGAACACTGTAAAGGAAAACTAGAACCTGGTTATCAGGCGGATTTCACTCTGCTATCTGATCATCCCGCTGAAATACAACCAGCCGAATTAAAGCAGCTGCAAGTGGCAGCGACCTTTTTTCGGGGCAATTGTATTTACGAGCAATCCTAATGTAAAAACACCGGCTCCAACCCTAAGGAACCGGTGTTTTTGTTATTTAAATTGATCGGTTACTGCTCCCTTCGACGAACAAGAAACCGTGTGTGCATACTTGCCAAGCACTCCTTTGTTATAAAGAGGCGGAGCTATCCACTGTTGACGGCGTGTTTCCAATTCTGCCTCAGGAACATCCATCGAAATTTCTTGTTTATCGGAGTCAATTGTGACGATATCCCCTTCTTTCAATAAGGCGATTGGTCCGCCAGATTGGGCTTCCGGAGCAATATGCCCAACAACCAAGCCATGGGTTCCACCGGAGAACCGTCCGTCTGTCAGCAAAGCTACCTTTTCACCCAGTCCTTTTCCGACTAAGATAGCCGAGATAGAAAGCATTTCCGGCATGCCCGGTCCGCCTTTCGGGCCTTCATAACGTATGACCAGTACATCTCCTTCTTTGATCTCATTGTTGATGACAGCCTCCGTTGCCTCTTCTTCATTGTCGAAAACACGGGCAGGACCAGTGTGCCGTTTCACCTTCACTCCCGATACTTTGGCTACCGCGCCACTCGGAGCCAAGTTTCCTTTTAAAATAACCAAAGGACCGTTTTCCCGCAAAGGCTTGTCAACCGGCATGATAATTTCCTGTCCTTCTTTTAAGGAAGATGCCTCTGCTGCATTTTCCGCTACTGTTTTTCCAGTAATGGTTATACAATCACCGTGCAAATAACCAGCTTCATAAAGAAACTTCATGACAGCTGGTACGCCGCCAATCCTGTGTAAATCCTCCATGACATATTTTCCACTCGGTCGTAAATCGGCAACATGTGGTACTTTCTTCTGAATTCTGTCAAAATCATCGATGGTAACATCGACTTCGACAGATTGAGCAATCGCCAACAAATGAAGAACCGCATTGGTAGAGCCGCCGAGCGCCATGACTACCGTGATGGCATTCTCAAAAGCCTCTTTCGTCATAATGTCTTTTGGATAAATTCCGAGCTCCAACGTCTTATAGGCTGCTTTACCAGCTTCCACGCAATCCTTCCGCTTTTCTTCCGACTCTGCCGGGTTTGAAGAGCTTCCCGGCAAACTCATTCCCAATGCTTCTACAGCAGTGGCCATCGTGTTCGCCGTATACATCCCGCCACAGGAACCTGCTCCAGGGCATGCATGGCATTCGATTCCATGCAGCTGCTCATCACTGATGTCGCCATTGTTATGCTGGCCGACTCCTTCAAAAACAGAAACTATATCGAGTTTCTGTCCCTTGTGAAATCCAGGAGAAATCGTCCCCCCGTAGACAAATACACCAGGAACATCAGAGCGGGCGATGGCGATCATACAGCCCGGAATATTTTTGTCGCAGCCGCCAATTGCTACATAAGCATCCAAGTTTTCTGCCCCTACAACTGTTTCGATTGAATCTGCTATGATATCCCTGCTTGGGAGTGAATAACGCATTCCTTGCGTTCCCATCGAAATGCCATCCGATACTGTAATCGTATTGAACACCAAGGGAACTCCACCAGCGTCTTTGGCCCCTTCTTTGGCTTTTACTGCCAAGTCATGCAGATGAATGTTACAAGGAGTCACTTCACTCCAAGTACTTGCCACCCCAATCATCGGCTTTTTGAAATCTTCGTCCGTCACCCCTACCGCTCGAAGCATCGCCCGGTTCGGGGCCCGTTTGGGGTCATCGCTGAACACTTTGCTTTTGATCCGTAAATCTTTTTCCATTATGTATGCCTCCCTCTTTCTTTCTAACAACTATAATAGCTTTTTCGAGAGGTTTCAATATATTTATTCTATTCTGAAAAATTTATCTGTTTTTGCGGGATTTACAGAAAATAAAGCAAAAGAACGGAGCTATTCCCCAAAGAAAACGGGAAGGGAGGCCTTTTATCCAAGCCTCCCTTCCCGTTTTTGAATTATAGTAGAGAGATTATAAAACTGATTACGACGATAGCTCCGATAATCATCAAAATCGTCCTTAGCATTTATTTCACCCTTCCTGTTCAACAACTAGTTATCTTTTCCTTTTTCAGATGGCGGACAAACGGCTTTTTGCTATATGGAGAACATTAACAATTATCCCAGTTGAGAAGGATACAGAGTCATGCCTCCATCGACGAACAGTGTGGTCCCGGTAACATATCCAGCCTCTTCCGAAACAAGCCAGGCTGCGGCTGCCGCTATCTGCTCTGGCTTACCTATTTTGTTCATCGGTATTTTTTCTAGAGTCGCTTCCTTCTCTTTCCCTTGTTTTTCCTCTGTTGGATTTGCTGGTGTTTCAATGGTTCCCGGTGCTATGGCATTAACCCGGATTCCACGCCCGGCATATTCCAGGGCCAGAGTTTCTGTCATCATCTTCATTCCGCCCTTTGTAGTAGAATAATGGACATTATGAACTTTCGGGATTTGCTGATGGACACTCGAAATGTTGATGACGCTTCCATTGATATCGTGGTCAAGCATGTATTTGATTGCTTCCCGAGAACCGAGAAATGCTCCGGTTAAATTTACCTCCAATACACGCCGCCAGTCCTGGAGACTTAATTCATGTGAAGGACATCCGTTGCTGAAACCGGCATTGTTCACCATTACTTGGATAGCACCGAAACGCTGGATTGCGGCGTCAATCAACTGGCGCATTCCTTCTTCTCGGGAGACATCGGCTTCCACCGCCATGGCATTGCCGCCATGTTCTTTAATCAAACGCACCGTTTCTTCCGCACCATTGGGATCGGTATGGTAATCCACAACTACATTCATTTTTTCCCTTCCAAACCGCACAGCGATCCCTTGCCCGATTCCCTTTGAAGACCCTGTAACGATGGCTGTTTTTCCCGCCAAATCCGGATACATATGAAAATCCCCTTCCCGTATTGATGCTATGGACTAATTACCCGGAAATAAGGGGGGAGAAACAATTTATTCAGCAGTCAAGAATGGAAAGAGCAAATACAATTGTTGTCGGCTTTATTCGAATTATGATAGTCTTTCATGTGTGCACATAAAAGAGATAAGACAATCTTAGACAACGAAGGGAATAGGATAGGTGAAAGTCAATATAGTAGTATGGCTGGTCATACTGACGGCTTGTGTCCTGTTTATTGTATTCTATATAGAAAATCAAAGTTTGGAGCTTGAACCCCAGGATGATGACCTGTCGGAAAATAGTGAGTTGCCTGAAGAGCTGCACCCTATTGTAGAAAAGAAAAAGGACCAATTAGTTGAAAAGGCGGGGAATCAAGGGATCACCATCATCATTACAGAAGGCTTCCGCACCGTAGGGCGCCAGGATGAATTGTACAAACAAGGCCGTTCAGAGGAGGGCGACATTGTCACCTATGCTGAAGGAGGAGAATCCTATCATAACTACGGATTGGCCATCGACTTCGCCCTTCAGAATGAAAAGGGGCGGGCCATTTGGGACATGAACTATGATGGAAATAACAATGGCGAATCAGATTGGATGGAAGTAGTCGAGATTGCCAAAGAGCTAGGGTTCGAGTGGGGTGGCGATTGGGCTCGATTCAAAGATTATCCCCATTTACAGATGGACTTCGGACTAAGCATCTATGAACTGAAACGAGGCAAACGGCCGGATGACCCTGCTTCTGATTAGTTACTATAATTTATTCAACAGCGATTCGGCAGAAAAACGCACTTTTTGTTTCAATCCCCAGATCAGCGGGCACTTTTTAACAGTGAAAGGGTATCTTTTAAGATATTAAGCGGCAGAACCTAAGAAAGTATCACATCATCTTCTAACTTTTGAAAAAGTAGCTGGGACAAAAGCATAGTCACCAAAACCGGACGATTGGAATTCGTTCGGTTATTTGTTTTCTCCTATAACGGGCTGAATCCCCAAAGGAAGACAGCCCGATATGTTATTCACTGTATTTGTATTCTACTGTACTGTAAACCTGCGCACTTGCTTTTGGGTCAATATAGAACTTCGCACTGTTTACTGCCGTGCATGCTTCTGTATAACCGGATGCGATCAACATCGATTTTCTCGGATAATGAACAGCGTCACCGGCGGCGTATATCCCTTCTACATTTGCTGCCATGCCAGCATCAACCGTGACTTTATTTTTTTCAACAGTCAGATTCCATTGTTTAAACGGGGCGGCCTTGAATTCAATACCTTGATATACCAATACCTCATCGATTGTCACATAAATTTCTTCTTCCGATTCCTGATTCACCAGTCTTGCCTGACTAAGGCAGCCGTCTTGGTCAATCAGTTCGACCACTTCATGATACATTCTGACTTCTACCGTTGACTGTGCAAGCCGCTCTTCGTCTCCCGGTCCAACGTGCTGGAATTCTCCGGATTCATTCACAAGAATTACTTTTTCTGCCTGCTCTTCCAATGCCAACGCCCAGTCAATGCCGACACGGTTTTTTGAAACGATCATAACCGTTTTCCCGCTAAGTTCGTCTCTATTATTCAACGAATAGTGGAGCTGTCCGCCTTCGTACACTGAAGCGTTCTCTGCCGTAAGCCGAACCGGCTCATATATGCCGAATCCAGTCGCAAGGATAACCGTTTTCGAATAATGTATTTCCCCAGATTCGGTAGTCAAAGCGAAGTTCCCATCATCCATTTTATCTATCGCTGTAACATACTGATTATAAATCATTTCCGGTTCGTGGCGTTCCGCTTGTTCTTGCATTTGTCGAACCAGGTCCTCTCCGGATATGCGCGGAATACCTCCTACATCATAAATGTATTTTTCTGGGTAAAACTGAGCAACCTTTCCTCCAAGGTGCCCGCCGGACTCTATTACCTTCGTTTTCATTTGCCGCATTCCACTATAAAAGGCAGCGAACAATCCAGTTGGGCCTCCCCCAACGATCGTTACCTCATACAATTCCTTGTCTTTGGCCATCGAAAAAACTCCTTTATTGATTCTTGTCTATTCTTAACCTTGCCGTTTTTCCTGTAAAGCTGTTTCTGCTAATTCAAACACTATGTAATAACAACGCCTTCAAAGCTGCTATGTCTAATGAAAAATTTAATTGAGAATCATTATCATTATAAACCATATTGCCCATAAAAAAAAGGAATTCACTATTAAGACTCTGGACTCCTTTATTACCTTTTCGAAAGGTTAAGGTATCACTATATGTGGAATAATACTGTTGTCTATAGACCCAAAAGGTGGAGGAGGAATAAAATGAAGAAGATTTTAATGGTTGTCACCAATCACAAAGCTTTAGGTGATCCGTCGAGAGAAACCGGATTATGGCTAAGTGAGTTCACAAAATTTTATCACCGGGTAAAATATACATTTGCAGTGGATATTGTCAGCCCTTCCGGCGGGGAAGTCCCGATAGACCCCCGCAGTTTAACGGAGCTGTTAGTCAGCAAGCAACTCCGCAATTACTATAATGATCAGACTTTCAATTGTGGCGGCGGTCTGTCATGGCCCGAGTGCACTCTATGATCTGCAGCTGACGAATGGCAATTATCTACTTTCCGGAAAAACGGTGACCGGTTATTCCGACCGGGAAGAAAAAGCAATGATGCTGTTCAAGTATCTGCCTTTTTCTTTAGAGGACAAATTGAGAACCCACGGAGCCGACTATGAACAAGCTGCCTTACCGTTCAAATCTTGTGTTAGGAAGGACGGACGGATTGTAACCGGGCAAAATCCCGCATCCACTAAAGGTGTCGCCAAACACGTCGTCGCTCTATTAAACCAAACATAACAGATGGCCTTAAGCCAAGCCTATAAAGCAGCTGTCTTTTCCGCACAATGGCTTGGCTAAGGGGCATGAAAAGCAGTCGCTAAGACTCGACATTTCATTTCTACTTTCTGCTTCTGGAATTATCGCTGATTCATTTCCAGTGCCGCCCGGATGCCGGATTCTATCGCCCCCTCAATCCATCCATGATGAGAAGAGGTCTGTTCTCCAGCAAAATGAATCCTGCCTTCCGGCTCCTTGATCACTTGTGAGAATTCGGTTATTTGATTCGGCTTGAATAAGGTAAAGCAACCAGCCGAGAAGGGGTTTAGGTTCCAGCTGAAGGCAAAACTGGTCAAGTATTGTTCATATACTTGGTTACCGAAAAATGTAGCAAGTCCTTGCAATGCCTGCATGACTTTTTCCCTTTGGGGCAACGAATCCCACGGCGTGGCGTTCTCTCCCCAACTATAACTGACAAGTAAAATCCCTGGACCCGGAGTGCCAATACCTCGGCTTGGCGTATAAGTAAACCTGGTCGTTAAGTCACTGATAATATTGGAACCCAGCAGTCCCTGATCTTCCCAAAACTTGTTTTTGAACTGCATAGCAATTTTGGTTGAAGCGACATGGTGCATTTCATGGATAGCCTTTCTTTTGGTAAAGCTTATTGTGTGATGCGGCAACACTTCGATAAATTGGAAAACCGGAAATGGGACAGTAGACAGCAGCAAATCCCCTTGAAACCATTCCACATTTCCTGTTTCCGTATTCTGACAATGAACAGTTACACCGTCAGACTGATGAATAATACGATTCGCCTTCATCCCAAAGCGAATATTTTCAGATAAAAATGGTATAAAGGCAGCAGGAAGACGATCATTGCCGCCAGTGATTTCATAGAAGTCTATCTCTCCATTAAAGACTGTACCGACAATATCAGATAGGATATTAAGAAATGACAGCTCAGGAAAACCTTCTATTCCAAGCAATACTTTTATTTTCCGTACAGCTTGCGCAGAAAGCCGCGGGCCAATCGGATTATGCCGCAAGTAATTTTCCATACTATAGCAATCGTAATACGCGATCAGTTCCCGTTTTTGTTCCGGAGTTGATTGCCTATAAAGCGACAGGAACGGATCAACTGCTTCCTGAAAAAGCTCGGTCGCCGTTTTTCCTCGTTCATGCGCCGGAAGCGGGTAATCGATTAAATCCGGATTTTTTTCATACTGCTCACGTGTCAATGTAACATGATTGGTATGCAGAAGGTCACCTGGAGAGTTGTTAATAAACGGATTTATCGGTAGTTGAAATTTTTCTATGTACCCCATCGTCAGTTGATGATCAGCAGGAATTCGCATTGCCCCGACATCTATATAACCATCCCCAACAAAAGGTTCTCTTACGGTATAAACCCTGCCACCCACGCGGTTATTCCCTTCAAGTAGCGTAACCGTATGCCCGGCCTCTTTAAGTAGTGAGCCTGCTACCAAACCTGTCATTCCCGCTCCGATAATAATGATTTTTTTTGCAGCGCCAATTGGTTTTAATCCCGTTTTCACAATCGGTAAGTATTGTTCAGCCAAATCCAAGTCATCAAACAGTTCATTCGTTCTAAGCTGTCTCATTTTTCCCCAACCTTTTTTATTTCCATATTTATGCATAATTAAGTGCTTCATTCCAGTCATATTATACTGTTTTTTCCAACTCTGCTTAGGAGGAGGACTCAGCAAAAAGTGACGTTTTTTTACAAATCGTCTAATAATCATTAAAATAGAGGGAGAACCCGATTCTAAGAGACTTTTTTAGCAATTTCACCATAGAGAGGCGTGAAGGAATTGTTTCAAGATATCAGTTGGAAAGAAATCGCCAACTTACAGCAGAAGGGAGAACATACATTAATTGATGTACGTTCGCCATCCGAGTATGCTGAAGCGACGATACCCGGAAGTATCAACATTCCCCTATTTGATGATAATGAAAGAGCGGAGATTGGGACATTGTACAAGCAGGAAAGCCCCGAGGCTGCTAAACAGCGCGGTGTCGAAGTTGTATCGGCTAAGCTTCCTGCATTCATTAATGCTTTCCAGGCAATAGACAATGATAAAACAGTATTCTGCTGGCGGGGCGGGATGCGCAGTAAAACGGCTGCGACGGTGGTTGATTTAATGGGAATCAAGGTGAACCGGCTGCAGGGTGGAATCCGTTCCTATCGCCAGTGGGTAGTCAACACACTGGAATCCTTTGAACTTGCACCTCAAGCGATTGTACTCAATGGTTATACAGGTGCCGGCAAAACAATTATTTTGGAGGAATTAGATAAAGATGGATACGCCGTACTCGATTTCGAAAAAATGGCCAATCACCGCGGTTCGATTTTCGGCCAAATCGGTTTGGAACCGAATAAACAGAAAAAGTTCGAATCACTTCTTCTTCATCAGCTATTGAAGGTTCAGCAGGCTCCCTTTGTTGTCATGGAAGCTGAAAGCAAGCGGATCGGAAAAGCAATATTGCCGGAGTTCATAGTGGAGAAGAAAGAGCATGGAACACACCTGTTTATCGATATCCCTATCGAGGAGCGGGTGAAGAATATTTTAGATGATTACCAGCCTTGGGAACACCACGAGGAAGCCCTTGAAGCATTTAAACGGATCAAGCGGCGGATTCATACACCAGTAGCCGCCGAAATCGAATCCAGCTTGCGGAATGCGGAGTACGGTCAAGCTACCAGGCTACTGCTAGAATACTATTATGATCCGCTTTACAGTTATTCAGCTAACAAGCACGACAACCATACAATACATGCAACAAGCACCGAAGAAGCAGTCCCCCTTGTCAAAGAATTCTTAGCCAAACAGGAAGTCTACCAGCATTGACAGCCTGCCGTCCTAAATGACGGCAGGCTTTTTTGCATTTCTATTCTATTTGTTTGAAGGATTTAAGCAGAACTTCTTTTCCTGCTTTTAACTTTTCCCGGGCAGAATTTTCACTATCCATCCTGCCTATCACTACATCCCCAGCATGATTGCTCCCGCCAAATAACTGGATATCTGCACCGGCCTTCACAAAATCTTTGGTGTAGATATTGTTCAGCCAAACGTTGTCGGCTCGATACTGTACTGCAATGACCGGATTATCCTGATAGTCGTAATTTTCATCCCCTAGTGCCATCAAGTTATCTATTCCGACATTACGGTAACCGGATACAACCAGGGCACGCGGGGAGGATGTTTGATACAGCGTAGAATAAACCGGGCATATGGATACCAGGTTCACTGCCAATATCCCTTCTGCCGTCTTCGATTCAGGCTCTTCCCGATGATGATGTCCAATATGCCGAAAATTATAGGATCGATTATCATGGATGGATATATGTCCAGCAATAATCGTATGCATAGCCGCAGAAGAATTAGGATGCGCTTTGACCTCCACCCCGCCGAAACACCTTGCCGAAGAGTTATTCACTAGCCAGACATGTTGAGAACCATCATCTACTTCGAAACCATTGGAGTTGGAATTCCCTTGTTGGTGAGCACGGCCGCTCGGATCGGACATATGAGAGTTGGAGATTAAAATCTTCCTGCTGTGATGGGTGGTGACGCCATCGTCTCCGAATCCGCGCCCGGTTAACTGGTCAAGCCAGATATAACTGCTTTCGCCTTTTCCACGAAACCCGTCTCCAGCATAATTGTAATACGTAGAAGAAATGTCAAAGCCATGAAGTCCGGGATTAACAGCCTCCACCTGTCTTACCCAGCCATATAATACTTGGGCGTAAGTCAAGCAGCTGGAATAATTGTTGCCAAAGCTTGTCTTCTCGAGTTCCTTAAGCCTTTCGACATTCCAATCAAGTGTCATCCCTTCCACATACAGATGACTGTTGCCGTGAAAATGATTGGCATTAGTTATCAGCCTTGTCCATTTCGGCGCAGAGTCGGACAGCTTGATGACCGTTTCTCCCTTTCCCGCTCCTTGAAGAAAAGTATAAGAAGGCAGTTTGATTTCTTTCACTACATAACAACCAGCAGGAATATTCACCTTTACGTTGCCATTTCCAATTGCCCTTCGAAACGCCTTTGTGCAATCCGTAATTCCATCTCCTACTGCCCCGTATGCCGCCACATCTACCTCCCGCTCTATTTTTTGGAAAAGTACTTCTCGTTGGGCATCAAGTGTTATTTTCCAATTGGGATAGACGGAATCTGCATTCTCAAACGCCGGTTCCTGATTCGTAAGTCCGGGGTTTGCTTTTTGAGAAACAATTCTTTTCAAACCTTCCATCAACCATTGGCCTAAAGACTTGCCGCTTTGTAGTTCCGACTTGACTATCCGACGATTGGACCGGATTTGCCAGTATCGCTTTTTGAGGAGACGTGCTGTTTGTTTCGGTTGAACATTTTCAGGAAGATACTTGCCGATAAGCTCCCTATTTTGGCAAGGGCCTTGTCTTCCCTCCCATTCATACATCGTTTCACCCGCTTTCCTCGCAACTATTCTATCTATTCCTTTCCCAATTTCCCTGCCATAAAATCAAGAAATATGTTCTATTTTTATTGAATTTATTATTCTATGATAGTAGTATACAGAAAAAGACTCCTATGGAGGGCCGAATATGGAAACTATTCAAACAAGTGCGCGAAACAGAGAAACATACAGAATTGAAGTGAAATATTCCTTATTATGGGAGTGTGCGCTAGGAATCGCAGCAATCACCAACACTTCCCTGCTTAGCAGTTTGGAGAAAAACGAAACAGAATGGAAAAGCACCAAGGCGGCTTTATCTTCAGAAATGCTATCCCAACTCGAACTGGTCGAAAAACATAATACTTGGAAAGCGTTGCTACAGCTTTTGCATCGGAAGGATTATACATCGATAGAGGAATTTCTCCATAGCATATCCGCTCTATCCTCTGTCGACCTTAAAACTGCCTGCCTCCCATTTTTAGGACAAGCCCATCAAGTTGATGTTGAAAAAGCAGCAGAAGGAGACAAAGAATCTATCAGGGCTCTTAAAAATACAGCCAAGAATCATAGCTTCTTTCCTACTTATATTCCGTTTATTTGTGAAACCGATGCAGCATTTTTACGGGCACATCTCTGTTCCGTCATGGAAGGCTGGTATAGGGAGGTCATCGAGCCGAATGCTGATCAGCTCCTCCCAGTTCTAACTGCTGATGCGGCTGCAAAAGAAGCTATGCTGAAAAGAAAACATCCGGAAGAACTCGTTACGTGGGCGACAGGTGGAATAAATTATTTACCAGAGCCCAGTGTCCATACGGTTTTACTGATTCCTCATGTGGTATACCGTCCTTGGAATGTAGAATCGGACTTGGCAGGATGCAAAATTTTTTATTATCCGGTTTCCAACCAAAGCTTGCACCCGGCTGATACTTACACACCCGACCAATTTCTCGTGCTGAGGCACAAGGCATTAGGCGATGAGCAACGGCTGAAAATGATAAAAATGCTGAGAGAAAGGGAGCACACACTCCAGGAGATGACCAACCGGTTGGGGATGGGAAAAACCACCGTCCATCATCATTTAAAAGTACTCAAGTCTGCACGGCTGGTGCAAAACAATGGCCCCACCTACAGTCTGAATGGCAATGTACTGCAAGCACTTTCCAGTGATTTGGAAAATTACCTGGACTCCGGGCTATAAAAGGAGAAAAACATGAAGAATACTGTCTCTTTAGCTAGTTCAACCGTTCCACTAGCCAAAAACTATCCATTGTTCCGCTTTATTGGCGGTAATGTCGTTTCGTTCATGGGAGATCAAATTTATTTGATCGCGCTGCCTCTTATGGTCCTTAGTGTTACAGGTTCTCCTGTCAACATGGGGATCATTGCAGCCTTGGAACGATTGCCAATTCTGCTCCAACCGTTGATCGGTATTATGTCAGATCGTTTTTCCCGTAAGAATCTGCTGCTTATTGGTGATGGAGGGAGACTTCTAATTACAGGATGGATCGGCATCCTCAGTCTTTATGGAAATTTAGACGTCTGGCAGTTATATATCGCCGCTTTCGGGATCGGCTTGCTTAGCCAGGTATATAACACTTCCCAATTCGCCGCTGTTCCAAGTCTTGTGAATAAGCAGGATTTGCAGCTTGTAAATGCTATCAATACAGGGGCCTTACAGACTGCTACATTATCAGCGCCGGCCATTGGCGGACTTGTCATAAGTTTGTATCATCCTGGTATCGCCCTTTTGATTAATAGCTTCAGCTTTTTAATAGCTTTTTCAGCCATTGCCAGCATCCAACTGCCTTCCCACCATTCACTGGAATCCGGGAGGACAACAATCCTTCAGGACTTGAAAGAGGGATTTCACTTCGTACTTACTACTAAGGCAATCTTGTTCACAAATTTAGCGATGCTGTTTTCGACCTTCGGTACCACCCTGCTGTTGACATTACTGGTATTCCACCTAAAAGACACGTTACAACTCACCTCCGTCCAAATTGGCTGGCTGCTGTCCGGTGGGGGAGCAGGTGCCATTTCCGGTGCTCTGTTTTCCGGGTTTCTGACAAAATATTTTCCTTATCGAACCTTATTGTTTTCAGCCGCGTTCGCAGGAGGCTTGTCCATCATCGTATTAAGCCAGATGCAATCGTTTCCCTTGTTATTTGCAGCCAACATGGCCGGTACCTACATGGTTTCTATCCTGAACCCTTGTCTCGCTACAATTCGACAAACGTTGACACCTGCCCGCCTTTTAGGAAGGGTACAAGCAACATCCCGCTTTATGGCCTGGATACTG
The DNA here is from genome assembly GCF_900103695.1 of Sediminibacillus halophilus. Lineage (GTDB taxonomy): Bacteria > Bacillota > Bacilli > Bacillales > Amphibacillaceae > Sediminibacillus > Sediminibacillus halophilus. The sequence continues at coordinate 183,048 of NZ_FNHF01000006.1, forward strand.
CTGCCTGTTGCTGCATTATCAGCCGGGCTGCTTGCAGAGTTAACCAGTACTGGAACGACGATTTTAATTGGAGGAACAGTCTCGACAATAGCTTCTTTTTTCTATCTCCATCCGACACTAGCTGGTAAGGCTGCTCAGACAAGGAGCGAGAAGCATCAAGCCCAGTAAAAATAACGAGTATGCAGCCCCTGATTCAAATAAGGAATAGAGCTTCTATTCTGCCGGTTCTCGGTCCGTGTTCCCAGCGGGGAAAATAAAAAGCTTGCAGTAAAATCTAAAATTCTCTGCAAGCTTCGAAAAATTATTTCTACTATCCTAGCGATCGATTACATAATCCCCTGTCCAAAATAGACTATCAGCAATACCAAGACTGCCAGTATACCGTTCTCAGCCGGGCCTCCCGTTCGCACAGTAAGCGGAAGCCGGAACGTCATTTGGAAAGGATAAAGAAGTTTGATACCGTTTTTCGTCGCCGCATCCAGCAAAAGGTGGCTGGCTGCTCCGACGAGTACCCCTGCTGTTATTCCATCAGGTAAATGGAACAAGGATAACAACACTTGAATCAAAAAAAGAAACAGGAGGCTGTGTGTAAAAGTACGATGTCCAAATAGGGTACTCACTATTTTTGATAAAAAAGGTACTTTCCTTCCGATTTTACTGCCGCCATGGCAAATGTCAGGAAGCAATGATCCAAATATACCAGCAGTCGTCAGTAAAAGGGGGTCATATGCGGTAAAGCGGGATGTGACAACACAAGCTGCTATCCCGCCAATAATATGCGTTTTTCCAGTCATGATGTTTCCTCCAAGTTGGGTTGTTTCTTAAACAGCTGCTATCCATCCATCCTAGTTGACACTTTGTTTTCCGGATAAGAGATCCAGTCGCTAAAACTTCCCGGATATAGTTTTACGTTTTGGTAACCAGCTGCTTGAAGTGCCAGGATATTCGGACAGGCTGAGACCCCTGACCCGCAGGAAACAATAATCTCTTCTGCTGGGGGCAGTGGAGCAAAGTGCATTTTTAACTCCTCATCGCTTTTCCACCGGCCAGTATCCGTCAGCACTTGTTTCCAAAAATAATTGGTGGCGCCAGGAATATGACCAGCCTTCTGATAAAGTGGCTCTGTTTTACCAAGATAACGTTGAGGAGAGCGGGAATCGATCAAATGAGAAGTACTGTCAACCATTTTTTGTTTCACGTAGTCGATATCGACGACTTGATGGTCCTGGATATCCGGTAAAAAAGTCTTCGGCTTTGGAACAGGGATTTCACGACTGAGCGAATACCCATGTTTTTCCCAGCTTTCCAATCCGCCTTCCAGGAGAAATGTCCGCTCATGCCCATAATAAGTCAGCAACCACCAACAACGGGCAGCGAACATATCATTCCCCTGATCATATATAACAACAGTCGTCTGACTTCCGATTCCGGCATTGCCCAGCTTTTCAGCAAATGTCTCAGGCTCCGGCAAAGGGTGGCTTCCACCGTGTTCGCCTTTTTCTCCTGACAAATCCTGATTCAAATCAAAGTGAACAGCCCCTGGAATGTGCCCTTGGAGATAAGCTTGCTTTCCAGCCTCCGGGTCCGTCAACTCAAACCGTGTATCGAGGACTACGATATCCAGCTCTGCGGACTCTTTTATTCGGTCATACAACCAATCTGCAGTCACGAAAACGTCCATTTGCTCTCCTCCCTTTTTTCAGGATTTCTTTTCCGTCAAACTGGCAATTTCGACGATTGTTTGAACTGCCTTTTCCATATTTTCGACAGAAATAAATTCATATTTCCCGTGGAAGTTCTCTCCGCCTGTGAAAATATTCGGGGTCGGCAGTCCCATAAAGGAAAGCTGGGAACCGTCTGTGCCACCCCTGATTGGTTTTACATCTGGAGTAATCCCGATACGCTCCATCGCTTCGTACGCTATGTCGACAATTTCCTTCACAGGCTCAATTTTTTCCCGCATATTGTAATACTGATCTTTCATTTCCAGCATGACTGCTTTTTCGCCATACTTCTGCTTTAATGCCTCGACTGCCGCTTCGATTTTTGTTTTCTTTTCCTCAAATTTTTCACGGTCATGATCACGGACTATGTAATACAACTTTGTTTCCTCGACATCTCCTTCGAAAGAAATGAGATGATAAAAACCCTCGTAATCGTCGGTATATTCCGGAGCTTCTTCAGCAGGCAGAGCGGCATGAAATTCCATTGCAATTTTTGCAGAATGGATCATCTTGTTTTTAGCCGATCCAGGGTGGACATTTTTGCCGAAAAAAGTAAGTCGTGCAGCTGCTGCATTAAAGCTTTCATACTCCAGTTCTCCTAATGGCCCACCGTCGACCGTGTAGGCGTAATCTGCCTGAAAACGGTCGACATCAAAGCGATGCGGACCCCGCCCTATCTCCTCATCTGGCGTGAATGCAACTCTTACTTTTCCGTGTTTGATTTCCGGATGGTTGATGAGATGAGCCATCGCTGTCATGATTTCCGCTACACCCGCTTTATTATCGGCTCCTAATAACGTGGTTCCATCCGTGGTGATCAAGGTGTGACCGTGATAATTGTCCAAGCTGGGGAAGTCAGAAGGTGACAATACAACGTTACGATTTTCATTCAACACGATGTCACCGCCGTCATAATTTTCGACAAGCTGAGGATTGACATTCTTTCCGGTGAAATCTGTCGCCGTGTCGACATGGGCCAGAAAGCCGATTGTCGGTAACTGTTTATCAGTATTTGCAGGAAGGGTAGCCATAACGTAGCCATTATCGTCAATTGTTACTTCTTCCATTCCAATTTCTTTTAGTTCTTCTACAAGCATATTTGCCAGTGTCAACTGACCGGGAGTAGACGGGCAGCTGTCGACGCTTTCGTCTGATTGGGTTTCAACTTTTACATAGCTAGTAAATCTGTCTATGATTTCGCTTTTCAAGTTCCTCATCTCCATTCCTCTTCTTATCGCTATCTTATCATAACTACTATCCATTTCGGGCGGTTTTGTTTTGCCAAAAACCTTGATTGATTTGCACTTAACTGTCTGATTTTTAGAAAAAACTATCAACAGACTTCTATTATTCCCCTCCGCAGGATTCCATAATACTTAACTCCCATTATGTAACAGCATCATTTAGAAGATATACACCCTTGTGAATCAAAGTATTCCAGTAAACGGAGGAGGTGCTGCCGTGGCCGCGGAAACCGAAGTACCTTGCCGGAGTGGAGTGGAGAATTGTTATGATTCCTGCTAAAGATAAACCTGGAAAGTATTACTTGGCATGTTATCAAATACAAAAAACCGAACGTCTCCGAGCTCTCAAGGAGATTTCGAATTTACGTTCGGTAATTGTTTTGATCACTATACTTTATCCCAGCCGCTTATCCTATTAATTTAGAAATTTAGCGGATAGCATTGATCAAAGAAACGAGCCCCGCCTTTAAGTCGGCGTTGATATGCTTGTCCGGCTGGTGGTCAATAAAATTAATCATTTTATCGTAATGCTTACTGTTTTTTTCCGCATTCTTCAGCTTGGCGAGCAATGCATTTTTAATTCCGCCAGGTTTAATCTCGCTATCAATGATCAACTGCCTCAACGAACTACCGTCGATAGAAGAAAAATCATCAATGCTTCGCGGCTTCAACTGGTAAGTACCGTTAAAAACACTGGCAACACCTGTTATGGAAACAACGTCTCCATTTTGGTAAGGAAAGGTATCATAATCTGTTCCGGTTCGATTATCCAGACGGACAACGACTGATTCACCGTTTGTATTGACTGCAGTAAATTCCGTAGTGCCGTAATTGTCCGCTTTTCGCAAATCGGTAATTTCAACTGCTTCCAAGCTGACCAAGCTACCCTGATAGGCGGACAACTCTTCCGGACCAATAACTATCGGGCCAGGTACCTCGGAAGAACCGACTACTTCGAACGCTTGAATATTCAGAAGCTCTTCCTCCCCGTTATACGTCTCGGTAGTCCCAGTCAATTGGACAATGTCCCCCGGATTCACATCTTGCTCGCTTTGGTACACATAAATGCCTGCTGTTCCATCCTGTACATAGAAGCCTTTCGCTCCCCATAACCCGGAAGCTGTTGTAACAGTCCCCTGGATTGTTGCCAATTCGCCATCTTCCAGGGCGCGTACCTGATCGACAGGCGCCACTTCCGGCAATTCAGGTGTTTCTTCTTCCGGAAGTTCTTCTGGTACGGCATCCGGATCGATGGTCACGTTTTCCGTCATCAAGTTGGAAGAACCTTGCTTGACCCGCAAGTTTGCCTCTCCGTCCACACCAGATTTAATGCGGACATACAACGTCTTGGAAGCATAACCTTGTTGGTCAGCATTCAATGTAAAGTACTCAGAGTATCCATAATTGCTCGTCCAGTTTTCACCATCTAAGCTGAATTGGGCGACCTGCTGTCCCCCATCCAGATAAATTCCTAAACGAAAGTCGGATTCCGTGCCATTCGCTCCGAGGTTGTCACCGGAAAAACGGATTTGGAATTCCTGCATGTTACCAGGTAAGACATCCTGATATTGCAAATGATACTCCGGATTGGTTGCCTCTTCTTCCGATCCGTAAGAACCGGGCTGGAAAGTCGTACGGTCATACCATTCATAACCTGAGGGCGGGTTGGACCATGGTTCTGCTTCCGGTTCTGTGCTGTTCTCCGGGATCTCAAAATCATGGAGTCCCGTCGGCTCATCCAACGGAATACCTTGCCCAGTGAAGTCGGCATAATCTTCTTGTTCCGCCAGCCAATTGATCAAATTGGTAAGAAGAACCCCGTCATCTGCCTCTTCAAACCCATCATAGGTCGTTTTCGCACTGCCAGAATCCTCTCTTAGATAAGCGGGACTGCTGTCTTCCACAGGAGAGGAATCACCAATAAACGCCGCTTTTCCCTGGCCGACTTTTGAGATAGCCACAAATGCTCCTTCATCACGTCCGCCACCATTGTAAACACCCTGGTCGACTGCCGGTCCCCATGAAGAAACGCCTTCTGGAACGTAAACGAGCCCTTTGGCCTTCGATGGATCAGTCACAGCAATGGTAGCTCCGGCATGAAAGGCCACTCCATCGACACCTTGTGTAATTCCAAAACTATCATTAGATGCTACAATATCTTCTGCTACGCCATCACCGATGGCATTAAAACGAAAGCGTACACCGAAATGGTCAGCAAGCCAGTCTGAGTTAGATACGTCCTGCATCGCTTCCGATTCAATTTCATCCTCTTCGAACCCTTTTGTAGGATTATCGTATGCCCCACGGCGATATCCATTGAAGATCTCCCCTGAATCCCAACGATTCAAATTCCGGTCGGCATTATAATGATCGGCGATATAAAAAACACTGCCGCCGTTCTCAACAAATTGCAATATGGCAGCTTGTTCTCCATCCTTATATGGAATGTTAGCTTCAGGTATGACAAACACTTGAAAGTCTGCCAAATCTTCGTAAGTTATCGGCGTCCTTTGTCTAAGTTCTTCCACATAATAGCCTTCACCGGCTATCGCTTCGCCAAAATCAGAAAATGCACCATTGATGACCCAGTCGGCAGCTCCTGCCGTCTGGCCGTGCGTATTGTCGAACAAAACTTTCGTGTCGTTGTTCTCATTTTCAACAGCCGGTTCGATTACCGGAGCAGGCGCGTCAACAGAAGTAATCGGTAAACCGTCTGCCTGCACTGTCTCTGGAGAATATCCTTGCAAACAGCTGAATAACGCAAGTACAGCCAAACTACTTAGAAGCTTCCTAATGAAAAGTTTCCCCACAGTTTCCTCTCCCTTTATCCGTTATAGTCTTGCTCCTTCTACTATACAAGCTATTTGTTAAGCCAGGGTTAAGGATATCTAAAAAAGCAGAAAACACATCGATGGACCTATGACGGTTTTGTCGAAAAACCAAAGAATTTTCATCCTTTTGCACTACTTCACTTTATTTACAAAACAAGATTTGCGATTAGCCAAAGCAGGACAAAACTGATGATAATGGTGATATTTGCGATGGTACCGACAAGTTTCGTATCATAACGGAATTCTACAGAATAGGCCAACGAGGTGGCAGCAGTCGGCAAAATAAGGGCAATTAATAACGTGTATTTGAATAAATCCTCAAAAGGCAGCAGCCAAAACAGACAAGAACCGACGGCAATTCCAGTGGAATATCGAAAAATCAAAAATTTCGCGATGATTTTTAAATTGCTTTTGTCGAATTGTAAATTTAAATAAATGCCTAAAATCAACAGTGATAAGGGCATGTTTGCCTGCGATATTGTTCCTGCAACGCCAAGCGCGAAATCGGGCAGTTGAAGCCCCAACAAATTAATCGTGCAAACAAGGATATACGTCATCAAAGGGATAGACTTGAAGATTTTGTTCGTCATTGCTTTGAAATCCGGCTTTACATCTCCACTGGCAAAATAGGTCGCAACAATATAATTCAGACCAAAAATGACAAAAGCATTACCAGCATCGAACATACCAAAGTATTTCAACCCTTCGCTCCCCCAAATGCCCTCTACGAGTGGAAACGCAAACAAACCAATGTTGAAACCAGGAAGGGTCATCAACAACATCCCTTTATTGAACGACCCCTCGTTCCGAAACACAATAGAACCTAAGAAGGCCATTAAACACCCATATACGAAAGCGATGATTACTAATAAAAACAGCGAAGGATCAATGACGATCTCACTGAAACTTACAATCAGCAAACAAGGGAGGGTAACGTTTAGTACCAGTCGGGTCAACCCTTCTCCTTCTCGTTCCCGGATTATATCGAACCTTTTTAAAATGTAACCTAAAATAATGATGGAAATAGAATATAAAAATTGCTGATTAAAACTGTCCATGTAGATTTCTCCTCTGATGATTGGCATTCAATTTTTGGGCATATGTAATCAACTATATAACCAGAAAAAGAAGATTTGCAACCATTTACCCCTTCATGTCTTAAGAGAAAAGATCGCTTCTATTTTCCTATTATTTGGCAGCTCATTCCTCATCCCAATTGCAAAAAACAACATAAACTAACAAAATTGAGCAGTTAGAATCAATCAATTCATCCCGGAATTTAGTAAAATAAAGGTAACATGCAACAGGAGGAACAGCAGTGACCGAAAAACTAAAACAATTTCGCTATGTCGTTTTTTTCTTTGTTGTCGCGACGTTGATCGTTGTCGGTTCATCCACCTATATCTTTTCTAAGCCGATTCGTTCCCAAGACAACACTGAAATCGTCCCCACCGTTTTTGTCCATGGTTTTAAAGGGACCTACCGCTCTTTTGGTACGCTACTTGATAGATTGGAATCAGATATTCCCGATTCCAGACGCCTCACCTTCCATGTCAATGAATATGGTGCCCTCTCCATTAAAGGAAGGTACTTCAGCCAGGAACATCCCTTTATTCAAGTTGTGTTTGAAAACAACCAGGCCAGCATCGCCGACCAAACAGTCTGGCTTCAGAAAGTGATGGCGGCGCTGCATGAGGACTATGGTTTCGAAAAGGCCAATCTGGTCGGACATTCCATGGGAGGTTTAGCAGCTGCCAATTTTTTATTAACCAGCAGTGAAGACAGTTATCCATCTGTCAATAAACTTATCGTTATCGGTAGTCCTTTCAAAGGAATAAGCGCTGAAAGGTACTACAAACCTGGGAGCAGTGCCGCTGCAGTAGATCTAAGGGTTGATTCACCTGCATTGGTCTCGATGGCCGCCCACAAAGCGGCCTTCCCTGCTAACACCGAGGTACTTGCAGTTGCTGGAGCTCTGCACCGTAATGACAATCCAGGAGATGGGCTAGTAGCAGTAAGCAGCGCCCTTGGCATTAAGGAGATTGTTCCCAAAGCCCATTACAGACAGGAAGTTTTTTATGATACAGAAGCAACCCACTCCGGCCTTCACGAGCATCGCGGAGTGGATAAGGCAGTTACAGCCTTTCTTTGGCCTAATCTTTAATCTCAGAGCGGGAACATTTACGAATGTTCCCGCTCTTTCTACAAGCACTTCTTCTGGTGTATCCTCTTTCTGTAAGAGATGAGTGATAATTTATTGCTGGCCTGATTCCTTCTTTGAAAATGTTAGCCTGCATTCAGAATCTTTACCATCCTCTATATAGAGAATATCCAATCCGTTAAAACACAACCTATGAACAAATAAAATTTTTCGTTGATTTTGACACGCTTTCAAAAAAGATTTAAAATATGAACATATGCTAATATAAGCACATAAGTGATGTGCATACATATGATGAGATGGGGGGGTCATCCAGGTGGAAGAATCGAGCGAAGAAGTGTTTACAGACAACGACAATCTTGATGAAGAAACGCTGTTTATTGTTTCTCAAACGTTTAAAGCTTTAGGAGATCCCACACGGATCCGAATTCTCCATTTATTATTTAACAAAGAGTACTCTGTCAACGAAATTGCTGAAAAGTTACAATTGAAACAATCTACGGTTTCCCACCAACTTCGCTTCTTGAAAAATTTGCGACTTGTCAAATACCGAAGAGCGGGAACTACCTTGTTTTATTCCCATGATGACCAGCATGTAATCGGCATTTTGAAACAAACGATTGAACATGCCCTGCATTAAGAAGGAGGAAAAACGATGGGACACAGTCATGATCATGGGCACGATCACACACATGGTGCAAATAAAAAAGCACTGTTAATCAGTTTTTTTATCACTTTCGGGTATATGGTGTTGGAAGCAATCGGCGGCTTTTTAACAAACAGCCTTGCCTTATTATCGGATGCCGGCCATATGCTGAGTGATTCTGTTTCCCTCGGTGTGGGGGTGCTCGCTTTCGTTCTTGGTGAAAAAGTGGCCAATTACAGCAAAACATATGGATATAAACGATTTGAAATTCTGGCAGCATTATTCAATGGGGTTACACTGTCGCTAATTGCTATCTATATCTTTTATGAAGCATACCAGCGTTTCCAAGACCCGCCGGAGGTAGCTTCTACAGGGATGCTGGCGATCGGCACGGTTGGACTGATTGTTAACATTTTTGTTGCCTGGATTTTAATGAGAGGTGATACAGAAGAAAACCTGAATTTACGTGCAGCTTTTCTCCATGTAATCGGTGACTTGCTCGGATCGGTTGGAGCTATTATAGCTGCACTGCTTATCCTCTTCTTCAATTGGGGATGGGCAGACCCACTGGCAAGTGTGATAGTCGCGGTCCTTGTATTGATAAGTGGTATTCGTGTTACCAAAGATGCATCCCACATCTTGATGGAAGGCACGCCAAAGAATGTCGAACTAAGTGATATCATCACTGTCATCGAAAACATTCCCGGCATTCACAGCATCCATGATCTTCATGTTTGGAGTATCACCAGCGGTCAGAATGCGTTATCCTGCCATGCTGTCGTTAATGACAACTTGTCAATCCATGACAGCCAAAAGCTGCTCCGTACGATTGAAGACCGGTTACAGCACAAGGGAATCGGCCATGTCACCGTGCAAATGGAAAACGATGAACATCCTCACGATGATTCACTTATGTGTAAAGACAGCACACATTCCCATGTGGATCCTCATGATGAGAACTAAAATAGATGGTTTTTAAAAATACACGACTTTACGATAGGAAAAAAAGCGTCCGGACTGAAATCAGTCCGGACGCTTTTTTGTGAATTACTGAGTCACTGCTTCTGTCTCAGCACCCTTACGGTAGTTCTTTGTTTTCAAAGTGAAAAATACGAGCAATCCCAATTGGGATACGATGAATATGCTGATCAATACAATTAGATCTCCTGTAATCGATCCGCCTAATGAAATAGCGTGTCGATAAGCGTCGATTGAATACGTCATCGGCAAGTATGGATGGATAGCTTGGAAAAATCCATTAGATAGCTGGATAGGGAATGTTCCAGCTGAACCACCCAATTGCAGTGTCAGCAAAATCAACATAAAGAATCTACCCACATTGCCGAATGCCAAGGAGAAGAAGCTAATCAATGCCATAAAGGCAAATGATACAACGATTGAAATCAAGAACAATTCGGCTACACTGCGCGGTTCTAAGCCAAGTCCCCAAACCATGATTGCTGTCATGATGCCAGCCTGCAGGATGGAAACCAGCAACACGATAGAGTACTTGCTAATCCACCATGCGAAACCGGACGTTGGCACTGTATGCGGCTTAAAGATCGGGAATAACAAGCAGAATATTACCGCTCCTACAAATAAAGCAACCGACATCATATAAGGCGCCAGGCCATATCCGTAATTCGGAACGCTAGCCACCTCATCGTTCAACAATTTGGTTGGCGATGAAAACATTTCCGCATTGCCATCACCTGTATTGGTATTCTCTATATCGTCCGCACCTTCGCGCAACTTGTCGGCGAGTTCATCAGCTCCTCCGGCCAATTCGAAACTGCCATCTTCCAGTTGATTGGCTCCGGATTCCAATTCTTGCGATCCGCTAGCTAGATCTGCCAGTCCACCGTTCAATGACTGTAACCCTGTACGCAGTTGTGGAAGCCCATCAGCAAGGCTGTTTGCACCATTCCTTAATTCCTGGCCGTTACTTGCTAATGTCTGTGATCCTGCCTGCAACTCACTGCCTTTCGCATCCAGCTGTTCAGAGCCATTCGACAACTCTCCACCCTGTTCAAGGAGCTGCTCCGATCCTTCCGTCAAATTATCCGACTGACGATCAAGCTCCTCGGCACCGGAGGCAAGCTCCTCTCCATTGTCATCAAGCTGTTGGGCACCAGCTTTTAAATCATCCGAACGGGAACTTAAATCACTGGCGCCAGATGCCAAGGAGTCGGCACCTTCCCTTAGCTGGCTGACACCTGCAGTGTAGCTTTCTACACCACTATTTAATTGTTCAGCCCCCGTTTGCAAATCCGAAGAACTTGAGGCAAGCTTGCCGCTGTTTGCTGCTAGTTCTTTCAATCCACCATTTAAGTCAGCGCTGCCCTCTTTAGCGTTTTGAAGTCCATTATTCAGACGTGTGACACCTCCCTGCAGTGTATCACTGTCAGTATCACCGACAACAACCTCCTCTAACTCCTCGTAACCTGTTGCAAGCTGTCTGATCCCTTCAACAGCACTCGGTTCCGTCTCGTTACCTTCCAGTTCGACAATCATCGCACCGATTGCTTGGGACAACTCATCCATCTTTTCATTCATGACATTAAACTGTTTGTTTATACCATCCACAATTGGCTGCATCGATTGTTCAGCCTGGGTATGTTGAATCTCCTCTTCTAACGTCTGTTTTTCGGTTTCTTCGAGATTCTTACTGTTTTCAATCGTTTCGATAATTTGTGCATCGTGCTTTGCTTTTAATTCATTTATCTGCTCAGTCAAATCATCGCCGGACTGGCCGCTTCCAACCGCGTCCACCTGGCTTTGCAATTCCTTCAAGCCAGAAGTGATATCGTTCAACCCTTGAATCAATTCATCACTTTCTGAGGATACACCCTGCAGTTTCCCGGCAAGTTGATCAACCTGTTCTTGTAATTCCTCACTGCCAGCAGCCAAATCATTTAGTCCGTCGTTCAATTCGCCACTTTTTCCCGCGGCTGTTTGAATTCCTGAATCCAATTGGCTGATACCTGGACTCAATTCCTGAATCCCCTCAGCCACTTGCTCACTGCCTTTTACCAGTTCTGAACTTTGGGATGCAAGTTCGTTTGCCCCCTGTGCTTGTTGTTCAAGCCCATTATCCAGTTCTCCAACACCGGATGTATATTGCTGCAACCCTTGATTCAGCGTGTCAACGCCCGACGTGTATTGTTGCAGCCCATTGTTGAGTGTATCTACCCCTGACGTGTAATCGTTCAACCCGTCATCAAGCTTTCCAACCCCAGCCAAATATTGTTGAACACCTTGATTTAGACTGGACACTCCGTTTGTATAATCACCGATTCCGCCATTTAACGAACGAACGCCGGCAGTATATTCTTCCACTCCGCTGGCCAGTTCACTTGCTCCTTGTGCAGCTTGGCCGACATTGACCGCTATCTCTTCGGCTCCGTCTTCTGCCGAATTCAATCCATTTTCAAATGTCACAATGCTGTCGGAGAGTTTATTCAGGTTATCCCCAAGCTCTTGACTGCCATCCTTCATTTCGTTGGCTCCGTCCGCTCCTTCTGCCATTCCGTCGCCAATATCGTTCAATTTCTCAAACATGGCATTCGCATATTCCTTGGTAACGGACTCCGCAATTTGTTTGTTGATATCCTCGGCTGCAGAAGCACTGATTTTTTCTGCGATAAAATTTTGGCCACTATTTGTATAGTATTCCAAATTCATTTCACTCGGATCGTCGTCCAACACGGTAGACGCGTGCTGAGAAAAGTCCTGTGGAATGACGAGGACCATGTAGTAATTGCCGCTTTCCAGACCATCCATTGCTGTCTGACGGTCGGTAAAATGCCAATCCAGACTGCCGTCATCCTTCAGCCTGTCTACCAGTTCCTCTCCCAGTTTCAATTTCTCCCCTTCAAATTCAGCTGCTACGTCTTCATTCGCCACAGCTACCGGTAGATCTTCAATACTTCCGTATGGATCCCACATCGCATCCAAAAAGACACCTGCATATAAAATCGGAATCATCAATAATCCGAATACAACAATCATTAGTTTCCTACTATGGAACAGATTCTTCCATTCCGCCTTTAACATTTTCACTGCTCATTCCTCCAGTTGACGGATTGCAAGGCAAGAATGTCTTGTTTTCCCATTTCTTTATTCCAATCGACCAGACGAAAATCACTTGTCCCGATGGTTTGTTCCAAAATAGCTTCCAGTGTAACTGTCTGCAATGTTTTGCGATAGCTCATTTGCGCCTCTAAAAACACTTCGGTGAACAGTTCTTCCCCTTTAACAGCCAGTTCTGTCTCCGGGAACACACTTTGAATCAGACCATCTACTTGCAGGAATGGATCGGTTCCTTCGATCGCATCCAGTATATCCAGCATGGTAATTTGGTCTGCCGGCCTGGCCAGAGAAAAACCACCTTGATTGCCGGAAACGGAAGCAATTAATTGATTGACTACCAGCTTTCTCATGACTTTTTTCAAGTAGGATGGAGATACTTTAAGCCGGGCGCTGATTATATCGCTTTTCACCGGCTGTTCCTCGCTTTGAGTTGCCAATATCACCAGGATGCTCAACGCCTGCTCCACACCACTTTTAATTCTCAATGGAACACACTTCTTTCTTTATGGTTTTTTATTATCCATAATGGACAATAAATGTCTACAAAGAATCATACTCTTGTTGGCGTTAAAAAACAAGTGTTCAGCTTCAAGTGGATTTGGTCATCTGAAGGAAAAATTACCTCAACTACGTTATTTCGAATTGACAATTCCTATCTACCAGAGGGTTCCTTTTCGCATTTCTCTATCTTTACCTAATGAAGTTGGTGTTCAACTCTCCATCTTCTCCTTTTATCCTCACCTCGACGAAACTTCCCAACCTCCCCATCTTCTTCTGGTTTAACATAAAAAAACAGAGACCTTTCATTCAGGTCTCTGTCTACTTTTCCTTTTTCTCTGCTCCCATTTCTGTGCTTAATAGGACAATGGATTGATTGATGCGCCAAATGTAATAAAGGTGGTGGATAATATCGCCATGCCCCTTCCTCCTGCTTGGTGACAGACGTTCAATCCGTACCCGTTCTGAATCAAGTGGATAAACTTCGGCTTGACTGTCACCGCCCTTCATCAATTCTTTGAGGGTTTGGATATTGTGATTTAGTTTCCATTCCATCTTTTGGAAATCTTCCTCAAGCTCCTTGGGATATCGAAAATTTTTCTGATACGAAGAAGCAATCAAATGCTTCGCATAATAATTGACTGCGGTAAAAACTGTCACCCATCGTAACAGGTTGGCATTGTTGAATGCACCGGGCCGCTGCAGCAGGGATTGCGCTTCATCCCTTACCGCTTGTAATTTCTGATCCAAATTGAAAGCACTGTCAGTAAAGCTCTTGACATCGACCTCCTCGCTGAATCTTTTCACATAGTCCGTCACAAATGGCCGTAATTCATCAAGATATTCTTCAAACGATTCGGCAACCTTGTCCTTTGTTTTCTTTGGAAAAATCACGGCAGATACAATAAGGGCAATCAGCGCACCGGCAATCGTATCGATCACCCTGGCTCCCATTAGATGCAGGCTGATACCACCCAGCAAAACGTCATATAGGAAGGCAATCAACATGGTGATGAATAAACTCATCAAAGTATAGGATACGGAAAATAGATAAAACGCCAAAAATACAACGAGAAACAACAATGTCACTTCTAGTACAGCATGGCCCGAAACAAGTTTCGCCAGAAAAAAGCCGATTACTGCCCCGATGACCGTGCCGAGTGAACGTTGAAATCCTTTGATGTAGGTCCTTCCGACAGACGCTGTACCAAGCTGGACAATGAATGCGGTGAGCAGTACCCAGTAAGGCTGGACAGGAGATATCAGGTAACCCGTGATAATAGCCAGCGTTCCTGTTACAAGTGATTGAATCGCTTTCCTTGTGGAAGGCTCCATTCCTTCTGTTTTTGCCTGGTCATCGTTCTCTTCTGATTCGTCATCCTCTTGGTCTTCCTTATCCATGCTACGTCTTTTTTTCTGTTTCAGCGACAATTGAATAGCCGCTGCCCCTTCAATCACATGATTAGCGATTGATTCGATCCGTCTGATTAAATATATCCATCCAGCAGGCCTGGACTCAGTATCCAGTAACTCAGCCAGCATTAAACGGATCGCTTGCAAAGCCCGCTCTGCCTCTTGCAGATTTTTCTCTTCATAATCCTGGGCCAGCACTTCTGCATCACGAAGCGATGCAACAATCCAGACGATCAGTTGGCGGATTTCGACAGCTTCCAACGCATCCGCTCGCTTAAGACGCTGAATCGAATCAGACAGGGTTTCGGTCAGCATTGCCGTGTCAAATACATACAACCTTAGTTGCGATGCTTTCAATCCCGGCCAGACATCCTCGACATCCTGCGCATTTAAATCTTCGGAAACGTTACGTGCATACTCACTCAGCTTTGCTACGTTTTTTTCCAGGCTTTTCATCCGCTTCTCACTGGCTTGATCGTCCTCAATGATGCGGATCAAAATGTTGAAAGTCAGGTTGGCCTGAATGTGAAAGGACCGCATACTCCTCTTTAATACCTGTGCGGAATCCCTGAAAATAATAAAGTTGTAAAGATAGGCATACGTGACGCCGATTGCAATACTTAAATAAAACCAAGGAAATTGTGCAGGCGATAATTTTAAAAAGGAAGAAAAGTAGACTGTCATAAAACCGACCATGCCTAACGAAAAATAACGGCTTCCAAACTTAGAAAAGTAAAAAGCACTGAAAATGATCACAATCATTAAGGTGCCTACGAAATAGGCATTGTTTGCCAGCAGGCTCCCCAGCGATATTCCGACAGCCCCTGACGCTCCCAACAAGAGTGTTGTCATCTTTTTTTGTTGTTTCGTATCATCCATCACCGTCATAATTCCAAGCATACCTAAAATACCAGCAACAAGGGCGGGGGTGAACAATCCATTTCCGCTTGCATGCAAGATAAACAGCATGGTGAACACCGAAGAAATCAGGCTAATTGTCGCTTTTCCGGCCTGCTGGAACCTTTTTCTCCCTGGATCCGAAGCCAGCAGCCTGCCAAGCCAGTGATGTTTTATATGTATTTGCTTCATGGAAACAATCCGTCCTTTTTTCTGCTAAGTTCATCTTATCCGTTAATCTTTGATATCTTTTCTATTCCCTTATGTTAAGTTGCCTACCCGTTCATTTCAACTTTTTGCTCCTGACAGCGATGGTAAATGGCGTGGAGCGAATGAACAGGAAGAAAAAAACCTTTATTTTACTTGAATTAGGTTGTACCGGTCTTCTTTTGACGGAGCTGTAAGATTTATTGCCGTCTATCAAGACCCTCTTGGTCAAGCTTTTTCTTTATCTGGCTGCCTGATGTTATCTGCTTATATTCGTTACACAGAAAGAAGGCTGGAAGTTGGAAAAGGAGCAAGATTACTGAGTAAAACTGCATTCATTTTACTATTTTTGCTGCTTGCCGTTTGGTTAAATTTTTAATCCACACGAATTATTGCAAAAAAAAATAGGGATTGAAGTATCAATCCCTGTTTTTAGACGCCCAGCAGCCACGGAATCGCAATCGCAAGTAAAATGATCACGGCCAACGCTGTCCAGGCAAGCGGGCGGGCAAAGTTGATTGTCCAGCCTACCCCGAATCGTTTTTCAAGAAATAGTGCGGGGTCCTCCCGGTTAAAGTAAAATTGACCGAGCTTCCAATGTCTGTCGTCATCACGATCAATGGTACGGCCATGCTTGTCTGTACCTGTCTTTATCCTGCTTCCCCCTTGCCCGGTGTTAAATGCGAGAACAATTGCTCCTGCTACCATCGCTCCTGATAACAACAACGGAACAATCGTCAATAGTTGGGTGTTTACCGGAAAAATGAAGGAAATTTGTGTAAAGGCAAACAACAACGTTAAAGCCGTCCCTGAAACAATAATATAACCTGACCAGCGCCTGCGAAAACGGATGTTTTGTTCCATTGATTTTTCAGGATTAGCTGCGTTAAGCTGTTGTTTCGCTTTGGCGATCATCGTATTGAGGAATAAAAACAGGCTGGTTAAATAGATTTGCATGATTGGCATCATCAACACGGAACGGTAGGTTTTATCCGCCCAGTTCGTCACTTCTCCAGAAAAATTATACTGCATCGGAATCCGTTCAGGAATTTGCTCATAAAAGGAAACAGTCAGCAGCAAGGTTAAAAATGAGAGCAAGTAAGGAACTGTGAACCACCAATTCGACAATGTCACTTTCTTCTGTTCAAAGTGGAGGTCTACGGTCACCTGCTGGCGTCTTTGCTCTGTCCATTTGTTTTCTGCCTTGAGTTTTTTCATTTTATTGTGGAAAACCAGATAGACCAGAAAAGAAACAACCGAATAGCCAACAAGCCCGCAGGCAATGGCTAAACTTATTTGTTCTTCCCCTTCGAGTGGCTGAATTAAAGCGAAGCTTACAGCCATAACTAGGATACTAATAATTCCAGTTGCATAGACATAAGACCGTCGCATTTTTTTTAATCTTGGATTGTGATAAATATCCTCCGGAATATAGACACCAAAGCTTTCTGTCTTTCTCGTTAAATAAGGTGTAAACATAACTACAATAAAAACCGGAAGTAAACAGACCAAAAAAATGCCGGCAATAATCAAAGCATCCATTAACCCTCATCCCCTTCTTCTGTTAGTTGGTGAAATAATTGTCGGCAAAAGGAAGTAAACTCCACTTCCGTCATCCCTCTGCATGCGGATTCTGCAATTAGCGGTCGAAGCAAACGGGTTAGCTTTTCCTCATACTCCCCGTCCGCTGACGGTATTTCCGGATTGATCACCACGCCTTTTTGCCGATGAATTAATATAAATCCTTCTTGTTTTAACTGCTGATAAGCTTTGTTCACGGTGTGCAAGTTGATCCCTAAATCGGCTGCGAATATACGGACAGACGGTAGACCATCTCCTGGTTTAAGCTCCTTTCTGGCGATTCGGATCATAATTTGGTTTTTCAGCTGTTCATAAATTGGCTCATTGGCCTGTAAATCGATGTTAATCAACACAACTGATTCACTTCTCCTTCATGTGTTAACTGTTATATTTAAAGTATAACAGTTAACACATGAGAATTCCACTATTATTTGACCTATTTTAAAAAGGCGCTGTATCCGGATAAAAGATGTAAAAAGCGTTTCAAAGAAACTTTCTTTGCCAAGTTGCTGTAAAGTGACCAAGGAATGCGAAGTACTCAGCAAAGGGTTGTTTGCAGTCATTCATTCCAAATAAATTTCAATCACCGATTATAGAAAAGTAAAAAACCGAACGAGTTCGAAAGCTGTGAATTTCGAATCATCGTCGGTTTTTATTTTGACCACTATGCTTTTGTTCCAGCCACCCTCCTATAAGGTCGACTTAATCTTCAGCCATGGGCGTGACGCTCTCCATTCAATCTCGACCGGAACTTGAAACGTCTCTGTCATCAAGGAATCTGTCAGTGTTTTTTCTTTTTCACCGGCAGCAACTATTTTCCCGTGATTAATCAGTAGAGCATGCGTGATAGCCGGAATTACTTCCTCCAGCTGGTGCGTAACATACAGGAGTGTCGGTCCACCCTTCTGGACAGCCATCCTCTGAATAGTAGTTAATAATTGTTCTTTTGCAAAAACATCCAGTCCGTTGCACGGTTCATCTAAAATAAGGATTTCTGGATCAGGCATTAAAGCACGGGCAATAATCACCCGGCGTTTTTCTCCTTGAGACAATTTCACGAATGGACGATCTGCAAAGTCGGCCATTTTCATTTCCTCCAGCAACTTTTCTGCTCGAAAGACCTCCTGATCATTAACTGCCTCATATATACCAATCGAAGCATGCTTACCACTGAGCACCACTTCTAATGCTGTGTCACTTGCTCTTTTAAGGAATTGTTCATCGAGGGAAGCACTTACCCAGCCAATAGATTTGCGAAGCTCAGGCAGATTCGTCCTGCCAAACCGATTACCCAGAACATCAACAGTACCTTTGGTGGGCCACTCGTAACCTGTGACGATTTTCAATAAAGAAGTTTTTCCCGAACCGTTTAAGCCCAAGATTACCCAGTGCTCTCCTGGAGACACCCGCCAATCCACTTTTTGTAAGATGTTTCTACCGTCTCGTTGAAAGGTGACCTGTTTTGTTTCGATGATCTCCTTCTGCATCATTCCACTTCCCGTTCCGCTTCTTTTTCAATTTCATTCATTCGCTGCACAATTATCTTCCATCATAGACCGATACCTATTGAATTTCAACAAGAAAACTGAATATTCAAATATGTTGTGCCTATTTATAATTTAAAAATGGTCCTATATACCTATTTCCATTCTCGAAGCGTCCATGATATACTTAATTCAATTATTGTTGTTCGGTATGATTGTAATGAAAGAAGAAAAAGCTTTTAAGCGATTATCGTCTTGAATGATTTTATAGAGCAAGAATAGTAATATATTGTGCTAAAAGCACGTGGAGGAATTTTTTTATGACTAACGGTACAGTTAAATGGTTTAACGCAGACAAAGGTTTCGGTTTTATTGAAGTTGAGGGCGGCGACGACGTATTCGTTCACTTCTCTGCCATTCAAGGCGAAGGCTTCAAAACATTGGATGAAGGTCAAGCAGTTACTTTCGACGTTGAAGAAGGCAACCGCGGACCTCAGGCTGCTAACGTTGAAAAAGCGTAACTAGTCTAACAAAAGGCTTTCCTATCACAGGAAAGCCTTTTTTGTGTTTGCAAAACTACCTAGAAAGCTTTAATGACTGGTTGCACGGCGGTTTGACTCCATCTGAATATGAATACGATAAACCTAGTGACTCGACTATATGCTTGGAGGATTTTACATGAATAGTTCCGATAACACTATCCTAATAACCGGCGGCTCATCCGGCATCGGGCTGGCCCTGGCTGAACGTTTCCTGGAAGATAACAATAACGTCATCATCGTTGGGCGGAATAAAGCGAAGTTGGATGAAGCAAAACAAAAATACCCGCAACTGCATGTCCATGTATGCGATATTGCGGATGAAGCGGATCGCGTTGCCCTGTTTAGATGGGTTGAGAAGGAATTCCCCACTCTCAACATCTTAGTCAATAATGCAGGGATTCAACAAAGAGCGAACCTTTTGCAGGCGGCCGATCATTGGGCCGATTATCGAAAGGAAATTTCCATCAACATCGAGGGCCCTATCCATTTATCCTTGCTGTTTGCTCCCCATTTGGCAAAACAGGAAAATGCGGCGATTATCAATGTAAGTTCCGGTTTGGCATTCACACCTGGAGTATGGGTGCCTGTGTACAGTGCCACGAAAGCGGCCATCCATTCCTTTACCATGTCGCTTCGACTACAACTGGCGGCAACGGGAACTGAAGTCATAGAGGTTCTTCCTCCAGCCGTGAACACAGATTTAGGTGGAAAAGGACTCCATACATTCGGTGCCGATTTGAACGAATTTGTGGATTCTGTTTACAGCAGAATCAAACAGGGTGATCAAGAGATCGGATTCGGCGCCTCTGAAAAAAGACTACGCGCCTCCCGCGAGGAATTAGAGGAGGGCACAAAACAAGCTTGGGAAAACTTTTTGAAGAACAATCCAGAATTTCAATAAATATATTACCGCCGGAAACCTTCCGGCGGTTTTTTAGATGAACTCCATGAACTCGCGCAGCGAATGCAATGTATTTCCATCCCTGCCTGTTACGGTTTCGGCTGTTATCATCGAATTGAGCACAGCTTCCTCTGTTGCATCTGCGACAGCAAGGAACGCCAGGTCGATATCCTCTTCATGAATTGCACTATAACGGCTAATTTGTGCATCAGCATGGTGAGGGACTTGATTGGCTGTAGAAAACCCTAAGATGACATCACCGCTGCCATTGCCTATATAGGAGCCACAACGGCTCAGCCCAACCCCTGCTCTTTTAATGATTCGTTTCAACTGGCGTGAAGATACTGGCAAATCGGTTGCAACCACGACAATCACCGAACCTTTATCCGGTTCAGGGGAATGTTCTGCCAGCCGTTGTTTAATGATATGTCCTGCTCGCTTGTCATTGACCCGTAACTGCTCCAATGAACCAAAGTTGGTGAGTGTCAGTACGCCAATTGTGTAGGAACCATGCGGATAGGAAATCACTCTGGAAGAAGAACCGATTCCCCCTTTTAATCCGAAGCACTTCATTCCCGTTCCCGCGCCGACACCGCCCTCTTGAAAATCGATTGCAGCAGAAGTCAATGCCTCTTTAACGTGTCTACTTTGAACTGCTCTAGCCCGAATATCATTCAGATACATATCGTTACATTCCCCGACAACCGGGTTCACTGTCCCGGTCGTCCTCCCGATTTCCGGGTTGTGTTTCAGCATATAATCGATCAGGCTATCGGTACACGTCCCAATGCTTAATGTGTTTGTCAAAAGGATTGGCGTTTCGATGGTACCCAGCTCTTCTAACTGAATCGTTCCTACCGACTTGCCAAAACCATTGAGAACATGAGCAGCACCAACTACTTTGTTGGTAAATACATTTCCCTGATGCGGAAGGATAGCTGTCACCCCGGTCTTTAATGGACCGTCATCAATGGTTGCATGACCTGACGTAACCCCGCCCACATCACTGATTTTATTCAATCGGCCAGTTTCCAGGCTGCCGATTTCGATACCATAATCCCTGATTCTTTTCTGCATGGGGACTGTCCCTCCTCTTTCCTTACCCGCTTCTTATTTTACAGGAATCCAAACCTCTGAATAAAGGTCAGAGCTTGTTGGATCATCACTGGAATACACTTCTAATTCCGGAGTCCCTGCATGCCTGTAACCGCTTGTCGGAAACCATTCCGTAAAAATCCGGTTCCAAACCTGCTGCATGGCTTCGGGCATCGGTCCACGAACTTCGAAAACCGCCCACCTCGAAGCGGGAATGGTCATTTGTCCGAATGCTTGAGGAATATCACCATCAAATGCGGTTGCCACCCAATAATCAATTATCTGCTTATCATTTTTATTATCAACACAAACGCCCAGCACCCCTTTTATCGGACCGTTATTCAAACGGAACAGTTGGTCATCTGTCCCATCGTTATTCACCTGATCCCAAAATTTCGGTATTTCTTTCATGTTTTCCTCATTGGGGAGGGAAAAGGTTCGTTTAATACCTGCTACTTGAAAATCTTCCATTTCAACAATACGATACTTCATTGGATCTGCTCCTTTCAACTGTACTTGGATGGTCAGTCGATTATAGAATGTCAGCATTCCGGAAAACTTTCTCGATTCGCTCGGTGAAATGCCATGCTGTCTTCGGAAAGCCTTCGCAAACGCCTCTGGAGTCTCGTAACCATACTTGTAGGCAAGATCGATCACCTTGATACTGGAGTGCATCAGTTCCTGCGCGGCCAATGTCAGGCGCCGGCGCCTTATATATTCACCTACAGATATGTCCGTTAAAATGGTGAATGTACGCTGGAAATGAAAAGCGGAAACATGTGCCTGCTTGGCCACCTCCTCCAGACTGATCGGTTCCAGTAAACGAGATTCCATATAGTTGATCGCCCGTTGTATCGATTCTACCCAAGCCACGGCGCTCACTCCTTGCTCTTTATACTAACAACCAGACAACCAATCATCTGGTCTTTCTATGCTTTGTTGTGACAGTATCCTCTTTTTCATTATAAATGAAAAACAGGCATGGT
The DNA here is from genome assembly GCF_900103695.1 of Sediminibacillus halophilus. Classification (GTDB taxonomy): domain Bacteria; phylum Bacillota; class Bacilli; order Bacillales; family Amphibacillaceae; genus Sediminibacillus; species Sediminibacillus halophilus. Next base: position 205,350 of record NZ_FNHF01000006.1, read on the forward strand.
TTTGTAAAAATCAAATTTACTATCCACCGTCTTGAAACCAAAATGACGTTTGAAGCGTACTAATTAGTACCAGTAAAAGGGAAAGGGTGGAATGCGTTGAAGAGAAAAGTCATTATTTTTACGATTATTTCCGCTTTGCTTTACAGTTTGATCATCATCTTAACAACTCTGACTCCACTGGCAGACATGGGTGAAAACGCCAATCAGTTCAATACTGCTGGTATGTGGCTTGCAGTTGGTATGGTCCTTTTTTGTTATTTTGTGCCGTTGCTCTTTTTTCTGTTTGGTTTAACATGGATAAAGTATGTAATGGCCGCATTATGCGGTATAGGATTACTCAGTTTTTTACCGATGTTTTTAGGAATTTTACTTTATATGACAAAGGATGGGGTTTCTTTCATACTGTTTGCCGTGTTGGTTACTTGTGGGGCAGGGATCATTATCAATCTCATGTGGTACTTTGCAGCTTTTCGAACAAACCGCTTAAAAAGCTAAAAAAAAGAGCAGGAACTCCTGCTCTGATAAAGGACTTTTACCTCTTGTTTATATAGTCCGTTAAATAAGTTACAAAGTGCCTTGCCCGCATCTCGTTCGTATGATTCTGATGAATAAAATCATATCCATTTTGCGCAATTTGATTTCGCTTCTCCTCATTATTTAAATAATACACAGCTTTTTCATAAATCTCATTTGTATTACAGGCAACGTAGTGTACACCGTCTTGAAACCCCAACTCCTCGATTTCCTGGTTGGGTTCTGCCAACAGCAACGTCTTGCATCCCAAGGCTTCAAAGTATTTCAACACCGCAAAGGCTCCACTTGAATTTCGGCTTCCACAGGTAAAAAATATTTTTGACCGGTTTAGTTCCTTAGCATACTTCTCGTTAACATACATTTCTTTTGAGTACGGAACTTTGTGACCTGGGTGAGGGTGGAATACAAAACCCGGAACATCCCCCATCGTATTCAGCACTGCTTCTCGAAAGGCATAGCGACCCTTTTCAGCTATTTGTTTCGGAGGATTCTTTTCATCTTCATAATATAACAGTCCCATTAAGAGATAATCGATATCCTTTTCCATGTTCCAGTCCTTGATGATTTCCGGATTGATCGACCATGGCAGCCAACGGAGTTTATCCTTGTATTGCGGAAATACAGTTAAAAATGGATTTTTACTGACAGAAAAAATCAGGTCCACCTTATTTTTTTCGATATATTGAATCCTTTTCGCTTTAGAAAAATGTAAGTCAATCACAAAACAAGCCTTGGGAATGTCTATATCAGCCAAACCGGTTACAACAGGGGCGAGCCCATTTCTCCACGCTATATCATAATGAAAAATAAAATCCGGTTCTAGTTGTAATGTAGTTAAAATATCGCGAATATTTCCGTCTTCATACCAGTAATGCACTTCTGCGAATTCCTCAATGGCACGCAACATATCTATTTTCGGTCTATGCTTGGGAAAATCCATCCAAAACCGCCTTACCAGAATCAAAATCTTCAGTTTCTGTTCCACTTGAAACGTTCACCCCCAATAATGGACACTCATTTCCTTTTCTATCCCATTGCCATATATATATGTGTAAGATTTGCAAATGGACTAGATGGCTATCATAAAATAGAGGAAATTGGCTGTTATTGTTTAGAATACGGACAAAAAAAGAGACCTCCCTAAACAGTTAGGTCAGCCTCTTCTTTCTATATTTCTATGGTTTAATCATTGTTCGGTGGTTCTTTGCGCTCTTCCCCATTTTTTCCTTCAAATCGTAGTCCCCAACCCGTTAATGCAGCTACCAGCATCACGATAACGAGAAACCAGCCTTGGAAAACAAACGGGAATACAGACGTCGGTTGTACAACCGGCAGCCAATCGTAAGTATCCTGCATCATTTGAATCGTCGACCAACCTAATAATACCGGTGCCCCCCAAGGGAAAATATATCCCAGGGCAGAGGTGACCGCATCCAGCATATTTGCCCGCCGATAGCGATGAATACGGTATTTATCGCCCAGTTCCTTTACAAATGGAGCAGCGGCAATCTCCGCAGCTGTATTGATGGTAATTGCGCTATTCAGCAAGGCAACGATCGACCAGATGGCAAATTCAGCTTTTCGAATCGATGTTTTAATCCACTTGACTAAAGCATTGGTGATGACATTCATGGTGCCACCTAAGCGAAGCAAATGAGCAGCCCCTACTATCAGTAAAATTAATATAGCCATGTTGATATAACCTGTAATCCCATTTATAAGCGCACCTTCTACTATTGCATCCGAGTCCGGATTAAAGCGGATGATATCGCTGAAAGCACCTAAGTTCAGGAGCACAATCAAAGGGATAGAGACAATGATCCCCCATGTTAACGATGTGATTAAATGATGTCCGGATAAAGCAAGAATTAAAACGAGAGCAAACGGAATCAGCATTAACAATCCTTTAGGATCGGCAGAATCAAGCATAGCTGTACGTGCAGACTCATCGGCAGAAACTGCTTCACCACCTCCAAATATCGCAAACAGCAGGGTAGTTGGAATTGCTGCAATGATTGCATATTTAAATCGGCTGCGCACCACTCCCGGCACGTCGGCATCCTGCGTCGTAGCGGAGACGATCGTCGTGTCCGAAACAGGCGCTAAATTATCACCAAATACAGCGCCGGCTAAAATCGCTGCAAACAGCATGACAGGGTCTGCTTCAGTTGCGATTCCAGCAGGATACATAAGCGTACAGAAAGCTACTGTAGTACCATATCCCGTTCCGACAGCAGTGGAAAAAACAGCTGCGAGCAAGAAGGTTAAAGCGACGAAAAGACCCCCTGTCAGGCCGGTAATCGCCCCGATCCACACCAAACCCTCGACCAAGCCGCCTGTTTGCAAAACCTGAGCAAACATCCCAGCGTAAAACCAGGCTACCATGGCGATTACGCCAATTGGCTGGGCAAGGCCGTCGAATAACCCTTGAGCATAGTCCTCCCATTTGCTCTTACTGAATAACAACCCCAGTGTTAAACCGATAACGGCTCCTACGACCAATCCAATTTCCGATGATAGCTGCAGAACACTAGTTGTTATCGCCCAGATTACAAAAAACAATAAAGGTACAGCCGCGCCAAAAGCTCCTCCCCGGAACTCAAGTTTCGTAATGTCCTTGCTGCCTGTAGCACGGGCCAGATCTTCCGTATCCTTTGTCATATTCCCCCACCTCAATTCCAAAAAATAAATAAAAAATACAATACAGATAAACCATGTTATACAGCACATTTTATCATATCGGTTTTTATTTGCGGAATAGAAGAATTTATTTCCTGAAAACGAGTCGTTGGGCCCATAATACTCGACTTGGAGAACATAATGGATTCTGTGAAATACTATAGCTGATATATATAGTGGGAAAAACATGCACCTTTTCACTAATTTGATAGAATACATATTTAAATAAGAAGACACTCAGTTTATACCGCATATAGCTTAAAAGATTATTACACCATTCTTTCTCGGTTAAAATTATTTTCTGCCTTCCTGTCATATAGGTTATGTTGTTGTAAAAAAGTGTGGTCATAGAGTACAAACAGGATAGATTATCCAGAAACTGTTCTGGTTGATCTATCCTGTTTTTTATATTCTATAATTTTTTCGAAAGGATTTCTCTGATATACCAACAAATAGTGAAGTGCCCCAAAGAGGCAGGATCACGATTGGATATGACTAATTAATTGTATTTGCGTACTTATATAGTTTGCCTCTTTGTTTAACTGCGCACATTCATGTCCCAGCTATTCAACAGCAAAGCCAGACGTTTAGCAAAGGGAAGAAGAAAGTACCGGTGAGACACTGGCGGCTCTTTAGAATAGCGTTTTAAAAAAACATTCCATACGCCATTTTATTACTGTTCACCATCTGCTCTGTGCAATTCTACTGAATTAAGCTCCTTCAATCATATCCCTTCTGCTATAACCAAGGTAACCAATTATCACCAAAGCGATGCTAATCACCGTTATTGCTATGAAAATTGGAGCATCAAAATCTTCCATCGGCATTCGGGGAATCCAGCTTTGAATGGCTGTTTTGGAAAACCAGTCAGGTAAATCTAAGATACCGCCAAAGTAGTTCAGTAGAAAGGAGTAACCAAGATACACATAAACCACTCTACCAAGCCTGGGTGCCCAGCCAAGTGCCAAGGTTGCAAGACCTGTTAAAAATAATACCGACGGTAAGAAGTTGTAGCCAGCAGCAAGAAAATCAAATATATTCATTGTCGAGCTATCCCCCATAGCTGTGATAGCTATACCGCCAAGCCCACCTGCGGCTAATAAAATTCCTACAAAACCTGCGATAATCGCTAAACCAATACTGGTCCAATAAAGTTGGCCACGGGTCACTTTTGTAGCGTAAAGTTGACTTAAGTGCAAGCGGCTTTCTTCAGAGAACAGTTTGTTGATAATGGCAATTGGTAAAATGGAAACCAAACCAGTCATGACCATCATAATTGTTCCTGTGAATGACTCTTCAATGGAAACGCCTGAATGCGTAAACATTTGTTTCATCATTTCGTTACTTTCAAGAAAGGTCTGCATGTCTCCATAAATCGAACCATAAGCAGCACCCATTACAACAAAAGCAATCATCCAACCTATTATGACACCTTTGTTAATCTTGATAAATAAGCCACGAACAGACAATAAAGACTTCTTTGCCCTTTCTCGACCTTCTCTTTCCGGAAGATAGCCAGCCCCCATATCGCGGGCTCCCTCAAGGGCAAAAGCAATCGTCACCACGATGATACTGAAAATCAAGGCACAGATAAGAAGGGACCAGTTATTTTCAGTAAAAGGATACGTTAAATACGTCCAACCCAATGGATTAATCATGGATAAGCCGACATTGGAGACATCTGTCCCCGCCCGGACAATATAAAGCAGTCCGATAATTCCAAGTGCTGAACCTGTTGCAGCTGATGAAGTTGACATGATTTGCGCCATAACCAGCGCAATTCCAGCACCGATCACCCCAGCCATTCCAACCGATGCACCAAATAAAAAGGAACCTTCGGCAGAAATCGTATCAGCACCGAAACTCATCATTACTCCCCAAATAAAGAGTGTTAATAAGACGTTAATGATAACTGTCTCTGAAATGACAGCAAGAGAGTTTGCTTGTCGTCCTATTTGAAATGAGCGCACAAGTTCAGTGAGGCCAAGATCTTCCTCTTTACGCGTATGGCTTATCACGTGTAAAACAGCTATAATCATCGCAAACAAACCACAGAACAGCACCATTTCCTGCGCATACATCGCACCTAACGTATAATCAGCTGCCGTTTCGATTGGCGTAGGACCGACCATGGATATCATAGCAGGATTTTGCAAGGTTTCATACATTCCCAGCAAGCCTTGCCCTTTGGTTATTTCTTCAAAAGCTGGAACATAAGCAGCTGAAAACAAGCCAAGGCCTAAAACCCAAACAATTATTTTTTTCCAATCTCGTTTTAGATACTGAACAAACAGGATATCCCAGCGGGAAAATTTTTCCTTCATCTTGTACATCCTCCTTTTCAACGCTTAGCCTTCATAATGGCGCATGAACAAATCCTCAAGCGTTGGCGGTACAGATTCAAATTTCTTGACACCTAATTTGCTTGCTTCCATTAAAATCTCGTTGAGATATTGATTATCCGCAGAGAATGTCGCTTGGTTATCTGTTTGTTTGAAATCAAATACTCCATTCACCTTGTTCATTTCCGCCACATCGCCTTCTGTTTCTAAAGTTACAGTAGAACGAGCCAAATGACGTAAATCATCAAGGGTTCCAGTTTCGACAATTTCCCCTTGGCGGATGATGACCACCTTGTCGGCCAAGCGTTCCACTTCACTCAAAATATGAGACGATAGCAGGATGGATTTACCTGATTCTTTGATTTTTTCTACTTCTTCTTGAAAAATTGCTTCCATCAAAGGGTCAAGTCCAGAAGTTGGCTCATCAAAAATATATAAATCGGAATCAACAGACAATGCTGCAATCAAACCGACCTTTTGACGATTTCCTTTCGAATATCCTTTGGCCTTTTTCTTAGGGTCCAATTCAAAGCGTTTAATCAAGTAATCTCGTTTTTGTTTATCTCCGCCTCCATGCAATTTAAGAAAAAGATCAATAATCTCGCCACCTGTTAGACTTCCCCACAAGGAGACATCCCCAGGAACATAAGAAATTCGTTTGTGAATGTCCAGGCTGTCTTTCCAAACGTCTTTACCGAATATTTCCACATTGCCGGCATCTCGCTTTATAATTCCCAATAGAGTCCGGATAGTTGTAGATTTACCAGCCCCATTCGGGCCAATAAAACCGACGACTTCACCTGGCTCCACCGTAAACGTTACATCTTTTAGTGCTTGAAATTTACCGAATTTTTTTTGTAAGCCGTGCACTTTAACAACTTCCGTCATAACGCCGACACTCCTTTTTTATTTTTTATCATTTGTAAAAACTATGCCTCAGAATTTCAGAATAACTCTTCCACTCTTTAAGAAATTGCTCTCCAAATTCTCCTATATCTTCAAAGCTGTCTATTTGTTGGAGACCTTTTTCTCCGAATCCGGACATTGTCCAAGTTAAGATTTCTATCGCCTTATCGATATCAACCCCTTCACGGAATTTGGAATAATCAATACCATCATATATTTTTTCAAAGCCTTGCTCATAGATTCGCTCAATCTGTTGCCTTAAAATATCCTTTACTTCATCTGATTCTTCTTGAGTGGAAGATGCCAGGAAATCAAATACATGAGGATACTTTTGATGGATACACAACTTCTGTAATCCTATATTTTCAATTCTTTTAAAAAGGTCCGTTTCATTCAGATCAATTTGTTCATAAAGTTGTTCGATCACTTGAATACTGTAATCAAGTAAAAATAAATAAAGATCTTTCTTACTATTAAAATAGTTAAATAAGGAACCTTTAGAAATATTTGCTTCTTTTACAATTTCGTTGGTGGATGCTTTTTCAAAACCGTTTCGGACAAATTCCTTTATTGCAGCGTTAATAATTCGCTCTTGTTTTTCTGATTTTAATTGATTAAAGTTCGCGTAAATAGTTGTATCCTCCTTTTATCCACGCATTGACCAAATCGGTCAATTTTGATCTTAACACTAATGACCAAAGTGGTCAATTGAATACAAGACTGGTCGATGTTAAATTTTCTATCCGCAGATATCCTCCAGTAACCCGCCTTCTCCGTCCATTGCCATTATGAAGGCTCTCCTATATTACGAGATTTAGTCAAAAAAACCGCCAAGGTACCGATTATTTGTTGTATTAAACCCTCCTTACTTTAATTGTAAAAATTCTCAAGATCTTGTTTTGCAATTTTATTTTTCAGGCGATATTATTTAAATTATCCAATAAAACTTTGTGTAATTTTTCTTGACACTTTTCCTGATAAGTTCGCTTATCAAGTTTGTTTCTTTTAAATTTCCCAATTACTTGACGGACATCATTATTATGGATGATTAGTTCCCTATAATTATCATCATTAAGGTAATTTTGGAACCATTGTTGTCTTTTTAGATACTTTATATTTCTCCCTATATCTTCTTCATCAACTTTTAGAAACGGCAAAAATCCACCAATGTTTACAAAAACAATTACAGCAAAGACAAACAAGTAAAATATGGCTTTCAAAGTTTAACCCTCCCATAAGTCGCATCTATTAAGAAATACGTTTAATCATTTAAAGAGTTTCAATTCCTATTACCCGAACCGAAAAATAAGAAAGGGAGATGGAATAAATGCAAAGTTTATCCAATTCTTCACTTTACGACTAATCAAAATCGAGAACACAATGATTAAAAGCCCTATTATCATATTAAGAGACAAACTTTCATTTAGAAAAAAGGAGCCCAGAATCACACCGACTAATGGAATAAAATAATTTGAAAAACAATTCAAATAGCATACTACCGGCTTGTTAGACTAATTAAATTACTTAACAACATTCTTCATCTACATGTTTTATAAAAGTATTTTGAGTCCTATGCTGGGAAGACACTTTCTTTCAAATCCAAAGCAGCCAGTTGCTCTCATTAATTCTTTTACTAACTAAACGCCAATTACCTTACTCTAAAAACGCATGCTGTCTTTTTGTTTTTATTCCTTTAAAACATGTGTAGCGACCCTTTAAAGAAACAGCTTGAATCTTTCACGTTGCTCCAATACCAGAGCCTATTCTCTTTAATCCACTTTACCGTTCTCGATTTTCTTGTTCTTTTTGACATAAAAACACCCCTTTGGATAATTATATCCAAAGGGGTAAATCCGTCAGGACAACCGACCATTACAGCTTTCTTAATTCACGCAGAATAATTTCGGGATCCAACCGCTGCATAAAGTCCGGATTGACGTAAGCGGAGCGTATAATACCGGACTCATCGATCATAAAGGTAGAAGGAATCGGTAAGATCCAGCGGTTCGTCGCGTTGTATTCCGTCAAATCCATACCAATTTGTTTCATAACGTCCTGGATGTAATCGGGAACGTCATAAAGAATGTTATAGAAAGCTGCCACAAGACCGTGTGTGTCGCTAAGTACTTGGAAGGTCAGCTCTTCCTTTTCCTGCTGAGAAAGCGTGTTGTCCGGGCTTTGCGGGCTGACCGCAATCAACCTGCCCCCAAGGGCTTCGATGTCCGGTAACAGCTTCTGATAGGTCTTAAGCTGACTATTACAGAACGGGCACCATCCACCCCGGTAGAAAGTCAGGACTACAGGTCCTTTGGACAACTCCTCATAAAGATTAACTTTTTCTCCCAAAGCATTCAGGAGAGTAAAATCCTTTGCCTTCTGCCCCTCCTGTCGGCCGTACACAATATCAGACTCCTGCTGCTCCCGAATCTGACGAAACATCTCTGTTTGAATCTCCAAAGGGGTATGTGCAATAAATTCCTGTTTAACTTCCGCTAAAGCATGAGCTAATGACATGTTTTGCATCTCCTTTTTAACTAGAACTTTCTGAATAGAACCTGTTATAAATTAAAAGGACTTGCTAGTTAATTATCATGCTGTTTCTCAATTAATGATGCTTCATTCGCCAGTCATTTCGGTTGGCGATACGATTGCGGCCATTCTGCCTTGCCTGCGCAAATGAATGATTTGTGCTGTCAGGCCCACGATGAGAATGAGGAATAGAGTGGCTTGAGCGCCAAGAAGAATTGGCGACTTCACGTCAGCTGCTATCGGATTGCCGTCTGGAACACGGGTAAGGGTTTCGGTAACGGTCGGCACCATCAGCAGAAACGCCGTCAAACTAAGTGAGATTGTTTCAAGGTACTTTCTCGCACGCCCAAGGCTCGCAATACGCGCGAGGCCGTATCCGGTAAGCAGCAACAGGATCGTTGCGGTTCCAATGACATAGCTGACCGACTGATGTGCGATGGGGAAAACTGTGATAGCGCCAATCAACATCGAAATAAAGTAGAAAATACCGGCCCTAGATCGAGGTACGATCCGTCCGTAGCGAGCAAACATATATATAGCTAGCGGAATAGCGGGTAAGCTGCTGAGCGTATGCACCCAGCCGAGTGATGAAATTCCAAACATAATTGTCTCCTTCCAGTCCTTAAGGACAAGGGTATTATTTGTTCTGTCCTCGCGCCAGCCGATATTAGCGGCTGGTGCTTTCTGATCAAATCAGTGATAGCTTAATTTGGCTTAAGGTCAGCCACTTTGATGGATAGAGGCGGCATTCGCACCTGCACGAAGAATATTCCTGCCAATGCAGATTGCTCCGTACATGGGAAAGCGAAAACCATCATGTGCTTAAAATATAGAGCGTCTGGCCAGCAAGGTCGAAATTCGTTTTGGTTTACAGTTATACGCTATCTACTAGTAGGTAGGTTAAAAAGGTGCTTAACCCGATGCTTAACATCGTACCCATGCAATCTGAATAAACATCACCACACTGAATCACTCTCGATGGAACCGGTCCCTATTAATTTTTATTTACCGGCTATGAAAACTCGTTTTATTCTATAGGGAGTAAAGTCCTTGATGTATGTAAGTTTGGCTTATCGAAAGTCAGCAGGGGCTGTTTCGCAATCCCTGTGACCAAGGGCCATCGAGTTTTCAGCGGTTTACTACGGCACGAAATAGCTATTATCCAACACGCCATGATTTAACAACCCGCATGGCTGGCCCTCATAATCCAAATTAATGATCATGGAATAGGGAATCACAACCGCCGTTTCGCCCGCAGAACGACAAAAGTAAGCAAGACCGTTGCGAATTGTTGTATCATCATGACTGGTCTCTGTAAAAGCCGCGTAAAAAGGTGAGTTTATTCTCAATTACACATAACGTAACCCGACCTGCACTCCGGACGGGTTACGTCAAGGAAGGTCATGTTGAACTCCCTTCATCTCGATCATAAAACTTGCGACCATCGCTCTCGCGGTTTTCATCGCAAGGAAAGCACGAAGTGAGTCGTTCCAAGAGTTGACCTGTCACGGCGCCGAATATCTTCGGATCGCCATAAGCCCGCGCTGAAAGCATCGCACCGTGAACCGTCGCCATGAATGTTTCTGCCTCGTCACCAGGGGTACTCACCAGATGAAGTTGCCCTTGTCGTGCGCCACGCTCCAACACAGACGTCAACCATTCCGACAGGTAGCGGAAATGCGCCTGGACCTCTACTCCTACTTCCTCGGGCAGGACGGGGAGCTGGCTTGCCAACAATGCACAGACACAAAACGGAGCGCTTGCGTCCGCGATGCAGGCTTCCCAATAACCAACGTAGAGGCGAAGCTGTTCGACCGGTTCGGATACCTGAAGTTCTAGATTCACCATCCCCGCTTTAGCTTCTTCCCGATACCGCGCAACCAGCGTTCTCACCAAGTCGACCTTGCTTGGGAAATGGTGATGGATACTCGCCTTACGAATCCCAACCACATCAGCGACGTCGGCATAACTGAAACCGTTGTAGCCGCCATTGACGATCAGAGAACGCGCACAAGCCAGAATGTCATCATACGTAGTAGATGAATTTGCCATACCTCTGTTCTACCTCCTAGTTGTAAGTTGCCAACAAATCACCAACCACCTTGATACTTGCCTTACGAATCCCAACCACATCAGTAGTCTCGGCATGACTGACTCATTGCAGCCAGCAGCGACGGTCAGAGGTACGTGCACAAGCCAGAATGTCATATAGGTGGCAGAAGGATTTGTTACATATAACCTACCATTTGGTAGGTAGTTTTGTCAATGTATCTTTTTCCACACTATGAATTATTTTTGCGCTCTTATTTATTGCTTTTTGTTTTTTCGGTTAAATACTTGATATTCTTATATGAGTTTAAAAACTTGTTCTTACTTGGCTTCTTTTATCCACTCGTTTATATTGTCATTCCAGTGTTTTGGTGGATAATTGGTAGTACACACGACATCACCAACGTAAAGCTTCCAATATCGATTAAGCTAGTTGTTGATTTTAATTAAAGTTTGATTTTTTATAATAAAGATTGATCATTTTAAATAAAGTCCAATAATTTATAAATAAATAATGCTGATAATCTGTATTTATAACTTTAACAATCTGGGGATATTCTCGAATAACTTTTGGTAGTTGATTTGAAAACCAGCTTGTATAGATGTACTGTAAATGATTTCCGATAATCTTAAAAGTCATAATTTAGGAAGCAAGCAGAATACGAGGACTGACCCTCCGTCCCGGTATAAATTCTTTGTAAGACATAAATTATAAAATGAAGCAGGATATTTTATAGTTAAATTAAATGAACAACTTCAGATTTAGTCACAAAATCACACATCTACTCGTTATATTTGTAGCACTGCTACGAGTTAGCAAACAGAAAGAGAATGGAAGTGAAATGATGCAGGAATTGTATAATCAATATAAAGGTTTGTTATTTAAACTTGCCTACCAATTGTTAGGTTCGGTTTCTGATGCAGAGGATGTTGTACATGATGTTTTTTTAAAGCTATATGATGTACCGCTGGAGAAGCTGACTGAACCTAAAGCGTACTTATGTAAAATGGTAACGAATCGTTGTAGAGATATACAAAAATCAGCACTCAAAAAGAGGGAACAATATTTTGGAGAATGGTTACCGGAACCTCTTGGCAGTTTGGATGCAGATACAATGGAATCTGTAGATCTTGACGATCAATTGTCATATGCGATGCTTGTGCTGCTTGAAAGGCTGACACCAACTGAACGTGTTGTTTTTGTTCTTCGTGAGGCACTAGGTTTTGATTTTAAAGAGATTGCCGTTCTCATTGAAAAAAGCGAAGTGAATTGCAGGAAACTGTTAAGTCGTGCAAGATCAAAGATGGATGTTGCACCTGAAGAGCCTATTCATGCTGAAGCAGTAAAGCATGAGTTAGTTCGTGATTTTCTGACAGCACTTAAACAGGGGAATTCGAACCAAATTATATCTATGCTTGATTCAAAAATTGTACTTGTCACAGACGGTGGAGGGAAAGTTCCGGCAGCTGTTTATCCAATCAAAACACGAGATCATGTTGCACGTTTTCTTTTTGGTGGTTTACTCAAGTCATCCATGATAGAGGGAATTCCACAAATTGCTATCAGTCAATTTAACGGACAGCCCGCTCTTATATTCCGTTCAAGTGAAGGCATTCATACGGTATGTATCCTTCATGTGGAGGGAAATTTAATTCGTAATTTATATTTAGTTCGGAACCCCGACAAGCTGAAGCGTCTAGGAATTTGAAAATGATAATAAAGAAATGACCAAGTATAAGAGTTCATTAGGGAAATTATAATTTCATAGCATTCGTAATCTAATTGATTTTGAGACCCTTAAGATGGATACACTAAAAAAGTAAACCATCTTAAGGGAATTTTTTGCGGACACTATTAAAGTATAGTTTTGACTGCTGAGCTACGTGTTGATAACGGTTGAGCCAATCATCACTAAATTAGCGCGTGGTGAGACACACGTTTACTGTGCTTTCCAGCTGCCTAGCTTAGGCCAGCTTTAGTCAACCCAAACGCTGTGTCAGCAGACCCCGGCACATTTTTAAAAGCGACGTTAATGCGGTTCCAAGCATTGATTGCCATGATGGAAAAGGTTAGATCTGAAATTTCCTTTTCAGACAACTGCTCCCTAACACGATCAAAAATGTCATCAGGAACACCTTGATCAGGTAACTTAGTCAACACTTCAGTCCAGGCTAGTGCAGCACGTTCGCGTGGACTAAATAACGTTGAATCGCGCCAAACTGAGATGTGGTAAAGGCGAAGCTCACTCTCGCCATCGATCTTAGCCTGTTTGATATGCATATCTAGGCAAAAACCGCATCCATTCATTTGTGAAGCTCTTATGTGAACAAGATGTTGGATTTTCTCCTCAATTGAACTCTCCTTCTCGGCATTACTGAGTTCCATCATCTTTTTGGAAAATTCCGGTGATTGTTGCATGTAATTAATACGTTGTGTCATGATTGTTGTACATCTCCTTTTTTATAAGTATTCTATAAACGCTAACTAAATTTTTTAATGAACCAGTTTAATATCCAATCTTATGCTTTCAAATTTGCCATAACTGTCGCTTTTTATACCATTAGCTTTAATTTCACCTCCTTTTGATAATTGCGTTCAAATATATAACGAAAATAGGACTTATTTTGTGACAAACAACCTAATGTGGAGTTACTGAATTTTCTGAAAATGTAACTAAATTTTACGCAATAGAGATAAGGTTTAAGGCGAGAAATAATAAGGAACAAGGATGACCAAAAAGGGGAGTGGAGAAGCGGAGAAAATGGCAAAGAAAAAGAACCGAGAAGGTATACCGTTGGTACATTCTCGATTCTGATTGGTAGAATAAGACTTAGTTACATGTTGTAAGCGGGAGTTACAGATACACAACAGCTGTAGCTTTGAAATAAAATTTGATTAAAAGTGTTGCTCAAACTCTCTTTTTACAGCAAACAAAAAGAATCCATTTTGAAAAAAGATAGATCAAAATGGATTCTTTTCTTGTGATGGTGTGCAATTTTTATAAAAAAGTTTGATCATTTTTTGCCGTTGATCTCCCACAATCTGCCCGATTGCTGAAGAATTGAAGTAAATTTCTATTTCAATTGACCAATTCGCAGATATTGTATTATAAGATCAACCAGTCGATTTTCGATTTACTTATATTTACCCCTGCGCAGTGGGGCGGACAATGACCTCGTTCACGTCAATCTCAGCCGGTTGTTCGATTGCAAACGCAATCGATCGGGCGATTGCGTCTGCAGGCATAGCAATGTCCTTAAGCCGGGCTTTTACCTCCGGATTTGTCATAGAATCCACGACACTCGTCCGCGTCATACCTGGTGAAATTATCGTCACCCGCAGCTTATCACCAGCTTCTTGCCGCAAACCCTCTGAGATGGCACGTACAGCGTACTTCGTACCTGAATAGACCGATTGGTTTTGTACAGTCTTATGTCCTGCAGTAGAAGCAATGTTAATAAAATGCCCGCTACCCTGCTTGCGGAATACAGGCAGTGCTGCTGCGATGCCATACAAAACGCCTTTAATGTTGACGTCGATCATTTTTTCCCAATCCTCGACGAGCAGGTCGTCAAGGGGGGAAATCGGCATAACACCGGCATTGTTTATAATTACATCAACTTTTCCATAGGTATTTACAGCGTGTTTTACCAAATTTTCAACATCACTACGTTTTGTTACATCCGTTACCTGAAAACTTGCTGAACCACCCTTGGAAGTAATAGTGGTGACCAATTCATCAAGTTGTTGTTTTCTTCTAGCGCCAACAACTACCTTAGCACCTCTCTCTGCCAACAAAGTTGCAGCTGCTTTTCCCATTCCACTGCTTGCGCCCGTAATGATAATGACCTTGTTTTGAATATTTGACACAATAAATCCTCCTTCATCCACTGGGAACTTAATACATGCTACTATTGATATTTGAATCTAACCTTCCTTTCTTTAAATAAAGCCACTTTGAATCAATGCTTTATGACTTCTGAGTCAGTTTTTAATTTCTTCTATCAATAGTTCTACTTAGTATACTTTGTTATTCTAACAATAAGTCAAACTTAATTTTTTTATAAGATAGTATTATTAAATAGAGATGACTGAAGTTTATCTTTCCCTTTTAATAGGGTTAATGTTATAGTAACTATAACTTGAAAGGAGGTAAATTAAATGCCATATTCAATGAAATATGTCGTAGATTACCTAAATGTAACTGCGAATACTCTTAGATACTATGAAAAAGAAGGGATACTAAAAAATATTTCTCGTGATTCCATGGGACATAGGGTATATGACGAAAAAAATATTGAGACACTAGATTTTATCCGTACTTTAAGATTAACCGGAATGCCCATTTCCAAAATTAAGGAGTATCTTGATTTATACGAAATTGGAGATGATACTATATCACAACGAAAGGAAATGATGATGCGGCACAAATTAGTGGTGCAGAATAAGATTAATGAGGATCTCAAACACTTAGAAGTTATAAGTTATAAAGTAGCCATGTATGAAATTATAGAAAAAGGATACAGACAGAACCCTCCACGACACGATGATTGAAGTGTTGATGGTATGACTCCCTTTTTGCCTTTACTCTAAAAGAGGTTAGGTATATTTTTTGGTCTTTTGATCACAAATCGCCATTGGTAATATAGTGTTTTTTTTCATAGTAACAAGGTAAGTTACCACAATCTTTTATCTTCCTGTTAATTAGTTGGAATTTTTCCAAATCCCCCTTCATCCCTTCTCTCCCAACACTTTACTCCTGTTTTCAATCCTAAGGGCAATGTTATTAAGTTCTTCCCTAAAACGCCGATTTCGCCCTCTTTTTCACGTTCTGGCTTGTATCGAATATTTGGACAATGTTAAATAGATGTTCCCTGAACGAGAACAGAAATAAGAAAAAAACATGAGAAAAGAGAACTGAAAGAAATCGATATAAAAACCACCTGAATCCTATTGGACAAGGGATTGAAGAGATATTGAGCATAAGAAAAAGACTGGACCCGTATTGGATCCAGCCTGGATTCGTATTTATTTTACGATTGACTGAAAATGACTGTCTTCCCCTTCTTGTTTCCTCACGTTCTTCCCTCTAAAGTACCAACTATTTAACAGTAGGTACCGACTTTTTAGCTTGGGGAAGTAGAATTTAGCGGGGAGATAACAGCAAGGACTTGCCTGTTTTTATTACTCCACTGTCACACTCTTCGCCAAGTTACGCGGCTTATCAACATCACAGTCACGGTGCAGTGCAGCATAATAAGCAAGCAGCTGCATTGGAACGACACTTACCAGTGGTGTCAGCAATTCATGTACATGAGGGAGAACCAAGGTGTCGCCCTCCTGTTCCAAACCTTTCATGCTGATAACGCAGGTCTTCGCTCCGCGGGCCGCAACCTCCTGGACATTGCCGCGGATGGATAAATTGACACTTTCCTGAGTCGCCAACGCAATGACTGGAGTGCCATCTTCAATCAACGCAATCGTTCCATGCTTCAGCTCACCACCGGCGAAGCCTTCTGCCTGAATATAGGAAATTTCCTTCAGTTTCAAGGATGCTTCCTGGACGACAAAGTAATCAAGTCCTCTGCCGATATAAAACGCATTGCGTGTCTCTGTAAAGAAGTCTCTGGCTATTTCTTCAATTATTTCTTTTTGATCGGTCAAACCTTCCATCGCATTTGCCACGATAGCCAATTCCTGAAGTGGATTGAAGTCGAAAGATAGTCTTTTCGCTTTAGCTGTATCCACTGCCAAAATGGCTAGCACCGCAATCTGTGCTGTATAAGCTTTGGTTGAGGCAACGGCGATTTCTGGTCCTGCATGTAAATGCAGGGTATAGTCTGCTTCACGAGAAAGGGTGGAACCCGGCACGTTTGTCAACGTTAGGGACGGGTGTCCTAATTCTTTGATTTTCACTAGTACAGAACGGCTGTCGGCTGTTTCGCCGCTCTGAGAAATAAATACAAACAAAGGCTTTTCTGATAGTAACGGCATGTTGTAAGAAAATTCACTGGCAATATGCACTTCCACTGGAACATTAGCAATGTTCTCCAAGAACTGTTTTCCTACGAGTCCCGCATGGAAGCTGGTGCCTGCCGCAATGATATAGACACGGTCGGTCTCAAGCATTGCCTGACGCACCTGCTCATCCAGTTTGATTTCATCGTTTTCATCCTGGTATTCCTGAATAATTTTTCGCATTACAAACGGTTGTTCATCGATTTCCTTTAACATGAAATGAGGGTATGTCCCTTTTTCTATATCTGTGGCGTCGATTTCAACCGTGAACGGTTCCCGCTCTACGACAGTACCGTCCAGTTTTTGCAATTCTACGTTGTCTCTCGATACAATGATGATTTCTTTGTCTTCCAGCTCCATATAACGATCCGTCACTTGCAGCGTTGCCATCGAGTCACTGGCCACCACATTAAAGCCATCGCCAAGCCCTACCAATAACGGGCTTTTATTTTTTGCAACATAGATGGTATCTTGATCTTCAGCATCGATTAAAGCAACAGCATACGAGCCTTTCAACAAAGCGATCGCTTCGCGAAAAGCCTGGACGACATCGCCAAGCTCTTGATAAAGTTTTTCAATCAACTGAACGATGATTTCTGTATCTGTCTCGCTATGAAGCGTAACATCGCCCAAAAACTCATTGCGGACATCTTTATAGTTCTCAATTACGCCATTGTGGACGATGGTAAATCGTTGCGTGGTGCTTTGATGCGGGTGGGCATTTTCTTCACTGGGAGCACCATGTGTTGCCCAGCGGGTATGACCAATTCCCATGGTAGCAAAGCTATCATCTGTTTCCACTTTCGAGCGTAAAGCCGCTATCCGGCCTTTTACCTTGAACAAATTGATGCCATCGTCATTCAATGTAGCGATTCCCGCAGAATCGTACCCGCGGTATTCCAGTTTTTCCAAGCCGTTTAAAAGTACTTCCTTTGTATTGTTGTTTCCAATATAACCTACAATTCCACACATATCGTTGTTATCCTCCTTGAGTGCAAGGGGCAAACAAACGACCAGCAGAAAAAGTCACCTCAGACATTGCCGATTTTTGCGCACAGCAAAAAGCAGCAAAATCCGCCAGGAAGACTGTTTCCTCTATAATTTTCAGGGGCGTTTCGTTTGCCCCTTTCCCGTAAAATGATTAGTTGTATCATCTTGTTTTTCTCCTTGTACAAAGAGTCGCCTCTTTGGTTTCGGAAGCAAAAACATGACGGTTGAGATGTGTGCAACCGGGAGGCATCCGCCGAACTGCTCGATAAACCTCCTCCTCGTCAACTATTTTCCTCCGTGCGGAAAATAGCCCAGGCGCTTTTATTAACTTTTACATCGATCCTCCTTCCTTTTTGAATGAAGCATCCATGCCCTAACTGTTTAACCGGTCATTTAGCCAGTTAAACCTTTAAAAGCAGAATACACTTTATTTTACTGCAAAAAAATCAGACTGGCAATAGTTCTTTCTGTCCGGACATAATAAAATATGCATAAAACGGAATAGAAGTGCCGTTTTATGCATATTCATTTCTTTAGAAATTATCTATTCCCGCAAACCGAGCAGTTCATCGATCACATTCGCAACACGATCCACGTATTTTTCACAATCTTCTTTGGTCGGCGCCTCTACCATGACGCGCACCAACGGCTCGGTACCAGATGGGCGAACCAACACCCGTCCATTGCTGCCAAGTTCTTCTTCCACTTTTTCAATCGCTTCCTGAATGGTGGAATTGACCAACGCCTCATTTTTATCGACTACTTTAACGTTTTTCAATACCTGCGGGAACTTTTCCATTTCCGAAGCAAGCTCGGATAAAGGCTTGCCCGTTTCCTTCAAGACGTTGACAAGCTGCAGTGCAGTCAGCATCCCGTCGCCAGTTGTATTGTAGTCAAGGAAGATGATGTGCCCGGACTGCTCCCCGCCGAGGTTGTAGCCGCCTTTACGCATTTCTTCCATGACATATCGGTCACCGACTGCTGTTTTGTCACTTTTCATTCCGTGTTTTTCCAATGCTTTATAAAAACCGATATTGCTCATTATTGTCGATACAACCGTGTTGTGACGCAGCAAGCCTTTGTCGTTAAAATACTTACCGCATATATACATAATCTGATCTCCATCGATAATGTTGCCCAGTTCATCGATTGCTATCAGGCGGTCGCCGTCGCCGTCAAAGGCAAGCCCGATATCCGCTTGTTTTTCCAATACGAAATCACGCAGCGTTTCAGGGTGAGTAGAACCGACCCCGTCGTTTATATTCAATCCATCCGGTGACGTACCGATGGAAGAGATGTCCGCTTCCAAATCGGCAAACAAATGGGAAGCAAGTGATGAAGTAGCTCCGTGGGCACAATCCAAGGCTATATGAAGCCCGTCAAAGTCATTGTCCACTGACTGTTTCAAATACTGAATATACTTTTGACCGCCTTCAAAATAATCATTGACTTGACCGATATCGCCCCCGACAGGACGCGGCAAATCGTCTTCATCGCGATTCATCAGTGACTCGATTTCCTGCTCTTGTTCGTCTGAAAGTTTAAAGCCATCAGGACTGAAGAATTTGATGCCGTTATCCTCTACCGGATTATGGGATGCAGAAATCATCACACCCGCTTCCGCGCTGAGTGCTTTTGTTAAAAAGGCAACGCCGGGAGTTGAAATAACGCCAAGGCGCATCACCTCTGCACCAATCGATAAAAGACCGGCAGACAGTGCGTTCTCCAGCATATTACCGGAAACTCTTGTATCGCGGCCGATTAAAATCTTTGGCCTGCTCGTTCCCTTTGTCAGAACATAGCCGCCAAAGCGGCCCAATTTAAAAGCAAGTTCTGGTGTTAGTTCTTTGTTTGCTATCCCTCTTACTCCATCTGTTCCGAAATATTTTCCCATGATGCACCTCTCCTTTATTCCTTCACGTAAAGTATCATTCTATCTGGACGGTTATTTCTTCAAATTCTGGTTCTACCGCTACTCCGTCCGGGCCGCTTATACTTACTGGAAGCTTATGCTCCCCCGCGGCCAGACTCCCGGCATCGACCGATAACTGAAAGTCACTGGCTGTAATCCCATCGAGCTCTTCTTCTGTTCCCAGCGCCGTCACATTCATTTCATCTTCTTCTGGTTCAATAAAATTCAACGTCGCATCTTCCGGAAGATTATGGACATCGATTGGAACATTTTCTATGGTAGACGTTTCTGTACGCTCCAATTCAATTTGTACTTTTACCTGTTCCGGCTCCACCAGGCGCATATCCGTGGATGGTGCCAGGCTAACTTCCATAGTAGTTGCTTCCGTAATTTTGGAAAGATCGATTTCCTCGGTCTCGATTTGCTCGATATTCGCCAGGTTTTCCTCTGAAGCATAGACCTTCACATCGCTTGGTTCCACTTCCATCGATTTAATGGAATAACCGTCCGGCAGCTCTCCTTTAGTCACGGTTTCTACTGGAACTTCTTTATTTGGGCTATTTATATCGACAGATACTTCAACCGTTTCCGGCTCCACCCGTACACTTAGCTCATTGCCTTGGCTGTCATAAACTTTCACCGGCACTTCTCTTGAATCAATTGGTTTATCTACATCCTTCAAGTCCACATACGCTTTTACAACGGCAACCTTGTCTACTTCGCTTTGCGAACTGGTTACTTCCACCGTTTGCGGTTCTGCAGAAGCATCACCGATTTCAAATCCATCCGCTAATTGACTCGGATTGATGTAATCTACCTCGACAGGGAACGACTCTGTAGCCCGTTCTTCAATCGTAACTTCAGCAGTTTTTGGCTCCATTTCGACATTGATATCACTAGGAATGCCTGAGTACTGGATCTCGACAGTATGAGTCCCCGGTTCAAGGCCCTGCAAGTCAACAAACACCTCAAATGAGCGTTGTCTTACCAAAGGGGTTACAGAACTATTCGGCCCTTCTATATTCATGTTGACATTCTCCGGCACACCGCTTACCACATAATTTTCTTCATCGATTTCAATGTTGACTGGCACATTGTTCATCGTTTCTATTTGCTCAGAACCGCTTGGAATGAAGGTTTTCGAGTCATCTGGCGGAGCAATATTATCGTCCAGCCTTACTGCCGTGAAGAGCAGTATCGCCATCGCCAATGATAGACCCCGGATAACCCAAGGACTTTTCAACCAATTATCCATTCTTTTTCCCCCTCCAGTTCCAGCTTTTTGCCATAGGGGACTTAGCAGTAATATCCAGCTCTTGTTTCAGCATTTCGATTAGTTTTTCCTGGTCCAGATCCCTGTGCAATTCTCCGTTTTTCGTACAAGAGATTTGTCCAGTTTCTTCTGATACTACCACGGTCAATGCGTCAGTCACTTCACTGATGCCCATCGCAGCTCTGTGCCTCGTTCCCAACTCCTTTGAGATAAATGGGTTTTCCGATAACGGCAAATAACAAGCAGCAGCGATGATTTGTTCATTTTTCAAAATAACTGCCCCATCGTGTAGTGGGGTGTTGGGTATAAATATGTTGGTCAACAGCTCATTCGTCAATCTTCCATTAATCGGAATTCCGGTTTCGACATAGTCACCCATCGGTGTTTCCCTTTCAATGGTAATCAAAGCACCGATTCTTCGTTTCGCCATATAATTGCAGGACTTTACGATAGCTTCAACGTTTCGGTTTAATAATTCTTCTTCGGAAGTTGTGTTCCGAGAAAAAAAGCTTCCTCGGCCCAATTGTTCCAAAGCACGTCTGAGCTCTGGCTGAAATAGGATAATAATCCCCAGAAAGCCCCAAGTGATTGCCTGCCACATCAACCAGTTGACGGTTCTCAAGTTAAGTACACTCTCACTGCTCAAAAACCAAATTCCAAGCACGACAAAAATACCCTTTAACAGTTGAATAGCCTTCGTGCCTCTGATTAACATGATCAATTTATATAAAACATACCAGACAAGGGCAATGTCTATTCCGATTCTAAGTATTCCAAGTACGTTGATCCCCTCATCAAACATGTTTCCACGTCCTTCTATGCATGAAATCTTCTTCCTATCTGTTGATTGATAACGCTATGTACTTGCATTTTAATCCCTGGCAAGGGAATTCTCAAGTACCATCCCTCCGGACAAGCTATTTTATTATATCATATATTAACATTATTCAATAATTACGCTTAAATGTATATACTTCCTTGTTTCGAACAATATAAAACCTTTGCCCTACAAGAAAGGCAAAGGTTTTGTTCATGTCCCCATTATTCTTTCAACGAAAATACACTTTTGGTTACATCTTTGATATGATACCAAATCCAGTCAAACAATTGGTTCACTTCTTTTAAGTCACCACTAACTTGACCGGCTGAGGCCATTAGGTGGTCCCCATTGATGATGACCACATCTCCATTTACTTCTCCTTCTATCTTCACGTCCCCGTTTTTGACAACCAAGTCCCCGTCGACCACCACATCTTCTGGAACAATGACGGTATCATCCTGGATAATTAAGTTCTTTTGCTTCGAAACGGACAATTGACCATCTTGATTCCAAGCGGAGAAAATTCCGCTAAACATAAATATGAAGAAAATCGCGGCGGCGGTTATAATCGGGTGGGCTTTGAACCAGCGCATAAAGCCAACGCGTCTTTTTTCTTTTGGAAGACTGTTCATTACGTTTGCTGTGAAATCGGAAGGTGCCTGGATTTCACTGCTGCTCTTCAACATCGTAACCGTTCTTTTCAACTCATGAAAATGCTTCTGGCACGCTTCACAGGACTGCAAGTGGTTGCGTAACTTATTTTCTTGTTCCTTCGATAGGTTTCCATCCAGATATATGTGCATGAGGTTAACAATTTCTTTATCGCAGCTCATTTGTATTCACACTCCTTTACACGTGGCGAAGCCGTTTCCTCAGGGCTTCTCTGCCTCGATGAATCCGTGTTTTCACTGTTCCCATCGGAATATCCAATATCTCACTAATCTCTTGTAAAGACAATTCTTCGAGATATCTCAAGGCAATCACTCCCCGGTATTTAGGTGGAAGTGCCATGATTTCCTGTTGAATGTAACTCTGGAGTTCCAGACTTTCCACTTCTTCCTCGGGTAATGCTTGTTCTGCGGGCAATTGCGAATACATATCCAATCCATCGGTACCTTTTACTTCTGCATCCAGGAAGTAATCAGGTTTTTTCTTACGGATCCTGTCAATGGACAAGTTGGTTGCTATACGATACAACCATGTAGAAAATTTACGTCGCTCATCAAAAGTATGGATATTCACATAGGCGCGAATAAAAGCTTCTTGTGCAATATCTTCTGCTTCATGGCTATTACCCAACATCCGGTAACATATTTGGTATACTTTATTTTGATAAAAGGAAACAACGTCCTCAAATGCCGATTGGTCTCCTTTTTTCACTTGCTTTATTTTTTGCTTTATCATCATATCCATTTAAAAATACCTCCGCTGCATTTGCGGTCACTATCCTATACGAGTGACGATCATTTGAGGTTTCAGTTTTTTTGCCCTTTTTTTGTACAAACAGAGCAGGAATTTTTCCGTTCCTCCGATTAATGAAAAAATATGTTTATAGGTCTATTAAACCGGGTAAATATTAACATCTATATTATATCAGTTTAGGAGGAAGGTATGGATATTAAATTGTATTTGTTGGAAAAAATCGAAGCTTGCCGCAAGGAAATGCTTGAATTATCCCGAAAAAAAGAGCTTACCTCAGATGCAGTCGTCTCCGCAAGCACCAGACTCGATTACTGGCTGAATGAATACGATAAAGCTTGACCAATTACAAATAAAAAAACCCCCGCTTTTCAGCAAGGGCCACAACACTAATACTACTTTAATTTTTCTCCAAATAAGGAACCCATTAATCCTACAGCTATTACAGCTGTTTTATTTTTTTCGTCTAATATGGGATTTACTTCCACAAACTCCGCAGAAGTGATCATGTCTGTTTCTGCCAGCATCTCCATAGCCAAATGGCTTTCCCGATAACTCAAGCCTCCGATCACCGGAGTGCCCACACCTGGCGCATCACCCGGATCGAGTCCATCTAAATCAAGACTGAGATGCACGCCGTCGGTACGTTCCTTCAAATAATCGATGACTTCCGATATTACTGCAGACATTCCGATCCGATCCACCTCATGCATTGTATATACCTTGATGCCCTTTTCCCTGATAAGCTCTTTTTCGCCTTCATCCAATGAGCGCGCACCGATAATGACAATGTTCTCCGGTTTTATTTTTGGCTGATATCCTAATATATTGGTAAGACGCTCGTGACCCAGTCCAAGGTTAACCGCCAACGGCATTCCGTGTATGTTACCGGAGGGCGAAGTGTCCGCTGTGTTTAGATCTCCATGAGCATCATACCAGATTACTCCAAGGTTTTCGTAATGCTTTGCTATACCTGCAAGGCTTCCGATAGCGATGCTATGATCGCCCCCTAAGACAAGCGGAAATCTTCCCGCAGTTATCGTTTCATCTACCTGTTTTGCAAGCAACTCATTTCCCTCCGCAACTTGGCTTAAATTGCGCAAGTTGTCTTGCAGCTGTTCCGCCCCCCGACTCGGACGAGAAATTTTAATATCTCCCAAGTCCTCGATTTGAAAATTCAGTGCCTCCAGGGTTTCCAACACTCCGGCATAACGAATTGCGCTCGGACCCATATCGACTCCCCGTCTGTTCTGGCCTAAATCCATAGGAACCCCTATAATCGATACCCTCTTATTATTCACAATATTTCCTCCTCCAATTAATTCTCCTGCAAAACTTCAAGGATACGCTTTCATTATTTATCATCTCTGAAGTTTGTTCCTTCCTAACTTCATTTTAGTCAAAGATACAGGAATGACTCAACTGGACATAAAACTGTATATATATACGAATGGTGGTTCGAGGGGAAGACCCTTGCATACAAGAGTACCTTGTTCACCTCTGAAGCCTCAAGACAAATCTCAAAGCGACACACACAACTACCACCAGGGGACTGGCTTAAGACTTTAAGCTGAGCAGGCTCCGGAGCCGGACAAGCAAGATTTTAACCAAAAAAAGAGCGAAGCTACTATTAAAAGTAGCTTCACTCTTTATGAAAAGTGGAGCCTAGCGGGATCGAACCGCTGACCTCCTGCGTGCAAAGCAGGCGCTCTCCCAGCTGAGCTAAGGCCCCATATTGGAGCGGAAGACGGGATTCGAACCCGCGACCCCCACCTTGGCAAGGTGGTGTTCTACCACTGAACTACTTCCGCAAGTGGTGCGGATGGAGGGACTTGAACCCCCACGTCCGAAGACACTAGAGCCTGATTCTAGCGCGTCTGCCAATTCCGCCACATCCGCAAAATCTACTGGCAATAAAACAAGACATGGAGGACTCTGAAACACAGCCCTGTCCATTTGAGATGAATGATGAGCCATGGAGGATTCCGACGCCGCAGGCTAGTCCTTGCGTCACTGGATGGCAATGAAAAGCAAGGGGAACCGTTGGTGAGAATCCGGACCATAACTTCCTTGATGAGCCATGGAGGATTCGAACCTCCGACCCTCTGATTAAAAGTCAGATGCTCTACCAACTGAGCTAATGGCTCATGATTAATGATAATAATACTACCTAATCATGTTACTTATAAAAGAAAATGGCTGGGCTAGCTGGATTCGAACCAGCGAATCACGGGATCAAAACCCGATGCCTTACCGCTTGGCTATAGCCCAATAAAAACAAAAGCAGTGCCAGCTGCTCGCACTTTTATCGTTTTTATCAATTTTTAATGGTGGAGGGAGTAGGACTCGAACCTACGAACCCGATGGGAGCGGATTTACAGTCCGCCGCGTTTGGCCAACTTCGCTATCCCTCCATAAATCAATACTTCTTGCAAGCCTATTATAAGCTTTAGGATGCAAATTATTCAACTGATAAAGATGGTGCCGGCCAGAGGACTTGAACCCCCAACCTACTGATTACAAGTCAGTTGCTCTACCAATTGAGCTAGGCCGGCAAATGGTGGAGGATGCAGGGCTCGAACCTGCGACCCCCTGCTTGTAAGGCAGGTGCTCTCCCAGCTGAGCTAATCCTCCAAATGCAAATATATGGTGACCCGTACGGGATTCGAACCCGTGTTACCGCCGTGAAAGGGCGGTGTCTTAACCACTTGACCAACGGGCCAGCGTTGATATCTGTCAAACTGACAGATACTATTATAACTCTTTTCCATGGTGTTTGTAAAGAGAAAATTTTATTTTTATTTGCCTTGAATACAATAAAAGGCGTACCTTTTCTAAGGCACGAATATGATTATAATTGGTATCGGTAATTTTGACAAGCATTTTTTCAAAAAATATCCTTTATTAGATAAAAAAATAGCCCCTTAGTGAGACGGCACCAAGGGGCAATCTATTTATATTATATAGGGGGAGGTAAAAAGCTTAGTCTTCCGTGTTAATAAACAATTTTCCTTCGGCCGCTGCCTCGGTTACATTACCATAGTCATCGCCGACTTTAACAACAATTTCTGCTCCTTCCGCTATCAAATTGGAAGTCGCTGTCCAGTACCCAACATAATGTCCTTCTTCCGTTTCTGTCATCGGAAGTTCGGTAGCATTGTTGGACAAATTGGTTAAAGGCATTTTGATATAGAACGTTGCCTCCAGATCTGCATCCGAATCAAATTCAATTTTCACTGATTCGCCTGCTTGAAGATGGATATCCTCTTCCGGGGTAACGTTGGTAATTTCCGGAGCGGCCAATTTCGCATCAATGGTGATGGTGTTGACACGGGCATTACCAGCTTTGTCAACAGCCCGGACTTTAATTTCATTTTCCCCGTTGTCCACGAGAATCCGCTTCGAAAACGTTCCATCTTCATTAACTTCTGCTTTTTGACCGTTCACTACCACTTTATCAAGATTGTCTTCCACAACCTCGCCAGTAACCTTCACTACTTCTTTATTCGTTTTATCCCCATCTTCTGGAGATGTGATAGTAAGTTCCGGCTTCTGTTGGTCCAGTGTTATGACCACTGGATCAGAAGGATCGGTGGAACCGTTATCGGTAGAAGAAACAGCTGTCAGGGAATTAGCCCCTGGTTCAAGCGTAACATCGACCGAAAATTCACCATCTTCACTTACTTCTGTCACCGCCGCTTCTTCTTCATTATTGTAAACAGTCAGGGTTGTAGATGGAGCCGCACTTCCAGTAACCGTTACAACTTCTTCCTTGGTGTAACTGTTATCCGATGGTGACTCAATTACCGGTGCCTCAGCGGCGTAACTTACCAAAGCCCGGATCATGTAATTCCCTTCAGATTCAGGTGTTTGGCTCCAGCCTCCGTCGACCAGCTGCCAGCTTCTACCGGCGTTTTCTCCATCTTCATCAGTACCTAACCCAGGAGTATTTGGATTAGGTTGAGTTTGAATATAGACCATATAGAAATCTCCCGATACAGAAATTCCTTTCTCAGCCAGGTCAACGCGTGTCCACTCGCCGTTACGCAATGCCGTAGCATCATATGGTCCTCCAAGTTTTTTACCTGGTGCTCCGTCCGGTCCGCTGGCATCATATACAGCTACTTGAAATTCCTCGCCACCCGGTACTGGCCAGTCTTCTGTCCAGAAGCGGAAAAGTCCACCAGTGACCATAGCTGACTCCTGCCCCTCTGCAAGGGACATTTTTACAGCCCAGCCGTTGCCTGCATCATAAAATGCACGAGCATTCTCTGCGGTTCCATCATCATAACCAATTTCTCCAGGATAACCAATGAATGGATCCATTTCAATTGTCAATTCGACCGTTTCGTCTCCTTCAATCGATACAGCAACTTCTTTAGCATGAAAGTCCGGAGCCATAACACGGATGGTGTAATCACCTTCGTATGCATCAATGGAGTAAGATCCATCCGCTCCTGTTTCGACTGGATCGACGGCTGCATCCTCGACAAGCATCAAGGTTGCCCCTTCGATCGGTTCTCCTGTTTCTTCATTGACCACTTGGCCGGAAACTGTTCCTGTTGGAACCGGATTTAATGTGAAGTTCGCTTCTACCGAACCTTCTTCCGGTACATCAACAGCCTGCTCCTCGGCATAGAATCCGTATGCATCTGCTTGAAGTGTGTATTCTCCTGCCCCATGTAGTAAGCGGAAACTTCCATCAGCAGGGTTTGTGTTTACAGAACGATCGGTTTCAAGCACAGTGACAGTTGCATCCAATGGCAAGAGGTTTGGTTGGTATTGATCATCGATTTCCCCTTTTGCCAGCTGGGGTGCAGTCACATCTTTCAGTTTAGAAGGTGCTAATTTTTTCGGATTGACCTTCTTTTTCTTCTCTACCTTTTTATCAGCAGATTTTTTATCCTCCGTAGCTGTCTTTGCTTTTTTCGAAGTGTTCTTATGCAGAGAGGCAGTTGAACCATCTGCCTGATCAGTTAGTGCTACGTCGTCGATATACCAGCCTTCACGCACAACGCTTAAATCGGTATCGACGTGGAAACCTACATACACATTTTGCCCGGCATAGTCAGAAAGGTTGACTTCTGTGTCCGTCCATCCATCTGTTGTGCCGTTAAATTCTTGTAATTGATCCCAATTTTCCATATCAGTAGAAACTACTACATGACCATAATCATAGTTATTTTCCAAGTTAAACCATGATTTGAATTGGAGGAAAGTATCCCCTTCTGGTACTTCTACTGGTGGCATCACCAAGGTCATATTGGAATCATTGTCATAATCTCCTGCTAGGTTCGTACCATAGACATTCTCTCCAGAAGCAGCTTCCTCTGGTCCGGATTCCGGTACACCCCATTGCCAGGAATTGTTTTCCCCAAAAGACAACCAGCCCACTGGATTTGCTTCAAAATCTTCTTCATATCCAGTGGAAATAGCTTCTTTAATGGAAACTTGGAAAACGTCCGTTTCCACTTCATTTTCGCCAAAGTCGACCGCTTTCCACTTGTATTCAAGCGATTCGCCTGCGATTGCTTCCCCTGGGATAACCGCCTGGTAAGTGCCCTCGGTGAAGTCACCTTGAACTAATTCTGCTGCGATTGTTTCCCAATCACCGCCGTCTAGACGATACTGCAGCTCTACCGTGTCAACGCTGACATTATCGTTAACTTGTGCGGAAAGTGAGAGCGGTACGCCTTCATAAGTATCTTCCGGAGCTACATGTTCAATAGCAGGCTCTTCACTATCGTTGCCTTCCTTGTAAACATTACCGGTAATTTCTCCCACTCCGCTGACCACTGCGGAAACCGCATTGAACGCATTGACAATTCCATGTCCAAATCCTTCATTTGGATCTTCCGGATATTGACTGTTTGTGGTCGTGTCAGCAGTTTCCATCAGAATATCCTTTACGTCTTCTACCGACAGAGAACTATCTGCCTGTAGTAACAGAGCGGCAGTAGCGGCTACATGCGGCCCTGCCATCGAGGTACCATTCCAGCCACTCTCGTAGTTGCTTCCCGGTACAGAGGAGCGAATGTTCACTCCAGGTGCTGCAATGTCCGGCTTTATCTCCCCATCATAAGGAGAAGGCCCTCGAGAAGAAAAACTGGCCAATCCATCGCTTGAATCGGTAGCAGCTACCGCGATGACTTCTGGATAATTTGCCGGTGCAGCGATGGTTCCATCTCCAGGTCCATCATTTCCGGCTGAGAATACCGGAACAAGACCAGCGCTAATCCAATTTTGCACCATCGGACGATACCACTCATCCAATCCAGGTCCGCCTCCCCAGGAGTTATTCACTACATCAGGCGCCGCTTCTGGATGCGGAGTACCGTCTGCATCTTTAGGGGCAAGCACCCATTCACCAGCTTCCAGCAAGTCCGCATCCGTACCGCCAGCAGCCGTGAAAGCTTTTACTGCTATCCACTTAGCTCCAGGTGCAACACCTATCTGGTTGCTGCCGTCTTCATCCGTTCCTACCATTGTACCCATCGTGTGTGTACCGTGGCCTTGGTCGTCGTAAGGAGTCTCTTCTCCAGCTGTAGCGTCGAACCAATTTAGTTCGTGATCCGTTTGATCAGGATTAGAAGCATCGAAACCACGATATTGATCTTGTAGTGCCGGGTGATCCCATTGAACACCAGTGTCAATGTTAGCAACGACAACACCACTTCCATCAATCCCCATTTCCTCCCAAACTTCCGGGGCTCCAATTCGATCAATGTTCCATTCTGTAGCATTTGTATCCTTCGCGCGTTTCATTTCTTTTACTGTTTCTTGTTCAGCCGGTGTAAGCTTTCTCACCCGGTTAGGAAGAATCTTTTCTACTTCTGGCATCGCAGCAATTTCCTTCATGATTTCCTCATTACTTGTCACCGCCATCGCATTGACAATGTAATAGGAGTTAAAAGAAGAGACTTTACCTTTTTCGGTTGCACTCTCCAAATATGTTTTTAGCGATTGCTGGGATTCCAAAGCAGTTGATTTTAATTCCGTTACAACTGCTGACGTTTTGACTCGTTTTATTTGTGAGGATGTTAACGAAGAATCAGTTTTTTGGGCAGTCGCTGCAGCATTTTTCGCTGCTTTAGCGGTGTTTGCCTGATCCTTCATTTTCACTAGGTAGGTTAATTCTTTCTTTTTTTGAAAGGAATCAGTTAAATCCTTACTGATTTTGTTATTTACCTGCAGATTATCTTTGATGGAAAGACTTGTTGAGGAGCTTTGTGCTGAGGCTGTGGTGTAAGTAAATAGTTGTAATACCAAAAAAGCGATCAAAGAAATGCTAAGCCATTTCATCTTTCCTCTTTTTGGCCTCAATGATATTTCCCCTTTCCAAATTTTATTGGACTTACTGTTTCTTTCACCTCCTCCGGGACTTTTTTCTGAATATTCTAAAGAAGTTACAATGATGTTACTAAAACTTTCCAAGCTTGGCTAGATAGTTTAGCAAAAAAAGGTAATTATACTCTGTTTTTGTAATATTTAGTCATGGTTAAAGTCCCTGTCCTACATAATGAAACAAGGAAAGAAGGTATATATACTCAACTGTTTTTCATCTTCCAATGTGACAATAGCCTATGTAGTCCTATTTCATAAAATCAAGCATATTAAAAAAACGAGGCAAAGCGAATGAAATAAAAAACATACAAGCAGCGACCCGACTAAGTTCATAGTGAAATCATACAAGCGAGTCACTACCGAGTTAAAAAGATCGGGAATAGAATCAAACAATGCAGAAAACGCTTATCACCATTAAAGAAGGAAATGAAAATAGTAGAGCATATCTTTAAAAGATAGGATTGGCTAACACTATTTTTAAAAAGGGATTAAGAGATAGTGGGATTTACATATAACTTATAAGGGATGTGTTATATTATCAACCATACGAGAGAGGAGAAGGCAAAGGGGCACGCAAATGAACTAACTTTAAAAATAACAACAAAATAAACTTTCTTATAATTGTCCTAAATAGAAAAAACGCTTTATCCCTTACAGGACAAGCGTTTTATAAAGAGCTTCCAGCCGGACTTGAACCGGCGACCTCTTCCTTACCATGGAAGCGCTCTACCGACTGAGCTATGGAAGCAAATGGCTCCACCGGTAGGATTCGAACCTACGACCGATCGGTTAACAGCCGATTGCTCTACCACTGAGCTACGGTGGAATAATCTGCCTGGCGGCGTCCTACTCTCGCAGGGGCAAAGCCCCAACTACCATGGGCGCTGGAGAACTTAACTGCTGTGTTCGGCATGGGAACAGGTGTGACCTCTCCGCTATTGCCACCAGACCTGCAGAATGCAGGTCGTTCTGTTAAGCCCGTTCACAGGACGTGAACGGGCTTAACAGAACTTCCTTCGTGTTTTTTTAGAAAAAGTGTACCTTCAAAACTAGATAAGAAGGAAGACATCAACGAACTTCACACGTGATAGTACTATAATCCAGCTCTGCGGGCTAGATGCTCGCGTCATAAGTCATTCCCCTACAAGCCCCATAAGGCAGGGCTTTTCGGTGACTGGCTTATGCGTGTCGCATCTGACCAAGCCCGCGACGCTTTTTGATTTAAGTTAAGTCCTCGATCGATTAGTATCCGTCAGCTGCACGTGTCACCACGCTTCCACCTCGGACCTATCAACCTCATCGTCTCTGAGGGATCTTACTCATTTAAAATGATGGGAAGTCTCATCTAGAGGTGGGCTTCATGCTTAGATGCTTTCAGCACTTATCCCTTCCACACGTAGCTACCCAGCTATGCTCCTGGCGGAACAACTGGTACAC
>NZ_FNHF01000002.1 GCF_900103695.1 Sediminibacillus halophilus
TCCATAAATGATGAGCTTGCTTGCTCGTTCAAAAAACTAGCTTGTATATCTTGCTTGACATACTGGTTGTTTTGTTCAGTTTTCAAAGATCAAAAGCCGCCTTAGCGACAGTAATTAAATTCTAACATCATATACACACGATGTCAATTCCAATTTTTAGGTTTTTTACTGCTTGCTTCAATGCGACAGCAATAAACATATTACTACGTATAGAAGAACAAATCAAGAGAAATTTTGATATTTTTATGGTGTTTTAGGATGGTAGGGAGTTAGATATATTACTTTACCCGACTCCCCATCCTTTAAAACATTAAATAATCAATTCTCCATCCCATTTCATCATTCCACCTACAAGGTTACGGACTACGAATCCCTCTTCTTGCATAAATATGGCGGCATTCATACTTCTCATCCCTGAATGGCAAATCAACACATATTCCATTTGCTTGTCTAGAGATTCAACTGCTTCAGGAATCTCCTGTAGAGGAATATGCACAGCACCTTCGATCATCCCGTTGGCTACTTCTTCTTCCTCTCTAACATCTATTAAAGAAATATTTTCACCTTGTTCCAACATTTCTTGCAGTTCAGCCGAAGTTATTTCTTTTATGGAATCCATTATCCTGACTCTCCTTTTATTTAGAACCAAATAGATATAATACATTGACTAAAACACATCTTTATTATAAGAGGATTCTCGTCTGTAAACAACAAAAGCCTCCTATTACTAGGAGGCTTTCCTGTTAGTTAGCGACGATATTAACCAGTTTACCTGGAACAGCAATGACTTTGCGGACTGTTTTGCCCTCAAGCCAGTCTTGGATACTCTCCAATTCCAACGCCTGCTTTTCCAGTTCATCCTTTGAAGCGTCCTTAGAAACCATCATCTTGGCACGGACTTTGCCCATTACCTGTATAGCGACCTCTACTTCATCTTCTACAAGCTTCGCTTCGTCAAAAGCCGGCCAACTTTGGTAAGCAAGTGTTTCACTGTGTCCAAAGCTCTCCCAGATTTCTTCCGCCAGGTGTGGTGCCACAGGGGAAAGAAGCTTTACAAATCCTTCTGCGAAAAGCTGTGGGATTTCTTTTGCTTTATAAGCTTCATTGATAAACACCATCATTTGAGAGATCCCTGTATTGAAACGTAAAGCCTCAAAGTTTTCTGTCACCTTTTTGACCGTTTCGTGATATGCCTTTTCAAGCGACGTATCGCTCGAGTCCGCGACAACTTTTCCAGACATCTTTCCATCCTCTGTCACAAACAAACGCCAAACCCGATCCAAGAAGCGTCTTGCTCCATCCAATCCATTAGTACTCCAAGCTACAGCTGCATCCAATGGTCCCATAAACATTTCATAAAGTCTAAGTGTATCTGCTCCATGAGAAGCAACAATTTCATCAGGATTTACTACATTGCCCTTGGATTTACTCATTTTTTCATTGTTTTCTCCAAGGATCATTCCCTGGTTATATAGCTTCTGGAACGGCTCTTTCGTTGGAACGACTCCGATATCATACAGGAACTTATGCCAGAAACGAGCATAAAGCAAATGGAGAACAGCATGTTCTGCTCCACCAATATACGTATCTGCTGGAAGCCATTTTTCCAATCTCTCGTAATCCGCCAATGCATCTGGATTCTGAGGATCGATATAGCGCAAGAAGTACCAACAGCTTCCCGCCCATTGCGGCATCGTATTCGTTTCTCGCCGACCTTTTTTACCAGTCTCTGGATCAACTACGGAGACCCAGTCTTCTATATTAGCCAGTGGAGACTCGCCGGTTCCGGATGGTTTTATTTCATTTGTTTTTGGAAGTTCAAGCGGTAGGTCCTCTTCCCTTACTGCAGACATTGTTCCATCTTCCCAATGGATAATCGGAATCGGTTCTCCCCAGTAACGCTGACGACTGAACAACCAGTCGCGCAGACGGTAGGTCACCTTGCGTTCCCCTTTTCCATGGGCTTCCAGCCAATCAATTGCTTTTACAATTGCTTCTTGTGTATCCAGTCCGTCAAGAAACGCGGAATTAATATGAGGACCACTTCCGGTAAATGCTTCTTTCTCGGTATTGCCGCCTTCAACCACCGGGATAATCGGAAGCTCGAATTTGACAGCGAACTCATAATCTCTTTCGTCATGAGCCGGAACTGCCATGATGGCACCGGAGCCATAGCTCATTAATACATAGTCAGCAACCCATATCGGCAACTTTTCTCGATTAATCGGGTTAACCGCATAAGCCCCCGTGAAAACACCAGACTTTTCTTTCGCAAGATCGGTACGTTCCAAATCACTTTTCGCCTGCACATCCTTAATATAATCAGCAACTTTCTGTTGTTGTTCTGTGGAGACAATTTTATCAATCAAAGGATGTTCCGGCGCCATGACTGTATAAGTGGCACCAAACAATGTATCCGGACGGGTTGTGAACACCGTGAAGGTATCTTCCAAACCGTCGATGCCGAAATGTACCTCTGCCCCTTCCGAACGGCCGATCCAGTTTCGCTGCATATCCTTGATGCTTTCGGGCCAGTCAAGCTCCTCCAAGTCCTCCAACAGGCGGTCGGCATAGGCAGTTATTTTCAGCATCCATTGTTTCATGGGTCTACGCTCGACCGGATGACCGCCACGCTCACTCTTTCCATCGATCACCTCTTCATTAGCCAAAACAGTGCCAAGAGCGGGGCACCAATTAACAGGTACTTCGTCGATATATGCAAGCCCTTTTTCATATAGCTTAAGAAATATCCATTGCGTCCATTTATAGTAATTTGGATCAGTCGTGTTGATTTCCCTGTCCCAATCATAAGAAAAGCCAAGTTCCTGGATTTGCCTGCGGAAGGTTTCAATGTTTTGTCGAGTGAACTCTTCCGGATCATTCCCTGTATCTAATGCATATTGCTCAGCCGGAAGTCCGAAGGCATCCCACCCCATGGGATGTAATACTTCATAGCCTTGCATGCGTTTCATCCTTGCAATGATGTCGGTTGCTGTATAACCTTCCGGATGACCAACGTGCAAACCTGCACCGGATGGATAAGGAAACATGTCGAGGACATAATACTTATCCTTGTTTGTATCACTGTCTGATTTAAATGTCTTGTTGTCCAACCAATAATTCCGCCATTTTTCTTCTATTCTTTGATGATCAAATGACATTGGCCATTCCTCCTTCAATTGATTCGACCTGCCCTCTACGTCGCAAAAAAAACTGCAAAAAAGCTATAAAAAAATCCCTGCATCCCATAATGGGACGAGAGATTAATCCCGCGGTACCACCCAACTTAGCGCAAAAAGCGCCCGCTTGAAAGCCTTAACGCGGCCGACGGCAAAAGCTACTGGCAGATTCACTTCTGCGACATCAAAGGCGAGTTCATAATGCCCAGGAACAGCTTTCACCGGCCGCTGTCTCTCTGACACCTGTAAGCATTATTACTACTCCTTATCCAAGTCGTTCATTTGTTAATGTAACCGTATTGTAAAGAAACCCCAGGTATTTGTCAAGGTTTGTAACAAGACGGGATTACACGCCTGCTTAACGTTGAAATGTTCCGACCGTTTCGTTCAATTCATCTGTCAGCTTCCTTAACTTGGAAACTTGTTCTACCATATGATTGAAAGCTGTCAATTGTTCCTGTGTAGAAGCGGAAATTTGTTCATTTCCGGCAGCTGATTGTTCCACAACTGCACTGATACTTTCCACGTTTTCCAGTACTTTTTGCCCGGTTCCCTTTGAACGTTGAATCCCTTCTAGCAAAATGGATAATTCCTTACTGAACCCTTCCACTTTCTGTTCAATATTGGCGAAAGCTGCAGTTGTTTTATCCATTGAAGCCTGTTCCTCTTTTACGATGCCTGCACCTCTTTCCACAGATACAGTAATGTCACTGATTCCATTTTCGATTAACTTCACCATTTCAAAAATATGCCCCGTTGCAGTCGAGGAGTCTTCCGCGAGCTTGCGCACCTCTTCTGCAACGACTGCGAAGCCCTTCCCTGCTTCTCCAGCACGTGCCGCCTCTATCGCAGCATTCAGTGCAAGCAAATTTGTCTGTTCAGCTATTTCGGCAACTGATTTTGCCATGTTATTAATTTCCCCGGTATAGTTAGCAAAAGTTTCGGCAGCCTCTTTTATTTCTTGTGATGTCCGCGCATTTTCATCAACCAAATACTGTTGAGAACGAATCGCTTTTTGTCCGGAAACGACTGCATCTCCTGCATCATTACCAAAGGTTACGGCTTGCTTGGTATGTTCCACATTATTTGAAAAATCACGATCCATTTGTTCAATTAAAGTTACGGCGTCCTGCAAGTCTTCCGAAATGGATTGTGTACCAGCGGATAATTCATCTGTGGAGACAGCAACTTGTTTACTCACTTCGGTTAGAGACTTATTCTCTTCATCGATAACAGCTGCAAAACTTTCCACATCTTTACTCACCCCGTCAATCGAGGAAATTAAGTCACGAAGTTGTTCTGCCATCTTACTAAATGAATTATTCAGAGCACCCAATTCGTCCGGCTTGTTGTAATCCAGAGGATTGACTGCCAAATTGCCGGTTGCTATCTCTCTGGCATTATCAGCCAGCTTACGAAGAGTAGTCGAAATAGAATTCGTTACTTTCAAAGTAGAAATTGAAGCTATTACCAGCAATACGATACAGCCGACTATGGAAGAAACGATCGTGAATCGGATTTGGTTTTTCAACTGCTGTTGTATGTCCTGGTAATTCTTTTCAGCTGATTGACTAAGCATGTAAATATCATTCAATATGCCATCTGTTCGGATCGATTGGCGCTTCGCTTCGCCTAAGTCCTTTTCATCAAGGGATGCAGCAACTTTCTTCCTCCATTCGTCAAATTTCGTTTCTGCCTTCTTTAGATAGTCAAGGCTGTTTTGGTCTCTTACTGTCGCCTTTAATTCTTCAAGCAATGCCTGACTGTTTTCCATTTGTCTAGTCGATTCCTGCTTTAGAGCATCCGTTCCTGAAAAGGAAAAATTGCTCAAACTTTGCTTTGTACCATTCATTTCTGATTGAACCTTTTCTATATTCATTAAAATAGAAACTTGGTCAGATGATGAAGACTGAATTTGTAACATATTATAAATAATAAATCCTACGATTAAACAAGCAAGCAATAAAATTCCGAGAGAGTTGAATAAAAGTTTTTTCTTAATCGTCATAATATCCTCCTAGCGTTATTGCAATAACTGCTGCTTTGCATCTTCCAACAACTCATTTTCTTTCTGTGTCAGGTTAACGATCCGCACAGGAGCCAAGCCTACCCCGTTGTCGTCTATCCCGAGGTCCAACTGCCCCTGCTTTATTTCATGGTTTTCCACCAGTTGTGAAGCGAGTTCATAAACCGCGGAATCAATATTCTTCATGACAGACGTAATCACAGCTTTTTCAGCATGGAAATATTGATCCGAGTCTACACCAATCGCATATATCCCAAGATTCTGTGCTTCCTTTAATGCGCCTGTTCCAGTAAATCCGGCAGCAGCAAAAATGACATCTGCTTTTTTGTCTGCCATTTTCCCTGCAAGTTTTGCTCCCAGCTGATCATCACCAAAGTCACCGGCATACTCTACCAATACATTGATATCGCTGGAAACCGACCTGGCTCCTTCCCTGTAGGCGTTCATAAACTGGTTGATCGTATCATTGTTTTCCCCACCAATGAACCCAATTGTATTACTGTCGGAAGCCAAGGCGGCCAGTACCCCTGCCAGATAGCTCCCCTGGTCAGCTTTAAAGGTTACCGATGTTATATTCTCTAAACCTGATACGGCATCGATTAATACAAATTGCTGGTCGGGGTTTTCTTCTGCGACCTTTTCCAGTTCCTCCTGTACCATATATCCAAGTCCGATAATAATATCATTATCCTCTGCGACCAGCTCCTTCAAGCCTGGTTCATAACTCCCCGATTCATCTAACTCCCTGTAGTCGAACACGATACCGAGTTCATCCCTGGCCTTCATCAGTCCGGAGAATGCTGAGTCACTGAACGATTGGTCGCCAAGACCGACATCTGAAAGCATTATCCCAATTTTTATTGGATCTTCCTCTCCTTCGGCAGCTTCCTGTTGACTACAGCCAGCTATAAAAAGAACTGCTATTATCGTAATTAAGACAACTTGAATGATCTTTTTCATATAATATTAAACTCCCCTTTAAAAATAGTCCCAAAGATAATATCGGGAATTGAGTGAAAATTTGAAGGAAACCTCTCCCGATTTCATTTTTAAAAATAAATTTGAAATATTCTTTCGATTTATCGCATACTAAAAAACCGCCCAGTATCAAACTGTGGCGGTTTTCTTTCATTATTCACCTGCTAAATCGTTGTGATCCAGAATCATATCATTCAAACATTGGCTTGCCAACAAGTGCAGTCGATGTAGTTGTTCACGTTGCTGAGCGTTGGAGCTATCCATTAATTTGGCGATCTCCGCCTCCATTTGAGTCAACTTTGCTTGTGCTTCGGAGTAGTCGGCATCAACGGAATAGCCATTTCGATTAGTAATATCGAGTTGTTCCTCTGCTTCAGATATACAGGCAGTTGTTCTGGCAATAAGGTCATCTATCGATTGTCTGGTAGCCATTTTTTCATCACCCCTTTATAAGGTGTGCAATCCTGTTTATATTCATACACAACGGTATTTTCCTAAATAGGAGGTTCATGATAAAATGTAGCTGCTTCATTCACTACGAGGAAGGGAAAGAGAAAATTGTTGAAAAAGGTCATCCCTTACGCTCACGAATTATTACGAGAAACCATACAACCTGGAGAAGTGGCGGTTGACGCAACTTGCGGTAATGGTCATGATACCACTGTATTAAGCAAACTTGTTGGCGACGATGGTATCGTTTATGCATTTGATATCCAACAGCAGGCAATTGATCGGACAATGCTGCTGCTTGAGGAACAAGGAATCGACAATGTTCATCTACTTTTGGCTGACCATCAATATGCGCAAGCATACATACCCAAGGCAGATCATGGGCGGATTGGCGGGGCAATATTCAATTTAGGCTACCTCCCAGGGAGTGACAAGCAGACGATCACTACACCAGAGAGTACGGTAGAGGCGATTCGGGCAATATCTGCTATCTTGAAACCAGGTGGTCTTATTGTTATCGTCGTCTATCATGGTCATCATGGTGGAGAACAGGAGAAACAGGAGCTCCTCGATTATCTTACCAGCTTGGATCAAAAGGAATTTTCCGTATTGCAATATGCGTTTATCAACCAGCAGAACAATCCGCCATTCTTGCTCGCCCTTCAAAAAAGTGTATAAAAAAGCACAAGGCCAATGATTCCGCCTTGTGCTTTTTCTTATCGTTTGAGCCGATTATATACTTTCACATTCAAATGGAAAAAAGTTGAACGGATACCGCCTGCCCGCAGTAAGGTCTTTGTTACCTCCTTTCCTCCTGACAGTTTTGCAACTTTAGGATCTGCCAAATAAAGCCCGACAAGCCCGTTATGAACCATTTCATGAAATTGACGATTTGGCAGCCGTTGTACATTTTTGTTTGTCTGTTCAATGAAAAAAAGCAGCCGCTGCTTCATTTCCTCCGATGTCGTATAATAGTTGCAAAAATTCAAGTCCCCTTCTTCCAAGTCCTCCTGCTGATCGATATAATAGTCCAACAAGATATGCAAACCCTGCATAAAAGGAAAATAGCTTTCAAACAGTTCGTCAGCAAGTGGTTGAGACATTCTGCCCCCCAACGCATAGGAGACAAGACAAAAAATACCGAGCGTGGAACCACTGCATGCTGAAAATTCATACCAGCTTAAGTATGGCCATTTTTTTCTGTATTCTTCGAACCATCCTTCCAGTCGTGGAATACGTTCGTCTTCCTTTACATGCTTATGTACCTGCAAGTCGGCATAAAGCCCCTCCAGTTGTTGAATATGAGCACTTATCAACGAATAACCGTCCAGATTGCGTAAGCAATTTTGACAGGTCCTTACCAAGTCAGATAAATACTCCCCATCGTTCTGTTCATCTCGGTAATAATAGTAAGATTTAATGGATTCAGCTGGTGTAAGCGCGTCCTCCATTGATTGATGAAGCATCCTGAAATCTCGCGGATCAAGCGACGTGCTTCGATCACATAAATTATCAAGGTAATCACTGATCGTTTGATAAGCAACGATGAACCGGACGGCTTCATGCCAACGGGGACCGGCCAAAACACTATAAACAGCCCCGCCTTGACAGTGAAATTTTTTATCTCGTATACTGTCTAACGCTTGTTTACGCAATTCGGGATTCGGGATCGTATGTGCTCTGTTTTTCCAATAAGCCAACTCACGATCAACCTGCGGGAATATTCTCGTGTATACATTTTTCATTAAAATCGGCGAAGTACGCGGGATGCTGTATGGCAAAGTTTCTCCCTCTTTCTGTTTCTAAAACGTTATTGTCAGCTATTAATTGGTCTAAATGTCCGCTTGCATTTATGATACTATTATCTATATCACCATAATTTACAGGGGGATTCAAATGATTTACGAATATAAAGGTAAAAAACCTGTCATCCATGATTCCGCTTATGTTGCCGAAGATGCTGTCATCACTGGAGACGTAACCATTGATGAATCGGCAAGTATCTGGTTTAAAACAGTTATCAGAGGCGATGTCGCTCCAGTCCATATCGGGAAAAGGACAAACATTCAGGATCTCAGTCTCTTACATCAAAGTCCCGGTCTTCCACTTGTCATCGAAAACAATGTTACGATCGGCCATCAGGTTACCCTGCATTCGGCAAAAATCAGGGAAGGCGCATTGATTGGAATGGGTTCCATCATACTCGATGATGCAGAAGTAGGAGAACATGCCTTCATCGGAGCTGGAAGCCTCGTTCCTCCTGGCAAAGTTATCCCGCCAAACACCCTGGCATTCGGGCGTCCTGCCAAAGTAATCCGCAAACTGACCGAAGATGATTTTAAAGAAATGGACAGAATCAGACACTCATATGTGGAAAAAGGACAATACTATAAAAACCAACAGGAAAAATAACGTCAATTTGTCAATATTGTCTCCTGTTTATTTTGTCGAAATGCGTTATTCTATAAACAGGAGGTGCAGTGTATCGTGTTATTATTTATCGGGGCTTTTACATTCCTGATGACACTCCTGCTCACTTATTTTCATCAAAAAGCAGCCAAACAAACCTGGCAGCTTTTTTACAAGTCAAATGCATTGCTGTTTGCCCTATGTACCATTACTGTGTCACTAATCCTTCTCTATAATAATCGGCACACATGGGTACCGGCAGCATCCGAATGGTTAAAAGAACAGGCAAATCCAGTACGAGCAGATGAATTACCCACCGTTGAACTAGAGCCTGTTTTTCCTTTAATAGAACAATTACAGCTTCCTGAGTCGGTTCATTTGGAGGCGCCCCGAATTATGCAGTATCCGGAACTGCCACGTGGATGTGAAGTTACCAGTCTGGCCATGCTTCTCCAATACAACGGTGTAGAGGTATCTAAATTAAAACTGGCTGAACAGGTCGAAAAAGATACGACTCCTTTTCAACAAAACGAAAACGGAATCTACTTTGGCAATCCTTCCAATGGCTTTGTCGGTGACATGTATTCCCTGGATAAGCCCGGCTTCGGGGTTTATCACCAGCCTATTGCAAGACTTGCAGAAAGATATCTGGGTGACCGGGTTCACGATTTCAGCGGAGGACATTTTTACGAGATCTTCAAATACCTCCATAACCAACAGCCAGTTTGGATCATCACCAATACAACCTTTAAAAAACTGCCTGAA
The DNA here is from genome assembly GCF_900103695.1 of Sediminibacillus halophilus. GTDB lineage: Bacteria > Bacillota > Bacilli > Bacillales > Amphibacillaceae > Sediminibacillus > Sediminibacillus halophilus. The sequence continues at coordinate 9,808 of NZ_FNHF01000002.1, forward strand.
AAAGAATTTCAAACATGGAATACTGAACAGGGAACTATCAATGTTACCATGAAGGAGCATTCGGTCTTAGTAACCGGGTATGATGAATCGTACATTTACTTCAACGATCCACTTGCTAAACAACAAAGAAAAGCACCCATCAACGCCTTCAGAGAAGCGTGGGTGCAAATGGGAAAGCAAGCAATTACGGTTACACCGTAAGCTTGCTTTTTGTTTGGTCTTCTTCTTGCAATTCCTCGAAAGAATACTTTCTTTCTACGTAAGTTTGATGCCATAACATAAACATCAGTACCGTCCAAATCTTTCTGCTGTAATCACCTTTGCCTTGGCAGTGATCCTCCAAAAGATTTTCAATATAGTCTTTATGAAGTAAATGATCTGTCTCACTTTCAGCAATCAGATTTTTTGCCCAATCATAAAGTTCATCCTTCAACCAGTGACGAATCGGCACCGGGAAACCAAGTTTTTTTCGATCGAGTACATGATCAGGTACGATTCCACGAGAGGCCTCGCGCAAAATGCTTTTAGTGGTTCCATTAGCGATTTTCAAATCGACTGGAATTTCACTTGCTACACGGAACACTTCTTTATCAAGGAAGGGCACACGCAATTCAAGAGAGTGAGCCATGGTCATTTTATCTGCTTTTAGCAAAATATCCCCTCGCAGCCATGTATGAATGTCGATATATTGCATTTGATTTACCGGATGTTCACCAGCCACGTTGGCATAAAGCGGTTTTGTGATTTGCTGATAATACAAATCAGGGTGATAAGCTTTCAGCAGCTGCTTTTTCTCCTCATCTTCGAACATTTTCGCGTTACCGATATACCGATCCTTCAACGGTGTTGTTCCTCGCTCCAAAAAGCTTTTGCCTCTGACACCTTCCGGCAAAACAGATGCAACTCTGGAAAGCAATCCTTTGGCAGGTGACGGAATCGACTCGAACACCTTTAAAGATTCCGGCTCACGGTAAATATTGTAGCCGCCAAACAGTTCATCAGAGCCTTCACCGGAAAGTACGACAGTTACATGCTTGCTGGCTTCTCTGCCGACAAAATAAAGCGGTACACATGCCGGATCAGCTAACGGATCATCCATGTGCCACATGATTTTCGGTAACTTTTGCACATATTCTTCAGGTGTTATCGTGTAAGAAATGTTTTCAACATTTAGTTTTTCTGCTGTTTCTTTTGCTACATCCACTTCGGAATAACCATCTCTTTCAAAACCAACCGAGAAGGTTTTGAGGTTAGGATTGAATTCTTTGGCAATTGCTACAATCAAAGAAGAATCAATACCGCCGGAAAGAAAAGAACCAACCGGGACATCACTGCGCATATGAACATTGACAGAATCATACATAACATCCTGAATCCGTTTGATCCATTCGTTTTTCTCCATTAAAACCGGCTGGAAACAAGCATGCCAATAGCGTGTGAACTCAATCGATTCCCCAGGCTTTTTGACAAAGAAATGGCCCGGTTCTACTTTTTTAATGCCCTCGGTCAATGTCATCGGCTCTGGAGCGAATTGAAAACTTAGGTAATGCTGCAGTGCTGCGGTGTCAACTTGTTCACTTTCCCTCATCATCGTGATGCTTTTTTTCTCAGATGCGAAGTATGTACCTTCGTTCATTTCACTGTAAAAAAGCGGCTTGATTCCGAAAGGATCTCTGACTCCGTATAGTATTTGCGTCTGCTTATCCCAAATCAATACAGAAAACATGCCTCTTAGTTGTTCAAAAGCAGCTGTCCCATGCTCCTTGAACATAGCAATGATAACCTCCGTATCGGATTCGGTCGTGAAAGTGTACCCTTTTTCAGTCAACCGGTCACGCAGTTCGATATAATTGTATATCTCTCCATTGAAAATCATCCAATAGTGGTCGTCATCATAATTGAATGGCTGCTGACCACTTTCTATATCGATTATGCTTAATCTTCTGAAACCAAGTGAAATATATTCATCATAGAAGTAACCTTCATCATCTGGTCCTCTATGGGTAATAACATTATTTTGCTTTTCAAAGGTATTTTTATTGTTTTGATCTGGTGCTTGAGGTTGGTTGCGGATCATTCCGATAAAACCACACATAATCTTGCCTCTCTTTCTATATGTTGACATCTTGTTAATTATAGCACAATCCAATTTTCAATACTAACTGAAAAAATAAGCAGAAAGTGCAATCAACAAAAAGCCTGCCAAAAGACCCGACAAGCTTCCAATATATCATTCGGAAACCTGAACGAGTTTTCGGCAGTTTCTCCAACACTTTTACCAAAAAATAAAAGGAAGCAAGGTAAGTGCCGCTATAGAAGCGAATGCTATACCGTAGGCAGCTCCGTATCCCCATCCCCATCCAGGTCCATACAAAAACAACCCTGGGCCGCCGGGACCCGGATCTCCAACTCTGTCTTCAATCGGGCGGATGAATACTCGGTCCCTGTGCACTCTATCAATGATTCCCCGGTGAACAGTGCCATCATGGCAGGTAATTTTGACTGCTTCCCCAATATTTCTGTTGCATGTTTCAAAATGGCTCAAAGAATAACCTCCTTTGCCTGGCATCTAGAACATTTAAAAGTTCTTCATACGCCGGTTACAGCCATTGTATGAAATCATCCCCCTGCCCAATCGGGCGGATGAAACAGAATGACAGCGGAAATTGAATTTCAGAGCAGAGACCCATCCTATCTTTTCGTTTCCTGTTTACTCGACCTTTAATATTCGTTTCCAATATGCTGTTTTAGTTTATTGGTTGTTGTTTCTATCGTATCTTGTTTAATCTTGATATAGTAAATACCATTCAAATGAGTTTCTTCTACACCATTTTCCAAGTCAATCACCTCTATTGGGTCCGTATTACTCTCTTCGATTTTGAAATGGGTGAGAACATCGCTCGGAATATTTGTTTCGCTTTCTTCTACAATCTTTTTTAGTTGCGAAAAAGTTAACTGTTCATCCAGTAATTCTCCCAGCTGTATATGATTTATCCTTTTTTCAGGATCCCTTATTCCCAATCCTCCATATATTTCTTCTTCTGAAAAGATGGAATAGTAATCAACAGATATATCGAACAGATTTGAGACTGTGGCTGAGACAGCTTCAGGGGACGAGTAAAAAGCATATGCGTGCATTAATTTATCCTCATGTTTTTTTTCCCCTTCAGCATCATATATTTCCACATAAGTATCTCTAGGAATTGGTACTAACTTTATGGTTTTCTCCGTACTGTTGTATGTTAATAAAATATGAACCGTCGTTCTCACATTATCATTCTCAGTTGAATCCTTCCCCATGAGTAAGGCGGAAAATGAACTGCTTTCTTGCTCTTGCTCAGAGGCATGATTTGAAAGTGGCTGTTTTACCCCGTCATTTTGATAAAATTTTGGTAAAATAATCCCCATCAATAAAAGTACTGCAATGAAAGTACCTAATATTGGACCGACAAAACGTTTGCCAAAGTAGAACAAAGAACCCCTTCGATTATCTTTGTTTTTCCTATGGATTCTTCTAAATGTTTCTATTCTGTCTTCTCTCGTGAACGATAAATCATGATCATCTTCATATCTAGAAATTCGCCTAGTAAATTTCCCCATACACCTCAGCCTCCTCTAGTAATCTTTTCATCCTTTGCTTTCCTCTCCTAAGCCTTGTCTTAACGGTGTTAGGATTCAAGTTAGTTACTTCGGCTATTTCTGGAATGGACAAATCCTTGTAATAATATAAATAAATAACTTCTCTGTAGCTTTCTGGCAAAGAGAACATAAGACTTTTCATCTCTTCAGATTCTGACTTCTTTATAACCTCATTTTCTGTTAGGGATGAAATAGATTTGAGTGCATGCACAAATACGCTTTTGGTTTTGACTTTTCGATAATGCCAACTTCTTAAATAATCCTTGCACTGATTGACAGTGATCCGGTATAACCATGTTTTGATGGTTGAATCATAACGGAATTCATCCAAGTTTTCATAACACTTAATGAAAGAATTTTGCACCATATCTTTAGCAGTTTCTTTATCTTTCACATAATTGAATGCTAATCTTACCAAATCATCCCCATGTTTTAACATTATTTCTTCTAATAAATCCTCTTTTGCTCCTTTTTCCATAACTCCCCTCTTTTCCACCTTTCTTTGCTAACTCCACCTATAGACGATAGCCGAAATCGATTAGTTTCGGAATTAACCATAAATTTCTGCCACTCCTCACCGGCGGAAAGGAGCGGGGGATCAAAAAGCAATAACAACATACCCCCAATAAAAAAACTTGCCGATTGGCAAGCCTTCAAATGATGACACCGGTATACCAAAACGGAAGCCCTGCCCATGGAAAGCAAAGCATCTTACCTGACCGGAATGTTTACCACCTTTGATTTAAAAAAGAAATTGGTCGACAGATTAAAATAAATATTAAAAAAACCGAACGATTCGAATCATCGTTCGGTTTTTACCCTTTTCAACTATGCTATTGACCCTGTTACACTTACTGGTCTAGAAATTTATTCAAACTGTCTACCTTATCGGTCTTTTCCCAAGGAAATTCAATATCAGTTCTGCCGAAGTGGCCGTATGCAGCTGTGTTTTGATAAATAGGGCGTTTCAAATCAAGCATCTTGATAATACCTGCTGGGCGAAGGTCAAATAATTCCCTCACAGCTTTTACTAATTCATTTTCCGTTACTTTCCCTGTACCGAAGGTGTTAATCGATATGGATACTGGTTCTGCCACACCGATGGCGTAAGCAAGCTGGACTTCACAGGACTCGGCTAGTTCCGCCGCCACAATGTTTTTCGCAACATATCGGGCCGCATATGCAGCCGAGCGGTCCACTTTGGTGGCGTCCTTTCCGCTGAATGCACCGCCTCCGTGACGGGCATATCCCCCGTAAGTATCTACAATGATTTTTCTTCCTGTCAAGCCGGCGTCCCCTTGTGGACCACCGATTACAAACCTGCCTGTTGGATTGATGAAGTACTTTGTTTTCTCATCCAGAAACGCTTCCGGCACAATTGGCTTAATGACAAATTCTTTAATGTCCTGTTGAATTTGTTTGAGCTCGATTTCCGGATGATGCTGGGTGGAAATGACGATGGTATCCACCCTTACTGGTTTGTCATTTTCATCATATTCTACCGTCACCTGGGTTTTTCCATCGGGACGGAGGTAAGGCAGGATGTTTTCCTTTCTCACATCTGACAGGCGCTTACTTATTTTATGGGCTAGTGAAATAGGCAGCGGCATTAGCTCTGGCGTTTCATTATTTGCATACCCGAACATTAGACCCTGGTCACCTGCACCGATTGCTTGGATTTCTTCATCGTAGCTTGTATCTTCGCGTGCTTCCAAAGCCTGATCCACGCCCCCTGCTATATCAGGGGACTGTTCATCGATCGCGGTTAGGACAGCGCAAGTCTCCGCATCAAAGCCATACTTCGCTCTCGTGTACCCAATATTTTTCACTGTCTTACGAACAATGCTTGGAATATCAACATAAGTAGTGGTAGTGATTTCCCCCGATACTAAAACCAGACCGGTAGTAACAGTTGTCTCGCATGCCACGCGAGCATCTGGATCACTTGCTAAAATTTCATCTAAAATGGCGTCAGAAATCTGATCACAAATTTTATCAGGGTGTCCTTCTGTAACTGATTCTGAGGTGAATAATCGACGATTTGCAGTCATTCTGCTAAATCCTCCTTCATTTCTTCAATAATACGGAACCGCTCTTTCCTAGGTATGTTATTACAATTTCATTCAGCTGGTGAATTTCCATTCCCGTTAAACTGTTTTTTGTCATCTATACGAATAAAATCATGAGCGCATGGTATTTTACCTCTAATCAAACAAAAAACCTTTCCTTAATAAGGAGAAGGAAAGGAAAAATGGCCTTTCTCATCTTATCGTCCAAGGTAAAACCTTGCATCAGGTTGGCACCTTTTCATCTACATGATGGTTGCCGGGTTTCTTCGGGCCTGTCCCTCCGCCGTCTCTGGATAAGAGAGTATCCGTTCGCACTTTATCGTAACGAAACAAACCGGCAATGTCAATAAATTACCACCTTTTTGGTTGGAATTAAATATAGTTATTGAGGCAGTTTGCAAACACCGTTGGTGCACTTGTTTTTGAAAATGCGATAACGGTTTTTAGCTATCAATCGGTATAGAGGGTCTCCTATCACTTCAGCATATGGCAGGTACATAAGGATTCCCAGCGGAGCAGTTAAAGGGCAACGGGCAAGCATAAATCGAACGGCTTGATAACCTGTACTTATTTTCCCATCAGGCTTCACGAGATGGATTTCTCCCCTTATCGCTTCCCGTTGTTTACTCGTAACGCTTTGCCTTTTTTCATATTCCTGCAGTGATAGCCACCGAAAAGAGCCAAACCAGTCAAGCAGCTTAATTGTTTGTTTTGTCTGCCGGCACAGGTAGCAATCTCCATCGTAAAGTACAATTGATTTACGTTCCATCTTATCCCGCCTTTTTGAACTTTTTGCTGATCCCTTTCCCCTTATTCTAACGAAAATAAAGCAATAGCGGAAATTTTAACTATCACCTTTCATTTTGCAAATCAGTATGTTATATATAAAACATTATGTTATACTTTTCGTTATCAAGGTATCAATTTACACAAAGGAAGTGAGCAAGTGAACCCAACAAATGAAAGCGCTTCTAAAATGGACAAAACAATCCTGCAGAACTGCCAAGTCAATCTTTCAACAGAAGCATTGGTGGAAATCATCGAGAAACGCGGCGAAGGAACCATTACTGCCAATGGGGCAGTCAGTGTCACTACCGGAAAATATACCGGGCGCTCCCCGAAAGACAAGTTCATTGTAAACGAAGGGGAAGCAGCTGAACAAGTTGACTGGGGTTCTATCAACAAGCCGATGGATAAAAATAGCTTTATCGCCTTGTATGAACGCGTCCTCGAGCACCTTCGCGCTCAGGACACGCTATTCCGCTTTACCGGCTGGGCAGGAGCTGATACAGACTACAGGCTTCCGATTGAAGTCATCACCGAATTCGCCTGGCATAATTTGTTTGCCCGACAGCTTTTTATTCGGGAAGATAATGAAACTGCCGGTAAACATAATGCGTTCACTGTCATTTCCGCTCCCACCTTTAAAGCAAATCCCAAAAGGGATAACACAAATTCAGAGGCTTTTATTATTATTTCTTTTGAAGAAAGAATCATTCTGATTGGCGGTACCGAATATGCGGGAGAAATTAAAAAAGCAGTTTTCTCCGTTATGAATTACTTATTACCACAACAAGAAGTGCTCCCTATGCATTGTTCCGCCAATACCGGTGCTTCAGGAGATACCGCCCTGTTTTTCGGATTATCTGGTACAGGAAAAACGACGTTGTCAGCAAATCCTGATCGCCGTCTGATCGGGGATGACGAACATGGGTGGTCACCTAATGGCATTTTCAACATCGAAGGGGGATGTTATGCCAAGTGTGTCGGACTAAGCGAGGAGAAAGAACCTCAGATATACCATGCAATCAAACATGGAGCCGTTCTGGAGAACGTTTTTTGTCATAACGGAATGCCCGATTACTCCAATACGGAACGAACAGAAAACACAAGGGCTGCTTACCCGCTGGCCCATATTGACAATAGTATTTTTCCAAGCAAGGGACCACATCCCAAATCGATTATATTCCTGACTGCTGACGCATTTGGTGTACTACCGCCAATCAGCAAATTGACAAAGGAACAAGCGATGTATCATTTTCTAAGCGGTTATACCAGTAAACTGGCTGGTACGGAGCGGGGGATCACTGCACCGGAAGCGACTTTTTCCGCCTGCTTCGGTTCACCATTCCTGCCGCTTGCCCCGGCGGTATATGCCGATATGCTCGGCGAGAAGATAGATCAATATGATGCAGACGTTTACCTAATCAATACCGGCTGGATAAAGGGACCTTTCGGCATCGGGGAAAGAATTCCGCTTGTTTATACAAGAGCGATGGTGAATACAGTGCTTGAGCAGAGTTTAGAGGGAGTAGACACGGTACCAGATGATTATTTTGGTCTTCATATTCCGGAATCCATTCCTGGTGTGCCAAGCCAATTGCTGAAGCCCTGGGAATCCTGGGAATCATATTCCTCTTATCAAGTAAAAGCAGCACAACTTGCGGCTAAGTTCCATGAAAATTTCCGTACTTTTACAAAAGTAAGCGAGAAAATCAAAAATGCCGGCCCTGTGTACCAGGGATAAATAGTAGTTGTGTCTCCAAGAGTAAGCGCTCGAGCGTTACATTCAAATCCTGTAGAGAATCTTTTTGTTTCTCTACAGGATTTTTCTATCCTCTTCCCATTAAGTCTTCCACACTTCCACAAAGATGATTGCTTCGTTAGATCATGTGTTAGATCGGTTGATTTGTTTTTCGTTTTGATAACAGGCATTTTGCCTGGGTATTTTTGCTTCCACTTAACTAGGCATTTCACACACTTTGGGCTTGCGCATACAATAATCCAACCGAATATATTTTTACGAAAGGTTGACCGACATGAAAAGAAACCAATGGCTTAGCTTATTTACACTTGTATGTGTTCTTGCATTAACAGCATGTAGTTCGGAGGGAGGAAAAACATCGGTAAAAATCGCCGAGGTTACCCGTAGTATTTTTTATGCTCCTCAATATGTCGCATTGGAACAAGGATATTTTGCAGATGAAGGACTGGAAGTCGAGCTGCAGACGACCTGGGGAGGAGATAAAACCATGACAGCGTTGTTATCAGACGATGCAGATGTGGCATTAGTCGGATCCGAAACATCAATTTACGTAGCTGCGCGCGGTGCCAACGATCCGGTTATCAACTTTGCCCAATTGACCCAGACTGACGGCACCTTCCTGGTAGCAAAACAGCCAAATGATAACTTCAAATGGGAAGACCTAATTGGTAGTGATTTTCTTGGACAACGAAAAGGCGGGATGCCGCAAATGGTCGGTGAGTATGTATTGAAACAGCATGGAATCGATCCGCATGAAGATTTGAACTTAATCCAGAATATTGACTTTGCCAATATTCCGGGAGCATTTACTTCTGGTACCGGAGAGTACGTCCAGTTGTTCGAGCCGCAGGCAAGTAAATTTGAGGCAGAAGGAAATGGTTATATCGTTGCTTCCTTCGGCGAAGAGTCCGGCCATGTCCCATATACTGTGTTTATGGCGAAACAAAGCTTTCTCAAAGACAATGAAGATACAGCGAAAAGATTCACAAGTGCCATTTACAAAGCGCAAACATATATACAGGAACAGCCACCCGAAAAAATAGCTGAAATCGTCGCACCATATTTTGAAGATGTAGATAAAGAGCTTCTCAGTTCCTCCATCGAACGTTATAAAAGTCAAGGATCGTTTGCAGAAAATCCGATTTTGGATGAGGAAGAATGGAAAAATCTTAAAGCAATCATGGAGGAAGCCGGGGAACTGCCGGAGGATATTCCATATGAGGAGCTTGTAAACACTACCATAGCCGAAGATGTGATGGCTGAATAGGAGGAGATAACAATGTCTTTCTTGACTCTCAATCACATTTCTCATCAGTATTTCACAGAAAAAAGCTACACAAAGGCATTGGATAATATATCCATGACGGTGGAAGAAGGTTCGTTTATCTCCATCTTGGGCCCGAGTGGCTGTGGTAAGACGACATTGCTTTCTATCATTTCCGGACTGATCAAGCCAACCCGGGGAGAAGTGACACTGGCAGGTGTGAAAGCAGAAGATGCGGAAGCAGAGATTGGCTATATGCTGCAGCAGGATTATTTATTTCCTTGGAAAACGATACTCGATAATGTCCTGGTCGGACCGAAAGTCCAGCGAAAACAGACGGCAGAAGTACAAGAAGAAGGAATAAATTTTTTAAAGGAAATTGGTTTGGGAAATGTCATCAATGCCTATCCTGCCGAACTTTCCGGCGGTATGCGGCAGCGTGCAGCATTGATCCGGACGCTTATCACTGATCCGAAGCTGTTATTGCTGGATGAACCTTTTTCTGCTCTCGACTATCAAACCAAGCTGAAGCTGGAAGATTTAGTCTCCCATCTATTAAAGGAATACCATAAAACCTCTATCCTCGTTACCCACGACATTGGCGAAGCAATTGCAATGAGTGATCAAATCTATTTGATGAAAGCCAATCCAGGAGAAATAGCGGAGATCTTTGAAGTGCCGATAGAACTAAGGGACCTGCCTCCTTTTCAGGCAAGGAAACATTTAAAATATCAATTGTTATTCGATCGTATATGGGAGGAGTTGAATTCCCTTGAAAACAAACACCAAGTCTGACGATCAACTCTTTGAACAATACCGAAAACACCGGAAATCCGAGCGGAAAAGTGTTATGTTTTGGCAGTTCATTATTTTCGTTGTATTCTTTGCCTTTTGGGAGTTGGCGAGCAGACAGGAATGGATTGATCCGTTGATCTTCAGTTCGCCTTCTCAAGTCGGGTTGCTGTTCACAGAAAAACTGCTGGATGGGTCTCTCTGGTTTCATCTCCAAGTGACGCTTATTGAAACGATTATCGGCTTTGCGCTCGGTACAATATTTGGAATTATTCTTGCTGCCATCCTTTGGTGGTCCGAAAAACTTTCCAAGATATTAGATCCTTACTTAGTCGTATTAAATGCCATGCCAAAGGTTGCTTTAGGGCCGATTATCATTGTCGCCCTCGGCCCAGGCTATTTTTCGATCATAGCAATGGGAGCGATCATATGTGTGATCATTACAACTTTAGTGGTCTATTCTGCCTTCCGGGAAGTGGATGAAAACTATGTAAAGGTTTTGAAAAGCTTCGGGGCAAATAGGAGACAATGCTTCACAGCAGCCATCCTTCCTGCTTCTTTTCCGGCAATGATTTCTACGTTGAAAGTGAATGTTGGCCTTTCCTGGGTCGGAGTTATTGTAGGAGAATTCCTTGTTTCTGCCAAAGGGCTTGGATATTTGATTGTTTATGGCTTCCAGGTCTTCGATTTTACACTTGTTCTTTACAGCCTACTGGTTATTGCAATTCTGGCCGCGATTATGTACCAACTCGTTGAAAAACTAGAGAAATGGCTGATAAAAAATACAGAACAATAATTATTTCCCAACGCAAGTATTGTTGCCAAAGAACATACTGCGGCAAACGGATGAAAAGGCTGGCCACAATGGCCAGCCTTTTATCATGTTAGAAATGTTGAATTAGTTTTTCGACAACCGGAAAATCATTTTAAATCAACCGGTCAATGAAACTGAGCCAGCAAATATACACGCTTCAAACTTAGCGGAAGAACCTGGTCCTTCATCATAAAACTATAATCCGGATTGATTTTCATATGCTTTGGAAATTCATCAAGCCATACAGGACCTTCGGTTTCATAGTAAGTGGTTTGTTTGATTACTTGTTCGATTGTAGCAAAATAAACATTTTTTATAATTGTTCCGCCTTTTCCGGCCACGTGGTACTGACCGACATAGACCAAATCTTTGACAATTCCCCCGGTTTCCTCATGTACTTCCCGGACAGCCGCCTCTTCAGCTGTTTCTCCCTCTTCCACTTTTCCCCCCGGAAATTCAATCCCCCGTTCTTTATGCCTGGTCAACAGCCAACGGTTGTCCGACCGGCAAATCACCCAAACATGCTTTGGATTTTTGGAAAAAGGATGGTCATCGAATGAAAGCTTTACTTCGTTATTGTAGTAATCGGTGAATGTAATCATTATTGGTTCAACTGCCTTTTAGAACTTGAATGTCAAGAATGCTTCGTATCAGTGATCTTCCAGCTGTCGTCAAAAGTTAATTCAAGCTCTAACGTATAGCTCCCGTGCAAATCAGTCTGGTTGTCCTGAACGACTTTAACTGTTCCATCTCCTGATTCTATCATCTCATATTCAGCCCCACTTTGAAACCATGGCGGTGTTTCGGCCGGTAAAAGATATAATCCATCCTCTTTTTCCTCATAATAATAATCAATATATTTTTTTGCGACACTTGGTTTGGCTATCTTGGTAAATGTGTCTGTTAATTCATTGATGGAGCTGTATGCCATCACCCGGTAGTTTTCATCGGTCTCTTGTACAAGCAAATCCATAAATTTCTCCGTTAGGGAAACAAGTTGTGCGTGAGAAAGCCTGCTTGCCGCTTCATTCGTGTCAGAAGTCACATTTTCCTGACTGACTTGTTCAGAGTTATCCGCTGTAGCAATCTCTCCATGCCCAGTCTGCCCGGATAAAATAAGTACTGGTATAATCAAAATAAGTACACACATCGCCAGGAGTGCAACTGCTTTGTTTTTCATGTGGTCCTCCCCCCCTTTATGTTCAACATGCTCGATAGTGTTTTATACCTTTATTCCCCTTTTTTTAAACCATTACAGAAATTGAATTTTAGTTGAAACCTTTTGTTTCTCCTAAACGTATGGTAAGTGAACCGATTTAATCACCTGTTGCACACTGTTTTACGTGGAACGGGCCATTATTTTTAAAGACTGTTTTCTAAAGGTTGTTTGTTTTAGGTTCAAGTTATAAACTGTAAACTAACTTAGCAGGAAGTTCATTTACCTGTTTCAAAAGAGAGTTAATCAACGCTTCGATAACACATTCGCTTTCTGCAGGGCTGGACTACACCTTTCCAGCCAAGGACAAAAGAGAGCCTCATGCGCAGTTTATACCCACTGTAAGGACTATTTAGCCAACAACCGATACGAAAAGAGTCTCAAAGAGGAGAGATATTTTTGAAAAAAACCTTTTTTCCTATGTGCAGCTTGCTTTTCTTAGTACTTTTAATGACTGCCTGTAGTGCGGATGAAAAAGCAGAACTCGAAGATATTTACCAGCAGACACTCGCAGCTTCCGAAGAGTTGGAAAATTTTGAAATGGAAGCAAAAGTTAATCAGCAAATGGAAGGTGGAGGAATAGAAATACCACCGATTTCGACCACTATTAACGCTAAAATCCAGTTAGAACCGCTTGCATTTTACCAAACCATGGATGTAATCGGTCAGGAAGTGGAAATGTACTATACCGAAGAAGGAATGTTTTTCAAAGACCCACAACAAGGGCAATGGATGAAAGGACCGAAAGAGCTGATGGATCAATTGAACTTGGCGACAGTTCAGCAACAACAAAACCCATCCGGTCAATTAAAACAATTGGAAAAGTATGCAGAGGATTTCAGCATAGAGGAGACAGACAACCGTTACATCCTCTCATTAAGCGCATCTGGAGAAGGATTTGATCAGCTGCTGAAAGAGCAATTGAACAGCCTGCCGGAAGGTGAGATTACAGCGGAAGTATTCGATAACATGAAAATTAACAAACTGGATTACACCATTACAGTCAGCAAGGATACGTATTATCCGGAAGCGATGACGGTGGATATGGACCTCGATATAGAAGAGAACGGAACAACAACCAATCTCTCTCAGAAAATGGAATCCACCTACCGTAATTTTAATGAATTGGATAAGATTGAAATTCCTAAGGAGGTAACCGACACCGCGGTCGAAATGGAAAATCCCATGTAAGCTGTTAGACCTTGCCCCGCCAACGGGCAAGGTCTTATTTTTCGGATTATCAAATCGATGAAAGCAAGGGTTCCCGCATGAAAAGATAACCCCCCACTTCGACACGGTGGAACTGAATCGGTGCGTTTGAACTGCGTATCCATGGACGCTCAGGCCATTTCTACACGCTTATATGCACAAAAATCTATTCAGGAAGGATGTGCATGCTATTGATATGGCTTTTTGTTTTTTCATCGCCTAAATCATGAAGCATTTGAAAAGCTGACACAATACCTGTGTCATACCGGTCATTGGCCGAATCTTTATGGTAAGGTATTGGCAAATGGGTGCGAAAAAAGGCAGTAATATCGGAATTGTACATCTCATCGAAAATTTCTCTTAACTGGAAAACTTCTTCATCCGTGGCGATAATCGTGAAATCATTGTTATTCCCTGACTGTACCTGCGAAATTTCCAAAGTACCTATGTTGACAAAGTATCTTTTCTTTTCCATCTTTCACCCTCCTACCCTTTAATTTTCGCTATTTGCAGGAATTTATGAACAACTTTTTCATCTTTCTGCATAAGGTAAGTTACAAACAAGCTTAGAAAGGAAAGGTTCACATGAAATTCGCAGACAACCTTTTTGAATTATATTTACGACACTTCGAGGAAAAGGAATTTTTAGAAGTATTTATACACTCTGTCTTGGAACAAATGGATCACGATGATCTACTGGAAGTTTTTGAAGGCTGTCCCAAAGATGAATTGGATGAAATCTTAGGCAGTTATTTAAACAGCAAACTGGAAACAAAAATAACCTCAGTACCCGACGAGACAAATTTTTCATAAAAAAAACCCACTGATAAAATCAGTGAGCCAGTCATTTATACAAGCGATTCTGCTTTACGGGCCTGTCTTGCTTCTTCCACAGCACTTTTAATCAAACAGCGGCCTCTTCCATGCGGAATGCACATAGGCGTTCCGAACATCGGATCATAGGTCACATCACACTTCATATTGAACACGTCATGTACCATGTTGCAGCTGATGATTTCTTCAGGTCTCCCCTGCGCATACACTTGTTTATCTTTGATAGCGACAATATGATGTGCGTAACGGCAAGCCAAGTTCAAATCATGCAATACCATTACGACAGTGCGTCCATCCCGCTCATTCAATTCAAACAATAAATCAAGAATCTCGATTTGATGAGTCATATCCAAATAAGTAGTTGGTTCATCCAATAATATGGTATCTGTCTTTTGGGCTAGCGTCATGGCAATCCAAGCTCTTTGCCTTTGACCGCCGGATAAAGAGTCGACAGATCGATCCTGCAGTTCTTTCATGTTGGTCGCCTGTAACGCTTCCTCAACAGCCTGGTCATCATCTTTTGACCATTTCTTAAACATACCCTTGTATGGATGTCTTCCTTGCTTTACCAGGTCCAGAACCGACAAGCCTTCCGGACTGACAGGGCTTTGCGGTAAGATTGCCAGCTTTCTGGCAACCTCTTTTGTCGGCATCTTGGCAATTTCCTCGCCATGAAGAATAACGCCGCCTTCTTTCGGCTTCAACAACCTTGCCATCGAGCGCAATAGTGTCGATTTTCCGCAGCCATTTCCACCAATAAAGACTGTAATTTCCCCTTTAGGAATGGTTATATTTAAATCATCAATGATTATTTCCTCTCCGTATCCGAGAGTCAAATCCTTTGCTGTCAATGTTTCCATTTCGCAATCTCTCCCTTACGAGCGATGGCTTAAAAGCTATTCAAACGAAAATAGGCGTTCCCTAATCGTTTTTACTCTATTACCAGTTTATTTGCTTTAGGGGCCGGCGTCAATGATTTTGATAATTGTTCTCATTTATTTTTGTGCCAATACCTCAAACAAGAAGATGTAGAAGGTGTTTTTGGATTCTTTTATTAAGGCATAATGTTTAAAATCTATTCCATAAAGATAATTAAATACTTTCGGACGGGCAAGCCTTCAATAAAGACCAAACCGCCATGCGATTTGGTCCAGTTATTGTCCTGCTCTTTTTCTTTCTCCAACCTCACTTAACCGATAATGACCCGTTCTTTCGGATAGTGATAAATATCTTTTGTCACGCGACCTCTCAGTAAGAACAGGAAGGAGAATATTCCTATTCTTCCGATGAACATAAGGAAAATGATGATAATCTTTCCCCCCGTCGATAAATCGGGAGTAATTCCCATCGACAAACCGGTTGTACCAAATGCCGAACACACTTCAAAGGCTATCGAAATTAACGGAAACGGCTCCAGGTATGTCAGTATGATAATGGCGCTTAAGCAAAGCATTGCCGCTGTTGTAATGACAATGAAAGACCGCATTACATCTTCCTGATCAAGTTCTCTTCCGAACACTTTTATACTGGTGTTCCCTTTTCCATAATTGTAAATTGCCAACAGCATGATCGCAAAAGTTGTTGTCCGGATCCCCCCGCCGACACTACTCGGGGAAGCGCCAATGAACATCAGAACACAAATCACTACCAGAGTCGGTGACGTGAAGTCTGCTACATCCATGGTAGCCAGCCCTCCATTTCTCGTAGTGACTGATTGGAAGAGACTGTAGAAAATTTTTTCATGCCAGATCTTATCCGCCAGAAAAGCGTTTCGCTCCAGTACAAAGATCAATAGCCACCCCGCCAAAACCAATGCGAAAAATGTCAACGTCGTCAGCTTGGAAAACAGGGAAAATGTATACTTTTGATTTATCTCCGACTGGTGTCCTCTTATTAATTCTTGTACTTCAATCAATACAGGAAAGCCGATTGCACCCAAAATCAGCAAGACGATATTGACAAACTGAACAAAATAATCATCCGCAAAAGGAATCAGGGATGCTCCGGTAATATCGAATCCTGCATTGGTCGTGGCACTCACCGATGCAAAAAAACCTTGCAGTAACGCTTCCTGCCATGTATCAAAATAGGATAGAAAATAAGTGCTTAATATAATGGTACCAATAACTTCGATGGTCACAATGATTTTCAATATCTTGAGCATTAATTTTACCAAACCGGATAATGTGGTTCTGTTTTGATCAATCTGAATCAGTTGTCTGCCCCGCAGGCCGATTTTTTTCCCCAACAAAATCCAGATAAATGTCCCCAAAGTCATAATCCCGATGCCGCCGAACTGAAGCACCACCGTCAATGCAAGTTTACCTGCAGCATTAAATGTTTCCGCAGTGGAAACAACGGTAAGACCAGTTACACTTACCGCACTTACTGCTGTAAACACTAAATCAATAAAGGATATGCTGAAGCCACCCTGATGAAAAAACGGCATGCCTAACAAAAGGGTCGATATAAGGACAGTCATTAAATAAAATAAAACAATCAAACGGATTGTCGATAGGTGACTTGCTTTAAATAATCGCGAAAATATGTTCATCTTGATTCTCCTTGCCTTTCAATTGCAGCAATGTAAGTTTACCAAAAAATACGGTTTGTTTATATAGTTTTTTCTGTTTACCTGCTTCTTTTATCGTCTCGCTGTGCTAATTGAAAAGGGATTTTCATACCTTCGCCTTTTTCAGCATTGTTCGCACTCTGCCTGTCTTCTATACAAAGACAGACATACTTGAAGCGGTCTGGAATAAATTAACGCTGTTTAAATCCTTTTAGCTGGGTTATATTATACACAAAACGAACGTACGTTCTTTAAAGGGGGGATTACATGCTGCCGACAAACTTAAAGCTTCCTAGAAATAATGTGCTTTGTATCGATATGCGGTCTTTTTATGCCAGCGTAGAATGTATGAAACGCAATTTGGATCCCATGCAGGATATGCTGGCAGTCGTAGGCGACAAAAAGCGATCGGGGAGTATCATCCTCGCAGCCTCCCCTTCCTTGAAGAAAAAACACGGAATTAAAAATGTCAGCCGCTATTTCGAGCTTCCAGATGACCCGGATATCCATGTCGTAGAAGCGAAGATGGGCGATTATTTGCAAGTCTCCATGGAGATCACCAAGCTGGTCAATCAATACGTCCCGAAAGAAGCAATCCATCAATATTCCGTTGATGAACTATGGGTGACAGTGAACGGTCTGGAAAAATTATATGGAGACTGCTGGCAAGTCGCCCGGATGATCAAAACAGAATTGCAGGAGACAATGGGATTGACCTGTTCAATTGGCATTGGAGATAATAAATTTTTGGCGAAGGTTGTCATGGATTTATACGCCAAGGAGGAAGGAATTGCCGAGTGTCGGTATGAAGATGTAGAAAAAAAGCTATGGCCGATACCGATTGAAAAAATTTGGGGGATCGGAAAGCGGATGATGCGTAATTTAAATCGAATGGGCATTGTCACACTTGGTCAACTGGCAGATTTCCCTCTGGAGCGGCTTAAGAAACGATTTGGCATTATGGGAGAGCAATTATATTGGCACGCCTGGGGAGTGGATTTAAGCCCTGTCACCGGCGATTTTCAAAAGCAGGAGCAAAAGGGATTCGGCCACGGAATTACATTGCTGCGAGATTACCGGGGGGACGAAGTTTTCGCCTGCATTCTTGATTTGTGTGAGGAAGTGTGCCGAAGAGCAAGGACTGCAGGCCAGGCCGGCAGAACAGTCCACCTCGGCATCGGTTATTCCCAGGAAAGCGGCGGGGGATTCAGCAGATCCCGCTCTGTTGCACTTCCGACGAACATCACCATAGAAATATACAAAGTATGCATGCAGTTATTCCGTGAATTTTATGATGGTGTCAGCAAAATCCGCCGAGTGTTCGTCACCCTGGATAACTTAGCAAATGATGAGGAAACCCAGCTGGATTTGTTCATGGACAAATCCAAACAAAAAGACCTTGGTTATGTCATGGATCACATCCGGAAAAAATACGGATCCGCTTCCCTGCTGCGGGCCACGAGCTTCACAGATCTAGGTGTGACCCTTGACCGTACACATAAAATCGGCGGTCACAAAGCCTGAGGAGTTTGAGCATATTCAGTGGAAAATCGGATTGGATTCCCATTCCTCCCGAAGCATGCCCATTCGGATAGAATCATAAAACTTTCCATTATAATACCGGCACTTCCTTAGCTTTGCTTCCATTGTCATGCCGAGCTTTTCCCCGACTTTTACCATCCGCTGATTTCCAGACCAGGTAGTATAACCGACACGGACCAGCGGCATGGTTTGAAACAAATGATTGATCCACAGCCGCAGGGCTTCCGTCCCATATCCACCGCTCCAATACTGCGGCTGATAGATGACAATCCCCATTTCCAGCCAAAGCGAGGGCTTATGCTCCCAATAATAGCTGACCATACCGATCAACTTATCATCTACGGTTATAATCCAGCGTTCATCCTGGCTAATCAATTGATCCTTTTTATCCAAGTACTCATCCAGGGAAGTCTGTCGATGGGCAAAATAGGGAGCATCCCACTTTTTCCATTCGGGAGACTTCTCGCTGTACGCTAATTTCCACAACGTTTCCAGGTCTCTTTCCTCAATCTGTCGTATTGAAATACTTTCCTGTCCCATATCCCAACCCCTTCTTAAGATTCATATTCTCCCAACAAATCAACAAGCTTATGCCTGACAAGCTTATTTGATGCATTGCGTGGCAGTTCAGCGATAAAGTAAACATGTTTCGGCACCTTGAATTTTGCCAGGCGTTCCCTACAATAGTCGAAAACTTTCTCCTTGGTTAAATCCGTATGGGATGCAACAATGAAAACAACGGGTACCTGCCCCCATTGATCATCCTCTCTGCCGATGACACCTGCTTCCTTCACCCCGTCCATCCCAGCGAGAACGCTCTCGATTTCAGCTGGGTAAATGTTTTCGCCACCAGAAATAATCAAATCCTTCCGTCTGTCCATCACATAAAGAAAACCATCTTCATCCAATTTCCCCAGGTCACCGGTGGCCAGCCACCCATCATGGAATGATTTATCGTTGGCTGAGTCATTTTTATAATAACCTTTCGTCACCATCGGTCCTTTGACAACTATTTCTCCGACCGTTCCATCAGGAGCGGGATTTCCCTCCAGCATGATTTTCAATTGTGCAGGAACCAGCGGTTTTCCGGCTGAACCGAGCTTGGATAAGGCATAGTCTGGGCTAAGGGTGACAATTTGCGAAGAAGTTTCTGTCATGCCATACGTTTGAAAAACTGGTATCTCATGTAACCTTGCCTTTTCCAACAGTGGCTCCGGTGCCGGACCACCTCCTAAAAGCATACAGCGGAAGGAATCCGGATAGCGACCGCCAGCCAACTTGTTGATTAGCCGTTCAAGCATCACTGCTACCACGGATACAATGGTGACATTTTCTGAAATGATCGCTCGATGAGCAAGGTCGATATCAAATTTTTTCATCAAATAAACGGGCATGCCATACACGACGCTTTTCACTAACAGCGATAGACCTCCGACATGAAACAGCGGCAGGGAAGCCAGCCATTTATCGTTTTTGCTCAATCCGAGATTGAGTGCCGAAGATACCGCACTCCACCAATGATTACCGTAAGTATGCTCCACGCCCTTTGGAAAACCAGTAGTTCCAGAAGTATAAATAATCGTAAACAGCTTATTCAACACTAATTCTTCTTGCAAAGCAACAGTTGTTTCCGTTTGTTCGATGATTTCTCGAAAACTGCGGAAGTCGGGACAATCAGCTTGGTCGACAGCAGAAAGGGCAAGCTCAGTATGGCCATCATCATATAGCAGGCACGAAACCTCTGCATCGTTTAATTGATAAGCCAGTTCCGCAGCAGAAAGACGGACGTTCAATAAAACAGCGACTGCTCCAAGATAGGACAAAGCATGAATGGCAGCCGCCATATCCGAAGAATTCGCAGCCAATAAAGCGACATGATTTCCTTCCTGGACACCGGAAGCAGCCATTTTCTTCGCCAAGGACCTGCTTTTATCACGCAGCTGTTGAAACGTCAGCTCTTCTCCATCCGATGTTTCAATTGCTGTTTTATCTGGTGACAAATCGGCTTGTTTATCGAGCCAATGAGGTATAACTTCTGTCATGATGTTCGAATCCTTTCTTTAAAAACCTGATAACTAGTATGTCACAATTTTATCGAACAACGAAAAAAAAGAAAAGCATGGTCATTCAAAAGTTCGTTGAGCCTCAGACAATAAAGTAATAATTTCAATACGTGCTATTTACCGCCTTATGTTAAAATAAATAGATATTAAACCGGTGGAGAGTAAATGAAATGGTATAACCTACTATTTACTCTCCACTTTCTCATGCTTCTTGATTTTGCCAATTATACACACAGGGGTGGATTTATCTATGAACAAAAAAGATGTCGCTGCTATCCGCAAACAATTTAAAGTAGACAATGATTTACTGAAAGTATCAGATATATTCAATGTTTATATTATGAAGGAATCAAGTGAAATTTATCATCATCAAAGCCAGCCTTTTGAAATGCTGGAACAGGACCAGCAGGAATTATTCATGAACAATTTCAAAAAATTACTTACTGGTCAACTGGACGAAAAACTATTCGAGCTTAAATTCGAACGTGATATAGAAAACAGCAGCCAGCTTATTTTGCATCAGGGCTTGCTAAGCAGCGAAGTAGAAAATTGGAAACAACAAATGCTGCTTATCGTTGAGAAAATGCTGAACAATAAACAATACGAAATGGACATCGTCATTACTTTTATCAAAGCAGAATATTTAAAACCGATGAAGCGCCAGAACGAGGAGTCGGAAGAAAGTGAACGGGATACCGTTTTTTCCAATCCGTTTATTCTTTGCAGCATCAACAGAACCCAGGATCCAAAGAAAGAGCTACTTTTTGATTATGTCGAAAAGGAATTCAAATACAATGTCGTCGTCGATCCGATCATCAACCTGAACGCTCCGATGGCAGGATTCTTGTTTCCTTGTATCACGGATAATGCTGCAGATGTCAACCACATTCTTTATTCAGCAGGCAAAGTGAATGAACCAGACCCTAGCTTTGTAGAAGAAGTGTTGAATGCGCAAGAAACCATCACTGCCAAAGAGGACAAAACCGTCTTCGAGGAAATTGTAAAGGACGTAACGGGTGATCAGCTGAATACGTCCACACTTGCCAATGTCTATGAGGAAATTAACCGCGTAATGGAAGACAATGAAGAAGAAGAAACACCAACGCTAGACTATCGGGATGTTGAACGGGTATTAAAAATGAGCGGAGTCGACGATGTGAATACAGAAAAGGTTGAAGCTGCTTTTCATCATGTTATCGATGATGAGAAATACGAACTGAAAGCGAGTAGTATCCTGCCAAAATATAAATCGAAATCGATAAAAATCAATACGAAAGTGGCAAACATTTCAATCAGCCCGGAAGATTTGCGATACGTTAGACAAGTAAATTTCAATGGCAAGCGCTGTATCATGATCGAAGTAGAAGAAGATACCGTGATTGAAGGATTTAAAATGATACCCGAAGCTTTTTAACATGTTGCCTGCTGCGATAATTGTCGAACTTGATAGAAACCACAACATAATTGGAATCCGTCTTTCTAACTTCCTACGTTTATTGAGTGGGAGTTCGGCGCTGCGGAAATACCCTGCGCTTTCCGCGGGCGGCTGGTGAGCCTCCTCAAGCTAACGCTCTCCGAGGCCTATCCTCCCGCTGGAGTTTTCGGATTTTCCCTTCACTAGGAACAGCTTCCCGTTTATAAACCGAGGGTACTAGACATTTTTAGCCACTTGGTGCTCTATGGACCGTCTTATCAAAAGACATAGCTGGGAAAACAAGCAGAAAGTCCAAGAGAACGTGAAAAGACGGAGTCCCAACTGGCTTTGTATGAAAAGAAGCATACATATCCTGACAACCGTTTTCAAGCTAGCTTGTTGAGTCTAAAAGATAAAGTTTCTAAGTTTACGATTTTCAGCATGTTGCTTAGCGCAGGGAGCATATGCAGACTCCAGTGGGAAAAGCGCGAGCTGAAGATCCACTTGGGAAAGCGGTTTTCTTTACCAAGTTAGCTGAAGCCGTGCCCGCGGAAAGCGAAGTTTGCTGCCGAAGCGTTGGTTAACACGCTTTTTGAATAGGCAATGGAATTTCCCATTACAGTTACTGTGTAGTTTATATTTTTTGTGCATACAAGATTAGTTAAAAAGGGCTGCAACCGCAGCCCTTTTCTCATGGTTAGATTGAAGCAGACTGGCAGCTGCAGCTGCACGCTATAAGGAGCTGATTGCTTCCTTAATCGGAGTAGTACCAGTCACTACTTGAAATTCTTTCCCGATTGTCGAGTCATTCTCCAAGCTGGCAGCGATAACGCTTGCCACGTCCTCTCGTGGAACTTCTCCTCTTTCCACTTCGGTTGCTGCTTTCACATTCCCTGTTCCTTGATCGTTTGTCAATGCACCAGGATGAATAATGGTGTAATCCAGGTCTGTGCGCTTTAACCACTCGTCTGCGTAATGTTTTGCTGCAACATAGGGGGCAAACGAGGAAGGAGCCGCCTGTATAGCCTCTCGCCTAGTATCAAACGAGCTGATCATAATAAATCGTTTCACGCCAGCAGATTTGGCTGCTTCAATGGTTTTAACCGCTCCATCCAAGTCCACCATAATCGTTTTATCTTTTCCAGTGTGTGGTCCTGAACCCGCAGTAAAGACGATAGCATCGATTCCTTCCGCAGCCTTGGCAATCGTCTCTATATCCTGTTCTAAATCCACCACTTCTGTTTCAGCATTAAGGTTTTCAAAGAATGCTGCCTGTTCCTGTTTTCGGATCATGGCCTTTGCTTCCAGGCTCGAGTTATTCTGCATAATCGTAATAAGATGTTTTCCGATTTGTCCGTTTGCTCCGACAACTAGAACTCTCAATTTCTTCATCCTTTCTAAGTAACTGGATTAGACCATCTTTCTTTTGATTCATTTAGATTATGGTCCTTATCCATTATCCTAAAGTGAAAAGAAGTAAAATGTCCAGAAGCAACTATTAGCCGTTAGCTGCAGCCGTGTCCATGGAAAGCGAAGTATCTGCCGGATTGTCGAATTCCATTATTCTTGGAAAAAAGTTAAGTTATCATAATATTAAAAAACCGAACGAGTTCGAATATTTTTTTCGATTCACCGTTCGGTTTTGTCATTATGCGTTTGTCCCAGTTCTAATTAAGGGAAACGCGGAAATTGTTTGAAGTCCGGTTTACGCTTTTCCTTAAAGGCGTCTCTTCCTTCCTTCGCCTCATCTGTTGTGTAATACAGCAATGTCGCATCGCCGCCCATTTGTTGCAATCCAGCCAAGCCATCTGTATCAGCGTTGAAAGAAGCTTTTAAGAAACGCAGAGCAGTCGGTGATTTTTCCAGCATTTCCTGGCACCATTGTACGGTTTCCTCTTCGAGCTTATCCAATGGCACTACAGTGTTGACCAAGCCCATGTCCTCGGCCTCTTTTGCACTGTACTGACGGCACAAGTACCAGATTTCCCTTGCCTTTTTGTGACCGACAATTCTAGCCAGAAGACCAGCGCCATAACCGGCATCGAAACTTCCAACCTTAGGACCTGTTTGTCCGAACACCGCATTATCGGCAGCAATCGTCAAATCACACACAACATGTAGGACATGGCCGCCCCCGATTGCATAACCGGAAACCATTGCTACTACCGGTTTTGGAATAACACGGATCAGGCGCTGTAAATCCAGCACATTCAGGCGGGGAATTTGATCCTCACCAACGTAACCGCCGTGACCGCGGACTTTCTGGTCTCCTCCTGCACAAAAAGCTTCATCACCTGCACCAGCAAGGACAATAACACCAATATTGGAGTTGTCACGTGCCCGGGTAAACGCGTCTATCAATTCATTTGTTGTTTCCGGACGGAATGCATTGCGCACTTCTGGACGGTTAATCGTAATTTTTGCAATTCCATTATAAGATTCGTAAAGAATATCTTCGTATTCCCTTTCTGTAACCCACTCAATTGCCATAGGGATACCCTCCATTCAAAATTGTTTTAGTTCTTGCTGTCGGGAAGCTAAGAGCTCTTCGGGGAGTCTTCATAGAAGCACCATAAAAATAATTCTCGAATTCACCTGACTCATCAGCTTCCTTTAGACATTATTCAACAAGAATTCATGTACTATTGTATCAAATTTTTGTGGTTGCTCCACATGAATTGCATGCCCAGATAACGGAATTATTTTTAACTCGCTGGACAGTATGCTCTGGTGCATCTCTTCCGCAATGTCGACGAACTTCTGATCTATTTCTCCCGCAAGAAGTAAAACCGGCAAGCGAATGTCACCCAGTTCTCCCCACCAGGATGGCTGCGCACCCGTCCCCATCCCGATTAGCGAATCGGCAAGGCCTCGCTGTGTATGACTTAATCTTTCCTGACGGATCCGATTTTTGATTGAATCTGGAAGTTTATTTTGCGACTCAAATAGAGGAAGGTTCTCCCAATAGTCCACAAACCGAGGCACACCTTCTCCCAGGATTCTTTCGGCCAGTGCCTCGTCTTTTGTCTTCCTTGCAAGTTGTTCGTCAGGCGAACCGAGACCAGGAGATGCACTTTCCAGGATCAGTGACTGAACTCGCTCAGGTTTCAATACCGCAAAAGACAATGCCGCCCTTCCACCTAGTGAGTAACCAAGTAAATTAACCTTTGAAATAGAAAGCTGGTTCAGGAGTTGTTCCAAGTCCTCACAGAAATCCTCCATCCGGATAGGGCCTTGTGTTTTCGTCTTTCCGTGCCCAGGCAAATCGAGCAGCAATACCCGAAACCCATCCTTCCACTTTTCAGCAAAATCCTGCCAGCTTTCACTGCTTCCGGTAAAACCGTGCAGCAGTAGCAAAGGGGGACCGCTGCCAACTTCTTCTAACCAATATTGTTTACTGCCGATTGTATAATGCATCTTTATCACCCGCCAAGATAATCTAGCAAACGATGTTCGATTTCCTTCCACTTTTCTCGATGCCATTCCACATTTTCCTGCCGATTCGTTTGTACTTCAATAATAGACAATCCCTCATAGCGGTAACTATCAGTCAAGGCCTGCCGCAAGTCGCTCCAGGTTTCCGGCTTGGTGTACTTCCCTTCATACAGCGAGCTTGCGTGTTTAAAATCAATGTCTAACGGGGTGCCGAAAATGGTCTCGAAGTGGCTGGTCTGCCCTGCCTGTGGCAAGAACGAAAAAATCCCTCCACCGTTGTTGTTGATTAATACCACTGTTAAATTGAGATGATATTGCTTGGCCGCCATCAACCCGTTGAGATCATGGAAAAAGGTTACATCACCTAATAAGAGCGTCACTTTTTCCCCTCGGGACGCTGCACCAAGTGCTGAGGAAGTGGTGCCATCAATACCGTTTGCTCCTCTATTGCCTAGTACCCGGATTGATTTCGGCGTAGACATAAAAAATGTATCCATATCACGGATGGGCATACTGTTGCCTACATAAATCGTACTTTGCTCCGGGGCAGCATCTGCCAGCTGCTTCACCGTATGTCCCTCGGTCAAAGAGAATTGTTCTCTTTTTTCCTCAAGAAGCTGTGCTTTGGCCATTTTGTTCATTTCCCTCCAGGTTTCAAGCCATTGTTGATTGTAGGAGGGGGCTGTTCCATGAAGCGATAAATCCTGACAGAGGTGGATTGGATCGGCATATATGAATTGTGCAGGAGTGCCAGCAGGCTCACGGTAACCTTGATGCGGTTCTACCACAAAATGTTCGATATCCGGGTGTTCTTTGACAAACAGCAAATACGGCTTGGAAACAGGCATGGCACCAAAACGGATAATAAAGTCCGGTTCTATTCGATCCCTGACTTGCTTGCTTTTCAGTATGGCATCATAGCTTTCCATTACATTCACTTTGTCATGCTGACCGGCTCTCAACTGGGACAACGGATCGGCGAGCACGGGAAGCTTCCACTTTTCTGCTAAATCGCAAACAGCTTCCGCCAAATCCGGATCGAATTGAGGACCGCAGACAAGCAAACCCTTTTGGTGCATAGCCAGACGTTCTACCAGCTTGTCAAGTTGGTGTGGCTCCAATCTTTTCTCCCCGGAAAATGTCGGATGATGGGATTTTCCATTGCTGCCCCTCCATAGATTATTCAACGAAAAATCAGGCATTAAAGGTTCACGGAATGGAAAATTCAGATGTACTGGACCGGGATTCCCCTCTGAGGCTGTATGAAAAGCTCTGGCCGCTTTGCTTCGTGCATATTGCAGCATGCCAGGTGCCTCCTCTGGAAGTGCCATTTCCTGAAACCATTTGGCGTATTTTCCAAACATCTCGATTTGCTCAATTGCCTGCGGTGCCCCTACATCCCGAAGTTCGTGTGGACGATCCGCCGTCAGTACGAGCAGGGGAACACGACTGTAGTACGCTTCTACAATCGCAGGAAAATAATTGGCCGCTGCTGTCCCGGATGTACAAACCATAGCAACGGGTTTATTTTGCTGCTTGGCCATACCGAGAGCAAAGTAGGCCGCCGAGCGCTCATCCATGTTCACCCAATGTTTGATATGTGGGTGTTCAGCGAAAGTGACAGCGAGGGGCGTGGAGCGAGATCCGGGTGAAACAACTACATCTCTCAGTCCGCTATGATAAAGTTCATCAACAAAGTTAGCAGTATATCTGGTCAATGCCTCGGTATAACTCATGATTGCCCTCCTAAAACAGACAGGATCGGTGTGAATTTTATATTTGTTTCCTGATATTCCTCTTCAGGGTTTGAATCTTTGACAACACCGCATCCGGCAAATAGAGAAGCATGATCACCCTGAATCAGCGCCGAGCGAATAGCAACGGCGAATTCCCCGTTTTGGAAGGCATCAAGCCAGCCAATCGGTGCACCGTACCAGCCGCGATCCAGATGTTCGTGTTCACGGATGAATGCTACCGACTCTTCGCTTGGCAACCCGCCCAACGCAGGCGTCGGATGGAGCTGTTTCACAATATCGAGTATGGT
Source organism: Sediminibacillus halophilus (assembly GCF_900103695.1). Classification (GTDB taxonomy): domain Bacteria; phylum Bacillota; class Bacilli; order Bacillales; family Amphibacillaceae; genus Sediminibacillus; species Sediminibacillus halophilus. Next base: position 37,260 of record NZ_FNHF01000002.1, read on the forward strand.
ATAGCCGTCATGGAGAACCGCCTCTACAGGTGTATAGAGATGCTGCAAATTTTTCAACGGATATAAAACTGGCTCATCGGGAACCCGGACCTGTTCACAACATGCGGATACGGCTTTCTTGATCATTTCCACCACAAACTGATGTTCACTGCGGTTTTTTTTATCGGTCAGTAGCTGTTGGCCGATCCGATTATCTTCTGCTTCCGTTATTCCCCGGGGCGCAGTGCCGGCTAGACACGTAGACAGTAACTTTTTATCCTCTATCTTCACCAAGCGTTCCGGTGTAGCACCTAAAAAACAATCGTCGCCGTTTTCAAAGGCAAAAATGTAACTATTCGTCTGGGAGTCTGTTAATGCATTTAAAACCGGCGCCACATTTGCCTTGTCCGAAAATTGAACGCGAAGCTCACGGGCAAGCACGATTTTTTCGGTTCCCCCTTGCTTGATCGTTTCCGTCGCCTGACGTACGAGCTGCTTCCATGCTAAGGGTTCTACTTCACTCTTTGATGAAACAAAAGGACCATCAGGCAATGTAGTAGCAGACAAAAGCAAGCGTCTCTCTTTCTCCAAGCGCTGTTCAATATCAGCTGACCTGTCGTCCTGATTAACAACGATATTGCTCGTTAAATAATGTTTTCCGTTTACCACTGTCAGCAAGTAAGCGGGTATTCGAAGCTTGCTGTCGGGAAAAGACTTCCACAAGGAAGTGACAGGTTTCGCAGGATCAAAAGAGAATCCACCAAAGGCAATTGGCCCTGTCCCCGGTTTACGTTGGGGATTATGGATGATCGCTTCCTGGATTATTTTCTTCCACTTACTTTCCATTTGTTCAAATCGATTATTTCCGGAAGCAGTTAAGGCGCAGGCCTCCCCTGCCCCTGCCAGCATGAGACTACCCGCAGCATTCCCCCAAAAAATACGTCCGCCATCAAAAGAAAAACCGTTGGCAAAAAAAGAAATCGGATCGATTGCAGGCACCGGCTCGGTAAAACTTAATAATTGGGAATCCTGTTTTGACCTGGCGGCAGTCACTGCTTCCTCAACAGCAAGTCCCAATTCTTTCAATTCTGTTTGGATCATGTATGATACCCTCCAATACAATAGGGAGAAAGTATATGATTATTTCTTCCAATAAAAAGATTGATAAGAACAGGAGTGACCACCTGTCCCTCGACAGGATAGTCGTCTCCGGTATCTAGTCGCCCATTACTTAGGCGCACATTAATAAAAAATATAACTTTTAAGCTATAAAAGCAAGTATTCAAGCCTGTAATACAGACTTGCGAACCACTATCTATTTTATTCCCTTTTTGTTCGTTTCTCAACAATTGCCACTAATTCCTATTAAATTATTATAATAGATAATTGACACCGTCCCGTCGTTTCCCTAAACTTAATATGATATACAACGATTTGAAGGCATACGTAAGGAGAGAACCATATGCAATCCCTTGATAAAAACGCAGTCAGCAGTGCGCTCAATGAAAAAGCAGGGTTTCAAGTCTGGTGGCGTCTGTTACGGCCACATACCCTTACCGCTTCGTTTGTACCTGTTTTTGTCGGTACAATGGCAGCACTGCTGGATGCTTCTGTTAATTTTTGGTTATTTGCAGCAATGCTGCTGGCTTCCATGCTTATCCAGGCGGCAACCAATATGTTCAATGAATACTATGATTTTGTCAGAGGGTTGGACAACGAAAAATCCGTCGGAATCGGCGGCACGATTGTTCGGGACGGAGTCGCTCCTCAGACAGTGCTACGCTTGGCGTTAAGTTTCTTCGCCGTAGCCATCCTGCTCGGTGTCTATATTTGCCTGGAATCCAGCTGGTGGATTGCCGCAATCGGAATCCTTTCCATGCTGTGCGGTTATTTATACACAGGCGGACCTTATCCCATCGCATACACCCCTTTTGGGGAATTGATTGCCGGTTTTTTCATGGGTACAGTCATTATCGGTATTAGTTACTTTATTCAAACGATGGAAGTAACCGGCTCCGTTGTATGGATTTCCATTCCTGTAGCCATCTTTATCGGCACGATCATGCTTTCTAATAACATCAGGGATTTGGAAGGTGACAAGGAAAACGGCAGAAAAACAATCGCTATTTTAATCGGCAGAAAAAATGCGGTGATACTGCTTGCTTCCTTATTTATTATCAGTTATTTGTTGATGGCAGTTTATGTATTTACAGGAATTCTGCCTATTTGGTCCTTCATCACCCTGCTTGGAACAAAAAAAGCGGTAAGTGCAGTCAAAGGCTTTAAAGGAAAAACCGTTAATTTGGAAATGATGCCGGCTATGAAGGCAACAGCGCAGACAAACACCTTTTTCGGGTTGCTGCTGGGACTGTCGTTGCTGATTGAATATTTCATTCCATTTCATTTTTAAGCACACCGAAGTAAACGACAAGCTGCCGACTTGTCGTTTTTTTATTCCATAATACGTAATGCCGGGATAGCCAGGAAGAAAATGGACGTTTCAACCTATCGGCCCGGGGAAATATGATAGAAAGGATGTTCTATATGAATCTTGAAAACACTTTAATGGAAGCACTTGGAATGCAGGTAATCACACAGGAGAAGAATTTAGTGGAAATAACCATGCCGGTAAACAAACAAACGCACCAGCCAATGGGTTATTTACATGGAGGGGCCAGCGTTGCATTGGCAGAATCAGCAGCAAGTATCGCTTCTTTTTTGAATATAGATGCAGACAAACAACAGATTTTCGGTATAGAAATCAATGCCAACCATATAAAAAGCAAACGTACCGGAATGGTTACCGGAAGGGCTACCCCCTTTCACCTCGGCAAGACGACCATGGTTTGGGATATTAAGATTGTGGACGAACAAGAGCGGCTAATATCTGTTTCCCGCTGTACTGTGGGAGTCGTACCCTTGAAAAATGAAGAAAAGTGAAGTGTCTGTTTAAAGGAGTACAGGCTAATCCGACACATCTTGGTGCAACTCCTGATTTACATCGTGCGTGCCACCGACATGCTTAACCCAAATTCTCGATGAAGTGGTGTCTTTCTAAGACAGAAAGGTACAACAGAGGAGCACTTATCCTGTCTGAACCTGTAAGAAAGGAGCAGAGTATATGGATCAAGAAAAACTTGCACACTATAAACAATTATTGGAAACGATGAAAAAAGAGGCACAAGAAGAACTCGGCCAAAATGCCGACAGCTATAATCTGGATAAAGAATATCCGGACGACTCGATTGGAGAGTTCACCAACTATGACAATCACCCGGCTGACTTGGGAACAGAGATGTTCGAGCGGGAAAAGGCGGCCACCCTCAACTCACAAGCACGACAACGATTGAGCGAAGTCGAACATGCGCTGGATAAAATCGACAAAGGCACTTACGGATTCAGTGAATCATCAGGAAAACCGATACCGGAAGAGCGTCTTGAGATAGAACCAACTGCACGTTATCTCGTCGAGGAGGTCGAGGGAAACGATTAAAAAGTCAAAAAGAGCATCTGCTTTCTGCAGATGCTCTTTTTTGTGGATGTTAAGACACGGCCAACCTCTTTTTCTCCAACCATGGCTTCAACTTTATAAACAGGGGCACGAAAAGGACTCCGATTACGATTCCTTTGATCACGTTGAAGGGAAGGATACCTCCTGTTACGGTCACCAATTTCACCTGGTCACTCATCGATTCCCAACCCATAAACAAACTATAAGCCGGCAGAAGGACAAAATAATTCAATACCCCCATCCCTACTGCCATAACGATCGTGCCTGTTACTAGTCCGGAAACGAGACTCTTTACCCCTTTGAACTTATGATAGAGCATGGATACGGGAACTATAAACAGGACACCGGCGAGGAAATTAGAAGCAATGCCGATTGGATCACCTGCACCCGTATAAATCAAATAAAGCATATTTTTGACCGCTTCCACTATAATTCCTGCTCCAGGTGAAAAAATCAGAGCGGCAATCAATGCCGGTACTTCACTGAAATCAACCTTCAAATATTGCGGGAGCATCGGAAGAGGAAAATTCAAAAACATCAACATCATCGAAATAGTACCCATTAGTGCCAAAATAATCAATTTTAATAAATGTGAAGATTGCTTGGTTGTTGTAGCCAATATCTTCTCCTCCTTCATCTTTTGCATCGAATCCTATCTGGCGATGAAGGTGAAACAGAATCCCTATGAATCAAGAAAACCATTAAAAAACCCTAAAGCTATTGAAGCTTCAGGGTTTATGTTCAGAGGGAATAAAGGCAGTATTAAACATGCCTTATCTGTTCCGTATCTTCTCCCATCCAGACTGTAACTGTCGGTCCTGGAATTGCACCAGGTCAGCCATCCGGCGTATGCCGAACAGGTCACGGACTTAGAGCATAAGCAAGCTCTTCACCGTCGGTCGGGAATTTCACCCTGCCCCGAAGATAGAATCGATATTTATTTAGTACTCTTATTATACTACCTATCCCCATATTTGCAAATAGAAACGTTCCATTAGTCTTCCAGCGGATTTAAGCTTTCATTGCCGGTCATCTCGGCAATCATCTTGACCAGTAAGTCAATTTCTTCATCCATATCCTTAATGCTGACTGTTTCTACCGGTGAGTGCATGTACCTTAGCGGAAGAGAAACGAGTCCAACTGGAACACCTCGGCCAGTAAGACGCATTTTGTCTGCATCAGTGCCTGTAGCACGTTGTGTCAATTCATACTGCACCCGCATGTTCAGGGAACGGGCTGCTCTCTCCAACAACTGATTGATTTTGATGTTGATCGGTGCTCCTTTTGCCAGGACTGGCCCTTTTTCCAATTGAACGTCCCCATATTTATTTTTGTTCACACCAGGGTAATCGGTCGCGAAAGTTACATCACAGGCAATCGCCATATCGGGTTCAATACCGGCAGCAGCAAAATAAGCACCACCCATATTGGTTTCCTCGTTTACTGTACTAGCTGCATACACCCCTACTTTTACTTGCTGCTCCGCCAGGCGTCGAAGTACTTCTGCCACCATGAAAGCACCTGTCCGATTATCCAGGCCGCGGCCGGATACATATCGATCGAGCAGCACTTCCGGCTCCCTTTTGTAGACGGCCAAATCACCGATTTGAACATACTTTTCCATTTCTTCTTTCGAGCGGGCGCCACAATCGATGAACAAGTCCTCTAAATCGAAATCACCTTTGATACCGCCATGATGTTGGGCATTGACACCGATCACTCCGGTGATTTCCTGTGCATAGCCTAATACCGTCACTTTCATTCCAATGGCCGCTTTGGGATTGATACCGCCCATTTTATCAAAGTGAAGATAACCCTGCTCATCAATCCGGTTGATCACGAGTGCGATTTCATCACAGTGACCCGCCAAGAGGATTTTGAATTCAGCATCCGGATTGAGAACACCGATTGCATTGCCCGCATTGTCGGTTATTACTTTGTCCGCAAAAGGTTTGACATAGTCAATCCATTTTTTTTGAATGTTCATTTCCATACTGGACGGAGATGGCGTCCGCAGCAACTCCATTAAAAATTGTTGTCTATTTTGTTCCATATGTAGTTCCTCCTTTATCACATAGGTTAATGATACCAAAAATTTGGGAAAACACTAAATGTTGTGAAGCTAGAATCCATTTTAATCGAAAAAATTAGGAGTGATCGTAGTGAATTTAGAAAAATGGTATCAAAAAGGTATCGGCCCAGATGAATATATTGAATCCATGCAGCAGCATAAAGAAAATTTGTTGTACGTATATGATCATTTTTCTTTACCTGAAAACGAACCGTTTTTTGACAAGATTGCTAAAGAAAATCTCCGTGTCATCGTCTTAACAGAAGATTGGTGTGGTGATGCCATGATGAATGTACCGATTTTGTTTCATCTCGCCGAACGGTCGGAAATGGACATACGCCTACTTGCTCGAGATCAAAACTTGGAGTTAATGGATCAATATTTAACAAATGGAAAAGCACGGTCCATTCCGATTTTCATTTTTATCGATGGTAAGGGCCAGGAGGTGGCAAAGTGGGGACCGCGGGCTCCCGAGGTTCAGCAGTTTATTGACGAATCCATGGCCAACCTTCCTGAAAAGGATGCAGCAGATTACCAAGAAAAGCGGCAGGAAATGTTCACTTTCGTAACCAAATCATTTCGAGATAACACGGACTTCTGGCAACAAACCTGTCAAAGCATTCTTTCCACTTTAAAACAGGCAATCTAATCCTGTTATCCCCGGCATAGACCGGGGATTTTTATACTATGGAGCAGACCTTTTGGAGATACTTGTAGTAAAAAAACAAAAGGTGAGCTTACACATATGCAAACACTTCTGCAAGTTTATTTCCGCATGCCGATATTTTTCCGTTTACTTTCATCTGTCCTTCTGTTGATGATGTTTTTTGGCATCTCTATCCATATCCTGGAGCCTGAACATTTCCCGACTATATTTGATGGTATTTGGTGGGCATTTGTCACCGGATCTACAGTAGGTTATGGGGACTATGTGCCGCTAAGTTCTTCCGGAAGACTTGTTGCCATCCTTCTGATTCTTGCTGGCGGTGGATTGGTGACATTTTATATGGCCACCATCTCTGCAGGAACCATCAAACATGAACGAGACCTTTCAAAAGGACTGGTAAAATACAGAGGCAAAGACCATATCATTCTGGTAGGCTGGAATGAACGAACAAAACAGCTCATGGAAATGATTGTCGAACGGGACATGCGAAAGCAAATCGTGTTGATAGACCACACCATGAATAATCTGCCTTATCAAAAACATCAGCTGCATTTTGTCCGGGGTTCCGCCTTTGAAGATGAGACGCTGGAAAAAGCAAACTTAAAACAGGCAAAATACGCAGTCGTTACCGCCGATCCTTCAAAAAAAGAACTTCAGGCGGACCAGGCAACAATCCTGACAGCAGTTGCCATTAAAGGGAACAACCCTGAAATTACGCTGATTACAGAAATATTAACGAAAGATCAAATAAAAAACGCCAGTCGGGCTGGCGCAGATTCAATCATTCGATCAAACGACTTTATGAGCACTTTGATATTCCATGAACTATTCCGCCATAAACCGGTCAAACCGTTTGAACTGCTGATACAAGTACTTGCAGACCAGCAGTTTCACCAATTCCCTTTGCCGGAAGAACTTGATGATAAGACTTTCTTACAATGCGCAGATTATTATGCTGTTTCGGAACAATTGTTAATCGGTATCATGCGGGACGAGCAAATGCTCGTCAATCCATCCTTTAGCACTAAACTCCAAAGAGGTGACACGTTAATTGTTCTTTCATCGCTCCATGAGTGACTGTTCCACTTCCTGGAGCAGTTTTTCTCCCTCTTCGACAAACTTATCCTTTACTTGTCCATCAGGATCTACCGGGGTTTGAAACTGGTCCACCGCACCTCTCAGGGCTCCATTGCGGCCGTCTGCATCCACTCCGGACTGGTAAACATGGGAAAGCACGAACGGTTTGCCTAGTTTGACGACGACCCCTGGTGAATCAAGCATGCCTTTTACTGCTTTGAAGGGAATTCGCAAAAACTGATAGCCGTCCTCGACACCCATTTTGTAATCAAACGATCCCTGGTCATAATCCCAGTTGCCGCCGATGGAAAAACCCATCGGTTTTAACGTTTCTTCCAGCGCATGAAGGGAAAAGTCACGATTCTCCAAATCAGATGGTATCGGAATCATCTTAAACTACCTCCTTTGTTATCAGCTTGCCCCGATCCTGTAATTTCATGAGAAATTCAAAGAAGCTTCGACGGCTGGATATGAATGGTAGGGAATGGTTCTCTTTTTCTTGATCAGACGTTTAGGTAGTCCATAGATAGAACGAAATTAATGATGGAGTCAGGAGGAATTCTGTACGTTTTGTGACAGCTTGTGACTAGTGGAAAAATCACGTTTTTGCAGAGAAACAATTGAATAAAAAAAGGGACTGCCAATAAGTTAAAAGCTTACCGACAGTTCCCTTTTTAGTAGCGTCTCATTTATTTTTTTAAACGATTTTCCAAATCCCGTTTTTGTTCCTCAAACCCTGGCTTTCCTAACAAAGCAAACATATTTTTCTTGTATGCTTCCACACCAGGCTGATCAAATGGATTGACACCCAGCAGGTAGCCGCTGACTGCACACGCTTTTTCAAAGAAATAGACGACATAACCGAACGTGTAGGCATCTAATTTTGGCAAGTGTACAATCAGGTTAGGTACTTGTCCGTCTGTATGGGCAAGCATTGTACCCTGGTATGCCTTTTGATTTACTTCATCAATTGTTTTCCCTGCAAGATAATTTAAACCATCCAAGTCTTGAGCATCTTTTTCGATGGTAATGTTCGACTTAGGCTCTTCAACGTGAAGCACCGTTTCAAACAAATCTCTTCTTCCTTCTTGCACATACTGGCCTAATGAGTGAAGGTCGGTAGAAAAGTTGGCAGAAGAAGGATATAACCCCTTAAAATCTTTGCCTTCGCTCTCCCCGAACAACTGCTTCCACCATTCAGCGAAATATTGAAGGGCTGGCTCATAGTTAATCAGCATTTCAATATTTTTACCTTTATTGTAAAAGACGTTACGGACAGCCGCATACTGATAAGCAGGATTTTCGTCCAGATTTTCAGATGATAGCTCCTGCTGGGCTTTGTATGCCCCTTCCATCATGGCATCGATATCAATCCCACTTGCAGCTATCGGAAGCAAACCTACCGCAGTAAGAACGGAATAACGGCCGCCTACATCATCTGGAATGACAAAGCTTTCGTAGCCTTCTTCGTTAGCCAGTGTTTTCAAGGCACCCTTTTGCTTGTCTGTCGTTGCATAAATTCGTTTTCTTGCTTCTTCCACGCCGTACTTATCTTCCAGATATTTGCGGAATAAACGGAATGCAATCGCCGGCTCTGTGGTCGTACCGCTCTTGGAAATAACGTTGATCGAAACATCCTTGCCTTCAAGCATGTCATATAGATCGTTCATATAAGGAGCACTGATACTATTTCCGACAAAGAAAACCTGCGGATTGCCGCGTTGCTCTTTACTCAGTTCATTATAGAAAGAATGATTAAGCATCTCGATAGCTGCCCTTGCTCCTAAGTAAGAACCGCCGATACCAATAACAAGCAAAACATCAGAGTCAGACTTGATTTTTTCAGCAGCCTTTTTTATTCGACTGAACTCCTCTTTGTCATAGTTTTCAGGAAGGTCCAGCCACCCTAAAAAGTCGCTTCCTGCTCCCGTTTGATTATGCAAAGCCTGGTGTGCAAGCATTACAGGTTCTTTTAAATAATCCAGTTCATGCTTACCAAAAAAGGATAGTGCACGATCATATTCAAAACTTATATGTGTCATCATTCTACCTCCAAAATTAGAAAATCAAGCTAACCTAAATGTACCGAAACCTAGTCGGTAAATCAAGCAATGCCCATCATCCATCCCTGTCAACCCACCCGTTCTCTAAAGAAAAGACGGGGTCAGTCCCCGCATTTTTGTCCCGCGTGGATTTATTTGTCCTGCCTGCCAGTGAGTTTTTTTTGTATATTTCTCGGGCTTCTGGGGATTGCTATTACTGGAAGTTAATTTGAAGGAGGGTTGCTGTGTGAATGCATTACAGCGTATTTCATTACTGCTTGTGATCATCGGTGCGGTAAACTGGGGTCTTGTAGGTTTATTCCAATTCGATTTAGTTGCAGCCTTATTCGGCGGCGGAGAACAAAGCGGTGCTTTTGCCAGAATTATTTACACATTGGTCGGCATCAGTGGACTGATTTGTTTATCGATGCTGTTTAAACCGGACGAGCAATTTGCAGATAAACGAGAACCAGAAACAGAAAGATAAAGTATATTGCCGTCTTGTACACCCCATGTACAGGACGGTTCTTTCAAAAAATGCATATATGCTACCGTTTGCCCAACCTATCTAAAGATTGATCTATTTTATCCTCTTACGAACGCAAAGGGACCCACCACGAATAACCTTAAATAATATAAAAAAACTGCCTGATTAGAAGGCAGTTTCAACATCTATTTAGTTTTTGTATGTGTTTTCGCGCTCTTTCGACTGCTCGATCCACTCTTCCAGCTTGTCCTTCAACGTGTTGAAGCCCGCTTGCTGGCTGTCCTGTTGAACGGCAGTGTTAGGCTTTTGACGCTTCGGCTCAGCCTTTTTCGGCGCCTCTTCTGTAGCACGGATGGATAAAGAATACTTATTTTTTTCTTCATCTATTTGAAGAATCTTCACTTTTACTTGATCGCCAACTGAAAGATGATCGTTAATATCCTTCACATAACCATGTGTCACTTCTGAAATATGAACAAGCCCCTGAACCTCATCATCCAATGCTACAAACGCACCGTAAGGCTGGATACCTGTTACTTTTCCTTCAATAATTTGTCCTGTTTCAAACTTCTCTGCCATGCTGAACAACTCCCGATTTTATTTTCATTGATTAATACACAATAAACTATTTTAGCATATAAAGTATATTCCCGCAAAAAATTGCATAAAACGGGAAATGTAAGACGCCGATAATACAAAATCATTCTTTTTTAAATTTTTTTGTTTTTTTATGTTTAAAAAGGGTTCAATACGGTTATACCTATAACTGTAAGACTTTCTCGTATTCCCCCTGTTGAAGACAAAGCAACGTTGCTTTGTCTTTTTTTTGCCTTCTAAATACTTTTCCTCTCGCTCAAATAAATCCTCAATAAATGTGGAATAATAATCGACAACTTCTATAAACCGGGGGATTGACATGGAAATAGCCAAACAGAAAAAAATCATTCGGTATCAGAATGTCGACATTCATTATCGAGTTTATCATTCTACCGGAAAAACCGACAACCCTTGCCTTTTTTTGCTGCACGGCTTTTTATCCAGCCAATTTTGCTTCCGAAAGATGATTCCCCAACTCCGCCGTCATTTCCAAATTATTACCCTGGATTTGCCTCCATTCGGAAAAAGTGAGAAGGCAAAGGCTTTTTGTTATTCTTACCAAAACATGGCCGATTTGGCCATGTATGTACTTGATGCATTGAATATTGAGAAGGTCTGGATAGGCGCTCACTCGATGGGTGGCCAGGTTGCCCTCCGCTGTGCGATGCATTATCCAGAAAGGATCGAAAGACTTATCTTGATGGCCCCGTCTTGTTACATGAAAAAGGCATCCAGAATGCTGAACACCTTCAGCGCATTCCCCCCTTCTCCCAAGCTCTTAAAAGTGGCACTACGTCGGGCCGGTGTCGACGGTATCTTAAAAAAATGTATGCATGATGAGCAGTTGATTACAAAGCGAATGATTGCTGTCTATACGAAACCTTTTCTGGAAAATGACATTTATTCCTGTCTCACCAAGTTGGTTCGGGACAGGGAAGGTGATTTGCCATCCTCCAGCCTACATACCATCGCCCAGCCATGTCTTATATTTTGGGGAAAACAGGATTTGATTTTGCCAGTTTCCACCAGCTATCGACTCTTGCGTGATTTACCCAACGCAGAATTGTGTACAATCAGCAGTGTGGGTCACTTCCTGCCAGAAGAAGCACCAGCACTTATCTGCGATTATATGCTGTCAAAAGTGGACCAAGGGTAGGAGTGAATTCATATCGTTTCCAATCTATTTTCCCTGTTTATATAATAAAGATGAGTAATGGTAGATAAGGCAGAGCTCAAAACGCTTTGCTTTCCACTTACAAGTCTGCGAACCAGGAGCGATTGCCACCGGGGAACGAAGACCTAAAAGATGTCGGCACTAAGCCATACAGCATCGCAGCATATATTACTTGTTAATCGGAGTACTGAAGGAGGACAAAAGGATGATTAATTTCGATCAAGTACCACAACGTACCGGCACAAGATCGGTTAAGTGGGATTTAGTAAAATCTATTTACGGATCTGAAGAAGTTCTTCCAATGTGGGTTGCCGATATGGATATCGCCGTACCGGAATCCGTCAAAAATGCCCTCGTAGACAGGGCTGAACATGGCATCTTCGGCTATACGGTGACGGATAAAGCAATCAGTCAATCTGTTACCAGCTGGCTGGAAAGACGACATGGATGGGAAATAAAACCATCATGGCTGCTGTATAGCCCGGGGGTTATCACCAGTCTTCATATGGCTGTCCAAGTACTGACAGAAGAAAACGACAAAATTATGATTCAAACACCCGTTTATCCGCCATTTTACGATCTTGTCGAGATGCATGACAGACGGCTGATAAAATGCCCGTTAAAACTTAAAAATAACCGCTACGAAATCGACTTTGACGCTTTCGAAACGACCTTAAGCCAAGGCGTTAAAGCTTTTATTTTATGTAATCCGCACAACCCGGTCGGAAGGGTATGGACTGAAGAGGAACTGCGAAAAATCGGTGAACTCTGTTTGAAATACAATGTCTTGATTTTCTCAGATGAAATTCATGCAGACTTGGTTTACCCAAATTACACCCATGTACCAATTGCTTCCCTTTCAGATGAGATAAACCAGATCACAATTACTTGTATGTCCCCTACCAAATCCTTTAACTTGGCAGGTTTGCAAGTGTCTTATTTGATTACACCTGATAAACAAAAGCGCGAAAAGATCGATCACTTTTTCCATAAGCAAGGCATAAAAATGATCAATACAATGGGGATTACAGCTTTGGAAGCAGCTTACAACAATGGAGAAGAATGGCTTGAACAGCTGGTGCGATTATTGGATGAAAACAAGCAGCTTGTTGAGAAAGCCTTTCAAGAGCGAGATGAAATAAATGTCATACCAGCCGAAGGTACTTATCTCATCTGGCTAGACTGCAGGTCGCTGAATATGTCGCAAGATGATCTGAAAAAGTTCATGCAGGAGGATGCAAAAGTAGGCCTTAATGACGGCATCTCCTTCGGTGAAGAAGGGGAAGGGTTCATGCGCATCAATATCGCCTGCCCGCGTGTGATTGTGGAAGAAGGACTGAATCGGATAACCACGGCACTCGATGCTCGAAAAAAATAGCTCAAGAAACATTTTCAAAGCATAAATACACATATAGCAAACAAGGCTGTCGCAACCGCTTGGATAGAAGCAGAGTGGCGACAGCCTATTCTTTTTCTTTCTCCTGATTGTCTTCCGTCGGATCTGTCGGCGACTGCTTAGATGCAGAATCCTGTGCCTGTATCTTTCCACAAGCAATTCTTGCACCAGATTCACCTGCAGGCTGACTTACGCCATCATCCTGGCCTTCATGGAGGACCAGCGATGTGCCGTCTTCTTTAAGCAATGAATTTTTCCCGTCAGTCAAAGTGGCGCCGCTGAGCATCAATTCTGCTTCGGCCACTCCATCTTCCGCCACTTCCACATTGGGAAGATCTCCAAGGTGTGAACCTTCCGGATGCATCAATCCATGTTCATTTCCTTCCGGATTCAAGTGACTCCCAGCAGATGTGAAATCCGGCCCTTCGCATTTAGGGAATTCATGTACATGAATTCCATGAAGGCCAGGCTCCAACCCTTCTAAGGATAGCTTTACCTGAACACCATCTGACTGTTCTGACAGTTCAGCTGTCCCCATGGAATCTCCATCACCATTCAACATATCTACCTTTAACGGGGATCGAATATTCTCCTGACAGCCAACCATGAAAATCAACGGTACACTAAGAGCTGCCTTTATTAACAGCCTAACCAAGAAAATCAACTCCCATCAAAAACTCTCCATGGGAATAGTATAGCCGGGCAGCGGAGGAAATATCCTGTTACAAGCTAAACTGGTAAAAATTCAAAAAGCATCTCATCTGAACAAGTTACGGCTATTAAAAACTCCGTGATAAATATCACGGAGCACCGGGTCACTGTTTGGAATGCTGTTTTTCATTCGAAGCAGGGGAAGAGGAATTAATAGAGTACTTTTCATCAATTCTTCTTTCTTCTTTTTTTGAATGTTTGTATATAAGGTACATGGTCACAGCAGCACCTATAGAAAATATCACCAATGATATCAGAGCGGGTATATATTCTGTTTTATCCTCGGGAAAATATAAAAATTCCATCATGATAAATCACGTCCTTCTTTTCCTATTATAGCAAAATGGGTTAATTCTTGTACATATTTTCTACATCTGGCAGAATTGAATTAACCTACAAAAGGGAGTGATCTAAATGGAGAATGCCACCATAGGCGAAATCGTAAAAGCCCATTATAAATCAGGAACATACATAGGAGAAGTTGTCGAGGATCGTGGTGCAAACTACTTAATAAAAGTGTTGGCAGTCGCAAAACACCCCTTACAAGGAGACTTACACAATTACGGGAAAACAGAAAACGTGTTCTTCCATCAACGGAAAGCGTTAAGTTGGCAGGAAAAAATGAATGTCTCAAAACCGGCAGTCCATCCATATACAGAAGACTCGATCCCTGATTATGAAACATCCCTTCGGCAGTCGGTTGATGAGTTGAAAAGCAAATTAAACAAACAAGACAGCCCATTTAACCAGAAAGCAATCAAAAGCCTTGAAGAACTCGAAAACTCCTACTTCCATTAAGATAAACGGAAGCGACTGTCTCACCTATCGAAAGTGGTTCCGCCTCGGGGGAGAAACATACGAAGTACCATACGATTAGCAGACCAAATCTCATAAGATTTGGTTTCTTCTTTGCCTTCAGATATCCAGCATTAACGTTTTTATATTTTCCAACATTGCTATACTCAACCAAGAAACCGATCTTTTCTATACAACATATCGTACCTGCTGGTAAAGGCTTAGAGGATGGCACGAAGGGATGGAAGTTTCATCCTACATTAAGCCAAAGCATCAAGATGTAATCATTAAAAAACTACTCCTCATGCGGTCTTTTATTCTTCTTAAGATGAGGAGCTTCAAAAGTAAGGGATTGAACATTTAGTCGTTGCTGGAATTGAGACAGAAGCGTGTGTGGATACCAATTGCAGAAGGGCATTCAGTATGACTTTGGCTCAGATTCACATAGCACTTGGAACACACGGGAAAAGACTGCTCCCAAAGATTATTAATCGCCACGGTTTTTTAAGAATGTTATTTCACTTGTTTTTTAAAAAAAATTCCTTCCAAGGATTTTTTCCTGCTTATGTTCCCGGCACCTTTAAGTCCTTCTTTTTCGGCTTGGATTTTCCATAGACTTTATTAGTTATTTTGGGAGCCTGTTCAAACAACAGCATACCTATAAAAGCAGCTACTACGATATAGATACCGGCCATTACCTTGACTGTACCAATGGCTGTCGCAGCAATTACTACGGAAAACTCTCCGCGGGCGCAAAGTGATAAACCAGCACGTAATGAGACTTTCTTCGATAATCCATACCATCTTCCACCGATTGTGCCCAGTAACACTTTGGAAACCATCGACCAAACAAGCAAGGAACCCAGCAGAAAAGGCATCGGAATCCCGTTACCTAATTCAATGGTGGTCCCAAAATAGATAAAGAATGTCGGCAGCATAAGATCTCGAAGTGGAACAACGGTTTGTTCGACACGATGAAGATAACGGATTTCAGCAAGCATCATGCCTGCCAGAAACGCCCCCAACACTTCAGATAAGCCGAGAAATAGTGCTAATCCGCCATAGGCAACTGAAAAACCTACCAGCAATGCCGTTTTAAAATCTTCATCTTCAATTTTCTCCCATAAATGATCGAACTTTTTGAACACTACTTTGCCTAGAAAAATTGCCAACAAAGCCAGTCCTGTTATTTTTGCCAGCAAAAATAACAGGTCATTTGCAGCAAAGCTGCCGCCACTTCCCATACCAATTAAAATGGCCACAACCACTGGGGCAACTAAGTCTTCAAAAATAAGAATAGCCAGAATAAATTCGGTTTCAGAGTTGGCCATCCTGCTGTTATCGTCCAACAGTTTGGCTGTAATAGAAGAACTTGTGGCATAAGCTACACCACCAACAATAAAAGCAGAAAACAGATCCATTCCAAAACCTACCGCAATCATCATCGAGATACCAAAACTCAAAACCACATCCAAAAGCCCTGAAGGCCAGGCACGTTTTGCAATCCCGCCAAGCCTGGAGATACTGAACTCCATACCGAGTAGAAAAAACAGCAGTACAATACCGATCTCGCTGGCTATGTGTAGAATTTCATTGTCATTCAAATGGTCTGCCAGCAAGATCCCGAATAAAATATATAAAATTACACTGGGAAACTTTATTTTCATGCTTAAGAAACCCAGGTAGAATATGCCGAGAAGGATTAGGCCCACGCCTAATAAAGCTGGTAGTTCAGTATGCAATGACGATCATTCCTCCCCTTTGCACAAAGCAGTCAATGTAGCGATTTGATCTTTTTTGCCAACGCACATCAACAGATTGCCCGGTTCCAGTTTTGTCGTTGTATCCGGAATCGCAATCGTTTCTCCCTCTTGAACAATACCGATGATGGTGGCCCCTGTCCTATTTCTCACTCCGGACTCTTCAATTGTTTTATTAGCCAAAGGCGAATTTTCCTTCAACTTCACATAATCAATGACGATTTGGTTTTGAAAAATCTTCAATTTATCCGCATCGACCGGCTGATAGGTAGCACCCAACAGCTGGGCTCCCAGTTCCCTCGTCTCATCAGGAGTAAGATCCATGCCGAAATCCGCCTCATCGCTGTCTGCATCATTAAAAAAATACAACTCCCGCTTGCCCGAATGGTGGACTACCACCACAAGCATGCTGTCCTCACAGGTCTTCAACGTGATTTTTTGTCCAATACCGGGAAGTTGGGAAACCGATACATTCATATTGCACACCTCTTTTATTTCTTTTGCATAATTGTCTGTAAAAAAAAGCTAGAGAGAATCTCTAGCTTTTTTCTTCCTTCTATAAGTGAAATCATTCACCAAGATGTTCTGTAATAACTTCTGCTACTCCTTGAAGCGCTTGTTCTTCGTCGCTTCCGTCGGCTGTAACAGTGATTTCCGCGCCTTTTGGGACACCAAGGGACATAACGCCCATGATTGATTTAAGGTTAACTGTTTTGCCGTTGTAATGCATTTCAATTTCTGATTCATACTGACCTGCTTTATTCACAAGAAGTGTAGCCGGCCGTGCGTGAACTCCAGTGTCATCTGTAATAGTGAATTTTCTTTCTTGCATTGCTATCCATCCTTTCAGTCTTCCCATTATATATATCACTTTTCCATAAGCTATGTGTTTCAAACCCATATGTGAAAAGTTGAACTCCAATTTATTATATACGAAAACCTTTTATTTAGAAACAAAAATCTCCTGTTTTTCTTTTATCAAAACAGCCTCAAGGATTTATTATGCAGTATTTGTATTTAAATTTTGATTGTGATAACTTAAGTTTGTACATAGCTATCAAACAGGAGGTATTGCCATGAGCGTACATATTGGAGCGCAACCAGGGGAAATAGCTGATAAAATTCTGCTTCCCGGAGATCCATTGCGTGCTAAATATATTGCAGAAAATTTTTTGGAGGATGTCCACTGTTATAACGAAGTCAGAGGAATGTATGGTTACACAGGTACATATAAAGGGGAAAAGTTATCTGTACAAGGAACCGGGATGGGCGTCCCTTCTATCTCTATTTATGTCAATGAATTAATTCAAAGTTATGACGTGAAGAAATTGATCCGTGTCGGTACATGCGGTGCTATCCAAGAGGACGTCAAAGTACGGGACGTTATCCTAGCTTCTACTTCCACGACTGACTCTCAAATCAACAGGATGGTGTTTGGAGGGATAGACTTCGCGCCGGCTGCAGACTTTGAACTGCTGAAAAATGCTTATGATGCAGGAAATGAAAAGGGACTCCAGCTTCGTGTTGGCAGTGTATTCACCAGCGACAGCTTTTACCGGGATAATGGATTGGAGCTGTTTAAACAGTTAGCTCAATATAAAGTACTTGGTGTTGAAATGGAAACAACCGCCCTTTATACGCTTGCAGCTAAGTTCGGGCGGCAGGCACTATCCGTGTTGACCGTTTCCGATCACATCCTTACAGGTGAAGAAACAAGTGCGGAAGAAAGACAAACAACCTTCAATGAGATGATCGAGGTTGCTCTGGAGACAGCAATCAAGTAACCAAACAATGCCGGCTTCTCCAAGATGCCGGCATTTGATTAACTATTTCGTTAACCAAAAATATTTTAGGGTTGACAATAAAGACAGTCGCTTCTATCCTTTAATTAAAAGGAGGGGTATAAAATGAAAAAATTTACTGCTGCCGATTTATCAATGGGGGCTGTTTTTGTCGGGTTGATGGCCATTGGCGCCAATATTGCAGTCTGGTTTCCTTTTTTAGCGATACCAATTGGAGGAGTGTCCGTACCACTGTCCTTACAAACGTTTTTTGCCATTCTTGCCGGATTACTGCTCGGTAAAAAATTAGGTCTTTTTACGATGTTTACCTATATCATGATTGGCTTCGCAGGCGTACCAGTTTTTGCCAACATGAAATCGGGGCCTTTTATTCTTTTTGATTACACAGGAGGATTCTTGCTTTCATTTTTAGCTGTTGCTTTTATAACCGGTTGGATTGCAGAAAAAATGGAACGGCCGAAATTGCTTCCGTTAGCTGGAGCTTCTTTTGCAGGTGTGATTGCGAATTACTTGATCGGCGTCAGTTATATGTATGTAGCAATGAACACATGGCTTGGCCTTCAAATATCTTATCAGGCAGCATGGCTCGGTATGGTACCCTTTCTGATAAAAGATACTGGCCTGACAATAGTTTCCGCTGCCTTAATGTTGAAAATCACCAACAGCATGCAGCACCGTTCCACTTCCTTTTCCTCTACTCCGCGGCGATGGACATAAGAAGAAAAGCGATTCTTCCCCTTCCTTTTGATTGGGCAGTTGCCTGAGCTAACGTCCTCCTACGTATAGACAAAAGAAGTATAAAGGAAAGAAAGCTGCCGATTGATTAAGGAAAAAAAATCACCTAGTAGTCATTTTTTTCTGCATGCTGCAGGGCTGTCTCGTAAGTGAAGATACACTTATGGGACAGCCCTTTTCTCTCTGTTACGGTTTCCCTTGCAGTTATGATATAATCGAATTTAATTCAAACGCCTGCTGTACGTATCTACACCTTTTGCGAAACGTACGTTATGTGGACAGGATGTTGGGGAAAACTATATGACGAGATATTGGCCAGGAAAGGATGTAATGGTTGTATGGATTTATTTTTTAATTTTCCCTTGTTGGCTGCTTTGGCAGGCATCGTGATAGCTCAAGGAGTGAAGGTTCCGATTCATATGGTAGCTGAACGGAAATTCAAACCTGGCTTGGCTTTCAGTACGGGAGGCATGCCAAGCAGCCACTCCGCTGCAGTTGCAGCGGTATCAACTGGTATCGGGCTGCAGGAAGGATTTGATTCCGGACTCTTTGCCGTTTCCTGTATCTTCAGTATTATTATCATGTTTGATGCTTCCGGTGTCCGCCGGCAAACCGGTGAACAAGCCATCCTGCTAAATACGCTTGTAAAAGACTTCGGTTCTTTTATGGAAGAAGCGAAAGGATGGGGGAAAAAAGGAGAATATCAGAAACGGGAAGAACTGAAAGAACTGCTCGGACACCAGCCAATTGAAGTGTTTTTCGGAGCTTTATGTGGTATTATCATTGCTTTACTGCTTTATCAATTTACGTAGAAGAGAGTTATCTCCTTCCCCTTCACGCTGAAAAAACTCGCCATTCGGCGAGTTTTTTAGAGCCAGCAGCATACTGGAGCTTTTTCCACTTAAAATATAAAGGCTGACTCAATAAAAACAAAAGCACTTCCTTCTTCATCCGTGCTGCTGTCTAACTGGGTCAGCCTAATTATCTTCAGCTCTTCTTTATTTGCTCACGAAATACTTGTAGTGCCTCTGTTTCGTTCAGTGCCGTCAGTTCTTTCTCGGTTAGTGTGCCGTCACCTTTTTCCACTACGAATACTTCCACTTCTTTTTTACCCCATTTGGAAAAGACATCTTCAACTGTCGGGTAATACAAATCAATCTTGTTTCCCTGGATGGCAGAACCTTTATCTGCAACGACTCCGTAGCCATAGCCAGGAATATAAAGGATCGTTCCGATTGGATAGACAGTCAAATCAGCTGCAATGGTCGAGTATAAGTCTCTCGTAACCTTTACTCCGGAATAAGTGATTCCATATTGTGGATGGTCAGGAGACTTCCCGGTGGATTCCACACCCGCCGTGTAACCAGTGGCCATCACGGTAGCACTTGGGTATTGCTCAAAATCAATTGCTTCCTCCAGGGTTTCTGGTCCTTTTACTTGTTGACTGGATATATAGGTCGTTTCTACTTTTTGATGGTTTAATGACTTCTTGGACAAACTGACTTCTCTTTCAGACTGCAGGCCATATGGTTTTTGGTCTGCAGGGGCGCCGTTCATTTTTTCACTGATGCCGTTTTTTAAATCCATTGCCGATACATTTGTCAGTGCCCCAAACGTCGCATAAAATGCTCCCAAAAATAAAAGGATCATCATGCTTCTTCTTAGAAATTTTAATTTTCTCATGGATAACACCTCTCTGGATGTCATCCTTTCCATAAATGAGAAAAAATATACAATTCAGCATGAATCAACCGAAAATCAAAACATCTGGTAGCCGTTTTTTCTAAGCATCTTAATCACAACGCCAGATACAACCGTGCCGATAAAGCCGCTTACTAAAATGACAATGTCAACGACTGTAAGTCCAACCAACCGGTTTCCCAGAGATTGAAAAGCACTTCCGGTATTTGTGAAATACGTTTTGAAGGGAATGTCATCCACAATCAACAAAACAATGATTGGATATATAAATGCCATCAGCCACGACTGGCGAAGCAGCATATTTAATATAAATGCAATCCCGAAAAATAATACAAAAAACAATAAAATAGATACGACTAACTGTATCAACCGCTTTTCCCCCTTGAGCGGACAATCGCCCATTAATTGATCCACAACTCATTTTATAGCGAAAGAAACAATTGCGCAACCGCCCTCCTAAAGGCTTGCCCACACTTTTTCATCAGAAGCTTATCACGATGTCATACCAGTGAATAAGTCTGGAGAAGAGACATTCCCTGGGAAAGATCATGCGAATTATTATCGTAAAATAAGGGCCGTCCCAGCAGTTTTACCACTTTGGGACAGCCCTTTTGATCCTACACATCAACCAAAAAAGTTGAATTTTCCTTTTTTCAACAGCAGGCCGATGCCTCCAAGCTTTAACAAATAACGATTATCAATGACCTTTTTCATGACGGACGCTGACCAGCCAAATAACTTCTTATCTCCGAAAACGACACCGATAGCATCGTCATGTCCAAGCGAAGCAACTGTTCCGCGATCGTTATATGTGAAAGTTTCCAATTGAGAACCGCCTCCCGCAAGAATTGCCAGGTTATGGGCGGCAACTTCAGCTTCTTGGATAGCAATCTGAGCTGTTGGCGGGTATGGACGGCCCGTTTCCTCATTCATGATCAATGCACAGTCACCGACTACAAACACTTCAGGATGAGAAGGAGCGCGCAGATCGGCTTGAACCTCAACCTTACCACGGTTCACTTCCAGACCAGACTCTTCTACCAACGAATTAGCTCTTACACCAGCAGCCCATACAGTGGTATTTGTCGGAATTTCTTCCCGCTTTTCATCCTTTTCAATAATGATGCTGTTTGGCGTACATTCTTTCAACATGGCACCGACTTTAAATTCTACTCCTTTTGCCTCCAATGCATTCATGGCGTATTCCACCAAAGCTGGATCGAAGCCTGGAAGAACAGTAGGTGCAGCTTCTACGTTGATGATACGCACCTGGCTGCGATCGATATCATACTCTTTGCAAAGTTCCGGAATACGGTTGGCAAGTTCTCCCACAAATTCGATTCCTGTAAACCCGCCTCCACCGACAACAATGTTCAAGCGCTCCTGTTTCCTCTCGGCTTCATTATTGTATTTAGCGAAATTGTATTCAATGTGCTCCCTGATCAGACGGGCCGAGTTGATGTTGTTGATGGTAAACGCATTCTCAAGCAAACCTGGGATTCCGAAAGTCGCAGCCTCAAAGCCCAGCGCCACTACCAGATAATCGTAGTCAAGCTGACCGTTTTCTAAAATTACTTGTTTTTCGTCTGGATTAAAGCTGACTACCGTATCTTGTACAAAGTTAATCTTACTAAAATCAACTACATCTTTGATCGGCAACCGGGTACGGTCCTGATGAAGTGTTCCGGCAGCATTTTCGTGCAGCCATGTAGTTTGATAATGATAATCATGTTTGTTGACAAGAGTGATATGTGCATCGTTGACTCCAAGTTTTTTTTGCAGTTTCACTGTAGTCATGATTCCGCCGTATCCGGCCCCTAAGATGACAATGTTTGGCTTGTTCATTCTGATCACTTCCATTTATATTTTTTTGCTTACTTTTATTTTCCGAAAGTTTACGATAATTATTACGTGATGTATTTCACGTACTTATTCATAAAAAAACATTCAGAAAAATGGCTGTAAACTCCGTAATCCCGGACAGGAAACCAGGCAAAAAACTGGATGGCCGGGGGTGTATGTAATTGTCACAATATCGTAATATATTTAGCACAATGATAATCTTAGCCCTTTTTCCCACAACTTTCAAGTCTAATTTATTTTTTTGGAAAATTGAAATTATAGGTAGGGAATCATTCATTATTAGCTAAACATTATTTTATGTTAGAATAGTGGTTGTGTATTCAAGGTAATAGGAGGAATCAATCATGACCAACGAGGTATATGATGTGACAATAATCGGCGCTGGTCCTGTCGGATTGTTCACTGCCTTTTATGGCGGTATGCGTCAAGCCAGCGTAAAAATATTAGAAAGTTTACCGCATATCGGCGGACAATTGTCTGCCCTCTATCCAGAGAAATATATATATGATGTGGCAGGATTTCCAAAAGTCCGTGCACAGGAGCTAGTTGATAATCTTAAAGAACAGGCGGACATGTTCGATCCAGCCATCGTCCTGGGGCAGTCCGTTGAAGCAATTGAACGGTTGGAAGATGGATCTTTTAAAATGACTACAAATACCAATGATGTACACTATACTAGAACCATCATCATCACGGCCGGAAATGGTGCATTCCAGCCGCGTCGTTTAACCATTGAAGGGATCGAGGCATTTGAAGGGATCAACCTAAATTACTACGTAGAAGATATGAATAAGTATGCCGGGGAGCGTGTTCTATTGTGCGGCGGTGGTGACTCTGCTGTTGACTGGGCTTTGATGCTGGAGCCAATTGCCAAGGAAGTGACGTTGGTACACCGACGAGATAATTTCCGCGCCCATGAACATAGTGTAGAAAAATTATTGAATTCCAGTGTGAATATCATGACACCTTTCGTTCCGGAAGAAATGATTGGCGAAGATAAAATTGAGCAAGTGAAGCTGAAAGAAGTAAAAGGTGACAGGGAAGAATTGATCGATGTTGATTCTGTTCTTGTCAACTATGGTTTCATTTCCTCCCTTGGTCCAATCAAGAAATGGGATTTAGAAATTGAAAAAAACAGTATAGTGGTTAATTCGAAAATGGAAACAAATATACCTGGTATTTATGCAGCCGGCGACATTTGCACCTACCCCGGCAAGGTCAATTTGATTGCTTCCGGATTCGGGGAAGGACCGACAGCTGTCAATAACGCAAAAAACTATATCGATCCTAACGCACGTGTACAACCAAAACATTCCACAAGCATGTTTTGATTGCTATCATTATCTTCTAACTTGCAGAAAAGCTAATATTTTTCTGCAAGTTTTTTTGTTAAATTGTTTTCTGCTAGTGCGCAACAAATGACTCGCCCCTGACCTCCTACATTCATTGAGTTGAAGGAAGCCGTTGCGGAAATACCTTACGCTTTCAGCGCTTCCTCGAGCTAACGCTCTGCGGGATCTTACCCTGGCCTTTCCTCCCGCTGAAGACTCCAGGTATTTGCTCCGGTGGGAACAGCATTTCATTTCTAAACGAGTGTAGTAGAGATTTTTCTCTTGCATCACTTAGTAAGCAAGAAAGTCCAGAGAAGCAGAAAAGACGGAACCCCAACTGTTTAGAACGCGTCTCCTGATTTTTAATATGTCTAGTTGGGTTTCAAGGAAAAAGTTTCTGCCCTAGCGATATTCAGCATGCTGCTTAGCTCAGGCAGCATACGCAGACTTCAGTGGGAAAAGCGCGAGATGAGGATCCACTTGGGAAAGCGTTTTTTACCTAGATAGCTGAAACCGTGCCCACGGCAAGCGAAGTATGCTACCGAAGTGTTGCTTGACACCTTTTTGGATAGGCAATGGAGCTTCACATTACAGTTACTGCGCAGTTTCCGTCAAAAGAGTAAAAAGAGCCTTTTAAATTTTGACTTTTAAAGGAGACTTCATTATCCTTTACCAGCTTTTTGTTTAGAGAAAGGATGGCATTGGTATACAAATTATAAGCAAATCTTCCACTGGCTGCTGATAGGATTAGCTGCTTGCGGGGATAATACGAATGGAATATGCCAATGGAGGTGCCTGTACATGGAAAATGAATTTGAAGATAGACTAATTCCGGCCACTTCGGTCGCCAGCGGGGTTGGGAAAGAGCTCATAACCGACCTGTATTGCTTCCCGATACAAGTCGTCAACATGTATTTTCACGGACATCCGGGCGATAAATGGACAATCATCGATGCAGGGATGCCGCGTTCAGCCGATAAAATCATAGAAGCGGCAGAAAACAGGTATGGAAAGGATGCTAAACCGGAAGCCATCATTCTGACACATGGACATTTTGATCATGTCGGAGCGATTGTCGAGCTGCTCGAAAAATGGCCGGTACCTGTTTACGCCCATAAGGATGAGCTTCCGTACTTGACCGGCAAGGAATCTTATCCAGAACCGGATTCTTCCGTCGATGGTGGATTGGTTGCCAAGATGTCGCCGATGTTTCCAAACCATAGTATTAACATTTCCGAGTATGTCAAAGCGCTTCCCGACGACCACTCTGTTCCTGGTATGCAGGGTTGGGAATGGATTCATACCCCCGGACATACCAAAGGTCATGTTTCCCTGTTCCGCGAAGAAGACCGTTCGTTGATTGCCGGGGATGCCTTTGTCACAGTCAAACAAGAGTCGTTATATAATGTCATGACGCAAAAACAAGAAATTAGCGGCCCGCCAAGATATTTAACAACGGATTGGAAAGCTGCTAAAGAATCCGTCCTCAAGCTTAACGAACTAGGTCCTCTCCTAGCTGCAACAGGCCATGGGATTCCGATGACAGGGGATTTCCTTGCCCAGGAACTGCAAAAGCTTGTCGACAATTTTGACACCATCGCAGTCCCGGAACAAGGTCGTTACACGTAGGATTATTTAACGATAAACAAAACCCTCGACACGATGTCGAGGGTTTGTTTTTTTGTGATTTTTGATTAGCAATTCGGATCCGGGGTTCCTGCGTTGGCCGCTGTTTTGAAAGAAGAACCACAGCCACATGACACGATGGCATTAGGATTGTCAATCGTGAATCCGCCACCCATCATGTTTTGTTTAAAATCAATTGTCGTCCCTTCGATAATCGGGACGTCCTGTTGACTGATAACCAAAGGAATGCCATTGCTTTCCTCGACTTTATCAAGCTCCGAATTAATTTCTTCATCAAACCCCATGGAGTAAGACAATCCGCTGCAGCCGCCGCCTTTCACGCCAAAACGAAGGCGGACGTCAGAAGACTCCTCTTCTTTCATCATTTCTTTGATCTGCAGCCTTGCATTGTCCGTGATATTGATGGTCATACAAAACCCTCCTATATTTCCGTCTTCCCTCTTGCTTCTATACTAAAGACTTATCGTCAATTCGTCTCCTTTAGTATACTAAGGAATTGGAGATACATCAACATTAACGCTTCCAATAAAAGGTTCCAGTTGTCGTCGTTTCTGCTTTTCCACGCATCCAGACACGATCATCTGCCGCCCACTTAATAAACAAGTCTCCCCCGCTTAAGTGGACACAAATTTCTGTATCCTTCTGAGCGTATCCATTGAGAATACTAGCGACGACAGCTGCACAGGCACCTGTTCCACAAGCCTGAGTGACACCTGATCCTCTCTCCCAAACACGAAAATGCATTTCAGTTTCGGAAATCATTTCTATGAATTCCACGTTGACCCCTTCGGGAAACCGGTGGTCGTTTGTGATCACGGGACCCAGATCATACAGCGGAGATTCATCGATGTCTTCCACAAAGAACACAGCGTGAGGATTCCCCATGGATACAGCAGTTAATTCCAAAGGATGATGACCTACTTCGAATGCTTCTGAAATCACAGTTTCGTCATCTCCCAGCATAGGAATTCCCTGTCTGTTTAGAGTCGGCTGGCCCATGTCAACCGTCACTTCTTCGACGATATCTTCTTCAAGAAAGACCTCAGCTGTAACATTACCGGCCCGCGTCTCAATCACAAACTGGGATTTATTAACCAGGTTATTCTCAAAGGCATATTTTGCTACACAGCGAAGGCCGTTTCCACAGTTTTTACCTTCCGATCCATCTTTGTTGAATATACGCATACCTACCTCAGCAACCTCCGAGGGGTGAATCAAAATCAATCCATCAGAGCCTATTCCTGTATTTATATCGGACACTTTTTTTGCCAGGTCCACTAATTCTGATTCTTCTATAGAAAATGAAAATAAGTCTAAAAATATATAACTATTGCCCAACCCATGCATTTTTGTATAAGGAATTTCCACCTTGATCACCTAGCCTCATGAAGTAACTGTTTATGCCATCGCCAGTCAGCAAGCACGATGGTTTTATTTTATAGCATGGGGTTTTCCTCAAGATACTGATAAACATTGTCCACTAATTCTTCAGGACTAACAGCCGTTACAGGCTCCCCATTGACAATTGCTACTAAAAACTGTGAACATAGCCCACAGAAACTTGTACACCCATACTCTATAACATCTAAATCCGGGTCTTTATCAAGTTCTTCCTTTGCTTTCTGTGAACCACTCACTATATTATTGATACAAAATTCGATAGTCGGATTAAACAAATCATCTCTACCTTCTTTCCTAACCAACCCATGGTCCATGATGTAGATTCCTGTTTCATGCCGCTAAAAAAGATCCCAAACGTCTAACCTTATTAAATATTAATCTTATCACAGGGCAGTCTATTCAAACAATCGTCCTCCGCTAACTCCGCTTTTTTCTACCATCACTGGATTCCGTTTAACTCCAGAGCCTGAAATACTCTTTTCAAACGTGGGTTTCCTTCATCCACCACTTCCCCGTTCACCAACACAACAGGGTAAAAAAATTCCTCGTCCCGTACCCGTTTGGCAAACGCTACCTGCTCTTCTTTGCCTGGAGGCTGGAAAATATCTATATATTCGTATTCAATGGAAGCATTCTGGTATTTCCGTGCTATAGCTGCTTGCAACCATTCGTAAGTTTCTCTTGAACCTGGCGCATTAACACAGCTGGCGCAAATCTGATTCGCTCCATACACAGTTAACTTAACGGATTGATCACTCAATTGCTGCCCCTCCTTTTGTCTCTATGCCATTTTATAAATTCCTTTTCCAAGAAATTTTCCCCAAAATAATCAGCGTAACCTTATTATGTGCCTTCCTTCTTTTTGCAGAGGCTCACCAGCAGTTTGCATAATTCATAATTATATTTGACTCTGCCTCTTATAAGAAAACGACTACCAAGTTCAAAAAGTCTCTTCCAAATAAATGGCACTATCCTTTCTTTAACATTATACATAATTTCAATTGTTTATTTTACAAATTCGATTATAAATAATAAAATAAGAATAAGCACCTAATTGAGAATCAAAATCATTAATGATAGATTTTTTACGAAAAACCCTCTATAATAAAGAATGTAATCAGGAAAGGAGAAGATGGATGATGCAAGAACAAGTACAGGAAGTTTTGAACAAACTGCGTCCATTTTTATTGCGTGATGGCGGGGATGTTGAATTGGTAGATGTAGATGAAGGCATTGTACGTCTTCGCCTCATGGGAGCATGCGGAAATTGTCCAAGTTCGACAATTACGCTTAAAGCAGGAATCGAACGGGCTCTCATGGCCGAAGTACCCGGTGTAACAGAGATCGAACAAGTATTTTAAAACCTTCTACAATATGAGAATGCAACATAAATACTTCTTAGATAAAAACGAAGGCAGCTGACCTGTGAAGCATCAGTACCTTCGTTTTTTTACTGGTTTAATTTATCCTTTGACCGTGATCCCCTTAACACTAGCCTTATGATCCGGACCCCGACTGTGTTAAAAAAATGCAGCTATGCATGGCAACGTCGAGCCCACCGTTGCGGGAGGCACCGTTTATCCGTCGCTGTTCAAGGCGTTTTTGCTTTTCTTACCTCCATGCCGTTGGTGTCTACTTGGAGTTTTATCCATTGGCAGGTTGGGAAGTTATTTTGCCATTCGGCTATTTTGGATTCTGGGCAATTTTTTTCTGCCAGCGCTATAACAGTCGGGCCGGCTCCGCTAATAAACAAGCCATACACTTTTTCTTCCAAGAATGTTTGTAGTTGTTCAAAATGCGGAACAAGTTTTTTTCGGTAAGGCTGATGGAATAAATCCTTTTTCATCAAGTTGCCGAGCAATGACCAATTTTGCTGGCAAATGGCTGCCACACTGACATTTGCTATACTGCTGGCATGGACACTTGTCTGAAATGAGAGCTCTTGGGGCAATACTTCCCGTGCTGCTTTTGTTTTTAGTTCATATTCAGGAATGATAGCAATTAGTGAAACATTTTCAAATGGGAGTTGGACATAGTTTACTTCTTGCTGATAGTGCCCAATCACACAACCTCCCAGAAGAGAAGGGGCTACGTTATCCGGATGGCCTTCAATGGTTGTTGCAATCGCCAGTTTATCTTCTATACCCAACTGCAAATCAAGCAGCTGGTTTGCCAGTTCTATCCCCGCCAACGTAGCAGTGGCACTGCTGCCAAGTCCTCTGGCAAGCGGAATACCACTTTTGACCTTCACTTGGCATGGAGGTATTTGTCCAATTCCATATTTCTTGGCTACCTTTTCGGCAATTTGGTAGATAAAATTGTCCTTCCCTGAAGGAAGACCTTGTAACGTCTCCGTTATAGAGATAAATTCCCAAACATCCGACTTTTTTGCCTCCATCTCCAAATACAAATTCAATGCCAAACCGATTGAATCAAATCCTGCCCCTAAATTAGAGGTGCTGCATGGAATTTTGACAGCGAAGTTCATACGAGGACCCGGCCTCTGATTTCCTCGGCAATTTTCTCTTGATCATTTGGAAGCACTTTTGGTTTGATGGTGCTATAATCAATCGCGGTATTTGGATCTTTCAAGCCATTTCCGGTCAGAACCGTAACAATGGTCGACCCCTTTTCCAACTGGTTTTGCCTGTCGGCTTTGAACAAGCCGGCCACCGAGGCACAGGATGCGGGCTCAGCAAAAATTCCTTCATTGGCCGCAAGCCATTGATAAGCGGCAATCATTTCTTCGTCCGTTACTTCATCAATTGTGCCATTGGACTCATTACGTGCCTGAACAGCTCCCTTCCAACTGGCAGGATTACCGATTCTGATTGCGGTTCCTACAGTTTCCGGTTTTTCGAATACACGGTCATGGACGATTGCTGCTGCTCCACTTGCCTCATATCCCATCATTTTCGGAAGACCGGATTGGTGTCTTTCATTATATTCTTTGAATCCTTTCCAGTAAGCCGTGATGTTTCCTGCATTTCCTACTGGTATAAATAAGTAACCTGGAGCTTCGCCAAGACCTTCACACACTTCAAAGGCAGCAGTTTTCTGTCCTTCTATGCGATAAGGGTTCACCGAATTAACCAGTGTCACATTTTGTTCTTTGCTTATTTGCCTGACCGCTTTCAGTGCATCATCAAAATTCCCTTCTATCGAAAACACTTCCGCTCCATACATGACGGCCTGTGCAAGCTTGCCCTGTGCGATTTTCCCCTCTGGAATTACAACGATACATTTTAAGCCGGCTCTCGCAGCAAATGCTGCAGCCGAAGCACTGGTATTTCCGGTCGATGCGCAAATGACGGCATTCGCCCCTTCTTCCATCGCTTTTGCTATGGCCAGCACCATTCCCCGATCCTTAAAGGAACCAGTTGGATTCGCTCCTTCCACTTTGGCAAACACTGGAGCAGAAAGCCTTTCCGATAACTTTTCAAGCTTGATCAGCGGCGTATTCCCCTCCTGCAGGCTCACTCTGGGTGTATTTACGTTTATCGGCAAATAATCCTGATATTGTTTTAACAATCCCTGCCAAGCCATGTTCATTCCTCCCCATCTACTCGATAATAACTAATAATCCGTTTGACAACTTCCAGACTATTCAAGCTGTCTACACTGTTCGTCAACTGCTGCTTGCTTGTATGATGGGTGACCATCACAATTTCTGCCGTGCTATCCGCACTTCCGGGAAGCTGTAGTATTTTGGCAAAACTAATATTCTGATCGGTAAATACATTGGTCAATGCCTGGAAAGTCCCTGCCTGATCATCTGCCTCCAGCCTCACAAAATAGCGGGAATGTTTTTCGGAATCGTTCTTCAACTTCGTTTTGAATTGAGGGGTAATGTAGGAATTGCCACTAATCCCAAGCCGAATATTTTTTACAGCCTCCATTAAATCGGAAACCACGGATGTAGCAGTCGGCATACTGCCCGCCCCCGGACCATAAAACATGGTTTCCCCGACTGCTTCCCCATGCACATACACGGCGTTGTATTCATTTTTCACGAGTGCCAACGGGTGGTCCTGCGGTAACAATGTTGGTTCGACACTTACTTCTACTTTGCCTTCCTCCATAGAAGCAATTCCGATTAGCTTCACAACATAGCCCAGCCGCTTCGCAAACACGATATCTTCTTGGGAAATCGACGTAATTCCAGCTACAGCAACATCCTCTAAATGAATGTCCATCTTGAAGGCTAAATTCGCCAATAGTGCCATTTTACGTGCGGCATCAAGTCCTCCTACATCGGCTGCAGGATCTGATTCTGCATATCCAAGCTCCTGCGCTTCCTGGAGGACATCGGTAAATGTCCGCTGTTCGTCGGTCATCTTGGTTAAAATATAGTTGGTAGTGCCATTGACGATTCCCATCATTTTTTGAATTCGATCAGAAGCGAGTCCATCTGTCAACGAACGAAGAATCGGAATGCCTCCTGCTACGCTTGCCTCATAGAAAATATCACAATCATTTGTTTTTGCTATTTTGTGGAGTTTTTGGCCATAAACAGCCATTAAGTCTTTATTGGCTGTAATAATATGCTTTTTATGTTGCAATGCCTTTTCAAGCAGTTCGTAAGTAGAATCAATTCCACCCATGACCTCAATGATAATATCGATTTCCTGGTCACGAACCAAATCATCCGGTTCTGTCGTCAAAACACCCGCATTCACTTCGATATCTCTTGCCTTTTCAAGTGTATGTACGAGAATTTTCTTAACTTCCAGTTCACAACCGAGCTTATACTTTATTTCTTCCTGATGGTTCTGCAGAATTTTGATAACCCCTGTGCCGACTGTGCCGAGGCCGCAAAGACCAATACTGATTTTTCCCTTCATTTGTCCGCCTCCTCGTGTATGTTATAAATATACATTTGTTTATCTATAGAGGACATTATACCTGTCTGTCCCCCGTTTAGCAAGGAGGTTTTTGAATGTTGCGAAAATAATCACTTTTCCTGAAGTGACCTAAAAACCAAGGTTTATCGGTCAGATCACGAATGTTTTCGCTTTCTTTCCACTTAGCACCAATGCGATATTTTCCAAACAAAGCTCGATCATTCTCTTTCTGGTTTCGATTGTTGCGGAACCAATGTGCGGAAGACAAGTTACCTGTTGCAGTGTTAACAAGGGATGGCTGGAATCAATCGGTTCATCCTCAAAAACATCCAGGCCAGCCCCAGCTATTTCTTCACGTATCAATGCCTGATACAATGCTTGTTCATCTACATTTTTTCCGCGTGAGGCATTGATAAAGAACGCGCTCTTTTTCATTCTGGAAAATGCCTTCTCGCCAAACATGTGCTTGGTCTCTTCTGTTAAAGGTGCCAAACACACCACATAATCTGCCTGTTCTAAGAGAAATTCAAACTCAGCATATTGAACCCCGAGTGATTCTTCTGCCTGTAAATGTCGGGTACGATTATGGTAGAGAACATCCATAGAAAACCCTCTGGCTCTGCGGGCCACCGCTTCTCCGATCCTTCCCATGCCGACTATTCCCAAGGTTTTATGGTGTACATCTGTTCCTGCCATTAAGAAAGGTGCCCAATTATTCCATTGCCCCTTCTTAATGAAAGAATCTGCTTCCACAATTCTTCTTGCCGTTGCCATCAGCAATGCGAAGGTTAAGTCCGCAGTCGTTTCCGTCAATACATCCGGGGTATTACTAACTGTGATTCCTCTATCTCTGGCAGCAGAAAGATCGATATTATCGTAACCGACAGCGAGATTTGCGATGATTTTCAAGTTTTCCGCCTGCCCAAGCAGTGAACGGTCGACTTGATCAGAAAGCATGGTGAGAATAGCATCAGCACGTCTTGCTTCCTTCTCCAATGTCTCTCGATTGATCGGTTTCTCCTCATACGGCCACATTTGGATATCAAAGTGACGACGGAATGGCCTGATTATTTCTTCCGGTAGTTTCCGGGTCACAAAAAGATACGGTTTTACCATATTGCTTACATCCTTTCTTACCAATCTAATACTGGGATATGCAATGCTTTGTGATCGAGGCCCAAGTCGGCAAAAAAAGTTCTCATTTTCTGCTCGTATTCCGGTTGATTTTCCAACAGCTCTACATATCCCTTGTTCGTAATTTCGGGGTCTGAACTCGAAATTCCTGTTTCTATATAATCGAATAAATGAATTGGCAACAACAAGCGAGCGTAAATCAATCGCCAGCTGAAAATGGACAGCGGCTTGATCGATTGGTACTCGAACAGAAACTTTTCTATCTCAGAAAATGCTGAATCGGGTTGTAAAAACACCCCCCTGATGTACTCGGCAATATCTCTTGCAGCATGGTCATAAACGATTTCGTCCTGCCAGATCGTTTGTTGTTGAACTTGATTTGAATAACGCTGGAAAGTGAAACTTCCCCCATCCCCCTCATCAAAACGCTGCTCTGATTCTGCCTCTTGCAAATACTGAAGAGCATTTTCCGTACATCCGCTCACATAAGGGTATGTATCGATGAACAATCGTTGAAAGCGGGAAACAGGCCGTTCGTTATACTGTTGTTGATAAATCGAATCGAATAATGCCAGCTTGCTGATCCATAATTCCTTCCATTGCCCATAGGCAGCAGCTTCAAACGGCTGGTAAGGATAATTTCTACCTATTTGATGAAACGATGCCAAATTTGCACCGTGCTCTGTATATTTCCGTTCCTCTGCGGGCATTGCATATAATACAACATAAGATTGACCGCCAAATTCGGTGAATAGTTCACCCTGTTTATTCACAATGGGGATGGCTAGATGAGTAAACCCATTTTGAAAAAAATACTCACCAACTGACTTTTGCTCGAAATATCGCTTATCACTTAATGATTTTGGTATAATAAAGAAACACCCCTCTTCCAGACGGTATCCTTTCATACCATTAATTGTCACCTCGCTGCCATGAAAGCCGTCGATATATTCGGATAGAAGTTCCAGCATGGGTCACTCTCTCCTTTTTGCTTTTAGTTCAGCTTATGAAGATTCGAAGTAAATTCGAACCTGTTTTTTGATTTATCAATGCTGGCTTAGGGTATAGTAAGGAGTAGAAATAAATTAAGGTTAGGTGTCTTGTTATGGAGAATAATACGAAAAAATCCCAATTAGAACAAAAGGCAAGGTCGTGGCTCGTCGAACGTGGGGTAACCATGGATGACATTGCCGATCTTGTTTATTACTTACAAAATAAATACCATGAAAATCTTACACTAGAGGAATGTAAACACCATGTAGACCGCGTGCTTAGCAAACGGGAAATCCAAAATGCCATCCTGACAGGCATACAGCTGGATGTGCTTGCCGAGCAGAAGAAATTGGAGGAACCGCTTCAGCATACAATCGAAATTGACGAAAGCTTGTATGGCGTGGATGAAATCATCGCTTTTTCCATTGTCAATGTGTATGGCTCCATCGGTTTTACTAACTATGGTTATATCGACAAACAAAAGCCGGGTATTCTGAAAAAATTGAATGATAAATCCACTGGAGAATGTCATACATTCCTGGATGATATCGTAGGCGCTATTGCTGCGGCTGCTTCTAGCAGGCTGGCACATAGCGCGAATGATGAAAAAGATATCGATTAGACCCATTGTGTCAAAAGCCAGACCTAACTCACCGGTCTGGCTCTTCTTTTGGTATAAAGTTACTAGCGATGATTACAATGAGACCAACAATGATAACGGCCCAACTTATCGTATTGGGTATATATTCAACGGTATTGATAACGCCGCCCCCAAGCCCAATAGCAAAAACCCATATACCTACAGAACGTAGCGTTTTTTTATTCAATTTTCCACCCCCTTCAAACCGATGGTTATTCAAGCATCATACGAACGTAGCGCAATCGGAAAGCGTCGATGTACTAGCCATCATCATCCAAGAGCGACAGCAAACCTTCTACGACAGCTTTCTGTCACGGCGACATTGCCATCTCGTCCGTGCTGAGATTAAAGGCAGGCTGTGAATGAAGGTCGGCGCACCTTCAAAAGTAATTTCTCAAGAGGGGTGTCATCTTACGACATCGGAGGGGTTTCCTGGCAATTCTTCGGCAAAATGGTCCTGGACAGCATGTTGTGACTGAACGCCGAATGCGGAATCGAGAATAGGTTCTTGGCCAGCCGAGCAAATAGGGCCATTTCTTAACAACGAAGACATAGCTCGTTGACTCAAGCTGGAGAAACACGTCCAGAGACCACGACGGCTAAGTCTGCATCTTGCGTAAAGCTACATAATAATCTATTTTGGTAAGAACTATTTTTAGCGAAGAAAACCCGAAGTCTCCAGCGGGAGGAAAAAACTCGATGAGATCCCGAAGCACATTGCTCTAGGAGACTCACCATCCGCCCGCGGAAAGTGCAGAGTACTTCCGCAGCGCCGAACTCCAACTCGACGAATGTAGAAGATTAGGAAGACACATTCAAACTATGTAGCATTTTATATCTTTTGTACCAAATCTCATAAGCAACTTGTAAGCAAAGCCAACAGAATGGCCGGTGATGGAGTCGCTTGGTCTATTCTTGATTTTTTCACAGCTTGTCCAGCCAATCTTTTAATGTGTGCACCGTATAAGTCGGTTGTTCCGTATGTTCCTTCAACTGTTCCTCGGTCGTCAACCCAGTGAAAACCATCAACGTATCAAGACCTGCATTCATCCCTGCCAAAATATCTGTGTCATAATTATCTCCTACCATTAACGTCTCATCACGAGAAACGCCCAGCTCTTTTAATGCCTGGTCCATGATTCCGCTCTCGGGTTTTCCGATGACAAGTGGCAGCTTACCAGTACTAGTAGAGACAACGGAGGTGATTGCTCCGTTTCCTGGTAAAAGACCGCGTTCTGTCGGAATAGCTATGTCTCCGTTGGTAGAAATGAACTGCGCACCATTGCGAACATTCAAGCACGCTTTTGCCAGTTTTTCATAATTGATATCTCTGTCGATGCCGATAACCACATAATCTGCACTTTCATCTGAAAGAGTGAGTCCTTCCTGTTCTAGCGCGGCCATTAATCCTTCTTCTCCAATCGCAAAAACGGCAGCATCAGGGTTCGCCTGCCGGATATAGGCAGCAGTTGCCATGCTTGATGTAAAAACTTCCCTCTCTTCGGATGCTATTCCCATGCCATTCAATTTGTCTGCTATCTGCTGCTGGGTCAAGGAAGAATTGTTCGTCAAAAATAAATGTGGAAGGTTTTTTTTCTTTAACTTTTCAATAAAAGCCGGAGCATCTTCAATGCACTGCATCCCTTTGTACATGGTGCCATCTAAATCAACCAAATAAGCCTGATAGTTTTTCATGGTAGAGCTTCACCCGTCCTTCCTTTTGTTCACTTTCATCCTACTGGTATAATGGAAAAATCCCGCCAATTGGCAAGGATTTTGATAGAGCCATAAATTAATTACCGGAAAATGTATTAGCCACTCCCGTTTCATTATCAAGAAAATCATTGATCCTGGAACTGAACATCTCAATCGAAGCATAATTCGTTTTCATCACCCGCAAAATTTCTTCGTGATCGATGTTTAAGTAATCCTTTACCAGCATTTTTCTCAATTCGATCACTTGCTTATAGCCGTCCGCTTCCTCTGCTGGCAGTACTGTTTCATCCACGAGGATGTCGATAATGTCGGAAAAACTGCCTGGGTCACGCATAATAAAGCCATCGATGACCATGTTTCCAACATCCAGCATCGACTCAATTACCATGTGTGTCATTCTTTCGAGACTGAGCTTTTCCAAAAAAGAATCGTAGGAATGTTGATCAAATTCATTCATCAAGCCATCCATATATAATAAATGACGTTCAATAATACTTCTGTCTACAAAATACAATACCATGTCCCTCCCGACTATTAATATGTCCTTATCATACCATAACTATATCTATACAGGCAGTGGTTTAAAAGCAAAAGGAACTTTGCTATGATGTACACAGACATAACGCTTTCTTAATTAGGAGGGAATAACCTTGGCAGAAGAACGAATGATTATTAAAGATGAAATCCAGGAAGTAAAAACTCGTTTTATCAGCTTTAAATCAAATCACCAGCGGTTCGATCTAGCACTTGTTCATTCTGATCAATATCAGGGAAAAACAATGGTAATCGACCTAAGTGGAAACCGCTTTACTATAATGGATAAAGAAGATGCAGCCAACGAAGGACACCTTGAGCATGAGTTTCACCTTACAGAAGTGCGAGCGGAGGAACTGAGACAGTTTCTAACCGAAGTGCTTGATTGAGGCAAGCAGGAAGTTTCTGGAGTTATACTTTTCGTATATTCACATCTCCCTTCAGCCAAACTATCTATAAGGGAGGAATAATAGATGAAAAAAAAGCAGCGAAAAAAACAGAAGTATTCTGATGTTTCTACCGTCGAGGACAGAAGAAATTTCTTGGCAGCAGAAGAAGTTCCCGAAGGTGCTTATGGCTCACCTATCAACAAATTCGAACCGGTGGAAAACAAAAACACCCCTTGGCAAGAAGAACAGCGGTTTCATAGTGCGTTTAACTTCCCCGATAAAGATTTTCATGATGATTTGCCAAGACAAGTGGAACCGAAACATCCGCTTCATGATCATAAAGGTGACATAGAGCCGCAGGAAGAACAGGAATAGTTCTTTCTGCGGCTCTATTCTTTCGTTACTGATCAATCCGCTTCATGACAAAATAGGCACATCCAAAATTGCAATACTCATATAAATAATCATCAAGCGTACTTATTTTCGAATCAAAACCCGCTTTGGGATTCTGATTATCATAAAATCCTTTCAACCGGAGCTGTTCATAGCCCCAATCGCCGACTATAAAATCATATTTGCTTAAAATGTCACTGAAACGCTGTTTTACTGCTTCTTCCTGGAAGCCATCCTTCACATTCTCTACTACTTCGTAATTTTTGCCCTCGATTTCGATCATGACATCCACTCCTTATGCCTGGTTCTAGTGTACCACATTTTTTCTTGCAGAAATACGTCTCCGTATTTTCCCAGCATGAAACAGAAAGAAAATCACCAAACTAAACCAAGGGGAAAAAACAATCCAAAGTCAGGAGGGTACTCATGTTGAATAAACGAAAAGGCTTCCCATTGCTGTTGGTAATTCTCCTCATGGCTTCCGGTTGTGCTACTGGAAATAGGGGGGCCGATCCAGAAGTAGACCGTTCCTTGGGTGGTACGGAAACCAACAGTGATCAGGGAGCTGGCAATGTAGATAAAAATGACGTCACCTCGAAGCTAGGCTATGTGCGATATAAAAAAGATGAACTGAACAATGATGAAGAAAGTAGACAAATGGTCAGCATTGATCGAAATAAAATGGCCGATACCATTACCAGGATGATCCTTCGCTATGACGGTTTTGAAGAAGCGGCAACGCTTGTAACCGATGATGAAGTGTTGATCGCTTATCACAGACCAGAAAACATGGAACGGGAAAAAGCAGCGTCCATAGCCAAAAAAACAGCCATGTCGTTAATGCCCAGATACTATGATATCGTTGTCTCTGACAAGGATGTATCCTTTCAAGAGATCCAAAGCCTGAAAAATTCGTCGACGCTCGATGACGACTACGAAAATACACTCCGCAGTATCATGGAAAGCATGAAGGAAGCACCACAAGGTGAAGGCTGGCCTGAAGCCGATGTAAAAGACCGCGATGACGATGCCATGACAGAATAAAACTGCAGCAGCAAAGATGGGATGTTCCAATATCGACTTTGGAGCATCCTTTGCTT
Organism: Sediminibacillus halophilus; assembly: GCF_900103695.1. Taxonomy (GTDB): domain Bacteria; phylum Bacillota; class Bacilli; order Bacillales; family Amphibacillaceae; genus Sediminibacillus; species Sediminibacillus halophilus. The sequence goes on from NZ_FNHF01000002.1 coordinate 75,750, forward strand.
TCAGTTCTTCCTGAGAATGTATAAGTTTCCAATTATCTTTCCAGACTAGTCGCGCACACTAATACCAGAAAACTTAAAACCAGGGGGTGAATAACCTTGAAATCAAAAATAATTTGCTTCACTGGACTGTCTCTATTCTTTTTGTTCTTTTCTGCCTCTGCAACAGCTGAAGAAAACGCGCCAGACGAAAAACAGGCAAAAACGGCGCTTTACAAAAAGACACAAGCCATTACAAATATCCCTTGGTATTATTTTGCTGCAATTGATCAATACGAGCATAATATTCAAAAAGAAGAAGACAACTCAGAACAACTCATTTCGATTGATATACCCGACGAACTCTGGTTCGGAGTCAGCAATCCGGGCTTGACTTCAGAGGAGCTGATTACTGTTTCCGACGGTTGGGGTCGCGATGGAGACGGGGATGGATTGGCCGATAAAAACAATGATGAAGATGTTTTATATTCAATGGCCCATTGGATTAATCAATATGGAAACAATAAAGAGGATATTAAGATTGCCCTGTGGAATTATTACCAACGGGAATTGACCGTCCAGACGATCATGAGCATTGCGAAAATATACGAAAAATTCGGCACCATCGCCTTAGACAAAACCGATTTCCCCCTCCCCTTACATGCAAACTATAGCTATCGAAATACATGGGGAGATGCGCGCGGTTTCGGCGGCAGGAGAATCCATGAAGGAACCGACATTTTTGCAGGATACGGAGTGCCGGTAAAAGCAACCACTTATGGGGTCGTAGAAATGAAAGGTTGGAATAAGTATGGCGGCTGGCGGATCGGCATCAGGGACATCCATAACCACTACCACTATTTCGCCCACCTGAACGGATATGAAAAAGGAATAAATGTCGGAGATGTCGTAGAACCTGGAACGGTCATAGGCTCAGTGGGGGCAACTGGGTATGGCCCTCCCGGAACGTCTGGAAAGTTCCCTCCACACCTTCACTATGGCATGTACAAAGATAACGGTTATAGCGAATGGTCTTTCGACCCGTACCCTCATCTGAAAAGGTGGGAACGAAACGCCCGTAATTAGGAAGGATTTTTAGTGACTTGTGCAATTGCTTCAAGGCGAACGAACAATTAAAAATCGCGTTGACTGGTATTGGATTAAAAGCCCTAAATGAAAGTACAGGGAGGCCTATCATTCCAAATAGATCAAAACCCCCTTACCGTGTTGGTAAGGGGGTTTTGATAAAGTTTATTTTGCTTTCGCGACTTTCCTTGCATAAATTATACTGGATATCAATCCGCCCCAGATAACGACAGCGCCAATAATTGCCATAGTAATAGCTCCTCCTGACATTATTGAGCCACCTCCTTGTCTTCCGATTCGTTTGCCCGGGTTTCTGCTGCTTGATCGGGCCATTTCTTCAAGCTTAGCAAAGCACCGGCAAACATGGCACCAATAGCTACTACCCATCCATAATTAAACAAGAAATCAATCGGATACCCTTCATAGGCTTCCGTCACTTCTGTTTTCAAGTTCTGCAGCATCATCCAGCCTAAAACGGCAGGTGTAATGATGCCCAGACACACTCTCCACCAAGCCCCTAGTGGAATATCGGAAACCGAGTTGGCGTGGTTTTGAAAACTTTTCAATGATTTCGCGAACCAGGCAATCGCCACTACTTCGAACAAACCAGCAAGGGCTACTCCATAGTTATTGATGAAGTGGTCGACTGTATCAAGCAAATTCAATCCGTTCTGCGTGGCAAAGGCAAGCGAAAGAATCGCTGCCAGTCCTCCTCCGAATAACACGGCTTTACCGCGTGATACGTTGAATTTCTCCTGGATACCAGCAATATACGTTTCTGAAATCGAAATCAACGAGGACAGACCCGCCAGAACAAGAGATGCGAAGAATAAGAAACCGAAAAATCCGGCGCCCGGCATCTGGCTGATGATTTCCGGAAATACCATAAAAGCAAGACCAACGCCTCCGGTTGCTACATCCGAAACATCCTGTCCGGATTGAACAGCCATAAAGCCTAATGCGGCAAATACTCCGATACCAGCCAATAATTCAAAAGAAGAATTGGCAAAACCAGTAATAAATGCATTGTTAGTGATGTCTGACTTTTTCGGTAAATAAGAAGCATATGTGATCATGATTGCAAATGCGATAGACAAACTAAAGAAAATTTGGCCATAGGCTGCAACCCATACCTTACCGTCTGCTATTGCCGACCAGTTCGGTTTGAAGAAAGCATCCAGCCCTTGCATCGCGCCATCTAATGTGACAGCTCTAATAACAATAATCAAAAAAATGACGGCCAATGTCGGAATGAAAATTTTATTGGCTACCTCTATTCCCTTTTTGACACCTCGCCCTAGGAAAAAGAAGGCGACGACCCACACAGCGATCAACGGCAATAATACGCTCGGTACCATCGCTCCAAAACTACCTGGATCACCTAATTGCAGATAATCTCCCACAAAAAATCCTGTAGCATCTCCACCCCATTGTTGTCCAAGAGAAAAATAAGCATACATAATTGCCCAAGCAATAATAACCGGATAATAAGTAGAAATGACAAATGATACAACTACCTGCCACCAGCCGATCCATTCCATCCCTTTACTGATTTTCCTATAGGAGCGTGGTGCAGAACCCCTGAACTTATGACCAATGGTGTACTCTAAAATCAATAATGGTATACCGGCAGTCAACAATGCAAACAAATATGGAAGGAAGAAAGCGCCCCCTCCGTTTTCATAAGCTGTATAAGGAAATCGCCAAATATTTCCCAATCCAATTGCCGATCCCATCGCTGCAAGCAGGAAACCTAACCGTGTTCCCCATTGTGACCGATTTTCCATGTTTGAACCTCCCCTGTTTTTTTAAAACATTCTCTATCTATAAAAAATGAATGTTTTAAATTTTTATTTTTTTCAGATATTTATGTTTGTATTATATATTAGACAAAACCAGAATGTCAAAGGAAGATTTAGGAGAAAGGTTCTAGATCTTTTTTACTTGAAAAGTATTCCAGCTGCACAAAAATTTTAGAGTTGCCGTTCTAAATGTCCTGCTTCGTATGAATGTCTTTGTCATCCAAACCTTTAGCAGAGGCTAGCAACAGTCGGTAAAAGAAAAGTCTCTACGTCTTTCGACTTGCCAGGTAATGCACGGATTAAACACAAAAAACCGAACGAGTCCGCATGCTTACGGAGGCGAATCTTCGTTCGGTTTTCGTTTTGGTCACTATGCTTTTTTCAATATCCTTTAGTATTTACCTGTTTGAACTGCTTGTTCGATTGTTTTGGTTGTGAATAAAGATTGCTGCAACTAAAACAAGTACAAGGGTAAGCAATAACGCGATCCATATCTGACCAGTGACACCAAGAACCAGATAGCCGATTACCGAAGCTATGGCCGCAATAACTGCATAGGGCAACTGGGTCAGGACGTGATCAATATGGTTGGAGCCAGCACCAGTTGAAGAAAGAATCGATGTGTCGGAAATCGGTGAACAGTGGTCACCGAACACAGACCCGGCCAAAACTGCGGCCATTGCCGGAAGAACGAGTTCGACATCGGTCAATGCTGCAATTTCTGCAGCTATCGGGAGCATGATGCCAAACGTTCCCCACGATGTCCCAGTAGCCAAAGCCATGAAACCAGCAACAATAAAAATCAAAAACGGCAGGAAAGCTGGATTCAAGGATGCTTGCTGAACGAGGTTCGCCAAGTATTCACCAGTCGCCAGACTATCAATAATCGAGCCGATCATCCAAGCCAAAACTAAAATATAGATGGCTGGAAGCATCGCTTTGATACCCTCCCAGCAAACAATCCCCATACTGGTCTTCGGAGAGTGCTGCATGCTGTATAGTATTGCTGCACCTACAGCTGCTATCACACCTCCCCAAAACAGAGAAAGGTTAACATCTGTATTAGCGAAAACGTCCAACACATCAGCTTGTCCCTCCGTGTTATTTACTCCGGTTCCGACCATGAATACAACCGTACCGACAACGAGTAAAAGAATCGGTACGATAAGATGGTGAATTTTTCCTCTTTCATTATCTACAAAACTTTTCTCCAAGTCGCCGGCTATCTCTCCTCGATCCGGATCCGTCAGTTGTCCGGTTTCCATCGCCCGGTTTTCATGGGTCTTCATCAATCCGATATCTACCTTAAACAATGCCGTCAAGAACACAAGCAAAAGGGCTGCAAAGGCGTACATATTCAATGGGATCATTGCGACAAATGCTTGCAGAGGGCCATACTGAGTAATTTCATTGGCTGCCAATATACTGCCTAATGTACCGATAATATAAGCTCCCCAACTTGAAATCGGCGAAATTACCGTTATCGGAGCAGAAGTAGAGTCGATAAAATAAGCAAGCTTTGCACGGGAAATCCGATGACGATCTGTCAATGGACGGGCGATTTGACCAACGGCCAGACTGTTGAAGTAATCATCGATGAAAATGATTACCCCAAGTACAGCAGGCATCAACTGAGCACCTTTTCTTGTTTTTATTTTCCGGATTGCCCATTCACCGAAGGCTCTGCTTCCACCTGAAGCGGTCAAAAAGGCTGTGACTATTCCTAACAATAGCAAGAATATTAATAAATATAAATTCCCGGTATTTATTGCCCCATCCGCATAAAAAATGGTTCGGAAAACAAGCCATATCTCTCCAGCGGCTTGCGGCAAAGAAAAATCATGAAGCATGAAAGCTCCGATTAACACACCTGCCCCTAATGAAAGCAGTACTTTTCTTGTAGCTAATACAAGCACCAGCATCAGCAGGGCAGGAATTAATGAATAAATTGTTCCTTCCATGTTGTACCTCCATTGCTTTTTGGTGATGGAAATGAATGGATCGACATGCTGAAGAAAAAATGAGGAAAACCTGTCTGGTCATATGCACGGTAAGCAAAGGCTTCTGGAAATTGGGGTGCCTAAAAGGAATTTACCTGATCCCGATCCCCTTCCCTTCACCTTTCGATTATGATTACTTTGCAAACAAGGAAATGTGTCTTTAAACAGAAAAAAGCAGTGATAGAAAATAACCTATCACTGCTTTGTAAGCAACTCTGTTATCCTCCATTTCGATCAGTAGCCCTTCATGCTATTCTTTCCAGACATGACAGTATTATCCCTATTCGACATAATACCAGTAATAAGGGGCTGACACTCCCTTAATACTTCGGCAAACAGGCCTTTCACCAATCTTCCCAGTTATCATCCTCCAAAAGGATACTGATCCTGTCTGCACCTCTACCTCACCGATCTGATAAGGTCTCGCTATTCAATTCCTCGTATATTGTACCAGCGGCAGACTTCTATTGCAAGGGTTCCATCGGAATCGAGAGTTGCGGCGATTCACCGCCACCGTTTCCATTGTAATAATATGGTACATCAAAGCTGACTACCCGATCATCGATCTTTATCTTTGAAGTAATTTGTGTTGTTTTGGTTTGAAATGGAACAACCACTCGCAGACTTACTTCCATTTCTACGTACAAAGCGAAGTACACATTGTTGATACCTAGTTCTTCCCGCTCCATGACTGGTTCTGATTGGACATCACCAATCACTTCTATATTGACAGGAATATCAGGTCCCAGGTTTGCCAATAAAGGGATTCCTAATGCCTGGCCGACTGGGATTTGTATCAAGGTCGGTTCCTCTTTGACCGACTCGATTGAAGGCTTTTCGTCCGGTTCCAGTTCCACATCAAGCGTACTTCCCGGATCGGGAACCTGTCCTTTTTCCAAAAGTTTTAAAAAATTTTGCACACGATTGGTCGTATTCCGTACCACTCGATTGGTAACAACGGAATTCCAGCCTACCGATACTGCATTTCCTTCATTATCGACCTTTTCCTGAATCAATTCGTCGTATTCCAAATCATCGGCGATTTTTTTACTGACTGCTTCGTTAATCGCCATTCTTGCATATTGCCGGGCCCTTGTTTCCGCTATATCCATCAGTGTAGGCTCAAGTCCGCGGTTGATGATCAAAATACTGACAAAGGAGGATATCGTAAAAAAAACGATTGTTACCACCAATACATGACGAAACGGAGGCGGTGTCATATGGTTCTTGAAGTTCCTATTTTTTTTCAATAAAAATACCCCCTCAAAAAAACATATGCTTTTAAGCAGGAGGTTAGAATTTTTCCCGTATTAACTTTTTGCCAAGTCTGTCGCAAAACAGGAGGTGACCATCAAATTCAGATGTTCGGCAAGATCTATTTCGTAAGGAACCGATACAGCGTTACCATCTTCCTCTAGGATACGAATCACCGGGCGTTCACATAGCTGCTGATTTTGTTTTGCCACGATACCGGCTCTTCCATCGCTGAGTTCGACCATCAATCCAGTTGGATAAACTGCGATGGTTCGACGGAAGGCCTCTACCAGCTCACGATCGAACAAATCTCCAACACCAGCATATAACACTTCCAGTCCTTCATGCGGAAGCAATGCATCACGGTATACTCTATTGCTGGTAACAGCATCGAATACGTCCGCTATACCGATTAATTTAGCGTGTGGATGGATGTCTTTCTCCGTAAGACCGCGGGGGTACCCAGATCCATTCAATCGTTCGTGATGTTGAAAAGCGCAGTGTGCTGCAAGCAAAGGGATGTTGTGATTATTTCGTAAGAATTCGAACCCTATATCCGTGTGCCCCTTAATGATTTCAAATTCCATGTCAGAAAGGCTACCTTGCTTTTGCAGAATTTCCTGTGGGATAAACATCTTGCCCACATCATGCAGCATTGCCCCCAGTCCGATTTCTTCCATTTTCGAACGCGGCAGGCCGAGCTCCGTTGCCAAAGCCAACGAATATATTGTCACATTGAGTGAATGGGAAAACACATAATTATCGGTCAAGAAAACATCTGACAAAATGGAAACCACTTGGTCCGCCTGTTGGAGCTCATCCATAAGATTTCCAACCATATCAGCCATTTGTTTACTCGTTTTCTCGAATACAAACGAACTGTTTCCGATGTCCTGACTTTGAAACTCTGAGAAAGAATGCTTAATCGTTTGATAAGCTTCCATCCGCAATTTTTCCGGAATCGGAGTCGTAATGTTGATATCGTCCGTTAAGGAATCTTTAATATTTACATAGGTTATGTTATATTTTTGCAGTCTTTTCAACATGCGTTGTGTCAGACTTACATCTTCTTGAATCAATATCTGTCCGTTTTCGTTATATATTGCTTTGGCAAGCTTCGTTCCGGGTTCAATTGATTTGGTTGCTGCAATTCTCATATCTATCTCCTAACCGCACCATTTTGAATGAAACAGCTGACTCCTTGTATAGACAACAAGAAAATCCTCTATTTAGAGTATAGAGGATTTATAGGAGAAATCAAACTAAATTTGTAGGAAATTGTCTAATTTTTTCAGTCGGCCGGTTCGGCAATTTTCAGTAAAGCTTCCTTCCCGGTCATCCCTACCTGCCAGCCTTTTTCCCTGGATGCATTCGTCACCTTCTCCAATGGAGCGTCAAGCAATTGTTCAATGGTCTTGACTCCCACTGCCCGGGCAGCTACCACTTTTCGGTCTGCCAACTTTTCACTTAGCAAATCGACGTCCAGAGCGCCGCACATAATATATCCGGTATCATTCGAAACAATCAATAGATTCGTTTTCGGCAATTCCACACGAATCGCCGTAAAAGGAACTTCTTCAATAAAAACAGGCTTAATAGAAATCATAAAATGCCACACTCCCTTCACCATACTATATGGATTTCGGGAGGATACGTGTCACTTGGAAGCCACTTTTTTCCTTAATGTATCGGCCAGTAAGTCACGTAAAAATTCCGGCATGAAAAACTGCTTGTTCTCCGCTCTTGCAATTTCAGGTAGCAATCGTCCAAATGTAAACGTATCAGCGGTTGCCACTTTATAATGTTTATCCATATCCAGAGGACTGCCGTTCACCTCTACATAATCGACATGTTCTTGACCATCTGCTAGCTTACTGGTCGTCACAGAGGCACCTGCAAAGACCATTCGCCCGATTATTTCGCCACGAAAACCGAAACCTTTCAATTTCAATTCCGTAAATTGCTTGGTAAAAGAAGCACGGATGACCTCGAGCAATTCATCTCCCTGCAGTGTGACGAGACACGGATTGATTGGATGCGGGCAAATCCGGTGAATATCGCCGTATGTCACATCCCCTTTTTCAAATCTATCCAATAGCAGTCCGGCATTCAGCATAGCACAGTCTGCTCCTGTCCATTCCTTCAATGTTTCAACAAGCTGTTTCATAATAAATGTTTCTTTGAACCAGCCGAATTCCAATGGTTTTTCCAGCGTCGTCACTGTTTCCCCTAGTAAATCATTCGCCCGATTCTGATAAGCAATCAGTTTTTGCTCCGTCTTCTCGTCTTTTGGGAGTTTTTCGGTACTGCTTGCATAGGCTTCTTTTCGAATCAGTTTCCGCTGTTCCTGGTCCCATGTCAAAATCACTTCCCCTACAAACTTTCCATGTTTCCCTGCTGCAGTAAGAAGTGTTTTGTCTATATACTCGCCATCACGAAAAAGATGATGAGTATGTCCTCCGATAATGACATCAATCTGCGGGTAACGCCTAGCTATTTCCTCGTCATCAGTAATACCAAGATGGGAAAGGAACACAATAATGTCTGCCTGTTCAGCCAATTCCGGAAGATATTTCTCCATAATCGAGAAAGGGTTGGCGACACTCCAGCCGAGCAAATTATAGAAATCATTAAAGGGAGCCGTCAGTCCGATGAAACCGATCCGGACACCGTTTTCCGTGGTAGCATAGGAAACAGGCTTCAACCAATCTGGCTGTACTCCGTCTAAGCTGTTCAGATTCGCACACAATAATTCAAAGTCTGCTTGATCATATAGATGAAATAAATCATCATGATCAAGCGTGATACCCTCGTTATTTCCCAAAGTGGCAAAATGATAACCTGCATCGTTTAATAGCTGCACATTGGCTTTTCCCTTCATTGCTTCTGCAATGGGATGGGAGCGATCGACATGATCGCCAATATCAATCAGCCAGTATGACTGGCCATTACGTTCTCTCACTTCTTTTTCTTCATTGAAATGGCCAATGATTTGTGGCAAGTTCTCAAAGTGACTGTGTAAGTCGTTTGTATAATAAAGGAAAATTTTCTCTTCCATCTTAAAATCTCCTATCCAATACCTTGTAAAATTAATCGAAAACCGATTACCACCAGCAATATTCTCAGTATCCATTCCACCGTTTTTCCTTTAAGCAATTGATTGACCTTCGCACCGATTGTACCACCAATCCAGGCTCCTGGTATAAACAACCACACATACTGCCAAGGCACATGTCCGAGGACAATGTGAGTCGACGAACTAATTAAGCTTAAGAATAATATCATGAACATCGAAGTCGCAGTTGCTATATGCGGCGGGAAACCGAATAAAAGAATCATTGCCGGCACGATCAAAGAGCCGCCTCCAATGCCAAACATCCCTGATAAAACACCGACAGCGAAAGCTATAGACACCGCAGCAGCCAGGGAATACGTATAAGAAAACCTTTCCCCATCGATAATAACCGTTCTGTCGACGCCTTTGCTGTGTACCGGCTGACTTTTCAAGATAGGTTCTTTCTTTTTAATAAAAAACATAGCCGATAACAGTAGCATCAGTAGTCCTAAGTATAACGAAAAGGCATCTTCCGAGATAAACTGACTAAGCCATGAGCCAAGTATACCGCCAGGAATTGCTCCGGATAAGAAAATCCTTCCACTGCGATAATCGACTCTCCCCTTCTTCATATATGCTATGCTGGATGACAATCCGGTAAAAACCATTACAAGCAACGAAATACCGACAATATTTTGCGGCGCCGCCCAGCTGAAACTATCTAAAAGGTGACTGAGCAGCAAAAGGCTTGGAACAAGAATGATTCCTCCTCCCAAACCAGCAATACTCCCGACAAACGCTGTTAAAAAACCGATTAAAACACTTAAAACGTAAACCACAGTCTGATTCCCTTCTATCTGTTAAAGTTATGTATGATAATACGGCTAAAAATTGGCTCACTGCAGGAGCTTATCCTAATTCAGCAAGCTATACCCTTATGTTTACCCAATGTGGGCCGCCTATAAAAGAGGAAATAGTCATAGAAAGACATTAGAAGAAAATAGAACAGCGTTAGTACCATAACAAGTCATTTTCAATTGGGCTTTTCTATGAAAAAAGGACCCTTTCCAAGGGCCCTTTTATTATTACATTAAATTATTCAATTATCCAATAGAACCTTCCATTTCGAACTTGATAAATGACTGTTTTCAAACTCTATCTATTCATGTATAAAACAGCTAAATATCAACTTTTCAATAAAACAACCTTTCATATCTTTTTTTATTATTTCAAACTACGTCGGCACAAAATCGGCACGCTATTTTTAACTTCAGTTCAATTATTCAATCTTTATCCAATTGAACCGCTTGAATAAATACACTGTTATCTTGTATTCCGTCAAATAGTCCATATGCCGTCAGCTTATTCCCTTTTTCAACTTTATCTCCTGAGCTATTCATTATTGTGTATGACCCTTCTTCATTTTCTAATATGAAGAGAAAAGAATCTTTATCTTCAATAATTTCAGTTACTTCTCCACTAACTGAAACTTTGGCGTCCTTTTCTATTTTAGTAAAATCATCTTTTGTGTATTGACCCGCTTCACTCCCAGTAGGTATCATTGTGTACCCTAACATGAATATTAATATTGAAGCTACTAAAGAAACTAGTGGGATTGTTTTCTTCTTTTTATTAATGAAAAAAATAACGGTAAAAGCTAAAGAAACTAAAAATCCTGCCAAACCTAGTAATAAAATTTGAATATACATATAATCCTCCTCAATTGTTCCTTCTACAAATTTTACCATATCATTAACTTACTTTATATGTGTTTTTAAGTCATCTTTCGGCAAGTTATGTTTCTTAACTATTTTCATATGGTTTTAATTGGAAAGTTAAGATATGCTTATTACATTGACAAAAACGTTTATATTATAAAGGAGGAAAAACATTGAGACCTACACTATTATCAATATCAGTTCTATTTATATTAATACTTATTGCTTGTTCACAAAGCAACACTAAAGAGAACTCTCAGGAAGTCACTTTTTCAAATGATCAGAACTCACCGATGTTTGACGCGGATAGTCAATATAAAGAAGAGAATGTTAAGGTCTTAACAGAAGACATGCTAGAAGAATGGCATATAGAAGCTTTAAACTTATTAAGAGATTACCAGTACACAGATGCATTAATACTGTTGAACAAACACGACGATGAAATTTCTAATGACATTGAACTGATAACTAGATCAAAACAGGAAGTGGAAAGTGAGAATCCTGTTGTTGAGGTAATAAAAAGTCACTTAAGTAAGATAAAATATAGTTATGATATTACTACAGTTAACTACTTTTTAAACAACATAAATAATAAATTGAACAAAATAACTTCTAGCAATGCAGGGGTAATAGTTGGTATGACTAAAGAACAAGTATTGAAGTCAAATTGGGGCGAACCAAGCAATAAAAATGTAACTAAATCCACTTTAGGCACCAGCGAGCAATGGGTTTACGGTAATGGCAATTATCTATATTTTACTGACGATATTCTTACAGCTATATCTACCAGTGATTAATTGCCCTACATACAGTAGAGGAGGAAGACAGCCAATGAAAATCACATTGGAAAGTGACGTGATATTGATACCTTACCAGGAAGGAAGAATTAGAATAGATATAATCGGGGGTCCAGGGGATTATTTTATAACTGCAGAATTGAATGATCAGACTGTAATCCAAGAGGGAAAGTATAAACTTCCTTGTATTAATAAAGCAATAAGATGTCTTCTAAAATAGAAATCTTAATGAATGATAAGATAAAAAGAAAACTGTTTATTAAACTATTGTAATTACAATTTAAAATCATATAATGATTAAAAAGAAGTATGTATATAAAGTGATAGAAAGTGATGTGTTTTGTTGGAACGTTTTTACTTTAACTTAGCTTTAATTTTATTAGTTATTTTTTACACAGTCTTTGTTTTATTTTCGGTATTCTTTAACGATGAATATATCTCTAATAATTTAAAAAGGACCAAAAATGGTTTTAGACGATTTATCAATCGAATTAAAAGCTTGTGGCCTATGAATCTTTTCTTTATTATCATTTTTACTGTTATTGTAATTTTGAATTTGCTAATTAAGAATTTCCAGTTGGAAAGTTACTTAACTTCTTTGTTCAGTTTAATTATTACTGTTTACTTATTAGATTTCTTGTACTCAGAACAAGGGCGGAGAGAAACTGCTAACAAAAGATATACAGTTGACTGGGAATTTCATTCCATTTATTCTGAACTAGAGTTTGGCTTACATAGACTCTTAATTCCTGAGGAGGATGTATATTATGGTTTAGATCCTGACGGGGATTATAATTATAGATCTATGAATTTACACACGTTAGACAGTGAGAGTATCGCAAAAATAATTAAAAGAGAAGGATTTTGGAATAAAAAAACTGATCATTTTCAAAGTAAAGGTTATAAAATCGAAATTACTAATAGGGATTTTCTAACTTTTTTATTATCAGAGAGCAGAATAAAAGTTAATAATCACTTAATAAGATATAGTAACCTTATATTATACGAAGATTTCAAACTAATACATAAACTAGATAATACATTAAACGACTTCTACCTAAAGAAAGGGAGCAATTTTCCTAACCTTAACCAAGATATGGTCGCATACTCGTTAGAAGGCCTTATATCATGCATTTTTGACTGTCATAGAGTTAAAGACAAATGGAAATAAAGCCCCCACTATGGAGGGCTTTTTGTTTTATTTTATTTTAGCACCAGTACCAGGACCAACGTAAATATTAACCTTACCAAAGTCTGATGTTTTAATAGTTACGACGTTAGCTTGCGGTTTACCCAACACTTCGTATTGAAGGCCACCGAATTTTTTAGGATTAAGGAAGCCTTTCTCATTTCCCTTTACCGGTGCTTTGTTGGTCGGGTAGACTCTCCAGGACGAAGCGCTCGCCGGAAGATATAGAGTTTCCTTATTTGATTCTTTCGCTTTTGTAATTGACGATCCTGTTATTTTCGCGCCGGTACTTACAGCGCCATAAACTTTCCCTTTTCCGAAATCAGACGACTTAATGACATAGACGTCCGGCTCTTTCTCGCCAAGTATTTCATAGGTTAGCCCGCCGAATTTAGAAGGCTTTAGAAAACCTTTTTCGATTCCTTTTGTAGGCGGAGCATCAACAGGATATATACGCCAGCTTTCTGCAGTTTCCGGTAAATGGATGTACTGTTTGCCTTCCACCTCTTTGACAGTTTTGGCTTTCGTTTTCTTTTGTTTGGCAGGCTTATGCTTAACACCTGACACTTGCGCTTTAAAATCGTCGAAACGACCTAGTAGCAAGTGAGGACAGTTTTTCCCTGACCAATGTTTGTGTGGTACCACGTTATCGATCGAGATATTATGCTCGTCCATCAACTGGCGTACAAGCCATGCGGCATTGGCCACTGCCTTTTCAAAGTCTCCATCTTCATTTTCACAGATTTCCACACCAATAGATTTACAGTTTCCATTACCTTGACCATCACCCGCATGCCAGCCGTTTTCATCCGTTGGCAAGTGCTGATAAATCTCTTTGTCATCAACTGTGAAATGCCAGGATACTTGTCGACCGCCGGCACCATTCAAAAGGTACCGAGCATGCATTTCCGCATCGGCACCTTTTGACCTGTTGGCCGTATTATGGATTGTAACAAAATCAGGATCCATAGAATATCCCGGACGTAGCTCTTTATTGCTGGCCGGGATGAATGATTTGTGGATTGTAACCATGCTAACACGCTCCTTTTATTTTGTTGTTCCCTCTCGTTTATTTACAGCAAGCTCAAACAAACCTGTACCAGCCAATCCAGCAAAACCACCGGCCCACAGTCGCAGTACAAGCTCTAGGTCCGTAAACGGATAAGCAGCTGCACCAATAGCAATGCCGACCAAAAAGCTTACAGACGGTACAATGTTTTTAGGGATAGTCACTGTACGCTTAACTAGCTCGACAAGTGCGGTTACAATCGGTAAAATGACAGTTGCAAAAATCAATACGTCTTCCATGCTTTTCACCTCCTTATTAGCCAATTAAAAAACCGACTACCTGGGGGGCAATCGGTCTTTGATATCCTTTAATTCTTTTATAACAACATCGTACTTGTCGCTAAACTTGTCCAATAAACTGTGTAATTGCATTTCGCGCTCCTGGTTCGCCCGCATCACATGTATTAGTAGCCAAACGAATAATAACGCGAAGGGTCCCTGTGTTAAAAAGTACTGTAATACCGTATCCACGGTAATCTCCTCCATTTCTATTGACCCTCCCCTGATAATTTTCTCTCTTTGAAAACATAAAAAATACGCCAGAGTTATCCAGCGTATTAAAATTAATATGAATTTCTTATTTGATAGGTAAGCAATATCACTCCTATACAAGATACTGCAAGTGTCTTTATTGCAATGGAATGGATTGAAAGTAAAACCTCTCCAATTTTTCCATAAGGACCACTCATGTCAATTACTGAATACCCACCATCTGGATGAGGAGCCTTTAAATCAACAGTGAAATATTCAAATGCAATTACAAATAGGGCGGCTATGGTTACGATGATAAGCAAATATCGGGCTTTTACGAGCCATTTCAACACACTATCCCTCCTAACTTTATTATCTATATTATTTTAGCCACCCCTATTTGGCAATGGGTACAACAAAACAAGCATAAAAAATACGCCCTCTAAGGCGTATTTTTCTACCCTAATAATATTTTACACATTCCGCTTAAACTGTTATCAATCCCCAGAACACTCTTTTTACCACTAAATTGAGAATCAGTCTTACCATCACTGCTGTTGAAAGAAATATATTCAATCTTTTTCTTTTCGTCCCGTAGAATCTTAAATTGCTTTTTTAGCAATGTATCTTTAGTGGCAATAACTATGGTTTTGCTGTTGCCTTCATATCCCCCATATGTTGTAAAAGGATCGCAGTTGTTTATTTGGATAATATCGAATTTGTACACTCTATCCCTCCTCCGCATTAATTCGACAGAAAGGGATGACTATCCTTTATAGTATAAAAAATACGCCTATTCGGCGTTTTCATCCTATCTATTAATCTTTTCAAAATAACTTTTATCTTTAACTTTTCCCAGCATGTTCTTACCATTGTACCGCCTTTATATCCTCGATCGTATTGGCCTGTTCCACCAACGGTTGCAATTCATCCCTGAATCTAGATATCTGATGACATTTGTGGTTAAATCCAGCCTTGGCCACTGTCATAAACGTATTCTTATCCAGTGTCACCCTGTGCACTTCTCCGTCTTTGTGGGCGGTCCATCTCACTTCCTCTGTGACGTCGTTGTTCATAAGCGCCATGGTATTAGTGAAATTGTCCTGCGCTTCCTTGTCGAAGGAGAAGCTATAAGTGCCGATATCCAAATCGACATTGAAGTACCCCAGGATTGCCTTATTGCACATTGCGGACAACTCATGTATCTTTCTGTTCTTCACCTCTAGCAGTTGGTGTTCATCATCCCTTATCAACTCACCATCCACGTATCTAAATATACGTGAGTTCCTCAATACCTCATGATTTTCCGCTACTTCAATCTCTATCTCATGAGGGGTGTAGGATGGTCTATCACCATACCCCGTTACCCTGTCGCCATCGACGAATAAATATATCTTCACCTTATGTCTCCTCCTAGCATTCGAAAATGTACCTTAGAACCACATCGTTTAATGGAGAAACATTATTGTTATCATTACCTCGTATATGGTCATTGTACACATAAATATACTTAGCGCCATGATCTGTATTATCACTGTTAGGAGTTACGAAGTAGCATCCTCCACCCTCCAACGATGTCATTCCGAAACGCTTGGGTACTATACTAAATACCCAATTGAAATTGTTGGAACCAGAGCCAACGTCATAATCAGACCATACCAGAATCCATCCAGTCTTGCATTCCGATAATTTCTTGGATGGATACGCCTCTTGATCGCCTTTTGGATAGATAGATCCGGACCACAAATGCTCCATTACGGTAAGGTTTATCCCCTTCCATTGTATATCTCCGCCGTTAGACCCCCACGGCACCTTGAGTATGACATTGTCCTCGTAGTCCTGTATGTTCCAGTATGCCCCTGCAGAGGCGGATGGCGGCGCATGCAGGTTTCCATATTTATCAAATGTAGCCCCTGATAAGTGTCCAAATCGTACACCCTCACGCAAAGTCAGATCCTCTGTACCACTCAAAAAGCTATATAGACCTTCTTCTGGTGCATATACCGACGGGTATGCACCCATCACTAACTGGGCGCCATCAACGGCATGCCAATGATCTTCTGCTCCCCAGAACACAACACGGATAGCCACATAGTCTACCAGATCATCTTTTCTGGAAGCTGGTATAGAGAATGTGGTGGATCTGCGCACAGAACTATAATCATCTGGAACCCTCGGGAAAGTAGTCTGTTTTAGAGTCTCGATTATCGTACCATCAATCTGATCATAAAGCTGGACTGAAATACGTGGTTGCGCCCCTGCCCCAACATTCCTTTGCCTTCTGAAAAAAGCGCTGACAGAATATGTCGTATCGACTTTGAAATTACCTGCCGGAATAAACTGGGAGACATAGTTGCTTTTATTTACACAAATGCTTTGCTTCCCAAAGTCCACAGTATGGCTGTTATTATCTAGCCTTAAGCCAACTCTAGGTCTGCCAATACTCTTCCACAATGAGGATCTGACATTGTTATCGTCACTGGAGTTATAGTCCAACCACATATAGTCGTAATCAACATTGCCATTCCCTCGTATTAACTCGAATGAGTGGTCCAGTATATAATTCTGCAGGCTGGCGATATTATATTCCATACCCGATGCGCTATCCTTGAGAACGAAATTACCATCCACAACGGATACATTTCCAAATGTTCCACTAGGACCTTGTAATTGCCCACCGAAACGCACATTGCCATCGTCATCCACGACGAATTGACCATTCCCCACGTTCAAACCATTTAGGGACTTGATATAATCGGCTACCAGCCAATTCACGCCAAACGAAGTATTGGTGTCCACTATGTTTGGTCCCTGTGGACCCTGCGGACCTTGATTGCCTTCTGGACCCTGTGGTCCTGTATCGCCTTCTATTTTCGCCCAAGTGTAGTCGGAAGGGTCTGTGGACTCCGTTGCTGTCGTCTTGTTATGCGCCAAACCGATATATCGTTTTCCGTCTGGATAGTTCGACATCCCATTTCCGTTTACATCATCAGCGTAACGTATCCAAGTAAAACGTGGCTGTCCATCTTCTCCAGGAGGGCCTTGTATTCCTTGGGGGCCTGTCTCGCCTTTTTCACCCTTATCACCTTTATATTTCGACCACGAATAGTCAGCAGGATCATCGCTCTCCGTTTGCTCTACATTGTTGTACGACAGTCCAATGTATTCCTTTCCATCTGGAATGTTCGACATTCCATTGCCCTGCTCATCGTCAGCATATCGAATCCATGTATAACGAGGTTGGCCGTCTGCTCCAGGAGGACCCTCAACCCCTTGCGGGCCTTCCGGTCCTTGTGGTCCTTCTACTTTCGCCCATTGGTAATCAGCAGGATTTGAGGACTCAACGGCACTTTCATTATTATAAGAAATCCCCATGTAGGATTTCCCCGTTGGATTATCGCTCATTCCGTTTCCTAGCTCGTCATCAGCGTACTTTATCCATGTCCAGTACGTTTGTCCATCTTGACCAGGAGGACCTTGCACACCCTGCGGACCGCCAGGACCTATTTGCCATGAATTCGTTGCTTCGTCCCAACGTTTCCATAAGTCCTGGTCCGGATTTGAAGTATCAATCCATATTAACTGTTTATTCTCAGGTTCAGTCGGACCTCGATAAAACTTCTGCTCTGCATACTCTTCCGTATGCTCTTTGGACTTTTTTAAATTCTCTTCGGCTTGTTTAATACGTTCCTGTTCTTCTTTTGTCAGTCCCTCATTCGTATATTTTATAGATTTTTCTAATTGAACCTTTGAGTACTGTACGGGAAACTCTTGTTGTTCTACACCTGTGAGTTCATCGAACCTCTTTTTAATTTTTGTAATGAGAGTCGGTTTAGCCTCCCCGAATGTTCCTTCGAGTGTAAAACCATTCACTTCATGAATTTCCTTTAATTCAACGATTGGTGCAGCAAGCATAATACCCCATTTTTTATTTAGAATTGTTACCCGACAACCAATATCAAAGTCAACTTCATATTCGAAAGGAGTTTTAGCGATTGGTTTACCATTAGGGATCCGATTAACCTCTTCTGTTATTGGTGTGAAAATTTGTGCTTCAAAGGACAGAAGTCTTCCTTTTTCTAATAACTTTTGCTCTCCTCGTTCTTTAAGTTGTTGTTCAACTTCCTGATCGGTTAGCTCTTCATCTTCACTTCCGACATCGCGAGCATCAATAAAAGTTTCAATTCTTTCCAGCCCCTCCGCTTCTTCACCTACTTTGACAATTACCCTGTCTTCCCCTTCTCCCGGACCGCCTACATAGCCTACATTTTTGTAATCCTTATCACTATCGGTAAATGACTGATCTTTAATTGTCCCGAAATCCGGTGAAAACACAACAGGTGTAAACCCTGACTTGTTTCCCTTCGTCAAATCTTTCAGTTCCATAACATCAAAAATGAATTTTTTGTTAGCAGTATCGGCATATACTGTCCACCCTAGCCCTGATTGCTTACCAATTGTTTCAAACTCATCAGACACTACTTTAAATCGAGATTCCCAATTAATGTGGTCACCACGGTGCTTATTGGGGGCTACTTCTATCATAGGCATTTTTCTTTT
Organism: Sediminibacillus halophilus; assembly: GCF_900103695.1. Classification (GTDB taxonomy): domain Bacteria; phylum Bacillota; class Bacilli; order Bacillales; family Amphibacillaceae; genus Sediminibacillus; species Sediminibacillus halophilus. The sequence goes on from NZ_FNHF01000002.1 coordinate 94,726, forward strand.
AGGGTCTTCTGGATTAACAAAATGCTTTTGCACATAGTGCTTCATTACCGTTTCTGCGTCACCACTTTTTCGATCATAACCTCCGGCATCATCACTGCTCGGAACTGTTTGCCTTCGACTAATTAACCCATCCAACGTATAACCGGTAATTTTCCAATTCTCCGATGCTTTCCCTTTCTCATCTAGCGCAATCTCTCTAGTCAGAATGATTCCAGCTTTGTTTGCTTTTTTATCCAAAACTATTATATTGCCTTTTTTCAAAAGTTCAGCACCGTCCATATAACGGTTAATATGCAGCTCAAATTCACCTTTTCCATAAAAACTTCGGGTGAACTGTAAACTTTCATACCTCTCAATTTCTTTTTCTAAATCAAGATGGGGAGTGTATATTCTAATAGGTCGTTTCATTAAAATCCCTCCTTATGAAAGTTTTGCAATCCTAAGACGAATTAAATTTGGTGTAACAGGTTCGCCGCCTGTATGAAATACAATCGCTTTGAATTGGACTTCATCTCCAGCCTGCAAACGATCTATACCACTGGCTATAACAAAGTTATCATTGGAAGAATTAAGCACTTTTGCAACCATCGGGAAGGCTTCTTCTCCGTTCACATAAACGTAAATCTGTACATCAATCCCCACAGGGAAGGATGTTTTCCACCATCCAATTTCAGCCCAGAAGCTATATACCCCTCTTGCTCTTGCAATGAATGTAGAATCAGAATTGATTTCGCCCTGTGTGTCTTCGATTATCCTCCCGAAAGGAACCTCTCGTACTTGGCTTTGTTCAAATGTTACGCCTTCCTCGTTTATTGTCTTGATGAATGATTGGTTCAAAAACGTTGCGGTTCCATATTCATCGATGGAAAGCGCCCTATAAATGTTATGCAATGGAATATATCCACAAACCGCATCGATTGTTCGTTCATCGGTTATCTGATCATTTTCAATATAAGATTTTCCCGCTTCGATTAACACTTGGGCTACACTCAATTCATAAATATAGCTGCTCCTAGTAAGAGACGGTGGAGTTGGGTTCGTACCCGGAATCCCCTTTTTAACATATGAATAGGTCTTTCTTTGAGTGGGAGTATTATCGAATGCAATAACTATGCGATCTATACGGTCGGTGTCAGGCTCCGCAATATCATGAATTAAGTCTTTCGCTGCTGTGTTTTCGTACATATAACCATTCGCAAATGCATATCCAGCTGCTAATGACACAGTCATATTTTGCTTTGATGATACAGCTAAGTCATCTAACGTATTTGTATTGGACACGCCATTACCGATGATTTGGGCATGAAATCGAGCGAAATCTCCCGCTTTATACTCATAAGCAGGTCCGCCTTCGGGCGTATTAAAAAAGTAGCTTCGTTCTACCATTAGTCTTTATTCCCTCCTATATTCCTACATATCTATTCTTCCAAGCGATGGATGCAATTGCGTTATCGGTTGATGAATCAGCCACATAACTTATTTTGTTCTGGCCAGGGATCAACTTAAATAGTTCCGAATAATCGTCTAAATAACCCCACGCCTTTTGAATAACGCTTCCATTGAGATAGATTTCTACTCTTTTGTTTTGTTGATTGGTATCTATATGCAAAACCTCGTCAGCAGAAAGTGTCCTCCAAATCCTTATATAATCTCCAGTTGTACGATTTTTTACCATCGGGTTACTTACGGGTCCCTGGATATTAATTTGAACAGGTGTTTCTACGTCTCCCTCGTTATAAATACTTGTAGAATCACCTTCAATCCCGAACTCTACTGGAAAATTGAAAGGAAATGTGAACTTCCCTTCATAAGCCTTTAAAGCTCGCGATACTTCTTGCGGGTCTTTCCAGTAGGGATCCGGACACTTCCAGCTAACCAGGAATTCTTGAAAAGGGTTTTGTCTCTTTTCGGGAAAAGTAGGTACGCTTTCTAAAACTCCTTCGATTTCTTTTACATCTCCGTCTAACTCGAGTACGATTTTGCCCAAACCAAGTTTTGGATTACAAACACGTATAATCTCTTTGCGAAGTTGTTTTATTTCCGAGAGTTTTGTTTTTGTGATTTTTCCATGTAAATCGATATATCGTGCTTGTAACAAAGAATCAATATAGGTATCTCCATCTTGATATGGAGATTTTTGTCCTTGCACTTCAGCATCTACTTCGCCAATGCCAGTTAAAGATTCAATTACTAGAGGTGATAGATAAAATACGATTTCTTCACCCCTTGCATTTTCATAAGTTATCCTACGCACTATCTATCACCTCTAATTTAATTCTAGTCCAAGTTGCTGCAGGGCACGTTTATTTTTACGTGCGGTTTCTGATGGGTTAGGAACAGTATCATAATAGTTAACTGTTTGATTAATTTCATTCCTTCCTCCACCGTTTGTTAATACCTCCAATAATTGTTCCAGTATTTGTACAACACGAGAATTCGTTTCTTGATAATCAGGTAGTTGTCCTGGACGTTTATTCCCTGCAATTTCTTTCCCTGCCAGAGCCAGCAATTTCATGGAATCGGTTCTTCTCGCCGGGTTTGTAGAGATAGCATATTCTGGCCAACCGTCTTCGGCAAAACCATATAGACCAGGCGTGCTAATACGAGCTCCTGTTTTATAACCCACATACGGCAATCCTTTTGCCAACGCTTTAATACCTGGTACATTAAATGCGCTGCCATATCTGCTCTTGATATAGTTAATGGCTGCCGCAGCGTTGTGGATCGGATTCATGATGTCATTCCACCCGGGTGCTTTAAAAGCATTAAAAGTGGGACCTATCGTCTGCATAAGTCCCATTGAAGGTGTGCCGCGTTTCGCATTAATATCCCAACGGTTTATGGTTGATGGGCCTGTTCGACCGCCGGATTCTTTCATAGCGATTGTAGTCAGTGGGCCTAACCATGAAGATGGAACACCGGTCCTGGACATAGCCGCTGCAATCCACGACTTAACATTGCCTGGAGCGTTGGTATCAAATGAACCAAAGTCAGAAATCTTGTTCTTAATATAGTCACGGAGCTCGTCCTTAACTTTGTTGAACAAGCCTTTTCCAAGTCCATCAAATAATCCTGGAAGATCAGGAGTTACCACTCCAAATTTCTCCATGGCCTTATCAAATAGTTTGCTAGGATTTGAGATATAGTCCCATACATTTAACGCAGTGTCTTTTACTTTACCGGCAGCTTCTTTTAGAGAGCCAATACCAAAAGCATATTTAGGGATTAGATCGAGCAACGGACGCGTTTCTTTTGCAGATAGAACCGAAGTTCCTTTCTCCATGTTTACCAGCGTAGGCTTATCTGGACTCAAACCTAATTTGCCGTCAGGAGACTGGATAAGTTCTGGACCAGCATTTATGCCTTTACCATCCCCCACAATAGCCAAACCGCCGGGATGTCCTTCTGTACCTTCGGCATAATGTGGTACGTCCCATTTTGGAATAGATTTGTCTACCCCAATCTTGCCAAGAACCCAGTTCACACCACCAATAGTTCCATTGATACCTTTGCCTAGCTTGCTAGCCATGGCATTGATCACATCGGTAATACCATCTTTGACATCGCCTGCCATATAACCAATACCTGCACCTAGCATTTTCGGAAGGCCTTTGGCTTTATCAACCATATCCTCAAAACGATCACTCATGATGTCCTTGGTTGCTTTTAGAGCTGCGCCGGTTCCTACTTTAAGTTCTTCGAATTTTATTAACCCATTTGAAACCAGATCAGCAATAGAGTCAGTAGCACTGCTCTTGAAATCCAAAAACTTTCCGGTGCTATTTACTACAAAATCTCCAATATTACTCTGACTATCCTTAGTAAATTTGGATAAATCGGCATACATCGTGAGGTATTTAGCTCCAAGGTCAATTTGAAGTTTGTCCCATTTAGAATATATCTCGCCTGTTTCCCAACTTACATTGTCAACATGCTCTTGAGCTTGTGCTTGAGCTTCTTCCACTACTCTTGAATGCATTTCTTCAGCATGAGAAATAGTGTCGTTTTTTTGTCTTTCCGCCTCAGCAATAAGGGTATCAGCTTGTTCTTTAGTTAATTCACCTGAATCATCCCGTTGACGGGTGAATTCTGCAACTGCTCGGTTATATTGTTCTTCCGCCTCCGCAATAACCTTATCTTTTTGCTCAATGGAATTTTTCACTACTTCAGCAGCTTGACGAGCAGATATTTCAGAGGATTGACGCTGCATGTTTTCTAATATAACTTTTTGTTCTTGTTGATTTTCTGTTAGTACCTCTATACCCATATCCAACCACTCTTGTTGAATCCTGGCCACTTCGGCATTTTCTTTTTCAGTGGTTGTTCTGTTTTCTTCTAAGGCATTCGAATAAATCTCATTGATTCGGTTCATGCCTTCTTTTGTAATGTTCTTTCTCTCTTCATAACCCTCTGTAACATTTTTAATAATCTCCGATTGTTCTTCTTCAGAAATGTTCTTAGCATCGGAGAACAAATCTTTCATAACGCTCAAGGTATCGTTTTTATCTTCTTCTAATCCATCGATGATCATATTTCCCATTTGATCAAAGTTAGATACAAGTGAATCTCTCATGTCTGATGTTACTTCTTTACCGCTCCAGGCCAATTCATCAAGTTGGACGGTCGCCTCTTCATTCAAATCCATAAAGCTCCCGACAGCTTTTTCCGTTGAATCTGACACCTGGTCGCCAAACAATTCAACCTCTGGTATAGCATCTTGTTTTAGATGATTATAAAGGGCAATACCTCCAGCTGTTAAACCAGCTAATGCACCGATCGCTATACCGACAGGACCAGTTGCAAATCCTGCCAAAGCAGCTCCAAGACCGCCAGCACCTGCAATTGCTCCTGATGCAGCTCCTGCAATGGTGACAATGCCACCTATAGTGGAGACCAGGCTTCCGCCCACCATTAAAACAGGACCCATCGCTGCGGCCAATCCGCCCATTATAAGGATTTGTTTTTGGGTAGATTCGTCCAACTCGCCAAACCATTGAACAAGATCAGTAACCTTCTCTACTCCATCCGTGAACATCGGCAACACTTTATCTGAAAATTGAATGGACAGTTCTTCGAAAGCTGACTTTAACCGCTGAATATTCCCTTGGGCATTATCTTGCATGGTTTCAGCCATATCATTGAGTGCGCCATCTGCGTCAGACACATCCCCTTTAAGCTCGCCATATTCATCATCAAGACCAGATAGCAACCCTTGAAAAGTCTTCAAATGTTCTTTGCCGGCAATCATCGAAATGTATTGAGCGCGTTGTTCATCGGTCATATCCTTGGTACGATCTTTAACCAGTCGTAACGTTTCTTCTAAGCCAATAAACTGACCATCAGCATCAAAAGCGCTAATTTCTAAGTCTTCCATCGCCTTCCCTGCTTGTCCAGCTCCTGAAGATAGATTGACCATGATTGCGTTCATTGCCCGGCCGGCTTCAGAACCTTTAAAACCTCTGTTAGCAAGTGTTCCTAGCAAAGCCGTACTTTCTTCCAAAGGAACGTTAAATTCTTTAAAGTTTCCGCCTGCCGTAATATAGGCTTCCATCAGAGCGTCAATATCGGTATTACTGTTCCTAGCAGCTTGTGCAACGTTATCCAGATATTTGGGAAGGTCCTCGACTTCTACCCCGAGAGCAGACATACTATCCGTTGCCAAGTCGGAAGCGCGAGCCAGGTCGATGTTTCCTGCTTCAGAAAGCCGTAGTACAGGCTCCAGGCCATCCATCATTTGTGTAGTGTCCCAGCCTGCTAATGCCATATAGCCCAGGGCGTCAGCTGCTTCAGAGGCGCTTTTACTTGTCGATGCACCTAATTCCCTAGCCTTGCCTTCTAACTGCTCCAAATCATTCCCTGTGGCTCCGCTGATGGCTTGCACATTAGACATGCTTTTTTCAAAGTCCATACCGGTTTTCAGCATCAGGCCGCCCAGACCAGCAATAGGAGCAGTCACGCTCATGGTTAAATTTTTACCAATACCTGTCATGGATTTACCGACAGACATAAATTTGTCTCCGGCTTTTTGCATGGAAGTGCTCATTTTTCCCCAACGAGATTCAGAGATTTCCTGTTCTCTTTTGAGCTCTTTCAGTTCTTCCGTTGTACGATCAACATAACGTTCCAAATTTTGAAGAGAGGCAGATTGGTTATTATATGCCTTTGCAGCTTTTTCAGCTTCGATTGAACCTTCCCCATGCTCATTGACCATCTTTTCGTAATTCCGCTTTGCCTTCTCGGTGATGGAACGCTGTACTTCTAATTTTTTATTTAAGCCTTCCAGCCGTGTTTCGTATTTACGAATCGAACGGTCTCCGCGGTCAAACGCTGACAAATTGGCTTTCATTTCACTGTTTACCAGTCGCATTTTGGAACGGAGGTCTGTTAGGCCGCTCTCCACTTTCATTGTCTCCAGGTCGAGCCCTATCGACATGCCTTCAATTCTTTCCAAGTATTCTCCCTCCCTTCTTCAAAAAATTAAAAATCCCTCAACCACCAAATGCGGCGATCAGGGATTTCTCTTGTTTCGGTTTGTTCTTTTCTTCTAATAGCTGAATAACAAAATAGTAAGGCATATCCAGTATCTCGTTGATATCCTTACCATTCTTCAATAGCTCATTGAAAAGCCGATCCATGTATTCTTTTTGCTTTTCAGCGGTAAAATCTTCATCCGTCAGCGTTTCTTCGCCAGGTACTTTTTTGTCGCATCATTCTGCACCCCTCTTGCTACAAAGATAATCTGATCAATTAATACCTGGTTCAAGTCAGGAGCATGAATGCCATTGAACAATTCTTCTTTTGTGAATTGCCCGCCATACACACGGTTGGCAACAAAGTCCATGATTTCATCGTATAATTCCTTTTCACCTTTAGCGTCCCGCTTTTCATCACTTTCGATTTTGGCGTTGATGTCGATTGCCTCATACACTACACTTGACTTGATAAATGGTGGGGTTAAAAATTTCTTCGTTTCAACTTCTCCCTCTTCCGTTACATTGGTAACAAGCTCGATCATGTGTCTTTTCAAATTAGCCAATTCAAACATCCTCTCAAATTGTTTTTTTATTAATGCTCATAAATAAAAAGAGCAGGTTTTACTCCTGCTCTTTTGTCAATCAACCTTTTTAATTAATGGCCGTCCCGCTTTATTATTGGATGAAGATAATTCTTTCAGCCGTTCCTCAGAAACTTTCTTGTTAGCAGGCTTTGGGAAACGGTCTCCCTCAAAATACTCCTTGTCATCCTCCAGGTCCCGGAAACTTTCTATCACTTCATATTGAACTTTAGATTTAGCCATCGTCGATTTCACCTCTTTTATTGCTTCCACGTACTTTATGGAAGCCTTTGAATTATCAATGTGTTCAAAGGAATCATCGAAAGGAGTATGATTCACATACTTCCCTTTAAAGAACAAACCTTGCTGATCATTCATTACACCAGCGTTATGAAAAATGCCTGTTTCTTCATAACGTTGAATATCATCAGTCGGCCAACAAAAATCCAGTTCGCTTGGTGTCTTTACCGCTTTATTAAAATGGTAGACATTCCATAATTGCGCCCACATTTCTGCTGTCCATTTCTGTATTGGCGTATAACTTCGGCCATTGGCTTTTACATATTCAGGTTCCACAGAAGCCAAAAATCTATAGAGTTTAACAGAGTCACGATATACTTTTTTCCAATACTCAAAAGTCGGATTATTAATTATCCATTGTGCTCCGCCAACAGGATTCTCCCGTCTGATCTTGGCAGCGTCAATGTTTAATAATCCGCACATTCGATCCAGTAAATCCTCACCTTTACTATCGATATAATCGATGCTTAGGTAACTTTCACAATTGGAAGCGATCCATTTATTTTTTGTAGCCTTAACTTGTGGAACTTGTCTCAATAATACATCGCTATCCAAATAAAAATAACTGTCATCTTCACGAGAACGGTCCTCTTCTAAATACCTCATCCATAAATAAGGTTTGATAGAAGGAATATATGTCTTGTCGTTTCGCCCATCTTTATATATGTGGACTTCTACTCCATACTTATTCCTCAGATATAAAGGTATTTGATTGTCCTGCTTAGCAAATAACAGGACAATCTCTTTAATACCTAATTTTCGGAGACGGGTTAAACATACTTCAAGCTCCCATTCAAAGCGTTTTATCGCTGGTTGACACAGTATAAACTTCATGATTATGCACTAGTCGTTGTTGTGGTTGTTGTTGTGGTTGAAGGATAAGGTTTGCCAAAGACCGCCTGGAAGAGAGCATCTCGATTTGTAGTTTCTCCTTTGGCATCTTTTCCGAAAATCACGGATTTTTCTTGTTCAAAGCCATCTACTTTCCTATCCATAAATTCTGCTGAAATTTCCTCAGTTGAGAAAGTAGTCTCTGTTTGTTTCGTTTGACCATTAATGGAAGGACGCAAGAATATCCCTTTGGTCAGCCCTACCCATTCTTTCGAGCCATCTTCATATGTTTTCGCAAACACACAAGCAACATACGGTGGAGTGTCTTCGGAACCATGAGCCGTCAATCCATTTGAGGTTTCTAATCCAAGCAACCGCTTTTTATCCGCTCCAGGCAACGTATGAAATCCTGACGTTACAGTAATATTACCGCTGGATACTGCAAGCTCGGCTGTAACGTTGTCACCAAATGCACGGACCGCCGACTGAGGCATATCAACTGTGATGTTCTGTAAGAACTGAATTCGTTCGATAATACCATTGGTTACATTCTCACTGCTTTCATCAATTTCAGCATAGTAAAATTCATCTACACCTGTAGAAGACCTGTAGGTTTTAACTTCTTCAGCCATTTATATCACTCCTATATTGTAATAAAAAAGACACCCTATAAGGTGTCAAAGTCTTTTCGATACTTTTTTCCTGTATATCTTCTGGCATCTCGAAAGATACCATAATCCTTGTCATACTCGGGTAATCCACCTACCTGGGCTAATCCAAGTTTCCACATAATAGACTGTATTTTCTTAGCCAACATATCGGTTAAAGTCCGTTTTTTTGTCCATACCTCTATTTGATAGAGGTGATCATCTTTTAACCAGTTGTTATCAGCAAAGTCCTCTGGACTGGGTGGAGCCAGTGGATCAATAACAATATGCGGTTCTTGTAAGTCAGCTGCTTCCGGATATTCATAATACTTAATCCGCCCGCCGGCATTTTCAACAATAAAATCATCAGCCATCATAGCTTGGTAGATTTCATCCAGCATTACAAGCCCCTCCTGATAGCGTTTATGATTGTTTTTCTATACGCAGCTTTTGCGTTTTTCATCGCCCTGGCAATTGCACCTTTACCTGCAGGATTCGGGTTCTGGACGGTTCCCCATTCATTCAAATGGATGATGCGGTAACGATCATGAGGTCCACGCCAATACACTTTAACTGTTCTGGTTCCTTCTACCCACATCGGCTTTGATATTGTTATTTCCTCAATGGAATAACCTTTGTCTTTAAACTTTTCAAATTCTGCCTTTAGTTCTTTTATGAATACTTTTGCTCCATCAGTTAATGCCTTGTCACTGATACGCTGCATATTCTCTTTTCCGAATTTCTTCTCCACTTCCGCAAGCACCTTATCCGTTCCTGTGATCTTCACACTCATGAAGACACCCCGGCAATCACGTTGATAAAATCCTTTTGCTGCAGATCAGGCTGAACATGCTTCACGTTGTAAAGCACGTCACGGTACCTTTCGTCCTCAATGGACAAATAATGCTTGTCGTTTCGGGGTACAAAATCACCCATAGGATCTCTAATAACAACAGTGATATCAGACAGGGTACCGTTGGATTTTGCCAGTTCCACATCTTTAGCCCATACCTCATCTATCTTGCCATAGCATTCATAAACGGGCACTTCCCCTATACTGCTCCCGGGTTCCGGGCCATCGCTTGGTGTATCTTCATAAAAAGACACAGGGGTTCTTAATTCACCAGAATGAAGACGAGGCGGCTTGTATTTAAACTGTCTCATCGGTTTCACCTTCTTTTGCAAAGGTCATGTCTAAACCAAGACCGAGTATGTCACTTTGAAAATTGTCATCAAAATACTCAACCGCATCATTGTACGCATATCTGGTTCGTTCTAGGACAAGTTCCCTTGCTCGTTTATCGATATTGTTTTCCCCGTCAATGTCAAAACTTCCGCACTTATCTTCCACGTATGCAACAGAAAAGGACAACAACTCTTTCAAATTGTCGTCCTCTCCACTATGTGAGATATGCATCCTGCCTTTAAATGCTTGCAATAGTTTATCTGAGACCATCAAGATTACCCCGCTTATGCACTAGTTGTTGTCGTCGTAGTTGTTGTGCTTCCAGTATTAAAGTCGATATCTAAATCATAAACCAGAGCAGTCTTATTGTCCTCTGGCTTACCATTTGCGAATTGCTTAATTGTGTAAAGCATGGCGTCTTCAATAGCCAACGTCTGGTCGAATTTATTTGTTTTGTACCCACCTGCTAACGCAGCAAGATATTTCCCCTGAACAAAGAACAGCGCTTTTCCAACCGGAACTTCTTCAGACTCAATTGGTTTAATGTTATATGGCAAAGACATCACCCATTGACCATTAGCTGTTTGAATAGTATTTCTAGCTTGTACACTAATAGAGTCGACTGGGTTTACCACCATAACAATTTTGTTCATTACCTTTCGTGCTTTGTTTTTTGCATCTGTAGATAAGGCTTTAATTACATCATGTAATTCGCCTGCCACAACCTCTCCCTTTTCAGATGGTGCAAAAGTCAATGTACCAGTAGAACTTTTAGTTGTAACAGCTCCGGACTCACTAACATTTTTCATTAATCCAATTGGCTCATTTTGAGCTGGCCCACGGCCATTAACCAAACCATATTCCAAACCAACAGAATAAGACTCAACTAGTAATGTGCGAACATAACGTTCAACCCAGACTGGACCAAGATCTAGCATATCTTTTGGAATTACTGCAAAGGCAGTAAGTTTCAATTGTCCAATTTCTTCTTCGGTAAATGCAGCGCTAATTTGCCCTTTAATTTCGCCGAACAATTTACCCCAAGCATAAGCTTTATTAGGGTCTGATTTGATGAATCGCGTAACTGCTCCTAGATCTCTCAAACCGATTGCTTGAAGTAAAGGATGTGCCTCCACCAAATCTTCAAATACTCTTTCTTGGGTAGTAACTGGTAAGATGGAATTTTCATCAAACCCACCAGATGTCACTACTTCATTAAAGAATTTTCTTTCTTCTGAAGTAAGCACGTTTTGTCCTCGAGCAGATAGAATTTGTGCATCCATTTGTTGAGTGCGAACTTCTGCAGTTATCTTTTCTGTTAAATCCTCCGCAAGGGCATTCTGCATTTCATCCCAGGCAGCTGCAAGTTTTTCCTGGTCTTGCTCTTCCGCCTTCACTAGTTCCATATATGCTTCTTTTTTGGCCTGAAAATTATCCATTTTTCCTTTTAATCTCATTGGCATGTTGTATTCCTCCTAATTTTTAAAATTAAAAAATGAACCCTTTTCGCTTATTCTGCGTTGGCGCAGAAGGTTTGGGTTCATTTGGTTCATTATTATTCGGTTGTAACTCATCTAAGATTTCTTTCTTAAAATCTGCAAACATTTGTTTTATAGTATCTTGGTTGATTCCCTGTTCTGGCTTATCGGAAATTTTATTTAGTTTCCCTTGCCTAATACCATCAATGACTTCTTGAGGGATTAGATTAGCAACTCCCGAACTAGCCGAAAGCTTAATTTCATTTTCAAACATGATTTCATCGATTAAGCCTTTTTCTAGTGCATCCTGGGGTGTCAACCAGGTTTCCTCACCCATGAGTTCAAGTAATTCTTTCTCTTCTATTCCGCTTTTCAAACGGTATGCATTAGCGATTGTTCTATCCGTGTTTTTCAACATTTCTGCTGATTTACTCATATCACGATGATCACCTTGAGAAATCATGGACGCATTATGAATCATTAATTCTGCGGTAGGGGCCATTTTCACCTTTCCCTTATCACCCGCCATCGCAATTACACTAGCCGCTGAAGCAGCTAAACCTACAATCCGAGTTTCAACACTGCCAGCGTATGTTTTTAAATCATGGTAAATTTCTGATGCTGCATATACTTCACCTCCCCCGCTATTTATAATGACTTCCAAATCTTCTCCATTTGCACTATCAATCTGATCGGCAATCATTTTAGGAGAGGTATGCTCCACATCAAACAGCTCATATATCCATGCCACATCGCTGGATACAATAGCGCCTTTAACATTAATCCTTTTTGCCATTAATTTTCACCTCCTTTAAGTTCATTTTCTGATCTATAGTTTTTAGTCAGAACAAATTCATCTAACTTTGGATTATCTGATCGTTCTTTACCAAATAATTCTCTCACTTCATTTCTTGTGAAGGCTCCTGAGGCTACTAACTTGTCAACAGCTTCTGCATTTTCTATCAAATCTCTCTCCGTTAATCCAAACACATCGATTTTTGAACCTTTTAAATATTGGTCTTTCGTTAAAATTTTTGCATTAAGTTCATCCTGTACCTTTTTGATAATGGGACTATTACAAAATCTCACATACGCTTTCATGCTCGTTTCATAATCTGATAACTCGCCATGAACTAAAGCGGTTGGTATTCCCAGAATATTGGCCACGTCATCAGTAAGCGATCTTTTTAGCTTTGTTATCTCTTCAACAGACTGTCCCTTGTTATCGCCTTTTGAAACCTCGTTGTACTCAAACCCCCTCAATTTAGGAACAAGAGCAACTGTATTTTTTTTAAAAGAAGCGAACAACTTATCAATAAAGGATTGTAATCTGCTTTGATTTTCTGAGTCTAACTTTTGCGAAGTGTCTAATCCCACTGTCCCGCGAATTTGATGATTTCTCATGCTAATCTCTATCATTCTGCTAAATAAGTCGCCGAAGTCATCAAACATACCCTTCATGAAAGTAGTTAACTTCTCGTTGTTATATGTGAGATGAATAACTTCATCCATTTGAAATGTACGTTGGAAAGTGTAACCTTTTACTTCTACCTTTCTAAACACATCTGGATAGATTGCGTATTCCACTCGTTCAAAGTCATCAGCAATTAAGAGATCATTACTATCTGTTAGTACCACTAGCACTTCATTTTCGTAAATTAGTTGATGAATAAAATCTTGCCAAAAGTTTGTTGCTGTTTGATCCGTATTCGGACGGACATTTAGTAGATAGTACCAGTCGTCAATTTGCCGTTTCCCATCTTTCATAATTCGAAAATCAGAAAGGCTGATTGTTCGGCCGATAAAATTTATACAAGTTTCCAGCGCCATCTTTTTTAGATATGCACGATGATGTGTTTCTTCAAATAGATCTAAATCAAACAATGATTCTAATTCGCTATTTCGTCTCAATACCTTGTCTAGCCATCCCACCTTTTGAACTCACCTCCTTTAGAAGTTCAGTGCTTCGAGAGCATCTAATGAACTATCTATGTCTACTTCATCATCCAACTCACCAGCTCGATATAATGCATGAACAAATGCCTGGAAGCCATCCGTTTTTCGTTTAACTTCTTCTTTCTTTAAGAACTGCTTCCCAACTTGAGTTTCCTTTACATAAACGTTATTGGTAAACCAGCGCATCAATGGGTTGTCTCCAAAAATGAACTTATGGTTTGCAAATCCATCTTCAACACGTGGAGCAAGTAATGGATGAATGGCTCTCGGATTACGTATGGGGTCAACTACAAAACCTTCAGCTTCTAGCAGGGGTCTCAATATATCCAGCTTATAGTTATCCGCGACAATTTTTTCAACGCCATATTCCTCCCGCATTTCAATAAACCAATTAACCACATGTATCGGATTTAACGATGGTTCATCCACAACCTTCATCAACCCATCTTTTTCCCATTTTTTTATTGGCGCTTTTTTCTCGGTGCCGAAATCATTATTGGTATTCGAATATCCGTAATGCACATCACAAAAATGTTTGATGGCAAACGTAAAGGATTTAAATGCATACTCATCTTCTTTCTTGAACAGAAGTCCGCATGTAGCAAAATCTCGAACACTTCCAAAGTCCAGAGACCCTATTGGTTTTGTATTCAGTTCAAAGAATGGGCGGTTAGTTGCCATTATCTCTTCACGAGAAGCAACCGAATTTTCCATGTTGTCCTCTATAAAATTCATACGCTTGGTAACAAACGCCGACCGGCCTGACGGATTGTATGCTAACTTTTTATATTCTTTCATCACCGTGTTGAACAGTCGTTTTCCCCGCTTATTCAGAGGAGCCTGTAGTGCAGGATTCGCCTTCGCCCAACTTTCTGGATTGTCCATTTCTTTTAAATCGTCAAGTTCACAAATGTATGGAAAAACGCCCGAGAATTCAATCAAGCCGTTGAGGATGTCTTCACATTCCCGATACTTAATGTCAAAATATCCTTCTCGTACAAATCCTTTTGTTCCAATAAAGAATTGCCTTCCGCAGTCTACCTTCCCGAGACCGCCGGAGAACACATCCACAATTTCCGTCGTTTCCATCTCGTGGTACTCGTCATAAATGACGGCCCCTTCACGACCACCATCTTGAGAGCTGGCATTACTGGTTTTGTATTCGAAAACAGATTGTGTGGACAATCCGGTAATGCTACTTTTATACGCTTCAAATTCTTCTTCAAGATCTTCATGGCCTTTTTTGTTAATGACTCGAAAACATTCCAAAAAGCTTCTCTTGGCTTGTTTTTCAGAGTTGGCCACGATAGATACATCGTAATAATCAATTCCGTGGAGAGGACTAATAAAGTAATTAGCAAGAGTGGAGATAAATCCATTCTTTCCGCCTCCGCGCCCCATATTGATGACAAACTCGTCAAAGACTGGTTCATCATCTTCTTTTCGGAATAAAAAAATGAATGGGGTTATAAACTTCTCCCATTCATCCAGTTCAAAATACCATTTTTCACTAAATTCTATATAATTATCAATTTGATCTTCATCGAAATAGTAAAGATCGCCCCGCGGTAATATATGCTTCTCTATTAATCCGATTAGCAAGATTCTTTTCTTATTGAGGAGGAGCTTGCCACATTTCCACTTTTTTATATAATCTTCAACATACTGATTATGCAGCATAGGCTATCGACCTAATAACTTCGATTTCCTATCATTCTTCGGTTGTGGCAATAGATCGGTTAATTGTTTAATGATTGACTGATACGTTTTATCTCGGTTGTCATAATTCTCAACAATCGGACGCTTACGATCATAAGGAACCTGGTTCTCACTTTGCGAGAATTTCTCGTACTCCCCGTTTTCCAAAATGTCTTTCCAGTTATCATCAAGTAAAATCCGAAGCCGTGCAGCTTGAGTGATTAATCCTTCGGCAACATCAAGCTGGTTTTTAGGAATGTTCTTAAAAAGACTCTTCAGCCTTTCAGCTTCTGCTTCTACCCGACTCTCCATATCATCTATTCTATCGTTTAATAAATAAAGTACAGATACATCAAGTGCTTTTGCAATCCTTGCCAATAAGTCTAAACTAGGAGAATTTTTCCCTTGTTCAAGGCTTGCGTAGTAACTCGTTGATATCCCTGCTTCCTTAGCGAAATCCGCCTGAGTAAGTTTTCTTTCTTTTCGCTTTTCACGCATCCGAAAACCAACTTTTTGTTTATCCAAATTAATCACCTCTTTCTACACAGACCTGCGGGGGAGGGAGGGGGTTGCAAGTTATAGCGCATCTGCTGAGTTGATTCCCCCTTCACCGGTGCCCCCGATGGTAAAAATCGCGAAACTTTTGAGGCGGGGGGTCTATTTTATTCTGAATCGTTCCTACAAGCACTCTGTTTCTTCCGTAATCTCTTCAAGTAATCTTTTTTCTCTTGCAATATCCTTGTCGCTTGCGCCCGGTCTTTGAATGTAATGTTGAAGAGCGTGCTTGATTATCTGTTTCTTAACATAGGACTTCATTCTAATCTACCACCATTCATCATCCCACTTAGGTTTCTTTCTCCATAGCGAGTAATCAACATACCTTCCGTGCTTGTAGTTATGACAGTTAACGCATAGCGTTTGTAAGTTATCCTCATCAAGTGCAAGCTCCGGATAATCTTCAATCTCTTTGATGTGGTCAACAACAAGTATAATCTTCTTTCGCTTAGCTGACTCGCTATACTGATTCGTGTCTACCGTTACCCTGCCTTGTCGTTTGCATTCCTGGCATTCGTAATTGTCTCGTTGCTTTATGTGCTCTCTTAGCTGCTTCCAGTTACCACTATCGTAGAACTTTCGTTTCTGCTTCTCGGTTTTGTATTCAATTGCCACGATGCATTTCTTCTTTCAGCAGGTCAGCCTTGTGTTGAACCTTCTTCCGTAACTTTAGTACCTTGTCCTTTTGTTTTGCTTTTAGCGGATGCTTTTCTGATAAGGTCCTGATTTCTTGCTGCAGCTTTCTTATCTCAGGATCAGAGTAATACGATGTGTATTCTGCCTGGCAATCTTGGTTAGGACATTCTACATAATATCGGTGGATGTCTTGCTCCATAGTTTCCTGCTTTAATTCTTTTACTTCGAATTCTCTCTCGCACACATCGCAATTAACTATCAATTTAATCCCCCTTACTTTGTAAAAAAAAAGACACTGTTAAAGTGTCTTAGTTTTTTCTTGGCTAAATATTTAAAATTTCCACAACATCAACTTTATAATCAGTTCCAACCTCCACAACTTCGATAACCTTTATAATATCTATGTTTTCATCTATACTTGCAACCAATATAGCATCATATTCACTAGATTTTTTTAATCTGAATAAACCGCGGAAAGACGCGTATAGTTCTTCTATCAACAAATTCACATCATATTCAGGGTCTAATAGTTCTAGCATCAATTCATAATGACTTTTTTTGGGTTTTTTACGTAAATCAATAGTGCCTCTTCTAGTATCTAATATGGATAGAAGCCTACCTTCTAATTCATCCATTCTTTTAAGGACGTCATATTTTTCAGGATCTTTGGATTTGACATCCTGTAATATTCTGACTTCCTCCGTTGCTCTATATACAGGATTATCTATTTCCTCTTCAATTACAGCCTCCTTAATCATACTTTTCAAGTCCTCTTTTCTTTCAACAACGCCTAACATATCATTTGTATAAAATATTGTCCTCTCTTCCACTATATCAAAAGGAAGTTTTGTACCTTTTTCACATAATTGCACAATGGGTTTTCTTGCAGCATGTCGTATTGCTACCTCATACATAACATTAGGATTTAACCCAGTTAAATTAGCAATAACTAAATCATCTGTTAAAATTTTAGAAAGTATTTGCTTTGTAATCGATCCGGCATTGTACATTCGATGAGCCACTGCAACATCATATCCCTCTTCTTCAAGAACAGGAGTAATTAAAGAATCTATCACCCCTTCTGCGGCTCTTCTTACTTCAGAGTTATCTGGACCGATTGGTGTTATTATAAAGCATGTTTTTATTTTTTGATTTTCCGTACCCATGTTATCTCCTTAACCAACATAATTAATATAATATACTATTAAAAGAAGGGTTTATCTAATAATCCCTATCTATTTGCGATACGTAATATACATTTTTAACTAAATGCTTAGCCTTAAAAGCCCTATCTAAATCCAAGGTTTTTGTTAGAGTAATTATATATACTTCTTTCCTTAGAAAAGGATTCTCCTGCTCTTCCTGTCTAGTATTATTTGACATTATAGCCCTATATACATACCATTTTGAAAGAAAAAACACTGGACATACGCTTACTGAATCCGTTTTTACATAAATCAGCACAATAAAGAAAATAATAAAAAGAGATACTGTATAATTAGCTGCTGAACTATAATCCAACGAAACAAGCGGTAACAAAAGCGTAACCAGGAAAAAAGAGTAATCGTTGACACTCAGTTTCTCATATTTTCTTATGACAAATTTATTTCCGAAATTAGAGGAATGGAGCTGGTTTTCATAATCTTTAAATAAATACCTCACTATTAACTTATATAACACTATTGATACTATTATAATGAGAATTATTACCACTACATCAAACAACGTTTTACTTATATACTTTTTCAAAAAATCAGCTACAAAGGTGTTCTTAAACCAATTATTACCGTCTATAAAACTATATGTCATAATAAGTATCAGAGGTAAATACGCAGTCCCCCATAACATGAGTTGCTCTCTTTTCCTCCACATGAGTTTTTCTCCTTCTTTACCACAATTTGATTACATATTTCTTAGCTATCATATGCAATCGCAACACGAAAGTCACTGGATAAAAATGATTTTACAATTTTATCAGCGAAAAAGTGTATTAAAGGAGTAGGCTTCTCTCCCTCCTTATAAATCACTTTATAATTTTCTGTGTCAATGAACTCCAAGAGCGGCCAAACTGTACTGAATTTTTCTTTATACTCTTCTAACTCTGCAGGATTGGCGGGTTTATTTTGTTCAATAGCAGCCAACTCATTACACCTTTCTTCAAAATTTTCCTGTAATACATTAAGCGTTTCAGGTTTAATTTGTGCTAAACTTCTAGAATACACAAATGCTTTACATGAGTCCTTAAATGCTTCGCCATTGGAGTTCTCATCATTAAAAAAAGGCATAGAAGTTATTCTTTCTAAGTTTTCATCCCTTAATTGGTTTATATGATCTCTGTAATCAAAGGCATACTCAAAGCTGTTTACATTTATAATAAAGATAAAATTTCCTATTATAAAAAAATCGATATTTCCACCAATGTCTATAAGAGTATCTTCAAAAAATTTAAACTCGTTTGCATTCCGAGTAGCGAATTTTCTTCTCTTGGTGTTTTTCCTAGTCCCCTTATAAAAACAGAAATAAGCGCTGTCCCCATCATAATCAAGCCTAACAAATTGAAAGTTTGTTTGTTTATCCGGAAATTCCGCATCTGTTCCTGAAAGTGCATTAAATAATTGTTGTTTTTTATCCGCTAAAGAGTCATTCACAGAAATGTCATACCTTGCTATAGTACCGCTTTTCTCTACTTCTAAATTGTAATCACTTACTGAGAAAACAGAAGTTATATTTTCATCTGTTTCTTTTAGTTCTCTTAAAGATCTCGCAATATGTTTTTTTAACCATTCTACGACATCTGGTTTAAGATTTATTTCTTTGGCTTGATAGTAATGGTCTGCATTTTTTTGTTTTCTAACTAAACTCATTTTAATTTCTACATTTTCAAGTTGCTCATCACTTAAATTACTTAATTTATTTACTATATTTCTGTTACTATTGAGGTCCATATTTACCCTCCTATTGATTTAAATCTGAATATATTTAATTCAACAGGAAGAGACAATATTCCTTCTTTTTTCCCAATTTTTTTACATTGCATGACAAAAAGCACCGAACAGAAATATCGGCACGGTGCTTTTTACCTTATATTAACACAATAACAGGATTTATAACCTCAAAAGTGCAAAGTGAGTGCATATGTAAAAATCCTATATTCATTCTAGTATATTGAGAATTTTCAGCAACTGCAGGACTGTTAGTATGAATATCAAAAAGTTAAGGATGAACATCGGTATCTTTTTAATCGAATATTTTATACCCCCTTCGGAAATAATAATATACGCAACATATAAAAAGCCCAACAAGAATGTGTATAAAGCAAAGAGAGACAGTAATAAAACAATGATATTCACCAATAAATTTGAAAACACAAAAAGAAGTACTGCTATAATAAACGAAGTCACTATGCCGACATTTATGTAATTATATGCAGATTTGAATTTTTTATCTGATTTTTCTAACTCCATGAATAAACCTAGTAAACCAAAAACTCCAATGAGTGCACCCACCACATTTGACACTAACTTATTACCCAAAAACATAGGATAGAAATATAAAAAACCAGAAACCAATAATAAAGCTAAGCCAAGAGCATATCCATTAAGTTTTTCTTCAATAGGATCCTTCTCTTTCTTCTTAATTCTTTCATTTTTCATGACTTTTGATCTCTCCAACCCTTTATCAACTTTAGCTTTAAAATACGACAAAAAACTAGGGAATTCCTGCAAACCTAACAAAATACAAGAAAATCCCCTAGCCATTTTACTTTACCTCCATCCTAGAACTTCAACAGTCGCTTGCACAATCTCATCTCTCCAATAAATAGCCTGTCTGCGACTTACATTAAGCTCTTGAGCTATTCCATCCCAAGTAAGCTTATGGCTCTTTCTCCAATAGCGCAGCTTAACTAACTCTTTATAGTCACTCGGCAAAGCGTTATAGACTTCCTCGATTGCACGGATCACTTGTTCTAAGTACTTTAGTTGCCTACTGGTAGTTAGTCGAGTAGCCAGCCGCTCTGTTGGATTACCTGGATGTCTAACCGAGTTAGCACCTTTTACAATGGTTTTATCTTTTGGATCCTCATCAAAGGGATACATTATTTCTTCTCTAAGAGAAGCTATCTCTCTTAGTGTTTGATGGTAGTTGTACCATTCGGATTCAGCATGTTTAAATGTTATTTTTTTTGGCTTATTGGCTGTCGTCATCTTAATGTCCCCCTTATCTATTCCCGTCCGCAAAGTCTAAGCGGACCTTATACTTGATAGCGTTTATCTCTTCTCTTGTCGTATCTAATGCGTTCTGCCATCGTTTCCAGTTCCCAAATGCTTCTGCTTCCGCTTTCCTCAGATCAGTTACAGCTAGTTCCGCTTTAGCATCTTTGTACTTATCCGCTGCCAGGTAAGCTTCAGCATATGCCTGCTTCCTGGCAGCATAGATGGTTTTATATTGCTCGGCAAACTCGCCGGCAAGCTTTCCAATGAAGACCAATTGCTTTGATTTTAAATCGATTAACTGTACCTTTGACTCTTCCGGAACCCGCTTAATGACTTTGTGGTACTTGATCACTTCTTTTACATATTCGTCTATCCAGTCTTTTTGAGACTTGCTGGAGCGGTCCAGTTCATTCATTCAGCCGCTCCTGGAATTGGATTAGTTCTTTATCGGTCATACGGTCAAAGGCTTGTTTATTCCATCCGCTTCTCCATGCTAGTTCTTCAATGAGCTGCAACCGCTCTTGATCTGTCATCCAATCCCTCCGTTTATGTGTCGAAGTTTCTTCGAAATGCGCACTAACTATAGTTTGTCTAAAAGCTCCAAGTTGCAAAATGTGCTTCTCGATAAGGCTTTGTCGTTACAGTCCAAACATCTCTCTTATTCCTCATATCTCGAATCGCTCTGAAAGATTCATTGCCATGTTTACCATCAAATGAACCTCTTGGTCTATCTGCTCTTCTTTGTTGATGTGGTGGACCAAATGAACTAATCGAACCTCTTATATCTTGCGTACCATAAATCGCTGGTTCCTTAATTGCCACATGATCGTAATAATACTTCGGTGATTTGCTCAACAAGAAGATAAACTCGTGTGATCTTGTTGGCCTGTCCGTAACACTTTCAGGCATTGCATTAGGTTTGTTCCATACTATGTCTGACCTTAAATACCAACCATCTTCCTGTAACGCAAAAGCTACTCTCCAAGGAATACCTATTAAATCTTTGGGCTTAAAACCTTCAAACTTAACTTTTGATTGAACACTATTAGGATCAGGTACATAAGTGTGTTTTTGTCTATTTTTTTGTTTCCAAGCACCCTTACCACTCCCGGCATAAGAATCACCAAGATTAAGCCAAACAGTTCCATCATCTTTTAGAACTCTTTTTACCTCTCGAAATAAGATCACTAAATTTTGAATGTACTCATTAACAGTGGTCTCCAACCCAAATTGGCCATCCACACCATAATCCCTTAATCCATAGTAAGGTGGACTAGTTACAACTGTATTAACAAAATTGTCAGGGAAATTATTTAGCACTTCGATACAGTTACCTTGAATTATGTTGTTCAGTTTCATGATCTACCTCCCCCTCAGCACGATGAATTTTGAGTCAACTCCGATTAAACTCCCTCAACCTATCCAGTAACGCCTCATCCTCCATCCTGGCCAGCTCGCTGTATGTAGCCGCGGTGTGTCCGACCAGGATGGTGATGATTACTTGCCTTTGTTGTGCGTTCATATATCAAAAACCGCCTGTCGAAAGCGCAATAAACGGTTCACCTTCCCAATACATTTCAACAATCTCTTTTACTGTGATTAACTCTTGACTGTCTTCGCTTTTACGAATCTTTGCATCCATTGGAACAATTTCCACCAAGTCATAGTCGTATAATTCATCGTCTTTGATTCCGGTTAGATTCTGATAAAACTCCTTAGCTTCTTCTTGTGTATAAGCTGCTACGGCATCACTTTCGCAAAGTTGAAAAACCTTTACATCCTTCAATCCTTTTTGTTCAGCAATTTTCAATCCCATTTTAGATAACCTCCCGTTTATTTTTTGATTTTCTTTCCGTTCACTTGTTCCATCAGCCGCTCCAAGGATTGCTCTGCATTTCTCTTAGCGTTTCTTCTGAGTGTTTTAGCAGACTTCTTTTTACCCATCTTCATCCCTCCTATATATTTCCATTTATAAGAACATCCGTTCGTGTTATACTTAAAAATAAAAAGGTGGTGTTACCATGAACCCTATAATTGAACGAACAATTTACAGCTTTATCCTACTTCCTTATGTCTTGAAGATATTTAAGCGAGATAGGCACCAGTTTTATAATTCCTCTTCTAAAGTGAAATGGATCTACTTAGATATGCTTGATGCTTCCATCGAAACTGTCCAGGAGGATTACAATGCCGTCCGGCAACAAGTATTCGCTAAGTACCATTTGAACGTTAAGTATGTTGGCAAGGAAGATGATATGGTTCAGTACAAGTGGACTCACAAAAATGAATCAGGAGTAATTTGGATTTCATCCGCTGAATTACGCGAGAAAACCAAACGATTAATGAGTGATTATCTTTATGGTCCACTTGCTGTTGAGGTAACTCCTTCCGGTAAACCATGGCCACCCTTAGATGATGAATAGGCAAGTTTTAGCCCTTTTTCACTTATAAATCATAAAACACCCGTCTGGACTTGTTTGACTTTGATTGTCCGACAGCTCTCACTCGCATACTCAACTGTTAAATCACTAATGCTGAGTCTTTCCATTGGCGTGCCATCTGCAGCATGAAAGTGACCCATTTTGTATAGTGCGCTTTCCATCTTTCTCCTGTTTTCAGCGGCCTTTTGATTCCTTTTTTGTTCGTTTACTGATATTACATTCATATAGAATCCTCCTTTTCAATTATCAAAAGAAACAACGGAGACTTCTAGTAATTCTAGTTTTTCTCGATTATCGTTTATCCGATCCAAACCCTTCTGACAGAATTCTTTATCCAGCTCGAAACCTATCCAATTGCGCCCCGTGTTATCTGCGGCAACGGCTGTAGTACAAGATCCCATGCAATTATCTAAAACAACATCCCCTGGGTTGGAGTAAGTTTTGATTAAGTACTCAAATAATGCCAAAGGTTTTTGTGTTGGATGAAAGGTCCCGCTTTCTCGAGGTATATCTAAAACCGATTTCGGATAATTCGTGTGAGTTGTTGTGTACTCTTTCATCAAGCTAGGATCATTTTCTTTAAAAACCCCGGCGACTCTTTTCCTTCGACTTTTCCTTACTTTAACCAATGGAACAATCCCTTGAGGATGATAGGTCGGCAGCTTTTTATAAAAGATACATATATTTTCATGATTCTTTAAAGGCATACGCTTTGCGTTCTGAAAACCTGTTGTATGTCTGCCTTTTTTCCACACCCACTCGTATCGGAACCAACTCAGATTGCTAGAAACCAGTCTACTGGTGAATGGTTGGCTAGCCGTCAGTACAATAGCTCCGTGGTCCTTAATAATCCGCTTGTACTGCTTCCATAATTCATCGAATGGGATAATCTCATCCCATTTACATTGGGTTGTACCATAAGGAAGATCACAGAGAATCATATCGATAGAATTGTCGTCAATCCTCTTCATACCTTGGATACATTCGTTGTTGTAGATTGTGTTTTTTTCTAAAGTCATTTCTTTTCCCCTCTCAAATATGGTAATATTGCC
Organism: Sediminibacillus halophilus; assembly: GCF_900103695.1. Lineage (GTDB taxonomy): Bacteria > Bacillota > Bacilli > Bacillales > Amphibacillaceae > Sediminibacillus > Sediminibacillus halophilus. The sequence goes on from NZ_FNHF01000002.1 coordinate 118,774, forward strand.
AAGGGGAACATATGTTCCTATATGCTATAGAGGCTTGGAAAAAAGCCTCTTTCCTAATCTACAAAGACTTTTTCTCGTACAGATTGCTTATGGATTTATTACCTCCGTTAATATCCAATCTCCTGACGCTTAAAGTTTTCAGCATTTTTCTCTTCATAGGCTTTGATTACTTCTTCTTCAGAAAATCCCAGCTGTCCACCTAATTCAAGATAAGCAGTGAAACCGAATAACCAATTTGTTTTATATTCACCCATCATATTGTCATGATAGTTCCACCAAGCATTGGTTAAGCGGCGATTGATGACAGCAAATTTAGTCATAAGGTCGCCGTGCCCGTTTAACACAAAGTCGCCGTCCCAATTGATTCCGATCTTATTGCCGAGGGAAAGATTGAAATGCAGTCCATCGATATATTCTTCTAAAGTTGGATTCACATAACGAAATCCTTTTTCCTCGTCTAAGTATCTTTTGTTTTTTCGTGGTAATCTGTTATGGCTCCAATGTTTAAAGAAACGCGCTTCGTTTGCCAACTCCGCTACTTCTACCTGGAGAGCGAATATCGTATTCAGTGTCAAGTCCTGCCCGCGCAATCCTTTCTTTTCGATGATGTAGTTATCTAGTTTTTGCTGCAGCTCCGCTAATCTTTTAAAATTCATTCAGCTTCTCCCCTAACTTGTAATAGCAGCTTTATATTCATATTTCTTGACGCACATTTCCGGTAAATTAGCTCTGACAAGAGCTTCAGCAAACGGTGGTGGTACCGAATTGCCGCACCTAGCAACTTGCTGGCTTTTCGGGTATCTATTGCCTTCATAATCACGGCCAATGATGTATTCATTTGGAAACCCTTGCGCTTTAAATAGCTCATGTGGCTGTAGCATCCTCATGCCGATATCGACAATCTTGTAATCTTGATCAGCAATTGTTACCAGTCCAAAACGGTCTTTTGTGGAAATAGTATGCAACGGTTCATCTAATGATTGGCCAACGCCTTGCCCGTAATATTTGATTAAAAACGCCGACACAAGAGCATGATGGTCTTTAACTGTAATGGTATGCAGCGGTTCTTTCATACTGATGCCGGAACCCTTATAGTTACCACCATAATGTTTGGCCAAGAACGCTGTTACTAAACCGAATCTATTAGCAGTAGGTATGGTGGCAACTGGTTCATCCAAACTACTTGCCCTTGTTTCCTTACCTTGGTGAGTATAATAATGCTGAATAAAGCAAGCCTTGTTTTCCACAATGTACGGGTTATTTGATTCAATTACATACTTTTGGAGTCCTCGGCTTATTCTAAGTAATGTATTTTCTTTAAGTGGCTGTTTTCTGGTAAATATGCTCGGCGCTGGCAAAGACCAGTCTATAATTTCCCCAGCTGTACGGTATGGCTTCTTTAACCCCATCTGGACATTTATTTCGCTAGGATCCCCGTGCGTTGGTTCCGGCCATTCAATTGGCTTGCCATCACATCTGGCAATAAGGAAAAGCCGTTTTCTCGTCGTTGGAGCTCCGTAATCGCAAGCTTGCAATTCCCTCGTATCTACTTCATATCCAAGTGCTTCTAGTGATTTGCGGAACGACCGAAAAGTCATTCCTTTTCTCTCAGGATCCGGAACCCAATCGCCCTTGTCGTTCTTTTTTAGTGGACCCCAGGTTTTGAATTCTTCCACGTTTTCCAACATGATCACTCTGGGCCGTACAGAGATTGCCCAATCTATAGCTATCCAAGCAAGTCCTCTTATCTTTTGGCTGACAGGCTTTCCGCCTTTGGCTTTGGAGAAATGCTTGCAATCCGGCGATAACCAACATAGACCGACTTTGCGCCCTTTCGTTACTTCTTTCGGGTCAATGTCCCAAACACTCTCGCAGTAATGCTCTGTTTCGGGGTGGTTCGCTTTGTGCATAGCTATGGCAGCTGGATCATGGTTGATGGCTACATCTACATTCAATCCTGTCGCCAATTCAATTCCGGTGCTTGCTCCTCCTCCGCCAGCAAAATTATCCACGATAATTTCTCTAAACAAATCTAATTGGAGCTTGATGTTGATTCCTCCCCTCTCCACTCTTTGATATCATCCAACGTTGCCCGCTTAACTAGAAATGGCTCACCATGGATGAAGATAATGTCTGTCGTATCGTCATCTAGTTGTTTTAATTGTTCTAAGACATTAGCGGCTGGACCGGATCCACTTACCACCCGTATAGCTCGGGGAGAATGGCTCCGCTTTTCAATAAATCCGAATTCCTCCAGCTCGTTCAGGTGCCGATGTACCGAAGATGTGGAAGTTAGTCCTACATGGTCCGCTATCTCTTGAACGGTTGGGGCATAACCTCTTTCCCTCGTTGATTCTTTGATGTATTCCAAAATTTCTTTTTTTCTATGTCCGTGCTTCATGATTTACCTCCTGGTCAGAAGGGAAGATCATCGTCTGATATGTCGATTGGCTCCCCTGTGTTTTCTTGTGGCGCAGTTTCTTGTCCGGATCCGCTGCTGTTATTTTTGCTTTTGCTTTCCAGAAACTGAATGCTTTCGGCAAGTACTTCCGTTACAAACACCCGCTTGCCGTCCTGTCCTTCAAAGTTTCTCGTTTGTAAGCGGCCATCTACACCAATAAGAGAACCTTTGTTCATGTATTGAGCCAAGTTTTCAGCGGCTTTCCGCCATACCACGCAATTAATGAAATCCGCTTCCCGTTCGCCTTGGTTATTGGAGAACGGCCTGTTGACTGCGATGGTAAAGTTGGAAACCGCCACACCATTAGGCGTGTATCTCATTTCAGGTGTTTTAGTTAATCTGCCAACCAGTACAACTCGATTTAACATCTAACCCCTCATTTCTGTGTAAAGATGATATAGGTGAACTTCTTGGGCTTGCTGAAGAACGTTTCGACCACTTGGCCTTTTGTTCCATCCGGCAGCTTTTTATATGATTCTTTCACGTAGATTTTCATAGTTTGCTAGCCTTCAATTCTTCCGATTCCATGAAAGTCTCAAACTTCCGGTTGTCCGGTGCATCAATGAGGCCCTGTTTCCAGCAGTCGTATTTATCAAAGTAGTAATAAGGCCCGAACCGTTTAATTGCTTCTTGCCGTAAATCTTCCGCTGCTTCCGGATGTTCATGCACATAGCGATGACAGCCTTCGCAAAGCGGTGCTCCATTCCTTGGATTGTTTCTGCCGCCTTGTGAGCGAAACTTTCGATGGTGGTAGCTGACACAAGGATTCATGCACACCACACAAGTCTCGCCGTAAATACGGTCGATTTCTTTCCGCTGCTTTTTGGTGAATTCAGTCCGCCTGGCCAAGGTCGGTTTTTTGTAGGTGTATAACTGATCTGCTTTGCTATAGGGATTCACTGCTCCAAACCTCCTATCCGTTCGTTTGCTCTTGTTGCGCCAAGTAATTTCTCACCAACTCTTTGGTGTCCTCGACCTCTACTTCTTCTGTTCCTGGATCCGCAGGACTTTTCTTTTCGGCTTTTTGTTGTTCAAACCAATCCGGAACAATCTCTTGTTTAGGAGGTCGATAGTAAGGCTTGCTATTGGCTTTTTTGTTTTTGAACTCTACTTCTTCGGCTTCAACTTGCTCCAAAGTTTTGATGTTTTTATCTGACCAGTTTTGCAATATACCTTTGGCATAGCCCCAAGAGCGTTTACTTTGATCTAATGCCTTCGTTAGTGCGAGCAATACCATTTCCTCACCCATGTCCTCAATCCAGGCCAGTATTTCTTCGGTAATATACGGGGAAGCAACTCCGAAATTATCTAAGTAAAATCGAATAGCGTCAGTTGGAGCAGCTGCATGGTTATTTGTTATTGTTATTTCTTTTTCTTGTTCTTCTTCTTTTTCTTCTTCTTCTTCTTTTTCTTGTCCACTTGTCGTCCACGAGTCGTGTAACGATTCGTAAAACAGAGCCTTTACACTTTCGTTAGGAATTTGTTCTGCCACAATGGAAATAAAAGAAGAGTCTTTAACCTCTGGCAATTCTTTTTTAACGCAATCCATTACAGGTTTTCCGCCTCGATTGAGGTTGTATTTGCCCCAATTTTTAATGACGATCTCCCTGGTATCCTCGTTATACAAAATCAGTTTATGGTGATTGATGAACCGATCAAATAGAGCTTTAACTGATTCCATGGAATATCCCAGTTCAAAAGCAACACGCTTCTTGGTAATCGTGTAAATCCCTATCTGTGTTGTACTGGGATTGGTCAGAAGATAAAGAAAAAATAGCTTGTCTTCTGGTGTCATTTCTTCTGTCACATTGGCGTCTAACCAAAAATCCGTATAAACAGGTCTAAACTTAGCCACTGTTTTCCCTCCTGTTAGTTGTGGTATAATGCTATTAATTGCTGGAGAAAGGGCTGATGGTGGTGCATCAACCCGTTTCTTCGTCTAAGAGCTTGTCCAGCCAGTCAACGCCTTTAGGTGTTACATAAGTCTGCGGCTTATTAATGACTTGCTCGCCCATCTTGATGGGTTTTTCTTTTACAACAAAGTATCCTCGGTCCATGTATGCCTGGTACGGTGTATTGTTGGCCATGAGGATCTTTTTTTGTTTCAACTTGCGGAACAAAATATTTCTGCCAATCCCCAAGGACTTTGCAGCTATACTCATGGTTTGATAATTTTCACCGCTGATAAAACGATCATGGGCTTCTACTTTCGGTCGGTTCCGTTCCGCTTCTTCCTGTAAATCCGCTGCCAGTCGCAAAGCTTCAGAGAATGTCTGAGGTACATTGGACGTATAGCTTCCCGTTTTCCTAATCGAAGGCAAAACATCATGAGTAACCCAACGCTTGAATTGCTTTGCTTCTTTTTTTCTACTGCCAAGTACCATAGAATAAAGACCAGACTCGCTAACAACAACTTTTCTTGGGTTTCCAATACCATCATTTAAAATGAGGGTATTCTTTTCGTCTTCATCCAGCCGTTTAACAGTTTGAGAAGGGTTGCCGATTTCTAGCACATCGCATATATCCGAAGCAACAAACCAAACAACTTCATCTACTACTGCAGTCCTTACTTGTCTTCCATCGTATTGAAAGACTTTTTGCAATTCATTCATTTCTGGACTCCTTTCCGCATAAGGTGTTACAAAGGGACGAGCTCGTCGCCCCCTCCAACTAAGCGATGATGTGGATTTTACCCTGGCCTATCTCTACTTTGAATTCCTGGATTAAGTATTTTCTGATGCTTTTCATGGCTTTGATTTTCCAAGCGCCCCCGTCTGCTTCAAACAAGGCACATTTCGGACCTTCCTGCATGCGGAAGATAAACTCACTTTCTGGCTGATCGATTTCTACAAAAGTTCTACGAGGGGCAAGCGTAACCGGATTAGGTACTTTTACATCCGCAACTGTAGTCACCCCTACTTTTGCAGTAACAACTTGAGAGGTTCCATCATCGCCTGTACTACGGACATTCTCTTCTTGAACATTGCTGGCTAGTTTTAGAAGGGCTTTACGATCGTCATTTGGAACAAAAGCGGACTGCAATTTGATATTGAATGATTCCGTATCATAAAAACGGTCATAGGAGAAGTTAGGTACCATAGCTTCCGCCTTAATCCAGTGTCTCCGCTCTTTGTTCTTGTTCGTTTTTGAAAACACAGAAACTTCTGTTGGGCTTTCGACATGGATCATAAGGTTTTCTTCCGTATCAAAATTGGATAATAGGTACTCGACCAAGCCAGAAAGAGTATTGACTTCAATCGCTGCCGGACGTGGTTCTTTAATCAGATGGAGCGGTTTGGTAGAATACTCTTGGCCATCAACTCTGATTGTTTCGGTTTGGCCCAGTTCCGTAAGATACTTTATTGCTTCTTTAATCATGATTGATTCACAACCTCTCGTTATTTTGTTTTTCTAAAGTCAAAGATTTTCTCACCGGTATCGGTATTGACCGCTTCACCGTCAAAATACGTCTGGCCCTTCAACCCAGACTTAAGTTCCTGGCCGACTACCTTCCCTTTTTCATCATGTCCCATGACAATGCTTGTAGGTACTGACACAGCTGGAGCCAATTTGGAACTTACGTCGATAATGGTATCTGCGATATCCCGTTTTTCATTTGGCTTAAATGTCAGCTTGATTGTAACGGAACGTTTCACAGAAGCATCGGTGTTCCGGTCTGCGATGTTTTCCAAGACGTTCCCCATTTCGTTTTCAAACCGCTCCTGTAGTCCACCGTTGGCTAATTCGCTCAATTTGATTTCCAATTGTTTCACCCCTCTTTCTGATGCCGACAACGCATCGGCTCAAGTAGTAAGCGGCTGCCTTCTACCCACGACGACAGGTTGTCCCCGTCGCACTTGCGAAGCTTGACCCGCTCCGCTACAATAAAAGTTAAGTAGGTTTTGAACTCACTGTTCCAGCAGTGGGTTTATTTTTTGTCTCCCTTTATATATAGAGCAACTTCATTAATGAGCCTTTCAGTTTCTTGGTCTGGAGCATTTTGTTTAATGCTGAGTAGTTTTTCAAGAACAGCTTCCTTTTGTCCCGATGATTGGTATTCACGGATGAACAGTCCTTCTTCCGAAGCCAACATTTCCAAAGATGTTCCAGGCTCCCATCCGTTTACCTTTCTTACTTCCTTAGGCACAACCACCCGTCCTAGTTCATCTAGCTTCCTTACAATGCCAAGAGCTTTCATATATAATCCTCCTCCTTTTCAGATAAAGAATAATGCAGTAATTACACCTACGATTAACAGAGCTCCACATAGGTTTTCAGCAAAGTCTCTTGCGTTGTACAACTGATTTCACCTCCTTTCAATAATTGGCAACCTCATAAGCCAGCCAGAAGACTGTCACAATCATCCAGAAACCGTACCAGCTATTTATGAAAAGTTTGGATTTTAACATCAGAACCATGCCTTTCTTGCAGCGGCTTCATGAGCGGCGTTTTGGTCCCGCTCTACCTTTTTGTGATTTAGAGCTTGTACCAGTTTCAAAGATTTAAAGATTTCCTGTGCAGCTTCTTCTGCAGCTAACATGTTGCCAGCTAGCGATTCCTGGATTACTGTTAAATTAGCTTGCTGGATGGTATTTAGTTGATCATTGAGGACTTCGAAATCTTCAGTGAGAAAATGCTGCTCAAAATTCATTTGGTCTGCCACCGGCATCCTAATCCCTCCTTAGTACCACTGGCCGGATGGTGTGTAGTGGAACCAGTCGCCATTTTTAAAATAGACTTTCACAGTTTTCAGCTTTGTCCCATTTCATCTTTTTAATATTTTCAACAGAATAATCTTCACTTGCTCTTACACCCATGGTTTTTAGATGTCTTTTATGTGTTTTATCAAATATTGACTTTTGATGATCCGTAAGCTTTTCAAAACCTTTCATGTTCTAACCCTCCTAATATATAAAACGCAGTCACTGGTTATTTCGCGCATCCTATAGGACTCTTTCTCTGGAGACTGATCGATACAGCTGCATAAGTTCCGGATGATTCGCTTCGAAATCAGCTCGTCTTTTTCCCCAGGCAAGAGGAATCTGATAAGCAGATTCCAAGTCACTCATCAAGGAAGCTAATCGACTATCCTTGATTTCCTGCTTGGCATTTGATTCCATGATTTCATTGAAGCGTTTTGTATATCCTTGCATTTCACCGAATGTCATTTGTTCTACAGTTACTGGCATTTGCTATCACCTCCTCTGTTTCAACCATTCATTTAAAAATCGCTTTGTTTCTTCAGCTGGGAAGTACCACTTGCCCCCAAGCTTCACCTTGGGAAAATCTTCTTCAAAGAAGAAAGTATTTTGTATTGTATTCCAGCTCATGCAAGTTCGGCGCTTTAGTTCATTTGAATCCCAATAAACTTTTTCAGAATCCAATTCATCTAAATGCTTATGGATAGCCTCTTCATATAGTTGTTTCAATTTACTCTGATCAACCTGAAGTTCTATCAAAGCGATCAACACCTTTGTAATCCGATTCTTGTCTAATTAAATTAGATTCATGGTCAAAAAAAAGATTTTCAAAATTTGCATCTACTATTTTAGAAAAATGTTTCGCAGTACCTACACTCATTTCTTCGGGATTTCGCTCCCATTTCATGTAAGTATGCACATGAACACCCAACATTTCAGCAATTTCCTTTTGAGTAAAACCTGCTAGTAGTCTGGCTTGCTTTAATGTTAATCTCAACTACTACACTCCTTTCGAAAGTTCTTGCATCCATATTAATCTAATTAAATTAGATTGTCAACGATTAAATCTAATTTAATTGTATTGTGATGTTGAATATTTTCTACATTAAAGTTATAATCTATATTAATTAGATTAGAGAGGTGTTCATTTTGGCTATAAAAGAAAATATGAAGAAACTACGCGAAAGATATGATTTAACTCAACAAGAATTAGCTGAAATAGCTAAAGTTACAAATAAAGCAGTTTGGGCATGGGAAAATGGATTATCAGAACCAAGAATGGGAGCGATCGAAAGAATAGCAAACCATTTCAATCTTAAAAAAAGTCAACTTATTGAAGAGGGGGGCTTGGAGGAAGTTGAAACAATAGCAGCACATCATGATGATGACTGGACTGAGGAAGAATTAGAAGAAATAGAAAAGTTTAAGGAGTACATCCGGTCTAAACGTAACAGATAAAGGGGCGATTTTATGTATGAGCAACTACTTGCAGAAGCAGACGCTCTAAACATTGAAGTATTGGAAATGGACCTGAAGCCTCGGACAAAAGGGCTCTATGGTGATAAAGTAATTTGGTTAAACAAGAACATTGATACCACTGTTGAAAAAGGGTGTATTCTGGCCGAGGAAATTGGACATTACCATATGACAGTTGGAGATATACTTAACCAGTCCAAAATCATGAATATTAAACAGGAGAAACTGGCCAGAAAATGGGCATTCAAAAGGATTATTCCTCTGCACAAGTTTATTGAATCTTTCGATGCAGGCTGTAGATCCAGATTTGAAATAGCGGAAATGCTAAATGTGACTGAATCATTTTTAGAAGAATGCTTAGACTTTTATCGTCAAAAACATGGTACAGAGGTAAGAGTGGATGATAAGCATATCTTATTTCTTAACCCTCTTGCTGTGTACGAAACAATAAACTAGAAAGGAGTATTATACGTGGCCACTTATAGAAAACTAAAAAGCGGTAATTGGCAAGCCAGGGTCTCAAAGGATGGAGAAGAATTTAGCATCGGTACTTTCCGAACTAAGAAAGAGGCACAAATAGAAGCGGCAGCTGTTGAAGAGAAGATATACTATGGCCATACATTAAATGACAGGGACAGAATATTTGAAGATGTAGCAAATGAATGGCTCTTTGAACACAAAAAGAATTCAGTGAAGGATTCCACTTTTGAACAATTAGAGGTTATAGTGCGATTACACATTCTCCCCTTCTTTGGCAACAAAAGGATTATGCTAATCAAACGACCGGAGATAAATCGTTGGCTCAATAAATACGCAGAAAAGAAAGACAATGATGGGAACGTAAAGTACTCATACGGTGCCAGGCTTAAATATTTATCTGTCCTAAAAAGCATTTTTCATTATGCTGTGTACGATTTAGAAATTCTTGAAAAGGATCCGACTCTAAAATTAAAAATACCTGTAAAAGACAAAACCGTACAAATAAACAAAGAAATAAAATACTATAACCTACAGGAACTAAATCAACTACTTGATTTTATGGAAAATTACAAACACCAAAGGTTCAAAGAATATCGTTTGTACTATGTCTTGATATATTTATTAAGTCAAACAGGCTTAAGAATTAGCGAAGCCTTGGCCTTAAGATGGACAGACATAGATGGAGATATGTTGACTGTAGAAAGACAAACAAGTAGGGACAAAAATAATCAACTGAAATTAACATCTTTAAAGACAACTTCTTCTTATAGAACGATTAAGTTAGATGAGGATCTGATAAAAGAGGTAAACAGATTTAAGTTGGAACAAAATCAAGTGATACTGAAGTATAAATCTTTTAAACGTAATCCAGATGGTATTATTTTTCAGAACTACCTGGGAAATTATTTAACACCATCTACTGTACGAGAGTCTATACAGAAATACTGCAAATGGGCTGACGTGGAATATAAAGGAACACACGTATTTAGACACACACATGCAGTTCTCTCATTGGAAGCTGGCGCCTCGATTTTTTATGTTTCAAAAAGGTTGGGACATAAAGACACAAAAGAAACCACAAAAACGTACTTGGATATCACCGAAAAAATAGAAGAAGACGAACTCAATAAGTTCGCCTCCTACACCAAACGGAAATCAAAATCGGCACAAAATCGGCACGATTCATATTCCTTATAATATATACCCCGGTCAGCCCCACCTGTACCGGGGTTTTTACATATTATCCTATTGAACCTTCCATTTCGAACTTGATCAGACGGTTCATTTCAACTGCATATTCCATTGGCAGCTCTTTCGTAAATGGCTCGATGAAGCCCATGACAATCATTTCTGTCGCTTCTTCTTCGGAGATACCGCGACTCATCAGATAGAATAACTGCTCTTCTGATACTTTGGAAACTTTCGCCTCGTGCTCCAACGAAATATTTTCATTCAAAATCTCGTTGTACGGAATCGTATCGGAAGTTGATTTGTTGTCCATAATCAACGTATCACATTCGATATTGGCCCGGGCGCCTTCTGCTTTACGTCCAAATTGAACGATACCGCGATAAGTTACTTTACCGCCATGCTTGGATATCGATTTCGAAACGATGGTCGACGACGTATTCGGAGCAAGATGATGCATTTTTGCCCCTGCATCCTGATGCTGGCCTTTCCCTGCCAATGCGATAGACAAGGTCATGCCACGGGCGCCTTGCCCTTTCAGGATGACTGCCGGATATTTCATCGTCAGCTTCGAACCAAGATTTCCGTCAATCCATTCCATGGTAGCATTTTCGTCACAAATCGAACGCTTGGTAACCAGGTTATAAACATTGTTTGCCCAGTTTTGAATGGTAGTGTAACGGCAGTAAGCATCTTTCTTAACAAAGATCTCAACGACTGCACTATGCAGGGAATTCGTTGTATAAACAGGAGCTGTACAACCCTCTACATAATGGACGGAAGCACCTTCATCTACAATGATTAATGTTCTTTCAAATTGACCCATGTTTTCCGAATTGATCCGGAAATAAGCCTGAAGCGGTGTGTCCGTTTTTACGCCCTTCGGTACATAAATAAAGGAACCACCAGACCACACAGCAGAGTTAAGTGCCGCAAACTTGTTGTCAGAAGGCGGAATAACTTTTCCGAAATACTCTTTAAACAAGTCCTCGTTTTCTTTTAATGCAGTGTCGGTGTCTTTAAAGACAATACCCATCTCTTCCAGGTCCTCCTGGAGACTATGGTAAACGACTTCTGATTCATACTGGGCAGAAACACCAGCAAGATACTTCTGTTCTGCTTCCGGAATCCCCAATTTATCGAAAGTATTTTTGATTTCTTCTGGCACTTCATCCCAAGAACGTTCGGATTTCTCAGAAGGCTTAACATAATACGTAATTTCGTCGAAATCCAATTCAGATAAATCGCCGCCCCATTGTGGCATTGGCTTTTTATAAAATTGCTCGAGAGCTTTCAGTCTGAAGTCGAGCATCCATTGGGGTTCGTCTTTCTGACGTGAAATTTCTTCAACAACCCGTTTTGTCAGGCCTCTTTCCGTGCGGAAAATCGAAATATCCTTGTCATGGAACCCATATTTGTAATCTTCAATTTCGGGCGCTTTTTTCGCCATGTCGCAAACCTCCTATTAGGTAATTATCTTCCAAAAGTTGTTTCTATTGCTCTTCGCCTACGCCCTTTTCCATTGCCTTCCACGCCAGTGTGGCGCACTTAATCCGGGCAGGAAACTTAGAAACACCCTGCAAAGCTTCGATATCACCTAAATCTATATCATCTTCTTCCACTTCATTGCCTAACATCATATCCGAGAAAATTTTGGACATCTTCAAAGCGTCGTCTACTTTCTTGCCTTTTATTGCCTGCGTCATCATCGATGCGGATGAAAGACTGATCGAGCATCCTTCCCCTTCAAACTTAGCATCCTCAACGATACCGTCGTTGACCTGGAGATGAATTTGAATCCTGTCCCCGCAGGTAGGATTATTCATGTCGATCGTCAAAGCATCGTCTGCCAAGCTCCCACGGTTGCGAGGGTTTTTATAGTGATCCATGATGACCTGTCTATATAACGTATCGAGATTATCAAAAGACATCTCCAAAATACTCCTTCGTTTTGTTTAATCCTTCCACAAGACGATCGACGTCTTCTGGAGTATTGTATAAATAAAAGCTAGCTCTGGCAGTAGCTGTTACCTCCAACCACTTCATCAACGGCTGAGCACAGTGATGCCCTGCTCTTACTGCAATTCCTTCAGCATCTAAAACGGTCGCCGTGTCGTGCGGATGGACATCCGTAAGATTGAAAGTAATCAACGCTGCCCGTTGTTCCGGTCCGTAAACAGTTAACCCGTCGAACGTCTTCATACGATCCATAGCATAAGCAATCAATTGTTCCTCATGGTCATGGATATTGTCCATACCGATATCCGTTAGAAAATCAATTGCAGCCCCCAGTCCGATTGCCCCGGCAATGATTGGCGTCCCGCCTTCAAATTTCCAGGGAAGTTCTTTCCAAGTGGAATCATAAAGGTTGACGAAATCAATCATTTCTCCGCCAAATTCTACAGGTTCCATGTTCTCAAGCAGTTCCCTCTTACCGTATAAAACCCCGATGCCTGTAGGACCGCACATCTTATGGCCGGAAAAAGCATAGAAGTCACAATCCAAATCCTGTACATCCACTTGCATATGCGGAACACTCTGGGCACCATCCACCACCATTACGGCACCATGCTGATGAGCAACTGCTGCTATTTCCTTAATAGGATTAATGGTACCCAGGACATTGGATACATGCATGACGGCAACAATTTTTGTGTTGTCCGTAATCGTATCCTTTACATCCTCCATATCTATTGTACCATCTGGTCGCAAGGGTAAATATTTTAAGCTTGCCCCTGTGGCCTTTGCAGCCTGCTGCCATGGAATGATATTACTATGATGCTCCATTGGCGTTACGACGATTTCATCGCCTTCCTTCAGGTTGGCCCGTGCATAACTATATGCCACTGTGTTTATCGACGTGGTGGTACCGCGTGTAAAGATTACCTCTTTCGTACTGGAGGCGTTTATGAAGTTCCGTACTTTTTCCCGGGCGCCTTCATATTTATCCGTAGCCCTTGTTCCCAGGGTGTGCACACCCCGGTGGACATTGGAATTGTCCTGCTTGTAGTAATCTTCCACTGCTTTGATGACAGAAACCGGTTTTTGGGAAGTTGCCGATGAATCCAAATAAACCAATGGATGGCCATTTATCTCCTGATTCAAAATCGGGAACTGCTCCCTAATGGCTTTTACATCCATTAATAAACTTTCCTTTCAATTACCTCTGTCAACTGTTCTCTAACCGCTTTGATCGGTATCTGTGTAACTACCGGAGCAAGGAAACCATGGATAACCAGGCGTTCTGCTTCCTGTTTAGAAATCCCACGGCTCATCAAGTAGTAAAGCTGGATCGGGTCGACCCGGCCTACGGATGCAGCGTGACCAGCCGTTACATCATCTTCGTCGATAAGAAGAATAGGGTTCGCATCGCCGCGGGCATCCTTACTAAGCATCAATACACGGGATTCCTGTTCAGCATTCGACTTAGAAGCACCATGCTCGATTTTCCCGATCCCGTTGAAAACAGATGTAGCACTGTCTTTCATAACACCGTGCTGCAGAATGTAACCATCTGACTGAAGACCATGATTAACAATTTTCGCCGTGAAATTCTGCGATTGTTTGCCGCGTCCTACAGTCACTGTCTTTGCGTTGGAAACGGAATTATCACCGATAAGATGTGTGATATTTTCCGATACAGTATTGCCGTCATTCATTTGTCCGAGTGCCCATTCAATTACTGCATCGCGGTAAGCGACACCCCTTCGGTTAATATATGCCGTTGTTCCCTGCGCAAAGTTATCAACTGCTCCGAAGGAAACTCTAGCGTTATCATGGGCAATTACTTCCGCTACAATATTTGCTACTGCTTCCTCTTCTTGATTATGTGAAATATAATTTTCCACATAAGTAAGGGAACTGTTCGCTTCTGCTACGACAATGACATGATTGAAGGAAGCCGCTTCAGCATCCTCTTGCCAAAAAATCGATTGCAAAGGCGCTTCGACCTGGACATTTTTCGGCACATAGACAAATACTCCGCCGTTCATCAAGGCTGCATGCAGTGCTGTCATGCGGTTTTCGTCCACCCCTACAGCATCTTTCATGAAATAGCGCTGGACAAGTTCTCCATGTTCAGCCATTGCCGTGTAGATATCGGTAAGGATAACGCCCTGTTCCTTAAGCTCTGAGGATAGGGAAGCATACGCTACCGACTGGTTGCGCTGAATGACCAGATTCTGATCTGTGTTTTCCAAGTCAAGGAACACTTTGATCTCCTGAGGAAGCTCCTCTAAAGACTGAATCGGCTCTCCAGCTGCTTCATGCTTGAAATTGGAGAAATTCCAATTTGTGATATTCGTTTTATCCGGTTTGGGCATTGGAAGCGCAGCAGCTTTTTCCAATGCTTGAAGGCGTAATGACTTCATCCATTCCGGTTCTTTATGCTTTTGTGAAAACTGGCTGATATATTCTTGGTCGTATGGCAGTTTTGTTTCTACAGTCATAGTACCCCTCCTTCCTGTTACGCTTCTTGCCCTACAGTTTCATCTTCAATGCCTAATTCTTCTTTAATCCACTCATAACCCTCTGCTTCCAAACGCTGTGCAAGCTCAGGACCGCCGGATTTAACCACTTTTCCCTGCATCATGACATGAACTTTATCCGGTGTGATGTAGTTCAACAGTCTTTGATAGTGCGTGATAATCAGGCAGCCGAAGTTCTCATCGCGAAGCTTGTTGATTCCTTTGGAAACAACCTTCAAAGCGTCAATATCCAAACCGGAGTCAATTTCATCAAGAATGGCAATTTCCGGTTTAATCATCATTAATTGAAGGATTTCATTACGTTTTTTCTCACCGCCGGAGAATCCTTCATTCAGATAACGCTGCGCCATGTTTTTATCCATTTCCAAGTAATCCATCGCTTCATCCATCTCTTTGATAAATTTCATCAAGGAAATTTCGTCGCCTTCTTCGCGGCGTGCATTGATGGAGGAACGAAGGAAATCAGAATTTGTTACACCGCTGATTTCGCTTGGGTATTGCATCGCCAAAAACAAACCAGCTTTAGCTCGTTCATCAACTTCCATTTCCAGTACGTCTTCTCCATCGAGAAGAACAGACCCTTGGGTGATTTCGTATTTTGGATGACCCATAATAGCAGAAGCCAGCGTTGATTTACCGGTTCCGTTAGGACCCATAACAGCGTGGAATTCGCCGCCTTTAATTGTCAAATTAACTCCCTTAAGTATTTCCTGGTCTTCAATCGATACATGAAGATCCTTTATTTCCAATGTTGAACCTGCCATAACAATACCTCCAGTTACTCTTTATTAATGCTGGAATGGATTTACACCCATTCTCAATTTATTCTCATTACAATCTTATATCATTTCGAATCTATTATCAACATTTTCAAATTTTCGATTAGCTTCTGCCTGACAACCGTTAACTACACGTATTTATGCCATCGCCCTATTTATAATGTAACATAAATCCCCTGCCGCCAAAAACAAGCAGCAGGGGATTTAATCTTTATTTTCTATTTGCATCCATCGTCAATTCATCGATGGATTTGCCGTTCAACTTCAGCAACAACACGGCGGCTCTGCCGATAGCTGTCTTCTCTTTCTTTTTCGACCTCGAGTCTCTTGTCAAGCTTTCTTCCATACTCCGCATAACCAATTCCATGGTTCTGCTGCATGGCCTTCTCCATCTCCGAGGTATAATTCAGACCTATACCACTGTCTGTGATAATGAATCCTTCCTTTCGGTGTTGTTATATTTTCTAACAAAGAAATTGTATCACGGATTCATTTCCCTTCCCAAACCGCAAATAAACAGGAAAATACTTTTCTGCATTGCTATGTTCCGCCAGACACGGTATAAATCATCCAACTTTAATAATGTTAGGAATATCTGCTGATTTCGGCTATTTTCAGAAAAATCAATCTCCAGGTGTAGCTGCTGGGACAATCGCCCCGTCATAATTATCGCTGATGAATTTTTGGATTTCTTCTGATTGCAATACTTCAACTAGTTTATTAAGTGCTTCATTATCTTTATCCTCTGAACGGACTACTACCTGATTAACATACGGAGACTCTTCGCCTTCCACAAAAATGGCATCTTCCGTTGGTACTAAGCCCGCTTCCAATGCATAATTCGTGTTGATCGCAACTAGCGCATCTTCTTCTGACTCATACATCTCGGGTAGTGTAGCAGCATCCACGTCCGGTGAAAAAGTCAAATTCTTGGGATTTTCCACAATGTCGTCCGTTGTGGCGCTAACCTTGTCTACACTTTCATCCAGTTTTATCAAGCCATTTGCTTCAAACAGGCTGAGAATACGTCCATGGTCGGCTACAGAACGGCTGATGATCACTTCTGTTCCTTCTGGTATCTCGTCGATGCTGGAGATGTTCTTGGAATATACCCCCATCGGCTCAACATGTACGCCGCCTAGGCTGACAAAGTCATAGCCGAATTCGTTAATCTGGTCTTGCAAATATGGCTTATGCTGAAAATAGTTGGCATCGATTTCGCCATCCTCTAAATCCTGATTAGGTAAGACATAATCCTGGTATTCTTCAATCGTAAGGGTAACACCTTCTTCTTCCAGGATTGGTTTTGCTTGTTCCAAAATTTCTGCATGAGGCGTACTGGATGCTCCTACTTTGATTTCCGTTGATTCGCTTCCCTCACCAGATGTACTTTCACCTGATTCACCTTCATCAGAGCTGCCGCAAGCAGCCAACACTGCAAGGATTGCAGCAGCTAGTAATAAGAATAAGTACTTTTTCATGAGTTCATTTCTCCTTTTTGTTATAATTTTGACTCTTTCCACTTGCGGTATCGCTACATTCCGCTACAGGATAACTGTATGTTGGAAATCGCCTTATCTTTTATCTAATTTATTTGCGATATAATCGCCGATAAATTGAAAAATAAATACAATTATTACGATGAGTACGGTACAGACAAACACGACATCAAAATCGTGTCGTTGAAAACCGTAAAAGTACGCAAAATCCCCAAGTCCTCCGGCACCGATTACTCCGGCAACGGCCGTATAACCGATCAAAGCAATTGCTGTTACGGTAATCCCGGATACCAGAGCAGGCATTGATTCCGGAATCAGAACCTTAAAAATGATCGTGTGCGTTTTTGCTCCCATCGCTTTTGCTGCTTCCACTACACCTTTATCGACTTCCTTCAGGCCGATTTCCACCAACCTTGCATAGAACGGTGCAGAACCGATGATCAAAGCAGGCAAAGCCGCCTTTGGCCCGCGAATCGTACCTATAAGAAAATCAGTGAATGGGAAAAGCAATAAAATCAAAATAATAAAAGGAATCGCCCGGAAAATATTAACTAGTCCGGCAGCCAGAAAGTTTAGTATTTTATTTTGCCATAAACCACCTTTGGCTGTAAGAAATAACAGAAGTCCTAGCAGAATCCCCAAAACGATCGTCCCTGCAAGGGAGATCAATGTCATATAGAATGTTTCACCGATCGCTGTCCAAATATCCTCCATTTTTACATTTGGAAAAAGTTCACTCAGCATCTGCATCCACCTCCACTTCTACAGAGGTAGTTTTTATAAAGGCAATCGCCCTCGCTATCTCCTCGTCAGAGCCTTCCATATGGACAAATAATGTTCCGTATGCCCCTTTTTGTGTTTGGGTTATTTTACCCTGAAGAATATTGACAGCCACATCAAACTGTTTTGACACCTGACTTATCAGCGCCTGATTGGTTGTTTCTCCAACAAAATGAAGCCTAGCGACTTTACCGTTCTGGTAATTTTCAAGTAAGTGGAGCGACTCTTCCTGATCCTTGTCCCCCATCACCTGTTCCACAAACCGCTTCGTAACCTGCTGTTGCGGATGCAGGAAAACATCCAATACATCTCCTTGTTCTGCTACTCTGCCAGACTCCATCACAGCAACTCGGTGGCAAATCTTGCGAATGACGTGCATTTCATGGGTAATCAAAATAATGGTTAATCCTAATTTCTCATTAATATCGACAAGCAGCCGCAAAATCGCGTCCGTTGTATCCGGATCAAGCGCCGATGTGGCTTCATCGCACAACAGCACCTTTGGATTGTTGGCCAACGCTCTGGCAATGCCAACCCGTTGTTTTTGCCCACCGCTTAATTGAGAAGGATAGGCATCCTCACGCCCTTTAAGACCGACTAATTCTATCAGTTCATCGACCCTGGCTCTCCTTTTCCCCTTCGAGATACCTGCTATTTCCAGAGGAAAAGCAATATTATCACGAACGGTACGGGACCAGAGTAAGTTGAAATGTTGAAAAATCATTCCTATTTCCTGGCGTGATTTACGCAGCTGTTGCTTTCCCATTGCGGAAATTTCTTTCCCATCAATATAAATTTGTCCTTCAGTCGGATCTTCCAGCCGATTAAGCAGTCGGATGAAGGTACTTTTACCAGCGCCGCTGTAGCCGATCACTCCGAATATTTCACCCTTGCTTACTTCGAGGTTGAGATTATCGACCGCGAGGACATCCTGGTGCTTGGCCGGATATACTTTTTTCAAGCCTTTAATTGTGATCAACTTTCTTCCTCCTCAGCAGTACTTGCCGAACTACCTAATAACGCTTTAGCGGGCATTAAAAAACGTCTTTCTGTTCAGAAGAGAACAGAAAGACGCAGTCATACTACTTTCATGTTCTCTCATCTGCCAAAGCTCGTCGCTTCGCAGGAATTGGCACCATTTTAACCAGTAAACTGGTTAACGGTTGCCGGGCTTCATAGGGCCAGTCCCTCCACCTCTCTTGATAAGAGATTGCTATATTTAATTAGGTCGTTCCTTAAGCGCTAAATAGGATTTTAGCATCAGGACAGTTAGGTGTCAAGCCAATTCATTAATAATAACTGCAATAATCGTTTTCCAATTTTGGATATGATAGGATTAAGAAGGAGAATAACATACAGAGAAGTAAGGAGTGGTAGGATGAAAGCCCCGAATTTTGAACTTCCGATGTTGGATTCGGACAAGACCTATCAACTGAAAAAGGATCTAGGAAAGGTTATCATGCTTACCTTCTGGGCATCCTGGTGCCCTGACTGTGCAGCAGATTTACCCAAAAAAGAGCAAATATACAAAACAATCAATAAGAAGGATGTAAAAATGCTGACTATCAATGTGACCGGGAGAGAGCGTTCGCCAGGTGAAGCAGAGAAATTTCATAAGAAATTTCTACAGCAGCCAGCATTGTCGGATGAAGGGACAAACGTTTACGATATGTACCGATGTCAAGGTGTTCCCACTACTGTCATCATTGACAAGCAGGGCAATATAGCGGAAAAATTTGGCGACAAAGCCCCTTTTTTGTCCATCGTCGAAGCACTGGGCAGGCAACTCGATTAAGGTAAGTAAAGTAGTGTTTCAAAAAGCAGACAATCGCTGTACCTTCCCTTCCAGGAGGCAAGTTCAGCAGGAAACATAGTCAATTTCCGCTCTCCGTTAAATAGTTTCACCGCTATGTCCTTCGTTGCTTTCACATGTAAAGAAACAGTAGACAAGCTTTGTGAATCAGCATGTAATTCAACGATTCCGGAATGGATTTCAATCCAAGCTGAAAAATCCTCAACGTTCACGATTATGTTCAAGTGCTTTCGCTCATATAAATGTAATAAATCATCGCGATTTTCCAAGCGTCGTTTCCAATCAACCAAAAGTTGTTCTGACAAATCTACCGCCTCCCTCTTACAGTAGTTCGCCATCCATTAGGTAATTCCTGCAAATCGGAAAGTACATTGATTGGTCTCGTAAGCATATGCAAAAAAGGAATGAATATTTCCCGAGAAATATTCATTCCTTTTTACTTCTGTATTTCTGCAGCTTTTCCTGAATATGCATCAATGACTGAAAAGCGTAGACTTTTTCCTGCACCCGACCATTTTCAACTATTAACAGGCAGGGAACACTTTCAACTTGATACGATTGCATGAAACCTGGAAAAAGAGAGGCGTTCATTTCATGGAAAAGCAAGTCCTCTTCTATTTGTTCCAATATTAACAGCATTTTCTCAGCCATTTTGCATGTCCCGCAAAAAGGGGTATGAATAAACACAAAGGCTTTTGAAAAATCTTTGAGTGTACGTTCATCCGAGATTGGCAACATATGATTCCTTCCCTTTCTTATTGCAAAGGGCTTACCATCACTTCTATAAATAAAGTGGATCCACCGCTATACTTCTGCTTAATAGAGCTGCTGCTAATTCCGCCTCAGGAGTAGCTGCCACTTCCCTGAAGGTTTTATCTACATAGATATGTTCTGCATGAGGAAGTTCGATGGACAATTGCTTTCGCAATTTATGGCCGGCACTATCTTCATCCACCAGTATAAAGACATCCTTATTATCCAGATCATATTCTATCAACAGCTCTTCCAGCCTTTCGACACCCAAGGTACCATTGGTACAAATAATTTCGATTTTTTCATCAATCACTTTCTGAATCTGTACTTTGTCGGTCCGCCCCTCCACAATAATCACTTTATCAGCATCATTCATAGCGTTCACCTGCTTTTAGTCGATAAGTTCAAAACTGCGGCCAGCTTAGCAATAATCCCCTGTCACATTAACGGTAACAAGGGATTGCGTTCACTCTCTTTAATCATTGTATTGATTATTTCTTTTTTGATGCATGGCATAGACAATATCATAAAAAAGAAAGCGCAAAAACAAAGAAACTTATTCTTCCTCAATCATTTCTTGATATTGATCTGCGCTCATCAGTTCGTCAATCTGTGAAAGGTCTTCTGTTTCCACAACGATCATCCACGCTTTTTCATATGGAGACTCATTGACAAATTCAGGGCTATCATCAAGATCTTCGTTTACTTCCACTACTTTACCATTAATCGGAGCATACAACTCAGATACCGTCTTGACGGATTCGACACTGCCAAACGGCTCGTCCGCTTCGATGGTATCTCCGACTTCTGGCAGCTCGACAAAAACAATATCTCCTAACTCGGATTGTGCATGGTCTGTAATTCCGATCCGAACTTTTTCCCCTTCCACTTTGACCCATTCATGTTCTTCTGAGTAACGTAATTCCTTTGGTAAACTCATTGTAAAACCTCCACTTTCGTTATCAGCTTTTGTTTCCTTTAGCTTGTCCAGTTGTCCTGTTACAAATGTCGTAACAGCGAACATCCTTTATCTAATATAGTAGCTCCCCAAGGCAAATTCCAGTGGTTTGCTTCACTAGATTATTTCCATGTTTCTTCATAAATTTCCGGTTTAAAACCGACTGTTGCTTTCTTCTCTGATTCTAATATGGGACGTTTAATCAACATTCCATCCGAGGCCAGCCATTCCAGCATTTGATCTTCATCTGCCTCTTTCAATTTAT
The DNA here is from genome assembly GCF_900103695.1 of Sediminibacillus halophilus. Taxonomy (GTDB): domain Bacteria; phylum Bacillota; class Bacilli; order Bacillales; family Amphibacillaceae; genus Sediminibacillus; species Sediminibacillus halophilus. Next base: position 140,413 of record NZ_FNHF01000002.1, read on the forward strand.
CTTTTAAGCCTAATTCTCGATACTTTTTTCCGCTTGTATTGAAGAATTTTTTCACAGGCTGTCCGCTTTTTTCAACGAGACTTTTCAATTCATTTTTGGATGGCGTTTGTTCCACAATATGTATTTCCTGATAATCCACTTCGTTATCGTCAAGCCACTTTTTCGCTTTTTTGCATGTTCCGCAGTTTGGATACCAGTAAAACTTCCTTGACATGGCAGCACCCCCTTCAATTTCTTCCTATATTATCATATCTTGCTGGTATATTTCATGCAAATCTGACAAGCAAGTTGATCAATCCGAAAAGTAAACTTGCTTCTTTTTGTCTCGCTTTGTTACTGAATAATCGTCGTAGTAGATAAAAACTGCGCAGTAATATCCTTCCTTTGCAGTCCCAAGGAAGGTTGCGGCAGCGATACATCGCACGAAGAAAATCATTTTGTATTTTCGAGGAGTCTACAGGTATTCCCTCCGCCAGGAACAGCTTCCTGTTTATAAATTGTACTAGCCATTTTCTCTGAATTACTGGGTACTGCATGTAGTTAGAAAAACAAGCAGAAAGTCCAAGAGAAAGAGAAAAGACGGAACCCCAACTGTCTCTTTCTGAAAAGAATTACAAATTTCCTGACAACCGTAAGGAAAAAGTTTCTACGCTTACGATAATCAGCACGCTTCTTAGCGCAGACAGCATCTGCAGACTCCTGCGGGAAAAGCGCGAGCTGAAGAACCACTCGGGAAAGCGGTATTCTTTACCAAGTTAGCTGAGGCCGTGCCCGCGGAAAGCGAAGCATGCTGCCGAAGCGGTAGTTAACACGCTTTTTAAATAGGCATGGCAATTTACATTACAGTTACTGCGCAGTTTCTATCCTATATGAAAAAACTCTCTTTAATCATTCCTCTGTTAGTGGTACCTTTGTTATTAAATCCGGCGACAATGTTGTACCACCACGTAAAAAGGGCCGCTACAGTCATTTGACTGAAGGCTGCCCTTTTTAGAAAGAATTAGTGATCAGACGACATATTTTTCTTCTTCGATAATCCGTTTGGCAATTTCCCGTTTCTTGGCAATGACATTAATCGGATCATGTCTCGTCAGCTTTCGCATCGCGGACAGCATCATTCTCAATGTATCGCCTTCTTCGCTCGCAATCAGTGTTTCCTTTGCATCGGCTTCTACTTGATTAAAAGCTTCCTGCACATATACCTGGGTATAAAGAAGTTTGAGCGAACTCGCTTCCAATCCGGACTTGTTAATTGCTTTTTCTGTACGCAAAATGGCCGCTTCCATGTTATAGACCTCATTGACTATATCAGCTATATTCGCAAGGATTTCCTGCTCCTGTTCCAACTTCTTCCCGTATTTCTGTGCAGCAAGACCAGCTGCCAACAAGCCGATTTTTTTTGCATTTTTCAGCAGATATTTTTCCTGCTCCAAAGGCTCTGAACCGACTTCTTCTGGCATTAGCATCATCAATTCTTCCTGAAGCGCCTGTGCTTTTTGCAGCAATGGCAATTCGCCCTTCATCGCCTTTTTCAGGAGAGAACCTGGAACTAACAACCGATTTATTTCATTCGTTCCTTCAAAAATTCGCTGGATACGAGAATCACGATACATCCGTTCCACTTCGTATTCCTGCATGAATCCATAACCACCATGGATTTGGACCGCCTCATCCGCCACAAAATCCATCAGTTCTGTCGCAGACACTTTATTCAACGAGCATTCCACCTGGTACTCAGCGATAGCAGCAGCAACTGCCTTTCCATCGTTGAGCTCCTCGCTGCTCAAATTGCTCATCCGTTGTTCGAACAAACCGACTGTACGATACACGGCACTCTCGTTGGCATAAGTTCTAGCAGCCATGGTAGCCAGTTTTTCCTGAATCAAAGAGAAGCGGGAGATTGGCGTGTTGAATTGTTTGCGTTCATTGGCATACTTGGCAGACAATTCGATACCGATTTTCGAGCCGCCTACACCTCCGATGGCCAACTTATATCGCCCGACATTCAATATGTTAAAAGCTATCACGTGCCCTCGACCGATTTCACCGAGTACGTTTTCTACCGGAACTTGGGCATCTTCGAGAATAACCGTTCTTGTGGAAGAACTTTTAATACCCATTTTCTTTTCTTCAGCACCTGTCGAAACCCCCGGAAAATCTCTTTCAACAATAAAAGCTGTGAATTTCTCTCCATCAACTTTTGCATACACAATGAATACGTCAGCAAAGGCTGAGTTGGTGATCCATTGTTTTTCGCCATTTAACAAATAATGAGTGCCGGCATCGTTTAATTTTGCTGTTGTTTTTGCGCCAAGTGCGTCCGAGCCGGATCCCGGCTCCGTTAATGCATATGCAGCGAGCTTTTCGCCTGTTGCCAATAGAGGCAGATACTTTTGCTTTTGCTCTTCATTTCCAAAAAAGACGATTGGAAGAGAACCAATTCCAACATGTGCTCCGTGAGTAACCGAAAATCCGCCTGCTTTGGAAAACTTTTCAGTGATCAGAGAGGAACTGATTTTATCCAGTCCCAATCCGCCATACTCCTCTGGAACATCGACGCCAAGCAGTCCTAATTCGCCAGCCTGCTTCAACAGTTGAACGGAATGTTCAAATTCATGGTTTTCCAGCTGATCGATTTTCGGCACTACTTCCCCTGCGACAAAGTCTTCAGTTGTCTTGGCAATCATGTGATGCTCATCTGTGAAATCTTCCGGAGTAATAATATCTTCCGGTTCTAAATCTTCTATGATGAATGCGCCGCCTTTAAACATTTTTTCTTTGGTTTCACTCATGTTCTTCTCCCCTTCTCGTTATTAAGTAGAAATGCCTTAAACCAGTTCGAATACGCCAGCAGCACCCATTCCTCCTCCAATACACATGGTGACAACGCCAAACTGCTCATTCCGACGTTTCATTTCATGAATAAGGCTGAGCGTCAATTTTGTTCCGGTGCAGCCGAGCGGATGCCCAAGCGCGATTGCTCCTCCATTCACATTTACTTTATCCTCATCCAGTCCAAGGGCACGAATGACGCGCAACGACTGGGAAGCGAATGCTTCATTCAATTCAAACAGCCCAATATCAGAGAGATCTAAACCAGCAAGTTTCAAGGCTTTTGGAATGGCCTTTATCGGTCCGACCCCCATGATTTCCGGTTCTACTCCGGCTAAAGCGAACGAACGAAACTTAACCAGTGGCGTCAGTCCCTCTGCTTCTGCTTTTTCTCGGTCCATAACAAGTACGGAAGCAGCTCCATCACTCATTTGCGAGGAATTCCCGGCTGTTACTGTTCCTTTTAGCGCAAATGCAGGCTTCAACTTTGCCAGCACCTCTTCTGTCGTATCGGCGCGGACTCCTTCATCCTTGCTGAACAAAAATGTTTTTTCCTCTACTTTGTTATCGGGACCGACTTGCCTTGCGGTAACTTCAACGGGAACCACTTCGTCATCAAACTTCCCCTCTTTCAGAGCGTTGGCTGCTTTCCTATGACTGTTGGCCGCAAAAGCATCCTGATCCTCGCGGGAAATATCAAACCTTCGGGACACTTCTTCAGCAGTATGGCCCATTGCCATGTAGTAGCCTGGCGCATTTTTCACCAGCTCCAGATTTGGTTTGATGACGTGGCCGCCCATAGGAATCAAACTCATCGATTCGGCTCCGCCGGCGATGATTGTATCGCTATGACCCAGCATGACGCGTTCTGCAGCATAGGCGATGCTTTGCAGGCCAGACGAACAATAACGATTGACTGTAATGCCAGGAACCTCCAATGGCAATCCTGCCAATCCGGCTATATTGCGGGCCATGTTCATGCCTTGTTCCGCTTCCGGCATCGCACAGCCGATAATCACATCATCGATATTGCCTTGATAGCCGTCAGCCCTTTTCAATGTTTCTTTGATGGTCAAAGCTGCAAGATCGTCGGGACGGACATTGGCTAAAGATCCTTTTTTAGCCTTTCCAACCGGCGTTCTTGAGCCAGAAACAATCACTGCTTCCTTCACAGCACTTCCCCCTCTTCTAAAATAAGTGTGGCATTAGTTGCGCAATGGTTTCCCCTTAAGCAGCATGTGCTGCATTCTTTCCTGCGTTTTTCTCTCACCGATCAAACTTAAAAATGCTTCCCGTTCCAAATCAAGTAAGTATTGTTCATCGACAAGGGTACCTGACTTCAGACGTCCGCCTGCAAGTACAAATGCCAGTTTTTCTGCTATTTTCACATCATGCTCAGATGCATATCCTCCAAATGCCAGTGACTTGGCCCCTAACAGCATGGCGGCATAGCCTGCCTCTCCAACAACAGGAATTTTTTCCCGCTTTGGCGGTTGGTACCCAGCCTTACTTAGAGCAAGCACTTTTTGCTTGGCGTCATGGAGTAAATGATCCGTGTTGACACTGATGGCATCCCGATTATTTAGAAAGCCGTTTTCTCTTCCTTCAGCTGCCGATGTCGATACTTTGGCAGTAGCAATTGTCTCAAAAACTTTATTGGCAGCTTTCTGCAAATCAAAATCGATTCCCTGCGGCAGATCTCTTACTTGTTTAATATATAATTCTTTGTTGCCGCCTCCTCCTGGAATAAGTCCTACTCCAGCTTCCACAAGCCCAATATACGTTTCCTGGGCAGCCTGAATGGAACTGGCAGGCAGACATACCTCTGCACCTCCACCGAGGGTCATTCCAAATGGTGCCGCCACAACTGGTTTCTCTGCATATTTAACTTTCATCATGGCATTCTGAAAATGCTTCACAACCATTTCGATCTCGAAGAAATTATCATCCTGCGCTTCCATCAACATCATCGCCAGATTGGCTCCCACACAGAAGTTTTTGCCTTGGTTGCCGATGACAAGGCCCTGGAAGTTCTTTTCAACCTCTTCCACGGAGTAGTTGATCATTTGGATGATGTCAAGACCAATAGCATTGCTCTTCGAATGGAATTCCAATCCAGCCACACCATCACCTAAATCAATAAGACTCGCGCCGGTATTTTTCTTGATGACTCCTTTTCTGTCTTTCAGAGCTTTTATGTTGATTTCTTTCTGGTTTGCCTGCTTTTGTCGGTACTCACCATCCTGATAATAAAGAAGGTTACCGGCTTCCTTTTTATAAAAAGATTCCGCACCTGTGGCAATCATCTGTTCTATCCATTCCGGGATGGTTTCGCCGTCGGCCTTCATCCGTTCTACCGCTTTTCCGACGCCGATTGCATCCCACATTTCAAATGGCCCGAGGCCCCAGCCGAACCCCCATTTCATTGCTTCATCAATCGAAACAATGTCGTCTGCGATCTCCCCCGTGAGCCGCGCAGCATACAACAAAACAGGTTTCGTAATGGACCAAATTAAATCGCCTGCCGGATCACCTGCCGAATATATAAGCGCTTTCATTTTTCTGCCTGGCCCTTTTTCTTGTTTTGCCTGTTCAGTGGCTTTGGTTTTTAGCTTCTTACGCTCCTGGTACTCCAGAGTGTCCGGGTTCAATTCATAGATTGTACTGCTGCCGCCTTGTTTTTTCTTTAAGTAGAAGCCCTGACCGCTCTTTTGACCTAACCAGCCTTTCTCATTCATGGTTTGAATGAATTCCGGGATTTCGAATACTTGTTTTTCGTGCCCTTCAACCTGATCATAGACATTTTTAGCCACATGGATAAAGGTGTCTAGTCCTACTACATCCAACGTGCGGAAGGTAGCACTCTTCGGTCTTCCAATCATTGGTCCGGTGATCGAATCCACTTCTCCGATACTCAATCCCTGTTTTCTCATCTCTCTGACGGTAACGAGCAGGCCATAAGTGCCGATACGGTTGGCGATAAAATTCGGAGTATCTTTCGCCTCCACTACTCCTTTACCGAGGATGTCCTCTCCAATTTGCTTCATTTCCCGTAAAACTTGCTGATCTGTCCATTTTGTCGGAATGACTTCGAGCAATTTCAAATAGCGTGGCGGATTGAAAAAATGTGTTCCAAGAAAATGTTGTTTAAAATCCTCTGAACAGTCTTCAGCCATCTTTTCGATTGAGATGCCTGACGTGTTAGAACTGACAATCGCTCCCGCTTTCCGATACTTGTCTACATTCTGGAATACCTGCTTTTTGACTTGAAGATTCTCCACGACCACCTCAATAATCCAGTCGACTTTTCCAAGCACGTCCAGATCATCCGTCATATTACCTGTATGGATCAAATCAAGACTGCCTCTGCTGGTAATCGGTGAAGGTTTTTGTTTTAGCAAAGCTTTTTTACTTGTATCCGCGAACTTGTTGCGGACCGCCTTGTCTTCTAAGGAAAGTCCCTTGGCCTGCTCCTTATCTGTTAATTCCCTAGGTACGATATCAAGCATCCAAGTTTCAATGCCGACATTTGCCAGGTGTGCAGCTATTCCAGACCCCATTACTCCTGAGCCTAAAACGGCTGCACGTCTGATTTTTCGAGTCATGCCTTTATCCCCCTATCATTTTGAATGAATACTCATTCATTACATGTGTAAAAAAAGTAGATAGTTTCCTATCTTCGTCTAATTCAACTATAAAGTATTTTCAGATATTTCGCAATCATTTTTTTCGGGGGTATATGCAGAAAATTTCCAGATTATATCAGTCCCCGCTTCTGGCAGGGACTGACCGGGAGCTATTTACCGAAGACTCCTTTGAGTACAAATGCCACATTGGCCGGTCGTTCGGCCAGACGCCGCATAAAGTATCCATACCAATCTGTACCGTAAGGAACGTATACCCGCATTTTATATCCTTCTGCTGTCAGTTCCTCCTGCCTTTCGACCCGTATACCGTAAAGCATTTGAAATTCAAATTGATCCCTGGGAATCCCATGTTCTTTTTCCAAGTGCTTTGTGTAAGCGATCATTTCATCGTCATGAGTAGCAATAGCGGTATAATTTCCGTTGAGCAAATGCATTTTGATGATTTTTTTATAATTTTCATCCACATCTTGTTTATCCGGAAAAGCAACCTTCGGTGATTCTTTGTAAGCGCCTTTGACCAGTCGGAGATTCGGATGATAAGCATTCAATTCTTCTATGTCTCCGACAGTGCGGTATAAATAAGCCTGGATAACAGTACCGATATTGTCATACTCTTCCTTTAATTCTTTGAATATATCGATCGTCTTTTGGCAGCGTTCGTAATCTTCCATATCGATTGTCACAAAAACACCATGTCTTTTACCGGCAGCAAGTATTTTTCGCATGTTTTCCATAACCAGTGCTTCCGATATATCCAGTCCCATGGAAGTCATTTTTAGAGATAGCTGAGAGTCCAGCTGATGTTCGGCAATTTTCTCAATCATCTCCACGCATTCATCAGCTGCCTGGCGTGCTTCCTGCTCGCTATCGATAAACTCACCAAGATGATCAACGGTAACGACCATCCCTTTTTGGTTCAATTGCTTAATAACCTTTGCAGCATTTTCTACTGACTCCCCCGCTACAAAGCGGCCGGCCCCGAAGCGAAGACCATATTTTTTTGCCAGCTTGGTAAAAAATTTGTTTTTGGATAAAAATAAAAAGAAGTTACGCAGGATTTGTTCCATTATAAGCCCCCCCAGTAATCATCCAGTACAGCGGAACCGCTTTCTTATAAAACGCCAACAAAGCAAACGGTTGCTTATCTATATCCGCCGCAGCCGATGTGAAAACTTTCAAACTAGTATGCTTTCTTATACTATTCTATCATTTTTATTAAGAAAGAGGTACTTTTTACATACAAATTTCGTCATGGTATTGCAAGTAGAATAAACCGGATTATATCGGAAATAATAAAGCTGAAAAACGACAGAATGTAAAGGGGGAATTCCTTTGAACCAGCAACCTATGCAGCACCCGCCGAATATGATTAGTTCAAAAGATTTGCTTTATTTGACCGATATGCTTTCCTGGAATTTGAATGCCAGTAAGAAAGCCAACTTTTATGCCAGTCAGTGTCAAATGCCGGAAATTCAGCAAGCACTTCAAACAACTGCCCAAATGCATCAGCGTCATTATCAGCAGATCCTCAACCATTTAAATACTCAGCCTGGAACTCTCAATTAGAAAGGGGATTAGCATGACTCAACAGCAAAAAGTTCAAAATGCAGAAACCCAAGTACCGAAGACACCGCAAATGAATGAAAGAGATTTTGTCAATGATGTATTGGCTTCAGAGAAATATTTGACTGGTGCGTACAGTATCGCTTTGAATGAGGCAAGCAATCAAGGGCTTTATCAAGAGTTAGCATCTATAAGCAAAGAAACACAGGATTGCCAGCGAAACCTTTACAACTTGATGTTTAAAAACGGATGGTATTCTCTGGAAAAAGCCGATCAGCAAAAAGTTCAACAAGCCTACCAGCAATACAGCGGATATATGAACCAATTTCCTCCACAGTAACTTGATAAAAAACTTAGTGAAAAACACTTTATAAGAGAGAATCCTTCAACGGATACTGTCTCGACCATTCCACTGAAAGCACATAAGTGGTTTCTTACGGAATTGCCGAGTTAATGCGCAGAGTAATAAAAACTAAAAAAACCGAACGAGATCGAATGCTTAGGAATTCGGATCATCGTTCGGTTTTTGCTTTAAATAGAAGATTTTTGTGTCAGACGAGTTTTGGTAGGTAATGATGCCTCGACTCTTTGAAGTTTTTGTCACTTATATCAGGTGGAGACTCCGTCGACTATTGTCATATTATAGAGATACTTGTAGGACTTTGGGCTTCCAAGGCCAATCCTGCCGTGTTATGGCAAAACTTTGCTTCGAACAAAATGCGTAGTGGCTTCGGCAGCATACTCCTAATCCGCGAGCAAGGACTATACAGAGGGTTCTTAGGTACTTAGGCGATTGAATTTATTTCGTCTGCGCTATGTTTTAGTAACGTAATGGTGACAATTCCTCAGAGTGTTCGGTTTCATCCAGTTTCTACAGCAGGCCATATATTTCGCGTACACCGTAATAAAACATTCTCACCTTGTTACTATCGTTGATTAGTAAGGATAATAGAAGCCCGAATTTACCGTATCGTAAGATACTCCATAGATTTCCATTTCGGTATCTATAGAAGATAATTAGGTCATATACCGGGGGAGGGAATGTATAGTGATTACGGTGGCCTACCAATCAAGGGACGTCTACTTCTTGAAGACATTTGGCAGCCGGTTGCGCCAGTACCGGCTACATCAGCGTATGACGCAAGAAGAATTGGCTGAGTTGGCTGGTTTTTCAAGATCCTATTACACAGAAATTGAAACCGGAAAAAGGAATATATCCTTGTTGAATATCCGCAGGCTTGCCGAAGCACTCGATATTCCCGTAAAGGATTTATTCGACTTTCCATTTGAATAAAGGTGTGGGGGAAGCTTATGAAAACAAAGACGATATTACAAGTGCTGCCAGAAGACATTTTGGCAGAGGACATTTATGCAGGAGAAACATTGATCATTAAAAAGGGAACAAAAATAACTGAAAGGCTTATCAACCGTTTGAAAAAACGAGGAATAAAGGAATTGAAGGTTTCACTTTCCGATACTCACACGATGACGAAGCGAAAACCAACAAATGACTCGCTACCATTTGCAAGAAAATTGACAGAAACAAGCATGGAGCAAAAATCAGAAGAAGAATTGGAAAAACTGTTTTTTCACATACTCGGAAAAATAGGTTATGAATATCGCTACGGAAAACTGCTGAACAAACAAGAAACGTTGTTGTTTCTAAAGCAGTTATTCATAAGCATCCATAAAAATTATCCCATCACAGACACGCTGGCAGCTCTTTATAAATGGGATTCCTATGCATATATCCACTCCTTTGATGTTTTCATCCTGGGGAGCCTTATGGCGAAAAAATTAGCTGTTACAGACATAGAGTCCTGTGCGGCAGGATATCTGTTTCATGATATTGGAAAAATAAAAACCCCACGCGATATATTACATAAACCAGCTAAACTGACGGGGGCCGAATTCAAACAGATTCAGCAGCATACAACTGACGGAGAACGGATTCTTCACTCTCTGGGCTACCAACAGTTAGATGCCTTTGCCCGCTCACACCATGAGCGATTGGATGGAACTGGGTACCCTGACGGCCTTTATGGTGAACAACTTCCATTAGAATTGCGGATCTTGTCTATCGTGGATGTTTTTTCAGCATTGACATTAAAGCGGGCATACAAGGAGGAATTACCAGCACATGAAGCGATAAAACTATTGCTAAAAGATCAACAGCAATTCGACTGGCATGTTCTTTATCATTTTATTGATTCACTTATGATTTATCCCCATGATGCAACCGTACTTCTTTCCAACAACGAGCAGGCAAAAATCTCAAGCGTCAGTAAATACTATCCTACCGTGCCCCAAGTACGGCTTCTAAAGGGGGGCGAACAATTTTCACTGCCTACCAATCTTTCGCTGACGGTACAAAAAATTTTGTCGTTCCAGCCCAAAACGGAGGAACAATTGTTCAGCGACTTTTTAAACTGCCTTGCTGCCGGCGATCATGAAGCAGTCACATCCTTGTATCAGACGCTTGCAGATGGACTTCCCTATCATCGTATATTCGAGAAGATTTTACATCCTGCAGTGGTCAAAGTCACTCAAATGGCAGCGCTGAATCAAATATCAGCTATTGCCTTCCAACAGAGTGAGAAAATAATTAACGCGTTACTGGATCAAATAGCAGAGGAGACAGAACCTTATACAAACTTTAACTCAACCGCAATCATCTTATATCCGGAGTACGGTAATGCGCGCTTGCATGCAAGATTGTTAGCCGGGTATTTACACATGGAAGCCGTCCAGGTAAAAATGACAACTAAGCCCGCCGGCCGCTTTGATCCGAACAAACTTTTCAATGATCAACACACGGATTACCTCATCATTCTGGATTTTCCGGATCACTGTTCTGCCGAGTTTACACAGGATCAGACAGCCCGATTAACGTTTTCCTCCTTTGATGAATCTAACACCATGCTTCTGTGGGAATCACTCCAGAAAAACAATAAAGTATTTATCCATATCCCAATGGATGTTCCTTTCATCCAACCTAACTAGTGACGTTTAATCAAGCCGATCCTCGTACCTGGAATGTCAGATTACAACCAACCCCTCTCTCCTTCTCTCCTCACTTAATGGCTCGCCAAGCAGCGAGTCTTCTTTATCTATAGTTTTGCTATTAATCCTTCGACCTCAACTCAAGGGTCATTCCTCGAGTAAATCCATCTCTAATATGGATGAACAAGGAATCTGCCCTTTTCTCTACTTCTTTAAAACGTAATCATTATTATTTACAAATCAAAACCATTACGATAAAATAAATGTTGATCTTTTCTATGGACAAGAAGAACAAGAAGATAAAGATGGAAAGAAATCTTGTTTACCACACAATTAGAAAACATAAAGAAACGAGGACAACGATGAAATGGAAGGTAATATTGCTGCTTCTGTTCAGCGGAATCTTGCTACAAGCCGGGTGCAGTCTCTCTTCTAGTCGTTATGACGATAAGGCGGAACATACTATCTATACGACTGTCTATCCCATCGAGTATATCATGGAAAGATTGGCTGGTGACTTCGTGGAGGTGACTACCATTTACCCTCCCGGCGCCGATGCCCATTCCTATGAGCCCACTGCCAAGACAATGACAGATATCGCAGAAGGGGATGCTTTCGTTTATCTTGGCGAGGAATTGGAGACATTTGCCTCCACTACTGCTGAAGCTTTACAACAAGAGAAGGTACGGCTGATCGGGCTTGCGGGCTATGAAGAGTTGTTTCATAGCGAAAGCACCGATGATAGTGATGGCGATCATGCTGAAACAGCCCGCCACGGCCATAACCATGGAAGCCATGATCCCCATGTGTGGCTCGATCCTCAAAGAATGCAGAAAATGGCCATTATCTTGGAAGAGCAATTAATGGACATATATCCAGATCGAGAAGCCGTTTTGCAGCAAAATCTTTCTTCATTACAAAAAGATTTAAAAAAGCTGGATCGACAATTCACAAAATCGTTGAGTTCCAGCAAGCATAAGGAAATTTTGGTCTCCCATGCCGCATATGGTTATTGGGAAGAACGCTATGGGATTAAGCAGATTGCCGTCAACGGCATTTCGAACAGCAGTGAACCATCGCAGCAGGATTTAATCAAAAATTATAGAACAGGCGAAGAAGCTAAAAATGGATTATGTAATTTTCGAGCAGAATGTCCAGGATAAAGTATCCAAAGAAATTCAAAGGGAAATAGACGGAAAGGCTCTGCAAATTCATAATTTAGCTGTCTTGACGGAACAGGATATCAACCAAGGGGAAGATTATTTTTCTCTGATGAAACAAAACCTTGAAGTGCTCAAAACAGCTACAGATTAACCAGCAAAAAGGAGGACGGCTGAATGAAAAACACGGTAATATCGATGAGAAATGTCGATTTCGACTATGATCAAAAGCCAGCTTTACAACAGATTAATTTTGAGATTCCACAAGGAGCATTCATGGGTCTGGTTGGTCCGAACGGCGGAGGAAAAACGACCCTGATCAAGCTGATTCTCGGTTTATTAAAACCACAACGCGGATCAATTGAATTGCTTGGTACTCCAATCAATAAATTTAAAAACTGGAATAAAATCGGATTTGTTTCCCAAAAGGCCAACACCTTTAACCGAGGGTTTCCTGCTACAGTAGAAGAAGTGGTATCAATGGGCTTGACTGCCAAAGTCGGTTATCTGCGTTTTTTCTCCCGTAACCATCGGGAGAAAATAAAAGAGGCGGTCGATCAGGTCGGCATGGCCGCTTATCTCCATGAGAATATTGGTGATTTATCTGGAGGACAGCAGCAACGCGTATTTATCGCCAGGGCGCTTGTAAGTGATCCAGAACTACTGATTCTCGATGAGCCGACTGTCGGGGTGGATACTGAGCATGTGCAGAAATTTTACGAGTTGCTTCACAAACTCAATCACGATAAAAACATTACCCTGTTGCTGGTCACGCATGATATTGGCACCATGACACGCCATGCGACAAATATTGTATGCTTGAATAAAACCATGCATTTTCATGGGAATCCGGATCAATTTTCTTCTTTATCCGACGCTGAACTATCCAACTACTATGGCCATGCCTTAAATTTAGTGTCTCATGAGCATTAAGGAGCGAAACAAACATGTTAGCTAATTTTTTTCAATACGAATTTTTACAAAACACTTTATATACTGGACTGTTGATCGGATTAATCGCTCCGCTTCTCGGTTCGTTTATCGTGGTCAGGCGGCTTTCCCTGATTGCCGACGCCCTGTCCCATGTAACGCTGGCCGGGATTGCGTTTGGTTTACTGATCGAAAAGAAGTTTGCCGCCGGCATTATAACCCCCTTCTATAGCGGAATGGGATTTTCGGTGATTGCCTCCATTTTCATCGAACAGCTGCGCAGTGTCTATAAAGCATATCAAGAACTGGCCATTCCCATCATCCTTTCTGGCGGGGTCGGCTTGAGCGTTGTCTTCATCTCGCTGGCCGATGGATTCAATACAGATTTATTCAATTACTTATTCGGATCTGTGTCCGCTGTCAGCCGGTCTGATTTATGGACAATCATCGTTATTTCCGTGATTGTATTGGCGGTTCTATTTTTATTTTTTAAAGAGCTGTTTATGTTATCATTTGATGAAGAACATGCAGTCGTTTCAGGTATTCATGCAAAACGGATTCATTTCTTATTTATTTTGTTGACGGCCCTCGTGATTGCGGCTTCTATCAGGATTGTCGGTGTGTTGCTTGTTTCAGCCTTAATGACGTTGCCGGTAGCGGCAAGCATCCGGCTTGCTAAAGGATTTAAACAATCCATTATATTGTCAGTTATTTTTGGTGAAATTTCCGTGGTTGCTGGATTGGTTTCCGGCTATTATTTTGAAATACCTCCCGGAGGAACAATCGTCATGACATCTATTATCATTCTATTGGCGGCATTAGCCGTGAAACGTCTCCGGATAAATTTCTTTACAAGGAGGACGCAGCAATGAACATGGAAGAAGCATTGGGTATTTTGAAACAGAAGGGTTATAAGTACACCAAGAAAAGAAAAGATATCTTATCTTATTTTGACCAGGAAGACGGTTACCGCAGCGCGAAGGATTTATTACATTTCATGGAGCCCGCCTATCCGGGCATCAGCTTTGATACGATTTACCGGAACCTTCATTTATTCGACGAATTGGCGATATTGGAATCAACCGAACTGGAAGGGGAAAAACATTTCAGAATCAGTTGTGTTGGTCATCATCATCACCATTTCATCTGCAAACAATGCGGAATTACCAAAGAAATCGATACGTGTCCAATGGATAATGTCAAAGGGGAATTGGGCGGCTTCCAAATTGAAGACCACAAATTTGAAATATACGGCCGTTGTCCGTCATGCCAAGCATCCTGACATTAGCGTCAGCAAACAATGGACAAGTCCAAGCTGAATGAATCGCCGAATACCGAACACCTATATAAAAAGGGCTGTCCATCTTCTTTTGGGACAGCTCCTTTTTATTATCATTGGAAATCTGTCAGGTTCACTAGAGTTCCTTTTTGTCTACTTATCACGATTGTACACAGTTCCCTCACCTTGAACATCGTTCTAATTTCAATTCTATTACTTTACCTAGCAAAACTCAAAGCAAGGGGTTTTTCGAATTAGTGGATTCTCCATTTTTCTCATAAAATCTGGCATATCCTTTACATCCATTCCAAGTAGTTATAGTTGTTTATAGAGAAATAGCAGATAAGTGTTGGTGCACATATGGCTTGAATTGTATGGGCATTGTATGGGCATGGAATGATGTTGTAGCGGTTAATCTTCATTGCGCATAAAAGTATAGCATATCCATTTAAATAAGCCATGAGTGCAAGTGTGCATTCATGGCTGCAATGTTTTATTAAATGCGTTTACTTATTTATTACCTGTAATACGAATGAACTATCAATTCAATGTTTTATAGTACGGTCAATTTCTTCCTTATTATTGGTAAAACCTGTATAAATAATATTTTTCTTTTTGCCGATAAGTCCTTCTTGTTCAATCACGATCGTTGGCACTAGGTTTGTACCGGCTGCTGACTGTAACTGTCTTTGTTTTTCTTCGGATTCGGTAATATCGACTTCTACGTACGGTACCTGGTCCTTCGACAAAAATTCTTTTAGCGACTGGCTTTCCTGGCAAGCTGCTTTCGTATAAATCTTGACCACTTGTTTCACCTTTATCGTCTCCTTTAACCAGTTAAATTTGCCTGGTAGAGGGCCAGGTCCCCTTCCTTCAGATACTGAGCCAACTACTTTTTTGTTGATTTGTTACCCGATTCCCAGTCTGGTTTTTCTTGAAACCGGTTACGGTTAAATTCTTTCGAAAGAACTACTTTCAGCGAATTAAGCGTGATTGATTACCTATTCCAATGGTTTAAAGCTGTACCTCTATCTCCCCTCCCCCATTTTATTCCTCCACGTCTTTTTGCATGCACAGTAATTTATAATATCGTCGTCCTGTTCCCCTTTTTCGTATGGTATCGAGATTTCTTTTTTTATTGATGGAACTGTTTATATGTTCGTTGACGTACTCTTGTTACAGGAAACGGTCTACACAAAAAAACATCGTCTTTTCATGAGATGGGCGCTCCTTCAACTGAAAAGACGATGTATATTCATTATTGATTACATTTTTACTTTACTATTGAAAATATTGATCTTTATCAATAACCACTAGGCTACGACTTTATCAATCACTTTCATTTCTTCATGATCAAGCATATTCTTTGCTTCTACTTGATATATTTCCTTATTCATATAGGATTCGATATCTTTTGCCTCTTCTTTTTCCCCTACCAGGTAAATGCGGTCCCATTGGTTGTCTTTGGCGAGCTTATCCAGCTTTGGTGCCAACCCTTTATACCACCGCTGCTGGTTCGCATTCACCCTTGCATTAAAGCTATCTCGGCTCGGATCCTTACCGCCTTTTCCCATCGACATTGGCCGTTTTTGTTCGGCTGTATATTCACGCCAGTCCTCTGTATCAAGATCCAATTCATAATGTTTCGTTTCCAGGATCGTGCCTAATTCAGCTTCAATTACCTTTACTTGGTTCTGTTGAACAAGAATGATGCCCGATTTCGGAAAAGTATTCCATAATTCTTTCAGTTGATCAATAACCGGAGCATCTTCCCAATGGAACTCCGTTTGTATCCGCATCTGTAATCGCTCAGCAAACCATACTTGTTCATCCGCAGAAGCGAACAAAACAATGCCTTTTTTTAGTGCCTGTTCATTCCCCTGGACAAAGCGTTCCACTTTTTCACGAACTGCTTGAAAATTTTCCAACTCTTGTTTGTCTCCACTTTCTTTCAGATAACTTTCAAAATGACTAAGTCCATTTTTTAAATGAATCTTCCATTCTCCACCTTGTTGCTCCGGGTCAGAAGGGTCTGTATTTAGATACATGGAGAGCACTCTGT
Organism: Sediminibacillus halophilus; assembly: GCF_900103695.1. Classification (GTDB taxonomy): domain Bacteria; phylum Bacillota; class Bacilli; order Bacillales; family Amphibacillaceae; genus Sediminibacillus; species Sediminibacillus halophilus. The sequence continues at coordinate 156,889 of NZ_FNHF01000002.1, forward strand.
TCGGACGTTGTAATTGAACATTTTCCAATTGCTTCAGCTGATTATCGAAATTCATCAAGGCTCACTCCTTTAGAAGTGTTTTCCATTTATATAAAGTGTGTATCCCTTCAAGCAATAATTAAAACCTGTTTCGATAAGTGGCCAAAGCGGTTATGATGGAAGGGAAGATACCGAAGGCAATGTATTTTTACGTTCTGTTGGAAACATGATAAACTTATAACCTAATCCCCAGAAAGAGAAGGATTATATGGCCAAAAAAGTAAAAGCACAGATACTTCAATTCAGTTTTATCGGTCTGGCCAACGCCGTAATCGACATCGGCGTCTTAAATCTCCTGTTATGGATATGGCCGACAGAAGAAACGCGCATGCTGTTTATCTTGAACACCGTTGCGTATTTTCTAGCGATATCAAATTCCTATATATGGAATGTAAAATACACGTTCAGTCATCATGCCCGTGTCAGTACCAAGGAAATTGGTTTATTTACATTACAAGCGATAGTCGCCTGGGTCATCAATAACGTTGTTTTTATCGGATTGAGCAAGTTACTACTCCAGTTTACCGCCCTGCCACTGTCGAGCTTTTTCGTACACAATATCGCAAAAGGAGCAGCAATGTTCCTCTCATTCTCTACCAGTTTTCTTTTGATGAAGTTTATCGTTTTCAGAAAGAAAAAAATTAAAAAAGTCATAAAAAAAGATAAGAGCTGATATCTGCTCTTATCTTTTTTAAGTTAACTACTTTACAATCATAACCGGACAATTTGCCCGTTTTGCCACTTTATGACTGACACTACCCAACACCATTTCCTGCAACGAATTCAATCCACGGCTGCCAATCACACAAACGTCAAACACTTTTTCATTCGCATATTTTACAATGCTCGGGCCAGGATCTCCATGAAGAATGTTGATCTCATAACGCACGCCGGCATGTTTTAACTTTTGCTCCGTAAATGCGAGCTTTTCTTTCCGTTTAAAGTCAATATCAACTGCATTCCAATTTTGCAAAACGTCTGCTTTTGATTTATCCCCATCAACAACATATACCACTTCAATGAAAGCGTTTGAATTATTTTGAGCTAAAAGTAACGCCTTTTCTACTGCTCTGATAGCATGTTCAGAGCCATCTGAGGCTAATAATATTTTATTAAACATTCCACGTCCTCCAGAAAATTAAAATTCTTTTCTTAATTATAACAAACATTCCTTCTTGTTAAAGATACATTTTTTGTCCAAAAGAAATACGGGCAGGAGCTTTGTTTCGCATCCTGCCCGTGCATTTATCAATGGTTTGCCGCTTTTGCGTCGGGTTTATTATAAACCGCACGCTTCTCGACCAACACGGAACTCTCATGATTCAAACCGATAACATTCACTTTTGTTCCATTATCCTGGTACTTCATAACAATTTTGTCAATTGCACCTACAGCTGAATCGTCCCATAAATGTGCTGCCTTTAAATCGATATCAATTTCCTCACATGCTTCTTTATAATCAAACGAAGCTACAAAGTCATTGACCGATGCAAAAAACAATTGTCCGGTTACCACATATACTTTCTTACGGCCTGCCTCCAGCTGTAAACTATGGACATGGACCTTGGAAATCTTGGCGGCAAAGAAGATGGCGCTCAACAATACACCAACCAGGACACCGATAGATAAATTGTGGGTCATTACAACGGTTGCCACCGTGACAACCATTACGACTGCGTCCGTTTTCGGCATCAAGTGTAAATGACGAAGTGAAGACCAATCGAAGGTACCGACCGAAACCATTATCATGACCCCAACTAGGGCAGCCATCGGGATTTGTACCAATAAATCATTGAAAACCATAATCAGAATCATGAGGAAAACACCTGCTGTTAAAGTCGATAATCGTCCCCTGCCTCCCGACTTCACATTAATAACCGATTGTCCGATCATCGCACAACCCGCCATACCACCAAAGAATCCGGCAACGACATTGGCAATACCCTGTCCTTTGGTTTCTTTATTCTTGTCACTCTCTGTATCCGTCATATCGTCGACAATTTGGGCAGTCAACAGGGATTCAAGCAAACCGACTACAGCCAGAGCCAATGAGTAAGGGAAGATAATCATTAATGTTTCCAAATTGAGCGGGATATCCGGCAACAAAAATAATGGTAGTGCCTGGGTAAGCTCTCCCATATCACCGACGGTCCGGACTTCGCTTCCCGTAAAGACTGCTATGAGGGTAATGACAATAATTGCGACGAGAGGAGCCGGTACCGCTTTGGTGAAGCGCGGAAGAATATAAATAATGGCTAAAGCACCTGCCACCATCGCGTACATGGGCCAAGATTCGCCAACAAAATGCTGTAATTGAGAAGTGAAAATCAAAATGGCCAGCGCGTTTACAAAACCAATCATTACCGATCTAGGCACAAATTTCATAAACCTGGCTAGTTTGAATATTCCCATCACAATCTGGATAACTCCGGTTAATATCGTAGCAGCCAATAAATACTGCAATCCGTGATCGGCAACCAAGGTAACCATAAGCAATGCCATAGCCCCTGTGGCTGCGGAAATCATTCCTGGTCTGCCGCCGACAAAAGCAATTACGACAGCAATACAAAAGGAAGCATATAAACCGACCATTGGGTCGACACCGGCAATAATCGAAAAAGCAATTGCTTCCGGAATTAATGCCAAGGCTACGACCATGCCAGCTAATACGTCTCCCTTGATATTGCCAAACCAACTCTGTTTAATCATAGTTAGGTTCAACACGACACCTCTTTCTTTTCTATTTATAACTTTCTGCACGAAAGTAAGTCCGCTCAAAACAAAGTGAATCTTACCACATCAGCATGAAATAGACAAACCCGCATGTAAACGTAAGTCATAGTATTTTCTCTTTCATTTTCTTCTTTTAGCTTGTCTTTTCGGCATAGTTTGGACAAGACATTTTTTTAACTTCTGCCAATAATTTTTATCAATCCGTACAGAATAAGCATGAACACATATTTTGGCTATAAAGGAGAGAATACCATGGAACATGTAAGAGCACTAGTCATCAAATTCGCAGTTACCGGGATTGTCCTTTACTCGATTCTAGGCATTTTTTATACAGCAACTGCAGGAGATATCTTTATCATCACTCTGCTTGTAACCGGAGTTGCCTACTTGCTTGGAGATCTATTTATCCTGCCGCGTTTTGGCAATTTGACTGCTTCCATAGCAGACTTCGGCCTAGCGTTTGCTGCAGTCTGGATATTAAGCGCCTTCTTTATCGGGACCGACGTAGCCGTAGTCAATGCAGCGCTGTTTTCTGCCTTGTTCATTGCAGCGGCTGAGGTCATTTTCCATATGTACATGCAGAACAGGGTACTGGATGATGAACCGGATTATGAGGAAGCAAACAGACAAACAACTGCTCGCCTGCAAACAGAATTTGCAGAAGAAAATGAAGGACAGGATATTATCGAGTTGAAGGATGGTAAAACAGAAGAAAAAAAGGACGAATAACCGGCCGCCCATGCCAATCTTTCAAGTAGAGCACTGGACAGGCTGGCCGATTGAAACGGGAACATAAGAAAACTATGAATTGTCGGGAAGCTTGCTGGCTTCTTCTGCAAGAAGCAGTCCAATCGACTGATTTTGTTTCCATATTGCAGGATAATGTTCGACAGGAACTGGCCGGGGACCAACATATGGAGAAATTTCAGGGGTGAACGCCGGTCTTCTCATCTCTGTTAAAAACCAATCTGTGTATCCACCCCCACTTGGATCGGGACCTGGGTCAACCAGACGATAACTGGTTTTTTCGCTTATCCTTTTCGCAATTTCACGGCTAATACCCAGCAGCTTCCCATCAATTTTATACTTCCAGTAAATTTCTTCTCCTGATGAGTGGTAAGCAGCAGCGATATGGAAGCAATGTTTTTTTGTGAATTGATAAACAGCCTTTGCTTCCGGCTCGCTTAGTGGATAAGGACCTTTATAATTCATCGGACCTGGAGTTTCGACAGAAGGGTTGATTGTTTCCCATCCTGCCGGATATTGGCGGTTAAGATCTACCCCTCTTATGTTTGCCTTCCATCCAGAAAAGTCAGTTTTGTTATCATTGAGCTGTAAAACGGCGTCTGGATGCTGGGCAGCTTCCGCTCCCTTTTGTACAAGGTTGACGCCATCAGGATTGACCATTGGAATAAACCAAATAGAGGTCCGGTTGAGAAGATCAGGTACCTCAAATCCAGAGTAGTTTTCTTTTTTATACCAAGCCATAGTGTAAGCCTCCACCATTTGCATCAATAAATAGGAGGTCAGCCATTCCCTCGCATGATGCGATCCGTTTAAAAGAACCTTTATCCTTCCTGTTCCCACTTTTAAAGCATAGAGAGGTCTGCCTTCTACGGATTCACCGATTACTTTTGCTTGAAGGATGTCCGGATAACCTTTTTCCAACTCTTGAATATCCGCTTCCATTTTCTCAAACGTATAGGGGGAATCATTCGTAATCAAATGCGTCATAGAAATGCTCTCCTCGATTCATTGGTTTCTGAGAAAGTGAGTGCGATCCAGGATGGAATGATTTGCATCCCATTTGTAAAGTGGTACTATATATATATTAACAAATGGATCGATAGGTGATGGAGTTCACCTTTAACCGCCGACAGGCTGATGACTCCTGCCAGTAAACGTTCTGGCAGGAGTCATTTTTATATTGGAAAATACTGGAGGTTTTTATATGATCTATCTTTATGTAGGGATAGCCGGATCGCTTGGCGCCATGTTACGATATGGAATCGGACTGGCTTTTTACCAGGGTGACGCCGTATTCCCATTTTCTACTTTACTCATCAATTTAACAGGGAGTTTTCTGCTAGCATGGCTGACAGGATTTGTTTTCACGAAAGCGACCATTTCTACTCCCGTTCAATCGGCTATTGGCACAGGGTTTGTTGGTTCTTTCACCACTTTTTCAACCTTGAGTGTAGAAACAGTCGACTTGTTCCAGGACGAAAGGTTGCTACTTGCCTTCCTATATGTGTTGATAAGCATATTCGGCGGTCTTGCAATGAGTAAGCTTGGTTACCATGCAGTAGTGAGGAGTGAATCAGAATGAGCGGAATATTATTTCTCTTAGTAGGAATTGGCGGGTTTGTCGGAGCGATTGCCCGCTTTGCAATCAGTCAATTAATAAAGCAGAACTATCGATTTAGCATTCCGGCTGCGATCGTGTTTGTTAATATTACTGGTTCATTTTTGCTCGGTTTATTGAACGGCCTGCAAGTCAGTACGTATATACTTCTTCTCATGGGAACTGGTTTTTGCGGTGCCTTCACTACTTTTTCCACTTTCAAGCTTGAAGCAGTCCAACTTCACCTCCGCAAACAAAAAAATGCTTTTATCTTCTATATTTTACTTACTTACATAGGCGGAATAACTCTTGCTTTTGCCGGCTATCGGCTCGGTATGTTCTTCCATTAAACCAAGCAGCAGCCTGAGCTAGCCAGGCTGCTGCTTTTTCAAACTGATTTTAATGCTTTTCCGGCAAGCATTTGAAGGACCATATCATCCATTGGCGGATTATGAAGTCCCGCTCTCACATTGCGGTAATATCGTTCGAAGTTGTACTGTTTCGATAACCCTCTGCCGCCAGCAATCCTTAGTGCCAAATCCACTACTTCATTGGCCGTGTTGGTAACGGATGTTTTGACTGCAGCAAGCTCTGCGCCAAGCTGTTCTCTTGACCCTGGTGATTCATCCCATTTCCTTGCGACACCGTACATGAAATAATGTGCTTGCAATAATTTCAAATCCATTTCACCAATTTTTTGCTTGATATGGGGTACTTCAGAAATAGGCGTATTTAAGCTGTTTGGCTGATAATTTTTAGCGAAGGTGACAGCATCATTGCGCGCGGCCACTGCAATTCCCAGATAGCAAGCCGGGATGTGGAGCAGCCAGCCCTTCGGTTTTGAGGATTTTCCTTGATTCACTTCAACCAAAGCCTGTTCAGGCAGTCTTACATCCTTCAGCACCAGGTCATCACTGCCCGTTCCCCGCATTGCCATGGTATCCCAAGTGTGTTCAACCTCTACACCAGGCGTATCACGCGGGATTAAAAAGGAGCCGACTGCTTCTTTTTCTTCTATATAAGCAGTTACGAGATAGTAGTCGAGTACACTGGCCATGGTGGTAAACGTTTTTCTCCCATTGACAATGTATTGATCGTCCTGCCTGATTGCTTTTGTTTCAGGTATGCCCCCGCGAGTCGGACTTCCGGTGGCCGGCTCGGACGCAGCACGATTGACCACCAGTTTTTTCTCTCCCAGTTCATGCGCGAAAGCTTCAAATTGATCTTGGCGCCATAGCTGTTGTTCACTGAGTTCCATTACCACTCCCATATGCCAGCCAATGGACAACGCTGCAGATCCGTCTCCTTCCGCCAGTTTCTCCTGCATCAGCAGCAATTCACTCAAATTAATATGTGCCCCGCCAAACTTTTCTGGAAGCGGCAATGTTACATATCCAACTTCTTTTAAGTCCTTTAGATTTTCAGGCGAAAACTGAGCCGTCTCTTCTGTTTCTTCCGTCCTTTGTTTGAACTTTGCTGCCAACCGGTCAGCTGTCTCCAGCAACTCCTGCTGTCGTTGATTTTCAACGAATGACTTTAAGAAATACGACACCATTATCACTCCGTTCTTCATTCATTTCCATCTCTTCTTCTATATTACATAAGGAATTTCTTACATTACAAGTTTTCGACTCGGGTTACTTGTATTTCTTATCTTTATGAATTAATCCAGCATTACCAGACCCTCGGCTTTCCGCATCTCTTTAGCTTTGGTATAGTTAACAAGGATAGCCGGAAAAAGGAGGAGGACTAACTATGCAGACACTTAAACAGGAAAGTCCTTTTTATTTAACAGGGCTGCTAATTCTCACCTTAGGAATTGGTCTAACCATTCAATCGCACTTAGGAACTTCTCCATTCGATGCCTTGCTGGTCGGATTGTATCGCACCTTCGGATTGACGATTGGCTCTTGGGAGATTGTCGTAGGTTTTTCTATGATTGTGGGAAATGCCTTAGCCAGAAAGAGCCGTCCTGAATTTAGCGCATTGATTACTTCCTTTATTACCGGAGCAGGTATTGACGGCTGGATATTTTTATTAAATAACAGGATAGAGCCGGAAACATTGGTCGGACAATCGGTTTGTTTCACTGCAGGATTGTTATGCACGGCAGTTGGAGTGGCGACCTATCTTCAATCAAAAATCGCGCCAAATCCTATGGACCGCTCCATGATTGTGATTACGGAAATCACCGGATGGAGTGTCACCTATTCAAGAGCTATGATAAGTATCATTCTGGTTCTTTTAGCTTTTCTGTGCAGCGGTGCAATCGGTCCAGGCACCTTGATTAATGCACTATTCAGCGGCGTTTTGATCAGCTTTCTGCTCCCTTATATTAAAATGCTAAAGCATAAGATAAGCATGAGAAATCATACTGCCTCTCATAGCTGAAGTGAAGGATCAGTGCTCACAGAGGGAGACTGGATATAATATCCTTGCTAAAAAAGCGAAAGCGCAGTCCATTTGTCATTTGATTGACACGGACTGCGCTCGTTTTTTTATTGTTTTTTAAATCGCTGGAACAGTTTTTAGTTTCTAAACAGGATCCAATGTAAGGCACCATTATTACAGCGAAAGAAAGTTAGTTGCCGTTTAATCTACGGCAAACAGCTATTCACCTCCTAAACAAGCAATGGCTCTTTGCTTTACACTTTAAAACGTCCAATCAACTCATTTAAATTTTCAGCAAGCTTGGAAAGTTCTGTCGACCTGCCTGCAATTTCTTCCATCGAACTGCTAGTTTGCTGAATGGAAGCTGAAGTTTCCTCGATGCCTGCCGCCGATTCCTCTGATACAGCAGCAATATCTTCAATCGACTGGCTCATTTGCCCGCTTTTTTCCACAATACTGGTCAAGTTCCCGGTTATGACCGTGACACTATCGACCATTTCATTGATAGAATAATTAATTCCGTCAAATGTTTTACCGGTGGTCTTGATTTGTGCTGTGCCGTTTTCCACTTCGTCATAACCACCCTGAAGTGCTTCGGCAACAGAGCCTGATTCTTCCTGAATGCTGGTGACGATACCTGTGATATCTGTCACCGAAGAAGATACCTGTTCGGCAAGCTTTCTTACTTCATCGGCCACTACAGCGAAACCCTTCCCTTGCTCACCCGCACGCGCTGCTTCGATTGCGGCATTTAAGGCAAGTAAATTGGTTTGCTCTGCGATATCCTTTATGACTCCAACTAGTTTCGATATTTCTTTTGATTGGTTGTCCAACCCTTTTACTTTATCTACGGCATTTTTGACAATAGAGTCGATTTTATTCATTTGCGTAATCGAGGAATTCATCATACGGTTGCCTTCCTCCGACAGTTCCAGAACCCTTTCAGACTTCTCATGAATCGTATTTCCGTTTTCGTGTGCTTCCTTAATTTTATCCGTGAAACCAGCCATCGATGCAGCCAAATCTGTCGTGGTATTGGCCTGTGATTCCGAGCCTGAAGAGAGCTCCTCCATCGTGACTGCAACTTGGTTACTTCCTTCTTTCACTTCATTTGCCGATTGGCTCAATTCTTCACTTTGTCCAGAAACGGTCGTAGAAACAGAGGTGATTTCCGTCACCAATTCCCGCATATTTTCGTTCATTTGGTTGACTGCTGTTACCAGCTGACCGACTTCATCCCGGGAATGAACCTTCAGAGGTTCATGGCTTAAATCACCTTCCGCTACCAGTTTCATCCGCTTCATCACACGGGAAACAGGGTTCGTAATCATACGGGCAGTCATAATTGCTATCAAAATACCTAGCACAGCAACAAGGATGGATATGGCTACACTGGTAAGCTGTGTTGTTTTCCCCGACGTAACCAGACCGTCTCCAACTGATTTGATTTCCGATTCTCTATGTTCAGCCATCTCATTGAAACCGTTCATCAACTCCCTAGCCAACGGTTTGACCTGCAAGGATAAATTGGAAATTGCCTGGTCTTCATTGCCGTTCTTATAGACGTCAAATACTTGGTCCCGGACTGTCGTTTCCCATTCGTCCCCTTTTTCCACCAATTGTTTTACTTGCTCATTATCACTTAACGCTAAAATTGTTTTTTCCATCTCTTCTAGCTCTTCAGCGTATTGATCAAACTGCTCCAGATATTCCGGGTCCCCATAAATGACATAACCCCTTGTCAAAGCAATCATCTCTGCTATAGTAAAGGCAGCCCGTTCATCGGCGATAAGCAATGGAAGCTGTTCCGAAACAATTGATTCTGTATCTTTGTTTACTTTTTCCTGTGATAAAAAATTATAAAGTCCAAATCCGATTACCAATAAAATAATTATGGAAAAACCCGCTAAAATCTTTGTTCTTAGTCGCTTAAATTGAAATAATTTCATTGCTGCACCTTCTTCCTAAGAGTTGGTCCAAAAGCTGGTGGACAGTCACGGCAATGTTCAGCATTTTTCCGCTGCATCATTCCTTTCCATCTTTTTGCCGGCAAGACTCCTTTGTCATTTATGGATGAATCAACAAAGCGATCTCCATCTTGCCAATAGTTTCATAGGTCAACTCGACCTGTATCGCTTGATGAAAGTTATTAAGTACCTTATTCCCATCTGAAGTAACCAAGGGAGAAGTAATATCTGTTTCCAATCCCTTTTCATAAATACCAGTTGACATGCTGCCGGCAATCATATTGCCGAGCTCACCCGAAAAAGAATGGAGCATCTCTCCTTCCAGAGGCATGCCGAACATTGCTTCACCAATTGAACCAAATAACCCATCATTGGCTTTCAAAACCAAAGTACCTTTGACATCTCCCGTTACCTCGATTACTACCCCAAAAGGAATAGTCAAAGATTCTGTTAGTACTTCTGCTTTGCCAATCTCCGCTTCTAACGGAATGACAGCTTGGATAGACTTTAAGGTTTCATTGTATAATTCTTTTACAAATCGATTCTTTTCACTTGTTACGATGATAATCACTCCTGTTTTTTTCTGAATATTCTAACAAAAATAGTCATTAAAAGTGGCTATTCCTGTTCTCTGAATAGCCACAGACTAGTTGAAAAGATATCGGCAGCCAGGCGATCATGGCCTCGGCGGCTTTAGACCCTAAGCTTTGCGTCCCCTTTTTTCAAAGAGTTTGCCCTTTTCGTTAGTTCTTTTTGACTAAGTATAAAGTTTTATTTGGTTTGCATTCATTATAATATATTTTCGACATAATTCAACATATTTTTGTGTAATCAGTAAATAAATTGTATCCTTTCCATTCTTGTGGTAATTCCACCATCTTAAAGAAAAAGCGTGTGAAGCGATTTTTCTCGGTTCTCTGGCAAATGTGGTGGTGTGATAATCACTCCACCCTCTCTTTATCGAAAGGCTCACTCCAAATAACAGCTATTTTCCTGCGGCCGCAGAGGAACTAAACTCGCTCTTTCCGCGGACGAACGCTCAAGCCTCCTCGCAAACCCCGCTGTGGGGTCTCGATCGTCCGTTTTTCCGCAAGAGTCTCGCTGCCCAATAATTCTATGATAAAATGACGTTGCACTCATATCCCTCTCTTTTTCCTTAGATGTAAGCAACTTTAGGGTAACAAAGAGAGAGGAAATGAGTGCATTTTTTTGCCCATTGTAGCAACCCCCATTACGACAGGGGACACCACCACATTCAGTATAGAGTCTTTTTCTCTCCCTATGCCGTCTCCTCGAGAAATAAAAAACACCGGAATCCCTTTTGAAGATTCCGGTGTTTATGTGATTATTCCATACTGCTTGCAACTTCGTTTACCATTTCCGATACGGAAATCAACCCTCCGCCGGATAGGTACCAATAATCCGGATTCAGATAAACGATGTTTTCATCTTTATATGCCTTGGTGTCTTGTACTAGTTTGTTATCCAATGTTTTTTCGGCAGAAGATTCACCGCCGACCACTTGATTCCTGTCCACGACAAATAAATAGTCCGGATCATTTTCTACTAAGTACTCAAAAGAAATATTTTGACCATGTGTGGAAGCTTCAATATTCTCATCAACTGCCTGGAATCCAAATACATCATGAATCACGCCAAAACGCGAACCAGGACCGTAAGCATTGATGCTGCCATCGTTGGTAAGGATGATTAAACTATCTTTTTCGCTTGCAGAAGCTTTTTCATTCAACTCAGAAATTTGCTCGTCGATTGCAGCAAGCTCTTCTTCCACTTGTGACTCTTTACCGAAAATTTTCCCCAGTACTGTGGCGTTTTCTTTAAAAGAATCCATATATCTAGTTGTGTCGACACCTAGATGGATGGTAGGAGCCAGCTCGTTCAAATCATCATATGCTTCGGCAGTACGACCGGAAATAATGATCAAATCCGGGTCGATTTCGCTTAATTTTTCGAAATCCGGTTCGAACAGGGTACCGGCATTTTCATACTCCTCACTATCATAATCGGATAGGTAAGACGGTAGATTTTCTTTTGGTACAGCAGTTACATCGACTCCAAGTTTTTTCAGTGTATCAAGAGTTCCAAAATCAAATACCACTACCTTTTCTGGATTGACTGGCACCTCGGTCTTCCCTAACTCATGCTCGACCGTAACGGTCTTCTGCTCCTTTTCTCCATTATCAGAAGCAGCTGCAGCATCCTCATTTGATGAGCTTTGATTGCCGCAAGCAGCTGTGAACACAGCCAATATAAGAATGGAAATTAGCATTGCTAATCTTTTCGTCATAACCTTTCACCTCTAGTTAAAATTTTTTTAATTGACAGGATAAAGCATTGCTTATCTCCCTCGCCCTGTCTCCCATCTTCCCAATACAGCAATAACTGAACAGTTATTTCATGGGCCCACTGTCAGTCTGCCATTTGGAAAAACGGGTGGCAAGGTTAACGGAAATACAGCACACCCTCCCATCATTTGACACACAAAGTTAAGAAAAGTATAAACAAATCCTGCATTGGTCGATATCCTGGATATCAATATCCATGTCATATACTTCTTTTAGGACCGCCTTATCGATAATTTCATTCGTCGGTCCCTTGCTCACGATTTTTCCATCTTTTAATGCAACAATATAATCAGAATAAACAGAAGCAAAGTTCACATCATGGATGACAAGAATGACCGTTTTACCAAGATCATTGACCAGCCGTCGCAATACTTTCATGATTTGCACGGAATGTTTCATATCCAGATTGTTCAGTGGCTCGTCGAGCAAAATATATTCCGTATCCTGTGCAATAACCATGGCGATATAGGCACGCTGCTGCTGCCCTCCACTTAACTGATCGAGGAATTTATCTTGAATGTCCTGTAACTCCATATAGGCGATTGCTTCATCGACAAATTGCTTGTCTTCTTTGCTTAATTTTCCCTGAGAATATGGGAATCGTCCGAAGCTGACTAGTTCCTTTACGGTAAGCCTGATATTTATATGGTTGGACTGCCGCAAAATCGATATTTTCTTGGCCAGCTCTTTGTTTTTACTTTGACTCACTTCCTGACCATCTATCAAAATTTCACCATGGTCTTTCGCTATTAAACGGCTGACCATCGACAACAGGGTGCTTTTACCGGCCCCGTTTGGACCGATAAAAGAAGTAATTTTCCCTCGTGGTATATTCATTGATACATTATCCACTACATTTTTCATTCCATACTGCTTGGAAACCTCTTTTACAACTACCATGCTTTACTCTCCTTTAATAAAAGATAGATGAAGTAAACACCACCGACAAAATTGACGATTACACTCAAGGTCGTGGAAAAGGTGAACACCCGTTCAACGATCAGCTGGCCACCGACAAGGGCGACGATGCTGATTAAGACAGACCCAATAATCAGGTAGCGATGGCGATAGGTTTTCAAAAATTCGTAGGCAACATTTGCCACCAGCAGGCCAAGGAAAGTTATCGGGCCTACCAGTGCCGTGGATATCGACACCAGTATCGCAATGATGACCAGCATCCGTTTAACCACATAATCATAATCAACGCCTAAATTGATCGCCTGCTCTTTTCCAAGTGCCATTACATCCAAGTATTTGGAAAAACGCCAAAAATAAATTGCAATCAACAACACAAGCACAAAGGAAATAGTAAGCAAATCGGTGTTGACATTATTGAAACTGGCAAACATCTTATTTTGAACGACCATAAATTCATTTGGATCGATCAGCACCTGCATAAAAGTCGACAAACTTTCAAAAAAAGTACCAAAAATCAATCCAACCAAGAGGAGAAAGTAAATATTCTTCCCACTCTGTTTAAAAAGCAGCTTATAAAGCACTCCGGCAAACAAGACCATCATGCCGACGGAAAGAATGAAATTAAAATTTTTATTTAAAACCATCACACTATTCGATCCAAATACAAATATGATAAACGTTTGAATCAATAAGTAGAGCGAATCCAAACCGATAATGCTCGGTGTAAGTATTCGGTTGTTGGTGATGGTTTGAAAAATGATAGTTGAAAACGCGATTACTCCACCTGTAAGCGCGATAGCTAAAATTTTCGTCGTCCTTCTTGGCAATATGTAGTCCCAATTGCTGCCTGCGCTTCCGAATAGGAAGATGAGCACCAGGACAGCAGACATCGCTGTAAGTATGATTAGTTTTGTTCGATTACTCATACGCTTTTCTCCTCAATACCAGGTATAGAAAAATTCCGCTGCCGATTACGCCGACAGTGACGCCGATGGCGATTTCATAGGGATAAATGATCACCCTGCCGATCACATCACAGGCAAGAACAAATACGGCACCTAATAAAGCGGTATGAGTAAGGCTTTTTTTCAAGTGGTCCCCTTGATAAATGGTAACGATATTCGGAATGATCAATCCCAAAAAAGGAATCATTCCGACAGTCAGTACGACTACCGTAGTTACCAGTGCGACAATCACCAAACCAATATTGACTACCTGTTTGTGGTTCAACCCCAGGTTAGTTGAAAACTCCTCGCCCATGCCGGCTATCGTAAAGCGATTGGCGTAAAGGTAAGCAATAGCCAGCAATGGAATACTGATAAACAATATTTCGTATCTCCCCTGCATTATCAAGGCAAAGTTGCCCTGCAGCCAGGATGACATATTTTGAATCAAATCCTCTTTATATGCAAAAAAAGTAGTGATTGAGCTGACAATATTGCCGAACATCAATCCAACTAATGGAATGAAGATGGCATCTTTGAATTTCACCTTGTCGAGAATCTTCATGAAAATAAAGGTGCCCAACAAAGCAAAGAAAAAAGCAACCAGCATTTTTTGCAAAGGTCCGGCTGAGGAAAACAACATTAACGACATCAGAATGCCGAATCTGGCCGAATCAATGGTTCCAGCCGTAGTGGGAGAGACAAATTTGTTTCTGCTTAGCTGCTGCATAATCAGACCACATATGCTCATACCCATTCCAGCAATTAATATACTGATAAGCCTCGGTATCCTGCTCACCCACAAAATCTCAAATTGATCCTCTGTGAGATGAAAAATATCGGAAGGTGACAAGCTTGTCACTCCAATGAATAATGACGCGAAAGATAATACTAGTAATGCCAGTGCCAAATAACGTAACTTCATAAATAAATCCTTCACTTTCCGTCTTCTCAAAAAAATTGATACTTAATTAATAATGAGATTCATTATCAATTAGCTACCCTTATATTATCATGTAATTTTCATCTGTCAACGGACTAGCGGTAATAATCAGATTTTTTTAAGCAGCTTAAGCAGTAAAATGATGCTGGATAGGGAGTAAAAGACGGAGAAAAATATTTTCCATTGGCCAGTATTTTTCTAAAACTCTTCGACAGGTTTATGGACATAGAAAATCCGCCTGCAAAGCATGCAGCCGGATTTTATTTACGTATGAAGTGTGCGAGCCTATACTCCCAGTAATACTGACAACCGTTCTTTATCAAATCCCATGACAACTTCTTGTTCATCGCCTTCTTGGATAACTGTCACCGGAGTAGCACTTGCCCCCAAGGCCATCACTTCATTCATATATTGAGAATCGCTGCGAATATCTCTGTCTTCAAATGCGATTCCGTTATGTTTCAGCCACTCTTTTTCCGCTTGACAAGGACTGCAGGTCTCCTGACTATAAATGATCACTTGTTTCGCCATCTTGTCATCCCTCCTTTTCTCTGTTCTTACTATACCCAAAATAAAAAGTGTTTTAAAGAATGGAATCTTTTTCAATTCTTCTCTATCGGGCAGAACTTTTCCCTTTGGCTTTTAGCCTGAACAATTAAATATCCAGCTTCTCTTCCTTCGAACTGAAACGGAACACGGCCATAGGACTGCCTGGATAATGGATTATCGCCTGAAAGTCTGGTAAAATCGCATACAAGAAGGCTTGAAAGGGGGATATAAATGAAATTAGTATCAATCGAGCCTACTCCCAGCCCGCATTCGATGAAAATCAATGTCGATGAGGAATTACCTGCAGGGCAAAACCATAACTATAAACAAGGAGATGACTTACTTTCTGCTCCTGACTATATTCAAGCACTACTAAACATAGAAGGCGTAAAGGGAATATATCGCGTCGCAGATTTTTTGGCTTTAGAACGCCATCCCAAGTATGCGTGGGAAACAATACTGCCGGCGGCGAGACAGATTTTCGGCGAGGCGCAGGAGGAACCTGCCGAAAGTTCGGGAGTCGGCCAAATTCCTGAAGACGCTTTTGGTGAAGTGAAAGTTTTCATCCAACAGTTCCGTGGGTTGCCAATGCAGGTGAAACTGGAAGAGGGCGATCGAGAACAGCGATTTGGACTGCCTCAACGGTTTTTAGATGCAGCAATGGAAGCTTCCACTGCATCCTCTAACATGGTAATGGAACGAAAATGGGTCGAACAAAGTCCCCGTTATGGAACGCTAGAGGAAATCGGGGAAACGGTGGTCGATGAAATAACGGCAAGTTACGATGAAGAACGTCTGAAAAAGCTGGTCAAGCTTGCTTTTCAGGGTGAAACAGAGATGAGAGAAACAGAATCTGCAATGGAGCGTCCGAATCTGGAAATACTGGACGACTCTGACTGGAAAAACCGCTATGCGGCGTTGGACAAATTAGTGGAGCCTGATAAGGAGGATCTTCCTTTTTTGGCTAAAGCTTTAAAGGACGATAAGGCATCGATCAGGCGTTTAGCCACAGCTTATTTAGGCATGATAGAAGATCCCATCGTTTTGCCTTACTTGTATCAAGCCCTTCAAGATAAGGTAGTTACAGTCCGCCGTACAGCAGGCGATTGTATCTCAGATCTTGGTTTTAAACAAGCTATGCCACAAATGATGGAATCGTTGCAAGACAAGAATCGTCTCGTACGTTGGCGTGCCGCCATGTTCTTATACGAGGTTGGAGATGAAAGCGCGCTTCCTGCCTTGGAGGCAGCAAGCGACGACCCGGAATTCGAAGTAAGAATGCAAGTGAACCTTGCCCTCGAACGCATTAAAGGCGGCGAAGAAGCAAAGGGATCAGTATGGAGCCAGATGACAGAAGCAACCAAAAAGTGATGCTTAAGGAGGAAGTAAAATGAACGCCTATGAACAATATATGAAAGAAATATCGCAGCCGATGAGAACAGAATTAACGGAAGCTGGTTTCAGGGAATTGACATCTACGGAAGAAGTCGACGAATTTATCCATTCTGCTGAGGGTACTTCACTAGTGGTAGTCAACTCAGTCTGTGGCTGTGCAGCAGGACTAGCAAGACCGGCTGTAAGAGAATCTCTGAATAACAATAAAAGGCCGGATAACCTTGTGACGGTTTTTGCTGGTCAAGATCGGGAAGCTACCTCACGGATGCGCGAATATTTCGTGGGGATAGAACCATCTTCCCCTTCTATGGCGGTTATGAAAGACGGAAAAGTACTTCACTTTATTCCGCGTGAAGATATTGAAGACCATGATGTGGAAGAAATCGTATCAAACCTTTCTCAAGCCTATAATAAACATTGTTAACAAAAGCAAACGGCAGTTCCTGTATCACGAAACAGGAGCTGCCGTTTTTTCATTGTCGCTGAATTCAACACTCGTGGGAGAAGGAAACCCATCACCGATTTATTGTTTGTTTTTCATTTGCTTCTCTGCCATTTCAATCATTTCTTTTACCATACTGCCACCAATTTTGCCGCCGATTTTCCCAGCATCCTTCGCTTTCATGTCTCCGTTGTATCCATGCTTTAAATCAATCCCTTGTTCTTCGGCTGTTTCGTACTTTGCATTTTCCGGAGTCTGTGATTTGGAGACTTTTGCTTTCAGTTTGTCCAATCCTTCTCTAGCTCCGGGAACAAGGATTTTATTCCTTCTTGCCATTCTCACTTTCTCCTTCCCATCAATTTCTTTTGTTGGAAATGTCTTTTCCCTGATGATCGATCAAATTGCCGTTGTCGTCGACTTCATCAATTGCTCCTTCGATTGTACCCTCTGTATAATCATCGGAGACTTGTTCGTGGGTTACAGCCAACCCTTTTGATAGCGGGTCCTTTTTTTGATAATCGGATGGATCATACATTTTTTCGGCCACCTTTTCCGCATCCTTTTTCATGGCCTTTCGCTTGTCTGTCATTTTCATTCCTCCAATCAATTTTCTTACAAGTGGGCGATTATCTCGTCCAATTCTGTTAACAATTGCTCTGCTTCCTGTTGGTTCAACAGAACAGGAATTTGATCATTTACTGTTATCGTACAACTTTCCTGCCTGCTATTTTGTCTGGATAAATAATGATGCAGCTGTTCAAGCTGCCGGTTGGACAGGATAGACTGCGTTTGCAGGTTTTTGACCCGCCGCAAGTAGAATAACTCATCGTCATCTGAAAATTCACCACTAAATAAAGCACCGTCAAAGTAATTCACTGGATTACTCCTTTTTTTATTTTTCTTCTGTTAGTATGTAGCATTTACCTCAGAATCATGCTATTCGTTTTAACAAAAGCGAAGATGTATGAAAAATAAAAGTGTCACGTTTAAATTAGAAATGAGACTGGAACAAGAGAATTGTGCGCAAAGCAAAAACCGAACGATGATTCGAATCCCATGCATTCGAACTCGCTCGGTTTTTTGATTTAACGATGAATTAACTTGCAACTAATAAGCCGATGATCCCACTGGAATGTTCAACTTCACCCTACTGCTATCCTACATAACAACACGTTTGATCCATTTTCGGAAAAACAGCAATCCAATACCTGCTATTATAATAATCCAGAGATAGGAAACACTGGACTGTTTATCGGTCCGATCGGCTGCCGCTTTTTTGTTCTTTTCAGCCTCTTGTTTATCCTTGTCACCTTCTAGCACAAAAGAAGTGTCTAATGACTCTTTATCCTGGTTGATAGCCAAAGTTCCTTGATCATCAACCGAAAGTTCTGCATCCTGCCCCTTCATCCTGGTATAGATGATATCCTGGTCCGTGCTATACGTAGAACCATTATCACTGACGAATTCTGTTCCTTCTGGGATGGTGACTGTTTCGAAATGATCGAAACCATAATCAAGCAGTGCTTCAGCATCTTGGTAAGCCCAAGCCTGAGATTCTGCTTTTAATGTTACAGCAATCAAACGTTGATCGCCACGCTCGGCTGTCGTAATCAATGTATGCCCTGATTCATCGACATAACCTGTTTTCCCCCCAGTTATCCCCTTATAGGGGTTTTCACGGATCATTTTATGATGATGGTAAAGCGTTGTTGACCAGGCTTCCCCTTCCCACTTCAATTCTTCTGTTCCGAAAATTTCCCTGAAAGTAGAATTTTTCATGGCGTACTGGGTTATTTTCGCCAGGTCTGAAGCCGTAGTGGTGTGGTCTTCGTTGAACAATCCATGAGCATTAGTAAAATGTGTATGGCGTACCCCAACTACAGCCTGTAAATAGCTGTTTAAATCCTCTGCAAACTGTTCGGATGTCCCTCCTAAATGTTCAGCTATTGCTACTCCGGCATCATTGCCCGAATTGATCAGCATTCCCTGAATCAACTTTTTTAAAGGGACCTGCTCTCCTTCCTCCAGATAAACTCTCGTTCCTTCAACAGCCCGTGCTTTTGCACTAACAGTAACTATTTCATCTAAATCAGCAGTTTCTATTGCATAAATGGCGGTTGCCACTTTGGTCAAACTGGCGGGATACATCTTTTGTTCTGCATTTTTTTCATAGAGGACCTGTCCGGAATCGGCATCGATCAGAATACCGGATTCGCTCAACAATTTTTCGTCTAAATCAGCGGCATCCACGTTTGATGGCAGTATATACTGGGTAAAGATAATCAATAATAAAAGAAAAAGTGGTCTCACAATCGCACCCCGCTAGTTAATCATAGAATTATTCATAAGAGGGACTTTCCTCTTCATCAAAAGAGCGTTTGGAATGTAATCCAGCGGCAACATTTGACAGTATGCTTCTGATTATGTGCTGTTAGTCAAATCGGCAGCAATAAAAAGAGAACTCTCCATAACGGAAAGTCCTCTATGTTAACTTTTCATTCAACCGTTTAGTTCATTACTCTGACAACATGGCCTTTGAAATGATTTTTCCAGTAACCGCTGGACATGTTTGCCACGGCAACACCTGTTGAACTTTGGGAACCAATGAAGTTACCGCCGCCGATATAAATACCGACATGTCCGTCTTTTTTGTATGTATCAAAGAAGACTAGGTCCCCAGGTTTCATATTACTGGCTGATACTTTGCTTCCAGCGCCGGTCAAAGCCCCTGTGCTTGCAGGAACACTTACTCCAGCCTGGGAGAATGCCCAGCTTACAAATCCGGAACAGTCGAAACGGCCGTTTGCAACATCAGAAGCCGTTCTGCCTCCACCGAATACATATACCGAGTTGCCAATATATTTATATCCTGCTGAAATAACAGTGCTAACATTTCCGCTTGCTCCAGCAGCTTTAGGGCTGGAAGAGGCTGCGGAAGTGTTGCCGGAAGACTGTGATGCATCACTACGGGATTGCTCGATACTCATAGCCTGAATCTGTTCTTCTTGCTTTTCGCGTTTTTCGATATCTTCTTTAATCTGCTGTTCTTCTGAAGCCAATTTTTGATCCTTTTCCTCTAAGGACGCTTTTTCATTACGTGTAGCTTCTTCTTTTTCCTTTAATTCTGCCTTCAATTGATCATTTTGTTCTTTTTGCTCAAGGATTTGAGCCTGCATGCCTTCTAGTTCCGTCTTCATATCATTTAATTCATTCAGCTTGTCATCCATATCCTGGCGCTTTGTTTCCAACTTTTCTTTGTCAGCTTCATGCTGTTCCAAAAGATCCGCATCCGAATCCATTACTTTTGATACTAGGTTTACACGGTCAATAAAATCTCCAAAATTTTTCGAACCGAGGATAACTTCCATGTAGCTGACCGTTCCGCCATTTTTTTGTAACGTCTTTGCACGATCTTTCAAAATATCGAATCGTTTTTCCATTGTTTCCTCGAGCTCGGCAATTTCAGTTTCCAGTTCTTCGATGTCCTGTTTGGTCCGCTTGATTTCTGTTTTGGTATCTTTGATTTTCTGCTCGTTGTCTTTGATTGCCTGCTCGACCCGCTTGATTTGTTCGTTTAATTGCTCCAGTTCAGCCAGTACTTCTTCAATCTCCGCTTGTTTCGCATCAATATCAGCTTGTACTTCCGACCGTTCGCTTTGCACTTGCTGATGTTCGTCCTCCAGGCTCGTTTCGGCAGAAACCGCCGGTGCCGCGATCACGCTTCCAAAACAAATCATTACGGCAGTGTTAATCCCGATCCACTTTCTCGTAAGCATGCTATTCCCCCTAGTACCTTGTTTATCATTAATAGTTTTTTATGTATGTACTCTCTCGTAGTTATTGTTATCTATTTTTCTCGTATATCTTTGATTGCACTTAGTAGTATATCACTACAAAATGACAGAAATATTATCTCAATATTACAATTGTGTATCAATTACAGGTAAAAAGTAACAAATATCGCATCGAAAGCTGTTTGATTGTGTAACTCTATCGAATTCGTTATGCTTTATTTCCCGATTAATCGCTTTTATACTGGGGTAAATAATAAAGGGCTTTTTACATTTTTGTTTCTATTAATTAATTCGCAAGACATTTTGTGGATTTCTTACTATCTTTTATAAAATAAGTGCGGATCAATTGTATTTCACTTTAATTGAAGAAAGGCAAGCAAATCTATGCATGTTTATTCGTCGATTTTGCAAGAAGTAACTGTTTGACAAGAGCCATGAATTGAACATTTATCGAATGATAGAAGCGTTAATCGGAAAAAGTAGTAACAATATGCTTGAAACTGATGAAAGAAGGGGTAATGATGAAAGCAGTCGTCATCGACCAATATGGATCCGCGGATCAATTACATGAAATCGAAATGGAAAAACCAGCATTAGAGGCTGGGCAGGTTTTAGTCGAAATGCATGCCACCTCTGTCAATCCAATCGATTGGAAGCTTAGGGAAGGGTATTTAAAAGAGATGCTGCCATTTGAGTTTCCAATTATTTTAGGGTGGGATGCCGCGGGAATTGTAAAAGAGGTCGGCTCTGACGTATCCGGGTTCCAACCGGGTGATCGTGTATTTGCCAGACCGGCAACTACACGGAATGGTACTTATGCAGAATATACAGCGATCGACAAAGAATTGTTGGCAAAAATACCTGAAAACATTAGCTTTGAAGAAGCCGCTGCTGTACCACTGGCTGGACTTACTGCCTGGCAATGTCTCGTTGACTTCGCCGGAATAAAACAAGGTGATAAAGTTCTGGTTCATGCCGGTTCAGGCGGGGTTGGAAGTTTTGCCATCCAAATCGCCAAAAGTTTTGGTGCTTACGTTGCTTCTACAGCAAGTGGGAAAAATGAAGACTTCCTGAAACAGTTAGGCGTTGACCGATTTATTAATTACCAGGAAGAAGACTTTGCAGAGGTGCTCGATGAATATGATGTCGTTGTCGATACATTAGGCGGGGATATCCAGAAAAAAAGCTTCGAAATCTTAAAAGAAGGCGGCACGCTCGTTTCGATTGTTGGTGAGCCGGACAAGGAGCTAGCCAACAAAAAGCAAATCAAGTCGGGATCCTTATGGCTCAATCCTAATGGCGATCAGCTTGCGGAACTCGGAAAGTTGATGGAAAGTGGTAAATTGCACGCCACCGTTGGGCAAACATTCCCTTTAACGACAGAGGGAGTCCGAGCGGCACATAAATTGAGTGAAACCCACCATGCCCGGGGAAAAATCGTGATTAAAATAAGATAAATCAAAAGTAAGAGGTCTTGAAGGCAAACATAGAAAGCACGCAGCAAATGTTTACCAGACGCTGCGTGTTTTTTTGCATCTCAAAAGTGATATTATATTATGATGATAAAATATTTCTCAGGAAGGAACCACATGAAAGTCTCTCCTAGTTAAGAACCCTTCACTCTGGCAATTTTTCAATGGCAATGGTTTGTAGTCGGTTTTCTTCTACTCGCAGAATTTCAAATTGCAAGTTTTGAAAATAAATAATATCCCCTTCCTCTGGAAAACGACCGAATTCACGTAACAAAAAACCAGATAAAATATCTTCTTCTTCCGGAATATTCGTACGAAACATCTCGTTCAGCCGGTGAAGGGATATTTTTCCGTTACATACGACTCTGTTTTCCGCTAATTCCTCAATCAGGACTTCCTCGTTTTCATCTGATTCATCTTTAATTTCCAGACCGATCATCGCTTCGATAATGTCCTCATTGCTCAATATCCCACTAGTTCCTCCATATTCATCGAGCACGATTGCCATATGCTTCCGCTCTTTCAGCATTAATTTAAACACTTTTTCAATCGAGTAAAATTCAAAAACATACAACGGCTCCACGTCCATGAATTCATCTAATGGTTTTTCCTGTTCAAGCGACCATGCCAACAGCTGTTTAGCATGGAACACGCCAATTATGTTATCCATACTGTCCTGGTAAACCGGATAACGTGTATGGTTACTGTTCATAACTGTAGTAAGGACGGCTTCGTAGGTGGCCTCAGCCGGGATTCCGTCAATTTCCATACGCGGTGTTTTCAACGCGTCCCTCACATCGAGACGTTGAAAATCGATGACTCCTTTTATCCGCTGCTTTTCTTCACTGGCAAACGTCCCCTCAGCCGTGGCAATATCCACCATGGTGATGAATTCTTCTTTTGAGATCGAAACCTTATCTGGATCTTCACTGGATACAAGCCTGATAACAAGTCTGGTTAACTTGTTCAATAAATAAGTTAGAGGCCTGGTTATCCACATCAATAAACGGATTACAGGGAAAACGATATATGAAACTTTCTCTGCAAACGCTGCGGCAATCGATTTGGGCAATACCTCCGCAAAAACAATCAACACGAAAGTCAAAATCCCCGTCGCCAGCCCAACATTAAATCCATATTCGATGGCGACCATCGTAACAAGGGTGGGCAGCATAATATTAGATACATTGTTACCAATCAGAATGGCCGTGATCAATTCGTCAGGCTTCTGAATCATCTTCAACAAAATTCGTGAACGCTTGTCCCCTTTTTCAGCTTTGGACTTCACGCTCATTTTGTTTACTGCTGTCAATGCAGTCTCACTGCCTGACAGAAAAAAAGATACGAGTAAAAAGAAAACAATGGCGAAAAACACGTTTCACCCTCCATTTTTCCATCTTGATTGGTAGAGTTCCCTATTACGCATCATTTAAGCCGCAAATCGGGACCGGGGAACGAACAGCAGAGCAGTTAACTGCCATCGCCACTTCCATTCCCCCAGGCCACACTAAATAAACAGCAACAAACTTAATGCCATGACAGCCATGCCGCCGATCAGTCCATAAATGGAAAGATGGGCTTCATCATATTTCTTTGAAGCAGGAAGCAGTTCATCAAGTGAAATAAACACCATGATACCAGCGACCGCTGCAAAAATCATGCCAAACATTACATCATTCAAAAACGGCATGAGCAAAAAGTAGGCTGCAACAGCACCGACTGGTTCTGATAACCCTGATAAGAAGGACAGCTTGAAAGCTTTACGTTTATCACCTGTAGAAAAATAAACAGGAACCGAAACTGCTATTCCTTCCGGGATATTATGAATCGCAATAGCGACGGCTATCGCCAAACCAAGCGCCGGATCCTGTAGTGCCGAAGTAAAGGTGGCAATCCCTTCAGGAAAGTTGTGGATTCCAATTGCCAGCGCGGTAAATGTGCCCATTTTCAATAGCGATGGATCACTGACAGATCGTTTTGTCTTGGACATATCCTCTACTTTCTTTACTTCATGCGGATTCCCTTGCTTCGGGATAACCTTATCAATCAGTGCAATCAACAACATTCCGGCAAAAAAACCAATAACCGTAAACCAGTGCCCCGGCCCGTTGCCAAGTGCTCCAATGAGGGCATCCTGGGCTTTTACAAAAATCTCGATCATGGAGACATAAATCATTACCCCTGCTGAAAAACCAAGGGAAAAAGATAAAAACTTCGTATTAGTAGTGGAAGTGAAGAAGGCCAGCAGACTGCCAATCCCGGTGGCCAAGCCAGCCATTAAAGTGAGGGCGAATGCAAGCATAACATTTTCCAAAGCACATCTTCTCCTCTGCTCAAAAGATTGCCATCAAATAATGGTTAGTATATGTTTTTCCGCCAATTCCTTTCCTGTAAATAAGTATATTCACGTCCGGCGGTTAAATAGTCTCTGGAAAAATAGTATGCAAATAATGAAGAAAACGTCAATCACAAAAAAATAAAGCATAAGCCCCCCTCGGAAAGCTTATGCTTTATCGGTTTATGATATAGGAAATCCACCAAAACCATCTTCTATGTATTTGGTGGAGACGGTGGGAATCGAACCCACGTCCAGAGATATCGTCACTCAGGCATCTACGAGCGTAGTTGGTATATTATCATTCACTACCCTTTCAGCCTACCAACAGGCTTCCGGGGAGCTAGTCTGATTAATCTCTTCTGACATCCTCAGACGGTGGATGACAGCGTAGCCCGCTTCAGTTGAGACCCTTCAATCTGCCACACGGGCGATGGCAGGAAGGATCCTTTAGCGCTACTTACGCAGCTGCTAAAGAGTAATTGTTTTCTTTGCCAGTTATATTTAGGCGAATAACGGTTTACGAGACGTAACCTCGACCCGCAGCCTGAGCTCGATCTATCCCTGTCGAATCCGTAACGTCCCCAATATAAAAAGGGTACAACGGAATATATGATCAAGCATCATCATATGGAGTTGTAAATGTCCCTAAGACAACTTTAATTATATCATAAACACATGAATTTTCAACCCTGCGCAATCATTGCAGACTTTCTTTCATTGCTCTGTCAACATCGCGTTTAGCCTGTTTGCGTTTCAAATCTTCTCGTTTATCGTATTTTTTCTTCCCTTTCCCTAAACCAATTAGCACTTTGGCCACACCATTTTTAATATATACTTTAAGTGGCACAAGCGAGTAACCCTGCTGCTGGGTGGCTCCGATCAGTTTATCGATTTCTTTACGGTGAAGCAGCAGCTTTCGCGTTCGGGTTGGATCATGATTGAAACGATTGCCCTGTTCATAAGGAGAGATATGCATATTCATCAAGTAGGCTTCTCCTTTGTCGATACGGGCAAAGCTGTCTTTCAGGTTTACCCGGCCGGCACGGATTGACTTAATCTCGGTACCTTTCAAGGCGATGCCTGCTTCAAATGTTTCTTCTATAAAAAAATCGTGTCCTGCTTTTCGATTCTGTGCGATTGTGTTCCCTTGTCCTTTTGGCATCCCTATTTCCTCCTATAATTCCGTACCTTACATTTTAACAAAAAAACCTTGCGATTCCAATTATCGGACCGTTTTCATTTAGAATCATTACCGCGATTCTTTTTTAGTGCAAATCAAAAATGTCTGTGAGAAAATATCGAAAGAAATATCAGCAGAAGGAGTACGATGACAGTGCCTCACGACTTATTGCAAATCAGAAAACTGACAGCCGATGATTGGAATTTAGTAAGACATATGAAAACAAATTTAGAATACGATTACGTCGTTGATATTTTCCCGGATTTGGTTAGCTCAAACGCACATGAGCTCTATGGTTTATTTTCCGGAAGCCAATTGGCCTCCATAGCAGGTTATACGCTGTTTCCTGGTGGATTGGCTATGCTGGGGAGATTGCGAAGTGATAACCGTTTCCTTTCTCAAGGACATGCGACAGAACTATTAGCTTCTATCCTCTCCAGCCTGAAAGAAAATCCACAAATACGTTGGGCAGGAGCTAACACGAATCAGCATAACTTTCCTGCACGCCGTGTGTTGGAAAAGCTTAATCTGGAAGTTTTTACGACATTGCATTCCTTGCCGGTTGTAGAGGCCCAATTTATTTCAGGCACACCCGGGCCTAAATGGAAACGGGTTAACAACTTAGAAGAAAAACGGGCTTTACTCCATTCATTAAATGAAAATGCAATCCATGTTTTTCCATACGAATGTTATTATCCTCTTCCGTTGACACAAGATTTACTGACGGATGAATATCTAGCTGAATCGGCTTTTTATGTAAGCCCAAACGGCCAACGATTCTGTACCATCAAAAACGATCATAAACGGGAATGGTATGCCCAAATTAAATACTTTTGGAATGATCATTTTGAACAACCTGGCTTCATGGAAACCGTTATGGACCATTTAGCCCAGGATGACCTTCAACCGACTGCCTGGTTCGATTTTTCTCAAACAGCTTTTGAAAACATTCCAGATAAACGGGCTTTTCGGATGGAAGATGCATGGGTATTGTATGGTGCATGGATTTAACGGGAAAACTTTTCGGGTAAACAAATAACAAGATTATTTGAGATAAGGAGAGGATCGCGATGGGACAAAACAAACAAGTCACGCTTAACTCCTTATATATCCCGTTGATTATTGCCATCCCGGCAAACATTTTGTTTTTAATCCGGCTCCAGTTTGGTCTTCCTTACCGTTGGGGCTGGGTAGCCTTTGTCGTGTTTACTTTGTTTCTCGTAATTACGGGAGGAATTTCTGTTCGGAAAAAGGAAACCAAATCACGCATACTCGGACTTGTTTACTTGATATCGGCCATATTGTTCATTTGTTTGGCACTTCTACTCTCCTGACCCTAAAAAAACCACTCGCTGAAACCTCTGCGAGTGGTTTTTCTACCGTTCTTCTCAAACCTACTTACTCTTTCGTAAAAAATATAAACGGTGACATTGAATTCGTCTTCCTAACTTTCTGCATCAATTAAGCTGGAGTTCGAGTGCTGCGGTAATACCCTGCGATTTCCGCGGGCGGCTGGTGAACTGAAGATCCACTTAGTACTGAAGCCGTGCCCGCGGAAAGCGAAGTACGTTTACCGAAGTGGTGGGTAACCGTTATAGATAGTGTGCAGTTTCTAATAACAGAAAATTAACGCACAGCCAAGTGTACTTGAAACTCTAGCAAAAAGGCTGCCGGTATGCTGCCGACAGCCAAAAAACGCAAGCCTCTACTTCTTCTTTTTCTTTCGCTTCCCATTGCTCTTTTTCGACGAGCCTTTCGGTTTTTTGTTTACTTTCCCATTTTGTTTATTGGAACGTTCCCTTTTAGGGGTGATCACCTTCGGCCGATCCGGTGCAACCCGTTCCTTTCTCGGCTTCATTCCGACAATCTCGAAGTCGACAACCCGTTCATCTAAATTGACATTCACGACACGAATCGTGATTTCGTCTCCTATTCGGAAGATATTGCCGGTCCGTTCACCGATCATCGCATAATGCTTTTCATCAAAATGATAATAGTCATCGGTCAAGTAGCTGACGTGTACTAATCCTTCAATTGTATTCGGCAATTCGACAAACAACCCGAATCCAGTTACCGAACTGATCACACCGTCGTACTCCTCACCGATTTTATCCTGCATATACTCTGCTTTCTTTAAATCATCGGTTTCACGCTCAGCATCGACAGCTGCCCTTTCCATTTCAGAGGAATGCCTGGCGATTTCCGGCATTTTTTCTTTCCAATGCTTCTGGGTTTGCTGATCCAACTGGCCATTCACCAAATACGTCCTGATCAGTCGATGAACAATCAAATCTGGATAACGACGGATCGGAGAAGTAAAGTGTGTATAAAAGTCTGTGGCCAATCCAAAGTGTCCAATGCTTTGCGGATCATATTTCGCCTGTTGCATAGATCGTAGCATCAGTTTGGAAATGATCATTTCTTCCTGCGTACCCTGTACTTCTTCCACGATGCTTTGAAGAGCTTGTGGATGGATTTCGTTCGATGTCCCTTTCACAACGTAACCCAAGTTGGCAATAAATTCAAAGAAATGTTGCAGCTTATCTGGATTAGGGTCCTGGTGAATCCGGTGGATGAATGGGACATCCATCCAATGGAAGTGCTCGGCCACTGTCTCATTGGCAGCAAGCATGAATTCCTCAATCAAGCGTTCGGCAACAGAACGTTCCCGTAGTGCGACATCTACTGCTTTTCCTTCCTTATCCACCAAAACTTGTGCTTCCTTGAAATCAAAGTCGATGGCTCCGCGATTCATCCGCTTACGACGTAAAATGGCTGCAAGCTCTTCCATATCCTTAAACATGGGAACCAATTCCTGATAGCGATCTTTCAAAGCTGGATCATCGTCTACCAAAATTTTATTAACATCATGATAGGTCATTCGTTCATTCGTCTTTATGACACTTTGAAAAATGTCATGGTTGATGACTTCTCCCTGTGGTGTGATTTCCATTTCACAGCCAAGTGTCAGTCTGTCCACTTGCGGATTCAAAGAACAAATTCCGTTAGAAAGCCGATGTGGAATCATCGGTATTACGCGGTCCACTAAATACACACTGGTCGCCCGTTCATTTGCTTCCTCGTCTATAGGCGATCCTTCTTCTACATAGTAAGAAACATCTGCGATGTAGACGCCTAGTTTATAATTGCCATTTTCCAATTGTTTAACAGTGACAGCGTCATCCAAATCCTTTGCGTCGGCACCGTCAATCGTAACAATCATTTCATCGCGCAAATCTTTTCGATTGGCGATTTCCTCCGGCCGAATCGTCTCCGGTGTATTTTCCGCCTGTTCCAAGACCGCCTCCGGGAAGTCGATTTTGATTCCATGTTTGTAAATAATCGAAATGATATCGATGCCCGGATCATTTTTGTGCCCTAGGATTTGCAATACTTCTCCCTCGGCACTCATGCGGCCTTCAGGAAACTTAGTGATTTTGACGATCACTTTATGGCCGTCTACTGCCCCTTTGGAAGCACTTTTTGGAACAAAAATATCATTTGGAATCCTTTTGTCGTCCGCAATGACAAAACCAAAATTCCCGTTGTCATCGTAAGTACCGACCACTTCAGTGGCAGCACGCTCCAATATGCGGACCACTACCCCTTCCGGCCGCTTGCCGTGCTCGTCCCTTCCCTCAATCCGGACGAGGACCTTATCGTTATTCATTGCCGACTGTAGGTCTGCGTGATTGATGTAGACATCGTCTGAACCTTCTTCTTCCGGTATCAAGAATGCAAAACCTTTCGCATGCATCTGTATTTTTCCGCGAATTAAATTCATTCTTTCAGGAGGACCATATCGGTTTTTCCTCGTCCTGACCAGTTCCCCTGCTTCTTCCAGCTCATTAAGATTTTTCATCAGAATTTTAAAATCGTCCGCCTCCTGTAAATCGAGAATTTCTTCGATTTCCTGTACAGACAATGGCTTGGACGCATTTTCTTTGAAGTAATCCATTATTTGCTGTTTCATTTCGTTTTCCAAACGCTCACCTTCCTTCGCAAATATTTAACTCATTACGTTCGGTCTTTTTTCCAGAATGGTATAAGTATTTCTATTATGCCTTAACTCCATTCCAAGGATTCCAAAAATTGATAAATATCCTCATGAAGCTGGTCTTTTTCTTTGTCTAGTGTTATCACATGGGAGGAATCTTCATACCATTTCATGTCTTTATGGTCTGCTTCCACATTATCATATATGTAAGAAGCACTATCCGTATTGATCATTTCATCATTCCTAGCCTGTACAACAAAGGTTGGTGCATAAATTTCATCCACCTTTCCCTTCACTTCAGTAATCAATCCTCCCAAGTCATGGAACATACGGCTGGAATGATCAAGTAATTCCTGAACCTCACGATCAATCGTCTGCTCATCTTTTTTCTCTAGTTGTTTGAACTCCTTGGCAAATGACTGAAAACCCTTCGTCAGCTGCTTTTCGTTGTCAAAAAACATCGGTGCACACATCGGAATGATTGCTTTGACAGGTCGGGAATGTGCAAGTTTCAACCCAAGTACCCCTCCAAGAGACAAACCGGCAATCGCGATTTCCCGGTGGCCCATATCCTCCAGATGTTTCATTGCCGCTTGGACGTCCTCCCACCATTGATCAGGATGGGCTTTGATCAATTCTTCAGGCGGTGCTCCATGCCCCCGATAAATGGGTGCGTGGCAGGTGTACCCCTTCTTTTGCAGGTATCTTCCAAGCATCCGTACATCAGCCGTATGGCCAGTGAATCCATGTAATAATAATACCGCACGCTCTCCACCTTCAAACGTGAATGGTTCCGGCAGTTTGATTTTCATAATTGCTTCCACTCCTCAATTTTCGCTGTTCAATATGTTTTTTGTCTACAACGTAAACCTGTTCTTCTTACAGGGGGCACCGTTGTATTTCTCTTCCCCTATTTTAGCTTTCTTATGAAGGATTGTAACGGAATAAGGTTTTCCTTTAAGCGACTAAACTAAACAATCCCCTGCCGCACTTGCAGCAAGGGATCATTGGGATACCTTATTCAAATTCACTCAGCCTTGTTCAGGCTATAGTCTTAAGGTTGCAAAATAAAACCAACTACAAACGTCAGCACGAACAAAACAACCGAAGCTACCACGGTCGCCCGGTGAAGTACTAAATCCATTCCCCGTGCTTTCTGTTTGCCGAAAAGCTGCTCCGCTCCTCCAGAGATTGCTCCCGAAAGACCAGCACTTTTTCCAGACTGAAGCAAAACCAATACGATAAGTGCAATTGCATCAATGATTAATAACGTAATCGCAGCTGCATACATGCTGCTACACCCCCTAATAAACTATCCGGCTGGTTTCCGCCGATAATAAGTACATTCAGAAATTATCCTTGTCCAATCTATTTCTTATCCAAATAACCCTGCATAAAAACGGACGATTACATATTAGTAATGTAGCATAACCCCCCGGCGCTTAGCAAGCCGATATTAGACGGTTTTCCAAATAAATATTATGATGAAATAAAAGGAGAGGAAAAATATGGAGCAAAAAACGTATTGGCTGACCACAGCTGATCAAGAAGAGGTTTTTGTCCGGAATTGGTACGAGCCAAACCAATCGCCGAAAGCCATTATTCAGCTTGCTCATGGAATGGCAGAACATACTGCCAGATACCAGCCATTCGCCGAATTTATGGTTAAGCAAAACTTTGCTGTGTACGGCAATGATCATCGCGGACATGGTTATACTGGAAAAAAGCAGGGCACCCTCGGTCTTCTTGACGAAAACAATGGATTTGACAAAACGGTCGAAGATCTATGGACCGTAACAAAAGTAATTAAAAGGGAACACCCCGGAAAACCTGTGTTTCTGCTCGGTCATAGTATGGGATCTTTTTTAACAAGGCGCTATATCCAGCTGCATAGCGATAAAGTTAACGGCGTTATGTTATCCGGTACAGGAAGCCATCCAGGATTCATGAACAATATTGGAAAAGGGCTGGCGATCGCAGAAAGAAAACGCAAGGGCCTTAAAGCTCCATCCAAGCTACTCAACAAGCTGGCATTCGCCAATTATAATCGGAACATTGACGATCAGGTGACTGATTTTGACTGGTTAAGCCGGGATGCTGAACTAGTTCGTGCTTATTTGGATGATCCCTTGTCCGGTTTTGTCCCGACAGCTGCTTTCTTTTTTGATTTGTTTACAGGGTTCGACCATATGGATGACCCTAACGGAATTGAGTCCATTGCCAAACAGCTTCCCATGTTGCTTTTTTCCGGAAGTATGGATCCAGTTGGAAAACAGGCAAAAGGGGTTTTTCGCACTGCTGAAACGTACTATCGACATGGCATAAGCGATATAACCGTCCGGATTTATGAAAATGGACGCCATGAAATGCTGAATGAAATAAACAAAGAAGAAGTTTATACCGACGTCGTTAACTGGATCGAGGATGTCTTGTCCTAGCTTAGCCACAAGTTAAAGGCATATCTTGTACTTGTGCCAGCATCACGCTGCGGAAAGATCCTTCGCTTTCCGCGGGCGACTGGTGCCTCCTCCTTAAGCTCTGCTATATAGGATCTCCCCTATGCCCCTCCTTCCCTTGAAGCTACTATTTCCCTTCGCTGTCCACGCTTTATATTATTTTATATCTGTTTTCAAGATCACCAAGACATAAAAACTCCGTGATTCTTACCAGAACTTATCCAATTGAGAAAATGGTTGTTAGCGAAAATCCCAGCATGCCTCCTGTCCCGAACAGAAAGACTTCCATGGAAGAGTTGTGATAAGGCCTTATAAACATGACAGTATAGTATGTCTGTGACTATTTCATGACGCATATGAATGTTTTTGAATGTTTTTGAGCATTTATGATTGAAAAATGTAAGGGGTTGCTTTATGATTTAATTGGTTGAGAGAAAAAAGAGGTGATGACTTATCCTGACACCAGAACGACATCAATTAATTGTAAAACAAGTCGCAGAACATGGAACCGTTGCCATTCAGGAGCTTATCAAGCTGACCGCAGCTTCAGAGTCAACAATTCGCAGAGATTTAAGCGAGCTGGAAAACCAACATAAGCTGGTTCGAGTCCATGGCGGAGCTGCTTCACGGCAAACAATCAGCCAGGAATTGAGCATTCCGGAAAAAACAACCAAAAACCTTCAAGAAAAAAAACGAATTGCAGCTGAAGCGGCAGCGTTGGTTGAACCCGATGAATACATTTACTTGGATGCAGGCACCACGACAATTGAGATGATCCCTCATTTAAAAAACAAAAATATTACGGTTGTAACAAATGGTCTCACCCATTTAGACGCATTGAGTGCACAGCAAATAACCACGTATCTGACTGGCGGTTTAGTAAAACATAAGACACGAGCCTTGATTGGCCGTGGAGCACAAATTAGTTTACAAAGCTACCGTTTTGACAAATGTTTTATCGGAGTCAACGGTATTGATTTGGCTTACGGGCTGACCACTCCCGATCCTGAAGAAGCATTGATAAAACACCAGGCCTTACAATCTGCTCAACAATGTTTTGTATTGGCGGATCATACGAAATTTGGTCAGGTATCTTTCAGCAAGATTGCAGATTTGGAAGAGGTGCTACTCATCACAAACAAAATGGATGAAGCCATCATCTCCCCTTATCATGACAAGACAAACATAAAGGTTGTGTAACAAATGATTTATACATGTACATTGAATCCATCGGTGGATTACATCATCCATGTGGAGCAGTTTTCACAGGGAGGATTGAACAGAGGGACAAATACCGCTTATTATCCAGGCGGTAAAGGGATCAACGTATCGAGAGTTCTACAACAATTGGGCCAACAAAATACGGCATTAGGATTCCTTGGTGGCTTTACGGGGGACTTCATAAAGAAAGAATTGGACAAATCTCATATAACCCATGATTTTATCGAAACGGAAGGTCCAACCAGAGTAAATATGAAATTGAAATCGACCGAGGAGACTGAAATCAACGGACCCGGTCCAGCCATATCTGTAAAACAGGAACAGGAATTACTTCAAAAAATCGCTTGCCTGAAAGAAGGTGACTATCTGGTCGCAGCAGGCAGTGTTCCTTCAACCATTACACCGGACTTTTATGTTAAGGCTGCAGCACTTTGCCGGAAAAACCGGGTGAACATGATAGCGGATACCTCCAGTCAGGCGTTGAAACAAATTGTCGGGCAGGAAGTTTTTCTAGTTAAACCAAATCACCATGAACTGGGAGAATTGTTCGATACCACGATCGTTAATGTGGAAGATGCTGTTCATTATGGCCAAAAACTGCACGAGCAAGGCGCCGAGCATGTCATTATTTCAATGGGGGGACAAGGAGCTGTTTATGTAAGCGGCGACACGTATTTACAGGCAGATGTCCCTGCAGGAGAGGTTCGAAACACCGTGGGATCCGGTGACTCCATGGTAGCAGGATTTCTCGCAAGCATTGCTGCTGGCAGCAAACCGGAAATAGCTTTTCAAACTGCTGTGGCGGCAGGTAGTGCCACTGCATTTCAGGATGATTTATGCAAAAGGGCAGACGTTGACAGCCTGCTTTCTCACGTTACGGTACATTCATTAGATAAAGGGAGGTTCTAAAATGAAAATCACTGACTTATTAAAAAAAGATACGATTATCCTTGATTTAAAAGCCTCGGACAAATCCGGCGTTATCGACGAGCTCGTGAGCAAGCTTGATGAAGCCGGCCGTTTAAACGATAAAGAGGCGTATAAAAATGCGATTCTCGAGCGGGAAGCCCAAAGCACGACTGGAATTGGCGAAGGCATCGCCATTCCACATGCAAAGACGGCAGCGGTTAAGACACCGGCTATCGTATTCGGAAGGTCTTCTCAGGGAATCGATTACGAGGCATTGGACGGAGCGCCCTCCAATTTATTTTTCATGATTGCCGCTTCTGAAGGCGCCAATCAGACTCACTTGGAAACCCTGTCACGCTTGTCTTCCTTCTTGATGGATAAAAAATTCCGTCAAAAGCTGGAAGAAGCATCCTCGGCAGAAGAAGTGATGGCCGTCGTTGATGCGAAAGAACAAGACGAAGCTGCTGAAGAAGAAACGACCGATGCTGGTGCTTCGAGCCGGATTCTGGCTGTAACTGGCTGTCCGACAGGCATCGCCCATACTTACATGGCGGCAGATAAACTGAAGGAAACCGCCTCTGAAATGGGCGTCTCGATTAAAGTAGAAACGAATGGTTCCGGTGGAGTAAAAAACCGATTGACAAAGGAAGAAATCGAAGCTGCCGATGCGATTATTGTCGCAGCCGATACTAAAATCGAAA
Source organism: Sediminibacillus halophilus (assembly GCF_900103695.1). GTDB lineage: Bacteria > Bacillota > Bacilli > Bacillales > Amphibacillaceae > Sediminibacillus > Sediminibacillus halophilus. The sequence goes on from NZ_FNHF01000002.1 coordinate 191,988, forward strand.
CAGACCGTTTTCGCGGAAAACCTTTGATTCAAGTTCCTGTAGGCAAAGCAATCCATCAACCGGAGGAACTGCTGAACAAAGCCATCGAGAAAGATGCACCGATTTATCAAGGCGACGGAGGATCTGCTCAGGATGAAGGACCACAGGAGGAAAAAGGACGTACCGGCTTTTATAAACATTTGATGAATGGTGTTTCCAACATGCTTCCATTCGTTGTCGGCGGTGGTATCCTGATTGCCATTTCTTTCTTGTGGGGCATCAATTCAGCCGACCCGGAAAGCGCCGATTATAACCGGTTTGCCGAAATGCTTAATACGATCGGCGGTGGAAATGCCTTCTTCTTGATGGTTCCTGTCCTTGCCGGATTTATCGCTTCCAGTATCGCTGACCGCCCTGGCTTTGCACCAGGTATGGTTGCTGGTTTGATTGCCATTTCTTCTGGTGTGGAAGGTGCAGATGGCGGATCAGGATTCCTTGGCGGCTTGATTGCAGGTTTCCTTGCCGGGTATATCACCCTGTTAGTAAAAAAAGCTATGGAAGTATTACCGGCTATTTTTGATGGATTAAAAACAGTATTGCTTTACCCGGTCTTCTCGATCGGAATTACCGGATTGATTATGCTGTTGATCAACCCACCGTTGACGACGATTTACACTGGATTGTCCAGCTGGCTGGAAAGCCTCGGCGGTTCTAACCTAGTCTTATTGGGATTGCTGCTGGGAGGCATGATGGCAATTGATATGGGTGGACCGATCAACAAAGCCGCCTATACTTTTGGTATTGCCATGCTCGACGCTGATAACTTTTCGTTTATCGCTGCCATTATGGCTGGCGGTATGGTACCGCCTCTTTCCCTGGCACTAGCTACAACCTTTTTCAAAAACAAGTTCACGAAACAGGAACGCGAAGCAGGTAAATCAGCCTATGCACTTGGTGCATTTTTCATCACGGAAGGGGCTATCCCGTTCGCAGCAGCCGACCCGGCCAGGGTCATCCCGTCAGTTGCCATCGGCTCTGCCATCGCAGGCGGCCTGACGATGTTGTTCGATATTGGACTAAGAGCCCCCCATGGTGGTATTGTAGTAGCTGGGCTTGTGGAAGGAAATCCACTACTGTACTTACTGGCAATCCTTGTCGGTTCTGCTGTGAGTGCTGTCATTCTTGGATTCTTGAAAAAAGACCTGACAAAAGAGTAAAATAGGACAGGGAGACTGCCCGTAATTTGCTTATTATAAATTTCTATAGGAGGTTTTATCTATGGTAGAAAAAACAATGACTATCACAGACGAAACAGGAGTACATGCACGTCCAGCGACGGTTCTAGTTAATAAAGCTGGTAACTTTGAATCAGACATCAATCTGGAATACAACGGAAAATCCGTCAATCTTAAATCGATTATGGGCGTAATGTCCCTTGGTATTCCAAAGGATGCTGAAATCAAAGTGACGGCCGAAGGTTCTGATGAAGAAGAAGCGTTGCAGACAATTGTTGACACCATTAAAAATGAAGGGCTAGGAGAATAAGCATAATGAACAGCATTAAGGGTATTGCAGCATCAAGCGGGATCGCAATCGCCAAAGCATATAAATTAGAGGTCCCGGAACTAACTTTCGATAAGAAAAATATCGAAAATCCAGATGCGGAGATCAAGCGCTTAGACGATGCGTTATCCGTATCTAAGCAAGAGCTGGAGATCATCAAAGAAAATGCCAGAAAGTCACTTGGCGATGAACATGCTGAGATTTTCTCGGCACACTTGCTGGTACTTAGCGATCCGGAAATGATCAATCCGATCAAGGATAAAATCAAATCAGAGAACGTCAATGCAGAAGCAGCATTAGATGAAACGGCAAACATGTTTATCGATATGTTCAAAAACATGGACAATGAGTACATGAGAGAGCGTGCTGCTGATATCCAGGACGTTACCAAACGCGTCATGGCTCACCTGCTGAAAGTGACCTTCCCTGACCCAGCATTGATCGATGAGGAAGTCGTCATTGTCGCGGAGGATTTAACTCCTTCGGACACCGCGCAGCTGAACAAACAGTTTGTCAAAGGATTCACCACCAATATTGGCGGAAGAACTTCCCATTCTGCGATTATGGCCAGATCCTTGGAAATTCCGGCTGTAGTGGGCACGAAAAATATTACCAACACTGCTGAAAAAGACACGTTGGTAATCGTCGATGGCATCGACGGTGAAGTCATCGTCGATCCGGGCGAGAAGCAGCTTGCAGCCTATAAGCAGAAGCAGGCTGACTTTGAAGAACAAAAACAAGAATGGGCAAAGCTGAAAGACGAACCGACGAAAACCGCTGATGGCGAGCATGTAGAGCTCGTAGCCAATATCGGTACTCCAGATGATGTTGCCGGCGTTGTCAATAATGGCGGCGAAGGTGTCGGACTATACCGTACTGAGTTCCTTTACATGGGTAAAAGCGAGCTTCCTACTGAAGAAGAACAGTATGAAGCCTATAAATCCGTATTGGAACAAATGGGTGATAAACCAGTAGTTGTCCGCACATTGGATATCGGTGGGGATAAAGAGCTTTCGTATTTAGACTTGCCGAAAGAATTGAATCCTTTCCTAGGATTCCGTGCAATCCGTCTCTGTCTGGAACGGGATGATATTTTCCGTACCCAACTGCGCGCACTATTGCGTGCAAGTACTTCCGGCAACCTGAAAATCATGTTCCCGATGATCGCTACACTAGACGAATTCCGTCAGGCGAAAGCGATTCTATTAGAAGAAAAAGAGAACTTGACGAACGGCGGTACCGAAGTATCTGATGATATCGAGATCGGCATTATGGTAGAGATTCCTTCCACTGCAGTTATTGCACGCCAATTCGCCAAGGAAGTCGACTTCTTCAGCATTGGTACCAACGACTTGATTCAATATACAATGGCGGCAGACCGGATGAACGAGCGGGTTTCTTACTTGTACCAGCCGTATAACCCTTCGATTTTGAATTTGGTCAACAATGTGATTGAAGCTGCCCACGCTGAAGGAAAATGGGCAGGAATGTGCGGGGAAATGGCTGGCGATTCAATCGCTATTCCAATCTTACTTGGACTTGGTCTGGACGAATTCAGCATGAGTGCGACATCGATTCTTCCTGCCAGGACACAAATCAAAGATTTGTCCAAGCAAGATCTCGCCTCCTTCAAGGACAAGCTGTTATCGATGAATACAGCAGAAGAAGTCGAACAGTTCATTCGCGAGAAAACAAATCAGTAAATAGTTGGAAAAAATAGCTAGCACAAAAACATACTGAGCAAAGCAAAAACCGAACGATGCTTCGAATTTATAACTATTCGAACACGTTCGGTTTTTTCTATTGTTAAATGAGTGCAGTCTCCCACTGCTACGGCAGGATACTCCGGTTTTCCACTGGCACGGATTCAACTTCCTCAAAAAAGCACAGAACGCTTTCCTGCGGGATTTTCAGCTCGTACTGTTCTGTAGGAGTCTCCGTATCTTGCCTTCGCTAAGTTATAGTGCTCTGACTTAAATATGATGGATACAGATTTACCAAGTTAGCTGAAGCCATGCACCGCGGAAAGTGAAATACCTTGCCGAGTGATACCACCATTCATACCAAGGTGAAATTGAAAAACAACTATTACTTGCCAAATTAATTCTCTGGTTATTCCATTTCTTAATACGTTAATTGCAGGACATGAAGTTCTTTACAACCCTTCATGTCCTGTTGTCATTCATCTTTTGAGTGGACTATGTCGGTTTCCCCTAAGCTTTTTTCGCGTGCGAGGACCGGTACATCAACCATAAAAAGTAAGGAGCGCCAATCAGGGCGACCAGAATACCTGATGGAATTTCTTTTGGTACTAATAACGTCCTGCTCAGAATATCGGCAATCACCAATAAAATAGCTCCTATCAGCGCTGAAGCAGGCAGTAAGTGTTTATGACCGGAACCAAGCAGAATCCTTGCTGCATGCGGGGCCAATAAACCGACAAAGCTGATGGTTCCAACAGCTGAAACACTTGCTGCAGCCAGGAGGGAAGCGATCAACGCCATATAAAAACGCGTTCTGGAAACTTTCATGCCCAACCCCTTCGCTGTTTCATCTCCAAGCGACAGAACATTCAAATTTCTGATTTGCAAATATAAAATCGGGACCAGCACAAGCATCGGACCGAGCAAATAGTACAGAAGCGCCTCCCAGCTTTTTGCATACGTGCTGCCAGACAACCATGTCAGAGCTGATGCCACAGCCATATCTGCCTGTACAACCACAATCTGAATGATTGCGGAACCAAATGCAGAGACACCAATTCCTAGCAGTGCCAACAAGGAAGGTTGGAAGTTGGCTCGGTAGGATAAACCCATTACAACCAGAAACGCGGCTAATGCACCAAGAAAGGCTCCCAGCGGAATAAACGTAGCGGAGAAGGCAGAAAAGATGACCAGCAAGGCTCCTACTCCCGCACCAGAAGTAATTCCGATCACCGAAGGATCGGCCAAGGGATTGCGGAGCACTCCTTGAAATACAAATCCACTGACAGCGAGCAACCCACCGCTTAGTGCGGCAACAAGCAGCCGGGGTATGCGTAATTGAAAAATCATATTGCGAAGGAACTCCTGGCCGCCATCAAAAACGGCTGAGAAGCTTTGAGTAAGCTGAATGCCACTATTACCTGTTGCTGCACCGACAACAATAGCGAAAACAAGTAACATGGCCAATATCGCGATAAACCAACCGCCCTGGAAAGGTAGTCGGACACTACCAGCAATCATAGCGGTATTTTTTTCTCCATATTGTCTGCTTCTATTTCGCAATACTAACCATATCAGCCAAGGTGCCCCGATCAGTGCTGTAATTGCGCCGACGGGAAGCTCGGAAAACGAAGGATCGACCCATCTTGCGAGAACATCCGCTCCAAGAAGGACATTTGCCCCCCAAATAAAAGAAGCAGTCACCAAAGCAAAGTGATTGCGAAAACCGAGCAATTTAATCAAATGGGGAGCAATCAACCCGACAAATCCGATTGGCCCTACCACACTTACTGTAACAGCAGTGAGCAGAACTGCAGCTAACAAAGCGATCATACGGATACGTCCTACCTGCTGTCCGAGAGACGCTGCTACATCCTCCCCCATCCGGAAAATGTCTAGCTGTTTTGCAAGAAGAAACGTTACGACCATACCAGTCAAAATCAATGGCATGGAAAACTGAACACCGCTCCAGTCATTTTGCACAAGTGTTCCAGCTCCCCATAAAAACAAACCAGCTGTCTCGTTTTCGTAAAATATTTGCAGGACAGAGGTAAACGATGAAAACATGATGGTAACAACCATCCCAGCTAAAACCATTCTGACCGGATTGGCTGAAGCCCCTCCTGCCAGTCCATAAACAAGCAGGGCAGTGAAAAGTCCTCCAAAGAAAGCAGCGAATAATCCTTGTAAAGGTAGAGAGGCAGGAAGAAAGATCGCACTCACTACTACCGCAAAGTATGTACCCGAATGAATCCCAAGTGTACTGGCAGATGCAAGCGGATTTTTGGTAATTGTTTGTAAGATCACCCCGGAAACAGCCAGAGATCCACCAGCCAAAATCCCCATCACAGCCCTCGGCAGCCGCAAATAACGCACAGTGTGATGCTCAATGATATCTTCAGGTGCCACCAAGGCATCCCATACCACCCGCCAGGACAAGTCGACACTGCCTTGATTGATATGTAAAAACATCAGTAAAATGAGAAGCACGGCCCCTCCTCCAAAAGTCAGAGCCGTCTTCAGCCATTTATTCCAAAAAGCATCATTCATTCTATCACTGCTCTACTCAATAAGTGCTTCTTTGATTTGTTCCGCAAATACTTCTGCCGACAAAGGGCCGCCGAATGTCCATGTATCCCCTGGCAGCTGATAGGTTTCGTTCTGTTTGACAAACTGGAGGTTTTCCCAAGCAGGATTCCCTTTCAGCTGATCGTCAAAAATATTATCTTCTTCCTGCACGATGTAAAAAAAGCGAGCATCCTGGAAGTTTTGCAAGGTTTCGACACTGGTTTCGTCATATCCATAGACCTGGAAACCATCTGATTGGTAAGCATTTTCCAAACCGATGTTTTCCATGATTTGAACGGCCATGGCATTATCCTTGAACAAACGGATTACCGGACTATTGTCTGAACTGTATGCTTGGGATAGAACAAACGGCTTGTCGTCCATTCCAGCATCGGATATTTCCTGTTCCGCCTGTTGGTAAGTAGAATTCAAATCACTTAGAACTTGATCTGCCTTGTCCTGTTTTCCGAACAGCTTAGCCAATTCCTGGAAGGTCGCAGTCATTTCCTCATACTGATTCCCCTCCCCTTCCGCTGGATACGGATTGTATGCGAGTGTCGGTGCAATCTCTTTCAGGCTGTCCATTATCGCCTCATGACGATAACCCGCTGTAATGATCAAATCTGGATTCAACTCGGCAATCGCTTCCAAACTAGGCTCCTGTCTCGTCCCGACATCCTGGACATCCTCTCCAAGCTCTGGTTCGATGTTTACCCAGTTATGATAGCCTTCCTTGTCAGCCATGCCGACCGGCTGAATACCAAGGGCCAATAAATCTTCTGCGTAAACCCACTCCAGCACTACAACGCGTTCCGGTGTCTGGTCAAAGGTCTGCTCACCGTATGCATCTTCTATCGTAACTGCCTCACTTCCTGAGGATTCATTTTCTTGTCCGGCTTGCTCGTCCTGATCAGAATTGTTTCCACAGGCAGCAAGCAAAGCAGCCATTACTATGATGATAATAAAATACCCTTTCTTCATCTAATTGCTCCTCCTCTATTTGTCTATGTGTAATATGTACATTTTTCAAATGATAAAGATTCTCATTATCATTTACAATGCCATCTTAGCCTATCCCTCCCCCTATGTCAATCACTTATCAAATAGTTTGCTTGATCAAACGAATTAATTAAGCTTTTTTTCATTTTTTGAAAAGTCTCGGCAACATGGAGGATAGAATGGAAAAGAAAAAGCTTGCAGAACGCGACCGTATCTACAAGCTTTTATTTCTTTATCTTTCCAGAATATCCACCCCTCTTTTCCGGCCGACAATCACTTTGTTCGTCCTATTGAGAAACAACCCTGTTTCCACCACCCCCAACAAAAGCTTGAGTTCCCGGTGTAATGCTTCTGGTTCTGTGATAGCATCGAAAAAACAATCCACTATATAATTGTCATTGTTGGTTACAAACGCCTCACCGTCTTCTGTTGTCCTCAGCGTAGGATTACACCCAAAGGTAGAGAGTTTTCTAACTGTGTTTTCCCATCCAAAACGGACGATTTCAACCGGGAGTGGAAAACTTCCTAGTTTTTGAACCTGCTTACTTTCATCTACGATAATGATCAATTTCTTCGCTGCATCAGCCACCAGCTTTTCCCGAAGCAGGGATCCTCCGCCTCCCTTTATCAGCTGAAAATCAGGGTCAACTTCATCGGCTCCATCGATAGCCAAATCAAGCCTGTTTACTTCAGAAAAATAAACCAGAGGGACGCCAAACTCGCGGGCCCAAGCTTCCGTCCGCAAAGAGGAAGGAACCCCCTTCACCTCAAGCCCTTGTTTGATCCGCTCTCCGAGTCGTTTTATCATCCAGTAGACGGTAGAGCCAGAACCCAAACCTATCGTCATCCCATCTTCTATGTATTCGACTGCTTTTTCGCCGGCTTTTTTCTTTTTCTCCTCCACGTCATATATCACGTTACCCGCCTCCATTCGATAAGGTTGGTTTGATTATACCCAGATTATTCCCGCGACGCATTTTATTCAACCTAGTCCTATTGTAGTTAGAGTGATTTCAAAATTTATTGGTATTTCATGTTAAAATCAAAGTGGATTTGTTATACGCAAAAAAGCGAATAATCATAGCATTAATAAAAGATAGAAGGATAAGATCTTGTTTCAAGTTTATATCCTATTTTTCTTTGCCGGGGTTGTGATGGTAACTCTTTCCTTATACCTAAGGAGCGGAGAGAGAAGAGAACGATATTCATGGCTAAGCTACATCTCTCCAATCATTCCGATCGTACTGATGACCCTATTGCTTTTTTACCCACGGCTTCCTGCCGATGAATATCCCTCTGCTAAAGTGATACCGTTTGTATTACTTGTTGGGTCTCCAATAGGACTCATCCTTAGCATATTTGCTTTGTTTAAAAAGAAGGAAAAAAACATCCTCGCTATAGCAGGATTATTCCTATCTTTACTGCTGGTCGGCACACTGACAATCTTCGGGATTTTTGTGACTTCTTATACACCATAATATCGTTTTAGGTACAAACAAACCGTTTTGAAGGAATCAATTATAATTGCAAAGTTAGACAACAAAAAACGTTTAGGTGCTGTTTTTATTCCCAAGGCGTTTAACTTTTAATGAAAAAATCGCTCAAAGGGAGCGATTTTTCATGTCATGATAGGAGGTTGGATTGGTGAACAAGCTCTTTCTAACTTAAAGCACCTGTACCATACGTAACATGATGTCGACCAATAGGCACCACGAAAGGCGAGCCTGAAATCGGGTCTTTTATCACAGTGCAATCCAGTCCAAAGATATCTTTAATCAAATTGCTGGTGATTACTCGGGAAGGGGTTCCATCTGCAACCAGCTTTCCTTTATTCAGAGCAAAAATATGGTCGGCATAGCGTGCGGACAAATTTATATCATGAAGTACCATAACAATCGTGGTTCCGTGCCTTCGATTAAGGTCTGTAAGCAGATCAAGAATTTCCACTTGATAAGTGATATCTAAAAAGGTAGTCGGTTCATCGAGAAATAAAATGTCAGTTTGCTGCGCCAACGCCATCGCTATCCAGACACGCTGTCTTTGGCCGCCTGATAACTCGTCAATGTGCTGATTGGCCAACTCGGTAATATTCATGATTTCCATCGCTTCAGCAACCGCCTCGTAATCCTTTTTTGTCCAACCCCCAAACAGGGCTTGATGTGGAAATCTCCCCCGTCCAACCAAATCAGCCACACTGATTCCTTCAGGAACAATCGGTGACTGTGGAAGAAGACCTACAATACGCGCAAGCTGCTTTGGTGGTACTTTGCTGATCGCTTTTCCATCAAGAGTGATTTTACCGGATATCGGTTTAATCAGTCTTGCCAATGTTTTAAGAAGGGTAGACTTTCCACAGGCATTTGCACCAATGATCACATTTATTTTATTACTTGGGATCTCAAGGCTTATTTCCTGGATAACCGTTTTATCATCATAGCCAGCGACGACCTTTTCTGCTTGAAAGATATGCTTCGGTTTCATGACAACTCTCCCTTTCGATTCATGCGGATTAGCAAGTAAATCAAATATGGCGCTCCGATGATTCCGGTAATGATTCCTACAGGGTATCTGACCTCAAATGCAAATTGACCGATCAAATCAGATGCCAAAACCAGATTTGCGCCAACAAGACCGGCCGGGATTGCGTTCGAAAACCCAACTCCCACAAGTCTTTTCGCAATCGGGCCCGCCAGAAAAGCTACAAAGGCTATCGGCCCCGTGACAGCCGTAGCCAATGCAATAATACAGACGGAACTCAAAATAAGTACTATTCTGGTTATATTCGTTCTAACTCCCAGGGAAGTGGCCGATTGCTCCCCAAGTTCCAAGATGTTAAGATGTTTCCCCAGCGCTATAATGATAGGCGTCAGGCACAGAACACTGACAGTAAGCAGCGGAAGTTCATCCATTTGTGAACCGTTGAGACTGCCGCTGAGCCATCTCAGTGCTGCGGGAATATCTTGTTGCGCTCCCACTAACAGAAGATAGGATATCAACGAGTTAAGCATGGCCTGTATACCAATTCCGACCAAAATGATTCGTCCTATCGAAAATGTTTTACCACTGGAGAACAGGTAAATGAACAAAACCGTAGCAAGACCGGCAACAATCGAGGCCATTGATACAATCGCATCACTGGTATGTAAGATGACAATGCAAAAAACCGCTGCCGCGCTTGAACCCGTTGTGATTCCGATGACATTCGGATTGGCGAGTGGATTACGCAGCATTGTCTGAAAGGTATTTCCGCCAATGCCAAAAGCAAAACCTGCAAGAAGACCGGCAAGCATTCTCGGTAACCGAATATTGCTAACAGCAAAGGAAACACCCTTAATTTGTTCTCCCAGAAGAACCTGCAGTACATCATTTATTGGATAAACAGTGCTCCCCAGCAAAAGCATCCCCCAACATAATGCAAATAGAAGCATTGCAAGCGCTCCAGTAATTATTATCCACCGCCGACGTCTTTGACGCCTTCCCGCCATGATAAACTCTACAGTTTTATTATTCTTCATAATGAACGCACTTTCGCCTTTCTGGCAAGTATAATCAATATCGGAGCTCCTATAAACGCTGTTACAACGCCAACCTCAAGCTCTCCAGGACTGCCGAGGAGTCTCCCGCATACATCTGATATAGTTAAAATGATAGCTCCCGAAATAGCTGACATCGGAATAATAAAGCGCATGTCCGGCCCCATAATAAGTCGCATGACATGAGTTGCCAGCAAGCCTATAAAACCGATCGGCCCTGCCAGTGCCGTTGTCGCTCCGCACAAAAGAACGGCAGCCAGAGCAGCGATAAGCCGCAGCATACCAGTACGAACACCCAATCCTGTCGCAACTTCATCCCCCAACGCTAACGCATTCAGTGCGGTGGTAGAAATAATCCCCAGCAGTATTCCTATGATCAGAAACGGGAGGAATGTAGTAATATCACTCCAGTTTGCCGAGCTGACGCTTCCCACCTGCCAAAATCTGAATTGGTCCATAACGTAAGAGCGTGGAATCATGATTGCGGTAACCAGAGAGGAAAGTGCGGCGCTCGTGGCGGCTCCTGCCAACACAAGCTTCAGGGGTGTAGCACCGCCTCTCCCCATAGAACCGATTCCAAACACGAAAACAGCTGTAAGCATCGCTCCGGCTAAAGCAAGCAAAATATATTGATTGGCGGTACTAATATTCAGGAATGCAATACCGCCTACCACAAACAAGGAAGCGCCTGTGTTCACTCCCAATATACTCGGATCTGCAATCGGGTTACGGGTGACCGCCTGCATAAGCGCCCCGGAAATGCCAAGGGCTGCACCGCAAAACAAGCTGAAAACGGTTCGAGAAACCCTCTTACGCACTACATTTGCTTCGTAGGAATCAATAGACGGATGAAACAACCCATTCATCAATTCATCCAGTCTTATTGGACGCGATCCAAGGACTAGAGAGCCAACCACACATAAAACCAACATGATGAAACAAATAACCAGCACCACTACAAAGTTCTTCGGAACATGTGGGGAAAAGTCTTTCTTTTTGAAAATTGGTAAACTATTCATCTAGCTTTTCAATAGCTCCTCCAATTAATTCTAGATAGTCATCAATCGTATAAGCGATTGAAAGCGGATTTGGATTTCCAGATGCCGCTAGAGGTGTATTGTTACCAATAAACACAACAGAACCTCTTTCAATAGCCGGGATTTGTCCGAGCAGGGGATCTTCTTTAACTGCCTGGTATAAGCTTTCATCCCCATAGCCAATCAGAATATCTGCATCATTAAGGACATCGGCATTCTCGGCGCTTAGTGTCAGCGAAAAGCTGTCTGGATCCGTGATTTCTTCCGTTACACTTTCCGGATATTCCATTCCCAACTCAGTCAAGAACGCTCCTCTAGGATCTGCAGGTGTATAAATGTGTATTTTGGACAAGTCATCGGCAGAGAAATTGGCAAAGGCAACTTTTTTCCCTTTCATCTCAGGGTAGTTGCTAGCTTTTTCCTTGATCAGGCTCTCGGTGTCCTTGATAAGTTGTTCGCCCTCTTTTTTCATTCCCAAGCCGGCTGCATCCAATCTGACTTGCTCGCGCCAAGTGGTCAGCCAAGGACCATCTTTATATGCAACAACTGGAGCGATTTCACTGAGAATATCATAATCTTCCTGTGTGATACCGGAATAACCGGCCAAAATGACATCTGGATTTGTATCTGAAATCGCCTCAAAATCTAGACCATCTGTATCTTGGAAAATATTCGGGTCTTTAGCTCCAAGCTCTTCCAGTTTTTCAGCTGTCCAAGGCAGCATCCCGCTGCCATCCTGGACCCCGTAATTCGCTGCTGAGAAGCCAACAGGAACCACCCCAAGAGCAAGCGCAACGTCGTGATTCGCCCATTGAACGGTAGCAACTCGTTCTGGCTTGCTCTCGATAACCGTTTCGCCGAAAGCATGCTCGATCACGATGGGATACTCCGTGTTTTCTTCGCTTGCAGAAGATGCTTCTGTTTCCGCCTTTTCTCCATTTGTCGAATTATCTTCATCATTTTTAGAATTAGATGCAGAGCTTGATTGCTCCGCTGAACATCCAAATAAAAGCAGGCTGCTCAAAGTCAAAATAAATAAAGTAGCAAGTGAAATTTTCTGTTTTGTCTTCATTTTTAAATCCATCCCTTTCTTTACATGATTTTATGTATTGGTGGCCAGCTGGACCTTCAGCTTCTTCATGGATATCCGCATGTTGTTCCTTAGCCGCTAATAATTATGTTGACATGCAGCAAAAAAGGTTGAGTGGTTCCCATTAGAGCTCTTCAATTGAAAATGATTCTCATTATCATCATAGAATTTCCTCTTTCACTTGTCAACGAAAATTCCAGAATTATTTTTCCGTTGCCTAAGAAGTTTCGAAGGGCCGCCCTATCAAGCTGGACATTTGATTGTTTCGTCTAAGATATAAACTACGATTTTGAATACGTCTTCCTAACTCCCTGCATTAATTAAGCTGGAGGTTGGCGTTGCGGAAATACCCTGCGCTTTCCGCGGGCGGCTGGTAAGCTTCCTCGAGCTGACACTCTGCGGGATCTCACCGAGGCCTTTCCTCCCGCTGGAGTCTCCGGGTATTTCCTTCGCTAGGATTTGCTTCCTGTTTATAATCGCGTGTACTAGACACTTTTTTATTCATGGTATCCTTCACCGTTTTATCAAAAGACATTGCTAGGAACACAAGCAGATAGTCCAAGAGAAGGAGAAAAAACAGAATCCTAATTGTTATTTATAAAAGAAGGTTATATCTCCTGACATACGTTTTTAAGATGGTTTATTGAGTTTCAAGGAAAAAGTTTCTACGCTTGCGATTGTCTCCATGCTTTTTAGCGGAGCTAGCATGCGCAGACTCCTGCGGGAACAGCGCGAGCTGAAGATCCACTTGGTAAAGCGGTTTTCTTTACCAAGTTAGCTGAGGCCGTGCCCGTGGAAAGCGAAGTATGCTACCGAACGGTGGATCACAGACTTTTCGAATAGACGATGGAACTTCCCGCTATAGTTAGTTCGCAGTTTCTATCAACTGCTAGGATTCAGATGAGAAGAGGCGATAAGAGAAAGAAATAGAAATTATTTTGGAGTGATAAAGGGAAGGAACTACACAAAAAAGACTGCCGGACTTTTTGCCCGACAGTCTAACCTTTCAATTGGAAAGGAACTTCAAAAACTTATTTGTTCAGGTTGTAGAAAGAATCCAGTCCGCCGTAAACGCCAGTGCCAACCAATTCGTCTTCAATGCGAAGAAGCTGGTTGTACTTCGCTACGCGGTCTGTACGGGAAGGTGCTCCCGTTTTGATTTGACCGGCATTCGTTGCAACAGCGATGTCCGCAATCGTTGCATCCTCGGTTTCACCGGAACGGTGGGAGATAACCGCTGTGTAGCCTGCACGTTTTGCCATCTCGATAGCCTGGAATGTTTCCGTCAGTGTACCGATTTGGTTTACTTTGATTAAGATCGAGTTGCCGACGCCTTGCTCGATTCCCTGCTTCAAGCGGACAGTGTTGGTTACGAACAAGTCGTCCCCGACAAGCTGCACTCTGTCGCCGATGCGCTCTGTAAGCAAGCGATGACCTTCCCAGTCGTTTTCATCCAGACCATCTTCAATCGAAATGATTGGATACTTGTTGACCATTTCTTCGAACCAATCGATCATTTCTTCAGATGAACGGACAACCCCTTCGCCTTTCAGGTTGTATTTGCCGTTTTCATAGAACTCAGAAGAAGCAACGTCCATTGCAAGCTGCACTTGCTCACCAGGCTTATAGCCGGCAGTTTCGATTGCTTCAATGATAGTTTGGAAAGCTTCCTCATTCGACTTCAGGTTTGGAGCAAATCCACCTTCGTCACCGACACCGGTATTGTAGCCTTTTGACTTCAATACTCCTTTAAGGGAATGGAAAATTTCTGCACCCATGCGAAGTGCTTCACGGAAAGTCGGAGCTCCAACAGGCATAATCATGAATTCTTGGATGTCGACGTTATTGTCTGCGTGCTCACCGCCATTCAAGATGTTCATCATTGGAGTTGGCAATGTTTGTGCACTGAAACCACCCAAGTACTTGTATAAGGGCTGGCCTAGGTAATCGGCTGCTGCATGTGCTACTGCCATGGAAACACCAAGAATCGCATTGGCACCTAGTTTGCCTTTGTTTTCTGTTCCATCCAATTCAATCAATAGCTGATCGATGATGATTTGACGGGTAACATCCATTCCGATCAGTTCTGGCGCAATTGTTTCGTTGACATTTTCCACTGCGCGCAGGACACCTTTTCCTAGATAGCGTTCTTTGTCACCGTCGCGAAGCTCTACCGCTTCGTGTTCTCCAGTGGAAGCACCACTTGGGACCAATGCAGAGCCGAATGCTCCAGATTCTGTGAATACTTCTACTTCAACTGTAGGGTTGCCGCGGGAATCCAAGACCTCGCGTGCATATACGTCTGTAATGTAAGGCATGTAAATCTCTCCTTTATTTTTTGATTAATGACTGACCTGTCATTTCTTTTGGTTGTTCTACATCGAGTAAATCCAACAATGTTGGCGATAAGTCACCTAGAATGCCGCCCTCGCGGAGTTCAACCCCTTCTCTTGTAACAATCACTGGAACAGGATTGGTTGTGTGGGCTGTCATTGGTTTTCCTTCCAATGTCACCACTTCATCCGAGTTACCGTGGTCGGCAGTAATGATTGCTTCGCCGCCAAGCTCGATGATTTTGTCGACAACTTTTCCAAGACACTCATCCACAGCTTCCAACGCATCGATGGTTGGCTGTAGCATACCGGAGTGGCCGACCATGTCCGGATTGGCAAAATTCAAGAGAATTGCGTTCTGATTTCCCTCATCCAATTCCTTCAACAATGCATCTGTCACTTCATATGCGCTCATTTCCGGTTTCAAATCATAGGTAGCGACTTTGGGAGAATCGATGAGAATCCGTTTTTCACCCGGAAATTCCTGTTCTCTTCCGCCGCTCATGAAAAAGGTCACGTGCGGATACTTTTCCGTTTCCGCAATGCGCAGCTGGTTCAAGTTGTTTTGGGACAATACTTCCCCTACTGTGTTATCAAGGTTGACTGGCTTATAGGCAACAAAACCATCTACCGTCTCGCTGAACTGGGTAAGTCCCACGAAATAAAGGTTTTTCGGATATTTGTCACCACGTTCAAAATCACGGAAGTCTTCGTTGGCAAAGGTACGGGAAATCTGGATAGCTCGGTCAGGACGGAAGTTATAAAAGATCAAGGAATCCTCATCTTTTATTGTCCCTTTCGGCTGTCCATTTTCGTCGACAATGACCGATGGCAGGACGAACTCATCATAGATTTCATTTTCGTACGAGTCATCAACTACTTCATACGGTGTCTTATACTTCGGACCTTCACCGTAAACCATGGCGTCGTAGGATTTTTTCACACGGTCCCAGCGTTTGTCACGATCCATGGAATAATAACGGCCGGAAATCGTAGCAAATTCTCCAACACCGTATTTTTCCATAATCTCTTCGGTTTGTCGGATATACTGCTCGGCAGATTTTTGTCCAACATCTCTTCCATCGAGTATCCCGTGCACATACACTTGCTCAAGTCCCTTGGTAGAAGCAAGCTTCAGTAAACCGAACAAGTGCTCAATATGGCTGTGAACCCCACCATCAGAAAGCAAACCGAAAACATGAAGCGCCTTGTTGTTTTCCTTGGCATGGTTAACCGCATTTACCAAAGCTTCGTTCTCGAAAAAGTCGCCTTCCTTAATCGATTTGTTTACCCTTGTCAGGCTTTGATAAACAACTCTGCCGGCACCGATATTCAAGTGTCCGACTTCCGAGTTACCCATTTGACCTTCTGGAAGACCGACAGCCTCACCTGACGCATTCAATTGCGTATGCGGATATTTATTAAAATAACGGTCAAAGTTTGGCATGTTTGCCTGTTTAACAGCGTTCCCTTTCACTTCATCCCGAATGCCGAAACCGTCCAGGATGATC
The DNA here is from genome assembly GCF_900103695.1 of Sediminibacillus halophilus. Taxonomy (GTDB): domain Bacteria; phylum Bacillota; class Bacilli; order Bacillales; family Amphibacillaceae; genus Sediminibacillus; species Sediminibacillus halophilus. The sequence continues at coordinate 208,304 of NZ_FNHF01000002.1, forward strand.
AGAGCCGCTAATTTATCTTGTTTCATTTTGCACCAGCCTCCGCTAATTGAACAAATGAATCAGCTTCCAGGCTTGCTCCTCCGACAAGTGCGCCATCAATATCAGATTGCGACAATAGTTCATCGACATTGGCAGGCTTCACACTGCCGCCATATTGAAGTCTGATTGCTTCGCCCGCTTCTTCGGAAGAAAACTGTTTCACTACGTTGCGGATATGAGTGCACACTTCATTTGCTTGCTCTGAAGTGGCAGTTTTACCTGTACCGATAGCCCAGATTGGCTCATAAGCAATGATCGAAGCTTTGACTTGCTCCTCTGTCAAACCGGACAAAGCCTGTTTCACTTGCGCTTCAACATGGTTCATTGTTTCGTTGTTTTCACGCTGTTCAAGCGTTTCTCCCACACAAATAATCGGCGTCAGATTATGATTGAATGCAGCATGTGCCTTTTTGTTGACTGTTTCGTCCGTTTCTGCGAAGTACTCCCGGCGTTCCGAGTGGCCCAAAACCACATGGGTTACACCCAAATCTTTCAGCATAACAGGGCTGACTTCGCCAGTGAAAGCACCGTTATCTTCATAATGCATGTTTTGTGCGGCTACCTTCAAGTCTGACCCCTTGGCTTTTTCCACTAAAACAGGAAGAAAAGGGAATGGGGCACAAACGATCGACTCAGCCTTTTCTTCGCTTGGGATTCTAGTTTTTGTTTCTTCCACGAATTGTTCGGCTTCTGAAAGAACTTTGTTCATTTTCCAGTTACCAGCAATTACATTCTTACGCATAGGAATCACCTCTCCTGTTATTTATCGCTTAGTGCATCGACGCCTGGCAATACTTTGCCTTCCATAAATTCCAGGGAAGCTCCGCCGCCAGTGGACACATGGTCCATTTGTTCAGCATATCCGAATTTTTCTACGGCAGCTGCCGAATCTCCTCCGCCGATGACCGTGTAACCTTCTGTTTCAGCCATTGCTTTGGCAACAGCTTTCGTGCCATTAGCATAGATATCCAATTCAAATACACCCATTGGCCCATTCCAAATCACAAGTTTGGAGTCTGAAACAATTTCGCTGTACTTTTCTCTTGTTTTCGGACCGATATCCAGAGCTTCCCAATCAGCAGGAATGTTTTCGATATCGACGATTTGCGTATTTGCATCATTGGAGAAGTCATCTCCCACAACAACATCAACCGGCATGATGAAATTCACGCCATTGTCTTCTGCTTTCTTCATGAATTGCTTTGCCAAATCAATCTTATCCTCTTCCAGCAGAGACTTGCCGATTTCATAGCCGCGTGCTTTGATGAAGGTGTAAGCAAGTCCGCCGCCAATAATCAGATTATCGACTTTATCGAGTAAATGATCGATAACACCGATTTTATCTTTTACCTTGGCACCGCCGATAATGGCGGTAAACGGGCGTTCCGGATTAGACAATGCTTTGCCTAACACGCTTAATTCCTTCTCCATCAACAGTCCAGCAGCGGAAGGTAAATGCTCTGCAATACCGGCAGTGGATGCATGAGCCCTGTGGGCTGCACCGAATGCATCGTTGACATAAACATCAGCCATATCAGCAAATGCTTTGGACAGTTCTGGATCATTTTTTTCTTCACCAGGTTCGAACCGTACATTTTCAATCAACAGTACATCGCCGTCTTTCATTTCGGCCAACGCTTGATCGACTTCGCTTCCGTGCACCTCATCCGTTTTTGTCACCGTTTTACCGAGTAAATCGCTCAAGCGTTTCGCAACGGCATCCAAACGAAGCTCTTCTACCACTTCGCCTTTTGGTCTTCCCAAATGGCTGGCAAGAATTACTTGGGCACCCTGTTCAATCAGTTTTCCGATTGTCGGAAGGGCAGCTTTGATTCTGGTGTCATCACTGACTTCGCCATCGCTCATCGGCACGTTGAAGTCTACTCTGCAAAAGACCTTTTTTCCTTTTACATCAAGATCGGCAATTGTCTTTTTATCCATGCTGTTTCAGCCTCCTTACCTGTAATAGCTCCACATACTATCATTCCCGTATGTAGGTTCGTGTTAACCGGGAACCTTTCAATTAATACAAAAACCACGCAAGGGAGGAGGACAAATCCCCCTCCCTGCTGGTCATTCGTTCATTTTATTCCTGTTACTGCAGGGATTAAAGGCCTTGTTTCTTAAGGAAAACAGCCAAGTCTACACAACGTGTAGAGTATCCCATTTCGTTGTCATACCAAGTAACGACTTTCACCATGTTATCTTCAAGCACCATAGTAGATAGGCCATCTGCAATAGAAGAATGGGTGTTACCTACGATGTCAGAAGAAACCAGCGGTAGTTCACTGTATTCCAGGATGCCTTTTAAGTCGCCTTCTGCAGCTTCACGAAGTGCAGCATTTACGTCATCAGCTGTTACGTTTTGATCCAATTCTACAACCAAGTCCACGATGGAACCGTCTGGAGTTGGAACACGCATAGCCATACCATTCAATTTGCCTTCCAGTTCAGGAAGCACTTTAGCTACAGCTTTTGCTGCACCAGTAGTGGTAGGAATGATGTTTTGTGCAGCAGCACGTGCACGACGGTAGTCTTTATGCGGCAAATCAAGGATTTGCTGGTCATTAGTATAAGAGTGTACAGTAGTCATCAAACCGCGCTTGATACCGAATTTCTCATGAAGTACTTTAGCTGCAGGAGCCAAAGAGTTTGTGGTACAAGACGCGTTAGAAATGACATGATGGCTGGCTGCATCGTACTTATCTTCGTTAACACCCATAACCAATGTAAGGTCTTCGTTTTTAGCAGGTGCAGAGATAACTACTTTTTTAGCACCAGCATCCAGATGTTTCTTCGCATCATCACGGTTTGTGAAGATACCAGTAGATTCGATTACTACTTCTACGCCCAAATCTCCCCAACCAAGGTTAGCTGGATCACGTTCAGACTTAACGATGATTTCTTTTCCGGCTACTACCAGGTTATCACCGTTTACGGAAACCTCTTCTTCCAAGATTCCGTGTATAGAGTCATATTTCAAAAGATGTGCAAGCATATTTGCATCTGTAAGGTCGTTTACTGCAACTACCTCTACTTCGTCATTTTTCAATGCTTGACGGAAAACGTTACGACCGATTCGGCCAAAACCATTAATACCCACTTTTACTGCCATTTGTTATTCCTCCTTATTTTTCCTATATATTTAAAGGGATGATTACTCCCTTATTAACTCTTTTGCCGCCCCTTCATCTGTGACAAGGACGTTGCTTTTCCCCTGCTGGAAATAAGACATGATCGCCTTTGCTTTGGATGTACCTCCGGCAACAGCGACAACACACTGGGAACTGAATAGATCTTCCAGCTGCAGACCGACAGTCCTTACCTTGTGGATGACTTCTCCGGTTTTGTTGAAATAATAGCCGAATGCTTCACTGACCGCATTACCGGCCTGGATTCTCTGTAAAACCTCATCGGAAGCCTTTCTTCGCTCGGCCATGGTCATCGCATCGCCAATGCCATGGATAACCACATCTGCCTGTCTGATTAATTGAAGAATTTCTTTGACGGATGGCTCCCCGATAATCGACTGGTAAGATTCTTCGCTCAGCGGGTCCGGCACATGGAGCAACCTGTATTCTCCATTTGCTTTATTCGCCATTTCCGCACAAATCGTATTCGCCTGATTTTCTACACGCTCGCCCAAACCGCCACGGGCCGGCACAAACATGCAGTCTTTGGCGTTTTCCAAAGGAGTCATCATCTCGGCGACTGCAGCCATCGATGTTCCACCTGTCACAGCAATGGTTTGATTGTTTTTCAAAATCGATCGCAAAAATCCGATCGCAGCTTTTCCCATTTCTTGTTTTACCCAATCAACCTCATCACTATTACCAGGAACCACAATAACATGGTCTACGTGTAATTTATCCTTTACACTTTGTTCTAAAACACTAAACCCGGACACTTCCTTCATGAACTCCCCGAGTTGCTCCAGAATGTTGGTGCCTTCCGTGGTCAACATCATGCCCTTGGCTGTGATATCGAGAAAGCCATTGCTATTCAAGAAGTCGACTTCACTCCTGACTAGTCGTTCGCCCATCTCAATATTATCGGCCAGGCTTCTGCGACCGATCGGTCCCATCAATTGTATGTAGTGCAAGATCTTGTACCTGCGCTGCATAACCTCCAAAACATCAGGGAATAATTTTTTCTGAAGATCGATTAGTGCTCTCATGTTATTACTCCTTTATAACCAGTTAATGCTAACCGGGTTAAAAATGTCCCTGGTAGGCGTATTATGTCCCGCAGACTCCAAAAAAATTCCTCTTACAATAATTATTGTATCAGAAGCGCTATAATTCGACAACTAAAAGCACTCCTATTTTAAAAAACCACTAACGTTCGCCCCCTCAATTTGCCCATAATCGGCTTGCCGGCCGTCGATTTCCACCACAGGAATCATTAGTTGATATTTCTCCAAGAGTTCGTCATCACTATAAATATCGACTACTTTCAACTCATAATTGTATTGATCCTGAAATGCGATTAAAAGTTCTTTTGCCTCGTCACATAAAGGGCAGTTCGGCTTTGAATATAAAACCACTTTTTGCATGCTATTCCCTCCACTCCTCTATTGTGCCATATCTTTTTAAAATAAAACAGCAGGAAGCTCCTGTTACTGCGCCACTGCGGAGAAAACACACTCCGTTTTTCATGGAGAACGCTACGGTAAAAGTGCGACTCGCTTACTCTGCCTTTAATAATAGAAATCAAATAGCGTATAACTGTATAGAAGGAGATCGTTATAATTCTACCGAATAGATGAATAAAGCAGCTATTCTATCGATTCGAAGAGTTTGTGGTAAAGGAGTGATTGTATCTGGAAACAAATACTCATAGTCCTGAGCATCTTCCTGCTTTTTATTGTTTTAGTCCAATTATTCCTAGATAAAGGAACAGATGAAAAAACAGTAGCGGAAATAAAAATGGATATTTCGCAAATAGAGGTTAAAGATCAGGAGAAACCCAATCTTAAAAACAGAAATTTGATCATTGATAAGAAGATGTATTACGACTACTTCCACAATAATCGTAACGATGCAGCTGCGCTGAAAGCCAGAGAACTATTGAAGCAAACAGCGATTTCTATCAGTCCTGATGGAGCAGAGATAATTCCAAAGCAAGAAGATATCCCTTCGTTCTTTAGAGGAAATAAAGAAGAAATAGCCCATCTACAAGAGAAAAATAATAAGGAACACTCCGGGAATCTCATCAACAATTTGGCGCGGAAAGCCACTTTGTTAGAACAGGCCGAAAACTTGGTTGAAAATAAGCAGATCAAAGCCGAACTGTCCTATTTAATAGACGAGTTAACAAAAATAAAATTTTATCGGATAGATGAAACCGAGGAATTCATCCAAGCGTATAAAAAATATGCAGATTTACAAATAAAACTGTTGGACATTTACTATGCGATCTAAAAAGACACTAACCTCAGTGATTAGTGTCTTAGGCCAAATTCCCCTAGTAAACATGTCTATATACCACAGGTACTTTTACTTTTTCACTGCGCAAACTCTTTCCACAGGTTCCAAGGGTAAGTGTTTGGCGGTAAGGAACTCGCCTTCAATTCCTCTTTTTTTGTAGGATGTTTAAACGCAAGCGATTGAGACCATAAAGCGATTTGCTGGCCAGGACGATTCACTTCTTCCCCATACTTTTGATCACCATAAAGTGGACGATTTCGAGAGGAAAGCTGAACACGTATTTGGTGTGGTCTCCCCGTGTGCAGTTTTATCGACAGGAGTGACAATCCCTTTTTTTCACTGAGGACTTCATATTCCAATACTGCTTTTTTAGCTTTTTCATGAGTCGGGGAAGCCGTATATACTTGATTTTTGCGCGTGTCTTTTACCAAGTAATCCTCAAGCACATTATGATTTTCAGGCATTGTTCCCCGCACTACTGCCAAATAGCTTTTATTAATCGTTTTCCGGCGCATCATATCAGATAATCGCGAAGCTGCTTTTGACGTTTTGGCAAAAACCATGGTACCACCGACAGGCCGATCCAAGCGGTGAACCAACGCAAGGTAAACGTTGCCCGGCTTCTGATACCGGTACTTTATATCTTCTTTTAATATCGAAAGTAAATCTTTATCTTTTGTTTTATCTTCCTGGACCGGAACATTAACGGGCTTTTCAATGCAAAGCAGATGATTGTCCTCGTAAAGTATTTGTATATCCATGATTTATATACTCCTAACTAATAACTATAAAAATGGTAACATACAACCACCTACGGTTAAACCACCAGGATGGCAAGCATATTTTTGGAATCAGAGGATATCTTAACAGGAAATTCTTACGCAAAGCAACTTTAAAAACCTTTATTCCCTCTCCAATGAAATAGAAGATATCTCCACGTGAGTTTTCTTACGAAACGAAGCATTAAGAGAAACCAAAACAGAATACGGAACAATCCCAGTATGGACGAAAGTTCTCCATTTCCAGTTAACTTATTGTGCTTTTTTTAAAAAATAAAGCTGCATAACCAATTAAGGAACCTCCTATAAATATGGCAGGATAACCTAATAAATCCGCAAAGACCCCCGAGAAAACCGAGCCAATTGCTTGACCGAGTGCCAGTATTAAAAAGGGGATGCCTAAACCGAATGAGGGATTCAACTTAAATACGGAAATTCCCCACGCTATCAAAACACCTGTCATAAAAATATACGAGCTACCAAAAAGGGCTGGCGAAAGAAAACCAATCATACTATTATCTGCAAATCTTCCTAATAACAGGGACGAGGTTGAAAGAGCTAATACAGAGATCCTGTATGCAGTCGCTAAACCATGCTTATTTATAACAGCACCTGCAGTTCCTCCTAGCAATCCTGAAATTCCAATTACAACCCACAGCCACTTTCCGATATAATCAGGAATATTTTCGGCCTGTAAGATAAAATCTCTCGAAAACGTCCAGTAGGCCGAACAGGATATACCTAATAACATAGATGCGACAATTAATGGGACGGCCCTTCTCCATTCTTCCTTTGAGAAACCGAATGTCCCATTTTCTTTGATCGATTGATTTTTTGGCAGTACTTTGTAATTAGCGAATAATACTATTATGGCAATGACCATAAAAATCAAATAGGTTTCTCTCCAACTATCTGTCATAATTATAGCAATAGACCCTGTTAAAGCTGTTCCAATACTGGTACCTGAATTTATCCAAGAGTTCGTCTGATTCTGTAAGCTTCTTTCTACATTTAGGTCCACAATGGTGGCATAGGGAGGAGATGAAAAACCAGTACTTAACCCTGCCAAAAATATCCCTAGACCTAGTACGGCAGGATTAGCTGCGATTGAAATAATCCCCAAACCAATTATCGATAATAGTCCAGCCAAGAAAAGAATAGCTTTTGGAGATATCTTATTCGAAAATACCATTGCTACTATTATTGCGATACAGTATGCGATGTAGGAGAAAGACGAAATAACACCGCTGGTATATTGCTCCATTTTAATTGATTCACTAATATAGGGGAGCATTAAACCGTAACTAAATCTCGATAACCCATACGTCACAGCAATCATTGGCAAACCGACTATAATCAGTTTCTTTTCATCCATCGAGCACACCTTCTTTTTATATATAACGTTCATTATAATAAATAGGTGAAAAAACAGGGACCGTTGAGTGATATTATATCTTCGTCCCCTCTAATTACTAATATTCACTTGCCTGGACCTGTAACCCCTTCACTAAATCGACTGCTGCCTCTTTCACTTCATCCACTTCTTGTATTTGGGCCATGGATGTTAATCCCTCTAGTATAATGGATATTTGAACACCGAACGATCCCGGCACATCAAATGGCTTTAAATCATTTTCAATCCGGTTTAGCAATGTTTTTTTGTGTTCCCTGCTTAGCGAAGCAATCTCCTCATTTATGCCTTCATATTCCTGCTTTGCTCTTAAAAACAGGCAACCATTAGTACCTTCTGCTTCTATCCAGTCCATATGAGCGTGCATCAGGGACATGATGTACGTATCAATACTTTCTCTTTTATTAAGTTTCTCTTCAACCAATTCGAAATAGTGATTCTCTCGTCGGACTAATATTTCTTTAATTACTTCTTCCTTCGATTTGAAATGATAATACATCGTCATTGGTGCAACTCCGGCCTCATCCAATATAGCCTTTACACCAATCGAATGAAAACCATGCTGATAAAATAATTTTTCAGCCGTGTTTAGAATGGCTTCTTTTTTCTTTGATTTTTTCATTTAAGAACCTCCATTTTGTATTGAACGTTCATTATAATAATAACACTCTTATCTTGTCTTGCAAGCTGATTCTGAGAAAGTACTGTGATTCACAGCCACTACATTTATTCCATTGATAAACATATGTAAAATAACCGGTGCGTGGATACGTAACTGAATAAATTACCCATCATTATGTGAAGAAAATTCTTTCATATAATCGAATTTTCATAATTTATCAGATGTGATTCCAATGAAAAAGCAACTTTCAAAAGAAATGATTAATCAACTTTTAAAACGGTTTTGTCCCAGCCTCTTTAAATTTCTTTATTATCTTTCCAACGATAAAATTGTTTTCTGAGAAATAATACAAAACCTATGAAGATTAAAGTGTAAACTAACCAAGGGATAACTCCTTCAAGAGTTGAATATAAAATATACGTCACCATTACTAGTACGATAATAGCTCCTATTATATTGTAAACAATGTTTGCTTTTTCACTCTTGAACACCGAACTGCCTCCTTTAAATAAAATAACGATTATTGGAATTTTAACATTTTCATAAATAGAGCACTAACACCGCCGATTAGATCATATGATAGTATATCTCAGCACCAAAGCTTCATTTGTTTACAAATGTACTGTTTCGTGCTTATTGCTGAAAGGGTTTATGGTTCTGATAGAATCGTCAGAATGAATATAAATGTGACAATTATGCTCGCACGTCAAAAAAACTTGCAGCGCCCATACCATTGGTTTGAAGATTGTTTTGCACAGTGTTTCTCACTTTAAGCACCCTTTCTGTAGACCAACACATTCCTCTAGTGAGGGTTATAATTTTAAGTAATTGAATTAGCCGATGAGCTAAACGCAGATAATCCGAGTGACTTAGAATTAAGTATAGAGGAAACACAAGATGAAGTTTCGGTTATCACTGAATTAGAAGACTCGGTAATAGATGCAGAAGTTGAAGTTACAATTACTAGTGAAATAGAAGAAGACCTGGTGTAATTGAAGAAAAAGTTATGATGTATAATATTCATGGAGTTCAAGATGATATAATTACTGCAACAGTGATTGATCAGGTAACCAGTAAAGTCTATGAATTAAACTCTACCTGAAAATTAACGCTTCTGTTATTCCAGCAATCCCTATCCTAGTTGGATTTTTGCAAGAGCCGGTATTAAGTGGTTAGCCAAGAAATTCGGTACAAAAGTGACTAAAGATGCTGTTAAAGACCTATCCAAACAAATGGCTAATAAGGCTCCAGGTAAAGCAGGATAGCTACTTGAAGAACAGATCGCTATGAAAAATTTTTTTCGAACCGTTAAAAGGAGAAAAGGAAATTCTATCCACTTCCAAAATCACTGATAAACGTTGGCCTGGTAAGTCAGATTGGGTAAAAATGCAACGAACCTTAAAAGTATAAGGATCTAAGACTATAACCATACATTTCAATGATAATAAAGCCACCAAAAAATTCGCTGATTTTAAATTTAAGTGATGAGAAGGTGTTACTATGAAAGAAAAGCTCTTCATTATTTTTAATGATTGGAAGAGTAAGTTAGAAAAAGATGAATGGTATTTTAGAAACTCCTATGAAGATCTAATAAATCGCCTGACATCTCAAGAAGCATTCGATAACATTCCAGATGTGATTAGCGTCCTTCTTACAATAAAAAATAGTTTTTTAATTGGTGAGACAATTGATTTTCTTCATGAATTATATAACATAGCTGATACAACTGAGATACACCCTTATCTGCAAGAAAACTTAATGATAATAAATAAACATATTGAGAAGTATGCTGACACTTATGGCAAAGATGCTTTTGGGGAATTCAAATCATCAATAAGATTATAAAATCACAGTTTATTTAAAATAACTTCCCAAATGTCTGGTTTTGGGGGGATTATAATCAGCTTTTTATCTACTTACGTGAATAGTTACAATTTGGTACAGAGGAAAGCGTGCCAACGTTAAAGTCAAAACGTGTATTGGTTATGTAATGTACGAATCATTCTGCTACAGTGATTTTTAATCAAACAGAAGGGCTTGGTGATTTTTAGTAAGAGCATAGATCGAATGTCTTTGCTTTTTAACTACATTGAATATAAATAAAGAGCCGACAACTGGTTTGACTCACGGTTATCTGCTCTGCGTCTTAGCGTCTGGCTCTTAAATAACTGATATATTATTTGTTTTACATTGAAAATTGTTTCCTGTTTAAATGTTGGACAAAATATTGGAAAATTTTCAAGTACCGTATCAATCCCTATTTTGACCTGAGTTTTTTTGTTACAGACGGGGCATAATATCCGCTCGTATTACACACTCTTCCATCCATTACTTGTGTTTTTTTGATCACTAATACCTTTACTCTCTTTTATCTATAACCTTTTTCATGGCCTTGTTAACTTCTTGGTTAGCAGATTCTTGATAGATGTCTGCGTAAGTTTGTGAATCTTTAATTAGATCGTCGCAGAAAGCTGCTACATCACTACCCGTCACTTCAAGCACCCCTTTACCCACAGAAGCGCCTTCTTCAAATAGGTCTACGATTCCCGAGAGTATACCCGTCTCCTCAGTCAACTCAACAGGTCCGACTTTGAATAGATACTTTTGAATTTCTTTATATACAATCCGATAATCTTGTGGGAGCGCTTTGACACGCGCCATGTGTGCTCTCCACTCTTTTTTGCCTTCGATGATATCTTGTATTCTCATTATTACCCTCCTAGTTTACTTAATTTTTTAGCGATATTGTTGTTGAGTTGTTCGCGCCACTTGTCACGATAAGACTTTGCTCCTTCTTCTCCGGTTAACGCGGCACAGAAACCCTTGATATCGTCCCCTAATACTTCTTGGACACCTTGCCCATCTGCAGCCGATTCTTCGAGTAAACCAAGTACACCATCAAGAATTGGCATGAGGTTGCGACCGGTGAAGTCTGAGTACTGCCAAAGATTGGAGTTGATTTTTTTCCATGCCTCTTGATAATCAGCCGGCAGCTTTTTAGCTCGTGATTCAAAAGATTTAAATTCTTTAGTTATGTCTGCGCCTGTGATTTTTTCAAAAAAGTTCATTGATTTTACTCCTTTTTTAACTCGTTAATTTTTGAGGATATAAAACCCCATTTTGCCCAAAATTCTCTCAATTCCTCACGCCCAGCATCATTGAGCGCAAAAAACTTTCGTGGCGGTCCCTTATCAGATGGCTTTTTTGTAATCTCCACCAAATTATTTTTCTCAAGTCGGACCAGGATGGTATAAACTGTTCCATCGACAACTTCCGTAAACCCGAGTTCATTGAGCTGTCTCGTGATTTCGTAGCCGTAGGTTTCTTTCCGGCTTATAATTTCAAGGACACACCCCTCAAGCACGCCTTTAAGCATTTCCGTTAGGTTTACCAAAGTACTCACCGCTTTCCATTCATTATGACTGGTATTCTGTATTACTTAATACTCCTATATAGTATCACGCAGTAGTAATAGCGTCAATATAATGATTTTTTTCTTTTATTTTTAACTATGTAATTTAAAATTGTACTAAAAAATGAGAAGAATACCTTATATGTAGGAGGTCCAATTTTATGAAGTTTCCCTCTTACAAATAATATGTAAAACCCAAACCATCACGCAAGTATTATTAGTTTTGCGTAAAGGTAAGACCCTGGGAATCAAAAAGTCCCTCGAATCATTAGTCCGAGGGAACATAAATTACACTTCAATATTTAACTAAAATCCACTAAACCTATTGATACCAAGCTTTTAACGCCACGCACTCAGCATGTAGCTTGGTAATAAGATGATACTGTTATCTATAAATATTATATTTCTGCGTGCGGCCACGACAATCCCTTATGTTTCCTCTAGACAACTAGCAGTTGATTTTATGATGTTAAGTTATAATTATTTATTTTTTGAAAGTATTTATATACTTTTTTAATTTTTTTCTGCTGTTTTCCCTTTGAACTTTCCATATTCCCAAACTCAAAAAACTTTACCTTTTTAATACCTACGTATTGAAATAATGCCTTACGCATTAAAACTTTATGAGCATTATTTAGCCAAAACATTGGATAAAAGGTTGGACCTTTCATTACCGAAATACATACGACTGATTTACCCTTCAACAAACCATCTGGTAACAACTTACCATTATCCTTGTAGGCAAATCCCGAAGCAAACATTTTATCAATATAACCCATTAACATAGCAGGAGGCCTTCCCCACCATATAGGATAGATAAAAATAATCTTGTCAGCCCATGATAGTTGATTACGATATTTTTCTAATTCTGGATCTTTATACATATCTCTTCTCTTCTTTTTTTCACCAAATTCAAGGACCGGATTAAATTTTTCATCGTATAAATCTAAAATTTGAACATTTTCTATTACATGGTTTTCCTCGCACCCGCGAAGCACCCCTTGTAAGAATGTGTAGCTTAAGCTTTGGTGATTTGGATGGGTAAAAACAATTAAAACGTTCACTGTTAAACACCCCATTAGTTATCATTTGTTAACTAAATAGTACCACTTATCTAATTTAGTTGTCAAATGATAATTGTTTTTTGATAATTTATTTGATACTTTTTAAATGAGGTGATTTATATGGACAAGAGTAAGCTTTTCCAACAGTTCGTTCGATTTACGTCATCTGTACATCAAGTGACAAATGATATGACAAAAGAAATTAAAATTGAAAACATAACTACCGTTCAATACAAAATATTAGAGTTCATTACAGTTAGCCAACCTGTAACTCTCAGTGAAATCAGTGAATGCTTGCATTTATCTTTACCTAATTCTAGCCGCGAGTTAAAAAAATTAATTCAAAGTCAACTATGCGAAAAAATTATTGATCCAAATGATCGGCGAAAGTTTGATATTTGTCTTACAGAAAATGGAACGGTACTAATGAATAAAGTGTTTCGACAGCTTGAAATAAATTTTCAAGAGCGAATTAAAAATTTGACAGATTCCGAATTAAAAGAAGTTGAAGAGGCAATTAACATTTTACAAACTAAGTTTTTTGCATAGGTCAAAAGGAAAGGTTCAAGATGAAACATATCATGGTCTCTTATATGAATTTTTTAAAAGTTATAATATAACTCATATTCCCATAAGAAAGACTTATAAGTATTTGGTTTTCGAGTAAAAGTAACCGTGGGGATCAAAAAATCCCCCGAACTAATAAGTTCGGGGGAATATATACTCTACTATTATATATAGCTAATAACCACTAAATCCATTGATACCATTTTGTACAACCATAATAAACTCCTTCTAAATCACCCACCTCAAACCCGCATTCCACCGTTCGAGTAAAATTAAAGTTTTCCGACGAACCCCCATTTCCGCAATTTCGGCGAAAAATAAAGCCGTTTTTCACCGCTTTTCCAACTTTTTTTTGAGAGTTAAAAAAGAAATATCCGATAATAGAAGGAAGAGAAATCCTACAAAAGACAGACAGGGCAAAGGGAATGGAATGGAGTGATTAACAAAAGAGCAATTAGATAGAGCTAACGTCAACTTTCAAGTGAAAATGTTTTATGCACTGATTCTTGGCGTGCCTTTAAAACGTATGCTGCTGAAAAAGGTATAGATATATAATTAACAATTCAAGTCTATCGGAAAGATTCGCACATAGGGGATTTACCACATCCAAAACATCAATAATTATCACCAATGCCTTAAAGGATGGATGCAACGAGTTAACGGAGTTGCAACTAAATATCTGAACAATTTCCTTGCTTGGTTTGGGTTATTATCTATTCAATATCAAAGAAATTCTATCACTATGAATGAGTTGACTATTAAGGGGATTTTAATACAAAATATGGAAACGTATGATACACTTAGGTTATCTAAATATAAACATTGGCAGATTCATTGAAAGAATTAACACAAATATTTCATATTAGAAACAGCTTAAATAGCTAACTCGTAGTAAAGTTGAAGGGGGAATTTTTGATGGAAAAGAAACCTATGAACTTTTTCCAGATGGTTTTCGGAGTAGTAGTTGGAATTGCAATCTATGAAGGAATAAAAGAACTGGCACAGTATTTATTTTAATTCCGAAATTATTTACTTAAAGTTAACCAGCTAATAGTTTGTCAACATTTTTCAATAAAAAACTTAAAAATGATGTGATATACTAAATTTGCGCATGCCAAATAACCTTCCGTTTTCTTTCAGTTGGAAGGGTTTATATTATTTAGTTAGATATAGTTTTCAGGCTATATATTGGGAATATTTACCAACTAGGTTGCCAAATAAAGCCCAATACCAAGTAATAGTAGGAAAATGCTTATATTCTCGATATTTGTGATCACCGTAATAATTGGAGCTATATAGGTATAAGTCATAAACCCGCCTGTTGTGCCGATAATACTGACACTTAATGTTAATATAATAATTTTGTTGAAACTTTTGAGTCTCTCTTTTATTCTCACAGAAGCTTCTCGCTCAATTTTTGGTAAGAATATTAAAACCCCAATTGCAGTTACTAAAGATACCACTGCTACGAAAGCAAAAGAATAACGCAAGGTCATTGCATTTCCAATCCATGTACCAATAGGAGCGCCTAAAATTAGCCCAATAGTTATACCATCTATGACAAATGATAAAGCTTTTCCACGAATTGTATCAGCAACCAAACCTGTTGAAGTAGCCATAACCAAAGGGGTGAACACAAACATAGATAATACTCATAGCGTCTTAACAGGCATATTAAACATTAATGTTCCTAAAACAGGGGCTCCAATTGCATAGGCAAACTAGACAACAAATTGAGCAAATGGGAAATTCCCAAAGACATTTAAAAGAGTGCAGGTTAAAGATCGCCAGAATAGGAGTAATGAACAATGAATTACCACCTCAAATTATCGGTGTTAGGAACTTTTATTATCGGAAAAGATGATTATGTTATTGCTGGTTTACTACCGAGCATTGCAAAAAATATGGAGTCACGATTGCAGCAGCCGGACAATTAGTAACAGCCTTTGCCATTCAACAATATAAGTATGACACGATGTCAATGTAAAGAAGGAATGTTTTAGTTCATTTTTTTTAGCAAGCTCTATTCAACGAGTGCGATTGTAAAACAAAAAATCGATTCCCTGTAAGATAAAGAATCGATTTTTTCAGGTTGGGAATATGCTTAGCGTACAAAATGTTCGAAATGCTGGCGGTAGCCCATATAGCTTATCCCTCTTAAGTGATGATTATGATATAGCGTTTTTTACAATGTTGCGGTAGTAGCCTATGGTAAACAGAGCGAATACAAAATAGATAACCGTGTAAATCACCATGGCGATGGATGCCGGAAACGTGGTATCCGACCGGATCATAAATGAAGCCGCCTTGATAGCAAAGATCGAATGCAGCATACCGATTGTGAGAGGGAGAAGGAACACGATGGCCTGCTTTCGTATAATGCCTTTCATGATCATATTCACGTCAAATCCGAGCTGACGCAACGTCTTAAAGCTTTGCTTTTCCTGCTCGGCTTCGGTCATTTGCTTGAAGTACAAGATGCTGCCGGTTGAGATCAAAAAGACAAGTCCAAGGAAAGCTGCGATGAAAATGAGCAAGCCTGTCGTCTGCAGCACTTCTTTGTACTGCGCATAGAAATAATATAATCGTTCGTCACTGACGGATTTTGCGTATAGAGAGGAAGCTGTGGCGAGCTCTTCCTTGTCCGGAACTTGAAACGTATCAAAGCGAATTTTTTTATAACCGGGCGTACCGGCCATTTGTACTGCGATTTTGTCCATCGTCGCTTCTGACACTAGCAGCTGACTGCCGGGAGCATTTAAATTCATGATGTTCCTTTCCATCACTGTCCTCAATGTATACATAACGGTCTGTCCATTCTGCTCCAACTCTATTTCGGTTGGATATCGCTCATCTAAGTCCCCGGAAAGTGAGGCCCCAGCATTGTACAAAATGGCCTCTCCATCTGGTGGCATGTCGAGGTCTGCGTCTGTTTGTTTAAGCTGTTCGGCCGGAAGCCATAACAAACCTTCTTCAAACTTGTGGGATTCGTCATTCGGATCAAGGATGACGCCCTTCGTAAGAACCGCTTCAACGACATGGTGTTTCACGTCGATGCCTTCCTTCTCCAGCTCGTTCTGGAATGACAGCGCCTCCTGCTGTTCGTTTTCAAACATAAAATCATCAGGGAAATCGTGGCGGGTCTCTTGCTCTACGGAGTAGTAGAAGGAGTAAGCCATGGAAATCATCGTGATGGTCAACACCGACAACAATGTAATCAAAGTAAGTGAGTTGGCATTTGCTTTCGTATGGTGCATCAGCGGAGCCATTGACAGGCTGTTTGTTAAGCCTAGGTGTCCATCTTTACGTTTGCGGAACAGGTAAAAGCACCATCTGATCGTAACGCGAAACAATAAGTAAGTCCCTGCAACGATGGATCCGAGCATCAATAATGCGTTGACGAATAACTGTTTATTGATATGACCCGACAATTCATAGCCGTATCCAATCAGTGCCAGACCGAGCAGGGCGAAAATAGCAGATGCCACCGCTTTGGGCGGCTTAGTGAGGTCAGGTCGCTTGTCAGCTTGAAACAGATCCAGAAGAGTGCTGCGATAAACCTTCAGCATCATCTGTATGGAAGTGATGACGATGATGAGAAGATAGACCATAACCGTTTTAAAAGCCGCTAGTACGGAGAAGCTGATGCCGACAATCCCTTCTAAGTCGAGCAGATTCAACAAAACCAGGACGAACAGCCTTGAAATCAACGCGCCGCAAATGATCGCAGCAAGTAGTGCACCCAAGCCAAGCAGTATATTCTCGATCATTAGATATCGGGCTACCCAGCCTTTGGAAAGACCAATCAGCTGGTATAGTCCGATTTCTCGACTGCGCCGACGCAGGAAAATGCCGTTGGCCGAGACGGTAAAGATCCCAACAATCACAATCAGCATGACTCCCGCAATTTGAAACCCGGCAGAGAAGTCAACGCTCGGATGTGTCATATTCTGAACATCCTGATCGTGCTGTAGTGAGGTGAAGACAAAATACAGACTCATACTAAAGATCAGCGCAAAGAAATACAAATAATAATGCTTCACATTTTGCCGCATGCTGCGAAGCGCTAATTCAAAAACCGTCAACATGATCGCCCCCCAGTACAGCTTGCACGTCCATAATTTCATTAAAGAAGGCATGTCTTGTTTTATCGCCGCGGTATAGCTCGGAATAAATCTTCCCGTCTCTTAAAAACACAACACGGCTACAATAGCTGGAGGCTACCGGATCATGGGTCACCATGACAACGGTGACGCCTCGCTGCTGATTCACCTTCTCCATCACGTCCAGTAACGAGGAAGCGGATTTGGAATCCAGTGCACCGGTCGGTTCGTCCGCAAACACGATCGAAGGCTGGTGGATCAGAGCACGCCCTGCAGCTGTCCGTTGTTTCTGGCCTCCTGATATTTCATGCGGATATTTGTTCGACAGTGCTTTAATGTCAAGCACATCGGCGATGGCTGTGAACTCGCTTTCCGCCTTCCGCTTGCTTATTTTGCTAAGGGAGATGGGTAGCAGTATATTTTCCTTCACTGTCAACGTGTCCAGTAGATTGTAATCCTGGAAGATGAATCCCAACTTGTTGCGCCGAAAAGCGGAAAGCGCAGTATTACCCAGCTTGGAGATATCTGCTTCATCGATTAAAACCGTTCCGTCCGTAGTATGGTCAATCGTAGCTAAGACGTTAAGCAATGTCGTCTTGCCTGAGCCGGAAGGGCCCATAACACCGACAAATTCATTGCGGGTGACGCGTAAATCTATTCCTTTTAATACATGCTGTGCACTTCCTTTGGTACCAAAAGTTTTGTGGACATTTCGTGCTTGTAAAACGGTTTCTCCTACATTCAACTGATCTCTCCTCCAATTCATAATTGTTGCTTGATGATAGCTTTATTATACGGTGGAATTTTTCGCTTGTCGGACGTTTTACGTGACAATCTGGCAAGACAACATGACAATATTGTCACGTTCACTATTCCACACCAAAAACAGTCAGGAGCAATCCTGACTGCTTGATAGCTGGATATTACTTGCCCGCCCCTCTTCGGACAGCTTCGAATGCGTTGGGCTCGACAAAGATCATTCGCATCACCGTACCTTTCGTTTGACCGGGTTGCGCTATGAGGGTAATTCCTAATTTATCTGCCACGGTTTTTGCAAGATAGAGCCCAAGTCCTGTCGCTGCGTTTTGAATCCTGCCGTTTTCACCCGTGAAGCCTTTGTCAAAGATACGCGGCAATTCGTGTGGCTGTATTCCCGGCCCTTCATCGATGACATCTAAAAAGACTTGGCCTGTCTCCGTTACATCCGTCACGATCATAAGTGCCGTATTCGCAGGATTATATTTCACGGCATTCGTCAACAGTTGCCGAAGGATGAAGCGGCACCATTTTCGGTCTGTAATGGCCTTTACCTCCGTTCCTTCGATACTGACAGCCAGATTTTTTTCCATACACCATGGCGCCAGCTCCCGCACTTCTTCCGCGGCAAGGCGCTGTATGGAGGCCAATTCAAGAACATAGTCGGATTCGATCGCGGGCAGACGTGTCATATGCAGCTGACGGTCGACCAACAAATACACCCGCAACCATTCCGCTTCAATTTTACGTATTTCCGGATCACTTGGCCTGGCGTCCAGGATTAGCTTCATGGCGGTGAGAGGAGTCTTCACCTCATGGATCCATGAGGCCGTGAATTCATTCTCGATCAGTTGAGTTTCTTTATAGTCAGAAAACTTTCGTTTGAACTTAAGGGAGGCCTCCCGTAAGATGTCGTTGGTAATCTGATCTAGGCCGTCCCCAGGCTCAGGAAGTGTCTCGATCCAGTCTAAGGCCATGTCTTCCTGCAATGCAGCCAACGCGGCGGCATATTTTGTCTCTCTTTTGAAGCGCCATATAAAAAACAGGAGAAAGGACAGAATAAATAAGGCGTTAAAATAAAGGAGAGAAGTAGATGTGACCTGGATGCCTTGATCAAGCAGGATCAGAGTATTGGCTAAGCCGAGCAAGCCGGCAAACAGTAAAATCCAGCTTTTCCTTGCATCAACGTAACGGATAAACATGGCACGGTTCCCCCTATCAGTACATGTTCATAATCTCTATAAAGTGATGGCCATATAACCCAGCCCTTTTTTTGTCACAATAGTGTCTGCCAAATCGATCGTCTCCAGCTTATGCCGCAAACGGGTTATATTCGCCGTGAGGGTATTGTCGTTCACGAACTGCTCGTCCTCCCACAGCTTTCGTATCAAGTCATGGCGCGAGATAATGACATTGTTCGATCTCACGAGTGTGATCAGTATAAAAAATTCGTTTTTTGTTAAATCCACTTCTTTCCCAGTGTTTCGAATTACACCTTTATTCACATCAATCAAGGCGCCGTTCCATTCAAGAATATTCGATCTCTCTTCGCCATAAGTATATGTCCTCCGGAGAACGGCTTGAATTTTGGCATAAAGCACGTCTGTATGAAACGGCTTTTGGATGAAGTCGTCCGCTCCCATGCTCATCGCCATGACCATATCCATTGGATGATCGCGGGAGGAAAGGAAAACAATGGGTACTTTGGATACAGCGCGAATCTCGCGGCACCAATGAAAACCGTCAAATTTCGGGAGTATAACATCCATGATGACGAGCTGAGGCTGTTGTTCAAGAAATGAACGCATCACACCTTCAAAATCATCTGGTCTCGTGACTTGGAACGACCAAGCCTCTAGGCCTTTCTTCAACGCAGCAAACAAAGCATTATCATCTTCAATAACAAATATGTTTATCTTCATCGAGCCAGCCTCCTAGTATCGCAAATTTGACTGTTGTAAATAAAATAATTTGAGGTAACAAAGAATTACTCCTCATTAATATATCACAGATTAATGTTTCACCTATGGTGGGGGTACGGAAACGATTCGAGGATTAATGGGCCGCTATGGGAAATATTTACTTTTTAATGTGGTTAGCTTCTTTACTTCCTTTCTGCCAATTTTCTGTACAAAGCCGATTTTGACACATTTGTGATTTTACAAATTTTTTTACACAGTCATATTTCTTTCTCTGTAAAGTTCCACTGCATAGTTAATGCCTTCATGTTTCGAATGATATTTTTACCATCTCCCAATATTTCCCTTTTTTGGCAAGTCCTATTCCTTCACGCTGACGCATTCGAATTAGATCACGTTCTAATTGATTAACGTCTCCCATGACAGTCATTAAAAACTTACTATAGGGATAGTCTTCGGATAAATTTACTAAGTATCTTTCAAGGACTTCAAAATTGCCTTCTTTTGCTTGATGTCATCGACCAGTGCGGACGTTCTGCCCCGGCTACCGTAAATGATAAAAATAAGGTCAACCAGTAAATTCTGGCTGACCTTATAATACGAACGGTACGTTAGTTTATTAAGCCTATAATAATAAAATGGAACTTTCTAATTTGGGGGAGTTCCTTTTTTATACCTAATATCAACGTTAAACTTTAACAGAGCCAAAGAAATAATCCACGCTACAAGATTATACAAATGTCATAGTTTGGGTACAGAGTAGAAGAACTGAACCCGTATTGATTACAGTCTAATATATTGATACCTAATTGGTAAAACCGATTGGATGATAATTGAGAAACGTTTGAAAACAGATGTTTCTTCTCTCTTTACTTTCCCACTTCGATACCCATTAAAAATACCCCGAAATCGGGGTCTAAATCGGATATGTTTATTTTGGCGAGCAAGAGTTAGTTTTAATTAGACACTTTCTGTACAATTAAAATAAACAAAACTTTTTTCATCCCACTTAAAACCCCATTCCACCGTTCGAGTTAAAATAAGATTTCCGACCGAACCCCCATTTTGAAGGATTTTTGATTCAAAAACACTCCATTTCTTCCCTCAAATACGCCTGTATTTTCACCTTTTTTTCTGTTTTAAAATAAAGTTCTCCGATAAAAGAAGGAAGATAAAATCGAAAAAGGACAGACAGGGCAAGGGATAATAGAAAAAAGACCCTGAAATCGGAAATGTTTATTTTCACGAAATCGGGGTCTTAATCGGAAATGTTTATTTCGTTTAGGTGATTTATATTTTAATTAGACACTTTCAATACCATCTCCGCTACAGTTTCAACATGCACCGTCTGTGGAAACATATCCACCGGCTGAATACCTTTCACCTCATAGCCGTTCTTGGTTAAATAGTTCATATCCCGTACCTGCGTCTCCGGATTGCAAGAGACATATATGACACGCTTTGGTTTCAGCTTCACTACACTGGACAAGAACGCTTCATCACTGCCGCTTCGAGGCGGATCCATGATGACGACATCCGCTTTCTCACCACGGGCTGCCATCTCCACCATGAATTTACCAGCATCACCTTGATAGAAACGGGCATTTTTCACGCCATTACGCTTAGAATTTTGGATGGCGTCTCGAACCGCATCCTTATTCAGCTCCACCCCGATGACCTTGCCTGCTTTTTGGCTGGCAATCAAACCAATCGTACCGATACCGCAGTATGCATCGATTACCGTTTCCTTTCCGGACAATTGCGCCATCTCAATGGCTTTTGCATATAGCTTTTCCGTTTGAACAGGGTTGATTTGATAGAAGGATTTAGCGGAAATATCAAACTTCAGCCCACAAAGGGTATCCGTTATCGTCCCTTTTCCGAACAGCACCTTTTCCTGGTCACCTAAAACCATGCTTGTATTCCGGTTATTCACGTTCATGAGAATAGTCGTTATCTCTGGATGGGCCTTCCTGAGGGCTTTGACGAAATTATTCTTCCCCTTAAATATAGGGGAAGCTACAACCAGCACCACCATGATTTCCCCGCTGACCTTTCCGACCTTAACCAGGACGTGGCGCAGGAAGCCTCGTCCAGTATCTTCATTGTAGGGTTGGATTTTAAAGGACTTCATCATGTCTTTAATGGTATTCCAGATTTCATCCGCTTTGGGATCGTGAATAAGACAACGATCCATAGAAATAAGCTGATGACTATTCTGAGCGTAGAGCCCGCCAATAATCTGCCGATCCTTATTCAAGCCGAATGTCGTATGGCTCTTGTTTCGATAATCGTACGGATGGTCCATAGCTAAAATGGGTTCTGGTTTCCCGAACGGTTTCATCAATTTATCTATCGTTTCCTGCTTGAAATACTTTTGCGCCTGCTCGTTCATATGCATCAGTTGACATCCACCACACTCATAATAATAGGAACACATTGGCGTGACCCGGTTTTCAGACGGAGTTATTACACGTTTTAGTACTGCGTCAATCTGTCTGCCACTTGTGGACACCGTTATCTCAGCCGTTTCGCCAGGTAATAGATGCTCTATTTCCAGCTGCTTTCCTTCCCATTGGATAATGCCTTTACCCTGTTTGGTCAGGCCTGTGCATGTCACCTCTGCTGTTACGGTTTTTTTGTTGCGTCCGCGTTTATTATTGCTCAGGTTCTTCCCTTGGAATTTGTTGGCTTTATGTGTGTCAGGTTTTGAATGCTTTTTTGAGTGGGATTTAGTTGATTGTTTACGTTTTGTGCTCGATTTATCTCCACTGTTCTTACGTTTGTTCATAGGCACATCCCATCTTTTCTTCTTGTGACACTCCATTATATACTAGCCGAACAGAGTAGTAAAATGGACAATGAAAAAAGACTGCCACCAAATATTGGATTGGGCAGTCCCTTTCATTATATCCATTACACGTGTAACTTCGTATAGTAGTGCTAATTCTTAATGTAATAGCTAACAGAATCTTTTACCAGCTATTAAAAGCTTCGTTTTAAAGTATTGGATCCTCCCAATCAAACTGAACTAATGTGACATATAGTAAACAGACTGCACCATATCAACTTTATAGGAGTATGTGATACCCCCTTAGTATGCCCACATATCACTTCAGTTGATTGTTGAGATTATGTTTCTCGCAAAATTTTCTCCATCGCTTTTCCCTTTGCTAATTCATCGATTTGCTTATCCAAATAGCGGATTTCCTGCATAGTAGGTTCTTCGATGTCTTCCACACGGACACCGCAAATCACTCCTTTGATCAAAGCTCGCGCCGGATTCATTCGGGGAGCTTCTGCAAAGAAAGTCTCAAAGTCTGTTTGTTTTTCCAGTTGCTCTTCTAACCCTTCCTGGCTATAGCCTGTCAACCAACGGATGATTTCATCAACTTCTGTTTTCGTGCGTCCTTTTTTCTCCGCTTTCTTTACATAATGGGGATACACGCTTGCGAAACTCATTGTATAAATCTTATGTTTGGGCATGATTCACATCCTCGTATGTAGGTTTTTCTTCATTTTATCATGAAAAGTAGTTGGGAGACATCTAGCTCAGCGATTATACCTTCCCTATTACATTTTTTTATTTATCCGATATAAATTCTCTTATTACGCTGGCATACAATGCTGGTTCCTCGAATCTTGGGAAATGCCCGCTTTGTTTAAAGATAGATAGCTTACGGTTGGACTGCCCATTCGAAAACGCTGTCAGCTGATCCTTACTAGTTACCCAGTCATATTTCCCTTTCAGCAATAACATCGGACAAGTAATAGAATCAAGGTGAGGTAACAGTGATTCAAATACTTTCCCTTCTTGGTATAATTTTTGTTGATGATTCGCTGCCCGTTCCCAATTTTTTTGAGGTATGCCGGATTTTTCAACAAGATGGTCAAAGAAGTGTTTATCTTCTCCATACACATACAAATTGTCTTTATGCTCTTCCAAGTCTTGAAGAAACTCTATGCATTTTCCCCAGACCTCTTCTGTACCCATTATATTCACTGCAGTCAGGCAGTCCTTAATCTTTTCATCTTTGCCTAATCGTTCATACTCCTGAGCAGCCCCTGCGATAAGTGAGCGAGCAGAACTCCCCAAATCCAACATCGGACATTCCAGCAAAAGAGATGTCACATTTTCAGGATAATGCAACTGATATTGCACAGCCACATACCCGCCAAAAGAATGCCCGATGATACCCCACTTTTTTATACCGAGTTGCTTACGAATAGCTTCGCAGTCATCTACCAAATCAAATATTCCAAATGACTCATTATCTTCGATTGAATCCGAGCGAAGCACCCCTCTTTGATCGATTGCAATGATCCTCATAAATTTTGAAAGTCTGTGCCCTTGATGTTCAATGAAATCATAGGAACCAGCCCCCGGTCCACCATGTAAATATAAAAATACAGGTAAATGGACCTCGCCGTGAATCTCATAATAGATTTTCTTCTTATTAGTAAGCATTATGTATCCAAACATTTTTTCTCCTTCCGTTCTATCCAATCTATCGATTTCATTCAATCATTAACACTCCTTTCAATCTTCCTTATCGACTGTAAAAAATCTTTTTTATTGCACAGTATGGTTGTACCATGCATTAATATGTCTTCTTAAAAATACAACTCTTGTTTTAACGTAAACCATAAGTTCACCTATAGTCGTTAGCATATAGCACGCCGGCGTTTTAGCGTATTTCTCCATCTGATTCCTGTACCGAATTTACTAACTAATACCACAAGAGTTTTAAAGATGTCGAACCAAGCCTAAAACATAAAGGCGAAGTAAAAGTGGTTTCTTTTACGCAATGGAATTATTTCTGCGTCGAGTCTTCTTCCACACAAAATGTTTTTAATAGTCTCGCCTTCATTAAACATACGAATCCTTAGATGGCTTTGCTCGTATTAGATAGAAAATATCTGATCGGTAGCGTTCTATATGTAAAACTTGAAGATTTGATTGCTCCAAAACCATACTTAAATCTCTATCACAATGGCATCCTGAAATCTTTGAGTATAGGGGGTCAATTATTTTTTGTGTAACAGAAAGTAATCGATTGGTACTGAGTCCATGTTCCATAAGCAATACGATCCCATCCTTCCGACACCAACGATTAAATTGATTTAGTGCGGTAATAGGATTAGGATAGCTACAGAGGGAAAGGGTAGAAACAATGCTATCAAAAGAGTTCTCTTCAAATATCAGGTCTTCAACATCTGCTTCTATAAAGTTTGCTTTTACTTGATAAACGGAAGCAGCTTCCTTGGCACTCTTAATCATATTAGGGCTGAAGTCAACACCAGTTATCTCAACTTGCTCTCTATCATAGTAAGGAAAATTGGCACCAACACCAATACCAACCTCCAGTACTCTTCCAGACGCATGTTTAATCAGTTTATTTCTCCAGTCAGCAAGCATTTTATTTCTACGATGTCTTTCATACATCTTTACCTGATTATCATACTTTTTGATTAGCTTTACGTTTCCCAATTACTATCCCTCCCAAAATCGATTAAAACGTGGGAAAATTGCTTGGCAGGATAAGCTTCCGCAGGGCAAATTTGGTCTCTACAGTATAGTTAATTCCACATCTACAAGAGTTACTCCTTTAATTTAAAAGCAACGCCATTCAATTAAACAACATATTTATAAATGTCCCCGAATGTTTAAGAAACCAATTTAATTCCGGTTTGGCACTTCAGCTTAATTTTCACATTTTTTCATAAAAGGCAGGGATTTATTGCGCAGTATAAGTCTACTAAGTGATACATTGGTTAATCTATGTAGTGGTAAACAGCCTGTCATTCTGTAGTACACTTCTTGTCATTAGGTGGTAAATACTATGTCAGATGTGGTACATTTCAATGGCTGTAATCTGATTTCCAGTTCAAATGTTTATACAATCCAATTAAGCCTTTCACTAAATCTAATAACAAGCTTAGTTTTGTCGTTAAACTAAAGGTTACCAATAAAGTAATTGCCCCATTGATTTAATAAGAATTGTAAGCATTATATCATAATAGACTTAAATATTGATTCAACGATAATGAAACCTAACTCTGTCGTGCTTTCTATGACAAATTATTTTGTGACCTCATATTTTATGAATAAAAAAATCCCGATGTTTACATCATCATCAGGACTGAATTTATTTATTCTATAATTTTTTTTGCAGGAGATTCTATTTTCAATCTAAAATCATAGTTGGTTTCATTTTCAAACATTGGATCCAAGTAACTTGATTGTGTATCACTAGTTGAATTAAGTTTGAAATCATGAAAAGAAGTAAATTCTTCTTCCTTCCATACCCAAAGACCTGTTTTTCCTTTTTCTTTATGAAAAACATTTCTTCTTAGAACATTTTCATGATTCGTTGAAAAGTAGTTTGCAATAAAAATGCGAGATGACCCAGCGGTTAGGATATTTCTTTCTATCACATTGTTTTTTATATCATGCTGTAATAGTAGCTGCCCTCCTGCTAGCCCTTTCGTATCATTTCGATAGATAATGTTTTTTGTAATGGAAGAGTTTATCGTTCCTCCCCGATTTTCATCATATCCACCAATCGATATTCCTGAATAGTGGTTGTTATACACAATGTTGTCTTTTATTTGAATCTTATCAGCATATTGTTTTGCATGCTCAGAGGTTGCCTCAATTCCGATATCACAATTATAAATAGTATTCTTATTGATCGTTATACTTTTTCCACCATCGACGTAAATTCCACCGGCACTATATTCTTCTCCATATGCTGGATTACCGTACGAGGATATTTCATACACTTCATTATTTTTAACGATGCCATTCCGAACATAGTCAGCTTTTGGATCATTTGATATACCTTCATGACCAATTAGATCGATCCCAATATTATCATTTCTGCGAACTACGTTATTTTCAACATTAAAACCATCGATATTCCCATTAAGAACAAGTGATTCACTCCACCCGAGTTTTAAATCCTCTATTGTATTATTTATAATATGAATATCTTTCATCCGGCCAGTTCCGTATATAGCAATCCCATGGGCATTCCCATCTTCTGCATGCGTTTCTATTTTTCGTACAACATTATTTTCTAGGGTAATATGGCTGCTTGAGCCTGTTACATACATCCCTATTACAGTTCCATTCGTTAGCTTAGTAGTTAAATCCTGAATAATGAGCCCACTAATCGTGATGTGATTTTTATTGTCTATGTTAACAAGGGACGTATCCTCTTCTAGATTCTTTACGTCCTCACCAGTAAGAACAACCTTGCCTTGATTGTAAGCCTTAAACGTGATTGGTTTTAGTTTTGTTCCACTATACCTAACAATTAGCCTTTCATTATAGATACCTTCTTTTATGTAGACAGTCGTCCCCGCTCTTGCTTCTGAAGCAGCTTTCTTTAGTGTGCGAAAAGGTTTTGATTTAGTCCCATTATTTTGATCATTTCCATTTGTCGCAACGTATATAGCCTTATCCTGTGTTGAATCTTTTGCATGAAAAGCATAAACAAGTAAAATAGCTGCTGCCAAGAGGTAAAGAATCACCTTTTTCATTTCCTCATTCCTTTATAGTAATAGTAGTTCGTAACTTTCATTTCATACTAAAGCATAAAAAAGCGGTTTAGACAATATGTCTAAACCGCTTTTTTATTTCTCTCTTCACCACAAAGAGAATGACATGGTAAAAACACTGCCTTTTCCAAGCAAACCTTTCTACTTCAATCGGTCCTTAGCAAAGGTCAAAGGTCAACATCTTTTTGAGGAGGGGAGTCTATTAGATTAGATGGATTCTCATTCCGCTATTTACTTTAAAACAATCATTTCGGCATGACTTAGGATTCTCTCATTTTCCCTGAATTAATCTAAGTGTTGCTGCACAGTATCGGCCAAAGACGACAAAACGATCACCCTAAATAAGTGACCGTCTCATATGACTGTTTAATTACCAGTATGGTTGTACTGTGCAGCAATTGGATCTATTGTTTATCATTTTTCTTGTTCAACATAAGCCTCAAACGTTTAAAGATAACAAATCCCTAATTGATTAAGTATAATTACAATAAAATTTCTCATTTTTGGCGTATTTGGCAAATGGATTGTCGTCCCCTGCTAATTACAGAAAAACAATATATAAAGTATAATGAAATAACTATCCCGTTAACAGAGCTAGTTGTAATGTGCTGATAGATAGAGAGGTGTAAAGGATTGACTGAAAATACTTGTGTTAGAATACCAGATGGACTATGGACTGGGCTAAAAAAACTTGGAATTAATGCTCATGATTTGGTTCAGAAAGCAAAAATGCAGCTTACTGTGATTACTGAACCAATTGTCACAGTTGAACAATATTATGCATTATGGCAAGCGTATTCCGATACCATCGATGACATGGAAGCTGGAATGCTGCAACTTCCGACAGTATTTGAAACAACGCATTATCCCCCACCTGTACTGGTAGCTTACCATGCCCGTAATTATCGAGACGCTCTTGAAAGAATGGCTCGCTACAAAGAAATGTGTCCTCCTGAAAAATTACGAATGATAGAAGAAGGCACAAATTGTGCAATAGAACTGGAATTCTTTGATACTGAACAAGCCGTCCCACCCCTACTTGTTGGAACTACTCTTGCTTTTTTACTGGAACTAGGACGACGAGGCACCGGCTATTCTATAAAAGCGAGATCAGTAGAATTTACACAGTCTTTTAACCAAGTACAGGCGCTTGAAGAATACTTTGGCTGCCCTATCCACATTGGAGCAGAACGCAATAGGCTAACATTGGAAAAAAGTGACCTTAATCGCCCTTTTACTTCCTACAACTCCGAATTACTAGGGATCTTAACACCAGTATTGGAGAAAACATTGGAGGAGCAGCGACATAGTCACTCCACAACGGAGATAGTTAAGTGGATTATGAAACGCAATTTAACGGGAAAACGACTCGACATACATGAAACAGCAAGTGAGCTGCGAATGAGCGAACGTACCTTACAGCGCCGGCTTACCGAAGAAAACACCAGCTTTAAGGAACTGCTAAAGGAAGCTCGCCATGAACAAGCAAGGCAGTATTTGGCTAATCCCTCTTTAGATATTAAAGAAGTGGCATTTCTAGTTGGATATAAAGATCAAAGCTCGTTTTATCGAGCCTTCCGCAGTTGGGAAGGTGAGACCCCTTTAAATTGGCGTGCTGAACATGCACTTATAAAGGAACTACATTGATAACTAACTTAAAGGAGACACGTATCTTGGAATTATTACATAAAACCGCTTTAGTAACAGGCTCTACAAAAGGCATAGGTAAAGCAATAGCAAAAGAATTGGCTAAAGAGGGAGTTAATATTCTCATAAATGGACGTAATTATGAGGAGGTAGAACGAACTATCCAGGAAATCAAATCAGAATTCCCGCTAACCTCACCTCAAAATGCTATAGCCGATATTGTGGATGTTCAACAAAGAGAGGAATTATTTAAAAGGTTCCCCAATGTAGACATTCTAGTTAACAATATGGGAATTTACGAAATCATGCAATACGAGGATGTTACGGATGAAATATGGCAAAAATACTTTGAAACTAACGTACTGGCCGCAAATGGATTATGTAAGCATTATCTGCCAAAAATGCTGGACAATAATGATGGTCGCATCATCTTTATTGCAAGTGAAGAGGCGGTAATGCCCTCTGGACAAATGCCTCAGTATAGTATGACAAAGTCAATGTTGCTATCATTGGCAAAAAGCTTGTCTATACTAACAAAAGGAACAGAAGTTACCGTCAATACGATTTTACCTGGACCAACGCTTTCTGAAAATGTACAGGATATAATAGAGGGTATTTACATAGATGAAAACATAACCTTCTCAGAAAAAGAAAAACAATTCATGATCAATAATTTGCCCCAATCCGAAATACAGCGATTTATCAGACCGATTGAAATAGGAAAACTAGCTGCATTCTTATGCAGTCCCTATGCATCTGCTTTTAGAGCCTCCCCAATCCGTATGGATGGAGGAATGGTCCCTACCATTTTTTAATCAAAAGGGCAGTCAGTAGGGGAGCTTATTTAATTAGTTATAATTCTCGTGCAGCACTTACCCTTGAAGTAAACCTTCCGAATTTTTCTGGGCCTCTCAAAGTTTCGGCAAGGTTCGGAGCGTTTACTTTTATAAAACCTTCACCTCAAGAAGGCCTTGTATGGATTCATTCAATGTCTTTAAAACGGTTTCGTGGTGTACCTTCTAACGCAATCCCTCCTGATGTGAGAGATGCTCATTTAATTTGTTATAATCATAAATCATTAAACTCTTACAAAATTAAAATATGCTTGTTAATTGCTAAAATCACCATAATTCCCTCTCCGTAATCTTAAAGTGTCCATTTTTATATTTACTGGGTATAACATTTTCCTTCTGTTGCCAACCTGCCGCATTTGAGTATTCTACATATATAGTAAAAGCGGCGGTTTGTTGGTTAAGAAGCATTCCAACAATCATTAAGTAAATATATAATCCCTGACTTTTTATTTTGGTTACTAGTAAATGGACTAACAACTTAGTAAAATTTAAACACTTAAAAAAGCCCAATAGAGTGCTCTATTGGGCTTTTTGCATTTCAAACATAGATAAAATATCGGAAAGGATCATTCTGGTTTAGATGGCGACGAAGGCCTGTTTTCATTCTCTCCATTTTGATTTTGATTTGAATTTATGCTCTCTTCTTGAGGTCCCGTTTCATCCTTTGAAGTAGATTTATCCTTCTTTTTCACATCATTTGCATCCGACTTTGGTTGATTCTCTAAACCTGTTTCACTTCTTGGTTGGGTTTTATCATTCGAATTTGTTTGATTGTTCTCTGTCCTCGCTTTTGATTTCGTGTTATCATTCGAATTTGTTTGACTGTTCTCCGTCTTCGCCTTTGATTTGGTGTTATCATTGGAATTAGTTTTGTCGTTCTCCGTTTCCACCTTTTGATTCGCTTCATTATTTCTGCTATTCTCATTCACATCCCTAGTTGAAGGGGGCTTCGAAGACCTTTTATTTTGGGATACTCCTTTTTCCGGTGTTGAACTTTTATTGCTCGGTTTTCTGTCTTTTTGTTGTCTGCCTTCATTATCAGGCGGTTCTTGCCTCTCATCAAATGCAGGTTTTTGTTCAGATTGGTCTTCTTTTGGTTGTAATGTAGATTTGGACTGATTCTGACGTGATTCTGGATTCGATTTTGCGTTCTGTCCAGAATCCCCTTTTCCTTGGTCCGCCTCAACCGGAACCTTGTTTTCGTCTGCATTCTCCATGTCTTCTAATTGTTTAATGGATTTCTCTTTTACTTCCTCAATGTCCTGTACAAGCCCTTGACCGCGTAGGGTTTGATAATGTCTATATTTATTCATTGATATGCCTGCACGTTCGGATTGGTCGTAAAACTCCTCGGTTCCATTGAAAACCTGCACATTTGCCACAATGTTTTTACGTTGAAGTTGCGTTTCAATCACTTCTTTTAGATTACGATCTAATGGAGGATTTGTATCTTTCGTTATTTTCACAATAGTGGTCTCAATACTTCCTTTTTCATCTGTCGTTAAGTATCCTTTGGAAACTGATTGGGATAAGATAAGATCTACCACTCGATAAAAATTCACACCCTCCGATTCGATGGAGTCGACGATTTCTTTTCCATCGGTATTCAAAGGTAAAAGTTTTATAACATTTAAATCCTCGTCTAAATGAACCTCAAGACTCGGGTTGATATCAATAGCAGCAATATAATTCGTTTTGGAATGATTTTGAACCCCCTTATACGCTAAAAGGGCAATAAACAAAACAGCTACCATTGCTACAGTAGATGCAATCCTTAAAGATAGATTTCGCGCCTTCGCTGTATACGTCTTCCTTTCACCCAGCATTGGTATGTCATCTTCGGTTAGTGGTATATTTCGAAACGTTCCATCATCACAGAGAAGAACATATTCGTTCTCTGTCACTTTGGTCACGACGCCCTCAATTGTATATTTTTTCATTTTTTCACACTCCCAGGACCGACTTGAACAAACGTTGAAAGCCGTCTCCATTCCGGATGTAGTTGAATCATAATAATTGTAATCAAATATTTTCGGTGTCGCTCGATTGATTTGGATCGGAACCCTGTCCTTTTGGTAAATGATGTTACAGGAAATACCCTTTTATTAACTAATTCGTCTACTAAATCGACATGTTGCATAAATTCAGCAGCCATTCCCATGACTTTAATACGCGTTTTGCGTTGTTTCGGGCTATGGCTCTCTAGCTGCTCAAATGAAATGTTAAACTTGCTTAATTTTTGATCGAGTTCTAAAATTTCTTCTACAAGAGCTGAAGTATTAGTTGATTGCTGGTACGATTCTAATGAAGCTTTCAATTCGGCATTATCATGCTCTAATTGATAATTATCTGAAGCAGGGTGTAAATGGCGCTTTTCTTTTCGGAAGTAATCAATGATATCCCGTTGAATTAAAAGGTACACATAGTTTAAAAAGGCACGCCCTTTATCGAACTCGAACGTATCTATAGCACGATTAAAGGCAATTAGTCCAATACTAGTCTCATCACTGCTCCAAGTTACATACTTTTTACATACATGGCTGACAGCATTCAGAATATAGGGCTCATAATGACGAATTAATCGTTCTCTTTCTAATTCATTTCCGTTTTTAATTTCTAACAGGATCTCTTTAAGTTGTAAATTCCCCATAATGTCCCTCCATATAGAACCTATTGAAATTAAAAAGTTCTCTGCTCAATATATCGGAGGAAAAGGCTATTTAATAAAGGATAGTAACCATTACAAAATATGGTTACTATCCTTTTTAGTTTCTGCCTCAGTTGTTATGGTCTGCCTGATGCTCTTCCCTGTTGCTCTGAAGCTTTCTCTTGCGCTTTTTCTTGTTTCTCTTGTGCCTTTTCTTGTTGCGCTTGAGCTTTCTCTTGTGCTTTTTCTTGTTGCGCTTGAGCTTTCTCTTGTGCTTTTTCTTGTTGCGCTTGAGCTTTCTCTTGTGCTTTTTCTTGTTTCTCTTGAGCTTTCTCTTGTGCTTTTTCTTGTTTCTCTTGTGCTTTCTCTTGTGCTTTTTCTTGTTTCTCTTGAGCCTTCTCTTGTTCTTTCTCTTGTGTCTCTTCTTGAGCTTCCTCTTGTGCTACTTCTTGGGCTTCTTCAGCTTTCTTTCGGGCTGCTAGGTAATTTTGCTCGGCCTTTTGTTGATTCTCTAAGGCCTTCGCAATGCCTGCCTTTGCTTCTTCCGGAAGATCTTCACGCTCTAAAAGGGCTCTTAGGTTTTCTGAACGCTTTTGACTGTTTTCAACTAATGTTTCTTCTACTGTAGATATGTCTTCTCCATTTTCTTTTGCTGCCTCCATATCCTCTTCAGCCTGTTTCACATGTTCTTCGTAATCTTCCAGTAACTCTTCTGCGTTTGCTTCATCACCTTTATCAAGGGACACTTCCGCTTCATTTAAACGATCATCGGCATATTCATCTTGAAGAAGTGCCTTTTCACTATTTTCTTCAGTTAGCTCATATTCTGCTTCCTCTATTACACGAGAAGTATCATAGAGTTCAGAATTTGGATCGACAGCTGTTTCATCTTCAGCTGCATAAACATTCCCTGCAAATAATAAAAGCAAGCCTAACGTACTAGATACGATTGTTTTCTTCATTGTTATTCCACCTTTTTTCTTAATAAAATTGTACATTCTTTTTAAATTCCTCTATCACCGCTTGATTTTTTTCATATTCTTCAAAAGGAGTCATAAAAATTAAAATTCCTGTTTGTTCATCTCCGCTATCCAAATAAATGTCTGTCCGAACACTTTCTTTTCGATTCGATTTTAAGGAAAGATATTTCTCATTTTCCTCAATTGCCTCGGTATTTCCAAACGATGATTTCAATTCATTTTTGATTTCATCTAATGATTTTTCATCTGATACAAGTGTCAAAATGGCCTTCACATTATCATTCTGAAACAAAATATTTTCTTCGCCATCGTTACTTGGGCTGTCGTGCTTTGACCACCCTGATGTTTCAGTAACCTTCACTGTTTCGCTTTCATATAGATAGTTCTTTTCTTCCTGTTCTTGTTCGGTGCTTTCTTGAGCGTTTCCACCATTTTGGCAAGCTCCCAATACCAGTAAAAACATTAAAAATAATAACATTAAGCCAATCCTGGATTTCATCCTATCACCCCCGTCCTTATCCTTTAGACACTAGTTAGAAGAGAGTTTTAAAGCATTGTTTTCGACGGTAGCTGGCTGGCGTAGAAAAATTCCCTTAGCCCCTTTAGCTTTGCGTCATCATTTTTCAATGATTTTGCCTTTCTCTCTATTCACTTATCTATACGTAACGCTTGTTTGAAATTTTGGGGGGATGAAGAAATTTTCTGGCGGATGTGTGCCACCCTTTTTGAAAAGGACAATCTTGGACATATATTCTTTTTTATTCGACTAATGATAAATTCTTAATCTTATGTTCAGGAATCTAGGAAACCAAACACTCCTAAAAAATACTTCTTTACTTGTTGCTTAGTATGCGTCGATAACAAAATATAATAGTCTCTCTACAACCTTCTTATAGAGCAATGCCAAAAAAAATAGTGGATAATATCAATCATATTATCCACTACCCAAGAGCTTTTTCATTATTTTATACTTACTTTCGCCTGGTAAAGTCAATGTTATAAATGCCAATAAACAACCACTCAAGTCAGAACCGGAACCGTATCCTGTATCTTCCGACCAGATCCTGCCAATCTAAAAAAGTTGTTGATCCTGCCTTCCTGCAGCAAGTTCTCCAACTCTTCTGCAGCAGCGGAAACAAGGTAGGTGTTGCTATTAGCTTGCTTGCCACTCCAACGCTGCTTAACAGCGGCAGTATGCGGTATGGGTGAAGCTGTGATCAGCCAATCCTGCAATCGATTGAAATCTTCCTTAGAGAATGCCGTTTCACTAATTGTTTGTCGGTTGTCTGACTCCTTATATAACTGGACGAAATCTTCTAAGATAGCACTGGCAGTAGGCAATGCACCGGCCCCTGGCCCATGGAGTTTTATGTTACCGGCAAGATCACCTTCGATGGAAACAGCATTATCTACTCCTGCTACATCATACAGTGGATGTCCTTCTGACACCGCCATCGGCTCGACTCGAAGCTGTGCCTTTCCTTCATTGACCTGGAGACTGGCAATATGCTTGATTCTCCAACCGGCAGTTTCGACAGCCTGAATGTCAGCAAGCGTGATGTTGCGTATTCCGCGCCTTGTCACCTTCGTCCAGTCAGGCTGATTCCCAAGCAATAAATCGCTTAAAATCATCAGCTTATAAAAGGCATCCCATCCATCCACGTCATTCCGAGGGTCTGCTTCAGCATACCCTAGCTTTTGAGCAGCGTTTAATGCTTCTTGAAAGCTTACCTTGTTTTCTGCAATTTCGGTCAAGATATAATTGGATGTCCCATTTAAAACGGCTTCAACATTGGAAATGTTATTCACTTGCAACAGTTGCTGCAGTGTCCCTATTATCGGGACACCCCCCGCCACCGCTGCTTCATATTTCAGTTGAGCGTGTCCCTTATCAGCGGTTCGCCGTAATGTTTTCCCTTCGTGAGCAAGGAGTTCTTTATTGGCTGTCACCACATGAATTCCTCTTTCCAAAGCGCTCTGCAAATAACCGGCTCCAGGTTCAATGCCGTTTATCGCTTCGATGATTACGTCGATTTCACAGATGTTGATCAGTTCTTCGAAGGAAGAGGTTACCAAAATACCATCGGCGATATCACGTTGTTTTGTTTCGTCCTGGATCAACACCCCGACGATTTCCACTTTTCTTCCTATTAATCTTTCGAACTTGCTTTGTCGTGTTTGGATAGTCTGATAAACACTGCTGCCTACTGTTCCAAAGCCGAGCAAAGCCACTTTGATTGTCGTCATACTTTTCCTCCTGTTCCTTCAAGCTGTGTTATGAGGTTGCACTAACCTTGTCGAGCTCCCGCTGCTTTAGTTCCCTGCGCAAGATTTTTCCGCTTATTTTTGTTTTTGGCAGTTCTGCAACTACTTCTATTTCCCGTGGAGCAGCATGTGCTGCCAAATGCTCTTTAACAAAAACGCGCAAGGCCTCCAGCAGTTCTGGTGTTTCAACGTAACCGGAACGCAAGGTAATGAATGCTTTTACCAGTTCGCCGCGGAGCGGGTCCGGCTTGCCGATCACTCCCGCTTCTGCTACAGCAGGATGTTCAATCAACTTGCTTTCCACTTCGAACGGACCGATTCGCTCACCCGCTGAATTGATCATGTCATCGCTTCTGCCTTGGAAAAAGATATAGCCATCCTCATCCTGTACAGCCAAATCACCGGACACATACCAGCCCTCATATAAAAAATAGGAGGAAAATTTATCACGGTTGCCCCAGATTTCTTTCATCAGGCCCGGCCATGGGGTACGTATGGCAAGCTGGCCAATTGATCCTGCGGGAAGTTCCTCCCCGCTTTCGTCCAATATACCGACCGTAATTCCAGGGAATGGCCGTCCCATCGATCCAGGCTTAATCGGTTCAGACGGAAGATTGACAATCAAATGGCCGCCCGTTTCGGTCATCCACCACGTATCATGGATCCTCAGTGATAAGTTATCCCACGCCCAGTTGATGACTTCAGGATTCAACGGTTCCCCGACGCTTAAAATGTGCCGCAACGACTTCAGATTATATTGGTTATATAAATCTCCCTGCGCCATCAGCATACGGAAAGCAGTGGGGGCACTGTACCAAATAGTGACGCCGAATTCCTCGATGATTTTATACCAGGTTTCCGCCCGAAACCGGCCGGCCTGAATGACAACTGCCGCCCGGTTCAGCCATGGTGCGAACAAACCATACACACTGCCTGTAACCCAGCCGGGATGGGAGGTACACCAATATACGTCGTCCTCTTGGATATCCAATACCCAATGGCCGGATTGAAAGTGATGGACGACAGCCCTGTGCGCATGCAACACACCCTTTGGCTTTCCTGTCGATCCGCTTGTGTAATGAATCAACATACCGTCCTCCGGATCGACCCATTCGACCAGTTCTTCTTCCGTCACGACCCCCGGTTTGGCTGCTTCGATTTGATCGACCAGCAATACAGTCTTTAAACTGGGCATCTCTGATTGAGGTACACGGCGGACAAGTTCCTTGTCCGTAATCAAAAAAGTTCCACTGCAGTCATTGATCCTGTCTTTTACGGCCTCTTCCATAAATGCTTCGAACAACGGACCGGCAATAGCCCCAATCTTAATGATGGCCAGTATGGAAAAATAACAAGCAGGGGTTTTCGGAAGGAAAACAAACACGCGATCTCCTTTGCTGACCCCCTGTTCCTTCAATACCCGTGCATAATGATCTGTTTTTTCTTTTACCTCTGCGAACGTATAGCTCTCTTTGTATTCGTCCTGGACAAAATACAAAGCAGTCTTGTTTCCATATCCCTCTGCAACGTGACAATCGATCGTTTCATAGGCCGCATTCCATTTTCCGGTTTTGGAAAGATTTAGCTGAACTGCGGCTTGTTCCCATGAGAATTCCGCAGCCACACGACGATAGTCCGTTAAGTTGTGTACGCCTTTATCGGCCTCAATCATTTTCACATTATTCCCTGTCATGCTGAACCTCCTCTATGTATCCAGCTTGGTCAAGCTGTCTCTGTTGTTAAATCCAAGCTGGCAAGTATTTCCGCCTTATAAGCAGCCTGCTCGCTGCTTCCTCTTTCTCTCGGTCTCGGTTCGGAAATCGTGATTTCACGCTCCACCTTGCCCGGTTGGCCCCGCAGTACAATGATCCGGTCGCATAAATAAGCAGCTTCATCCACATCATGGGTTACCAGCACCATTGTCGACTGAAAACTTCTCCACACTTCAAGCAGCAAATCCTGCAGCTGCATTTTGGTAAACGCATCGAGAGCGCTGAATGGCTCATCCAGCAACAAAATTTCCGGCGACGTCGCCAGTGCTCGTGCAATTGCCACCCGCTGGGCCATCCCACCTGAAAGTTGTTTCGGATACAATTTTTCACTGCCGGCAAGTCCGACACTTTGCAAGTAACGGCCTGCCTTGTTTTGCTTTTCCTCTCTATTCCCCTCCAAGCCGAAAGTGACATTATCGAGTACATTCAACCAGGGCAGCAGACGAGGTTCCTGGAACATAAAACCAGTCGTTTTCTGTATGCCGTCCACTTTTTCATCATTGATTTCAATCACGCCGTCATATTCGGTGTCCAGTCCGGATATGGCACGCAGCAGTGTGCTTTTGCCGCAGCCGCTCGTTCCGAGAAGGCCGATAATTTCACCTGGTTCCGCACGGAAGGAAACATCCTGGACAGCTGCTTTTCCTGCAAACTTCCTTCCGACTCTCTCTAATTGCAGACTCATCGCTTTCCCTCCTTACGATTTTGCAGCCCGATCTTGCCAGTGCAAGGTCCGGATCTCCAGTATTTTCAATATCCAATCCGACAGTTTTCCGATCACTGCGAACAAGACAATACTCGCTATGATCGTTTCCGGCGCAAGAGTGTTCTGACCGACGACCAGTAAATACCCAAGTCCCTGGCTCGCGCCCATCAGCTCTGCTGCCACAACAAACATCCATCCCAACCCGAGGCCGCTGCGCAGTCCGACCAAAAAAGAAGGCAATGATGCCGGAAGAATGATCCTTCTTACCAGCTGAAATGTGTTCAACCCATACATTTTCCCTACCTCGATTAACTTTCGGTCGACGCCACCTATACCACTGACAATATTTAAATAGACCGGAAAAAAGACACCGACTGCAATCATGGCAATTTTCGATGGCTCGCCGATTCCCATCCATAAAATAAACAACGGAACCCAGGCAAGGGATGGGATTGAACGAAAGGCCTGGATAAGCGGATCAAACAATGCCTCCGCATGCTTATAAAATCCGACCAATGAACCGAGTACGACCGCTGCTGCTGTTCCAAGCAGAAATCCCATAAACACCCGGTAGCTGGTAATACCGACATGTCCCCAAAGCGTGCCGTCTTCCGCCATCCCGACAATCGTACCTAAAATAACGGACGGAGCAGGAAGCTGGTAGGCGGGAAAGACTTCCAAACGGCTTAACGCTTCCCATACAACCACCAACAAAAGGGGAAATATACTTCCCAATAAAAAGGGATGGGTGAACGGATTTTTTAGTTTAGCCGCTAATGGCTTTCTCTTGCCTCTTGCTGTAAAGACGCCGCTCACTTCGCTTTGATTTTTAGCCATAACTGATCCTCCTCTCCGATTTATTTATTCCGATATTGTCTCTTCCGCGAAAGATGGATCGATTAGTTCGTCTGTCAATTCTTCAATATTGGCTTCCGGATCAATCGTCTCGCTTCCCTGCAGTACTTTTCCTGCCTCAATCAAAGCGTCCCTTTGTGTTTCACCGGGAACAGGCTCAGAAAAATCGTTTCTTTCCAGTTGCTTGACCGCCACTTCCTCTTTGATCTCTGCTTCTTCAGCCAATAACTCGGCAGCTTCCCCCGGGTTCTCCTGGACCCATTTCCTCGCTTTTTCGTAGACCTTGATCACACGGTCAACGTAGTCAGGATGTTTTTCTGCAAACTCCTCACGGACATTCAGGAAACCGTACGTATTAAAGTCAGGATTCCGATAAAAAAGCGCTGCATCCGATTCGAGTTCCAAACGAGCCATATGCGGGTCAAGCCCAGCCCATGCATCCACCTGCCCGGATGTCAGGGCGGATGCTCCATCGCCGTGCTGCAGATTGACGATTTCCACATCCTCTGCCGGAACACCTTCAGCTTCCAAAGCGCGCAGCAGGAAAATATAGGGATCGGTTCCCAGCGTGGCGGCTACCTTTTTGCCCTTCAAGTCCTCGAGACTTGTAATCCCTGAGTCTTTCGCAGTAACCAAGGCAGTCCATTCCGGTTTTGAATAAATGTACACATTCTTGATCGGTGCTCCATTTGCTTTGGACATCAACGCCGCAGCGCCGGCAGTCGATCCAAAATCGACGCTGTCACTGTTCAAAAATTCCAGGGCTTTGTTGCTCCCTTGGCTTAATGCCCATTCAATATCGATGCCTTCTTCTTCAAACTCCTCTTCAGCCCAGCCGAACTTTTTCAACACCAGGCTGGTCGGTGAATAGTACGCATAGTCAAGCCGGATTTTATCTGGCGCTCCTTCTGAACTTGCGCTCGAGGAACAACCGGAAGTAACAATAATAATTACCGTCAAAGCTGTCAGAGCCAAAAAACTTCTT
Organism: Sediminibacillus halophilus; assembly: GCF_900103695.1. GTDB lineage: Bacteria > Bacillota > Bacilli > Bacillales > Amphibacillaceae > Sediminibacillus > Sediminibacillus halophilus. Next base: position 248,682 of record NZ_FNHF01000002.1, read on the forward strand.
ATATCTATCAATGGGATGCGATTCATCGATATCCTCCTTGTCTTCTGTATGGTTTTATATTTCACATGCATAAGTCGTTATTGTTCCACGCAAGCGTTGCGCTTCCTTGTACGTACAACGGTTATGGACAACCTGGAGTCCAGCATTTCGGGCTATTTCGGCAGCTTCGTCTGAAACCACTCCCTCTTGAAGCCAGAAAATTTTCGGCCGTACTTCCGCTGCCTCCCGGGCAATCCCTATTGCCGCTTCTGGACTTCTGAATACTTGGACGATGTCGATCGGTTCCGGAATGCTTTTTAAGTCGGGGTATGCCTTCTCTCCTAGAATTTCTGTTTCCCTTGGGTTCACCGGAATGATTTTATAGCCAAGCCGCTGCATTTTTCTGGCTAGTCGATGACTAGGTCTAGCCTCTTTACCGCTCAGTCCGACAATCGCCAGTGTTTTTTGACGCTGACTCTCTTTTCCGTCAGTTTCGACCCGTTCTGTCGGGGACTGCAATGCCCAACGGATAACTCCCTCATCGTTGATGACAATTTGCGGGCCGCTCTCCTTTTGTTGCCCCGTCGCTTTCGCCAAGGCCGCATCCAGATCATTGATCAAGTCTCTCACAGACTCGATCCCTACCGATAACCGGACCAACTCTGCTTTGACTCCCGTTGCTTCCAATTTCTCCGGTGACAGCTGCTGGTGGGTGGTAGATGCCGGATGGATGATCAACGATTTGGCGTCTCCGACATTGGCTAAATGCGACCATAAAGCCACGTTGTTGATTAACTTGCGGCCTGCCTCTTTGCCGCCCTTGATGCCAAAGTTAACGATCGATCCGTAACCATGCTGCAAGGTTTCACTTGCCTGCTGGTGGGATGGGTGGCCCTCCAACCCTGGATAGGATACCCATTCTACGGCTGGATGGTCCTTTAAGTAGCGGGCAAGCTCCAGCGCATTCTGGTTATGTCTTTCGACGCGTAAATGTAATGTCTCCAGTCCCTGCAGCAGTAAAAAGGCGTTGAACGGACTGAGCGAAGCTCCGAAATCACGTAGCAGCTGCACCCTTACTTTGGTGCTGAACGCCAATGTCCCGAAATCCACGGCATAACGAATGCCATTGTAGCTTGGATCAGGTTCGGTAAACTGTGGGTATTTTTCCGAATTCCAATTGAATCTCCCACCATCGACGATGACTCCGCCAATCGAAGTACCGTGTCCACCGATCCATTTGGTTGCCGAGTGAACGACAATATCCGCTCCAAGTGTGATCGGCTTGCACACATGCGGGGTGGCAAACGTATTGTCAATAATCAATGGCACACCATGTTCGTGTGCGATTTCCGCGACTTTTTCAACATCGAGCACGTGCAGGCTGGGATTTCCGATGATTTCACCATACACTGCTTTGGTTTTATCGGTAATTGCTTCGCGGAAGTTTTCTGGTTCGGTTGGATCGACAAAGTTTACCTTGATGCCGTAACGTGGCAGGGTGGTCGAGAACAAATTGTATGTACCGCCGTACAAGTTGGTGGCAGCTACGATTTCATCCCCGGCACTCGCCAAATTAAGTATGGATAGCGTGATGGCTGCCATTCCGGAAGATACACCTACTGCCGCCACCCCTTCCTCCAATAAAGCCAAGCGCTTTTCAAAAACGTCGACTGTTGGGTTGCCCAAACGAGAATAAATATTCCCCGGTTCATCAAGGGCGAACAAGCGCTCAGCGTGTTCTGTATCGTGAAATACATAAGAAGTAGTTTGATAGATAGGGACAGCACGCGACCCTGTCGTTGGATCTGGCGATTGGCCGCCGTGAAGTGATAACGTTTCTAAATCGTAAGTATTTGCCATGTTTTTTTCCTCCCGTAAAATAACTTTTTTTATCAGCCAAAATAAAAAGTCCTCTTCATAAGAAGAGGACTGTTCTAACAATCTCTCCTCTTATCTGCCAGGATTTCTCCTGCAGGAATTAGCACCTTTCAAGTCACAATCGACTTGAAGGTTGCCGGGCTTCATCGGGCCAGTCCCTCAGCCTCTCTGGATAAGAGTTCGTATCAAATTGTCATTTCCTTTGCGTATCAATGTTCCAATTCCGATTTGATGATGCTTCCCCATTTTTCAAATTCAACCAGAAAACCGTCATGTCCGAAACTGGTATCAATCAAGGTATATTTTCCCTCTTTCCCGTTCTGTCTCAGCTGGTGGATAAACTGTTCCAGCGAACCCGGCGGAAACAGCAAATCACCGCTGTATCCGAGTGCTGTTACCGGTGCTTCAATCCGGGAAGCGGCCTGTTGCCAACCGCCCCGTCCACGGCCGATATCATGCGTATCCATTGCCTTCAACAAATACAGATAACTGTTGGCATCAAAACGTTTGGTCAGCTTTTTCCCCTGGTAATCAAGGTAAGATTCGATTTCATAGGCAATTTCATCATGAAAGTTCCCGGCAGGGGCGCGCTGTTTTCTTGAAAAACGCTCATTGAACAAGTCTCCCGACCGGTATGTGATCATCCCCACCATACGCGCAAGACTCAATCCACTCTCCGGTATGGTGCCTTCGGTATAATTGCCATTGTTCCAATTCGGATCACGTAGAATGGCCAGCCTTGCAATATTGTTAAATGCAATCGCATAGTCAGTCAAGTATGGTGTGACAGCCAATGGGAGCAAACGGTCCATTTTGTCAGGGTACATCACTCCCCACTCCAGAACCTGCATCCCGCCGAGCGACCCGCCTATAACAGCAGCCAAATGGTCGATACCCAATTTTTCAAGTGCAATCTGTTGGGCGCAGACCATATCGCGTACCGTTATAAACGGAAACTTCGCCTGGTAGGCTTCCTCTGTCCGGGGATCGATACTAAGCGGTCCTGTCGAACCATTGCAGCCGCCCAGTACGTTGAATGATATGATTTGGAACCGATCACTATCGATATAGCCGCCAGGGGTGATCATGTCTGCCCAATAGCCTGGCATCTCCTTTTCACCAACTGCGTGTTGGCTGCCCGTCAATGCATGACAGACAAGGATGGCCGGTGCGTCGGTCAATCCAACCCGTTCGTAGGCAAGTTCCACCTCTTGGATCACGGTGCCGGATTCCAACTCGAGTTCTCCTATATTGACGGTACCGGTCTTCCTTTCAACAGCTGTCTTCACTTCCATGCGACAGATCCACCACCTTTCTTTTTTTCAATTGATTTGATCATTTCTCAATCCATCCGCAACAGCGAATCCATATGGACATTTTTTATTACTTTTTGCAGTTGTCTGTCTCCCAGTTAACTGTCCAGGAAGACATAAAAAAATGCCTCTCCAGAAGATAGAGAGGCATTGGTTATCAATTCACTCCTTATCTTCCAAGCTTTCGCTCAGCAGGAATTAGCACCTTTTTAAGCCGTGGCTTAAAGGTTGCCGGGTTTCATCGGGCCAGTCCCTCCACCTCTCTGGATAAGTATTCGCAATATTCCGTTTTGATTGTAAACAAAATTCTAGCATGTAGCAGCAAACGTGTCAACAGGTTTTCTGCCTAATTCATTTTTTAAAATCATTATTAAGAAAAAATAAGAATAAACCGTTTATTCCTCGTATCCTGCGGGAAGATGTTAACTGTCGCGAAAGGACGGGCCCGTCAGCGATATCGAAGTCAGAAGAACACAGATAAAATTACTTAAAAAGGTGGTTTTTCACTTGTTTTTTCACAGAAAAGAACTTCAGTATCATGCAAAACCAGAAAAATCCGATCCACTCTTTGCCAAACAGCTACAGGAAATTTTAGGTGGACAATTCGGTGAGATGTCCGTAGCGATGCAGTATTTATTCCAAGGCTTCAACACGCGCGGAAATGAAAAGTATAAAGACTTGATCATGGACACTGGTGCAGAAGAACTTGGCCACGTTGAAATGATCGCCACCATGGTTGCACGTTTACTGGATGGAGCGCCAATCAATGAACAGGAAAAAGCGGCCAAAGATCCTGTGATCGGTGCGATTATGGGCGGTATGAACCCACATCACGCGATTGTTTCCGGTCTCGGAGCCACTCCGGAAAACAGTGCCGGCGTACCATGGAGTGCTGGATATATCATTGCCAGTGGCAACTTGATGGCAGACATGCGTGCCAATCTTAACGCAGAATCGCAAGGAAGGTTGCAGGTCGCCCGTCTATATGAATTAACGGAGGATCGCGGTGTCAAAGACATGCTTTCCTTCCTGCTGGCCAGAGATACCATGCATCAAAACCAATGGATGGCAGCCCTGCAGGAATTAGAAGAAAAAGAGGGCGGCAAAATCACTCCTACCACTGTGCCGGCTGAATGGGAAGCAATGGATTTCTCCCATAAACTGTATAACTTCTCTGAAGGAGAGGATAGTGCCCGCGGTATTTGGGCTTCTGGCAATGCGCCTGATGGCCATGACTTTCAATATGAAAGCGAACCGGTAGGCTTTGGAGGAAAACCAGAACTGAAACCAGCTCCTCCATATGTACATTCAACACCTCCCCTAGACAAATAAACAAGTGAAATAGACCTGTGCATGACTTGGTGCACAGGTCTATTTTTTCTGTTGACTTATCGTTGTCTATTTATTGGTTGTTTTTTTCTTATTAATCCAGGGAAGTACATATCGTGACACTTTTCTTGGAGGGAATTATGATTTATTTGCGGGAACTGGAAGAAAAAATCGAAGCATTGCGACATAAAATGTATGAAGCATATAATAAAGATCCAAGTGGACAAGAAGTGCTGCAAATATCCCAAACGCTGGACGAAGCCATCAATCAGCTTGAGCAGCAAAAACGACAGCAATAATTCGTTTGGTTCTCGCTGTCTGTTCAATAGGTTGTATTTTACCTCTTGCATTCAAAAATTATATGACGTATAATAGTCGTTGTCAGTCGGCGCTGAATATCAGCAACGAACAACCCTATTATTTTGCGCTCGTAGCTCAGTCGGATAGAGCGGTGGTTTCCGGTACCACGTCTGTCGGGGGTTCGAATCCCTCCGAGCGCGTATCCAGAGGGACGGCCTTTTAAGTTATTTGTGACTTGAAGGTCGTCCTTTTTGTTTTGAGTGTTTATGTGATGCTTTTTTGTCTCTCCCCCTGTGATTACTTCTTGTTGCGAGGACCTTGTCGCTTCTCCTCCCAATTCTTCTTGCTGATTCAATGAAATTTCAGTAGTCTTCGATGTTTGCAAAAAGGACGCAAATCCGATAGTAAGTTTGAATCGAGACGGAAAAGGACAATGAAGAGAAAATCGATGATAGAAAACCAACCAAAATAATTTCATAAGGCTGTGAAGAGTGATTCCACGCTGTAATGCTGACAAAATCATTTCATTCCCCCTAAGTGCGTTTCTACGATAAAACATAGCAGTAACATCTTCATCCGCTCTATGAAGATAGAGCCAACGCTAAAATACTAGTAAAAAACACTTCATCAACCTGCTCTACTCCCCTCTCAAAATGGTTCGGCTTTTAAAAACACTGATTGATAGTCTCAATGCTCATCCTCTCCTCCTTCTTGCCTCCCCCTCCCAACACCCTCTCTTTTCCACTCTGTCATATACTTTTTATGAGAAAAATGAGAAAAACTCCACAAGCCCGTCATAGTATGTATAATAAGTAGATAATTCAGAAAAGTCCGATTTGTTAAACATCCACTATATTTTCGGATCATCGAAGAAAACACCCTCAACCAGTAAGGAGGTCGAGCATGAATTCCAAAACACCTATTTTGGAAGTCAATCAATTACATACCCACTTTTTCACCAAAGCTGGCGTTGTTAAAGCTGTCGATGGTGTTTCATTCGCCATCAGTCCCGGTGAGACACTTGGAATTGTCGGAGAATCCGGATCCGGGAAAAGTATCACCGCCATGTCGATCATGAATTTGATCCCTTCCCCTCCCGGAAAAATAGTCGATGGCGAAATTTTGTTTAAAGGGGAAGATTTGCTAAAAAAATCGGAAAAGCAAATGCGGAAAATCCGTGGTAAAGAAATTTCGATGATTTTCCAAGATCCGATGACTTCTCTTAATCCCGTATTCACCGTGGAAAAGCAGATGGTTGAAACAATTTTGGTCCATGAAAGAATGAACAAAAAACAGGCAAAAGAGCGAGCCGTCGAACTACTTGATCTAGTCGGAATTCCAGAAGCACGGGGCCGCTTGAAAAACTATCCGCACGAATTTAGCGGCGGGATGCGACAGCGGGTAATGATCGCCATGGCGCTGGCATGCAACCCCGAGGTCTTGATTGCCGATGAGCCGACTACTGCCCTTGATGTTACCATCCAGGCACAAATATTAGACTTACTGGCCAGACTGCAAAAAGAACTGGGAATGGCCATTATCATGATCACCCACGACCTCGGCGTGGTGGCAGAAGTTTGCGACAGGGTCATGGTCATGTACGCCGGAAAACCTGTCGAATACACAGAAAAGAATACCTTGTTTGAACTGCCAAAGCATCCCTACACGGTAGGATTAATGAATTCCATTCCTCGAATTGCATCCAAACAAGAAAAATTGGCCGCTATTGAAGGGCTTCCTCCTGATTTACGGGCACTTCCGGGAGGATGCAGCTTTGCACCACGGTGCAGTCATGCAATGGAAAGCTGTTTGAGCCATGACCCAGCATGGACAGAGCAAGCCGCAAATCACCATGTCCGATGCCTGTTATATGAAGAAGATGCAGAAAAGGTGGTGTCGGAATGAGTACCTTATTGGAAGTAAACAATCTCAAGAAACACTTTCCGATAAAAGGGAGCAGTTTATTCGAAAAACAAGACAGAGCTGTCAAGGCCGTAGACGGTGTTTCCTTCCATGTCAACAAAGGGGAGACATTGGGACTTGTAGGAGAAAGTGGATGCGGCAAATCGACTACCGGACGGGCGATTTTAAAACTGTTAGAACCCACTTCCGGGCAAATCCGCTTCAAAGGAGAAGATATCACTGGTTATCACGGCGAAAAACTCAGAAAGCTAAGGCGCGACATGCAATTGATCTTCCAGGATCCCTACGCATCTCTCAATCCAAGGAAGACAATAGAACAAATTATTACCGAACCAATGAAAATCTTTGGGATGCCGAAAGTAGAACGAAGGCAGAAGCTTGATCGACTGCTCGAGGTCGTCGGGCTCAGTTCCTACCATAAACAACGCTATCCGCATGAATTCAGCGGCGGCCAACGGCAGCGCGTAGGAATAGCCCGTTCACTGGCCCTTGATCCCGAATTGGTGATCTGCGATGAACCTGTTTCGGCTCTTGATGTATCCATTCAGGCGCAGGTAATCAACTTGATGGAAGAACTGCAAGAGGAATTCCAATTGACCTACCTATTTATCGCCCACGACCTCAGTGTCGTACATCATATCAGTGACCGTGTCGCGGTCATGTATCTCGGACAAATCGTCGAAATCGGCGATGTCGAAGAACTTTATGCTAATCCAAAGCACCCGTATACCCAGGCATTGCTGTCAGCCATCCCGGAAGCGGACCCGAAAATATCCCGGGAACGAATCACCATTAAGGGCGACCTTCCTTCTCCTTCCAACCCGCCTGAGGGTTGCAAGTTCCACACCAGGTGTCCGTATGCAGAGGAAATCTGCCGCAAAGTAAATCCGGTGCTTAAACAAGTTTCTCCGGAAGGTCAGCAGGCTGCTTGTCATTTTGTGAAAGAAGTGGCGCTTGAGTACTGACTCCAGCGTCAATTCTATAAAAAATTTTAAGGGGGATAAAAATGAACAAGAAAGTAATATGGACTTTTTTTGGCATGTTGTTATTCGTTGTATTAATTGCCAGCGGTTGCAGCAGTGACGAAGCCGGGTCAGAGGATACCGGGGACGACACAGCTGAAGCCAGTGACGACACAGAAAGCGGTGACGATGGCGAAAAAACGCTTGTTTTCGGACGCGGTGCCGACTCCGTTCAACTGGATCCTTCGAAAATTACCGATGGTGAATCTATTTATGTGACCAACCAGTTGTACGATACACTGGTCCGTTACAAAGAGGACAGCACCGAGGTAAGGCCTTCTCTTGCTACAGAGTGGGAAACAAGCGAAGATGGATTGGTTTGGACATTCCAACTGCGAGACGATGTGACATTCCATGATGGCAGTGATTTTACTGCAGAAGATGTCGTGTTCAACTTTGAACGCTGGGCTACATCTGCTGACTTCATTTACTATGGCTACATGTTCGGTGCGACAGAAGACAACTTGAAAGGCATCATTGATAAGGTCGAGGCAACTGGTGACTACGAAGTAAAATTCACCTTAACCGAACCGAATGCCCCATTCCTTTACACACTTGCCATGCCGCCATTCGGTATCGCAAGTCCTGAAGCAATCGAGGAGTATGGAGAAGACTACTTTAAAAACCCGGTTGGTACAGGTCCGTTTGTTTTTGAAGAATGGGTGAAAGACGACAGCATCACGGTTGTTAAAAACGATGACTATTTCGATGAGCCGGCTAAGGTCGACAAAGTCATTTTCCGGACGATTCCTGATAATGGCGCCCGTTTCATGGAGCTACAGTCCGGATCCATCGATGTTATGAACGGACTGAACCCACAGGATATTGAACAAGCGGAGTCCGATGAGAATCTGCAAATCATCCGCAGGCCGTCGATGAACGTAAGTTATATGGCAATGAACACGGACCAAGACGGCCCAATGGGCAACAAAGAAGTTCGTCAGGCCATCAACCTGGCCATCGATAAAGAAAAATTGCTGACTCTTTTTGAAGGGGTAGGAAAAGCTGCCAAAAATCCGATGCCGCCTTCCCTTTGGGGTTACAATGATGAAATCGAAGACTATGGTTATGACATTGAAGAGGCCAAAAAACTGTTAGCTGAAGCAGGCTATGCCGATGGATTCAAAGTGACGCTTTATTCCATGGCCAATCCACGACCATACTTGCCACAACCGAAGGTCACAGCACAGGCAATCCAGGAAATGCTTGCAGAAGTAAATATTGAAGTGGAAATCGTAGAAAACGACTGGGATACCCATCTGGCTGCCACAGAAAACGGCGAACACGATATGGCCTTCCTTGGCTGGACCGGGGACAACGGCGACCCAGACAACTTCTTGTATGTATTGCTTGATAAAGACAATGCCAAAATGGGCTCTGCAGGAAACGTTGCTTTTTACAAAAGCGATGAAGTACACGACTTGTTAAAAGCAGCACAGACAGAAATGGATCAGGAAAAACGATCGGAGCTGTATATGGAAGCACAGGAAATCATCCATGAGGATGCGCCATGGTTCCCGATCGCCCATACGACACCACCGCTTGCAGCCAGCAAGGATGTAGTCGATTACCTTCCGCATCCAACTGGAAGCGAACCGTTCAACTTCTTGGATATCAGTCGCTAATCCGTCTTATATGAATCTTGTCCAGAAGTTACTTTGGCTGCAGCCAGAGTAACTTCTGTTTTCACCCCGCTTTACCCATGTTACGGAAAGGAGGAAAAGTGATGCTCAAATATATATTACGAAGATTGGTCATGCTGATCCCGGTGCTTCTCGGGGTGTCGATTCTGACCTTCTCGCTGATCCATTTGATACCAGGCGATCCGGCAAGGAGCATGCTTGGGGAGAAATCGACGGAATCCCAGTTGGAACAGCTTAGGGAGGAACTGGGATTGAATGATCCTTATGTCGTCCAATATGGCCGTTTTGTAGGAAAAATCCTTCGAGGGGATTTGGGTGAATCAGTAAAGTCCCAAGAAGAAATAAGCGTCGAAATTGCTAGCAGACTTCCTGCTACGGTGGAATTGACGGTGTTTGCCATGATTTTGGCCATGGTTGTCGGGATACTGGCAGGAGTAATTGCTGCTGTCAAACAGTACTCCTGGTTCGACAATCTTAGTATGAGCGGAGCATTGTTCGGTGTGTCACTGCCGATTTTCTGGCTTGGTTTGATGATGATTTGGCTATTTTCCGTCAAACTGAATATATTGCCTGCTTCCGGGAGAATGTCGAACGACATTGAACTTCATACCATCACCAATTTCTATTTACTGGATAGCTTGATTACCGGAAACTGGGCAGCATTTAAAGATGTATTTTCCCATTTGTTGATGCCTGGAATTGCACTTGGAACTATACCGATGGCGATCATCGCGAGGATGACAAGATCCAGCATGCTGGAAGTAATGAAACAGGATTACATACGAACGGCAAGCGCAAAGGGCCTCGCCCGTCACCTGATTGTTTTCCAGCATGCACTGAAAAATGCGTTTCTTCCGGTACTTACCGTCATCGGGCTGCAATTCGGCCTCTTGCTCGGTGGAGCAGTACTGACCGAAACCATCTTTTCCTGGCCAGGCATCGGCCGCTATGTTTACCTTGCAGTGATGGGAAGGGACTATCCGGTTGTCCAAAGTTCCATCCTCATTATCGCGGTTATTTTTGTTCTAGTAAATTTGATCACCGATCTATTGTACAAATACTTTGATCCGAGGATCAGCTACGATTAAGAAAGGATGTGAATGTTAAGATGGCAGCAATACCACAAACCTCCCCGACACCACCGGAAGTGCCGGAACAGAAAACAACGGCGACACCCAAGTCCTCCAGTCTGTGGCTCGATGCTTTTAGCAGATTGATAAGAAGCAAGACTTCCTTTATCGGCCTGCTTATCATTTTGCTTTTGCTCGTCGTGGCAGCAATGGCGCCCGTTGTGGCTACCCACGATCCAACAGATCAGCAATTGCTTGACCGCTACCTCGCTCCTTCCGGCGATCACTGGCTCGGTACAGATGAGCTGGGAAGAGATATTTATAGCCGAATCGTATATGGGACACGTATTTCCATCCAAATCGGTTTGATTGCAGTCGGGATATCAGCAGTAATAGGGATTTTGCTCGGCGGGATCGCCGGATATTTCGGCCGATGGATAGACCAGATTATCATGCGCGTGATTGACATCCTGATGGCGTTTCCAAGCATCCTGCTGGCCATCGCGTTAGTCGCAGTGTTGGGGGCAAGCTTAACAAATGCGATGATCGCCATCGGCATTGTAGGCGTCCCGCAGTTCGCCAGGATCGTCCGTTCCACTGTTTTATCCGTGAAAGAAACGGAATATATTGAAGCAGCAAGAGCAATCGGAGCTAAAAACAACCGGATACTGTTCCAGCATGTTTTGCCGAATTGTCTTGCGCCAATCATCGTCCAGGCCACGCTAAGCATTGGGACAGCAATTCTTGATGCCGCAGGTCTTAGCTTTCTAGGTCTGGGTGCGCAACCTCCTTCACCGGAATGGGGCGCCATGCTCAGCGATGGGAGAGCAGCATTACAGACTGCCCCCTGGGTGGTCGCCTTTCCTGGATTGGCCATCTTCCTGGTTGTCCTAGGCTTCAACTTATTCGGCGACGGTTTGCGTGACGCATTGGATCCACGACTTAAACAATAAGAGTTCTAAGGGCAAGTATCATGGATGTCTAAATTTGATGTCCATCGAGTCACGAAATCGTGTAAACTAAAGGTAAAGCCTGGACTGGCTTTACCTTGTTTTGTTGGATACTGGAGGTTCAGTCATGAAAAAATCAAGCGCTGTCATCGGTTGTTTAGTCATTGGTTTCCTGCTGGCTGCCTCTCCTTTCGGCGGTCAGGATACAACGAATTCTTTCAATTCTTATCCGAATTTACCAGCACCGATTGGTGAAGAAAGTATTTTGTTCACCTCCGCAGGGCAGGCGCCCGAGAATCTGCTGTTGGCCAAAATCGCAGAAGACTTACATCTCGAGGGGGACTACCGGCCACGTGCTTTGGCATCGGACCTTTACGATTATCGGACGCTCGTCATCATCGTCGGTAGTAGTCCCTATGGGCTGCAATACCGAAACAGGACATTTACAGAAGAAATGGACAGGACCAAGCAATTGCTTAATGAAGCGGAATTAAGGGGATTACCGGTCATCATCCTGCATGTGGCCGGTGCCAAACGAGAGGATAAACAAACTGTTGAGTTGTTAAAAGCTACTGCTCCGTATGCTGATTATTTTCTAGGTTTGAAATCTATCGGCAGCTCCACAGAAATTATCGAATTAATGGATGCCGCCAATGTTCCTGTAACACTTGTCAAAGATTTGGAAGACCTTCATACACCACTGAATTCGGCATTCCGTTAGCGGAGAAGGAAGGGGGAAACATGGCAGAATACAAGAATAATACCATTCCTGGGCTGATTGGAATTTTTTTATTAACCTATGGATTATTTTTCCCTAGTCTGTCTGCAGAATGGGTTTCTTTCATCATAGACAGACTGCAGGAAAGCATGGACATCATGGATAGCGGGCAACTGCTGATCGCCTCGTTCGCCTACATATCCAGAAACGGCTTCCTTTATTTTTTGATCTATTTCAGCACCTTGCTAATTGTCAGTGCCTTAGCCAAGACAGACAGTACTGCTTTTTCTTTCCTTTATATTGGTGCCACCATAACTGTTGTCTTTTTGACCAATCAGTTTTATGGAGAATCATCCTCCTACGCACCGCATTTTTTATCATTGGGTCTGCTCTTGACTTTAAACACCTATATTACCAAACAAAGATATTATTATTTAACGTTTGCAGTCATTTTATTTTTTTTAATCACCGCTATGCAATGCTTAAATCTGATTCCCCTGCTATCTCAATGGAGCTTTGGAGCAGATGATTTGGCGGTCAGTTTGAAAACTGCCGACAGTTTTATCACCGAGGATCAATTATTTACAGCGCTTTACTTTGTCCTGTTCGCAATCTTTTTTCTTATTGCCGTTATCTTCACGCTGCTGGTCCATTTATTCAACATGCAAATAACCACACTGAAAAGGTTCCAAGTACAAGAAAAGGAACTCAAGGAAACCCGTTACGCGTTAACAGAATCAAAGGTGTACGAGGAAATCCATTCACTTGTCCATGACTTAAAAACTCCACTGGTTTCTGTAAGGGGATTGATCTCCCTAATCGAAATGAAATATGAAAAATCGAAAGATAAAAAACTAAAGGATTATTTAACACGCGTCGATCATTCGATTGAAAAGATGAATGAAATGATTTCGGAAATTCTTTATGAGAACACAAAAAAAGAGATCCATGTAGATGAATTTCTTCGATATGTAATCAGTCATTTAACGCTGGATGATCAAAAAATCCGTCTCGAAATGGAAGTGCAGGAAGACCTGCCCTGTATCCATGTCAATAAAATTCGTTTTGCAAGAGCGATTGCCAATCTTCTGGAAAATGCAATCATTTCTTTTGAAGGAAAAGCAGGATTTATCCAGATCAATGTCAAACAAGTGAATGATACGATCCGTTTTCAAATCAAAGACAATGGCCCAGGGATCAAGGAGGAGCTTATGCAGGAAATATGGAAGGAAGGCTTTAGCACGAAAGATTCTTCAGGAATCGGCTTATCCTTTGTGAAGCGGGTGGTCGAAAATCATCACGGCACTATTTTCGTTACAAGTACCCCCGGTAGTCATACACAAATGGACATTTACCTGCCGGTTTCTTCCGAGCAAGGAGGGGCCCACTATGATATTGATTATCGATGATAACGAAGATATTCGTTTTACTATCAAAGAAATTTGTTCTTTTGTCGAATGGGAGGCTTGTGAGGCTTCTACCGGAAAATCCGGCGTGGAGCTTTTTCAAAAAGTGGAACCCTCCCTTGTGCTGATCGATTACCATATGCCGGATTGGGACGGCTTGAAAACGACAAAAGCTATCCGTGAATTGGATGATTCCGTTCCGATTATTATTTTAACGGTTGATGAGCGCCATGAAATTGCCGATCAATTTCTCCAGGCAGGCGCCACCGATTTTGCTTTGAAGCCGATAAAAGCCCCTGACTTACTATCGCGCATCCGCCTTAACATGAAGGTCGGCAAGTTGACGGCTGGGCAAAAAGATGTTTTTGTAGAAAAAGGCATCAAGGCGGAAACATTGAGGACTATCAAGCATTTTCTTTACCAGCAGGAACGGCCATTGACGATTTCAGAAATACAAGCCGGTTTGCCCGTTGCCTATCAAACGGTCCACCGTTATTTGAATTATCTGGCCGAGCGTGGGGATATTACGGTCCTATCCCAATATGGCAGCAAGGGAAGGCCAAAAAACAAGTATAAAATAACGTAAACAGCCGACTTGTTAAGTTTATTTATCAAAAATCAGGGAACGATGGTTATAGACCAAAATTCTTACTGTGATTGCCGATGCATTCGGTTTTTTCAACCGGCAAAAAAGGTCGAACACTTCTTACATATGTAAAGTGTTTTTTGTTTGACCTTTATTGACCTATTAGAGTAAGATGAAATTAGTCATTCATCATAAGGATGAAAGAACTAAAAAAGGAGGAACTATCCAATGAATTTAATACCTACAGTAATTGAACAAACAAACCGTGGAGAACGTGCATATGATATTTATTCCCGTCTGTTAAAAGACCGCATTATCATGCTTGGAAGCGGAATCGATGACAATGTGTCCAATACCATCGTCGCACAGCTGCTTTTCCTTGCTGCTGAAGATCCGGATAAAGACATCTCGCTTTACATCAATTCGCCAGGTGGTTCAATCACGGCCGGCATGGCAATTTATGATACCATGCAGTTCATCAAACCAAATGTTTCTACCATCTGTATCGGAATGGCGGCTTCTATGGGTGCCTTCCTTCTGGCTGCCGGTGAGCCTGGCAAGCGTTATGCCCTTCCTAACAGTGAGGTCATGATCCATCAGCCGCTTGGTGGTACACAAGGCCAGGCAGCGGATATCGAAATCCATGCCAGAAGAATTATTGAAATGCGTAGTAAGCTGAACCACATTCTTTCTGAGCGTACTGGTCAACCATTGGAAGTGATCGAGCGTGATACCGACCGTGATAACTTCATGGAAGCTTCCAAGGCGGTCGAGTACGGTCTGATTGACAAAGTAATGGAAAAAAAGCCTGACTAATAAAACGGTGAAACAAAGAGACCGGGACAAAACATAGTGCCCAAAACAAGAACCGGACGATAATCCGAAATCCTAAGGATTCGAAATCGTCCGGTTTTTTCTTTTTAATCGGCTGTCTTTGTAAAAATGCAAACTGATAGTAACTGTAACGGGAAATTCCATTGCCTATTCAAAAAGAGTGTTAACAAACGGTTCGGCACCATACTCCGCTTTCCGCAGTGCCGCACTCCAACTCAATTAATCTAGAAGGTTAGGATGACTCACCGAAGCTATGTCGTAGCGAGGAGAAGCACTTACCACCCAATAAGTTGAGTAGACGTCTACTCATTCACAGTGCTTCCCCTGTGTAAACAACAACATCTTGCAAAACAGAGGTGAACGGCCGATAGCTTGAAAAGATTTTCCGGAAAATCAGCAGGCTGTCTCAGTTTCAAGACAGCCTGCTAAATGTTATTCCGTATGAATGACACGGGTGCTTGCAAATAGGTCGTGTACTCCTTGCTTTTGGTTTGTGAAGGCGACGACTGCATAGAGTACAGGGGTGAAAAACATTACTCTATGGATAAATCTTCCGACCACCTCACGAAACAACAGATCACCCCAGGTCAACGAACGGTCATCTTCCCGTATCACCCGAAGGCCAAACAGCATCTTTCCGAGCGTCTGTCCAAAGAACTTGGTCATCAAAAGAAAATACACATAAAAAACAATCGAGCCCAATATCCCGGTCACTGTCCAGAAGCCAACATCGAGTTGCTGGCCCCCATTGATAAAGTGAAAAGGACTAAGCAGGATGCCGTTGACACTAAATACTACGAGCAAGTCCGTTATGTATGCCCAAAATCTCATCCAAAATCCTGCATACCGTCTTTTCAACATGGCTTGTGTTGAGTGTTCAACCGGTTGTATGTTTTGATCTTGATAGCTCATCTACAGCACCCCCTATCTTGAATACAGATACATGGCCCGAGGAGCGTCTGACTCCCTGATTAATTCCCGAAGGCCAGCCAATTTCATATCCGAACCGAAGAAACTTTTTGCAGTCATTCCAAGCAGCTGGTCAAAATGAAAACCGGTCTCATACTGAACTACTTGTGCTTCTCCCAATTCATTATCCTCTTCCATCATCGCTATCGTATCATCTAGCGTGCCAAGCCCATCAATCAACTGGTTATCCAAGGCTTGCTTGCCAGTATACACTCTGCCATCTCCCAGCTCACGAACCGTAGCCTCTTCTATTCCTCGGCCATCGACAATGACTTGAACAAATTCATCATACAGTTCGTCGACCATCGTCTGGAGAATGGCTTCTTCATCTTCCGTCATCGGTCGGGAACCGGACATAATGTCCTTATATTTTCCACTTTTTATCGTATTAAAGTCTATTCCGTATTCTTCCGCCAGTTCAGCATAATTGATGCTTTCCATAATCACACCAATCGATCCTGTCAAAGTCGCCGCATTGGCGATAATTTTATCGGCGGGGGCTGATACGTAATAGCCGCCTGAAGCAGCCGTGTTACCCATTGATACATATACTGGCTTATCAGTATTTTCCTGGATTTCTACAATCTTATCGTGGATTTCGGCACTTTCGACGACCCCACCGCCAGGAGTGTTCACGCGGAGAATTATGCCATCAATGCTTTTGTCCTCTCCTGCCTTTTCAAGCATCCGCAAAAAGTTTTGGTGGTTGTACCCTGAATTATTCAGTAACGAGCCAGAACCGGTATCCTGAATCACTCCTTCTAGCGGTAGTACGGCGATCTTATTGCCGCTATTCCCACTTTCCACCACCGTTTCATTAAATAATTCATCCTGCTGACCGAAGACATTCTCAAAGTTCGTTGATGCCAGACTAGTTGCGAACTGAACGCCAATCGAAATTAAAAACAAACCTGCCGCTATAAGCAGTGCCAGCCAACGTTTTCCATTCATCATTAAATCCTCCTCTGTCGGCTTCTTTCTGTTTTCCCCTTAAAATAGTATCGTAAATGCTGCCAACAATCTAGTGCAGCCGATTATTCTTTTACAGAAACAGATTAACGGTTATTGGTGTGACAAGGACAGGTAGTAAGATGATCGTCATACACTCCGATAGCCTGCAAAAAGGAATAAATAATAACAGGACCGACGAAAGTAAAGCCACGTTTTTTCATGTCTTTGCTAATGACAACCGACATCTCATTCTGGGCAGGAACTTGTCCGGCTTCTTTCCAATGGTTCACTATTTGCTTTTGCTCACTAAACTGCCAAATATAAGTGGAAAAACTCCCATATTCCTTTGCCACCAGCTGTGCTGCCACAGCGTTTTTTCGGACTGCATTTATTTTCAGCCGATGCCGGACCACCTCTCCCGTTGATAGAATTTTTTCCAACTCATCCTCTGGCATAGCTGCACACTTATCGATATCAAAGTGATGAAAAGCCTGACGGTAACCTTCCCGTTTGTTCAGGATTGTGCTCCAGGACAAACCGGCTTGTGCGCCTTCTAGATTGAGCATTTCAAATAAGTACGTATTATCCTTACTTGGAATTCCCCATTCCTGATCATGATACTGTTTCATCAATACGCTTGATTCAGCCCAGGGACATATCTTTTGTCCACTCATCCGTTTTCCCACCTTTTTTAGATCTTGTTTGCATACATATGTGGACGAAAAACCTAGTCCATTACTGTAATACGTCCGGTAGCTTTGTTTCGTTCCATATTTTGCTCAATCGATTTAAATTATTCCATTACAAAAAGGAGAAAGCTGTCCATGATAACAGGACAAAAAAATAACCAAGCCTCTCTAAAAAAGGCCTGGTATTGTTTATACGGTTGGTTCTGCTTGGCCGGGATTGATGAAAGCCGAGAGTTGATCAATTGCTGTGGTTTCGTCGCTACCCTCGGCGATAAGGGTAATCTCCTCTCCCGTTGCTATCGCCAGACTCATGAGCCCCATGATGCTTTTGGCGTTGACACGCTTGCCATCTTTCTCGATAAACAATGCTGCAGAAAACCCGCTTGCCTTTTGAACAAATTGCGCTGCCGGCCGTGCTTGTAAACCGGCCTCCAACTCCACCACCATCTCTTTTTGCTTCATTCCGTTCCCTCCTTCAAAGAAAACGCTTTCATAGCTATTTAAAAAAATACTCTCTTATATAAAGAGAGCTGTTGCAAGCTTTGCTGCAACCTTTTAACTATTATACCATATACCGACTTGTCCGGAACACAGCTAATTTCCGAGCGGTTCACCTTTTTTTAGTTTTTCGGCATATTCGTCAATTTTGCGTAACCTGTGGTTGATGCCGGATTTACTAATTTTTCCGGTTGAAACCAGCTCACCTAACTCCTTCAAGGAAACGTCTTGATGCTGTACACGAAGTGTTGCAATTTCCCTTAGTTTTTCTGGAAGGGCATCGATCCCGACCGTTCGATCAATGAATTTGATATTCTCCACTTGGCGGAATGCTGCACCAATTGTTTTATTTAAGTTGGCAGTTTCACAGTTCACCAGGCGGTTGACCGAATTCCGCATATCACGGACGATCCGCACATCCTCGAACTTGAAAAGTGCTTGATGAGCCCCCATATAGGTAAGCAGCTCTGTAATTTTCTCTGCTTCCTTCATATACGTAATATAACCTTTTTTGCGTTCAAGCTTACGGGCGTGCAGGTTGAATGAATTCATCAATTCGCATAGTGCATCATTGTGTTCTTTATGGAAATTGTAAATTTCCAAATGGTAGGAGGATGTCTCCGGATTGTTTACCGATCCACCCGCCAAAAAAGCACCACGTAAATAGGACCTGCGGCAGCAATCCTTGCTCGTGAATTTTTCCGAGATAGAATGATTAAAAGAAAACGGTTCTTTAAGAATTTCCAAATCATCAAGGAAAGTGCGAACCCCCTCTTTCATCCTGACAATATAAACATTGTTCTTTTTCAACTTCATTTTTTTTCGGACAAGCAGTTCAACTGGATAATCATAGAGAGCCTTAATCAAAGTATAAATTCTTCGAGCTATCGCAGCGTTTTCTGTTTGGACATCAAGCAGGTACTCTTGTCTCGCCAAGGAAATCGCCCCATTCATACGTACAAGGGCAGCCAGCTCCGACTGAGCACAACAGGTGTCTGTCGAAATTTTTGTCAATTCTTTCTTTATCTCTGATGCAAAAGACATTCCCTCACCTCCCCTGTTTTGCGAGTTGTTAAATCAAGGAATACAACAACTCAGATACTTTAGCCGTATCATGACGCAGCATTTTTTTAGAATGGTCAATTATGTCGCCTTCAATAATTTCCAAGCCCATATCAAGCAGACGATCAGTATCATACACAACCGGCGCGGCATTTTCTTCGGCATACAGTTCCCGGACGTCTCCTTCTATCGGCTGGTTATGGACAATGATCGAATGAATACAGCCTTCTCCAATATGATCGGTAATCGCTTGTACGTGGTCGGCCGCTGTATAGCCGGATGTCTCGCCGTATTGGCTCATGACATTGCACACATAGGTGACTTTCCCTTTTGTATGGCGCAGGGCATCCCCGATTTGAGGAACAATCATATTCGGCAGCGTACTCGTATATAAGCTTCCAGGAGCGACCACAACTAAATCGGCTTGCTTGATCGCTTCCACTGCTTCCGGCAAAGGCAGTACTGGCTCCGGACTCAAAAATACGCGCTTGATTTTTTTATTGGCAAGGGGAATATTTGATTCACCGGAAACAATCTCCCCATCTTCCATTTCAGCATGGAGAAACATGTTTTGGTTGGCGATGGGATAGATCCTTCCTTTGACGTTCAACACGCGCGATATTTCTTTAATCCCATTATAAAAGTCGCCTGTTAAAGAAGTCATCGCTGCTAATAATAGATTACCCATCGCATGCCCGGACAATCCATTGCCATTGGCGAACCGATGTTGAAATAAATCAAGCAGCATCGGCTCGGCGTCCGACAGTGCCGCAATCACATTCCGGATATCGCCGGGTGCGGGGATGGCCATTTCTGACCGCAGGCGGCCCGAGCTCCCGCCATCATCCGCAACCGTGACAATTGCCGATAAATCAATAGGATAATCCTTCAGTCCCCGCAAAAGCACAGGCATCCCGGTTCCCCCTCCGACGACGACTACGTGTGGCTGTTTCTGTTTATTCATAACTTAATGACCCTTTCTCTTCTCGATATCTCGATGGCTGACATGGGTAACGTAATCGCCGGAGAATTTTTTCGCCAAATGTTCTGCAATTGCTACCGAACGATGCTGCCCTCCAGTGCAGCCAATGGCGATCACCAGTTGGCTCTTGCCCTCTTTTTTGTATTGCGGCATCATAAATTCCAGGAGGTCTGTTACTTTTTCCAAAAATTTTTGCGTGTCTGTCCACTTGAACACATAAGAAGATACCTCCGAATTGAGACCGGTCAGCGGACGCATATGAGCAACATAATGAGGGTTGGGAAGAAACCGGACATCAAAGACTAAGTCCGCATCGATCGGAAGCCCATATTTAAAACCAAATGAAACAGTGTGAACCGAAAAAACTTGTTGCTCCTTTTCAGCATAGGTATCAACGATTTTTTCCCGCAAATCCTTTGGTTTCAATGTCGATGTATCGATGATATTATGTGCGCGGCCACGTAATTCATCTAGAATCGAACGCTCCTGTTCGATTCCTTCCAAAGGCAGACCTTCTGGCGCCAACGGATGGGAACGGCGTGTTTCCTTGTATCGTGAAACAAGCGCCTGGTCTTTGGCATCCAGAAAAAGGATGTGCTCCTCCAGCCACGCGTCCTCTTTTCCCAATGCATCCAAGGCATCAAACAGCGTATCAAAAAACTCCCGGCCTCGGAGATCCATTACTACCGCTACTTTTCGTATGTTGTTCGTTGCGTCTTTCATTAATTCAAGAAATTTGGGCAGCAATGCCGGCGGCAGGTTATCGACACAATAAAACCCTAAGTCTTCAAAGCTTTGCATGGCGACCGTTTTCCCTGCCCCCGACATGCCTGTAATGATTACAAGTTGTGTTTCTTTATTTTTTTCTGCCAAGCTCGATCTCCCCTTTTTTGCCGCTTGTTCCAGAAGCCGGAAGTCCAGTCAAGGACCCGGCGGATCTAATCGATAATCGATTAATGCATAATCGCTTGTATAAGTAAATGTGCCATATAACACCTCACTGCTGGTGAGGAAGTGATTGATGATAAAGCGATCGCCATCTGCCATTGGCTTTTGGATTGCCTGATCGACAGGTACCCATTCCAAGTTTCCTTCCCGGCAGTCCTCGGTCATCTCTCCAGCGTATTCCTTACTGAAAAAGGTAAACATCATCCACTCATCGACAACCTTGTCTTCTTCTTTGATAATAAAGGTGAACACTCCACCTAATCGAGGATTGATCAATGTTAAACCAGTTTCTTCTTTATATTCTCTAACTGCAGCTTCTTTGATTGTTTCCCCTTGCTCCATCTTGCCGCCAGGCATGGCATACCAGCCTCTTCTCGGCTTTTGCAGCATTAACAGTTTATCATCATCCCGCAGAATACTAGTCGTGACTCGACGCATATCATCACCTCTCCCTGCTTCCAGGTCCAGCTGTTTATTCCTGTTGTGTTACTAACTGCCTGAAAGAAGACATCTTTATTCATTATACTATGTTTAAAAGCATTCCTACAATGTTTGGTTCCTAGACAAAACTTACCGGTGGCTGCTTCAGCCAATAATTATTCACAGACAATTAAATTTATAATTTCTATACAACAAAAAAAGACACAGGCGGAAAACTCCACCTGTGCAAAAAGAATATATTTATTAAAAGGGGGTCAATTAGTTATTTCTATTGTACCCAATAATTGTTTCGTCCGTGTTACAACAGGGTTAAAAAGTATTTACGTTTAACATTCCTGCTGGATCCCTTTTAATTGACTGCTTTCAATTCTTCTACCAGGTTTTCAATATAAGCCTGGGCGGACTGAGCAGCAATGCTTCCATCACCAGTCGCTGTCACGATTTGACGCAGCTCTTTTTCACGAATGTCTCCAGCAGCAAAGATTCCCGGCACATTTGTTTCCATTTTTTCATTAGTCGGGATATATCCTTGTTCGTTGGTGATTCCAAGCGATTTGAACGGTCCACTTAGCGGTACCATTCCAATATAAATAAATACGCCATCCGTGGAATGGTCATACTCTTCATCAGACTTTTGATTATGGAGTGTCACGCTGCCCACTTTTCCATCCTTGCCATTGATCGTTTTCACCACAGTGTCCCAGATAAAGTCGATCTTCTCATTGTCATAGGCACGCTGTTGAAGGATTTTTTGAGCCCGTAGTTCATCCCGGCGATGAACAATCGTTACTTTGCTGGCAAATCGGGTTAAATAGACACCCTCTTCTACAGCAGAGTCTCCGCCGCCGACAACAATTAATTCTTTGTTTTTAAAGAAAGCCCCATCACAAACCGCACAATAGGAAACGCCGCGGCCGCCAAGCTCTTCCTCTCCCGGAACCCCGATCTTCTTATATTGCGCACCTGTTGTAATGATCAATGCTCTTGTTTTGTATTCTTTGTTTCCCGCAATAACGGTCTTATATTCTTTGCCGTCGATGACTTCCTTGATATCGCCATACGCATACTCGGCACCGAATTTTTTTGCATGGTCGAACATTTTGGTAGAAAGATCCGGCCCTAAAATATGGTCATAACCCGGATAATTTTCTACATCCTCTGTATTCGCCATTTGTCCACCAGGAATTCCACGTTCCAACATCAATGTATCTAAGTCAGCCCGGGAAGTATATACAGCGGCAGTCATGCCTGCTGGACCTGCCCCGGCGATAATTACATCATAAATTTTTTCATCGGCCATTCTCGATCAGCCCCTTTTCTTCTTCTGCATCTTTGTCTTTACATGCCCATTATCATATGAATCCATGGCCAGGTCTACTATTCTGCTCAATGCCATTCGGTCTTTAATTATAGTATGGATTTATTGATGATTGTGTATCCAAGGACCTTCGTCCTTGCTGAGAAAAGGATGCCGTTTGCAGCCTTCTTCCCAGAGAGTCAACGCCTTCGATGGATTACCGGTATGAAAGGCGGCTATGCTGTACCATTTATAATAGGATGCATGGCCTTGCAAATAAGATTTTGGCAAAGCTTTAAACCGTTGCACTGCTTCCGGATAATAGCCAGTTCTTGCAAGTGTGACAGCCACACGCAGCTTTTGCTGACTGTGCAGCGGATATACATTGAACAACGCTTCGATATGCGCAGCAGCTTTGTCGGTTTCGCCGGTGCGGTTATAAAAAACCGCCAAGTTCGTATGACAAAACAAAGACTGCGGTTCCTGTTCAAGCCATTTTTCCTCTAACGCTATTGCTTCCGCTTCCTCGCCGGAAAAGAATAAAGCAAAACTATATTCATGCTTTGCTGTCACATGATCTGGAAACAATGCCATCATCTCATGCAGCAAAGGCAGGGCATGGTCCCATTCCTGGCGTTCCAGATGATAAAAAGCGGTTTCCTGAAAAATTAACAGCTCATCATCGATTCCGTCCCAGTCTTCGTCCTCGTCTTCTATATCGAGAAACTCCAGCAATTCTTCTGCTTCCTGCCTGAATTCTCCTTCAGGAGCTTGGTCCAAATATTGCTGGGCGCTTTTCAAGGCATCATTCATCAGTCCTAAATGCGCAAAATTGTTGGCAATCAAATAATAGCAGTCCACATATTCTTCCCCGTGTGCCTCCAACACTTCTGTCAGTACTTGGTTGGCCATATGGTAAGCGCCTGCTTCTGTATAGATGATGGAAAGCTGGCAGCGAAACAGCGGCTCCTCCGGTGAAGCTTCGACTGCTTTTTTCATCCACTTTACCGCAATATCAAATTTCCGTTTTTGAAAGGCTTCGACACCTTTCGTAAAATAAAAATCGCCCTCAGGGATAAAAGGGATGACTTTATCAACATTAAGTGGTGTTCTCATCTTTTGCGAAGTATGCATTCGTCTCCCCCTGTATTACTTAATTCAACCGTATATAATAAACCGCCATGAAAGCTGACGCTCCATGGCCGAAGTTATTTACAGACTGATACCGCTTGAAGTATAACATATTTGGGAAAGGTAATATATAGGAACTGACCTAAAACATGAAAACAAGCGAAAAAAGTTATTTATTGGGGATTTTCGCATCAAATCGACGCTCTCAAACCCAGAACCACATTCTCTGACTACCTTGAATGTATGACTGGACCAACGCTTGAACAACATACTTCACTAACAAAGTTTATAGAACCACCGAACTGTTATCAGCACAGGAGATTCACGGAGACTCCTGCGGAAGGAAAGACCTCGGAGAGCGTTAGTCCGAGGAGGCTCACCAGCGTCAGTCGAAAGGTATAAGGTATTTCCGCAGTGCGGGATTAGCACCCTCTTAAAAAAGTATCGAAACAAAGGATTATTTTATCCAACTTTTTCCAATAAAACAAAAGAAAAAGACCAAATCTTTTTTTCGATTTGGTCCGCTGAATCCATATGCCCTTAACATTGACAGATGGAACACCTATTCTTTTTCCTCTGTTAAGTGGAAATGGCTGCAGAATGATTTGTTTCGACAATCCGCTTAAAATAACGGATTGTCATCGGTTCGGCCTGATAAGTGCCGGAATTCCAAGTAGATTGCAGGTAAACTTCAGCCACATCCTTGTTCCGTCCATTGCCTTCAGCCGCATCTTCAAGAGCGACAGCACTTTCAAAAACGGCAGCGAACTTTTCGGCGATCTCCTTGCAATAATACGTCCTTATATCCCTATCTGCCTTTTTCACTTCTTCCAGCCAGTCTGCCATACGCTTTATTTCTAATTCCAGCTGCTCACGTAATCCTTGCAGATTTTTCGGAAGAGCAGCGAGCCTTCGACTTACTTCCTGAAAAAACAGGTGGTCTGCCTGATACTTTTCCACAAGCCTCAAGACTTCCAACCCTAATATATTCCCGGTACCTTCCCAAACGGTTAGCACTTGGGCATCCCGTAACAACCGGGGAGTGACGAAGTCTTCGATATATCCATTCCCGCCATGCATCTCCAGCGCCTCATGTGCAAAATGAATCGCCTGCTCGGCGGTCTCTTTTTTCAATATGGCAATATACAACCGAAGCAGGATTTGCTCTTCTTCTGGTTGGTTCGGATTAGCGCACAGCAGCTGATCAAAATGATGGATCATAGCAAATACCGCGCTCGTCTCGACTTGCTGCTTAGCTGCTAGTGTTGTCAATGTATCCTGGATCATTGGAAGGTCCGTGAGTTTACTGCCAAAGGCGGTCCGGTTGCTTGCATAATCCCGCGCTTCCAAGAAGGCGCGCTTCATGATTCCAAGCGAAGCTACCGCATTGCAAATCCGTGATAAATTCAACGCTTCCACCATGTAAGCAAACCCCTGTTCAGCCTCTCCTACAAGATAGGCCTTAGCCCCATCGAATTCGACTTCGGCCGAAGGAACGGCACGAACACCAAGTTTATCCTTCAAGCGGCGGATGTGCAGCTTTTGGTCCTGGCGGTTTTCTTCCCAAGGTACCAAAAACAAACTGAGTCCTTTCGTTCCCTCTTTGGCACCTTCGATTCTTGCCAATACCATAGCAACACCGCATTGGCCTGCATTACTGGCGAAATATTTTTCCCCGTAAATCCGGTACCCGTCAGCTGTCTCGAGCGCACGGACCTGGTTTGCCCCTACATCCGAACCGCCTTGCCGTTCGGTTAGGAACGTTGCCCCTTCATATAATTCGATTTCACCAGTCGCAAGTACATGCGGTAGATACCTTTCCCTCAACCCCTTATCGGCATAATGATCAATCAAATAGGCTGTCGCCATCGTCAACGTAACCGGACAATAAAACCCTGGTTCTGCATGGGAGAGCAAGTATCCCTGGGCAAATGAATAAACATAGTTACCCTTTCGTCCTAAATCGGGAATTTCCTTGTGGATATGTCCGACAATCCCCGTGTTGTAGGTTTCTTCCACGGTACGCTTGTATCCTTCATTCACCCAGACCCGGGAAACCTCTTCTCCCATCTTGTCGTATTTGACGAGACGTGGCTTTCCTTCCCGATCCGTATAGACAGCCCGTTCATCAATTTCTCCGGCACAATATTCACCAAAGGCATGTAGCTCCCTGTCAGCCCATTGATAAAAAGAAACGGGTAAATATTTTTTCAATAACGAAGAAAGATGCGGATCCTCCTGATAAAAATTAGCCATGCCACTCCTCCTTAATGCTGCGGCTGTTTACGCAGCTGGGCTTTTAACAATTTACCTGTTGCATTTCTAGGAAGCGCTTTCAATTCTTCGTATAAACGAGGTATTTTATAATCGGCAAGTTTCCCGTCAAGAAACCCTCTGCATTCAGAGGTTAAGTCTTCCACTTCCTGGTCCAATACCACATACGCTTTGACCGTTTCACCCCAGTCAGGATGCGGAACGCCAACAACTGCAGCATCAGAAATCGCGGGGTGGCTGAGCAGCATATTCTCTACTTCCTTCGGGAATATATTGACTCCGCCAGATATAATAATATCCTTTTTGCGATCGACCACCCAGTAGTAACCGTCCGCATCCCGTTTTGCCATGTCCCCTGTATAAAGCCATCCGCCCTTCAATGTTTCTGCTGTTTTATCCGGGGCTTTATAATATCCTTTCATGTTTCCTTCGCCCTTCAGAATAATTTCTCCTACTTGACCCTGCTCGACCTCCCGTCCGTATTCATCGACGAGCTTTATCTCACAGTTCAATGCTGCCCGATGACCAATACTGCCGGCCTTGTACGGATGGTCGTTGAATCCGAGCAGTGTGCCGTTCGGACCGGCTTCTGTCAGACCATATACACACATGAGCCTTTTTGTCGAAAATTTTTCCTGAATAAAGGTTACCTCTGATCCTGAAAGCGGGGAACCCCCGTAAACCCAATATTCCATGGAGGATAAATCATACTCCTCGATTCCCGGATGCTTGGCAGTAGCCAAGTATGCAATCGGTGCACCGAAAAAGTGGGTGGTTTTTTCCCTTGATACTGTTTCGAGCAGTAAGTCCGGGCTGAAACTAGGGACAAGTACATGCACTGCTCCGACATATGTGCCTGCCACCATAAACAAATGCAACGGAGCGGAATGACTGAGCGGCATCATATTCAGGATACGACTGTCCGGTTTCATCGTCATTTCGATACAAATCATAACGGCCACAGACAAAATATTCCGGTACGTATACAGCACCCCTTTTGGCGCACCGGTAGTACCAGAGGTATATAGCAAAGCCGCTTCATCATCTTCTGTCAGCTGGCAGGATATCTCATCGGACTCCCCTTCCAGAATCAATTGGTCAATCGATAACCATTGATCAAAGTGCCGTCCGGTCTTTGCAAATATCCCTTCCACTTTGTCAGGCAGGTTACTGACCGAAGAAAATACAGCTTCATGGGTGAGGAACAGCTTGGCATCACTGTGTTCCATAATAAAAGCAGCTTCCTGTTCGACCAGTCTTGCATTGATTGGTACGATGATACCGCCAATCAGCTGAACTGCAAAATAACAAATCAAAAAATCCTTTGTATTTGGCATATGAAGTACAACCTTGTCGCCCTTTCCCAATCCTAATTCAAGCAGACTGGAACTAAGCTGATTGACAGCTGTATTCCATTGGCGATAGGTCAATCGTTCGTCCAAAGTGACAATCGCCTCATGATCTGGATACTTTCTGGATTGAACCGCTAATAAATCCGGAATGTTCATGGTGGATACACTCCCAACTTTTAATTTTTCTTATTCAGTGAGTTTTTGCCTAAACTCCTCTATCAGGGTTTCCATCTCCTGCTTGACAGTCTCCAGTTCCTCTATTCGTGTTGATACCTCCTCGATTTTGTTATTACCATACTCAATCGTCTTTTGCAGTTGCTGTTTGCCGCTTGGATCCTTGTCAAACAACTGAATCATTTCCTTTATTTCCTCCAGTTGAAAACCGTACTTCTTGCCACGGAACACAAGGCGTAGCCTGGTTTTTTCCCTGCTGGTGAATAATCTCCTGCCGCTATCTGTCCGTTTAGGATGAAGTAAACCGATTTCTTCATAATAGCGAATCGTTCTCGGGGTGATCTGAAAATCAGCAGCAAGCTCAGAAATCGTGTACGTTCTTTCTTCCATACCATCACCCTTGTCTGGTGGTTTCTTTACTGACCGATAGAAACGATTTCACAGCAACCTTTTACATGCAGAGAAAGGCGTCCGTCCGCAAAAGTAATGCAAAAATCGGGAAGCAATCCAAATGGTGAATTTCTTTTATTTATTCTTTGATGATACGTTAAGCATATCACTTACGTTAACGTAAACTTCAATCCTTTTTTACTCTGCTGTCCTGCTTTTCAAGACGGCGAGGATAAACAATAACAGTGAATAATTGATATTTTCCGTTTCTGTCCACTCTAGGACCACGGAATCACCGCGGGAAAATCGTTCAGCATGTTCCAGAGGGATTGCTCCCGGCTTCATGAGCAGCAGCGGTTTTCCTGCTTGATCTGAAATCGAGATGAAATCCCGATAATCTTTAACAGCACGCCACCTGCTCCCCGTCTGGTCGATATATACCAGCAAGGTACCTTTCTCCTCCCCTTTTGCCCGGCAAATGTAACCGATACAATCACCAGCTTCGTTAAATACATAAGAACGCCAGGAAAAGCCTCCTCGTTTTTGCATATAAAACAGGACATTATCATCAGCGTCAAGTAATCGGAAGTTTTTAGGAAGGAATATGCCGGTACTGGAGAAAAACTGAACAACTTTTAATAACAGATTCCTTTGAAAACCTGTTTCTTTCAATACACAAAGCCGTTCGTCGTCCAGACTCATGATCGATGTCTCCGTTGATAATGACCCATCCATCGCCATAATCTTATCAAGCTGTCTGCTTACTGGTATCCCTTTCTCTTTTTGCATGGTCAAATGGGATTGCTGCCCAAGATGCAAGTCGCGTACTCCCCTTGAAAGGACCGTCCCACCGACCATTGCCAGGGCGATCGATAAAATTCCCGTCTCCCATTGATGAGCGAAAAATAAAAACAACATGATCATGCACACGCTGCCAAATAACAGAATAATACCGTTATATAATTGATGTTTTCCATCTTTTATTAATAGTTCGGACACGTTCGTCATCTTTTTTCCTCCCTTTTTAAAAGAGACATACGATTATCTTTCATTTTGGTTTCAGATTTCAGAAAAATCAAGCGCTTTTTCTGTAACCTAACACGGACTATGCTAAAATGGACGAAGAAAATGTAGCTATTTTTTGGGAGGGGATTAGATGAAAATCGTCGTTGTGGGTGCGGGTGCACTCGGTGCTTATTTTGGGGCAAGATGGCAGGAGGCAGGCCAAGATGTCACATTTCTGGTCCGGCCTAAAAGGGCAGATCAACTAAGAAAAAACGGACTGCGGATAAAGAGCCGGGAGGGGGATTACCAGCTCGAAAGACCAGTACTTGTTGAAGATGCGGGGGAAATTCAACAAGCAGATCTTGTTTTATTGGCCGTGAAAGGATACCACCTCGAAGGGACAATGGAACCATTGCAAGTCTTGGTAGACAAAGGAGCCAAGGTACTACCTGTCCTGAACGGGATCGAGCATATCTCCATTCTCCAGAAGAGACTTGGCAAAGACGCCGTGCTTGGCGGCTTGTCCTTTATCATTTCCACGCTGGATGAACAGGGGGGTGTCGAACATACCAGTCCATTCCACGATCTCGTTTTCGGCCCATTGAATCCGGAGCAGGAAGAAATCTGCCGGGAGATCGCAGCAGCTTCCGAAACCGCTAATTTTTCAGCCAGGTGGAGCGAGGACATTGAAACAGATATGTGGAAAAAATATATGTTTATCACATCATTTTCCGGAATCACCACTGCTGCAGACCTTCCAATCGGATCAATTAAAAAACACCCGGAAACGTTCGCTGTAGCCAAAGCTATGCTGGAGGAAATGAAGCAGCTTGCCAATAAAAAACAAGTCGACTTGACCGATGACCATGTCGAACAGGCAACTCAACAATTGAACGGATTGGACGACGCCGCTACTTCCTCGATGCATCAAGACCGGCGGAAAGGCATCAGCTTAGAGGTCGAGCATTTACACGGGGGCGCACTTCGACTAGCTGCTAAAGAGCAAATAGAACTTCCGACCATACGTGCCATTTATGGACTTATCAAGCCGTTTGCCTGAATCGATTCTTCCATTTTACAACTGATCAAGCTGCGAGACCGCCGTGCATAAGACTGTTCGGTTTTCCTAGCGGTCCGCAGTTTTCTCGAAAAAGGAATAGCGAGGTGTTGCTTTTATGAATGCTTATAAAATGATAACCGGTACCTTATTCATCCTGACAGGAGCTATTTTTCTATCAGCACAATATATCTCATCGGCCATTCTTTCCACCAGCCATACATTCTGGTCCAATACAGCTCCTCTTCATGACCTTGGCAATGCAGGGTACATCCTGCTCACTTTGAGTATTGCTTCTTTTTTAATCGGAGCTCTCTTTATCGCCTCCGCTGCCGGAAATCGTTTCGAACACTAAGAAAAACCGGGATAGTCGACCCGGTCCTTTTATGCTGGTGCATAAGAAAGGTTTCATTCACTGATTGCATCTGAACTACAGCGCCAATATAATCGCTTCGGTCGTTCCCTGCGATTTTCATGGGGGACGGCGTCATCTAACTTGATGGAAAAGTCCTCTTCATCATGTGGAGTCTCCGTTGTCGACCTCCGCTATAGGGATGTGCTGCAATGTTAGGATCTTGATGATAACAGACACTTAAAGTTATACTATCTTATCTTTTGAAAAAGGCTGTTACCTTCTCTTTGCATCCTCACCCTAAGACTCAAGATGTATTTTCGCAGAAGCTTCGCCTGTTTTTTGGAAATTGCCTATACAAGGATTGGAAAACATAGTATATTGTCACCAGGTACTAAATATCTGACATGAGGTGGCATTATGCAAGCGGTTTATATCGTACTGACAAACACAGGATCCTTGATTAACTGGGCGTTGAAATCGGTTACTTCCGCTCCATATAATCACGCGTCATTAGCGTTGGATAAGGGTTTCCGACGCATATACAGTTTTGCCAGACGGGAACCGCTCAATCCTTTCTGGGGTGGTTTTGTCCGAGAAGACTTCGTTAAAGGAACGTTCAGCTGGTATCCCGACTCCACCTGTGCGGTTTATCGGCTCATGCTGACTTCCAGAGAATACCGAAAACTCGAGCGGATCATCTCCGTCTTTGAAAAAAAGCCGAAACGGTACTTGTATAACTATGCCGGCCTTGTCGGCATTCCGATAAACTATCCGATTGAAATGCCTGCTTCCTACTTTTGCTCGCAATTTGTCGCGGAAGTGTTGAGCAGGGCGGGACATCGGTTATTCTCCAAGCGCAGTGCCCTGATTACTCCAGAGGATTTTCGCCATCATCCCGAGCTAGAGTTGGTATACCAGGGGGGATTATATCAGTATCCGGAGTTGTACTGCCAAGAAATATACCAGCCGAAACAATATCAAAACTTCCCGTTCCGCAAATATATGCTGCAGCAGCTGGATACAGAAATTCTCCGGCTGATGGATCGTGAACATAAGCAATATTATTTCCGCGATGGCTTCCTAAAGCCGAAAAAGATTTATTTAACCCGGCAAATCGGCAAAGTAAAACAGGTAAAAAAACTGTGGAAAGGATTCATCGGGTAAGAAAACAAGCTGGGGTTAAGTGTTTGTGCGAACATCGCTAACAGTGGGGGGTTTAGTGAGAGTTCAAGCAAAAACAGTTTTTTCCATTATGTTGTTCACTATCTCATAATTAAACCGAGCCGTCTGTTTGAACGGCTCGGTTTTTTTCATTTTCTCTTTTCTTAGGCAACCGGATGGACTGCTTCGTTTAAAAGCTGATCCAATTCTTGCGTATAGTCGGTTTTCTGCTCGTCTGTATAGTGGAAAATTTTCGCGAGATAGTCAATCACGTTATCTTTATGTTCGCGAACCCAATTAATATGGAAGAACAAGGCACCGGTTCGGCGGACAAAGAAATCGACTGGTTTGTAGATCAGTTCCTCATCAATCGCATACCGGAGTTGTGCAAATACAAGCGGTTCGATACCTGCTTCAGCAGCCTCATTTTGCAAATCAGTATACATGGCGAAAACCCGCTCTACATTAGAACCATAGGTATCGACAAGCGAAGCTGCTTCTTCTTCCGTCAACCCGAGAGCGGTACCTTCGTTGACTTTTTGCTGCTTGAATTTTTCAAAGCCTTTGGAACCGCCGACATCTCCGCCGGATATTGGCATATGCAGGGTTTCAGAAGAAGAATAGAGAACCCCTTCTTCTTCTTTCAATTGCTTCACAACTAAATCTACTGCACTAATGGCCATTTTCCGGTAACCAGTGAGCTTGCCGCCTGCCATAGAGATCAAACCGGAATCTGATACAAAGATTTCGTCCTTACGTGAAATCTCTCCTGGATCCTTGCCCTCTTCTCCGATCAATGGACGTAACCCAGCCCAGCTTGATTCCACATCCTCCGCTGTGATTCCTACTTCCGGGAACATATAATTAATCGCTTCAATAATATAATCGCGATCCTCCACGGTCATGACCGGATGAGCGATGTCTCCTTCATAAGCTGTATCGGTTGTTCCGACATATGTTTTCCCTTCACGCGGGATGGCAAATACCATCCGGCCGTCCGGGGTGTCAAAATAAATCGCCTGGGTAAGCGGGAAGGTTTCCCCGTCAAAGACAAGGTGGACACCCTTTGTCAGCTGAAGAGTTTTCCCTTTTTTCGATCCGTCTTTCTCCCGCAGTGTGTCCACCCAAGGACCCGCAGCATTGATGATTTTTTTTGCGTATACTTCTTGTTGTTCACCTGTAGTCAAATCTTCAACCACTGCTCCGGTAACTTTGCCGTCCTTGTCGTAAATAAACTCGGTAACCTTCGTGTAGTTAATGGCATGTGCTCCCTGCTCGGCAGCTTTTTTCATTACTTCCAGCGTAAGCCGGGCATCGTCTGTTTTATACTCGACATAATAGCCTGCTCCGCGTAATTCATCTTTTTTAATTAACGGTTCACGCTCCATTGCTTCTGAAGCAGAAAGCATCGTTCTTCTTTCACTTTTTTTAACTCCGGCAAGAAAATCGTAAACCCGCAATCCGATATTCGATGTAAAGGGACCGAACGTTCCACCTTTATGGAAAGGAAGCATCATCCATTCCGGAGTGGTAACATGCGGACCGTTCTCGTACACGATCGCTCGTTCCTTCCCGACTTCTGCCACCATCTTCACTTCAAATTGTTTTAAATAACGGAGACCGCCATGGACCAGTTTTGTGGAACGGCTTGATGTTCCGGCAGCAAAGTCCTGCATTTCCACCAATCCCGTTCTCAGTCCCCTTGTCACAGCATCTAAGGCAATCCCTGCCCCTGTGATACCGCCACCTATAATAAATACATCAAGCGGTTCTTTCGTCAATTCCTCGAAAATTTCTTGCCTGCGCAAGTTAGAAAATCTAGCCATTTTCCGACACTCCTTTATTCTTCACGGCTGAGAGAAATTATCTTATCTATTCTTTACCCGAAACATGCCTGGTTCATGTACCATAATCAAAAATCAGCATTCTTTCCGGGATAAATATGAAAGTAAAAAAAGAGACCGCGACAACTTCTATAGGTATCCCCATAGAATTGTGCGGTCTCTCCACTTCTCCGGCCGTTTCTTATTAACTTGATTTCATTATAGCACGGGTAGATTCCGTTGCATAGTATTTTACTTGAATACTTGTGTGGCTTCGATTGCTTTTTTCCATCCACGGTAAAGATCTTCTTTTTCTTTTTCGTCCATTTCCGGCTCAAATGTCTTCTCCATTTTCCAGTGTTGCTTCAACTCTTCTTTGCTTTCCCAATATCCTACTGCCAATCCTGCCAAATAAGCTGCTCCCAGTGCTGTTGTCTCTGTGACAGCCGGTCTTTCAACCGAAACACCAAGCATGTCGCTTTGGAATTGCATCAGAAAGTCATTCTTGACCGCCCCGCCATCGACGCGCAGCGATTTCAAATCCATATTGGCATCTTCAATCATGGCATCGACTACATCTTTCGTTTGATAGGCCAATGCTTCCAGTGTCGCCCGGACGATATGCTCTCTTTCGGTGCCCCGCGTAAGTCCGAACATTGCACCACGGGCTTCACTATCCCAGTATGGTGTTCCCAGTCCGACAAAAGCCGGTACCATGTAAACCCCGGACGAATCGGTGATCCGCTTGGCATATTCTTCGCTTTGTGGCGCGTTATCAATAATTTTCAACCCATCCCGCAGCCACTGAATGGCAGATCCAGCAACAAAAATACTACCTTCCATTGCATATTCGACTTCTCCGTTCAATCCCCAGGCAAGCGTGGTCAACAAACCGTGTTCTGACTTTACGGCTTTATCACCTGTGTTCATGAGAACAAAGCAGCCGGTACCATATGTGTTTTTTGCCATCCCGTCGTCGAAACAAGCCTGGCCAAACAAGGCTGCATGTTGGTCGCCCGCTGCTCCGGCTATCGGAATTTTATGCCCGAAAAAGTGGTATTCGACGGTTTCCGCATAAACCTCCGAGGAATCCTTCACTTCTGGAAGCATGCTCTCCGGGACGCCAAGAATGTCCAGGAGTTCTTCGTCCCACTTCAGCTCATGGATGTTGAACATCAAGGTACGGGAAGCGTTGGAATAATCGGTAACATGCGCTTTTCCTCCGGACAGCTTGTAAATCAGCCAGGAATCGATTGTTCCGAACATTAAATCGCCGTTATCGGCCTTTTCCCTGGCACCTTCTACATTGTCAAGTATCCATTTGACCTTGGTACCGGCAAAGTATGGATCGATCAACAGCCCCGTTTTTTCACGAAACAAATCATTGTAGCCTTGTTCCTTCAATTCTCGGCAAATCGGCGCCGTCTGTCTGGACTGCCAAACGATTGCCTTGTAAATCGGCTTGGCCGTATTCCGGTCCCATACCACCGTAGTTTCCCTTTGATTGGTAATCCCAATGGCCGCGATGTTCTCAGGTTCCACATCCGACTTGCGCAACACTTCGGCAATACAGGACGTGATCGATGTCCAGATTTCGTTGGCGTCATGCTCGACCCATCCCGACTTCGGGAAAAACTGTTGAAATTCCCTTTGTGCCGTCTCGACGATTTCGCCCTGGTGATTGAATAAAATGGCTCTTGAGCTCGTCGTTCCCTGATCGAGTGCCATTATGTACTTTTCCATAGCTCATTCCTCCCATAATATTGAATGTAAACGTTTGTTTGGTTATATTTCCCCATTCTATGGTCCTACTAACCTTTTTCTTCAAGAATGGGAGAATTCCTGCAGAAACAACACGATAAAAGGAAAGGAGAATCAGTATCATAAACAACCGAGAATAAACTTAGTAAAGCATCCCCTATGTTATCTCACATGTTTATATAAATAAGAAAAGCACCAATTCCAACTATAATAAAAAAGAAAATATAATATATTCTTGTAAAAATTCGCTTTTCTTTCCTTGTAAAAGGTAATTCGGATTCTGCATAGCGGATATAACTTACCAGAGCCAAAATCGTTAATAATGCAAGAAACTGTCCGAAGGAGTCTGAAGCCAAGATAAACCGTAAACCCATGATGGCCACAAGAAAAACACCAAAATATCCTAGGATGGTGTAGAAATACAATCTTTTCTTCTCTTCTGTCATGCTTTCTCCCCCTTTACAGCAATAGCACTTATTCGGTTTAAAAACACGTGGGGATACGATTCAATGATTTCTTACAACTCCTACTCATTTCCCGAGTATGGACCACCTTTAAATCTCCCGCCGATAGCTCAATGAAATGTAATTTTCCCCATCGGCGTTACTGTAGGCTTCTCTTTCGCAAACAAAGCGGAATCCCATCGCTTCATAAAAGGGAATCCCTTTATTATTTCCTTTTAACACGGACACCCATTGCTCCTTGGCACCCTTTTGGCGCTGAATTTCTGTTAAGTGGTTTAACAATTTAGTTCCTATTCCTTCTCTTCGGCGGCTGGGGTCCAAATAGAAAACAAATATCTGGCTCGTTTGTTCCCCAGTCATTCCTCCGCCAATTGCCCCTACCACTTTACCATTATCTAGAGCTACAAAGTAACCGTCCCAGCCTTCTGTTTCTTCTAGTTCACGACGGATACGGTCCTCATTATAAAATACTTGGTCATTCCTTCTTAAATTCTCGGGGCTTTTAATATGGCCGATGGCAGCCCATCTTCCCTCAATGCATACTTTCGAGATACCCTCCACATGTTCTGGCAATCCCCTTTTTACCTCAATCATATTTTCCCTCCTTTTCTTTTCTCCATGTTAGTTTCTAGGCACAGAACTTCTTTTCCTTTTTGAGTTTCTATCCTGGTCTTTCATAGCGTCAATGGTTATTTTCATAGAAATACAAAAAAGAGGCCGGGACAAAAAGCATGGACACCAAATTAAAAAAACCGAACGAATCGTTCGGTTTTTTTAATCACGTGCTTTTGTCACAGTCTCTTGTAATCCTTATCGGTCTTTATGCAGAAAAAACGTATCCTCATCCTGCCGTTTATCCAACTCTTCCTTGGAATAGATGACCCGCATCGGATTTCCGCCAACAAAGGTTCCTGCATCTACGTCTTTATGTACGAGCGTTCCCGCTGAAACGATGGCGCCGTCCCCGATGGTGACTCCTGGCAAAACCGTTGTGTTGGCTCCGATCATCACATTTTCTCCGATGACGACTTCACCGAGTCGATATTCGCGAATCAGGTACTCGTGTGCCAAGATCGTCGTATTATAGCCAATAACCGTATTTTTACCGACCGAAATTTTTTCCGGGAACATGATGTCCAACATAACCATTAAAGCGAAAGCCGTCTGGTCGCCGACCTTCATTCGCAGAAAAGTTCGGTACAGCCAATTCTTCACAGACAAAAACGGTGTGTAACGGGCAATCTGAATGATTGCAAAATTTTTAACTACCTTAAGGAACGGAACAGTTTTGTAAATATGCCATAGCGAATTAGCCGTATCCACCCGATAACGCTCGGTTTTACGCACGCTCATCACACTCCCAGTATATCCCTCAAATCGCTCATCTTTTCCAGCATGTAATCAGGGTTGTATGATTGTAAAAATTCCCGTCCTTTAACCGTCCAGGCTACGCCGGCTGTATGGGTGCCCGCATTTTGTCCTGCTTCAATATCATGATAGTTATCACCAACCATTAAGGTCTCGGAGGCTTTGGCATCCAGCTCCTGTAAAGCCTTCAAAATCGGTTCCGGATGCGGTTTAGCGTGGGTGACATCCTCTAAGCCTATCACCGTTTCAAACAGATGATCCATGCCGGTCAATTTCATTCCCATCATCGCCGTCGATTTGATTTTGGTTGTAACGATTCCGAGTTGATACCCCGCCTCCCGCAGGTGCGTTAAGGTTTCAACAACGGTAGGATAAGCCGTAACGTACCTGTCGTGATTTTTCAAATTATGCTCACGGTAGGTGTTGATCATCTCTTCTACTCTGTCCGGGTCGATTTTCATAAAGCTGTCTTTTAAGGGAGGGCCGATAAACTCCAATATTTCTTCCCGGGCATAAGGCTGCTTTGCATACTTGCCCAGCGTATGGGTGAACGAAGCGATAATCAGTTCATTTGTATCAATCAATGTTCCATCTAAATCAAAGAGTATCGTACGAATGTTCATGTGCGGGCTCCTTTCTCTGTCTCGTTTCTGCCCTGTTCCAAAAATAAGCAATGGCCGCCGTTAATAGAATCGCAGTCGCCAGCCGAATGGCCAACAGCGGCCATACTGGTATGCCCAGCGGAACGAACACCAGGGTATCCTCCACGACCGCATGACAGGATACAAGAAAAATAAGCGCTAAATACATATCCTTTTTCGAAACACCGTCTTCCTTGACCGCCTGAATCATCAAGCCTGCACCATAAGCAAGCCCGAGTGTCAAACCCGCGACTAGCGTCATGGAGGCGTTCTTTTCCATTCCAAGAAACCTGGTGAACGGTGCAAACCAGTTGGATAGTTTATCCATCCAGCCAAGCTCACGGAAAAACTGCATAAATACCATCAGCGGAATCACAATCAACGCCAGCTGGATTACACCCATAGCAGCCGTCTGCAGTCCTTGCGTAAAGATTCCTGTCCATGAATCGGGAACATGCTCCGCCTTGGATATTAAACCATATTGGGCAAGCTCTCCGCCGCCCTTCCAAAACAGGTTGATCAGCAATGCGGCAGCTAAAGCAAGCGAAACGCGGACACCGACGACAATCCACCAGCTGACACCAACTTTGGACGCCACGGTCGATTCAATCAACAAATTATGGGAAAACGACATCATCACAGCCATGATGAATACTTGCTTGACCGAAAAATCAAAGGAAACAATCGCTCCGATACCAGCATACAAATTCAGCAAGTTCCCCAGTACAAGCGGGACCGCTGCTTCACCGGATAATCCGATCCATTTCATCATTGGGCTGAGCAAATCCATCAACCATCCTAAAACCGGCGTAAAACGTAAGATGGTCACAATCAGGGTGACAGGAAAGATGACCTTTCCCAAAGTCCAGGATAGCGATAATCCAGCCTTGAATCCGCGTTGTAAAATTCCAGTCATGTGCCTTCCCTCTTTCTTCAGACTTTTCTTCCGTTGTATAGTCTATCTGCCCTGCCGGAATAACGACGGTAAATAATCAATGCGATGCCGAGTATCACTAATACAATCGAAATCACCTGGGCGGTACGCAGTTGGCCGATAATATACAAACTGTCGGTTCGCATACCTTCAATATAGTAACGTCCGATCGAATACCAGATGACATAGCTTAAGAATACTTCCCCACGCCTTGGATTGAATTGGCGCAGCACCAACAGCAGTACTAAACCGATCAGGTTCCAGACCGACTCATAAAGAAAAGTCGGATGATACATTACACCGCCGATACACATCTGGTTGGTGATAAAATCTGGAAGGTATTGCAAAAAGTTATCGTAAGCAGCTTGCGAAACCGGTCCGCCATGGGCTTCCTGGTTCATAAAATTGCCCCAGCGGCCGATTGCCTGCCCGAGGATGATGCTAGGAGCTGCAATATCCGCCAACTGCCAAAAAGAAACCTTGCGTACCCTGGCAAATATAATTGCGGTGATCACAGAACCAATCAAGGCCCCATGGATCGCAATCCCGCCTTCCCAAATGGCGAAAACATCCCACCAGGTACCACCATCATAGCGATCCCATTCAAAAATGACATAATAGATTCTTGCCGAAATGATGGCAATAGGAATTGCAAACACAATTAAATCGACGAACAAATCTTTATTCAAACCGAGCCGGTCTGCTTCTCGCGTTGCCAGCCACAAGCCGAGAAAAGCTCCAGCCGCAATAATTACTCCATACCAATAAACAGTCAATGGTCCTAATTCAAAAAACACGCGATCTAACGCGGGTGCACTACACGTCAAGTCGTCCGCCTCCTACTCCTGGATATCCTCGCTTTTTTCCTGTTGAATCATGTTGGTCAATCGTTCTGAAAACTCTTCTGCAGCATTTACACCCATCCGTTTCAAACGGAAGTTCATTGCCGCCACTTCGATAATGACAGACAAGTTTCTTCCTGGCCGGACAGGAATGACAGCCTTCGGTATTTCCACGTCCATGATTTTCATGGTTTCCTCTTCCAATCCGAGACGGTCATATTGTTTTTTCTGATCCCACAGCTCCAGATTGATGATCATGGAAATCTTTTTGTGTGACCGGACAGACCCCGCCCCGAACAGGGTCATCACGTTGATAATTCCCAATCCACGGATTTCCAATAAATGCTCGATTAATGGAGGTGAATTGCCGATCAGGCTATCGTAATCCTCTTGTCGGATTTCTACGCTATCATCAGCGACCAATCGGTGTCCCCGTTTTACCAGCTCAAGCGCGGTTTCACTTTTACCCACACCACTCTGCCCAGTTATCAGGACGCCTATTCCATAAATATCGACTAAAACGCCATGAATGGCGGTAAATGGTGCAAACCTGGTCTCCAAATAATTCGTCAGCCTGCTGGTCACCCTGGTCGTTTTATGCGGAGAACGCATCAATGGTACACCAGAGTTATCAGCCGCTTCAATCAACACCTCGGGAATGTCCATCCCTCTTGTTATGACGATTCCCGGTGTTATATCCGTGCAGAGATTTTCTACACGGTCCCGCTGTTCCTCGATACTCAGCTCGTTAAAAAAAGACATTTCGGTTTTGCCGAGTAACTGCAACCGATTTTTCGGATAATATTTAAAATAACCGGCCATTTCCAGGCCTGGCCGCGAAATATCACTCATAAAAATCTCCCTGTGCACGCCATTGTGGCCTGCAACAAGCTCCAGGTTGAATTGGTTCAATAAATCCTGGGTACGTACCTTTGCCATATGTATCCCTCCATCGTGCCTTGCTAATCACTGTATCCTATTGTAGCACTTTTTTTAGCCGGAGGCATTAGTATGCTGTCATCCAGATGGAAAGAGCAAATCCATACGTGAAATCCGTTTAAAAAACGTTTTACCGATTCTTTCCTCAGTATTTTAATTAAACGGAAGGACAATCCGGGCATGACGAAAGAAGAAATAATGATACAAAAAGCAGGCTGGCGAGATTATTCCCGCAACCTGCTTTTGTTCTATCTTACCGATTTAAATCAACCGTGTCTCTGATCAATCGATTCAGCAGCAAGTTCAGTAACGAAAGGATGATTGCCGCCAGAATCGCCAAGCCGAATCCATCGATAACAAACGAGCTGCCCAACAGTCCCTGGGTGATCATCAAGGTGATTGCATTGATGACGAACAGAAACAACCCGAGCGTCAAAAACGTTATCGGTAAGGTAAAAATAATCAAAAGTGGTTTGATGATCACATTCAAAATCGACAAGATCAAGCTGGCCAACAATGCTGTACCGAAGCCTTCCAGATAAAAGCTTGCAAAAAGCTGATCAACGACAATTAGAGCCACTGCATTCAACAGGATAGAAAGCAGCCACCGCTTCAGCATCAGGCAAACGGTTCCTTAGGCATAATAAAGATGGCCAGGATGTAAAGAATACCGAGCGGGAAAAAACCGGTAAAAACAAAAATCAACACGAACAATAGCCGCAACAGAGTGGCATCCATATCAAAATAATCTGCCATCCCGCCTAAAACTCCGGAAATTTTCCGATCTGAACGAGAGCGGTATAATTTTCTGGACATAAAACATCCCTCCTACTTAGTTGGTAACATCCATACAGAACCAGTTTTCGTTTCCGCTTCCAGATAAAACGGTTCCGTCTCTTTCTCCTGGTTGACTTCGAAATGCAGCGAACGATTGATTACTTCTTTTTTTTCTTCGATTACTTGATAATGAGCCAAATCGCAATGAATATTTCCTATTTTGGTTTCGGCTTTGCCGTCGATCCGGAGCTGATCTGGTAAAACCAGGCGGACACTGCCGGTTGTCGTTTTAAAGAAACCTGACTTCGGCTGAAGGCCTTCATGCCAAAGACAGCTGATACTGCCATTAACGAGCTGGGCATCGATTTTTTCGAAGGTGCCATCGACATTAATCTTTCCATTTATGGTTTCCATATCCGCCACTTCCCAGCGGCTATCACTAATATTGATTGTTCCGTTGGCAGTTTCGACTTCCAGTACGGTACCATTGCTCTCCGAGAGGTTGATTGATCCGTTGGTCGATTTGACAAGTAAACAATCCCCGGTTATTTCTTCACCGAAAAAGCTTCCATTAAACAATTTGATCACGACTTTCCGATAGTGCCGTTCCGGAACCTTGACAATGACTTCCGCTTTCACTTGCTGGCTTTGCAAAGAAAACTGGAGACGGTCCTCTTCCACCAGAAAAAACGTTTCTTTGTGGAACTTTTCGCGTGCCTGTTCCTGATTATCCACCTGATATACCTTCGCTTTGCATTCAACCCGGACATCGGTTTCATTCCATGGCTGAATCGTGACATTCCCATTGGCGATATCGAAATCGATATCATGGAAGACAGCGGTGTGGTGATGGAAGATATGCGATACTTCATAATTTTTTCCGAAATTAAGATCAAAGTCGACATTTTTGATTTTTTGAAATGCTTCTTCCACGAATCCGAAGATACTGCTTTTCTTATTTGCTTTTGCTTTATACTGCTGTTGTTTGTCTCCCTCTTCCCAATTCACTTTTGTGGAAACAACGTTTTGCTGCTGTTCCGCTTTTTCAGCTTCGTCAAGAGCATCTAACAATTCTTCCGCCTCTTCGGAACTGATCAAGCCATCTTCTACCATCTTAAGAATCTTTTTACGTTCCTCTTTCACGTTTTCCACCTGCCTTGTTAAATTACCAATCGTGAAAAAACCGCTGCAACTAAAACGTAAAACCTCGCCCCAGGTAATGTTTAGTTCAGCGGCTGCTGTTCCTATCCTCAATCAAATTTCCATGTGTAAAAACTTTCGTAGCCCAGCCGCTCCTTGGCAACTTCCTCCATATTGGCAGCAGATTCGGCATTTCCATTCATGCTGCCTAAGACTCCTTGTGCCTGGGAACGATGAGCCATGATCGTTCTCATCTTTTGATCGAAAACAGGTTTTACATTATTTATTACGTCCGGCTCTCCAAAAAGTTTCACATGATCATGGCTAATTGCCTGAGCCCATACTTTTGGACGGCTATCCGGATTCATCAACCGGACCGCCTCTATTGCCGCGGCTCCCATTGCATTATGGTCAGGATGGACGGCATGACCCGGAAAGTGAGTGATCACGAGACTTGGCTCGATTTCCTCCAATATTTTTTTCAAATGTTGTGCGATTTCATCACGGGACTCAAATTCCAGTGTCTTATCCCGATAACCGAGCATACGCAGCTCGACATCCATTACCTTGCAAGCATCGATCAATTCTTTTTTGCGAAAATCGGACAAGGTTTCCCGGTTGGCAAAGGTCGGATTGCCCATGTTACGCCCCATTTCTCCGAGTGTACCGCATAAATACGTTACCGGAATGCCTTTTTGCCTGAACTGGGTGATGGTACCGGACGCACCGAATGCTTCGTCATCAGGATGCGGATATATGACTACAACGTGTTTTTCCAAATCGATCATCTCTCCCTAACTAATTTTTAAACGGTTGTTCACTGATTTCCAGTGCGACCATTAATCGGCCTTCCCGATCATGGCCGGCCATCAAAAGTCTATCTTGCTCATCGAGCTCCCATTGATTGACTCCTTCTGCATAAACCCAGCCGATATCCAGTTTTAAACCGACGCGGTATGTACCATTGTCGCCGACAATTTTCCCATGCAGATAATTCACTTTTGCATTACGGATAAACGCCCCGACATTATAGGCATTTTCATTAAAATGGCTGGCATAGGCACCGTTGGTCGTTTCCAGGTGAACATAAACCTCTTTATTAGCAAGCCGATCCAGTTGTTTTTGTACTTCTTCTATATGAATAGGTTCCATTTCCCACTTTCCCTTCCTTCACCTAATACTATTTTTACCTTACCCAAAATCGTCTAAGGCGTCAAAGTATTAATCTTCGCGCACTTTATCTGCCAAGACAAGCAGAACAGGTGGACTCCAGTAAGACCGGAGCGCCTCTGAAGTTTCCGGAATAAGTCTCTTTGCTTCAGAAAACAAAGAATACTCCGGCAGTCCATTGCATCAAATGTTTAGAACCAGTCGTAAAGGAAAGAAGGGTAATAGAAGTCAAGATAAAGAGAAACTCAAGAAAGAAGGTGTAACAATGGCACTCCAAAAAACAATCCCTAAAGAGACCGGTATCGACCATAGCTTGGATTTACTGCGGGAAGGTTACATGTTCATTCCGAACAGACGTCATAGTTTTCAGCAAGATCTATTTGCAACTCGTTTACTTGGACAGAGAGCGGTATGTATGGGAGGAAAAGAGGCAGCCGAAATTTTTTATGATGAAACGAAATTTAAAAGGAGCAGTGCAGCACCAAAACGGGTTCAAAAGACGCTGTTTGGAGAAAAGGGAGTACAAACGTTAGACGGCAAGGAACACCGTCATCGAAAACAAATGTTTATGTCGTTGATGGAACCGGAACAGTTGGAGCTTCTTCACACTATTACGTACAAACACCTCGATTTAATGACAACTGACTGGGAAAAGGAAAGCAGTATGGTGATGTATGAAGAGGCAAAAAAATTGATGACCCGGGTGGCTTGTGAATGGGCAGGGATTCCGCTATGGGCAAGTGAACTGGATAAACGGGCGAAGGATTTAGGTACCCTCATCGAATCCTCCGTCTCCATGGGAGTCCAGTACCGTAAAGGGAAGAACGCCCGGAAACGTTCGGAAAATTGGATGAAGGATTTAATTGCTCAAGTGAGAAACAAAGAGAGGAATCCAGAGGAAGATACGGCATTATACACCATCGCTTGGCATAGAGACTTACAAGGAAAGTTATTGGAACCGGATGTAGCAGCGGTTGAATTGCTTAATATTATCCGGCCTATTGTAGCGATCGCCATTTATATCAGCTTTACCACTCTTGCCCTTCATCAGTTTCCTGAACAAAAATACAAACTGGAAGAATCCGAGGGCGAATACTATCAGCTGTTTGTACAGGAAGTAAGGCGTTATTATCCGTTTTTCCCTTTTGCCGGAGCACGAGTAAAGGAAGACTTCACGTGGAGAGGATACCATTTTAAAAAAGGAATGCTGACACTTCTTGATCTATACGGGACAAACCATGATGTTCATTTATGGGAAAATCCCGACAAGTTTTATCCCGAGCGTTTCACTGATTGGGAGGGAAGCCCTTTTGACTTCATCCCCCAAGGAGGAGGGAATCATTACCTTGGCCATCGTTGTGCAG
Organism: Sediminibacillus halophilus; assembly: GCF_900103695.1. Classification (GTDB taxonomy): domain Bacteria; phylum Bacillota; class Bacilli; order Bacillales; family Amphibacillaceae; genus Sediminibacillus; species Sediminibacillus halophilus. Next base: position 293,592 of record NZ_FNHF01000002.1, read on the forward strand.
GGGAGTGGGTGACTATCCAAGTAATGAAGGTGGTGCTTGATTATCTGGTTAATAGACTGGATTATCATGTCCCACTGCAGGATTTAAGCTTCAGTATGGTATCGATGCCAAGCATCCCAAAAAGCGGCATAAAGCTTAGTAAGGTTGAAAAAGTGTGACTATCTAATCCTACCTAAATAGTATAAAACCGTCTCTTTACGGAGACGGTTTTGTTTTCCTGTTACTTGGAACCTACTTTTTCTTGTTGCTTGACTTTATCAGCCATACGTTGACGATCTCTTTCCAAAATCGGTTTCAGGTATTTTCCTGTATAGGATTGTGGTGAGTCTGCTACTTGTTCCGGTGTTCCAGTAGCGATGATCTGGCCACCCCGATCGCCGCCTTCCGGTCCAAGGTCAATAATGTTGTCTGCCGCCTTGATGACATCAAGGTTATGCTCGATGATCAGTACGGTGTCTCCATTGTTGACCAATCGTTGCAGCACTTCCAACAGCCTGGATATATCATCCACATGCAAACCGGTTGTCGGCTCGTCCAAAATATAAAAGGACTTGCCATTTGAGCGACGGTGAAGTTCGCTGGCCAGCTTGACACGCTGTGCCTCGCCGCCTGATAAGGTGGTCGCTGGCTGTCCAAGCCGGACATAGCCGAGACCGACATCGAATATGGTCTGCAGCTTGCGCTGAATTTTCGGGATATTGGCGAAGAAATCAAGCGACTCCTCAATGGTCATGTCCAATACGTCGGCGATATTTTTTCCTTTGTACTTCACTTCCAACGTCTCACGATTATACCGTTTTCCATGACATACTTCGCAAGGCACGTAAACATCCGGTAAAAAGTGCATTTCGATTTTGATGATTCCATCGCCTCGGCAAGCTTCGCAACGACCGCCTTTCACATTAAAGCTGAACCGGCCTTTTTTATACCCGCGGATTTTTGCTTCGTTCGTCTGGGCGAAAACATCACGGATATCATCGAAAACACCTGTATATGTCGCCGGGTTGGAACGCGGTGTCCTGCCGATCGGAGACTGGTCGATATCAATCACTTTGTCCAGATGTTCGATTCCTTTGATCGTTTTATGCTTGCCGGGTTTTTGTTTGCCCCGATGTAGCTGCATCGAAAGGGATTTATGCAATATTTCATTGATCAGCGTACTTTTGCCGGAACCAGATACACCAGTTACCGCGGTAAACAAGCCGAGTGGAATTTTTGCATCCACTTTCTTCAGATTGTTTTCCTCTGCTCCTAGAACCTCAATTGCCCGATCATCGGGTTTTCTGCGTTCCTGTGGGAGCGGAATGAACTTTTTCCCGGACAAATATTGACCGGTCAAAGAGTTCTTATCCTTCATTACCTGCTTCGGCGTCCCGCTAGAAACGATTTGGCCGCCGTGCTCTCCCGCACCCGGTCCGATATCGATCAGCCAGTCTGCGGCATACATGGTATCTTCATCATGTTCGACCACAATCAGCGTGTTGCCAAGGTCACGCATCCGTTTCAAGGTACCGATCAAACGATCGTTGTCACGCTGATGCAGACCAATCGATGGCTCATCCAATACATAAAGCACACCTGTCAGTGCAGAGCCAATTTGGGTCGCCAGCCGTATCCGCTGTGCTTCCCCACCGGACAAAGTGCCGGCAGAACGCGCCAGCGTCAAATAATCGAGCCCCACATTGTTCAGGAAGGTAAGTCTGTCGCAAATTTCCTTTAAGATCATCCTCGCGATTTGCTCTTCTTTTTGAGACAATTCGACTGTCTCAAAAAATTGGAAAGCTTCGGTGACCGACATTTCCGTTACCTTGCCGACATGCAGACCATTGACCAGAACAGCCAGCGCTTCGTCTTTAAGACGGTAGCCGTCACACTTCGGACAAGGCTTTTGGGTCATGTATTTTTCCATTTGTTCACGAATGAAATCAGATGTCGTTTCCCGGTACCTGCGAGCGATATTTTTCAAGACCCCTTCAAAATAAATATCGTTTTCCCTAACTCTGCCAAAGTCGTTTTCATACCGGAAATGGATTTTCTCTTTTCCGCTCCCGTGCAAAATTTTGTCCATCTGCCGTTTTGGAAGCTGTTTGACCGGTACATCCATATCAATTCCGAAATGATTGCAGACACTTTCCAACAGCTTAGGGTAGTATTGTGAACTCGTTGGTTCCCAGGCAGCAATCGCCCCTTCTCTCAAAGTCAAACTCCGGTCGGGCATTACAAGATCGACATCGACCTCCAACTGAGTACCCAGTCCGTCACAGCGTTCACAAGCACCGAACGGGCTATTGAAGGAAAACAGTCGCGGCTCCAATTCGCCGATGGAAAACCCGCAAATAGGACAAGCATGGTGCTCACTGAACAGCAGCTCTTCTTCTCCGATAACATCGACAATAACATTTCCGTCGCCGAGCCCAAGAGCTGTTTCCAAGGAGTCCGACAAACGCCCGGAGACTCCTTCTTTAACAACAATCCGATCGACAACCACTTCGATCGAGTGCTTTTTATTTTTTTCCAGCTTGATTTCATCGGTGATCTCAAACATATCCCCGTCGACCCTTACCCGGATATAGCCTTCTTTTTTCAAATCCTCCAGCACTTTTACGTGTTCCCCTTTACGTCCAGAAACAACGGGGGCCAGGATTTGCAGTTTGGTTCTTTTCGGATATTCCAGAATCCGATCGACCATTTGCTGTACCGTTTGCGACGTTATTTCAATTCCATGAATCGGACAAGTCGGATGACCGACACGGGCAAACAGCAAACGGAGATAATCATAAATCTCTGTCACGGTGCCGACCGTTGAACGTGGATTTTTGCTGGTTGTTTTCTGATCAATCGAGATTGCCGGCGACAGTCCTTCTATCGCATCGACATCCGGTTTATCCATCTGGCCGAGAAACTGGCGGGCATAGGCCGAAAGTGACTCGACATAACGGCGCTGGCCTTCCGCATAAATCGTATCGAATGCCAAGGATGATTTCCCAGAACCCGACAGTCCGGTCAACACGACTAACTGTTCTTTCGGTATGTCCACATCCACGTTTTTTAAATTATGGGCGCGTGCCCCTTTAATCGTTATCGCTTTTTTTGCCATTCCTAGGTCATCCTTCCGCTTTAAGTTCCAAAACCAAATCACGCAACTCGGCGGCCCGTTCGAAGTTCAGGTCCCTTGCCGCCTGTTTCATTTCTTTCTCCATATCCTCGATTACTTTCTCCCGTTCCTTCTTGCTCATCTCTGACAGCTTTGGTTGTTCGGACTTGTATTCTTCTGTATCTTCGGCTGCAACAGTGGCGCGGATCACATCGCGGACATCCTTCTTAATGGTCTTCGGTGTAATGCCGTGTTCTTCATTATAAGCCTGTTGTTTAACACGACGGCGGTTGGTTTCGTCTATCGCCTTTTCCATCGAATCCGTCATTTTATCGGCATACATAATGACACGTCCGTTTTCGTTACGTGCCGCTCTTCCCATTGTCTGAATCAGGGAGCGCTCAGAGCGCAGGAAGCCTTCTTTGTCCGCATCCAATATCGTCACCAGAGAGACCTCGGGAATATCGAGTCCTTCACGAAGCAGGTTGATTCCTACTAATACATCATATTTACCCACCCGCAGGTCCCGGATAATCTCGATTCTTTCCAATGTCTTAATTTCTGAATGCAAATAAGCGACTTTGATGCCGATTTCCTTCAAATAATCGGTTAAATCCTCGGACATTTTTTTGGTCAGCGTGGTTACCAATACGCGTTCATTCCGATCGACCCGCTGATTTATTTCTCCAATTAAATCGTCGATCTGCCCTTCAATCGGGCGGACTTCGACTTCCGGATCCAACAAGCCGGTCGGCCGGATGATTTGCTCGGTCATTTTCGGCGTATGTTCGAGTTCGTAAGGACCTGGAGTCGCCGATACATAAACCATCTGGTTGATTTTCTTTTCAAACTCGCTGAATGTCAGCGGACGGTTGTCCATTGCGGATGGCAATCGGAAGCCATGATCCACCAACACTTGTTTTCTCGCTTGGTCCCCGTTGTACATTCCGCGGATTTGCGGCAAGGTCACGTGGGATTCGTCCACCACGATCAGAAAGTCATCCGGGAAATAATCGATTAGTGTATATGGTGTCGAGCCTGGTTCACGGAAAGTCAAATGACGGGAATAGTTTTCGATTCCCGAACAAAAGCCCATTTCATTCATCATTTCCAAATCATAATTGGTCCGCTGTTCGATGCGCTGGGCTTCCAGCAGCTTGTTCTGGTCCTTCAACTCTTTCACACGTTCGTTAAGTTCCTGTTCGATATTTTTTATCGCTTTTTTCAAATTTTCTTCTCGAGTCACGAAGTGGGAAGCCGGAAAAATCGCGATATGATCCCGGTCGCCGATAATCTCGCCGGTCAGTGCATCGACTTCCCGGATCCGGTCTATTTCATCTCCAAAAAACTCGATGCGCAAGCAATGTTCTTCCCTGGAAGCCGGGATGATTTCCACCGAATCCCCGCGGACGCGGAACGTACCGCGCTGGAAGTCAATATCATTGCGGGCGTACTGGATATCGACCAAATTACGAAGCAGTTGATCCCGGTCTTTTTCCATCCCGGTCCGGAGCGAAAGCACCTGGCTGCGGTATTCTTCCGGAGAACCCAAACCATAGATGCACGATACACTGGCGACAATCAGGACATCATTGCGTTCAAACAAAGCAGATGTTGCAGAGTGGCGCAGTTTATCGATTTCATCGTTGATGCTCGCGTCTTTTTCGATAAACGTATCCGTCGACGGAACGTACGCTTCCGGTTGATAGTAATCATAATAACTGACGAAATACTCTACTGCATTATCCGGAAAAAATTCTTTGAATTCACTGTAAAGCTGACCTGCGAGTGTTTTGTTATGGGCAATCACCAACGTCGGGCGATTGATTTCTTTAATGACATTCGACATCGTGAATGTTTTCCCTGTACCCGTAGCTCCAAGAAGCGTCTGATGCTTCTTCCCTTTTTTCAGACCCTCTACCAGTTCGTTTATTGCTCTTGGCTGATCTCCCTCAGGCTGATACTGGGCAACAAGGTCGAATTTATTTTCCACGATCGAACCAACCTCCGTTCTTTCTATTCCTGAACTATTTTATCACATTGTATTACTATTTTAACACAAAACCGAACAAACATTCGACTTATGCGTTTTTTCTTTTAATAAATGCCGGATGCCGGCACGATGACAGTTTAACACGTTCGATGAAAGGTTTATAGAAAAATGATTGACTTGGAGCAGTGTTCACAAAGTAGTCATCTACAAGCATTGTAGGATAGCATGCAATTGCCTATAATCGGAAATAGAGGCGCTCTTGTAGCGAGAAAGGATGAAGCTCTAAAATGAAACGAATTTTATTTTTCCTTGTTATCATGCTTTTTGGCCTTGCTGCCTGCGGACAATCCGACAACCAGGGTTCCGGCGATGACAGTGCCGACCCACAACCACTCGAGGTAGATTTGCAAGTGCCGGAACAAGCGGACAGCGGTGAAGCCGTCAGCATGACCGCCAAAGTCACACAGGGCGGAGAAAACGTCGGAGATGCCGACGAGGTGGAGTTTGAAGTTTGGCAGGAGGGCGCAAAGGACGACAGTGAAATGATCGAAGCGGAATACCAGGAAGACGGTGTCTATGGAATAGAAAAAACCTTTGAAACGGACGGAACCTATTTTGTTCAGTCCCATGTCACCGCCCGACAAATGCATATCATGCCAAAAAAGTCGATTGTAATCGGAAATGCAGAAGATAGCGATACAGATGATACCAAAGAAGATCATAGTCACGGGGACGAGGAAAGTACAGGAGATGATGACAGTGCCCATCATCATCATGACAGTTTGGCTGTCGAACTGGATACTCCGGAATCATTAACGGTCCACGAAGAAATCGGAGTGACAGTCAGCGTAAAACAAGATGATGAGCCGTTGAATGGCGCCAATGTCACACTGGAAATCTACCATAACCCAGACGAGGATCCTCAATGGGTAAATTTAACAGAAGGGGACAACGGCATCTATGAAGGAAATGTCACCTTTGAACATAACGGGACTCATGAAATCACTATTCATGTCAAAAAAGGGGACTTGCATACACATGAAGAGACCACATTAGAGGTAGAAGGGTAAGTTTATTGTGGCAAAGTTCCTAAACTTCATCACACTTAAAGAGGGTCCATTCTTCTCGAAGGAATGGACCCTTCCTCACTCATTTCCTTTATTGGATAGAGTGCTTAGGTTTTATCGTTCCTTTGGTGAAGAACCCAATTGTCAACACTATCAATCCAAGAAGTCCTCCATTAAAGTCTAGGAGATAAACATTTCCTTCCCGCAGAAATTTAATCAAACACCCGCCGCCGAATATAAACGTAATGATGATGCCAAAAAAGAAGAACCAATACTTCCCCCTATCTCCACTCTAAAAACGAGGTATCGTCACACACTTTCCACCTAGGCTAAGGGCTCTACCATCCATATTTTATAACCATCGGGGTCCGCAATGACAGCCTCCTTCACTCCCCATTCCCGGTCGATCGGTTCCTGGACAATTTGTCCTCCCGCCTCTCTTATGGCAGAGACCGTTTTGTTCAGGTTATCCACTTCAAATTCGATAACAATCCCTTTTTCAACTGGTTCTGGCTTATCGATAAGATGTAATAGAACCGTGACTTTTGCTTCTCCATAACCGACAGAATAAGAGGCCATCCCATTCTCCACAAAATCTTGTGATAGATGTAAAACATCTTTGTAAAATGTCATAGACCTTTCTAAATCTTTTACGGGGACAACGATCGTATTTAGTTTTTTAATCTGAAATTCTGCCATTGTAACCATCTCCTCTCCATCATCTAAAACTAAATAGAATAGGGTAAAAGATTGATTGAAAACGCATTCTGTGATATTTATTTTAACGTAAAATACCAGTTAATTTCTATGATTTTACAAATGAAATGGCTTTTTCTCTGAACAAACAGGAAGAAAGGTAAATAAAGGATAAAGAAGTGCTCCTGGTTTCCATGCGGATTAGTTTTCTACCGGTAATGGAATAGATAAAACGGAAATCACATTAGAAGATAAACTATCTCCATTCAACGGAGGAAAGGTACGCTGACTCCAGAGGGATGAGTGCGAGCAGAACCCGTGTCTGCGGGCAAAGCACCTTGCCGGAGTGGAGCGTTGCACGATTGGATAGAACGGTTTGCTTTGTAGAGTAGAGAACTGATTTCTAGAGGGTAGCCTTTCGGCTATCTTCTTTACTTTCAGTTCCCCCTCATCAAACCGTACGTGAGGTTTTCCCTCATACGGCTTTCCGACGTTCTTCTTCCTTTGGCTTTACGGTGTTAACTCGCCAACTTCACTAATAAGTATTTAGCTTCTTCCGCAGTATCTTGGAATTTGGCATGTTTATTCCGTCTATTTCTTTTCTTGTTATTAAACAGATTAAGACGAGTTAATACATACCAGTCGATGCGATTTAACCACTTCTTTCCCATCGGGGACAATTGATAGTAGTTCTTAAAACCTTGAAGTCTACGGTTCAATCCTTTCACTAAATCACGAATATCCATAAATAATTTATGGCGTGGTTCGGTGTATTCCTTGATTTTGGTTCGCATCTTTTTCATGGCCTTCTTTGATGGTACGTGGTTCATGATATAGAATGTACGACCACCTTTCTTGCGGATGGGAAACTTCCGGTGATGTAATCCAAGAAAATCAAATCCATCTTTGTCATCCCATATATTCACTAATCTCGATTTCTCCTTGTGAATGGTAAGGTCAAGTTTATTCATAATGGCCTTTATTACTTGCGCACTTTCCAGTGCTTCTTGTTTCCTCTTGCAGATAATCACAAAGTCATCCGCATAACGAATAAGTTTACCTAAATGACTGAACTTCTTTTCCCATAACGTGTCCATTGTATTCAAATAGATGTTCGCGAGAAGTGGCGAGATAACTCCACCTTGCGGTGTACCAGTTATGGAGTTTCTAAGCTTTCCTTCTTCCATAATTCCAGCTTTTAACCATTTTCGAATAAGCTTTAGCACTCTTCTATCACTAATACGCTGTTCAAGAAGTTTCATTAACTTATCTTGATTGATATTGTCAAAGAACCCTTGGATATCGACGTCCAATACCCAATAGGATTTCTTACTCTCTTTACGTATTTTAGCGATGGCTTGGTGTGCATTTCGTTTTGGACGAAAGCCATAAGGAACATTCTTGGAAGTCCGCCTCAAATATAGGTTCAATCACAAGCTTCGTTGCCATTTGAACTACTCGGTCCTTAATTGTCGGGATTCCTAATGGTCTTTGTTTCTTCCCATCACCCTTTGGAATGTAGGTTCGAAGAACTGGTTGTGGATGATATTTCTTATCTTTTAATTCTAAGTAGAGCTCATTGAGAAAGTTCTTCTCTCCATAAGCCATGATATCTTCCAGCGTCTGTTCATCTACGCCTCCACTTCCTTTTCTCCGTTTCACGCGTTGCCATGCATCCCACAAGATATCCGGGCGATAAATCTTATCATATAGTGCATGAAACCGACGAGTATCACTTTCCTTGGCACAAAGGTATAATGTTTTCCAGAGTTCTTGAGCTTTTGCATTACTGGCGTAGTTAGCCATTTTCTTGGCATTCACTGACTCTTACCTCCTTTGAACATATGAACGAAGTAGGGTATTGGCTTGTGCCGTCCTTCCCTAGACAATGTGGTGTTGTCCTTGTCCTCATTGGTACTATGACCCCCTCCGACTCCCTCTCAGTCCATCAACCATTTCACCGACAGCTTATAGGTATCTGTTTTACTTCTTTCGAAGTGACCGAGGAGGGGATCCCCAGTTCCATTAATTACTGTCTTAACATGTCGCTCTCCATACCCCCGAGGGATTCTTCAGTGCTGTACTCCAAGTTCTACGCACCTTCTATGGTCTTCGTCCATAAGAAAGAGGCTCGACTTCCCTTGTTCCTCCGAAGAGGGATTTAATTGACGAGGCTGCAAGATTCACTTCATGTTACAACCTGTTAAGTTGCTCGCACTCCGAAAGGAGTTACTTTGTCACAGGGCTTCAACCTTAGGATTTCTCCACCAGTCGCCTGTCAGCTACTGAGCGTCTTGGCACTTACTCAGACTGGACTTTCACCAGTAAGCAATTAATAGCGTGCTGGGCACGCTTCTTACAAAAAAGCCGAACGAATTGGTTATTCGTTCGGCTTTACTATTGGGCACGATGCTTATGTCCCAGTCTCTCCTATTTTATTCTCTCGTTTATTGATAGCTTTGATCGTACTGGTTCACTTCAAACAAATCAATGAGTTCGATATCCTGGTGTTTGTCATGGAACCAGCGCAGCGAAAAATCGTTTTTGAACAAGGCGAGGTACGCTCCTTCGCGGTCTTTGACAAGCAGGTTGCGTTCATCGAACATCGAACGGTCAACCTGCTCTTCCTTGAGCCAGCGTGGAATCCGCTCTCCAATAGACTCCAGCATGACCTCGACGTTGTACTCATTTTTCATGCGGTATTCGAACACTTCATACTGCAGTTCACCGACTGCCCCGATGATATAGGATTCGTCATTGGTGCCACGAAATAACTGAATCGCACCTTCCTGAACCAGCTGCTCGATGCCTTTCTTGAACTGCTTCGCCTTCATGACGTTTTTGGCCGACACTTTTTTAAACAGCTCAGGCGGGAACTGCGGCAATTCATCATATTCAAACGATTCCTTGCCTTCTATCAACGTATCGCCGATCCGGTATGCGTTCGGATCATAAATACCGATAATATCTCCGGCATATGCCTCTTCAACCGTATCTCGTGAAGAGGCGACGAATTGTTGGGATTGGGCCAGCTTAATTGGCTTATCAGTCCTTGCAAGTTTTACGCTCATCCCCCGCTCAAATTTTCCGGAGCAAACACGCAGAAAGGCGACCCGGTCACGGTGGGCCGGATTCATGTTTGCCTGGATCTTGAAAACAAAACCGGAAAAGTCCGGATTATCGGGGCTCACCAATCCTTCCGTCGACTTTCTTGCCGTCGGAGCCGGTGCCATGGAAATGAAGGTATCAAAAAAGGTCTGTACCCCAAACGGCGCAAGCGCGCTTCCGAAGAAAATCGGAGTCTGCTCCCCGCGCAATACTGCATCAAGCGAAAACTGATCGCCTGCTTCGTCAAGAAGCGCAAGTTCATCTTCCGTTTCTTTATAGGTTGCATCATTTACCAAGTCTGCATATTCCGGTTTGTCGAGGTCTGCATACGGAATATAACTTTCCTCTTCATTGCCGTTAAACCGGACAAATTGCTCACCATGCCGGTCAAATATACCTAAGAACCGCTTTCCCATTCCTACCGGCCAGTTCATGGGATAGGTTTCGATATCGAGTACTTCCTCAATTTCTTCCATTAATTCGAGCGGTTCACGACCTTCCCGGTCCAGCTTATTGATGAAAGTAAAAATCGGAATTCCGCGCATCCGGCAAACCTTAAACAGTTTGATCGTCTGCGCCTCGATTCCTTTGGTTGCATCAATAATCATTACCACACTGTCGACAGCAGTCAACGTCCGGTACGTATCTTCACTGAAGTCCTCGTGACCAGGGGTATCCAAAATATTCACTTGATGCCCTTTATAAGGAAAATTCATGACACTGGATGTAACCGAAATTCCACGCTGTTTCTCAATTTCCATCCAGTCCGATGTTGCAAATTTTCCCGACTTTTTCCCTTTTACTGTGCCCGCCGACCGAATCAGGTTACCGAATAACAATAGCTTCTCGGTTAACGTTGTTTTTCCGGCATCGGGGTGGGAAATAATCGCAAAGGTCTTCCGCTTGTTCACTTCTTCTTTAATCGACATATAAAAATCCCTTTCTTATAAAGTAATTGATATAAAGTTTCTGTTCAGCAAGGGATTTATTTTTACATTGGATGATTCTCCTTTATCTAAAATGCACCTGCCAGCTTAACAGGTGCGTCAAAATCTCTGCTTCGAGCAAACTCCTCCCCTTTGGGAGGAAAATTTTAATCCTATACTATCATAGCTAATTTGACTGCTGTTTATCAACCAGAAAATTGCAATTAATTCACTAACCTACGCAAGCCGCTCGTTATAAACCGAACGCATCCTTGATCAACAAAGCCGTTTGTTGTGCTGTCAGTTCCGAATTATCGATTCGCAGGTAGGATTTCCGGTTGATTTCACCAGGTCTGGAGTTCAACCGATGCTGTTCGTGTGTAATACGCAAATTGCTCTCTGACTGTTCCAAGTTACGCTTCGTCGGCTTTAGTGCCAGACGGTGCGGGGTTAAATTCCGCTCCAACCTTGTCGCCAAGGGCGATTCCAGTTCCACAAATATGATTTCTGCTCCTTTTGATTCGAATATTTCGCAGATTTTCTCGACAAAATCCCAGTCCTCCTGCTGATCGAACGCCCAAACATAAGTGAAAATCAGACCGGACAATTCACTTTTTGAAACTTCTTCAAAAATTTCGTGACGGAACATATTGACAAGACGCTGGAACGACTCCGAGTCAAAATCAAAAAATTGATTGACCAGCTCGATAGTCATATGATTATGAAACAACTTCAATCCAGTCAGTTTTTCGAGTTCCTGCCCCACAGTCATTTTCCCGACTGCCTGCGGTCCATACAGTAGAATGAATTTCATGCCCTCTCCCCCTTGGTTGATGCTGCTGGTTTGTTTTTTTCTAATGCTACCATAAATCTGCCTGGATTCCTTGCATGAATTTGGTGGATTTTCTCTACGATACTTCATCGCTCAACTTGCAGCCTCTGTTATAATAGAGAGATGACTATGTTTTTCAACAAGGGATGAGATAGAGTTGCGAACGTTTTTTTTAGACAAACAAGACATCGTGAAAATCACCGGCGAACGTTTTTATAAAAGAGGATTGGACTATTATCAGAAAGGCCGGGTGCACGGAATTACCTACAATCCGACGATCAATGCCTGGCGCGGCCAGGTCCGCGGCACAGAAACGTATAGTGTCCGTATTTTCTTTTTTGACGATGATGATTTGGAAGGAAGCTGCGACTGTCAGGCCTATGCCACGCATTATACCTGTAAGCACATAGCCGCTGTCTTGCTGGCAATCAGCAAGGAGTCCTGGAGTAAAGTACGTACCGAATCCGGCCAGGACGATTTCGTGGCTGAACAAGTTGATTTTGATTTTTCTTCAAGAATGATCGATGCTTTCACTGAAAGAGCGCCGAAACAAAAGCAGCTGTTGCAGGTAGAATACATCCTGCAAAGCAGGGTGAATCCGCATAATTCAACGTTTTTTCTTGAAGCAGAAGTGAGACTAGGCACCTCCAGAACCTATGTCATCAAAGACATCCGCGAACTGTTGTCCCATATTAAGAGAGGGGTTCCTTATAAAGTAACGCCTTCTTTCACCTATCAGCCGGGAAGCCACATATTCCGGAAGCAAGATCAACCAGTTATCGACCAGTTGATCGATGCCTATGATAATGAGACCTTATACGAAAATTCTTTTTCCAATCCTCTGGCTGATAAGCGATCGATTATACTGCCGCCGGCTTCCGCTGGGGAAATGCTCCTGTTGTTGGCTGAGACAGACAGTTATTATCAGGTAAGAGAAGAGAAAATGCCGATCGAAGTGGAGCAAAACGTTCAGCCTGTCCGCTTCCAACTAGACAAACAGGCCGAGGAAGCCTTTCAAATCGATATTTCCGATTTGGCTAATTATATGTACTTTCAGCATTACGGCTGCCTATTTTCTGACGGGACCTTTTACCTGCTCGACAAGGAGCAACATAAAATCATGGACCAGCTGTATGCCCTGCTTCCATACAGGACGGATAAACAACAACAAATCGCCGGCAGAGAGATGAGTTCATTCGTCAGCAATGTCATTCCCCAACTGGAAAAAATCGGACGGGTCCATTATGCAGAAAAAACCAAAAATGCGATTACGACCAGCCCACTGCGGCCGAAAGTGTATCTGGAAGAAGTTTCTGATTCACTTCAATTAAAGCTGGAATTCCACTATGGCGAGGACATCGTTTATCCTTATCAGGAAGACCGACTGTCAGAAAAGGTAATCAAACGGGAAGCCAATAAAGAGTTGGCGTTGATCAGCCTGCTGGAAAAAGCGGAATTTGTCTATTTAAACAATATGTATCAATTATTTAAAACCGATGCCATCTATCACTTCCTGCAGGAAACACTTCCACAGCTAAAAGAGATGGCCGATGTATACGTTTCTTCCACGGTGAAGACATTGATCAATACAAGTGAGCCGGTTATGTCCAGTTCTGTTGAAGTCAATCGACTTGAAGGAATGCTTGATATCCAATTTGATATCGACGGGATTTCTGCCGAGGAAGTCCAGCAATTGATGCAGGCGTTGATCGAGAAACGGCGTTATTACCGAATTCCGGAAGGAGCACTTGTCTCTTTGGAAGATGAGTCATTTGATTCTTTCCGTCAGCTGGCGGACAAACTCCAGCTTCAAAAAAGCCAGGTCGAGGACGGCAAAATCCAAGTTCCTATGGCCCGGAGTTTTCAAATTGAGGAGGCCTTGGATGATGACCATGCTGAATATGGCGAAACTTTTCAACAGTTGCTCACTCAGCTGAAAAACCCGGGAAATCTTGACTTTCCGCTGCCGGAAAAATTGGATGCAGAATTGCGCGACTACCAGCTGACTGGTTATCGGTGGTTTAAAACCTTAAGCCACTATCACCTCGGCGGCATATTGGCAGATGATATGGGATTGGGAAAAACCATCCAGACAATCACGTATCTGTTATCGGAAAAAGAAACCAACGGAACGATGAAAAGTCTCGTTGTAGCTCCCGCCTCCCTGCTATATAACTGGCAGAAGGAGTTCGAGAAATTCGCCCCTTCTCTCCATGTGGCAGTGATTGCCGGTACAAAACAGCAACGCAGGGAAATAATCAATACAAACAGTGCCGCAGATGTCTATGTGACTTCTTATCCATTGCTGCGCAAGGATACTGGTTTTTATGAAGAAACAGTGTTCGATCACTTTATATTGGATGAAGCACAGGCGATTAAAAATCATTTGACACAAACCGCCAAAGCTACACGGATGATTCAAGCCGGAAAACGGTTTGCCCTCAGTGGTACACCGATCGAAAATTCTCTGGAAGAATTGTGGGCGATTTTCCATACCATTTCGCCCGGATTGTTCGTAAATAAGAAGGCATTCCTTAACCTGGAACACGATTACATCGCTCGCATCACCAGGCCTTTTATTTTACGCCGGTTAAAAACAGATGTTCTTGAGGAGCTTCCTGACAAGATTGAAACAGTGCAATATTCTGATCTTACCAAGCAGCAAAAACAGGTATACTTGGTTTATCTGGAAAAAATGCAGCAGCAGGTCGCCGAAACAATCGAAGAAAAAGGGTTTGATAAAGGAAAGCTGGAAATATTGGCCGGTCTGACAAGGCTGCGCCAAATCTGCTGTCATCCCGCCCTGTTCCTCGATAATTATAATGGAAAATCCGGGAAGCTGGAACAACTGCTGGAAACAGTTCGAGAGTTGCAGGAGAGCGGAAAACGAGCGCTGGTATTTTCCCAATTCTCCTCGATGTTGGGCATTATTGAACAAAAACTTACCGAACAAGGAATTGATGTGTTTTGCCTCGATGGTTCGACCCCGTCTTTAAAGCGGATGGAAATGGTGGAACGGTTTAATAACGGGGAAAAGACCATTTTCCTGATTTCCCTTAAAGCAGGCGGAACCGGCCTGAACCTTACCGGTGCAGATACCGTCATCTTGTACGACTTATGGTGGAACCCGGCGGTAGAAGAACAAGCAGCAGGCCGAGCGCATCGGATCGGGCAGAAAAAAGTAGTTCAGGTCATCCGTTTGATAACAGAAGGTACAATTGAGGAGAAAATATTCGAACTACAGCAGAAAAAGCGTGAACTCGTGGATCAAATCATCCAGCCTGGAGAAACGATGCTATCGAAGCTGTCGGAACAAGAACTACGTGAGCTGCTGCAGATGAAAGTATAAGGATTCCCCAGGCTGTTCAAAGCCTGGGGACTTTATTGGGCATGGTAACTCATTATAGATGCAAAATTCTCTTACGTACACTGTGCTTGCAGAGAAATGGTGTAGTCCAACGCTGCGGAAACCCCTTCCACTTTCCGCGGGCGACTGGTGAGCTTCCTAGAGCTAACTCTCTTCTGGAGGTATATCGTAGTTATAGAATAAACAAAGTCCATATCTTTGTAAGATAAATTAAGAGGTACTCGGATGAGTACCTCTTTTTTACGAAAATTAAATTAACCGGACTTTTCCTGATTGCGTAAACGGTATTCTTCTTTGGCAAATAAAATGCCGAGTTCATGCGGATCACCCTGATACATCGCACGTTGTAAAAACCGAATCTCTCCTCTTTCATCGCGTACTTCTAATTTGCAAAATGCACTATTTCGCTGTAGTGCACTATAAAACTCCTGTTCATTTCTGATTTGTTGTCCGTTTGCCCGTTCGATTGTTTCCCCGACAAGCATGCCGAGCTGATCTGCTGGCGTACCAGGGATAATCCCCAGAATCAGCAGCCCTTTTTCAGATGGATGAAAGAAAGGCTGCTCCTGCTTGTCCATTTCCCTAAACCGAAAGGATATCCATTCTCTGCCGATTAAAGCTACTCCAAAAGCAGCAAGTGATAGAAACGGTTCAAAATAACTGCCGATGGCAAGTCCCAAAGTTAAAAATGCCAGGATAAGGACGGATCTGCCGATTCTTTTGGCAGCATGCACTGGTTTTGTTCCCTTGACCACTTGTTCAAGGCCAGTCAACAGCGGCAGAAGAATCAAGCCGAAGCTTTCTCCCTGGATATGTAACACCGGCCACCAGTCCGCAAATGGCTCGATTATGCCCGAGGGTACCAAGGTGAAGAACGGAATGACCGCCATTTTTTTGAGTCGATGGCGACCCACCCATTTTCCTCGATTTCCTTTTACTAGTTCCGGGTATGTAGCTCTACTTGTAATCCGCAAAAATAACAGGGCTTCTATGAGCAAAAAAGCAGAGAGCAGCAAGGCAAGTCCAGTGAAATTTAGTGACTGTAAATCCATCGTCCAAGCTAAATCAGTATATTCTGCTATCAAAGGTGGAGCAATTAACAAAATCAAGTAACTAAATCCAAAAGTATATGCAGCTGATAGCAGGGTGAATCGTCCTGAAATTGATAGCAGGATCATCATCGCTGACACCAACAGGAGGACCGGATAACTGAAGACAATGCCGCCACCCACTGCAGCTAGAGAGAGCAGGATTCCGCCAATCAAACTGACAGACCATGTATTTTTTGCTTCAGAGAAGACATCGAAAACTTTCAAACCAAACTGGCTTCGTTCTTGCTTAATTCGTCGGGTCGAAGCCAGCAATAATAAGATTACCGACCAGTACAGCAGTGGATTTAAAAACAGCTTCCCGACTCCCATTGCTAACTCTATCAACCATGTATCCAGTGCCATGCTATAACCCTCCCCACTCTATTCACAAACATACCGTGTCAAATATAGTACGTATATTATAGCATAGGGAAAAGCCTGTAAGACAGCAATATTAAGAATCACTGATAGAATCTGACAAACCAATAAAGAAATAGCAGATCGAATAAGAAAGATAATTGCTGGGGTCAGTCCCCCACCTTATTAGCGCTTTACCACTCTAAATCAGTGGGGGACTGACCCCAGGATTCTCACAAAAACACCCGCCGGCGGGGTAGCTGGCGGGTGGAGGCTGTCTATTGAAATAATACTTCCAATGCCTTTTCTTTTTGTTTATCGTTGTTGCCTTCTCTTATCTTTTCTACGATATCTGCCTGCAATTTGTTTGCAGTTTGTTCGTCTATTTTTCCATCGCTGTCAAGATTGTTGTCGGACTGGAAGCTTTTTACGGCATTCGCAGTTTTCTGGTCATAAAGCCCGTCCTTGTTGCCAGGTTCGTAACCGAGTCCATTCAACATAATTTGAGCATTTTTCACTTGATCGTTGTTTTGATTCAATTGAAGGGGTTCCTCTACTTGCAGCGGGTTCGTATAAAAGTAATCAGGCTGTTTGACTTCAATGGTAGGATCTATCCCTTTTTCATGAATCCAGTTCCCTTCTGGCGTCAACCATTTGAACAATGTCATTTTGATTGTGCTGCCATCTCCCATCGGGATAGCCTGCTGAACTGTTCCTTTACCGAAACTGGTTGTCCCCACTAACTCTGCATCGCCGGCTTCTTTCATCGCACCTGCCAGAATTTCTGAAGCAGAAGCACTTCCTTCGTCGATCAGGACATTGATTGGATAACCTTTCTTTTCATCAATCTCTGAGAAGTACCGTGACTTTTCTCCATTACGGTCTTCTATTTGTACATATGGTGTATCTTTCGGAATGAAATTTTTCAATATATCCTCTACGGCTGTGAACAAGCCGCCCGGATTTCCTCGGACATCGATAACCAATCCATCAATACCCTTGTCTTCCAACTTAGCGAGCTCTTCATCGAACCGTTTCGCAGTCCCTTCTGAGAAGGAAGTTATTTCAATGATGCCTGCTGTTTTTCCGTTTACCTCTTTCGTATCGGAATATACTGTCTCGAGTGGAATATCGTCTCTTGTCAATTCAATATTCAACGGATCGGAAACACCAGGACGATTGATTTCCAACGTAACCTTTGAACCCTGTTCTCCTCTGATTTTGGAAACAGCGTCATAAAGATCTAAACCTTCTACACTTTCCCCATCGACTTTCAAGATTTGGTCGTTCGGCTTTAATCCAGCTTCTTCTGCTGGCGAATCCTTGATTGGAGCGATAACAGTGACCTTGCCTTCCACCATGCTAACCTCGGCACCGATCCCTTCGAATGAGGATTCAATCGAATGATTGAACTCTTCTACAGTTTCTTGGTCCATATACACGCTGTAGGGATCTTCCAAGCTGTCCATCATTCCCTGAATCGCACCTTCAATCAACTTGCTGTCTTCTACATCTTCCAGATAGCTGTCCTTGATCAGGTTAAATGCCTTGTTTACTTTTGCCAGTTTTTCATTTCCTTGTGAAGATCCGATTAACTCCTGCTGCTCTTCCTCGCTTAAATCGGCGAATGTTCCGCCGTTCCCGCCTTGTTGAGCGGTTGAATCCTGTGACTGGGCGAGCTGGACACCGAAGTATGCGCCAACACCGCCAAGCAGGAGGGCAGCCACCATAATCGCTGCTATGTAGCTTTTTTTGAGATTCATGGTATTCACTCCAATGGATTTAATTCTATTTCTGCCTAAGTTTCTCCCTACTACTTTAACACGAAACAAATGCTGGTAGAGAAATAATGGGCAAAATGGATGAGGATGTAAGAAAAAGGCATCACACCGTAACTGTGCGATGCCTTTTCTTAATTCAGTTTATGCGGGACTTGTCCCAAACATGTCTAGTAAAGACTTAGAAATAACTATAAGGGTTTACTGCGTTGCTTTTCGAAATGTTCCACGGACCTTTATGCAATTCAAAGTGCAAGTGTGGACCAGTCGAATGACCGGTGTTACCCATTTGACCGATTTGGTCCCCTTGACTTACAGATTGACCGGTCGAAACGTTAAAACTGTTCAGGTGAGCATATACGGTAGTGTAAACTTGTCCATTAATATAATGGCTGATAAATACACAGTTTCCATAGCTGGAGGACTTATATGCCCGACTAACTACACCGCTAGCTGATGCTCTGACAGGTGTTCCTATCCCGCTTGCTATGTCAATCCCGGCGTGGAAACTTCCCCAGCGCATTCCCAAACCGGACGTATGGTCACCATTTGCCGGAATGATGAAATTGCCATTCCCACTTGTTTGCTGGGAGGAAGAAGAGCTGCTGCCGGAAGATGATTTGCTGTTACTGCTGCTTCCGTTTGATTCTGCCTTTTTGCGTTCTGCTTCTTCTTTACGTTTTTTCTCAGCAGCCATTTTTTCCAGTTCCTGCTTCTGTGATTGTGCCTGTTGGATTGCTTTTTGAATGGCACTTTCCTGGCTTGCGAGCAATTGTTGTTCTTCCTCTAAGGACATCTTATATTCTTCGAGTTCGTGTTGTTCGTCTTCCAACTCGTTCATATAGGACTCTTTTTTCTCCATTTTTTGACTTAAATCAGCTTTTAACGATTCAAGCTCCTGTTTTTGTTGCTGCAGGCTGTTCTTCTTGTCTTCCAACTGGGCTTGCTTCGTTTCCAACTGTTGTTTCTTCGTTTCTACCTCTTCTTGCTTTTCTTCCAGTTCGGCCTTTTCAGCACGGTGAGTTTCCATGATGTCTTTATCCTGATCCATGATTTTATTCACCGCAGTTGCCCGATTAATAAAATCACCGAAATTTTGAGCGCCCATCAGCACTTCCAAGTAACTGATGTCTCCGCCGTTTTTCTGGATATTGCGCAAACGACTTTTCAACAATTCTTCACGTTTGGCAATCCGCTCTTTCAATTCCTCGATATCGGCTTTCAACTGTTCAATCTCCTGCTTAGTCTGTTCGATTTCTGCAGTTGTCTGCTCGATTTCCTGATTGGTAGTACTTATTTCCGCTTCTTTGCTCGCAATTTTTTCTTGAGCGTCGGATAGTTCCTGATCAATTTTCTCTATTTCATTTGTTACCTTGTTCTGATTCTCTTTGTTTTGTTCAATCTTTTCTTCCGTATTGGATTTTTTTCCGCTCACTTCGCTTTTTTCACTGCTGACATCATTCTGCTTTTCTTTCAATGAGTTGATTTCATCTTTTACGCTGTCGATTTCGTTTGCTTCTACCTGGCTGACACCCGGTAACACAGTACCTAACGATAATGCAGTTATCATGATCAAATAAGCCGGTTTTTTCTTAATCATCTTCATAGTTCCCCCTGTTAGTACCTATTTATCGATTGATTTTTTCTTCCGTTGACTATTCCTCTGCCTACACCTTCAAGAATTTCCGTACACTCATGACACTGCCCCAGACTCCGATCACAGCACCTATTCCCAAAATAATCAGAGAAAGCTGCCAAGCAAACGGATTGAAAGGCATTAAGGAGACAAAATCAAATGTGATCAATTGGCTAACATTTGTGTCTAGATAATAATAACCTGAGAGAATCGCTGCTATCGGTATCACACTTCCCAGTACGCCTAGCAGCAGTCCTTCGATGAAAAACGGCCAGCGGATAAATGCATTGGTTGCTCCGACGAGTTTCATAATGCCGATTTCCTTACTGCGGGCCATGATAGTGATTTTAATGGTGTTTGAAATAAGGAAGATTGCCGTGAATACCAAACCGATGATCAAAGCTAATCCTATGTTTCTTGCATATTTATTGAAACGGAACAAATTCTGGACAACATCTTCTCCATAATTAACTTCCTGAATATTGTCAAATTCTTCAATTTCCGAGGCTACATCAAACGTATCAAGCGGGTCTGCCGTTTTTATGACAAACGCGTCATTCAACGGGTTGTCCTGTTCAAACATTTCCCAGGTCTCCCCTTGTTCGCCCATACTTTCAATTAAGCCGTTTAACTCCTCTTCCTTGGAGGAATAATCTACACTAGCTACTTCTGGAATATTTTCGATTTGTTGACGAATATCGTCTACTTGCGCTTCATCTGCGGTAACTTCAACCAGCGCTTTGATTTCGACATCTTCTTCGATATTGCCGGCAACCTGGTTTAAGTTGAGCATCAAAGCCAGAAATGCGCCGACCAGAATCAGCGTCGTAGTTACAGCTCCCACTGATGCTATGGTCATCCATCCGTTCCGACGGATATTTTTGGCGCCTTCACGAAGATGTCTGCTAAATGTATTAAATTTCATAGCCATATTCACCCCGATGTTCGTCACGTACCACTAAGCCGTCTTCGATAGCGATAACGCGTTTCTTGATAGTGTTCACAATCTCTTTGCTGTGAGTGGCCATTAGAATGGTTGTTCCTGCTGCATTTATTTCTTCAAGGATTTTCATGATTTCCCACGATGTTTCCGGATCCAGGTTTCCGGTTGGTTCATCAGCAATAACCAGTTGAGGATGATTGACAATCGCTCTGGCAATGGCTACCCGTTGTTGTTCTCCCCCAGATAGTTCGTCAGGGATGAAGCGAGCCTTGTTTTTCAAACCGACTTGATCCAACACTTCCATAACTCGCTTGCGGATTACTTTTGGGGTCTCCTCAATTACTTCCAGGGCGAATGCCACATTTTCGAAGACTGTCATTTTGGGGAGTAATTTAAAATCCTGGTAAACTACGCCGATATTTCTCCTTAAGTAAGGAACTCTTTTCCATTTCAGATCATGAAGCTTGTGGTTGTTGACAATGACTGTCCCTTTTGTTGGCTTCTCTTCTCTGAAAATCATTTTAATGAATGTAGACTTCCCCGCGCCGCTCGGACCGACAACATATACAAACTCACCCTGCTCAATGCGGACATCTATACCATTTAAGGCAGTAACGCCATTCGGGTAAGTCTTGTAAACTCCCTGCATATCTATCATAAATTTATCACCTTTATCTCAATATGTTATATCTTGTTGAATTTTCTAGCTAGCCGCCGCTGATTAATTTGTCGAATCAGCAATTCTTTTACATTATAACATCTCTTATTGATTTTTTTAGCCATAAAATTATTACATTTATATTTCAACGTTAGCAATGTCACAACAATTCGCATCAACGAAACTTCCAGGATTTTGACGGATTAATAGAATTAGACGGGAAGCTTGCCAGAAAATTTCAACTTCCTACCTTTTATCGGCAAATTTCTTGATTTGTTAAACGAAATTTCAAAAGTGCCCGAACACATCGATATTTCGACAAGTGTCTAACGTACAGTGCGAGGGAATAATCAGGGTATTTCCTATTGCACAAAAAAAGACGCCCTCTTCAGGGCATCCTTTTATTTGTTTCAGTCCTTCTTTTACTTTTTTTCCGCTAGCCAGGCAGATATCAACTCAGCATCTTCCCCTGTCGCTTGTCCAGGCGGCATGCCACCTCTGCCTTTTTCGATGATTTCCAGTATCTCATCCTGCGAATACTTGCTGCCGATTTCCCGCAAGTCCGGTCCGACATTGCCGCTCAAGTCAGCTCCGTGACACGACTGGCAGCTTTTCTCGTATTCTTCTTCAGCAGCCGCCGTATCGATGGTCCCGTTTGTGTCACCCGAATTTTCCTCGGTCTGCTGGTTCTCCGATGTAGATTGCCCATCATCCTCTGTCTGGTCGCCAGAACCACATCCGTTCAAGATGAAAGCTGCAGCAAGCAGAAAGAGAAATAAGATTTTTTTCAAGGTTTATTCCCCCATTCGCTACGTTGTCATCTCTATTATAAGCAAATCAGTGGTTTTTAAAACCCTCTCCAAGTACTTCCGTAGCATTCATGGCAACGACAAACGCTTGGGGGTCAATTCTTTTTACGAGTTGTGTCAATTTCGTGAATTCATTCTGAGCGACCACACACATGACGATCCGCCGTTCCTGTTCCGTGTACCCACCGGTTCCATTTAAAACAGTAACGCCTCTATCAACATCCTGTAGTAAAGCGCGCCGGATATCTTCAGTATAGTCCGTAATAATCAATACATTTTTCGATGTGTTCAGGCCTACCTGAACAAAATCGATCGTCCTGCTGGTTACGAACAGACCGATTAATGCATATAGTCCTTCTTCTACAGAGAAAACGAAGGTAGCCGTTAACACAATCATCCCATCAAAAATCGGTACACAAACACCAAGTGGGAGATGCGTGAATTTATGAAGGATTTGTGCAGCAAGGTCGATTCCACCAGTAGAGGCCTTTCCACGAAAAACAATGCCAAGTCCGAGCCCGACACCCATTCCGCCAAAAATGGATCCAAGCAGCGGGTCCGGCGTTGCTGGCGGGAAATCCCGCGTTAGAAACACAAAGAACGGCAAGACAACCGTACCGACCAATGATTTTAGACCGAAATTTTTACCAAGAATTATTACCCCGGAAATAAACAAAGGGATATTCAGTGCCCACTGTACTATAGAAGGCTCCCAACCAAACAATGATTTCGTTATCGTACTGATACCTGCCACACCGCCTGATGCGATATCATGAGGTAAGAGAAAAACATTAAATGCGAGCGCCACAAAAAACGCCCCGATAATAACCAACGAATATTCAATCACATGAACCAGCCATACCGGCATTGGATTCCGCCTATACTTTGCAATCATCATAACACCCCGTTCATCAAGTAGCAGAGAAGGATAACCCTCCCCACCCCAACCTTAAGGAGTATATCATGACGACAAGTCGGTAACAAGACTTTGGGGACAGTCCCTCACCGCGGTAGCGCATTAGCGCGCCAGTGCTTTACCACGCTAAATCGGTGGGGGACTGTCCCCTTTTACACTTGTTTTTCAGATTTTGCTTTGCGATGGATAAGGATAAACCGGTACATGTTGACAACGATCGATTTTCCCACTGCATAAGTTGGAACCGCCAGAATCAGACCGATAATGCCACCGAAGTTAGCAGAGACAAGCAAGATGAAAATAACGGTCAGCGGATGTATATCGAGCTTTTTTCCCATTACTTGCGGTGAAAAAAAGTTGCTGTCGATTTGCTGAACGATGATGATCACCAACAATACGAGCAACGCCTTAATTGGCGACTCCGTCAAACCAACAATGACAGCAGGTGCTGTCCCGATAAACGGGCCAATAAATGGAACGACATTGGTCACTGTTGCCACGACACCTAGGACGAGCGAGTATTGCAATC
This sequence comes from Sediminibacillus halophilus, assembly GCF_900103695.1. Taxonomy (GTDB): domain Bacteria; phylum Bacillota; class Bacilli; order Bacillales; family Amphibacillaceae; genus Sediminibacillus; species Sediminibacillus halophilus. The sequence goes on from NZ_FNHF01000002.1 coordinate 317,392, forward strand.
CAAGAATAAAATAACCGATTGTGAGCAGCGTACCGACACAGAGGCTGACAATCAGCTGCCCTTGAATATAAGAACTCAAAGCATGATCCAGGTCTTTTAGTACTTTTCTTCCCTCGCTCTCATATTTATCCGGGGTAAAGCGCAACAGCCGGTTCGGCAGCTTGCCGCCTTCCTTCAGCATATAAAACAACACGAACGGGACAGTGACAAGCAATACCACAATGTTGGTAATTGTAGTGATAACCGACACAATATTGGAACCAATCGACTCCAGTGAACTGCTAAGGTAATCGCCTACTTGGCTGCCGAGTTGGCCTGTCGAAACATTGCCATTCTCCTGAAAACGCTGAACCCAACCGTTGCTTTGGAAATCGGCTAGCCAGCCTTGCACACTTTCGACAAACTGGGGAATATTATCGACCAGTTTGGAAAACTGCTGCTGAAGTGGCGGCCCGATGAGAAAAACCAGGCCGGTCAATACGCCAGCGGCCAGTAAATATACAAGCAAAATCGCCAGGGAATCCGGCATATATTTGCTTCCAAGATGGACAAACGGCCTCATCAAGTAGTATAAGACACCAGCCACGATGATAGGTGCAGCCAGCGTCGTAAAGATAATTACAAGCGGAGTAAACACAAAGCTTACTAAATCAAGTAAAAAAATTATCAATAACAACAAAATAATACCCACAGCCGGGACAAACCACTTGCGTCTCGTCAATTCGTACATAACGTCACTTCCTCTTCTTTTCCTACCTATCCAAATAATAACCTAACAGCAAGGCCGGTAAACGTTGGAAGAGTTCGTAATGGGAAGGAATCCTTGGATTGGTAGCATGCTCATCAAATTCTGCAGAAAACCCTATGCTGAAAACATCCTTACTTTATCTCGTGTTACCAATACCGGGAGCACATGAGTGGCTTTTAACGTCTTCCTTTATCTCAAACTGGTTTTCACGTAGCCTTTGACCGTTTATAGGTTTACTTTAACGCACTTCAATCATCAATTCACACTTCATACGGCTCTCTCCAAACGAAAGTACTGGAGATGCCGGTCACGAAAAAAATTCTCAGACCGGGATCAGGCAAAGAACAGACAAATACAAAAAAGACCGGAAAATGCCGCTCGGCACCTCTCCAGTCTTTCTATCTCTTACATTTGCGAACGTAAATAAGCATCGATAAACGGATCGATATCTCCGTCCATGACACCTTGCGTATTTCCGATTTCATGATTGGTACGGTGATCCTTGACCATGGAATACGGATGGAAAACATAGGAACGAATCTGGCTTCCCCAGCCTATTTCTTTCTGTTCTCCACGGATTTCATTCAGCTCTTGCTGCTGCTTTTCAATTTCCAATTGATAAAGTTTCGCTTTTAGCATTTTCATCGCTTGTTCCCTGTTCTTAATCTGGGAACGCTCCGATTGACAAGTCACAACCGTGTTTGTCGGGATGTGCGTAATCCGCACAGCGGAATCTGTTGTGTTAACATGCTGTCCGCCGGCACCGCTGGAACGATAGGTGTCGATTTTCAAATCCTCTGTTTGCACATCTACATCGATGCTGTCATCCAGCTCTGGCATCACTTCACAGGATACAAAAGACGTATGCCTGCGTCCGGAAGAGTCGAAAGGTGAAATCCGGACAAGACGGTGTACACCTTTTTCCGCTTTCAAGTAACCATACGCATTATGGCCCTTAATTAACAAGGTCACGCTTTTGACTCCAGCCTCTTCACCAGGCAAGTAATCCATCGTTTCCACTTTGAAGTTCTTTCTTTCAGCCCAACGTGTGTACATACGAAGCAACATGCTTGCCCAGTCCTGGGACTCTGTTCCACCAGCGCCCGGGTGCAACTCAAGAATCGCATTGTTTTTGTCATATGGCTCCGACAATAAAATAAACAACTCGTAATTGTTGAGCGCTTCGGTCAATTCGTTGACTTCTGATTCTAATTCCTCACGTAAATCCTCATCGTTTTCCTCTTTGACAAGTTCATAAGATACTTCTAAGTTTTCATGCGTTTCCTGATGTTTATCAAAGTTTTCAACCAGTTCCTTCAGCCCGTTCACTTCGTTGATAACTTTTTGAGCTTCCTGCTGGTCATCCCAAAAGGTAGGGGCTGTCATTTCTTCTTCCAGTTCAGCAATACGGGCCCTCTTTTGTTCTAAGTCAAAGAGACCCCCTGAAGTCCGCTAATCGCTTAGCCATTTTATCCAACTCTTGCCTGATTTCCACTAATTCCATTGTGTCGTCACCTCAAATGATTGTTTATCAACTTTTTCCCGTTCATGACAGTGGAAAACACTTCTATTTAAAGAAGTGTCTTCCGTTCCATCCTGATGGAGCATTAACGCCCGTGACAGTTTTTATATTTTTTGCCGCTGCCGCATGGACATGGGTCATTTCTGCCTACCGTGTCTGTTTTGACATACGGCTTTTTCGTTTTCTTCTTTTCTTCTTGTCCGCCTGATACAGCCTGGGTGTTCTTGACCACTTCTTCACGCTGGAGGTTTTCCCTGATTTGTGCCTTCATGACATACTTGGAAACCTCTTCTTCAATGGCAGCGATCATTTGTTCAAACATCGCAAAACCTTCCATTTGGTATTCGCGAAGCGGGTCATTTTGACCATATGCACGTAAGTGGATACCTTGACGTAATTGATCCATTTGGTCGATATGATCCATCCATTTGGTATCTACCGAACGGAGAAGGATGACCTTTTCGAATTCGCGCATTTGATCAGGTGTCAGTTCTTCTTCTTTCTTATCGTAACGCTGCTTCGCTTTTTCGAAAATTAATTCAATCATTTCTTCCGGATCTTTTCCAGTCAAATCATCAACTGTTATGTCTTCACGTTCCAACAGGTTGGCGTGAAGATATTCAACCAAGGAATTCAAATCCCAGTTTTCTTCCACTTCATCAGAAGTATAGGATTGAACAGTACGCTCGATTGTCGACTGCATCATTCGTTCAATAATTTCACGTAAATTATCGGAATCAATCACTTCAAAACGCTGCTTGTAAATGATCTCCCTTTGCTCACGCAGTACATCGTCATAAGAAAGAATCGTTTTACGAGCATCAAAGTTGTTACCTTCCACTCGTTTTTGCGCAGATTCGACTGCTCTGGAAACCATCTTACTTTCAATCGGCTGGGTATCATCCATACCGAAACGCTCCATCATCGCTTTCATGTTATCGGAACCGAAGCGGCGCATCAATTCATCTTCCATTGAAAGATAAAACTGAGTTACACCCGGGTCTCCTTGACGACCAGAACGACCACGAAGCTGGTTATCAATCCGGCGAGATTCATGACGTTCCGTGCCAATAACCGCAAGACCACCGAGTTCTTTGACACCGTCGCCTAATTTAATGTCGGTACCACGACCGGCCATATTGGTGGCAATGGTAACGGCGCCCTTTTGTCCAGCATCCTCGATGATTTCTGCCTCTCGGTAGTGGTTTTTCGCGTTCAGGACGTTATGTGGAACGCCTGCTTTTTTCAATAGCTTGGAAATCAACTCAGACGTTTCAACGGCAACAGTACCGACAAGTACCGGCTGTCCAGCTTGATGCCTTTCTTTGATTTCCTCGACCACCGCACGGAATTTCCCTTCCATTGACTGATAGATAAGATCCGCTTTATCATCACGAATAATCGGTTTGTTGGTCGGAATCACCATAACATCCATGTTATAAATATTGCGGAATTCTTCTTCCTCCGTTTTCGCTGTACCGGTCATCCCGGCAAGTTTTTCATACATCCGGAAGAAGTTCTGGAAGGTAATCGATGCCAGGGTCATGCTTTCATTTTGAATTTGCAGACCTTCTTTTGCTTCAATCGCCTGGTGCAGTCCATCACTATAGCGACGGCCCTTCATCAAACGGCCGGTGAACTGGTCAACGATGACGACCTCCCCATCTTCTACCACATAATCGGTATCCCGATGCATCGAGACATGTGCCTTCAATGCCTGATTGATATGGTGCGTCAAGGTAACATTGTTCAAATCAAACAGGTTTTCAATGCCGAAAAAGCGTTCCGCTTTGTTGATCCCTTCTTCGGTCAGTTGAACCCCTTTGGTTTTTTCATCATATGTGTAATCCTCTTCATTGCTTAATGTTCGTACATAAGCATTCGCCTGTTGATAGAGGCTTGCCGACTTTTGTGCCGAGCCGGAAATGATTAACGGTGTACGCGCTTCGTCGATTAAGATCGAGTCTACTTCGTCAATGATGGCAAAATGAAGCGGACGCTGTACCATCTGTTCTTTATACAGCACCATATTGTCCCGCAGATAATCGAAACCATATTCGTTGTTGGTACCATAGGTAATATCCGCTGCATAAGCAGCACGTTTTTCTTCTTTACTCAACCCGTTGCTGTTGATGCCGACCGTGAGTCCTAAAAATTGAAACAGCTCGCCCATCTGGTTGGCATCACGTTCAGCCAAATAATCGTTGACCGTAACGATATGGACGCCTTTTCCGGTCAACGCATTCAAGTAAGCGGGCATAGTCGAAGCAAGGGTTTTACCTTCCCCTGTCTTCATCTCCGCTATATTTCCTTCATGCAGGGCAATTGCACCCAGTAACTGGACGGGGAACGGACGCATATTCAGCACACGCTTGGCACCTTCCCTGACAACTGCATATGCTTCCGGCAACATATTGTCCAGGTCTTCTCCATTTTGATAACGCTCTTTAAATGCTTCTGTTTTATTTCGTAACTCTTCATCTGTCAATCGCTCGTATTCAGGTTCCAGCGCTTCTATTTCATCTGCCGTTTTTTGCAGACGGTTCACTTGACGTTGGTTACCATCCCCGAAAACTTTCTTCAGTAATCCACGCATGTAAAACGCTCCTCTTTATTTAGGAAAGCTCACAAATAGGCTTTCTTTCTCCTATATTTTAAATCTGTAAGAAATAGGTTAGTCCAAACTTTATAATAACACTAGCGGGGAGCAATGACAAGAAAGCCCCCGGGGAATGGAATGACGCATTTCAGACAACCATTTGCATAGATAAAATAAGCAGCCCGGAGGAGCGGGCTACTTATTCAGGTGAGGGAGCATAGGGGTGACGTGCGAGGCTTGGTGAGGTACGGTGAAGCGGGGAGCTTGCTGTTGAAAGAAGTAAACCTTTTCTAACTCGGAATGCTTTGCTTCTAATTCTGCCAGCTTCCGATTAGTAACAGCGATGATCTCTAACAGCTGCGTAATCGTATCTTCGTGCTGCTTCAAAATATTTTTTTGGTGCTCACATTGTTTGCAATGGCTGACCGCCATATGCGCTCCCCCCCCCTTGAGGTATGGTATATATGTACGGAAAGGCCGGCGGGGCAAGCGTTGTCATTTTCATCCAGCCTGTTTCCGTGTTAAGTATGTTATACCATAAGGGAATTTTTCTGACGAATCACCATTTACCTAAAATCCATGCTACACTCCCCCTGATACGATACGTTTGCCGAGACGATTTTCGGGGTTTGGAGGGTAAAAAAACTCCCAAACTATAAGTTTCGGAAATAACAAAAGAAAATAAAAGAAAGATGTGAGGTGTCTGTTGTTTACGACTTGGAGAGGGTGAGGGCCGAAAGTGGCAAGGTTCGCGATTATACTATCGAGATGCCTTGAAGAAAGATAAATCACAAAACAACGGCCCAGCCAATTAATCCCCGCTGGACCGTTTCTTTACAAAGAAGCAACATTCCATTTATTTATCCTTCATAATTAACCTTTATCATTAAAAACAAGGAAGCAGTTAAGCTTCATTCGGCTCAATTAGTCCATACCGGCCGTCTCGGCGGCGGTAGACAACATTCGTATCACCTGTTATAGCATTAGTGAATACATAGAAAGCGTGACCCAGCATATCCATTTGCAGGACTGCTTCCTCCGAATCCATCGGCTTCAAGTTGAAACGCTTCGTACGGACGATCTCGACGCCCGCATCTTCTTCCATCTCTTCCTGGTTCAATTGGCTTTCCAACGCCTCCTGTTCGAGTTCTGCGAATACATGTTTAGGAGCGCCGTTTTGCCGGGATTTTCGATTTACTTTTGTTTTATATTTACGGATTTGCCGCTCTAATTTATCCACTACAAGGTCGATGGCAGCATATAAATCGTTGTGTCTTTCCTCTGCACGTAACAGCAGATTGGTCATCGGGATGGTTACTTCGATTACCTGCTCATCATTATAGACACCTAGATTCACATATACATCGGATGTTGGCGGTTTTTCAAAATACCGTTCTAGCTTACTGATTTTCTTCTCCACATAACTGCTGATGGATTCAGTCACCTCTAGATTCTCACCACGAATGTTGAATTTCATGTAAGTGCCTCCTTTTTAACCTTATGTATTTATTATTCCACAATACCCTGTCCAATTCCTGCCTAAACGAAGAAATATTTTGTCGAATTGGTGTCGAAATATTGATGGAACTGGCACTTAATGGATTAATATATACTTCATTCCTGTTACTCTTTCCAATATACTATAAAAAAGAGATGCCTGAACATTTTCAGGCATCTCTTTTTATTTTTTTTGATCTAAAAACATGCCATCATAATTTGCTAGCTGTTTATAAGGGTTAGTGTATTTGTTGTTAGAGCTTTTTTGCTTTTTAACAGTTTTCATTTCTGTTCGCAATCTTATCAATAACTGCTTCAGTTTGTCTTGAACTTCACGGTTAATGGGCAGTAAAGTACGTCCTGTTTCCATTTCTTCCTCAGAATATGGAGGTTTTATTCCTTCTATCATCTTGTCTCGATGTTCGAGGACACTATTAATCTCGGAAATGATCTCTTCACGCTGATCAGCTGGAATTTCACCCTTTAATTTCTGACTTAATTCCAAGGTAATATCATAAAGAGGCTGAATCCGATTCTTCATGCTTGAGCTCCCTGGCCGTATTGTTTTTGTCTATTGAGTTTAATGACTTCCTTCCAAGTATCACGGAACTCTTCCACTAATCCCACTACTTCTCCCAGGATTTCTTTATCGCTATTCATATTCGCTTCCATAAGTCGACGGTTTATATAGTCATAGATAGGCAAGATATCCTTGGAAATATCGGCTTTTTGATCAAGTGTAACCATTAATTCCTGGATGATTTTTTGAGCCTTTTGTATATTAATGTTTTTTTGTTCATGGCTTCCTGCTTCGATATCCCTAACTGCCTGTTTTATGAACTTGAGACATCCATTATATAGCATCAGCGTCAATTCTCCTGGCGAAGCGGTTGTCACGGAATTATTTTTATACGCCTGGTATTGCTGTTGCATTGACATTTGTGTAAAACACTCCCCATTACATATTATCCATTAAATTGTTGCATTAAATATGAAGATTGTTCATTCATTCTCTGAATTGCTTTCTCCATTGCAGTAAACTGGCCCCAATAGCGATCTTCGATCTGTGTTAACCGATCTTGAAAACGATCAATTCTGCTATCAACATCTTTCAACTGTTTTCCAAGTGTATATTGTTCCAGTGTGTGGTAACCTTTTCCAGCACGTTCTTCGATTCTCTTTACTGTGGAATTAATCGAATCATCCAGTCGGTTAATAATGCCACGACCATCACCTTCCACGTCATTGGAAAACAACTCATAAACAGAATCCGGATCATTCTGAAGTGCTTCACGCAGTTTATCTTCCGTTACGATTAACTTTCCACCATCCAAGTAATTTGGAGAGGTCTCAATGCCTATCTCTGATAAATGAGAATACTGACTGCCATTGTCAATTTGCGAATACCAATCCTGCCGCATGCTGAAAATTCCCGAGGAAAGTATCGAATCACCTTTTAATAAGCCACTTTTCGCTTTTTCTTCCCACAACTCAATTTCCTTTTCAGACATATCTTCCTTTTGAGCATTGGTCAGTGGTTTATAATCCCGGTATTTCTCTTCGCTTAGGCTTCCGTTTACCTTCTCAATAACTTCATTGTACTTATCAACGAATTTCATTATTTTTTCTACTGAGGCATCTACATCATTACTTACTGTAATATTAGCTGATCCATCTGTAACATCGTTGAATTTAAATGTTATGCCGTTTAACTTAGTCGAATTTGTTTTGGAAGTTAAAGTGACGGCACCATTATAAATAAACTCCGCATCCTGAGCTGCTGTCTCCTGACCTAACTGCAGTGTATCTGTAAAAAAGCCAGAAGTATCAGCGCTAAAGTCTATTTCAGCTCCACCTTCATTGTGTACTCCTGCTTCAGTTCTTTCCATGACAACTTTATCAGCTTGTACATCATAAAAAGCTCGCACACCATTATCCTGATCGGTAATTTTAGTTAACACACTGTTTAGCGTATCAGTTTCAGTTATATCTATATTATGTTCCGTTCCTACACCATTCTCATATGTAGTGAAGGTCATAGTGCTGGGAACTGTAACACCGCCTGTGAAATTCTGTTCAGAAAGTTTGCCAAAAGGGTCTACCTTCTCAGTTCCACCTGAAATCCCCTGGGTACTGACATTTACTGCAGCTTTCGCAAGCTGAGTAACTTCCATATTATATGTTCCATTTGAAGCTGTGGCGTCTGCTGTAGCAGTGATTGCGCTAGATTGAGAGGAAGTTGCTTGCCTAGTACTATAAGTCTTTTGATATTTCATATCTCTCAACATATTGTCCAATTCTGAAAGACTTTTATTTATATCACGGTAGGCATCGCGTTGCCATGTCATCCTAGTTTTATCCTGTTCCATTTTTTGCAGAGGGATGCGCTCGGCTTCCATTAAATCATTGACAATTTGATCGATATCCATCCCGGATGCCAACCCGCCAATTCGCATACTGTTCATACTACTCACATTGTTTACCATTTTTTCACCAGCCTTCATATCTTTTCATCGACTATAAATCCCATGAATTCAGCCATCGCAGCATAGACGTCAAGAAGCTTTTTTGGTGGTATTTCCTTGATGATTTCCTTAGTATCCGTGTCTATTACCGTCACATAATACTTCTCAAGCTTGTCATGCAATTCAAACTTGAGACCAGTATGAGTAGGCTCCAAAAATTCATTCAGAGCGTCGACTGTGTTTTGAACTTGTTTTTTATTATTCTCTTCCTTGTAAGCACCATTAATTACTTCAGGATCAGTTTGTTCACTAAAAGGTTCATTAATGGATCTTTCTCTTGCAGTTGTCGAAAAGCCAAGTTGTTCAGTCTTTTGCAGGAGTTGGGATCCAGATAAAATCTTCCCAACGTTCATGGCAAAAGCCACTCCTATTCTATGTAGTTTCTTTTTATATCGGCAAGAGATTTAAAAAGTAAAGGTCTTGCCAAAAAATATATTAAAAACGGATAGGTCAAGCTCCTATCCGTTCGGCCACTATTAGTCTACTAGTGTCGTTTATTCAGCCACAATACACCCGATTTTGCCAGACGCGGAAGTAATCCGGTCACCGGCTGCTGGAGCATGTTCCCAAAACCGTCTGATTTCCCCAAGGAGCCCAAAGCGCCTTTTAACTTTATTTCTTTCGGCTGTTCTGGGGCATTATCGTTTAATAATGCGAGCAGTACATCCGCAATCTGTTCCCCCTGCTGTCCAGCCAGCTGTGCACTGGGCGAATGAACAGAAGAAGCACAGTCACCCACAACATATACCGTTGGATGAGAAGGAACCTGATAATAATCATTCAGCACTATCTTATTCTGGCCATCCTTGGCAAACGGCAGCTCCCGAACCAAATAATTCGGTTGAACACCTGCAGTCCAGATTGTAACATCATTCACAAAACAAACCCCATTGTTGCAAACCCCGTCTTTTTCGACATATTCGACATTTGCCTTGTGAATGACTTCGACGTCATTTTTGGCAAACCATTCTTCCACGTAATTTTGAATTTTCGAATTGAACGCACTCAACACCGTTTCGCCGCGATCAAGCAGTCTCACATTCAAATCCGGACGGCTTTCCCTGATTTCGGATGCAACCTCAATACCGCTTAAACCGGCGCCGACGATGGCAACCTTGCCGTAAGCTTTCAAATCGCCGACAGCAACACTTCCGTGTCTGGCACGTGAAATGGTCTGCACACTTTCGGTAAACTCTGCTGCTCCTTCAATGCCATGGTAGTTGTCTTCACAGCCTAATCCGATCACTAAATAATGATAAAGAACAGCCTCCGTCAACCCCTGGACAAAAATCCGCTTTCCGTCCACGTCGATTTTTTCAATCTCTCCATAAACATAATCAACCTGCTCGTGCTCTGGAAATTCCATTCTTACTTCCCTGTCTGCTTTTGTTCCGGCAGCTATTGCATAAAATTCTGTTTTCAGTGAATGGTAAGGATTCCTATCGATCAGCGTGATATGAACATCTCCAGGTAATCCGCCATCCAAAAGTTTATTCAGAATCTTAATCCCTCCGTAGCCGCCGCCCAGTATCACTAATCTCCTCATACCTTAACCCCTTATCTGTTCTAGTTGACTGGCTATGTATGCGCCGTTAACGGACACAAGCGCTTACAGCGTTACCCCACTTTAAAGACTATCAAAAAAGCTGTCGAATGACTAGAGGGATTAAAAATTTAATCCCTCGTTACAATAAAGATATAATCATGTATTGGAGGAATTTGCTTTCAGCCATTTAGCCCCCCTCTAACCGTCCATCCAAATAAGTTTAGAATATAGTTATTCTAATAAATTATCCCATTGTAACGGCGTACCTTTGACAGCATTTTTCCGAGCCTTTTTTCCTATTACCAAATCATAATATTTAGGAGGTATCCCCAATCCCGGTCTAATAGCTCTCAAGTTATCTTTGGTAAATGCATCTCCTGCTTTTATGTCCTTCGTTATATATAATGATCTCCTCCGGGTTCGAGAGGCTTTTTCTTTCTCGGTGGGACCAAAAGTTATTTCCCCTAATGATTCCCAGGCTTTATTTGTTTCATTTACTAATTGCTGTAATTCTTTTGGTTCCAATGAAAAAACAGAATCCACCCCTCCTTCTTCACGCGATAAAGTAAAGTGTTTTTCAATCACTGTGGCTCCTAAAGCTACACTTGCAATTGCAACGCCGATTCCTTGGGTATGGTCGGATAAACCGACATTACTATTAAAAATCTGGCTCATCTGGGGGATTGTTTTTATATTTGTGTCAATAGCAGGTGCAGGATAAGTACTTGTGCACTTTAGCAGAATTATATCTTTACACCCGGATTCTCTTACAACCCTGACAGTTTCATCTATTTCAGACAACGTTGCCATACCTGTGGAAATTATTATCGGTTTACCTGTACTGGCAACTTTTCGAAGAAGAGGTATATCAGTATTTTCAAATGAAGCTATCTTATAACATGGAACATCTAACTCTTCCAAAAAATCAACTGCAGTTTCATCAAAAGGGCTACTGAAGGCAATTAAACCCAGTTCCCGACATCTATTAAAAATAGCTTCATGCCACTCCCAAGGTGTGTAGGCTTCCTGATATAGATTGTAAAGACTTTTCCCTTTCCAAAGATTGTTGGAATCCTTTATTACAAATTCTCCTCTATCGACATCCAAGGTCATTGTATCAGGTGTATAAGTTTGTAATTTCACTGCATCAGCACCAGCCTTAGCTGCTTCTTCTACTATCTGCAGAGCATTATTTAAAGATTGATTATGATTGCCAGACATCTCAGCAATAATAAACGGGGGACAGTTCGGCCCGACTTTTCTATTTTGTATAACTACTTCATTCATATGTCGCAACGACCTTTCTAACAATACTAATTTCTATAACCTATTATTTATTAATTGAGTTACTTTAATTGCTCCATCGTGATTTAAGTGATGCACATCAAAAAAGTCACGCTCGGAAACTAACTCTGAATCAAATAAATCAATCAGTTCAAAGGGATGTGTTGCATTCAATCGTTCAAGATGGCTTGTAAAATCTTCTCTCATCGTTTTAGAAAAATAAGCTGTATAGTCTTTGTGCTGTGGGAAAATCACAATAATTGGTTTAATTGCTTCTTCTTTTAATAAGTTTAGATATCTTTCTAGTATATGAACATTTTTCTCAACAGTCTCAGGATAGTCTTTATTTGAATGTCTCAATGCCAACTCTTTCCTTTCCCATTGAACATTATCAGCTTTTATATATTGATCCTCAAAATCATCAATCTTTTCCAAATAATCATGTTCAAGAAGAGTACCAAACACAGTTTGTAAATAGGGAACTTTATTTATAAATGTATCATCTGCATAAGCAGTACGAAGATTCATATATTTTCGATAATAATCGGTATTACTCTTTAAGTCTGCGTTTATTGGATGGTATCTTGTCACTAAGTATTTCTCTCGGGATTTTATAAGTTCAAATTCAAGACTATAATAGGCCAATCCAATAATAATTGTATTAATATTAGTAAGTAGCTTTCTGTTGCTTAAGTATTTTACGATTGAATAGTCATGGAATAAATCTTGGCTATTTAATGCAAAATTGAAAGATTCCCTCTTAAGTTCCTTGAGGTCTATCCCATATTTTGCATATGACATTCCAGTAATTAAACAATCATATTCAGATATATTTCTTACGTATTCATCCAGTTTTGTCCGTAAAGAAATGAAGTTTTGGTACTTATAGTATTCAAGTATCCTTTCTTCTGGTATTCCTATATTTAATAGCTGTTCCCTTATCTCTTCAAAATAAATGCTGCCAATTATAATATAATCAAAATCCTTACCTTTTATTTCCGAAGGTGAAATGACCGGTGTATCATTAATCCGGCTTCCAACCTTATCTAAATTATTATCTGCATAAGCAATAATTTTCACATTAAGTTTATTGATTACTCTTATAATCTTCTCCGCACTAATCCCGCACCCGAAGATAATAATATTCACTATCCACTCTCCCCCTTAGCATACAACTTTATAGGTTCAATTAAGAAAAGATAGTTTAGACTTAATTCTAGCTATCAACTCTGAACAATTTTCTTCTGCATCGAGTGCCGTTTCCCCTGTGCAGATCACGTGTCCGTAAACGTCTACACCTGAATTCAGCGGTGTCACCCAATTATCCGGAATATTTATAACGTATTCCAGAGGATTATAGGGTTCAATTGCATCTTTAATTTTTTCTAAATCATATTCAACTTCGGAACGTGTATTAAAGTAAAGCATCTCAACTGCAACAGGTTTATTTTTCGCTATTGGCAAATTTATCTTTTCACCTATCGCCAATTTAATTGCTAATTCAATAAGGTCAACACCCGAGTGGTATTTAACAATTTCCGGAAGTTTGGTGGCACCGATTCTTGCCCCTATTTCTACAACATATGGTATGCCGAAATCATCAATGATAAGGTCGATATTACTTGGTCCATTAGTAATCCCTAAGCTTGTCAAAGCCTTTTCGCATTCTTTCTTAATTTTGGAGATTTGATTTTCATTAAGCGAAGGTGGTAAGGAATGGCCAATTGGTATCATATTTTCAGAAAGTTTGTCATTATGTATAAAACACAATTCCATTTCACCTGAAACAGATAAACTTTGTGCTCCTATCTCTAATCCCTTTATAAATCTTTCAATGATGACTACTTTGTTACGGGAAAATTTCATAGCATAATTTATAGCACCCATAAGATCACTTGTACTTGATATTTTTTGTACTCCCCTGCTTCCAGAACTATCAGATGGTTTTACTATCAATGGATGTTTTTTCAAGATAGGCGTTATTTTCTCTTTTATTTCTAAAAGATTATCTTCTCTTGTAAAAATGAAAAATTCAGGAGAAGAAACCCCGGCTTTTTTGAACCTTTCTCTCATGATAGTCTTGTCAGTAACTGCTTCAGCTATTCCCCATCCCTGATTGGGAAGCCCTAACCGTTCGTTCACATAGCACACAGTTGGTACCGCAATATCACTTGAAACCGTTAATATGCCAGATACCCCATATTCTCTTGCGACCTTCTCTACCCCCATAAAATCAGTAGTACTAACCACTTCATAATAATCTGCATATTGAAACCCAACGGCACGAGGATTCATATCTAACACCAATGTGGTCAAGCCTAATCTCTTTGCAGTTTTAATTACTTCTATTTGCCCAAAGCTGCCGCCTAAAATCATCAATACCCTTTTATTCAAAATCATCACTCTTTATAAGGTTTAATTTTTCCAATATTCGTTCACTCCCTCGGCCGTCTATCAAATTTTGGCCATTTACAATCATTTTCTTTCTGACATTTGGGTCCTCCATTTTCTTTAAAGCACCTTTAAAATCGTGCAGGGTTATGGAAGTGTCTTTCCCCAAATACAAGCAAGTATGATATCTTTCCGCTAGGATTTGGGCTGACTTTTGGTTTTCAGCGATTTGAATGACTATACTTGGAAGGCCCATGTATGCCATTTCGAAAAGGGTCGTTCCTCCTGCCGTTATAGCAAAGTCAGCCCAGTTAAATAAGGATGGTATATCTTCGTCATCTTCCACTATTTGAAGATCTAATTTGAATTGGGCTAAGTTAGCATTTATATATTCCTTGTGTTTATTCGCAGGTCCAAGTAAAACCTTTACTTTCATGGTGAAATCATTAACTTTTTCTAAAAGCTTAATCACGGAGAGTGTGACATTATTAGGATCCGCACCACCCATGGAAATTAAAATATTTGACGGAGTTGCCTTTATCCTTGGCTTTACACCTTGCCAATCCAGAAATTCTTTACGTAAAGTTGTAAATTGGGGACCGATTAACAATTGCGAATATTTATCTATGTTTGTGTACATCTCTTTGTTTACAAAAGTCCCTCTGTTTAGAATAATGTCAGCACAATAATAATCAAGGTTAGCAAAATCATCAAAAAGTAATACTCTAAACCCACTTCTCTTTAATCCGTTGATGAAACTTTCGTCAAAATGATAACCATCCAAGATTATCCAATCTACTTGTTTTGTTTTTGCTATTTGAATCGTTTGATTTAAATCCTCTTCACTTCCAGGAAGAACTGGAAGAAAATCAATGGTTATGCTTTCTTTGTTTAAAAGTTTTACTAGATTAGGCGTTATCTCAGAACACAAAAATTGAATGGAAGAATCTACCTTCACCACTTGAGCTAGTGCCAGAGTTCTCATAATGTGCCCAGTCCCTATAGTAGCTGAAGCATCTGCTCTAATAATAAACTTTGCTTTCGCCATGGAACCACCTTCCCGGATAAGTAACTGAGTTTTCCTGTATTAAATTCTTTTCTGTTCAATATTTTGGTTAATAGTAAGCAAAGAAGGACGTTGCTTTAAATACGTGACAATATCGTTCATTTTCAAAGAAGAATTAGGCTTATATAGATTTTCCAGGATATTAGCAACAACCTCAAAGTCCTCTTTGGTATCTACAGTTAATCTATAATTACTAAGATCCTCTTCGTTTCTGACTCCAAATGTTCTATACCTCCCTGGAACTCTATATAAATATGAAGTGACATGTTCTCTATCACTTTCGCTAGTAGCATATGCATTAATTTCCTTTAATGTCCGATAAGATAGAACACCAGTGTCCATACCCCTAGGATATGTCCGTTCTATCGTGTTAGATACATAGTCATACTTCTCCTTATGTTTTAGATAATCAAGAATAACCTTGTCAATTACCAATGGATCAATTAATGGACAATCAGCAGTCAGCCTAACTATAATATCTCCTTTATATTCGGTTGCAGTTTCATAAAATCTCGATAAAACATCATGCTCAGATCCTCTAAAAGTTGGAATGGAAAGTTTCTCACATAAGTCAACAATTTTATCGTCCGATCTATTTTTAGTAGTCGCAACGATTATTTCATCGATTAAAGCAGCACATTTCACCTGTTCAAGTTCATATTCCAATAAAGTTTTATTTAAAACCTCTTTCATAACCTTTCCAGGAAGTCTAGTAGATCCCATTCTTGCCTGTATGATAGCGATAATTTTCATTATATCCCCCTATGAACTTTCGGAGTAATTCCACAAAACTTTTTTTACAGCAAAAATAACATCCTCTATATCTTCTTCTGTCATTGCGGGGAAAAGTGGTAAAGAGATTATGCATTCATACAAATCCTCTGCGTTTGGACATATACCTCTTTTATAACCCAGTTCATGATAATACGGAAGAAGATGCACCGGAATGTAGTGCACATTAACACCAATATTCTCGCTTTGCAAGGCTTCAAAGATTGCTTTTCTACTTATGGAGATTCGACTTAAATTCAATTTTATAACATATAGATGCCAACTTGATTCTTTTTCATGGTTCTGAAACGGAATATCTAACAAATCCATTTTGGAAAAAGCTTCATTATACATAGCAGCATACCTTTTTCTTAGTTTCAAAAAATGCTCATTTTTTTTAAGTTGGCTAATACCTAATGCAGCTTGTATATCTGTCATGCGATAATTATAGCCCAGAAACTGCATTTCGTAATACCATGGCCCGTGGCTATCTTTAATTTTATTTTTGTCCCGAGTAATACCATGAGAGCGAAATTGTATCAGTTTATCGTAATAAGCACGGTTATTTGTAGTGATTATGCCCCCTTCTCCAGTAGTGATTTGTTTTACAGGATGAAAACTGAACATTGTCATATCACTTAATGATCCAACTTTTCTACCTTTATATGTTGCCCCTAAAGCATGTGCGGCGTCTTCAATGACAATAAGGTCATTTGCTTTAGCAATTTCATGAATCTCATCCAGATCTGCCGGTTGGCCTGTAAAGTCAACAGGAATGATAGCTTTTGTCCGATCTGTGATAGACTGAGCAACTTTCCTGGAATCAATATTATAGGTATCTCTATCAATATCTACAAAAACTGGAGTTCCGCCTTGATAGAGTATACAGTTTGCGCTAGCCGCAAAGGTCATTGGTGTAGTAATTACTTCGTCTCCATCCTGAATTCCAGCAGCAAAACAAGCGCCATGAAGTGCTGCTGTTCCACTTGAAAATGCTACCGCATATTTGGCATCTACATACTTTGCTATGGCTTGTTCAAACTTATCAATATAGGGGCCTGTTGTCAGATAATCTCCTCTTAACACATCGACAACAGCTTGTATATCTTCTTCACTAATCCATTGTTTGGAATATGGCAAATAAGCCTCACGTGATTTATTATTATTCTTTTTTTGGATAAATTCATTTTCTGAAGTCATTTAACTGACCTCTTCCACGAGTGTTTTCAATTCATCCACCGACAACCAATCCGTATTTGTGTCACTTGTATATTTGAATCCTTCGGGGAGTTTCTTTCCTTCTAGCTCATATTTATTCGTCCACCAGGGAAATTCCGGTTGAATGACATAGTATGTTTCGTATTCCAAGGTTCTTCGTGCATCATCCTCTGTTATCATTGTTTCGTGAAGTTTCTCACCAGGACGAATACCTACATAATTGATTTCACAATTCGGAGCAATGGATTTAGCTAAATCTACCACATTCATGCTTGGAATTTTGGGCACAAAAATTTCTCCTCCTTGCATTCTTAATAAACTATCTAGAACAAACTGCACGCCCTTATCTAAAGTTATCCAAAACCTTGTCATCCTTGAATCTGTAATAGGTATTTCTCCAGTAGCTTTCAGCTTTTGAAAAAAGGGCACTACACTGCCTCTACTACCAACCACGTTTCCATAGCGAACAACTGCAAACCTAGTATCTTTATCACCTGCATAAGAATTGGCCGCAACAAACAATTTATCGGAAGCTAATTTGGTAGCTCCGTATAAATTAACCGGACTAGCAGCTTTATCGGTACTTAAAGCAATAACACGCTTAACTTTACAGTCAATTGCAGCCTCTACAATATTTTGAGCTCCGTTTATATTTGTCTTTACTGCTTCAAAAGGATTATACTCGCAAGCACCAACATGTTTCATAGCAGCAGCGTGAATAACAATATCCACCCCATCAAAAGCTCTGTATAACCTTTCTTTATCCCGTACATCTCCAATAAAAAAACGTAGTCTTGAATCTGAATACTCCTGAGCCATTTCATATTGCTTAAGCTCATCACGACTAAAAACGATTACTTTTTTGACGTCTTGTTTCAGTATCCTTGAGATAAACCTTTTCCCAAATGATCCAGTTCCACCGGTGATCAAAATCACTTTATTCTTTAAATTCATAGATTGGCACCTCGAGTTTTTTTATAGCTTTGTTCAAACGTCGAATAGACAGGTTTAATATTCTTAGCATCTATTTTACATTCAGATAAAAACTTATTAAATATCTTCACAATGGTTTTGCCTTTAAGCACTTGGTCCTTAGTAAATCTGATAGATTGAATATTTTGAATGGTCACTTCTAATGTGATTCTAACCATAGGCTTTATAAAAACTTTATAATATGAATTATCGCTTAATCGTTTGAATTCTTTATCCAACTTATTAAACTGCCTCTCCAGATTGTTGACTTGATGTTTATTCACTAGTGAGTTTATTTGGTCTAGTATTTTCTCCAAGTTTTCTATTAGAACTCCATACTCCTTAAAAGATGAATTCATCGCTTCCTGTTTTTCCTTTACTTTATCTATATCATAATGAATATTAAGTTTTGTAAACCAATTTTCCTCTACAACGGGGAATGATAAATGATTTAATATTAACTCATTAAGAGGTATGAATGTTGTTCCTTTTATGCTTGCTCCACCGACAGTGGTATTAAATACTTTTATATTTGTTGATGAGATATATTGTTCCAACTCCTGCTTCATGTTGAAAAAACCTTTACTTGTCAAAATACTATTTCCATCGACATCTTTTATAGTAATAGCTTTGTTTTTAACTTCCTCTGTTATGGAGTACTCTTTTCCCATACTACTGTAATCAATTCCCTTAGAATAAAACTCGCTGCCTTTATATGCAAGATTTTGGCCAACAAGGATAATGGAACTCACCTTTAACCTAACTAATAATTGTAGAGTTACGATTGCTATTGAAGATGCATCGTTTATTACAGCATCTGTTTCTTCTTTTCCTAGATAATACTGGGAGACTGTATCCTGGCTCATGATCATATGAGCTTTTGGTCCTGAATACCTTTTTATAGTTTCATAACCCACACTACTGCCAAAGATAAGAGGGACTTCCAGTCCCTTATTAATTAACTCTTCATAAACTTTATAATTGTGATCTTGCGGGTCATACGTACATACTGCATCAGGAATAATATCATTGTTTATTAGAGCTTTATTTGCTGAGCCAACTGCGAAAATATAAGCCAATTTATTTTTCTTTATATATCGGAGATTTTCTAATTCATTACTCAAAGAAGGGCCGGCTGCTACTAAAATAACCGGCAGTCCTTCCATTATACTTGAATTTCCAGAGTTTAAAATGTTTGGTGTGCTTAAAACCTCTGGGAAATTTTTCATGCTGTTGATTGTCCAAAGCTTTTCAAATGCTAAATTAGTAAAAAATGAAGTTTTTTTATCCTTCATCTTATTTTTGAATAAATTCAAAAAATAATGATACTCTTTCTCGAATATTTTTTCATAACTAGGAAGGGAAACAAAAAGCACGTTATTACCCAACTGATTAACAAATTGACTCACCATTCGTTTTACATCATCTTCGGAAGTTCCTAAATAAATATTTTTAATTTGTTTTTCATTAAAATCTTCTATTTTTTTATTAGCAAGAAAATGGTAAAAAACAGCTGGTTGCGGTTCATATAATGTATAAGTAAGATTAGGGTGTCTTTCCATAAATGCTTTCACGTGATAGCCCATCCCGACTCCGTAGAAAAAGACTTGTTTATATTGATGAATGTTCTTTTCATACTTTTCAATTAACCGCTGTGCTTCTTTCTCAGGATCATACTTGCTATGTATAGATACCATACCAGTTTCAGACAATATTTCTAGGGAAGGTTGTCCTGTTCTAGATTTCACCACGTTAATAGGCTTAGCTAATAATTCATCTTCATTATTTTTCAAAAAGGCACGAATAGATCGATAATGTTTTCTTAAATAATTTATATTATCAATTAACATTCAAACGTTCTCCTTCTCGATCAATTGTTTCTGTTACCTCAGTTTTCAAAGCAGAAATTATTTCCAGGATTTCATATTGTAGTATGTCAGCAATCAGTATTTGGTCCTTAGCTTCCATTGCTGCTTCCAAAGCATTCAGTTCTTTTTCAAATGTACTCATTGCTTTTAAATATTCATTCCAGTTTCCTGGCTTATGCTTACTGCTTTTGATAATCTCGAATAGTTGGTTGATCCATTGCAACCCTTCCATTAATTGCCCCAGTTTTACCCACGAACTGCTAGTTGGTCCCTGATAGAATTCATCAATCAGTATTTGTAGTTCAGGATTTACCCTTATTAAATAATTCTCGGCAGAAACTAATAAATCGTTGATAAACTCACCGACTGTTTTCATCACTACCTTTATATATCTAATGGAAGTGACTTTTTCTTCAATTCTAAGCTCAAAATCTTCGAAAATCTCTTCTCCATCAATAATTAAATGACTAAAAGATAGTTCCGATTCATTTACCCCTGATTCAATTTCCTTTATTATCCGTTCAATTGAAGATAGACTGTTTTCCAATTCAATCATACGCTCATTTATTTCCACTAACATTATAAAAAACCTCCACCATAAAAGTCATGTTATTATACTATTTATATCGGCAAAAATCGACATTTTTCAATAGAATTGACTACAAACTCTTTAAATTTACGATGGGATAGACAGAGGATATAAAAAAAACACCGTCACTATGACGGTGTTTTTTTTATTACTTATTGAAGAAGTTGTAGTACGCCTTGTGGCTGTTGGTTAGCTTGAGCCAGCATAGACTGGGAAGCTTGAGAAAGGATGTTATTCTTAGTGAATGCCATCATTTCTTTTGCCATGTCAACGTCTCTGATACGAGATTCAGCAGCAGTTAGGTTTTCAGAAGAAGTACCTAGGTTATTGATAGTATGCTCTAAACGGTTTTGGTTAGCACCCAATTTGGCTCTTTCAGAAGACACAGTTTCGATTGCAGTATCGATTGTTGTGATCGCAGCGTTAGCTCCAGACTGGGAAGAAATATCAACGCTGGCTACAGAAATACCGCTAGCAGACATATCATTTACGTCCAACGTGATATTCTGATCAGCATTGGATCCAATATGGAAAGTAACTGCTCCACTTCCAGCAAGGTCACCGTTAAGAAGGTTCTTACCGTTGAATTGCGTATCTCCAGCAATTCTGTCGATTTCGTCAACTAGTTCACTTACTTCTTTTTGTAGCTCTTCACGATCTTTGTCGCCATTTGTATCGTTGGCAGCTTGAACAGATAATTCACGCATACGCTGTAAAATGTCATGAGTCTCGTTCAGTGCACCTTCAGCAGTTTGAATAAGACTTACACCGTCTTGAGCGTTTTTAGAAGCCATATCCAACCCGCGGATTTGTCCACGCATTTTTTCAGAAATTGCAAGACCTGCAGCGTCATCTCCGGCTTTGTTGATGCGAAGGCCAGAAGAAAGCTTTTCCAAAGATCCTTGAGTTGCATTTTGGTTACCTGTTAGTTGGCGGTGTGTGTTTAACGCCGCAATGTTGTGATTAATTCTCATTATTTTTCCTCCTTGAATAAGTAAATACTCCCACTTCCTTGTGGTGAGACCAATGAACCAAAGCGGCCGTCTTTGGTATCGATTGGCTTACATTTATATTATCGGTGGCAATTCGATAATGTTTAATCTTTTTTTGCATTATTTTTTAATAAATTCAATAAATCTGTTGAAACTTGCGCAGCTTCACTGTTTTCCCTTTGGATTTCCAAGTATACTTCCTTACGATGAATGTCGACGTTTTTCGGCGCTGAAATCCCCAGCTTCACCTGTTCTCCGTCTATTTCAATTAATGTAATCTCTATATCTTCGCCTATTTGTATTGCTTCGTTTATCTTCCGGGTCAATACGAGCATTATTAATCCTCCTTTTCCTTAGAGGAGGCCGCAGCAATCAACGGTTCTCTTGTACTATAATCTTTTTTATTGGTGATGAATTGCTTTCCTTTCCGTTTGGTCATGTTAACAACAATAGGTGCCTGCAAATTCATTGTACTTTTTTCAAACGGATCTTTCAGGGAAAGAATCGATAAGATAACAACATCACCTTCCTGTTGTATTTCTAATGTTTCTACTAAACTTCGATCTAAATCAATATCATAATCAGATCTAAAATGGAAAGGATTTGTCACAATAAATGCCAGCTGCTGGTTTTTGACAGACTGCATGATTTGGAACACAGGATTTTCAGGAAAATCCAAAAGTATAAATTCTCTCTCTGCATTGAAGCCAGGAATGCCTTGAGGGAATTCTATCGTTTCATTTTGGTCTACCTCAACTGAACCTATGTACTTTGTTTGTATTTTCATCTAATCATCCTTTTATATCATCATTTCAAAGTTGAGATTTTTAAATTTTAAATTGTTAAAGTCGATGGAAAGGCTTTGTCTTTCCAAAAGTGACGTTTCTACTTCACCAGGTTGATTATTGATAATTGGCTTGTTTGGCTTGTTTTCAATTATCGGCTCATGCGTTTGGACATTTATCTTCAGCTCGGACGGCTGGTAATCGGTTTTTACGGCAAAATGGGATGGAATCCAGCCAATATTGAAATGCTTCATTGGTTTTTCCCCGTTTTGTTTTCCTTGAACGGCTATCGGGTTTCCTCCATTTTCGATTTTCATCAACTGCTCCCCTTGGCTCACTCTTCGCTGCATGCCCTTATACACTGCCTCTTTCCCCTTTTGTGCTGCTTCAGAAATGCTCTTGGCTGCACTCTTAAGATTCATATCCTCCCAAGCCTTTGATTGATCAATAGTCATTTTAGATGGTCTTCGTTGTATCGTAATTTCAGCTTTGGGTTGCCTGATTGTTTGATCTGCTTTTGGTTGTACAATGGTTTGCTGTACTGGCGTCTGTGTGATTTGAATCTTTGCCAGTTTAGATTGCATCCTGACCTGAGGCAGCTGCATAATTTTCCTCCATTCCCTTCATAGTAAAAAGCCTTGCCGCTCATACAGAGGGCAAGTGCTTTCACCTAATTATTTATCGTAGAAAATCTGTCAAAGTTGGCTGTATAATCCGTGACCCGGCACTCAGTGCTGCCCTATGAACACTCTCCTGAGTAGTTAGCTTCATGATGACTTTTTCTAAATCGATATCTTCATTATCTGACATCATTTTGTTAGCCGTAACTTCCTGAGAAGAAAGGCGATCTTCTATAAGGTCTAACCGGTTCATACGTGCACCTAAGTCAGCACGCTCATTTACTACATTATCGATATGGTTATCCAGCGAAGCAATATTGGCATCCAGTTCTCCATCAGGTATATCAGACCTTAAGGCATCAGAGAAAGCTTGAATATCGTCAAACAAATCACTACTAAATACTTCCCCAGCATCAATATTAGCCTTTAACTTTGTACCACTGGCCACTTCAACTACAACGTCTCCGCCACCCTCCTGGACTACACCATCAATAACAGGAGGCGTATCGGTTTTCGTACCATTGAAGATATATTTACCGTTGACTTTCGTATTGGCAATATCAGCCAAATGATCACGCAATTGATCCACTTCTTGCGCAATGTTTTCCCTTTGCCCCTCTTCATACGTACCATTACTACCTTGAACAGCCAATTCTCTAAGTCTCTGAAGAGCTTGCGTAGCTTGATCCAATGCCGAATCAGAGTTATCCATCCAATTATGAACTTCACTAGTATTTCGTTGGTATTGTTCAATTTCAGTCACTTGTGTGCGGTAATTCATCCCTTTCATGGCGACAACCGGGTCATCAGAAGGGCGATTAATCTTTTTACCTGTAGACAACTGGTCCATATATTTCCCCAAGCTATCATAACTGTTACTTAAATTTCTTAGCATATTATTCGATAACATACCTTGTGTTACGCGCATTTTCTGTCACCTACCTTCCGACTAATCCCATATTATTGATGATTCGGTCGAGCATTTCATCCACGGTCGTCATATTTCTTGCTGCCGCGTTATAGGCATGTTGGAATTTAATCATATTGGTCATCTCTTCATCCAACGATACAGCACTGACCGATTGTCTATTTTCATCCACTTGGTCACGGAGCACGGTAGCATTCCCTTGCATCCGCTCAGCTTCCTGAGCAACTACAGCCATTTCCCCGATAATTCCTTCATAGTAGGTTTGTATCGAAGAGTTCTGGCCTAAATCGCCGACGCCTTTTTTACGCATTGCCTCAGCCATCGCAAGCGCATTTTCACCATTACCGCTATCTCCATTGGCACTGACGGCAATCAAGTCACTATCTTCTTTAATTGCCTCAGATACTGTTATAGATGCTGCAGCATTATCTGTATCGTCAATAACAAAGAATTCCTGTCCAGGGTCTCCATTGGCGTCAATCCCCTGAGAATGAACTTCATTAAGTGCGGCAGCTAGGTTTCTGGCTAAAAAGTTCAATTCTTCCAACATATCCGGATATTCCCCGACTGCTTCACCACCATCTATGTAACCGTTGGATTCCATGAGGGCTTTCATTTTACCCTGAGAAGAAAAGTCAGCCGCAGCAATGGAGTCAGTCGATGTTTCATTGCCATCCTTGTCAATGGTTGTAAAATTGAATTGCTCTACATTTTGTTCATCATCGAGGCCTATTTCCATTTGCTTATATTCGCCAGATGAAGCGTCGATCAAGGTGGTGTCTGTATCCTTTCCTTGTCCGTCAGCCAAAGTGATGGTTGCTTTTCCCTGTGCAATCGCACTTGGCTGTCCACCGCTGCTTTCATAGGAAACATTGATGTTCACGAGGCCAGAGAGTTTATCGATACATCTGTCTCGTTCATCATATAAATCATTAGGTACCAGACCGTGGGGTTCAATCTCCCCAATTTGTTTGTTTAAGTTGTTTATCTGCCTGACTAATGAATTTATCTCCTTTTTCGTAACATTCATTTCTTCCTGCAAATTGCTTCTTTCTGAATTTAAAGAATCGGAAACATAATTAAACGTCTCAGCCACCGCAGTACCCCTTTGCACCGCAACAGATCTGGAGCCCTCATCTTTATTTGTAGCAAGGTCTTGCAGCGATTGCCAAAAGCGATCCATTGTCTTGGATAGCCCTTGTTCCGTTGGCTCGTTCATGATACTTTCCATTTGCTCCATCGCACTTGCTTTGGAATCGTAATAACCAAACTTGGCATTCTCACTGCGGTACTGCTTGTCTAAAAATTGGTCACGAACACGTTCAATCGAGCCTGCCTGAACACCGCTTCCAACTTGTCCAGGAATTTCCGGTCGGTTCCTCGATGCTGGAGGGTACGGGCCGGTCTGCTCAAAATTGACCCGCTGTCTGGTATAACCCTCTGTATTAGCATTGGCAATATTATGACCGGTTGTATATAAAGCGGACTGTTGGGTGGTTAGCGCACGCCTGGCTACCTCTAATCCATTAAAAGTTGAACTCACACTGGTTACTCCTCTCTCCTGCTACGCTTTCGAATCAAACAGCGACCGTTTCGATGGTTGTGGTTGCTGCTGACTTTTGGTATTACCGTAATTCATGTTTTTCAAAGATGGATCCATCATATCGATCGACATTTGGATGAATTGCAAAGACTGCTTGGTTAAGTCCCGATTCAAGTTTTCTTGTTGTTTTAGATCATAAAGTACATTTGTCAGTTTTAAAAAGCGACTTTCCAGATCTATCTTCTCCTGTTTATCTTCCAAGCTTTCGAGAATGACAGATACTGTGGCAGCTTCCGGTTCGATCTCGGCTTCGCTTGCCCACTCTCCCACTTCCTGTTGCCGTTGCTTCTCGACCTGATTAATCGCCTGTACATGCTTTCTTTCCTGCAGCATCAACGTTTGCAGTTTGTCCGTATCTCCATCTTTCAACGTTTCCGTTTTTTCCTTGGACAAGGTCAACAAGCTTTCATGAAGTTTGATCAAACGCTGTAATGATTCAACTACGGGTTGAACGGACATACGATGTCCTCCCTTTTTTTACGGTTGGTTATTCCAAAACGCAATCATTTTCCTGGCTGTCTGTTTTGGATCGATGTTATATTCGCCAGACTCCACTGCCTGCTTGATTTCCTGTACCCGCTTTTGCCGCGCAGGGTCAGGTTTGGCGGTTTCCTGCAGTTGCTTTGCCTGACTCGATATTTGCAATTTATCTTCTTTATTTTTCATTTCCTGTTTCACTTCCGCCTGCTTTTGCAGTTGTTTTTGGTACGGATTAAAGTTGGATTGAATGGTACCATTAATCTTCAATGCACTGCACTCCTTTCACGGTTAACTGGCGTACATGCTCTTAATTTTAATATCGGCAGGTTGGGAGTATTGTTTAATAGAAAGTCATTGTTTTTTTTCGACTGTATAGTAGGTATTGACTTCGGGCACGTTTTGTCTATTACGATCGGAAATTTCATCTAGTTTTTTCTGTTCATCCAAGTCGGATTTCATCTCGTTCATGCAATTGTTGCATAACTTGCCGTCGGAAATCTTCGTTCCGCAGCGTTCGCACGGAAAGGTCAAATTTGGAAACTGCGACGCCCGTAAGCGTCTTTCTTTAACAAATTTAAAGATAATTTCCTCATCGACTCCGGTTGCTTCAACAATTTCCGGGACAGTTGCCTGCCGGTTTTTTCGCGGACGCAGAAAATCGTAAACCGTCGTGTAAGCACGCTCCTCCTCTTTGTAACAATCCTGGCAAATTGAACGGACGCCAGACACAAAAAGTGTACCACAGCGTGGACAGTTCATTAATTCTCCCATCGTAGTTCCCCCTAAAAGCATTTTTCGTTCATTATAGCACATGACCTCCCGAACAGTGACAAGAAATTGAGATGTTTTGGAAGGCGAGAGGGATGGGGGTCAGTCCCTCCGAAGCGAAGATAAGATCTTCTAGCGGACTTGGGGACTGACCCCAAAACAGGTGTTTTCCTTCTCCATTTACTTAGAAATGCTGAAATATCGGAGATTAGAGTGGAAGAAGGTCTGTCACCAATTGGGTGTTTCATTCCTGTATTAGGAGTTTGGGGCCTGACCCTTCAACTTTTATTAGGAAGCCCTTTTTGGAGGGACTGTCCCCTGCTTAGCTTCGGGCGAGGGTGAGGGAGTATACTTCTGGGCAGCCGTGGCTCTTCAAGGTTCGTGCGGCGTGGCGTAGGGTGGTTCCGGTGGTGTAAATGTCGTCGATCAAAATAACTGGTTTGTCGGTCGGCTTAATTAACGTAAAGGGGTTTTCGGTATGAATTCGCTGCCGGCGTGTCTTCTTGGACTGTTTTTCCCCATGTGTTCTTGTCAACAGCTGCTCCGCTGGTTTCCCCAATACGTCAATTATCGCTTCTGATTGGTTGAAACCGCGTTCGTACAGCCGCTCTTCGCTTAATGGAATCGGAACCAAAACCGCCTGCTTCCGGAGGTGCTTACTGAATGCTTTCCGAAAAGTATCCTGTAAACCAATCCCGAAGACTTCGCGCAGTTTGTAATCGCCACGATATTTCCACTTGGCGAGCATGACTCGCATCCGCTCGTTATAGACATAAACGGAACGGTTTTGTGTAAGGACTCCTTGCCATTGTGACAGCTGCTCCCAACGGCGGCAGTCTCTACAAGTCTCCCCTCCCCGTCCAACTTGGCGACCGCACTTATTACACAGATATCCGTCCAGCTTCTCCAACGCTGCTTCACACTCCCTGCATAAATAAGTCACTCTGTCAGGCAGCAGCAAGCTCCCCCAATGAACTTCCGTAACCATCTCTTTGTCACACCATAAGCAATGCATCAGATTTTCACCGCCCGGTTGTTCATCGCGTTAATCGAACGGACAGCAGCAACCATTGCCTTCGTTTTCCCAGCATGAAAAAACAGTACTTCTCCCTCTGGATCATCCGGGCTTCTCCCCGCCCGTCCGGCGATTTGCACCAGTGCTGCCTCATCAAACACAGCATGCCCGGCGTCCAGTACGACGACGTCGACCGATGGAAAGGTGACACCGCGTTCCAATATGGTCGTAGTGATCAGTACCTGCAGCTCTTGATTGCGGAATTGTTGCACTTTGGCTTCCCTTTCTTCATCGGCAGCATGAACGGAAGCAATTACCGTATCGCCGAGCTTATCTCTCAACAACGGACCGATTGCTTTCTCCATGTTGCCTGCAAGTTCGACATATGGCACAAATAGTAACAGCTGCCGTTCCGGATGGTGACGCCGCTTCAGCCAGTTAAAGAAAGCAACTGGCGGCATATTGTTTTGCAAGGATTTTTTCATGTGACTGGAAAGGATCAGGCGGGGGACCGGAAGTGGGCGACCATGGAAGCGAATTGGTACAAAAACAGAATCCAATTGACCATGTTCAAGGCGACGACGTTGTTTTTTTCTCGGAGTGGCGGTCAAATAGATACGGGCCGATGCTGATTTTGCTGCTCTGGATGCAGCGAACGGCAATGAAGGATCTTCATGATATGGAAACGCGTCGATTTCATCGATAACCATGACATCGAATGCGCGAGCAAACCGCAGCAATTGGTGGGTGGTGGCCAACACTAGCTGACCGTCAGCCGCTTTCTTTTCACTTCCGCCATACAAACCGGAAATCGATGTGTCCGGAAACGCATGACGAAACCGTGGCAAAAGCTCCCGGACTACATCGGCGCGCGGTGTTGCCAGACAAACACGCTTGCCCGCTTCCAATGATCTGCCAATTCCGGCAAAAAGCATTTCTGTTTTACCTGCTCCACATACCGCCCAAGTCAAAAGTTCGCCAACACCCGCTTCCATCACTTCCCTTATACGATTGGAAGCTTGCTGTTGGGCAGCTGTCAGCTCTCCGTCCCACCCGCAGGCTTTTCCCCGAACCGGCCATGTTGGATGCGGACCTGTCCAAACGTATAACGGCTGGCATTCCAGTACCCTTCCCATTTCCACACAGTTACGGCAATAGACATGGGTTTGATTACAACGGGCACAAGGAATATCAGCAAACTTCCGGCGAAGCTTGTTGCCGCAACGGCGACAGCGCCAGCCCCACCAATAGGACTCAATCGCTTCGACAGCTCGAAACATGCCTATCTCGTTTAATTCGTTCCAAACAGCATCCTTGATTTGAATTTCTTCACGAAGCAGTAATTTTCCCGAAAAATGATTGGCAAGGGAAGGTAACTCTTTTGCGTATAATTTCTTTGCAGGTGTTTCAGAGGAAATACTAGTAGAGGGAATCCAGTCAAAAGAAGGATAAAAATACGACCGGATCGAGGAAAGTGTAGAAATGAAAACCAGCTCCTTTTCATAATAAATCCATGTCCCGCCGCTAAAGACGGGACATAGCTATATAATAGTTAAAAATGATAGCAAGAAGCTTATTTAAAATACCAGCAAAGTCCGATGGCGCCTTCACCAAGATGGGTACCGATGACGGGACCAAAATAACTAACGACCACTTCGGCGTTCGGATATTTAGCTTCGAAATCCTGTTTCATCTGCTGCGCCTCTTCCTCACGCAGTGAATGAATCACGGCCGCCCGGATCGGCTTTCCCGATTCGGCATCAGCGGCGAATAAATCTTCAATACGCTTCAGAGCACGCTTGCGAGTGCGGATCTTTTCAAACGGAACGATTTTTTTATCTTCAAAATAAAGCAGCGGCTTTACCTGAAGCATACTGCCCAGTAAAGCCTGTGCGCCATTCAAGCGTCCGCCTCTGTGCAGGTTGCTCAAGTCGTCGACCATAAAATAGGCAATCATCGACTGTTTCATCTCATCGAGCCTGCCAAGAATTTCTTCGACGGTTGCATCGTTTGCGGCCATTTCTGCTGCCTCCAGCGCATAAAAACCTTGTACCATACAGCTCATTTCGGAATCGTATGGATAGACTTCGATGTCATCAACCATTTTCCCGGCAGAACCGACTGCCTCGAACGTACCGCTAATTCCGCTTGATAAGTGCACAGAAATGACAGCATCATAATCCTTCGCCAATTCCTCCAGCTTTTCGGTAATCAACCCGATTGACGGCTGGGAAGTTTTCGGAAGCTCTGTAGCAGCCTTCACCTTCGGATAAAACTCCTCTGCCGTGATATCGACTTCCTCCTGATAAGACTCTTTCTCAAAAATGACATTGAGCGGCACCATATGTATATGTTTTTCGCGCCGGACCTCTTCCGGTAAGTAAGCCGTACTATCTGTCATTACAGCAATTTTCATAAAATCTACCTTTCATGGACAAAATTTCATTCATGCTTGCCTTCCATTTTACTAGCAGGTGCTCTCATAATCTAGCACAAAAATAGGCCGTGCGCTATTTTTAATAGAATCACTTCCATTTCGAAAAAAGGCAGATCTCGTAATCTACAAAAGCCGGGGATAGCCCCGGCTTTTCTTCGCTGTTTGTTTATAAGACTTCTACCCAGCCATTCCGAATGGCCGAAACGACTGCCTGTGTACGATCGTTTACATTCATTTTTTGCAAGATGTTGCTGACATGGTTTTTGACTGTTTTTTCACTGATATACAATGCTTCCGCAACACCGCGGTTGCTCTTGCCGTCAGCCAACAACTGGAGTACTTCACACTCTCTTCTTGTCAGCAAATGCAATGGTTTGCGATAATCGATCTGCTTTTCCACCGGCTTGTTGGCACTTTCCTCTGCCAGTCTGCGATACTCCTGGACAAGGTTGTGGGTTACTTTCGGATGGAGATATGAACCGCCCTCACTGACGACCTTGATCGCTTCGATTAACGCATCAGAATCCATTTCCTTCAGCAAATACCCTTGTGCGCCGGTTTTCAAGGCATGTGTGACATAGTTCTCGTCATCATGAATCGATAAAATAATGACGCTGATATCCGGGTGTTTCTCGATCAAATCCGACGTTGCCTGGACACCGTTGAGGTTTGGCATATTGATGTCCATCAATACGACATCTGGATTGTACTCTTCCACCAGCTTCACAGCAGTGGAACCGTCATCTCCTTCAGCGACAACATTGAATGAAGGCTCAAAATCCAGAATTCTCTTCACACCTTCACGGAATAACTTGTGGTCATCGACTAGTAATATATTGGTTGTCATACTCTGCTCCTCCTAATTGCATGAAGTGAAACTTCCTTCAGCGGGGAATGCATGCCCGCCAATGGCCAGAATAAATCAACATGTAACAGAGACAGTAGCACCCCCGCCGCCATGCGCGTTGATTTTTCTTCTTGTTGTATTAGTTG
Organism: Sediminibacillus halophilus; assembly: GCF_900103695.1. Classification (GTDB taxonomy): domain Bacteria; phylum Bacillota; class Bacilli; order Bacillales; family Amphibacillaceae; genus Sediminibacillus; species Sediminibacillus halophilus. Next base: position 348,609 of record NZ_FNHF01000002.1, read on the forward strand.
CTATGATTTCTACCACCAGTTACTAAACCTTTCTGCTGTCGCAGTATATCTCTTTCTCTTATTATACATGATATAGCTGGATTTGTATTAATTTGAGCCAGTTTATCTAAGATTTTATGGTCAACAAATTACGACAATTGTCGATCCAGCTATTCCTCCGGCTGATTCAACGGCACGTTGATGATAACGGAAGTGCCTTCGTTGATTTTGGAATAAATATCTATTTCCCCGTCTAACATTTCAACACGTTCCTTCATGCCGATGATACCGAATGACTTTTCCCTTCTGTTCCCCATTTCAAACCCTTTTCCATTATCCTTAATGACTAAACCGACTTTGTCTTTCATGATTTCCATTTTCACTTGAATTAAGTTCGCCTCGGAATGCTTGACGGCATTTTGCACAGATTCCTGCATTAACCGGAACAATGCCACCTCATATTTGGTATCCAGTCGTCGCTGCTCGCCGAGCGGAGTGAATTGGATTTTTATCCGATTATATTCTTCGGTATTCGTCAAATACTTTTTAATGGTTGGAACAAGTCCTAGATCATCAAGTGCCATCGGCCGCAAATCATAAATAATCCGCCGTACCTCCGACAAAGACGTATGGACCATTTTCCGCATGCTTTTCATTTCCTGGACAGCCTCTTCGACACTCCGCTCCCGGAACGTTCGGTCCACCAATTCAGAGCGTAAAAGGATGTTTGCCAGCATCTGGGCAGGACCATCATGCATTTCCCGGGACAAACGTCTGCGTTCCTCTTCTTGCGCTTCGATGATTTTCAACCCGAATTCCTGTTTTTGGTGGGCATCCTGGAGGACTTCGGAAACTTGCTTAAAATCATCATTTAAGTAATTAAGCACAACCGAGATTTTCCCGACCAGGCCTTCCGCCCGCTTGATTGTCTGTTCCAGGGAACGGAGACGGCGCTCGATTTCATCCCGTTTTTCACGGAGGTTTTTCTCTTTTTCCCGTTTCATTGTCAGCTTGGATTGTAACGTATGGGTTTGATCATAAACTTCTCTAATTTCTTTTTCTGTAAAATTATCAAAATGTTTACTAACTTCAGATAGTCTAATTCTGGAGAAACGAACTTTTTGCTCAAGATCGTCGCCTTCTTCGATAACATGGATGACTTTACGCTTCGTTTCAGCTAATTCGTTTTGCAGTTGCTCATATTCTTTACGTGACTCTTCGCCTATGTAAAAAACTTCATCCTTACTGTTTTCCACGGTATCAATCATCTCAGTTATAATGTGATCCAATGCTTTCTCATCTGCTTTCTTTGTCATCTTTCTCCACCTATCTCCTCATAGTACATTCGAAGGATAAATCAGGCTTATGGGGGTAATTTTCCCTGTACTGCTAAAATTTTTTATAAAAAGTTCCTTCAAATATTTCCAAACTGCCCAAAAAAGCCCAGCACACGCGATCTGTGGTTTCTCAATTATTTGCGGTGCTTGTTCTTACTTTATATAATGAAGATTTAGGAGGTTAAATGCAAGATGCTAAATAGCTATTTTACCGTGAAATCCGAGGGGTCCGATGAAGTCGTCATTCAAAAATCGCGCTTTATCGGCCATGTAAAACGAGTCGAGACCGAAGAAAAAGCACAAGCCTTCGTCAGTGAAATCAAAAAAAGACACCATGATGCTACCCATAACTGTTCTGCCTACATGATTGGAGAACAAAATCTTATTCAGAAAGCAAATGATGACGGGGAACCGAGCGGTACTGCCGGTGTTCCGATTCTCGAGGTTTTGAAAAAGAAAGACCTGAAAGATACCGCAGTTGTGGTCACCCGTTATTTCGGAGGAATCAAGCTCGGTGCAGGCGGATTGATCCGCGCATATTCAAGTACCACCTCTCAGGCATTGGAAACAACCGGCATCGTGAAACGCCAACTGATGCAAAATTTCCTCGTCACAGCTGACTATGCTTTGCTGGGCAAACTAGAAAACCAGCTGCGCAATTCGCAATATTTGTTGAAAGACATTGCTTACCAGGAAAACGTAGAATTCTCGGTCTATGTCGAAAGTGGACAAGAAGAAGGTTTTACCGAGTGGATGGTGGACTTGACCAGTGACCAGGCTGAAATTAAAACCGGGGGGAGCTCCTACTTGGAAATCGATGTTTGATCCATTTTTTCGACAAAATTTATTTCCCGGGAAATTTTTCAGTGGAAAGAGGAAAGGCAATCCCTCTGTGAAAATTCACCGGATTGCCTACACACTTACTTTGGATAATGCCGCTTTGTCGGCGATGACTTGGACATTGGGATGAGTTTGCAAAATCGATGCCGGAAAGTCTTCTGATACTTCCCCATGGAGAAGTTGGTCCAATGCCCGGGCCTTTTTCTCCCCTGATACAAGCAATACAATTTGTTTGCTCTTCATAATGGTTGCAATACCCATCGTGATTGCTTGCTCGGGTACATCTTGCTCACTTTCAAAAAAACGGGCGTTGGCTTTTCTGGTTGAAGGTGCCAGATCGACGATATGGGTTTTGGTCGAAAACGGGGTTCCCGGTTCATTAAACCCGATATGGCCGTTCGTCCCAATCCCTAATAATTGCAGGTCGATTTCGTGATGATCCATCAACAGCTGCTCATATTGCTCACATTCGCGCTGCAAGTCTTCCGCCTTTCCGTTGGGCACGAAAGTCTTTTGCTTATCGATGTCAATATGGTCGAAAAACTTTTTGTCCATGAAATACCGATAGCTGTTCGGATCGCTCCCCAACATTCCTACATATTCATCAAGATTGAAGGATGTCGTATGGCGAAAGGAGACCTTTTCGCTTTGATGTGCCTCGATCAAGCGTTTATAAACGCCCTCGGGTGTCGAACCTGTAGCCAGGCCGAGCACCGGCTTTTCCAAGCTGTTCACTGTTTCCATGATTAATTGGGCACCAGCCTCGCTCATCGCCTGGTAATCCTCTACTTGTTTAATTTCCACTGTTGTTTGCCTCCTTGTATGCCAATACTCCACGACAAAACGAATATTTCACCGACACGTCGTCTTCCACGAGCAAAACATCCGCATCTTTTCCTGGAGCCAAGCTGCCTTTCCGCTCATACATATTGATTTGTTTTGCCGGATTGATTGCCGTCATCGTGATAATATCCTGCAATGTCGCATCGGTAGTTTCCAGCATGTTTTTTGCACCCTGATTCATTTTTAATATCGATCCGGCAAGGGTCCCGTCACTTAACGTCGCCCTATCCTCTGTTACTGTCGCCTCCTGTCCACCGAGGTCGTAGGTTCCTGGTTTCAAACACTTTGCCCGGAGTGCGTCGGTAATCAACAGGAGTCGTTCACTGCCTATGTTTTGATAGATGAAATCGATCATTTCCGGTGAAACATGGATTTTATCGGCAATCAGCTCGCTTTTCAATTCTTCGAGGGTAAGAGCCGCTCCAACCACCCCGATATCCCGATGATGAATCGGCGACATCGCGTTGCATAAATGGGTGACCTGCTTGACACCGTGCTCGACTGCTTTGCGCATATCGGCAATCGTTGCTGCGGTATGCCCAGCTGACACGTTAATACCTTGACCGGCTAGATACCTGGTTAAAGCTCCGTCCTCGTCCTTTTCTGGAGCCATCGTGATTGTCTTGATCATGTTACCGGATATACGCTGCCATTTTTCAAATTGTTCAACCTCCGGAGTGAGAATATGCTCCTTCGGCTGGGCACCGGCTTTGCTTTCCTCGATAAACGGTCCTTCTAAATGGATACCGATGATTTCAGCTTGTGCCGGCTTATTTTGATAGGATGCCACGTTTGTCAGGGCACGGTGGATGTTATTCGTCGATTGGGTAATCGTCGTAGCCAGAAAGCTGGTGGTTCCTTCTTTCGGAAGGGCAGAAGCCATCGTCTCCAGTGCCTCCGGGGTTGCATCCATGACGTCTGCACCATTGGCACCATGAATATGGCCGTCGATAAATCCCGGAATGGCGTTGAGACCGTTTCCGTCTATGCTGGTTGCTACAGGAGTTTTTTTGTCCTCCAGTTGGTTCATATGTCCGATTTCCTTTATTTTTCCATACTCAGCCACTAAATATCCGTTATCTATGACTTCTTTTTCCGCGAAAACCTTGACATTTTTTATGAGTAACGTGTCTTCGTTCGCCACTGTCGCTCGCCTCTTTCCTGTTAATTGCAAAAAAAGCATCATAATGAAGTTACTTTTAAGGTATCATAATGAGATATAGTTGTCTATACATTAAGATAAGTATATACTTAGCCGGAATATTTTGATAAAATTTTTTTAGTTACGTAAGTTTTTTCTAATCAAGCCAGCTGATGAAAGGAGATGGATATGGTCGATAAAAATTCGCCGTTACCTATATATTATCAATTGGAAGAAGAAATTAAACAGCTTATTAAAACCGAACAGCTTAAGCCGGGGGAACTACTCCCTTCTGAGCGGGAATATGCTGAGAAACACCATATCAGCCGCATGACTGTCAGGCAGGCCATCAACAATCTGGCCGCAGAAGGATTGTTGTTTCGACAAAAAGGCAAAGGCACCTTCGTTGCCGAGCAAAAATTTGAGCAAAATTTACAAGGGCTGACCAGCTTTAGTGAAGACATGCGTGCTCGCGGGCTTAAACCCTCCAGTAAACTGGTCAGTTTTGAGAGGATCGAAGCGGATGAAAAACTGGCTGCCAATCTGGCGGTGCAAGTAGGAGCACCGATTTTTAAAATCGAGCGGATTCGGATGGCCGACCAAGCACCACTAGCTGTCGAAACCATTTACACCTCCGAGAAAATCGTTGGAAACATGACAAGAGAAGACTTCGCTCCGTCTTTCTATGACTATATCGAAAACACCTTAGGATTCACCATCAAGCATGCCAACCAGGAAATCGAATCGGCGCTTGCCAATGAAAAGGAAATCAAACACTTACAGCTTGACCCGGGCGATCCCGTCTTATTGATCGAACGGCTCACCTACCTAAGCAATGACGAACCATTTGAATACGTAAAATCCGCCTACCGTGCAGACAAATACAAATTCAAACTCCACATGCCCCGCTGATATCAAGCGGTGGAAAGCCGCGGGCACCAACAGGGGTCAGGCCCCGATTGCTCACTTTAAAACTTAAATGACTGATAGAAACCGTGGTGGGGTCAGTCCCCACCACGGTCTTTTCTTATATACTACAATTAAAAAAACTTGTAACCATGGGTTTCATACAAAACGGGGGACTGACCCCGAATGCTGTTGAATCGCTTAATTTAGGATTTTACGCTGTTTTGGGGTCAGTCCCCGGAACCCTGTGGCCTCACGAAAAGCCCCGGCTGTTTGAACAACAGCCGGGGCTTTTACGGTTTCACCTTTATTTTATTTCAACAATATTGGCTTGGTTGGCTTTAATGCTTCCGCTTTGCACCAATTTCACTTGATTATTTTCTCCAAGATTTGTGAAGATGATAGGTGAAATGGCAGAAGATGCGTTTTCTTTAATATAGGCAAGATCAACCTGCAGGAGTTTGTCTCCCTTTTTCACTTGCTGACCTTCCTCTACAAAGACTTCAAACCCATTTCCTCCAAGCTGCACGGTATCCAGCCCTACATGGACTAGGACCTCGTGTCCGCTCTCAGCTTTAATTCCGACAGCATGCTTGGTCGGAAAAACATTAATAATTTTACCGTCGACTGGAGCAACAAACAACCCTTCGTCCGGCTCGATTGCAAATCCATCCCCCATCATTTTTTGAGAAAACACTTCATCGGGCACTTGCGTAAGATCGATCACTTTTCCAGTAGCCGGAGCAACAAAATCAGCCCCGCCAAGTTCTTCTAAAGCTCCCTGATTATCCTCGGCCTGATCATTTACTGGCTCTTCTCCCGGAGCTTCCATGTTATTGGTATCCATCCGCTTCCGCATCGCTTCAGCCAGGAAATCAACAGTAGTGCCGACCACGACATGTAAATTACGTTTGTTCAATTTCATGACACCATTGGCACCTTGACGTTTCAATGCCTTCTCGTCGACTTCCTCCATGTTGTTCATTTCCAAACGGAGCCTGGTCGCACAATAGTCCAGGTTTTTAATATTTTCCGGACCACCCAGTGCTTGTAAGTAATGATAAGCTTTAGCATCATAATTCTTACCGCCTTTTGAAACGATGCCGCTCTCGTCGGCGTGTTCTTCGTCCTCGTCCTCACGGCCAGGTGTTTTCAAATCTAGTTTGATAATTAACACGTAAAACACCACAAAATAAATCGCTGCGAAGACCAACCCTTGGATAAACAGAACGATCGGATTTTGTGCTATACCGAAATTCAGAACATAATCGATGAAACCTGCCGAAAAGCCAAAGCCATGTCGGACATCCAGCCATAAGGCAACCATCATTGATATACCCGTCAATACGGCATGTACTACATACAATAATGGAGACAAGAACATGAACGAAAATTCAATCGGTTCCGTGACCCCTGTCAGGAATGCAGTGAATCCGATACTAAATAACATCCCGCCAACTGCTGCACGGCGTGTCTTTTTAGCCGCCGCATACATTGCAAGACATGCAGCTGGCAGACCGAACATCATGATTGGGAAGAATCCGGCAAGGAAAGTACCTGCTGATGGATCCCCTTTCAGGAATCGGTTGATTTCTCCTCGAACCGGTTCAGAAGCTCCGTCCGGTACGAACGAACCAAAGTCAAACCATACGAGGGTATTGATCACATGGTGCAAGCCGACTGGAATCAAGAGTCGGTTGAAAAAGCCATATGATCCGACGCCAAGTGCTCCTGCACCAAGCATCCATTCACCCAAACCGTTGATCACTGCTTGGATTGGCGGCCAGATAATTCCGAAGATACCGGATAAAATCACCATGACAATTGCTGTAATTATCGGAACAAACCTTTTTCCGCCAAAAAACGCCAGCCAGTCTGGCAGCTGGATATTCGAATATCGGTTGTATAACAGACCTGCTACAATTCCGGCAATAATACCACCAAATACACCCATATCCAAATCCTCGCCAAATGCTCCAACACCGCCTGTTAGTACCAGGAAGGCGACAGCGCCCGACAAAGCGGCCGCGCCGCTTCCATCCCGAGCAAACCCCATTGCGACACCAATCGCGAAAATCAGTGCAAGGTTATCTAATATCCCGCTTCCTGCCTGGCTGATAAACTGGATATCCAACATATCGTCGGCACCCAGTCTAACCAGCAAAGCAGCTGCTGGAAGCATAGCGATTGGGAACATTAATGATTTTCCAATCCGCTGTAAAAACGCTAACATTTGTTTCACTCCTCTTGCTGTTTTTGAAAACGCTGTAGAAAGTATAACATCCTTAATATATAGATGTCTATACCAATTTTCTCTAAGGGGGCACAGGCCCCTTCCATAGCAATTTTCGACTAAACTTATTATAAAGGGACTGTCCCCAAATAAAAAACAAAAAGTTATCACTCCTCTGGGATGGGGCCTGGAAGTACCGGAGCCAAGGCGGTTACTTCCGTTTTTCGATCGTTGACATACTCATGGTAATGTAACCTTCTTGGTTCAAAGAAATAAGACAACAGCTTATTCGGTTCTATTATTCTTTTGTGCATTTCCGGAAACATATATTCATGATAACTGCTCCATTGGTATTCTTCCGGAATGATACAAATATTGGCAGCGCAAGGATTCAGGTGAATGTATCGGGAAACATGCAGGAAATATTGTATAGAGGTAATGTAGTGGGCGTGAAATCTTCCTTGAAAAACGTGTCCAATCAAATCATATTTTTTGTTGAAATAAATGGCGTATTTCATATGGAGGATCTTCATAAAGTTGCTTGGGGGTTGATCGATGACTTCCACGAGAAGATGAATATGGTTTGGCATAAGACAGTAGGCATGCAAAATGAATGGATGTTTCCGTTTTACGGATTTAAGCGTCTCCAAATAGCGCTGAAAATCTTCCTCCTCTTTAAACAGCGCTTGCTTTCTGTTCCCTCGGGCTGTGATGTGGTAAATACCGCCCGGAATCCAGGCCCTCAATAATCTGGACATACGCATTGCCCCTTTCATTTTATTTAACAAAAATACCATTCGACAAAGTTTCCCAAAATCCTTTTTTGAAATTGGAAGTCTATTACCGGAATTTTTTGGGGTCTTTTTGGGGTCAGTCCCTCATCTTGGTAGAGTGGTAGCGTAATAAAGTTAAGGGCAAAGAAAAAAGCGTTGAAAAGAATTCAACGCTTCCATTTTAACATTAGGCATTTTCTGATTTCACGACTTGATTGTGGTTCAATTCCCTGATTAAATGCTCGATGAATTCATGGGAATCATTTATTTGAGCGTTCTCTGTTTTATCAATTAATTTAGACAATACATTCTTATATAATTCTTGTTCTTTCATTTCTTCACCTCATTTTTCTATCAAACTTTCATTTGTATCGAAATCACAGAATCATCTGACAACTTTTCTTTTTTATCATAATGGTTTAACTATACCATTTTTACAGACAAAAAGGCGATATTTTTTCAAAATTTGACATCTTTTTCAGACATTTTTTTACCTAGGCGGATTAAATAGATAAGCAAGATTGCTAGGAGTGCCCCACTTGTGTCCAACACGACGTCGCCGCGTACGGCGTTTAGATTTGAGTGAACTCCTGATGCAATTCATCCATTCCAGCATATGCAACTGTAAGAAAAAGGGAGATAATTACTCGTTTAATCAATTGCAAATCAGACGTTTTCTTTAAGGCGGTATAAAAACATAGTAGCAACACAAAGAACACCACCATGTGTGCTCCCTTTCTTATGAAGAATTCTATAAACCCATATACCCCCAAAGCTTGAATGCTAATCTCGGAATGGTGATAGCTAAACACTACCCCATCTAGAACGGGGAGCAAAAAATCCAAATCCACGTAATTAGACAATAATGGCTTTATATCCTGAGCTTGATATGGCTGGGAAGAGAAAAAAAATAATTCCCATCCAGCAAATCGGTAACAACCAGTAATTCCATTTTTTCATATGCCTTATGCTCTCCCCTTAGGAAACCCATCCATTAATATAATATTCCTTTACTGCTCTATCAGGATGGGGGTCAGTCCCTACAAATTCTATTAAAACTTTTATAGGAAGTTTCCTTAAGGTCCTTCAAACTAAGTGTCACAGCCTTGCGTCCGTCGTTAACCAGCTCTTTAGTGATTTAGTGCTATAATAGATTGGGGGACTGACCCCTTTAATTGATTCTTTAATGTGAAAATGCAAAAAACACCCGGAGGGGTGCATCCCTCCGGGTGTCCGTTTTTCGCTTCCTATTTATTTTTCCTGGTTGATTCTCCACCGGTTAAATTCGAGAAATTCTCTGAATTGTTCTTTAGAAACTCCTGAATCCATGGCATCTTGAACGAGTTCCAACCAATCTTCGTCCAACTGCTTCTTCATTTCTTCGCTGTCTTCTTTCATCAGCAACTCGTTGATGGACACACCCAGCACAGCACCTACTTTTTCCATGAACTGTATGGAGGGATTGGTTTGCAAGTTTCTTTCAATGGAGCTCAAATACGACTTTGCCACACCAGCTTGCTCTGCCAATTCAGATAAAGACATTTTTTTCTCTTGGCGTAATTGTTTGATTTTATCCCCGATCAAGGCCATTCACCTTCTTTCAAACAGATTATATCACAAGAAAGGCAAATGGTTCTATATAAAGCACAAAAAACAACCACAGTTATTTGCTGTTCATGGAGGAGTGTTGTGTTAAAAAGAGCTTGACGTCTTCTACTTCCAGTCCGATTTGCTTTGCTTCTTCCATAAGATTTATCCAATCTTTATCCAGAACTTTTTCGTTCAACGTTTTCAACATACAATTTACCCTCCAATATTCTGTCAGGCAGCACAGCCATCCTTGCACCGAGGCGCTTTAGATCTGTTGCTTTGCGTCCTTATTTTTCAATAAGTTTGCCTTTTACTGAAGAAGCAATGTTATATTGAAAATATACTATACTTTCCATGGCTTTCCTACGGGGTATTTTTGTCTAATTCCTACTAGTTTTGTAAAGGAGCATAAACGGCAAATAATAAATTACTCCCATTAAAACGACAAACTTCCACTCTATTCAAAGTTATTTCTTTTTCCTGCCGTTTTTCTGAAAATATAATCCGGGTAAAAGGCCCTAAATAGATATGCACCTTTTGAAAAGAATAGCGAATTGCAATGGTTATTGTCTGTTGTTTTGTCTAAGGAAAACTGTTAAATTTAAGCTGCAAGTGTGCAAATTTTCAAATTTTAAAGTTCAACTGAATTCAAAGGAATTTAATAGAGTATGGGAAAGAGGGATGAACCAGGTGAAAAAAATAGCGTTTCTGGCAATGATTGCTGGAGTAGTTTTATTAAGCTATGGACTTGTACAGGTAATTTACACAGAACAAGCCCAGCAAAGCAGCCTTGCTGAGGCCCATTCTTTATTGAACGGGGGGAAAACAGCCAATCCAAAGGAGAACGGTCGAACACAGAAGCAAGGAACAGACGATGTTGAAAACTACCTTCCAGAACAGGGCGAAACGGTCGGGATTCTAACGATTCCTAAAATTGACGCTGAGCTGCCGATTGTGGAGGGAACCGATCCGGATGATTTAGAAAAAGGGGTAGGTCATTACAAAGGAACAGCATATCCTACCGAAAATGACCAAATCGTCCTTTCCGGACACAGAGATACTGTCTTCCGCAGGATGGGCGAAGTTGAAATCGGCGACATATTTATCGTCAAACTTCCTTACGGGGAGTTCCGCTATCAAATGAAAAGTGCCAGGGTGGTCGATGCTGATGACCGAACAGTAATCAAGCCCACTGCGCCCCAAGAAGTGTTAACACTGACAACCTGTTATCCCTTTTCCTATTTAGGTAATGCCCCACAGCGCTATATCATCACCGCGATTCCCGTCAAATAACCACTTACCAGCCAGAAAAGTGTCCGTAACTAGCAGCCCCGTTCAGGACCAGGTCTGCTAGTTACGGGGTCAGTCCCCCGCAGCATGGCAACTCAAAGATATAGACGTATTTTCCCTGTCAAGGGGCCTGACCCCCCTATCGAGGTTTTCCCCCTTACATTTCACTCTAATTCCCGTCACAGCGGCAATTATTGTGTAAGAGGGACTGTCCCCCTTCTAGTTATTCTTTCCGTTTCAAGCACTTGACGACCACCCAGGGCCTGACCCCCTGCCCCCGCAAAGCTCTCTTAAAGCGACATTCCTTTCTCCTGTACCTGCTATGGGGCCTGACCCCCTATCGCACTTCCCGGCGGCTCTTCCCTTCTTCTCTGTTTTTTTGGTTTCTGTTTTAGACGTTAGCTGGGGTAATGGGGTATAATGGTTTTTGGAATCTTTTAACTAAACAATGAAAAAGTGGGGTTTTTTCGTGGCACGGCAGGCGCACAAGAAAAAGCGCGGGAAACGATGGCGCTGGCTGGTCTGGTTAGGCGGGGTACTACTGGTTGTAATGATTGCGGCGGCAGGATATGGGATTTATTTATACGATAAGCTGCAGGACACAGTAAAAGAAATTCATGAACCATTGAATGACGAACAGCAATCGGAGGAAACCGAGTCAAATGGACAGACAGCGAACGATCAAAATGCCGAAAGACAGTCAAGTTATTCCGACGGTACTGACATCGATGACAAACAGAAGACATTGAATTTCCTGTTATTAGGTGTTGATGAACGTTCCAATGACCAAGGCCGTTCCGATACGATGATTCTGGTATCCGCCAATCCGAATACAAATTCGATGCTTATGATGAGCATTCCCCGGGATATGTACACTGACATCCCCGGTAAGGGAATGGATAAAATCAATCATGCATATGCTTTTGGCGGTACTAGTCTAGCTGTCAAAACGGTCAAACAAACTTTCGATGTCCCCATTGATTTTTATATTAAGGTAAACATGGAAGGATTCCGGGACGGTATCGATGCGCTCAACGGCGTCACCGTTGAAAACAGCTTTGCCTTCACGCAGGATGGCAAGACTTTTCCCGAAGGAGAAATCAATCTGAATGGAGAAGAAGCCTTGGCCTATACAAGAATGCGAAAAAAGGATCCACAGGGAGATCTGGGAAGGAATGAAAGACAGCGTCAGGTTATTCAAGCTGCCTTGGATCAAGCCGCTAACTTTTCCAATTTCACAAAAATCGGCCGTATTCTCGATATTGTCGGAGGAAATGTGCGAACTAATATGAAATTGGAAAATATGCGCAATGTGTATTCCCATTACCGACAGACCCGAAAAACGATTCATTCGTTGCAAATCGACGGCTCCGGAAAAATACTGGAGGATGGAATTTGGTATTACATGGTCACAAAGGAAGAATTGGCGCGGCTACACACAGAATTGGAGGCACACATGGAAGCCCGCTAACGATATAAGGAAGGAAGGGTTCACTACGTGAGAAAAATTTATAGTTTGCTAGCTATGGTAACATTGTTTTCGATACTGTCAGCCTGTTCTAACGATGAAGTTACACCCGAAGAACGAATGGATGAATTCGTCGGACACTGGAATGAACAGGATTTTGATGCTATGTATGATATGGCTTCTTCCGAATCAAAAGAGGCTTATCCAACCGAGGAATTTGTTGATCGCTACGAAAAAATCTATAACGATTTAAATGTGGAAAACTTAAATGTCAGCTATGATAAGCCCGAAGATGGTGAAGAAAACAACGAAGAGGATGGAACAGCTTCTTTTCCACTTTCAGTAGAGATGGATACCGTCGGTGGACCGATTTCTTTTGATTATCAAGCAACATGGAAAAAGATTGAAGATGAAGACGGAGAGACTGATTGGGTTGTTAATTGGGACCCGGGCTACATTTTTCCGCAGTTGAAAGACGGCGGGGAAATCTCCTTCCAAACTGAAGCTCCCGAACGAGGGGAGATTTTTGACCGGAATCAGAACGGGCTTGCTGTAAATGAAGAAATCTACGAGATCGGCGTTGTTCCCGGAGAGTTCGGTGAAAATGCAGAAGGAACTAAAGAAGAAATCGCCGAGCTTTTAGCAATGGATGTCGATTCTATCAATGCAGCATTGGACGCCGAATGGGTACAAGACGATTCATTTGTTCCATTAAAAAAGGTTCCAAAAACGAACGAAGAGCAATTGGATGCTTTGTTTGAACTAGGGCCGGTGTTAAGCCAAACGACCACCGGCAGGGTTTATCCATACGGGGAGGCTGCTTCCCACCTCGTCGGATATATCGGTTCGGTAACTGCAGAGGAAATCGAAGAAGCCGAGCCTGGTGCGTATTCCAATGGGGATATTATCGGAAAACGCGGGCTGGAATTGTTGTTTGAAGACCGACTTAAAGGAGAACCTGGAGTGACAATTGCCATTACCAAAGAAGGAGAAGAAGATCAGGTTCTGACACAAACCGACGTGAAGGATGGAGAGGATATCACAGTCACCATTGATGCAGATATCCAGCAATCGATTTACGATTCCTATAAAGGGCAAACAGGAACAGCCGCTGCTGTACAGCCAAAAACCGGTGAAACGCTTGCTCTTGTGAGTGCTCCCGGATTTGATCCAAACGAACTCGCCTATGGAATCAGCCAATCCAGACTAGAAGCATTGCAGGAGGATGAGCAAAAACCGCTGCAAAACCGATTCAGCGCTACCTATGCCCCTGGTTCTTCGATCAAACCGATTACAGCAGCAATCGGACTGGAGACCGGCGCGATTGATCCAAATGAAGCAATCGAAATCAATGGCCTTACCTGGCAAAAAGATGAATCATGGGGTGACTACCGTGTAACACGGGTCTCGGAAGGCAGTCCTGTCGATTTAACGGATGCACTCGTTCGATCGGATAATATTTACTTCGCCCAGCAAGCACTGGAAATCGGCTCCGAAAAATTGATTGACGGCCTTAACCAATTTGGCGTGGGCGAGGACTTCCCTTACACCTATCCAATCGAAGCTTCGACCGTATCCAAAAATGGCGAAATCGATAGTGAGGCAATGTTAGCCGACACAAGTTATGGTCAAGGCCAGTTGGAAATGAGTGCCCTGCATCTGGCGGTGGCCTACACTACCCTGCTAAACGACGGAAATATGATTCAGCCAACCTTAGAGGAAAGTGAAGAAGACGGCCAGTTTTTGAAAGAAGGGATTGTAAGCGGAGAGAACATTGAGACTATCCGCGATGCCTTGCGCAAAGTCGTATCTGCTTCCAATGGTACAGCACACAGTGCAGCCTCGTTAGACATTAACTTGTCCGGTAAAACAGGGACAGCAGAATTGAAAAAAAGCCTGGACGATGAAAATGCTGAAGAAAACGGTTGGTTCGTCACCTATCCTGAAGATGAAGACCTTTTAATCTCCATGATGATGGAAAACGTGAAGGATCAGGGTGGCAGCCATATCGTTGTCGACCGGGCAGTTGAAGCAATACAGGAAATAAAATAACACCCAGCAATGCTTCTATAAGGCGAGCTGTTGGGTATTTGGAGAAAAAAAGAGGGATGCCAAATCGCGAGCAAAGCAGGCATCCCTCTTTTTTTTGTCTAAACAAGGCTGATACATATCACTTTAATCCGGACAAGCACTTGCTTCTTGAAGGAATTGTTATTTGTCCATTGACCTTTTTATTTTTTCCATCAATGATCTTTGCTTCGGGGAAAACACTACGTAATCCATACAAGTTGCTGTTGTATATGCTGTCCTCTCCTGCACAGGCTATCTACTTCTAAAAGGCAGGATACCAACTATACCATGAAGAAAGCTCTCTCTGACCATGCTATCAGTTCCCCGGCATAGCCAGAGGTTCTAACCCATTAACAAAAGGGACCATCTGGGCGATAGTCCCTTTTCACTTCCCTATTCCAAATTTGTATGCTGCTGTTTTAATTCCTCGTGACTAGTGCTCTTAAAGGCTTCCATAGCATAAATAATCGAAGCGTCCAGCACTAAATGCAAGGTTTGGTCAAATTGATTGCCGAGCGGCTGGATTGTATCAGGCTCGTGTGCCAACCGTTTTTTGGTTGCTGTCGGCAGGTAAACAGCATGGTCTGCCAGCTGGCCCAAAGGAGATTCCGGGTTAGCAGTAACGGCCGCAACCCTGGCACCGACTTCTCGTGCTTTATCAGCTTTTGTGTACGTGCCACCGGTCGAACCGGAACCAGAAAGCGCCACATATAGATCTCCTGCCGCTATGCTTGGCGTGATGGTTTCTCCGACCACATATACAGGAAAGCCGGCATGCATCAACCGCATGGCAAAAGCTTTTCCCATCAAACCGGTGCGGCCTTCACCGTCGACGAAAATCCGTTTGGCGTTGTTTAACTCTTCGGCAAGACCTTGGACGGTTCCGCTATCTACTTGGTTAAGTACACCAGTAATTTCTTTCCCGACTGTATCAATAATTTCAGACATATTTTTCATTTGATCATTCCTTTAATCGTTTTGGCAGCCTCTTTCCGGTTCTTTGCTTTGGTGATTGCACTTCCGACAATAATCACGTCCGGCCGGTGCTCCAGGAATGCCGGCAGGCTGTCTTGATTTATACCGCCTGCTACAGCTGTTTGGACATCGTTTAATCCTTCGACCAGGCGGAAATGCTCCGCATCAAGCCCGCCGCTTTTCTGTTCGTCTTTGCCGATGTGAAGGGATAGCAAATCCGCTCCGCTTTCAACTAGTTCTTCTATTTTTTCCCGATTCCGAATTCCAAGCAAATCTACCATGATCTGTTTGTCGGCCTGGTTGGCAACTTCGATACAATCCTTTATTGTTTGCAAGGGAGCAAAACCCATTACCGTGGTAATATCAGCTCCTGCGTCCAGTGCCAGTGCGGTTTCATGCTTGCCCGCATCACAAATCTTCATATCTGCCACCAATGTTTTTTCCGGGTAGGCTTGTTTCATCTCTTTAATGATTCCAACCCCGAATTCCTTAATGACTCCTGTGCCGATTTCAATAAAATCAACGGAATCCTTCACAGATTCAATCACCGTAAAACAATCATCCCATGGCAGTCGATCCAAGGCTACTTGTAACTTCATGCTCCATTCCTCCTTCGACCTCTATCGTTCAATTCGTTGTTTCTCCCCAATCATTTCCAGTACTTCATCTAAATCGGGCAGCCCCTCATTGTCGCCTGCTACAGAGACAACCAGTGCCCCCACTGCATTAGCAAACGTCAATATCCGTTCGGGAGTCCAATTTTGCTTCCAAGCATAAATAAATCCAGCATCAAATCCGTCTCCAGCTCCGACTGTGTCGACGACTTTTCCAACTGGAAACCCAGGGACTTGCAAGCGTTGGCCGTGTATATATCCGACACTGCCCTCTGCTCCCTTTTTGATAACGATTGCTTCTATATCATACGGCTGCATCTGAGCGACCAAGGACTCCTCCTGTTCTTCCATTTCAAATAGAAAACTTAGCTCCTCGATCCCGGCCAGCAGGATATCGACGTCTGGGAGAAAAGATTTGAGAACTTCCCTGGCTTTTGCTTCACTCCAAAGCTTCAACCTGATATTCGGGTCAAAAGATACCTTCAATCCATGCTTCTTTGCAAGCAAAACCGCTCTTCTGACCAATTCAACATTGCGTTCAGATATTGCGGGAAAAACCCCGGTGATATGAAGAACTTTTGCCCGTTTAATGTAATCCTCATCAATGTCTTCCAATGTCATTGTTTCGGTCGGTGATTTTTCCCGATAATAAAAGGTTTTTCCGTCCCCTGATTCGCGGATTTCTTTAAAATTGACGGAGGTCGGATATCCATCTACGAGACGGGCTTCCGTGACATCGACGCCTTCCCCGCGCATAAAGTTAAGCACGAATTTTCCAAACTCGTCTTTTCCTACACGGCTGATCCAGCCACTGCGCAATCCAAGCCGGGCACAGCCGACAGCAAAATTCAGTTCCGCTCCTCCCACTTTGCGTTCAAACTCGTTCACGAACCGCATTGGACCGGTATTTTTGGGATTGAAAGTGATCATTCCATCTCCGATTGTTATTACGTCCAGCATTTGAAACACTTCCTTCTTGTAAAATAGAAAAGCAGCCGAACATGACGCCCGGTGCGTTTGGCTGCTTTTCGGTCTCTATTTAGATGTCAAACATTGTCGGCAGCCACATGAAGACGCCCGGTACAAATGCGACAAGCAAAATTACTACTAATATGATGCCGATATACGGCAGCACAGCACGGAATGATTTGCCGATTTGCAGTTTGGCAATCTGACTTGCCAGCAAAAGACAAAGACCGTACGGCGGTGTTACTAGTCCGATCGCCAGGCACATCATGATTACGACACCGATGTGAATTGGATCTACTCCAAGGTTCAAAGCAGTCGGTAAAACGATCGGTACAAACAAGATAATAGCCGGAACCGTATCGAGAATCATTCCGATCAACAAGAACAGCAAGATTACGGCAATGATGAACATCCACTTATACGGCATGTATTGGGTGAAGAAATTGCCGATGACTACCGGCAGATTGTAGTAGCTGATCAAACGTCCTAATGCACTGGCAGCCGCCAAAGCAAACAACGTAAGCGAGCTTAGTTTCAATGTGTCATACAAAATAGGCATCAAATCTTTTATTTTGATGGTGCGATAAAAGAAGAAGGAAAGAATAAACGCATAGATACAAGCGATTACTGCTGCTTCGGTCGGTGTAACGATACCTCCGACGATTCCGCCTAAAATAATGATCGGTGTTAGAAGCGGTGGCAGGCTTTTCAAGCCTTCTTTGAGAATCTCAGCAACCTTCATCCGTTGGTGACTTGGATATCCGTGTTTTTTCGCGACAAAATTCACATAGATCATCTGCGCAATACCAATGGCAAGCCCCGGGATGATCCCGGCCATAAACATTTTCCCTACCGACACATTGGCGATGCTTCCGTAGATTACCATTGGAATACTAGGCGGGATAATCATCCCCATGGTCGAGGAAGCAGCCGTTACTGCGACGGATGTTTCTTTACTGTATTTTTCCCGAAGCATGTTCGGTATCAAAATTTTTCCGACACCAGCCGTATCGGCTGTCGATGCTCCGGAAATACCTCCGAAAAACATGGAAACAACGATGTTCGCCTGGGCCAATCCGCCTTTAATATGTCCGACAAGGGAAACGGCGAATTTGATCAACATATCGGAGATTTTTCCTTGGTTCATGATGTTGGCAGCAAGAATGAATAATGGTACGGCCAGCAAGATAAAGGAATCAAGTCCGGAGAACATCCGTTGCACAACCGTTGTCATCGGAATCGTATCAAGCATGGCAATGCCTGCGTAAGCAGTTACTGCAATGACAAATGCGATCGGCAAACCGATAATCAACAAAACAGCGAACAACAGAACGAGTAATAGACCTGTCATGCTTGATACCCTCCTTTATCCTTACGGAATTTGATGATTTCCTCGACAAGGCTTTCCAAAGCGTAAACCATGAAAGTTATTCCGGTAATTGGCAGAACCAACCACATGTAACCTTGTTTTAGCTGCGGCATGCTGTTAACCGTCCAACCCCAAAACTGCTGACTGATTTCATAGCCATCGGTAACCATGATATAGCCGAACCAGACCAGGATGAGTTGAATCACGATTTGCAGAACCAGCAATGGCAATCCTGTCAGCTTATCCAGCAAAATCGTCAGCTTGAAGTGTTCCTTTTCACGTAAGGTGACAGCCGCTCCAAAGAACACCATCCAAATGAAGGAGTACGTCGCAATCGTCGATGCCCAGAATACGGTGATTCCCGGAATATAACGGGATGCAACCTGCAGAATGACACACACGATAAAAACTATAAAAAAGATAGCCGCAAGTACTAATTGAGCCTTCGCTAAACCATTAATTAATTTCTTCACCCATAACACCCCTCAATCTAAAAACCAACCCGCCATGCACCACCAGGATACCCCGGGGTCAGACCCCCTAGCCGAAGTACGCCCCCGTCCACCTTGTTATGGGGTCAGTCCCCACAAGAGTGAAAGTCCCGTCATAATAGCATACTGCTAAAATTCAAGGTATAAATTCAGTGGAATGGGGTCAGTCCCCAGAATTTTTTTGAGGGGCAAATCCCTGTCGAATTCTGGTTCTGGGGCCTGGCCCCTCCTCCCTGCAGGAAGGGTGTCCCCCAAAAAACCTTCCTTTGGAGCGGCGGGTGTTTGGTTTTTTATTTATGCTGTTTTACGTTTATCCCCTTTGTTTGTTGATCACTGCGTCAGTTGGTGCCTTACTTCAATTCTTGAACTTTTTGATACAAGTCTTCCATTCCCAGTTTTTTGACTGCATCTTGTCTGATCTGTTCTGTAGCGTCAATGAACGGTTGCTTATCTACCTCATTGACTTTTACTCCTTGTTCTTCCATTGCTTTCAAGGACTCTTCAGCTAATTTATCATCAGCTTCAAGTGCTGCTTTTGTCGCCTCTTCTGCTGCTTTGTCAAAAGCGGCTTTTTGTTCATCATTTAATTGGTCGTAAACTCTGTCAGCTGTAAAGAAAAGGCGGGTAGTGAAATCATGCTCTGTTTCCGAAATATAATTAGCCAGTTCATAATGGCTTGCCTGATAGATATTCGTAAAATCATTTTCCGCTGCGTCGATTACTTTGTTTTGCAATGCCTGATACATTTCATTCCAAGCTACGTTAGCCGGTTGGGCACCAAATGCTTTCCATGTATCTTGAACAACCGGAGAGTTTTGAACACGCACTTTTACGCCTTTTAAATCCTCAGGCTTTTCGACCGGTTTGAAACCATAGTAATTGCGGACTCCTGCGGACCAGTAACCAAGCATCTTGAAAGAAGTGTTTTCTTCGATTCTATTGAAAATAGTTTCCCCTACTTCGCCGTTGACAACTTTTTTCCAATGGTCACGACTCTCAAACAAATAAGGAAGGGCGAAAAAATCGACATCCTGTACTGCTTGTGTCATGAACCCTGGTGAAGCAACAACCAAATCAACGGAACCGGATTCCAAGTTTTGCACCAATTCATCTTCGTTACCACCCAAGTCGCCGTCAGTGTGAACTTCCACTGTTACATCGCCATCTGTTTCTGACTCGATTACTTCCTTGAATTTTTCAAAGCCAGCGGCAAAGGCGCTATCTGAATTCAATTGCGTAGCAGCAATCAAGTTAACGCTTCCATTTTCAGCGGCATTGCTATCTTCCGTTTCGGCTCCTCCACAGGCTGTCATTACGGATAAGATTAGTGCAGAAAATATAATTCCTAATCGCTTTTTCATCTTATAAAACCCCTTTGTTTAGTAGTTTTGTTTCACTAGATTCTCTTATATTGATGGTCGCCTCGAACTCATATTTTTTATCTTCCACTGGTTTGTGGTCAATCATATCCATTAGCAGACTAGCTGCTTTTTGGCCCATTTCATAGAATGGTTGATTAATCGTGGTAATTGGTGGTTCATGCAATTCCGCCAGGTGCACTTCATCAAATACCATCAACGCTAATTCATCCGGCACCTGGATGTGCTCTTGCTTGATAAATTTCACCAACTCTACCAGAACAAGGTCACTAGCTGCCAAAATAGCTGTTGGCGGTTGTTCCAGTTCCAACATCTGCCGACAAACATCCTGGACATCCTTCATTTTTACGTGATGGAGGTAGGTATCCTCTATAGGCAGTTCCGCCTTCCTCAACGCTTGCTTATACCCTTCCACCCTTTCGATCCGCGTGCTCACTTTTAACGGTGCGGTGATTAGTGAAATTCGTCTGTGGCCTGCTTCAATCCAATGGTTGATCGCCTGTTCGGTAATCTTTTGGTTGTCTACTACGACGGTCGGTATTTCTAACCCTTCGATGTAGCGATCGAGAAAAACCACCGGAATATTACGATCTTTCAAGCTCTGATAAAGCTCCCGATTATGATTGGTCGGCACGACAATCAAACCGTCTATCTGTTTGGCAAGCAGCATCTCCACATATTTTTGTTCTTTCTCAGGATTATCATCGGCGTTGCAAATAATCGTATGGTATTCATAGTTGTAACAATAATCTTCTATTGATCTACTGACCACGGTGGAATATCGATGCAAAATATTTGAAATAATCACCCCGATGGTAAGCGTTTTCTTTTGCTTCAAACTTCTGGCCACTGTGTTCGGATGGAAACCGAGTTCTTCAATGGCTTCGGCCACTTTCTTCTTTGTTTTTTCCCCCATATAGTGATATCGCTTGTTAACATACTGGGAAACCGTGCTTGGAGACACGCCAGCTTTCCGTGCGACATCCTTAATCGTAACTGTTTTTATAGTCTTGTCCCCCTCTCCTTCACTCAACCTTTAGGAAAAAGGTAGAGTAAAAGATTAGCAACCGTTTAGTAAAACGGTTTAGTAAATCGATTTAGTTAGAGTATAATGTAAACGCATTCAGAATGCAACCCATAAATTTAACGGATCGCTAAATTTGTCGAAAATTATCGCAGGCTAATAAACGGTTCGCCAACCTTTCGTTCAACAGCCACTTAACTTTTTATATTTTTCTTTTCGCAATATTATTTCCACGAAAAAATTTTTTCCCTGGCATAGGATACAAGGAATATCAGATTAAACGGCAATCGAAAATGTAATTTTATGTTAAAATGAATGGGAGCCTTGTTGCAGGAACGCCGGCACACGCATGTTAAGGTAACTTTTATGGATGCAGGGAGGAAAAGAAGTGAGAATAACAATTGAGACCCT
This sequence comes from Sediminibacillus halophilus, assembly GCF_900103695.1. Classification (GTDB taxonomy): domain Bacteria; phylum Bacillota; class Bacilli; order Bacillales; family Amphibacillaceae; genus Sediminibacillus; species Sediminibacillus halophilus. The sequence goes on from NZ_FNHF01000002.1 coordinate 370,311, forward strand.
ACGGTTTATTTTCATCGTTTATCTACTCTCGATGGTTTGTGGTGTAATTGCCAATCTTACTTTTTCACGTATCGGTTTGTATCCGGAAAATTATAGTTGGACTGTTGTGGTTGGTGTATTGATCCTACTATTTTTGCTTTATAAAAAAATGGGATGGGGAAAAGATTTTAATAAAACCATTCTCTGGACTTCTGTCGCTTTTGTTGTTCTGTTAGCATTGTTAATACCAGATAATTCTCCTACCTATCTACACACAACTAACTATTCCTATTCGTATGGTTTTCCATTCCCGTTTTTAACTTTACACGTAGAAAATGGGTCCGCTTTCTTTATTCCTAATCTTATTTCTGGAGGCGTTATTGGTTGGACTGCTGGAATAGGCTTGTTTGGGAACTTTTTGCTGTACTATTTTTTGTATATTTCCTTATTAAAGTTTTCAAAAATCAATCTTAAGCGTTTGTAAAGGAGATAGGTTGAAAATTCCAGATAAAGAAAAAGGCATTATCATAAGCATGTGCCGGAAAGGCAATTGCTTTGATAATGCGAGCGTTTAGTCCTGCATTCCTTCACTAAAGAGCAATGTCATTTGCTTAGAAAAGTACGATTCATAATCCGGTTGCATACCGAAGAGTATTTGAGTTTCTTCTTCCTCTAACCCTTAGATGTTTTCTCTACGCTAAAATCACCTTGGATACAATGCTTATTCATAAAGATGACAAGCAACCCAATGGTTTTGTTCTTTTTCAATAAATGCCGGCTTTTCCATTGCGCATTTCTCGTATGCCTTTGGGCATCTCAAATGGAACGGGCAACCAGAAGGAGGGTTAGCAGGGTCTGGAACATCGCCCTTTAAGATGATTCTTTCCTTTTTAACTGATGGATCGTGGGACGGTATAGCAGAAAGAAGAGACTGCGTGTAGGGGTGCAGCGGGTTGCTATACAAATCTTCAGTATTTGAGAGTTCCATCATTTGCCCTAGATACATAACACCTACCCGGTCACTTATATGTTTTACCACATTTAAATCATGTGAGATAAATATATAGGTTAGTTTCAAGTCTTTTTGCAATTCGATTAAAAGATTTAAAATTTGAGCCTGGATGGAAACATCAAGCGCCGACACAGCTTCATCTAGAATAACTAGCTGTGGATTAAGTATCAGAGCACGGGCAATACTGATCCGTTGGCGTTGACCCCCGCTAAATTCATGTGGATGCCTGTTTATTTGTTCTTTCGATAGTCCAACTCTTTCAGCAATTTCTACTACTTTTTGTTCTGCTTCCTTCTTATTTGTGGTCCCATGTGTCAGTAACGGTTCCAACAGCAGTTTTTTCACAGTCATTCTAGGGTTCAGTGAACTGTAAGGATCCTGAAAAATAAGCTGTAAATCCTTCCTCATTTTTCTGAATTCTCTTTTTGAGTAATCTAACAGATTTACCCCTTTAAAGAAAACTTCCCCCTCACTCGGTTCTATGATTCTTAAAATAGAACGACCTGTAGTAGATTTCCCGCAACCACTTTCTCCTACTAAAGCAAAAGTTTCTTGTTCCTGGACTTCAAAACTTATATCATTCACAGCTTTCACATGGTTTTTCGTCCTTTTTAAGATTCCTTCTTTTACGGGAAAATACTTTTTAAGATTTTTCACTTCTAGAACTGCTTGTTGATCAGCCATTGACCACTTCCTCCTCTCCATAAAGCCAGCACTTACTTTTATGATCTGCATCAATCGAAAACAAAGGTGGCGCTTGACTACGACAAATCTCCATAGCATGAGGACATCTTGAAGCAAAACGGCATCCTCCTGTCAATTGCTTGGGAGTCGGGACATTGCCTGGTATGGAATATAATTTATTCGACTTATCCCCTAGTGACTTTACCGATTCAAGTAATCCAACAGTATAGGGATGAGTGGGATTTTTAAATAGGGTTGTTACAGCAGCTTCCTCCACTACTTCCCCTGAATACATCACTGCAACTCGCTCGCATGTTTCAGCTATGACTCCCAAATCGTGGGTGATCATTAATATCGAGGTATCATAGTTATCGGTAAGTTCGTTCATCAAATCAAGAATTTGCGCTTGAATGGTTACATCGAGAGCAGTTGTTGGTTCGTCCGCAATAAGAAGCCTGGGATTACAAATTAAAGCGATGGCAATCATAATTCTTTGCCTCATTCCGCCCGACAATTGATGTGGATATTCTTTTATCAATTGCTGCGGCCTAGGAATCCCTACTTTTTCCAACATCTCTACAGCCAACTGCCTCATTTGTTTTTTGCTATAACTTCCGTGAAATTTTAGCACTTCCATTATTTGATGTTCTATGGGATAAAGAGGATCCAAAGCGGTCATCGGTTCCTGGAATATCATAGAAATTTCATTTCCTCTGATTTTCAAGAACTCTTTTTTGGAGAGGTTTGTTAAGTCTGTGTCTCCATTAAATAGTATTTCCCCCCCACTAATTGCTAGAGCATCCGGAAGTAGATTCATAATGGAAAGGGAAGTTAAACTCTTGCCGCTGCCTGATTCACCAACGATTCCATATTTTTGCTTTTTTTCAATAGTAAGATTGATGTTATTTATGACATTGAATTTTTCACTGTCTGCATACAAATCTATAGAAAGGTCTTTTATTTCTAACAACGGACTCAATGCAGATTCCCCCTTAAAGCGCTCAACTGTTGAAATGCTTGCGGCTGAGTATGCGAGATTTTACCCATTATAACTGGATTTTCGGCTCCGGTTGCAGACGGAATCTGGTTCGACTTGCCAATAAGACAGTGATAACCAAGGATTGCAAAAGCTATTGCTTCCTTCAAGTTACTGGAAAGTTGAAAATCTTCATGCTTGTAAACTGTTTTATTCGGAAGATATCGTCGTAACTGTTCCATTAAAAATGGATTATAGCTTCCTCCCCCTCCAATCACTACATCATCGATAGAATTGCTCGGGGATTCAATAAAACGCGAATAGCTGTCAGCTATGGTTTTTGCGGTCCAGGCGGTAACAGTGGCTACAATATCCTCAGAAGGCAACCCCGAGGAATTACTCATGACAGAATCCACGAAAGAATTCCCAAACAGCTCACGACCAGTAGTTTTAGGAGGTCTCAACTTAAGATATGGATGCTCCATAAGCTTATTCAATAATTTTTGATTCACATTTCCCTTGGAAGCTATTTCTCCATCTTTATCATATACTTGCTTACTTTCCGTTATTCTATAAACTATTTCATCGATCACCATATTTCCCGGCCCTGTGTCAAAAGACATTACCTGATCTTTCTGTGCGTTTCTCGGTATGTAAGTGACATTGCCTATCCCTCCAATATTTTGAATTGCCCTGGAACGATAAGGATTGTTAAAAAGAATATAATCAACAAAAGATACCAACGGTGCTCCCTGTCCACCTGCAGACATATCAGCTGTCCGGAAGTCTCCGACAGCCGTTATTCCCGTTATCTCTGATAACATTGATAAATCTCCTATTTGCAATGTTCCTGGTACATCCATCCGTTTTTCTCCGCCCAATGGCTTGTGAAAAATGGTCTGACCATGTGAACTGACAAAGAGGACCTCTTCTTTGCCTATACTTGCTTTATCCAATAGTTTGTTGACCAACATCCCCAATTCTCTTCCCAAGAACATATTCATAGAACAGATTTTTTCCAGTGAAGCTGTCTCAGGAAAACACAATTCTTTTAATGCATGCCTTACGTCTGATTCGTATTCATGGGTTAATGAATCTATTACCTTCACTTTGGTGTTAACCGAACTACCTTCTATTTCAATCAATACAGCGTCTATTCCGTCAAGGGAAGTACCTGACATTAAGCCAATCCCTAACTGTTTATCCACTACTCTACCTCCTGTCTGGCTGAATGGATCGCTTTTGCTACAAACCCGTCGTTTTCATCCAGATACTTTCGGGAATCAGTTCTACTTACATTTGCTTTTAGCATAACCAGGGCTTCTTTAATACTCCATTCCGATTCAAGCAGGGTAGCATGTGCGACCGACTCACTTACTGATGACAATTCACTCAAAATACGGCATGCCCTTCTTCTAAGTTTTTCATTTGATGCTTGAAGATCCACCATGTAGTTTCGATAGACCTTTCCAAGTTTCACCATTGTCGTTGTGCTTAACATATTCAGCACCATTTTTTGTGCTGTTCCTGCTTTCATTCTAGTAGATCCTGTCACTACCTCTGGTCCAGTGACTGTTTCAATTGCAACAGCTGCGTAACTGGAAATAACGGAATCAGGGTTACATGAAATACTGACAGTACTTGCATCCATTAGTCCTGCATACTTTAAAGCTCCAATTACATAAGGTGTTGTGCCGCTTGCCGCGATTCCGACCACAACGTCTTCAGAGCATAGTTCCTCATCCGACAAATCTTCAGCAGCTTGATTTTCATTATCCTCAACTCCTTCAAGGGAATGAACAAGCGCATAATATCCTCCTGCAATCAATCCCTTCACTAAGTTAGGCGGAGTATTATAGGTTGGAGGACATTCAGAAGCATCCAATACTCCTAATCTTCCGCTTGTCCCTGCCCCGACATAAAATAAGCGTCCACCGTTTTTAATACTTGCGACTATTAATTCCACTGCTTTATGGATATTAGGTATTTGTTGTTTTACAGCCGAAGCAACGGAGCTATCCTCTTCATTAATGAGCGTTAATATTTCCTCTGTATTCATTTCATCTATATTTTGGCTAGAATAATTTGTCTCCTCGGTAACAAGGTGTCTTTTTTTTACGTCCATACGCAACGCTCCTCATGTACTATTTCATTTTGGGATCAAGAATATCTCTTAAACTATCTCCAAAAAGATTAAAGCAAAAGATTGTGAATACAATAGCGCCAGCCGGGAATAGGATAGTCCAAGGGGCAAATTCCATATATGTCCTGCTCGCATCCAGCATTACTCCCCATGAAGGATTCGGGGGCTGAATACCCAAACCTAAAAAACTCAAGGCTGCTTCTGTGAGAATTGCTCCAGACAAGGCAAGGGTAATTTGCACAATAAAAGGAGCAAGTATATTTGGGGTTATGTGTTTAAATATTATATTTAGAGGAGAGACTCCGATTGCCACTGCACTGGTGATATACTCATTCTCTTTAACAGCGATAACTGCCGCCCTGACTGTCCGGGTAAATACTGGCGTGAAAACAATACCTATAGCTATCATGGTGTTCGTTAAGCTGGGACCTAAAACGGCAACTATTGCCAATGCAAGCAGAATATCCGGGAAAGCAAAAAAGACATCCATAACTCTCATGATTACCTGGTCAACCTTTCCTTGAAAGTACCCACTAATCAAACCGAATATCAAGCCGCATCCCGCCCCGATTCCTACCGCTATAATTCCCACCTTTAAAGATACTTGTGTTCCATAAATAATCCGTGAAAAAATATCACGTCCAAATTCATCGGTTCCAAATATAAACTGTTTACTCGGTCCTTCCATTGTATGGTCTGTAAACATCTGTTCCGGACTATAGGGTGCGATAACAGGTGATAGCAGACCGATTAATATGACAATGAAGATGCCGAGAAAACCTATTAAACCAACCTTATCTTTTCTCAATCTTCCAAAAAAACTTTTCATCTCATCACTCTTTCCCCTGAGTCTTCCAATTAATTATTTGTACGTTATTCTCGGATCCAGATAAGAATAAAGGAGATCAACTAACAAATTGATCAATACAAAAACAAATGCGATAAATAGAACTGCTCCCTGAACTACTGTGAAATCTCTTTGGGTAATAGCGGTAAGAACAAGCTGCCCCAACCCGGGAAGGGAAAAGATTTGTTCGATAATAACTGTCCCACCCAATAGCGTACCGATTTGCATACCGATAATAGTAAGAATAGGAATCATCGCATTTCGCAAAGCGTGTTGGAAGATGACTACTCTTTCCCTTGCCCCTTTTGCTCTGATAGTCCGGATAAAATCCTGGCGGAGAATTTCCAGGATGGAAGAACGGGTCATGCGCATTACAGCTCCCGCCATTGCAGTCCCCAATACAATCGAAGGGAGAATCATGATCTGCAAATTAGTGGCAGGATCTTCAAAAAACCCGACATAGCCTACTGGCGGACTATAGGAAAAGAACAAAGCCAGGATCAGAATTAAAACAGTGGCTAATGCAAAGTTAGGAACAGACACACCCAACAAGGATATTAACCTGACCCCAAAATCTGTTTTGGTGTTTCTCTTTATAGCAGCGATTATTCCTAAAGGGATAGCGATTATCCAGGAAAGGACTGCCGAGATAAGGGTTAACTCAAATGTTAATTTGAAACGAGTAAGGATATCAGGCAGAACTTCTTTACCCGTTCTCATCGATTCACCAAAATCTCCTGTTAGAACGCCTGCCATCCATTCAAAATACTGCTGATAAATAGGCAGATTTAATCCGAAATCTTCTCGCAATTGTTTAAGTGATTCCGGAGTAGCATCAGTACCGAGAATAGTCATGGCCACGTCTCCTGGGACAATTCTCATAATCACAAAGATAAATATGGAAACACCAAACAATACTGGAACAAGCATTAATAAACGTCTCACTATATATGCATACATCTACTCACCCTCAATGCCAAGAGAATAGGAAGGGCTGCCAAGCAGCCCTAAAAATCATTTTTTATATACCTCTACAATTTCTTCCCCATTATGTGGATAAGGGGTAAATCCCTCTACACTGTCTCTGACTGCTACATAATTCATCGGAGAAACCAGAAACAGGTTAGGTGATAGATTAATTATCTGTTCCTGAGCCTGTGCATAAATTTCCTTGCGTTCTGTTTTATCCAAAGTCTTCCTACCTTTTTCCACCAAATCATCGTAATCCTCATTGGAAAAATTCCAAACATTGGCAGAACCTTCGGTATTAAAAAAGTAGTTTAACGAACGATCCGGATCCGTCCCAGATCCATTCCGACCAACCAGAACATCTGCAGAAGTGTTTGACCATGTATCAATATACTCTCCCCATTCAATTTGGTTGATCTCTGCTTGGACACCTATTTCTTTCCATTGTTGTTGTAAAAGTTGAGCCGTATCGACCATGTCTGGATAAGTTGATGCAGTGGTAATGACTGTTTTGAATCCATCTGGATACCCCGCTTCAGCTAAAAGGTCTTTAGCCTTTTCCAGATCCCTTTGGTAAAGTTCTTCCTTCGTAACATCTATTGCCCAATCTCCCATAGAAGGAGCTACAGGACCAGAAACCACCGCATCGCCATCCCAAACGATATCTGCAATGCTTTCACGATCAGTTGCCAGACTTAATGCTTGACGGACTTTTTCATTATTAAATGGTTCTTTATCGACATTAAAACCGACATAACTGTATTCAAGGGACTGATAGTCCTTAATATCCAAACCATCTTGATCCTTCAGCAAGGAAGCAGATTTGGCAGATAATGTTGTTAAATCTACCTCCCCTGTACGAATAGCTGATAGTCTCGAAGATTCTTCTTTCATCGTGTTATAAACGACCTCGTCCAGTTTCGGTTGATCAACTATATAATAATCTTCATTTTTGACTAAGGTTACGTGGTTGTCGGGAACCCATTCTTCCAATTTGAATGGCCCAGTTCCTACTGCCGTTTGCTGCAAATCTTCATTCTCTTCCACTACCTCTTTAGGTACCACGACGGCACTGGCATTTGTTAAGTAAGAAAGAAAGGTAGCATCCGGCTCGCTTAGAGTAAATTTGACTGTATAATCATCTTCTGCCTCTACTTTTTCTATATTGGAAAAATACGACGCGATATGCGAAGCAGTTTCTTCATCCAGGATTCGTTCAAAACTATATACAACATCATCTGCATGCATTTCACGGCCATTGTGGAATTTGACACCTTCTACCAGGTGAAATACATAAGAAGTATCATCGGGTTGTTCCCAATCTGTTGCCAATTGCCCTTTCACTTCCATATTTTCATCAAAAGTAAGTAACCCCTCGTAGATTTGGGAATAAATCCTTATAGATGAATGTGCTGGCGTCTTGTGTGGATCCAACCCTGCCGGCTCCTGGTCATTCGCGATGTTTAGGACTTGTTCTTCGGCATTCTCACCTTTTGCCTCTCCGGCGTTCTCTCCTCCCCCGGTTTCATCTGAAGAACACCCTGCAACAATAAGTGAAATAAAAAGGAACAAACATAGCAGCCACTTTTTTCTCTTTACCATCATTTATAAATCCCCCTTTAATTTTTCATAATTACTAAGTACTGTTTCAACTATATCTTTTCTAAAAGGATTGATATTCTTTGGTTTTTCAACATGAAGACGGTTTGTAAGAATCCCTACGGTCAGCTTTTTTTCAGGTACAACCCAAATTGACGTCCCTGTAAATCCCGTATGACCAGCACCTTCGGGAAATATACCATTCACTTCCCAACCAAGCCCGCGATTGGGGACTTGCTGGTTAAGGCTCTGGTCAATCAGTTCCTTACTTATCAACTGCTTGCCTTTGTATGCCCCTCCTTTCACATATAAATCGCCTAGTTTCATTAAATCTTCTATATTGGAAAACAAACCAGCATGGCCTGACTTACCAGAAAAGAAATAATAAGCATTTCCATCATTCACTTCCCCTGATATTGGATAGTGAAGTGACCGCCAACCTTCAAACCGTAAATTCCTTTCTTCACACATTTTCATCTCGGTTCTATTTCCAAATTCTGTAACAGCAATAGTAAAGCGGTTTGAAGGCTGATAAGTCAGGGAGGATAACTCTAATGGTTTTCCTATATGTTGGCTTATTATTGTTTCCAGATCTTCGTGAAGCTGCTCTTTTATTACCTCACCCAATAACATGAAGTTTAAATCACTATAGATCACTTCTTCACTGTTTTTCTCTATCAAGTCTATTTCTTCAAGCACTTCAAAAAAATTATCGTTGGGTAAATTGGTGTAAAAAGGATGCCAAGCTTTCAATCCAGAAGTATGTGTCAGTAATTGACTAATTGTAATGTTCGCTAATGTGGTATTTCGTGATGTAATAGGAAGGCAATTTTTTAACGGTGTTGAAAGAGAAATCTTCTTTCTAGTGATTAATTGCAGGATAATCGTGGTAGTGAATATTTTGGTAATACTGGCTAAATCAAAAAGGGTATTTGGTTCCGTATCGGAATTTTTTACAAGATCAGCTTTCCCGTAAGCTTTAAGAAAAACTATTTGTCCATCAATGGATATGGAACAAACTCCTCCAGAAAAGAATTTCCTTTGCAGAAACCGTTCAAATATCCGATCGATTTCGTCCATAGGATAGTTCCTCCTTAAAAATCAAAATCTGTTCTGAATAACATTTCTTGTCTTATCCAAGAAGCCGATTGATTCTTGATAATTTTTTGAAGCCAATCCGGTAAACAATATATCGACGATATTAAGTTGGGCGATTCTAGAAGCAGTTGCCCCACTTCTAATACTTTGCTCTAAATTGGAAGCGAACAAATTAACATTTGATAAACCTTGCACCTCGTTATTTCCATAACTTGTGATGGAAATAACAGCAGCTTTGTTTTCCCGGGCTATTTTTATCGTATCGATTATTTCTTTGGTTTCCCCTGAATAAGAAACTGCAAGAACTACATCCTCTTTGGTAAGGTGAACAGCAGAAGTAAGTTGAGCATGACTGTCTGTCAGCGCTTCACACCATTTGTTGATCCTTTTGCATTTCTGTTCAAAGTCCTGCGCCACAATCGCCGAAGCCCCCACTCCAACTACTAAGATTTTTCGTGCGTTTTCCAACATCGTAACCGCCGCTTCCATGGAACTTTCGTTTAGGACAGATAGGGTGTCTTCTATTGATCGGAGGTTATTACTTGAAACTACTTCAATGATTTCCTTGATACTTGCAGAAGAAGATATGTCTTGATATCTCTCTGGATGGACCTCTCCTTTGTTAACAGACGCTGAAATACTTAACTTTAATTCTCGAAATCCATTAAACTGGAGGGATCTGCACATACGGATAATAGTAGCTTCACTAGCTTCGCAGCCCCTAGCCAATTGAGCGATGGGCATTGCTAGTATTTTGTCAGGATCTTTTAATATATATTGGGCGACCTTCCTTTCTGAGGGCTTCAAAGTTGTTAATCCTTGTCTGATTCTTTCTAATCCATCATTCATCCGTCATCCCCCATTAACACTTGACCATTTGTGAAGTTTTGTTACATTATTTTAAATTTTTCATGTAGTTAAACTACATTTTAATGGAAAAACCAACAGAGGTCAACGTATTGTTACAATTTTCTTAAAATTTAAGCCATTAAAATTACAAAAAAACCATCCTCGAAAGGATGGTTTTCAAAATCACAACCGCACTGCTTCCCCAGTCGTGATCGACTTGTAGCAGGCATCTATTGTTCGAATATTGTTCAGCATTTTTTCTTCTGTATACAACAAAGGCTTATCTTGCAAAACAGCCTCGGAAAAATGCTCGACTTGCAGTTTGTACTGATCACCTTCGATTCGCATTTCGACCGTTTCTCCGTCCGAATTGGTTATCCGCAACAAACCAGCACCATCCGGATTTTTGTCGGGACGGTAGGCGTTCTGCACCTCGATTTTCCCGGTAGATCCCACTACTTCATACCTGTTGACTGGGAGCTGATCGAAGCTGCAGTCAAAAACCGCTTCCACTCCGCTCGCAAAGGAAAGGGTACCGGCGACAGTGGTATCAACATGCGCAGCGTTATGCTTGGCATGTGCGTACACTTGAATCGGCTCTTCCTGCAAAATCTCCCGAATGGAGTGCAGACAATAACAGCCGACATCGTAGATTGAACCTCCGCCCAGCTCATTACTTAGCCTGATATTTTCCGGGTCATCTTGCAGGAGGAAGGAAAAGCTTGCCCTAAGCATTGAAACTTCACCAATCTCTCCTTGCCTAATCAAGTCCCTGACCTTTTCATGCTGGGGATGAAATTGATACATGAATGCTTCCATAAACTTGACTCCATGTTCATGACAAGCTGCCAACATCTCCTGCAATTCCGCCTCATTCAACGAAGCAGGTTTTTCGCACAGAACGTGCTTGCCATGCTTGGCTGCTTCGACCACCCACTGTTTATGAAGACTGTTCGGGAGTGGAATATAAACGGCATCAATATCCGGATCTTCCAACAGCTGCTCATAACTTGTATAAGCTTTTTTGATACCAAGCTCTGCTGCCGCCTGTCTGGCCTTATCACCTCTGCTGGCAATGGCGGCAGCTTCAGCATTGAACGAGCGCTCAATCGCCGGAATCAGCTGCTTCTTTCCAATACTCGCTGTACTGAGTATTCCCCAATTCACTTTCTTCACGTTTATCCGCCCTCTCTTTCATTACTTCCGGTTCCATCTAGCTGTCTACTACTAGTTTAGCCTTTGACAGATCCGGCTAGCAAGCCGCGAACAAAGTATTTTCCGAGTAAAATATAAACGAGCAACGTCGGCAGCGCCGCCAACAATGCACCTGCCATCTGTACGTTCCATTGAACGATTTGGCTTCCGGACAAATTCTGCAGAGCCACCATGACTGGCTGGCTATCCGAGTTGGTAATAGTTACAGCGAACAAAAATTCATTCCAAATATTGGTGAACTGCCATATCGCCACAACAACAAAACCGGTAATCGATAATGGAATGATAATATGCCGGAATATCCCCAGGAAATTGGCACCGTCGATTTTAGCCGCTTCCAGCATAGTATCAGGAATGTTGGCATAAAAGTTGCGGAACATCAGGGTCGTGATCGGCAGCCCGTAAACCACGTGGGTCAGGACTAACCCAGCAATCGAATTGTACAACTCGATATTGCGTAAAAACTGAATCAGTGGAATGAGGATACTTTGATAAGGAATGAACATTCCGAACAAAATGACCGTAAAAATCAATTCCGATCCTTTGAATTTCCACTTAGACAACACATAGCCATTCATCGCACCAAGTAATGCAGACAATAATGTCGCCGGGATTACCAGGTACACACTGTTCATGAAATTCGGTGCTAGTTCCGAGAATGCATGGGAATAACTGCTAAAGTCAATCGCGGAAGGCAATGCCCACATATTCGCTAACGATACCTCATCCAACGGCTTCAAGCTGGTGACGAGGATAACATAAACCGGAGTCAGGAAAAGGACGGCCATCACAATTAAGATGAGATATTTGATTGTTTTCCAAACGTTGAATGTAGCCATTATCCATCACTCCTTCTGTTGGCCAGTAAGTAAGGCACGATAAACACCGCTACCAGAAGCAGCATGATAATTGCGATTGCCGCCCCATTGGCATAGTAATTGCCCCGGAAGGTCGTTTCAAACATATAGACACCTGGTACGTCGGTGACGAAGTTTGCACCGGAACCAGTCATCGCGTAAATCAGGTCGAATATTTTCAACGAGATATGCGCCATGATGATGATGACACTGACCGTGATCGGCATGAGCATCGGTAAGATTACCTTTTTGTAAATCTGAAATTCAGAAGCCCCGTCCATTCGAGCAGCTTCTCGCAATTCGTCCGGTATACCGCGCAAACCTGCCAGGTACATCGCCAGTGAAAAACCGGTCATTTGCCATACAGCGGCTATCACGACTGCTATAATGGCGACTGGAAGTCCGAACTCGATACTGCCCCATTCAAAGCCGGCGAGAATGTTCGTGTCGGTGTACCATTTTGGCTGGATGCCGAACAGTGCCAAAAACTGATTGTAGCCAGTAGACGGATTGAGCAGCCATTGCCATACAACCCCGGTAACAACAAAGGATAAGGCCATCGGAAACAAAAAGATGTTCCGGAAAAGGGACTCTCCCCTCAGTTTCTGATCGATCAGGATGGATAAACCAAGTCCCATCACAATGACCAACCCGATAAAAAGAATCGTAAAAAATACGGTGTTTCGCAAATCCGCCTGGAAGCGGTAATCATTGAACAAATAAATGTAGTTTTTCAATCCCGCAAACGAAAAATCAGGAACAAGTGTATTCCAATTACTCACGGAAACCCAGCCGGTCCAGCCAATGAACCCGTACACGAAGATAAGCACCAAGATGAAAGAAGGTGCCAAAAATCCGACAGCCACCCACTGGTCACCGGAGATTTTTTTCTTCGGTTTTTTTTCTTTTTGTGCTGCCGGCTGCTGTGGACGGCTTTCCGGATATTCCTGTTCCTGTCTGTCAACTGCTTGTTCTGCCATGTCATCAACCTCCTGTCAGAGGGTAGAGTCTCAATCAGGAAAGAGGCTGACTCCTCACGACGGAGCCGTACTCTTCATCGCCAGGCCTGCTGGCAAGGGAGAGAAGCTTGAACCATTGTTTCGGAGTCAGCCGCTTTTTGATTAATGTTGCATTACCCTGTTTAGTTCTTACAATTCAGATGCTGCATTTTTCAGCGTATTGATCAAGTTATCGACGTCAAGCTGTGTAACGAAGATGTTCACTGCCTGGTTCGCTTTGGTTACGAAGCCTTCTGCAGCTGCGGAACCATGCGCCAGACTTGGTGTCAAGTTGGACTCATTAAAGTCTGCCATAGCATCTTTGCCGTATTCATCGTACTTCGATTCGTCTGCATCGACGCGTGCCGGAATCGAACCTTTCAGCGGATTGAATGCATCTTGGCCTTCCTTAGATCCAAGAACGCTCAAGAATTCTTTTACTTCGTCTGGATTTTCAACGCCCTTAGGTAAGCCGAAGGTGTCCGTGATTACCATGAAGTCACCGTCGGTTTCCGGAAATGCGAAGTAACCGAAGTCTTTGTTGGTTTCCAGATCAAGGTCATTCGAGAAATATCCTTTTGCCCAGTCGCCCATGTTGATCATTGCCGCTTCGCCGTCACCGACCAATTGTGCAGCATCCTGCCAGTTACGGGATGCGTGGTCTTCATTTACATAGCCGAGAATCGTCTTGAATTTCTCAGCTGCTGCCACGACACGGTCGTCATCAAATGGAATATCGCCTGCCCACAGGCTCTTATAGTCATCAGGACCAAGCTCGCCAAGTAGAATATTTTCAAAAATCTGTGTAGCTGTCCAAGCCTCTTTGTCACCGAGAGCAAGCGGAGTCACACCCGCATCTTGCAATTGATCAGCTACTTCGATAAATTCGTCGTAACTAGTAGGTACTTCCAAGCCATTATCTTCAAATACTTGTTTGTTATAGAAAACAACATTTCCACGATGGATGTTTACAGGGACAGAGTAAATGTTACCGTCCTTGCTCACCATGTCGATCAAGTCCTGAGGAAACTTATCCATCCATCCTTGTTCCTCATAGAAATCATTCAATGGTTCCATTTTGTCGGCTGCCACCCAGCCTTCATTCAACTCTGCTCCACCGTGAACCTGGAATGTGGATGGTGGATCGTCCCCTTGCATCCGAGTAGCCAGAACCGCTTTTGCGTTTGTTCCCGCTCCACCGGCAACAGCTGCATTGTCCACAGTAATATCGGGATGCTCCTGTTCAAACAAATCGATCAAGGCCAACAGTCCGTCTTCTTCACCGGCTCCTGTCCACCAGCTGAAGATTTCCACTGTTCCTTCTCCGCCTCCGCCGGATTCTGCTGATTCACCGGAATCGCCGCCATCTGAAGCGTCGGCGTCCTCTCCCCCATCAGAAGATGAATCAGAACTACAAGCTGCAATTACGAGTGCCATAACCATTAATAAAAGAATTCCAAACAGCTTTTTCACTTCTAAATCCCCCTTTTGTTTAACTAATAAAGCGTTTTCAGTTAACGCTTACATTATCATTATAAAGAGGACTCCCATAAAAAGGGGAGTCAATTTTCTGTAATTTCTTATGATTTTCTTCACTTTTTTAAGATTTCTTTCTGATACTGCTTCGGAGACAGCGAAAAATACTTTTTAAACACCCTGCTGAAATAATTGGGATCCTTGTATCCAACCATAAAGCATATCTCCTTTAACGTATACCGATGGGACTGCAGGAATTCTTTCGCCTTTTGCAATCGGACATGGGTCAAATAATCGATAAATGTTTCTCCAGTCGATGCTTTGAATAAATTCGAAAAATAATTCGGACTTAAATCCGCATGCTCTGCGACATCCTCCAGACTGATTGGCTCTTGAAAATGATCGTGGATATATTTTTTCGCACGTTCCATTTTATCCTGCGATTGATAGTGATGCTGGACATTCAAGCTGGCAAGTTTTAAGTAGTCTGTCCATCCTTGGTAATCCTCTTCGGCAGGAAGCCCTGTATCCGGTGGCTGAATCCCCCGCTGCTGCAGCTCCTGCTTTAAGCGAAAGTACAATTCATGAAGCATTTCGACGCTGTCTTCTTTATCCTTCCACCAGTCGGAAAAGAAATGGATGGCGTTCGTATGATTTCCACTGCCCACTTCTAACAAAATATCCTCCAGTGAATTGTTGCTCTGTCGCTGTTCCGCCGCAGGAAAACCAAAATTGCTGTTGCCGATTTGCTCAAGATGTTTGACTGCCTGCATTGCCTGATGATAAGCGTTCGGCAAATCCTCCAGTTTATCAGTCGGGTAGCCAGCTCCTATATATGCCTGGGGACCGAGCTGCATTTGCAGCTTCCGTGCTAACTTTAACACAGCTGCTTTATCCTTTTTCGTCCTTGAAAGCACAACGATGATCAGCTGGTCATCTTCCATCCGGTAAATATAATCATCTACGCCAAAATATTCCGTCCAACCTTCCGCCTCAATTTCCTCTAATGCCGGATATTTTACAGCAAGGAAATAGGCTGACTGCAAACCAGGAAATAAGGTCCTCTGCAACTCGAACGTGTCCGCGCCTACTTCATATTTCATCAGTCTAGTTAAAAACAATTCTCTGGCAATCAAACTGGAATGGCGGTGCTCCTCCACTCTTGCCGCTTCTTCCATTACCTCTTTTTTCACTCGAAGAACCGCTCTTATCGTTTCCTCTTTTTTGCTCGGCTTCAGAATATATTCTTTCACCCCCATTTTCATCGCCTGTTTTGCATAGTCAAAAGAATCGTAGGCAGATACCAAAATAAACTTGATTTGAGGGTCCCTTTGATGGATGGCTTTTATTGCTTCCAGTCCATTGATGCCCGGCATTTTTATATCCATCAGGATAATTTGAGGTAATAATTCCTCTGCCATCTCAATCGCCTTTCTGCCGTTTGCAGCCTCTCCCACTACCGTCACATCAGAAAAATTGTCTTCAAGAAATTTGCGCATCGCTTTCCGTTCCAGCAGTTCATCTTCCGCTATTAGTACTCTCATCGTTTCCTCCCTCCTGATCACCGGTTCCTGGCAGGGTGAATTGCTTCGTCAATAACAGTTTGATTTGTGTCCCTTCCTCTGGCTGTGATTCAATTTCAATAACCTCCTCTGTCCGATAAAATAACTGCAGCCTGCGAATCACGTTGCTTACTCCCAACCCAGTGGAGTGTCCGATATGGTCTTCCGCTTTATCCTTGGTAACATTGAGAATGCTGGCAACTTTATCCTCGGTCATTCCTTTGCCGTTGTCACTGATTACTACGACGACGGCTGTTTTTTCTTCATAAACAAACAGCTTGATTTCGCCGCCTTCCTCCTGCTCCTCCACCCCGTGGATAAAGGCATTTTCTACAAGCGGCTGCAATGTCAGCCGTGGAATGGGAAAATCGAGACAAGTTTCATCAACTTCCACGACAAATGTGATTCTTTCTGTAAATCGTGTTTTTTGAATCGTCAAATACTCCCTTACTGCACGGACTTCTTCCCGGAGTGGTACAAATTTCTCGATATCCCCAAGACTGTAACGCAGCAGTGCAGCTGTCGAATCGATCAAATTGGAAGTCGATTTGGCTTCCTCCAAATAAGCCATTTTGGAAATCGTATTCAAGGTGTTGAACAAGAAATGAGGATTGACTTGGTTTTGTAAATGTTTCAATTCCAGTTCCTTCATCAAACGTTCCTGTTCAGATTGATCTTTAATTTCCTTGATCAGTTCCCGGATGTTGGCCCTCATCTGATTGAAGGAGCTACCAAGCAGTTTCAATTCATCATTTGAACGCACATCGACCGGTTCGCCATCAAAATCGCCGTGCGATACCTCCCGGGCTGCCTTAGTCAACGTTTGAATCGGCTTGTTGATCCCATTAGAAAACCAAATGGCAAAAAAGACAGCAAGCATGACCGTTGTCGTAAATACAAAGAAAGTAAACCAGCGAAATGCTTCATTCCGTTCCTGTAAATCTTGATAGAGTGTTTGATACTCGGTCAATTCCAAATCGATCAAATGGAGTGTCGTTTCCTGAATATAAGAAGCACTACTTTCCGTTTCCTTCAGATGGGCTGTGTACCTTTCAATGTCATCACGAAGGACAAATCCGGTGGTAATTTCACTTTCGTAGATGATATTATCGATCAGATTGATATAATTTTTCGTCTGGATTTGTTCCTCGCTGCTCAACATATCCTGAAGCCGTTTTTCTTCCTGCTTCATCGTCCGCCGGGACTGGTAATAGGCGGCCTGGTTTTCTTCCGATTGTTCCATCACATATGCCTTGGTATTTTCATATAATTTATTGGCGGATTGAGAGATAGAATTCAACAACAAAAAACGCTCAAAACTGGAATGGTACGAGTTAGTCAGCGTGTTGGAACTGACATAAATAGAAATCGATACAATATTGAAAAGAATGACAAAAACAAAAAAGTAAAAGATCAATTTCGTTCGGATCGATTTCATGAGCCCTCGCCCTTCCGGATAATTTCCCCGTTGTTGATATCTTTTGCCCGGATGATTTCGGTTCCGGTGTATTGCAAGGGCTCTACCTTTCTGCCATGCTGCAGGTCAACCATCCGACTGACTGCCTGCTTTCCCATTTCCGTCGGATATTGCGTGACCGTGGCTGCGATTTTCCCTTGATCAATCATTTCCAATGTTTGTGGTAAAATGTCGAAGCTCAGCACATAAGGCGTTTGACCAAGATGGATCTCTTCGATACCTTGAACGATTCCCAATCCGTCCAGCGCACTCATCCCGATTAAAGCGTTAATTTGCGGATGCTGTTTCAACAAAGAGTAAGTAGCTTCGGCCGCCCCGATTTCGGTGATATTGGACTCCAATACATCCACCAGTTCGATTCGATCTGTTTCCGCAATAGCTTCCTTGAATCCCTGCAGCCGTTCTTGCTGATTCAATGCGTCATACATTCCCACAACTGCACCAACCTTGATTTCCCCTTCCGTATCTTTGATGACAGCCTGCCCAGCCGAGAATCCAGCTTTATAATTGTCGGTTCCCACATACAACTGCCGCTCACTTTGCGGGACATCGGTATCTACCGTGATAACTTCAATTCCCCGTTCAACCGCTTTATGTACGAGCGCCTTGAATCGTTCTCCCGGCATCCCCTGGGTGATGATTCCATCCACTTTTGAGGAAATCATCCGGTCAAAGGTTTGCAGTTTCTCTTCATTATCACTTTTTCGAGGACCGATGTATTCTAAATAAACATTATGCTTGGCCGCCTCTTCTTTAGCTCCATTCTCGATCTGCCGCCAATAATCATTGCCGACTTCCTCGGTGATGAGAGCAAAATGATAATCATAGAGTTGCTGGGAGGAGATTTGCTTTTCTACATAGAAGGTTTCCTTACCATAGTAAAGCATGAGCAAAAAACTGGTTAAGAATATCGCAAGCACGATTGTGAACAATATACTTTTCGGCAATTTTTTCATTGTCTTCCCCCCTGCGCCAGTCCGTGTAAGCGGTTAACTGAATGATCATAATCCAATATCTCTGTTTCTAGATTATCTCATTCGGCAAAAATTTTTGCCAGTCTATTCTATTTATCTACTAGTCTGATTGTACGAGTTGGCTGCTTTTATGCTAAAGAGCAGAACACTTCGCTTTCCATGGGCACGGCCTCAGCCTCCGCAGAAGCAAAGAACACTTCTTTACGGGGTCTGCGTCTTCCAGTTAAGCTCCGCGGCGGGTTTCCTCGACCCAAGGGAGCAAAGGGGAAAATTCAAGTAGAACCCTGGCTGAGGTGCTGCCCCCTGGGAAGGGGAGGTTTTCCGCAGCGCTGGAACTAACACTCATCTTCTTCTAACCAAGTGAGAGTTAATTCGCAATTTATACCAAATACGCCAATTAACAAGCAATAAAGTATGTGAAGGGACTTTATGCTAAGAAAAGAATGTTTGCCTGCTTTGGCTGGCAGGGAAGTAAATTGGTAACTGGACACGGCAGCCGTTCTACTCCCTGCATCCAAGAATGACTGGAAGGCTGATAAAATCTGTAAGGAAAAAGAAAGGATGATAAAAATGAAAGCGCTGTTAAATAGGAGTTGGCAGGGACTCTGGTTACATCATCGACAGCTGCGCAGCCTACTGCAATTTTTCGCTGATGGGAACGGAAACCGTTCTTCCAACGGCAAACCTCCTAAATCCAAAAGGTTCAATAATCGGCAAAGAATCGGCATGTGTATCGGACCACTGCTTTTCCTTGCTATCTTATTATTTTTTCATCCATCAGGGCTAGACCCATCTGGTGTCTCTGTTTTGGCAAGTACTGTATGGATTGCCGTCTGGTGGATCACCGAGGCCATCCCGATTCCGGCCACTTCTCTTCTTCCCATAGTTTTATTTCCGCTGACAGGCGGGCTGGATATCGATACAACCACTTCTTCTTACGGATCCGATACCATTTTTTTATTTATGGGTGGTTTTATCATAGCTCTGGCTATGGAAAAATGGAATCTGCACAAACGGATCGCTTTATCCATCATACTAGCTATCGGCACTAGCACAGAAAAAATCATACTTGGTTTCATGATTGCAACAGGATTCTTATCAATGTGGATTTCCAACACCGCCACAGCGATGATGATGGTTCCAATTGGACTTGCAATCATTTACCAGGTTGCCGATTCCTTAAATGCAGAGAAACCGGGCACCGTCAATCCGGATAATTTTATGTTTGGAAAAGCACTCATGCTCGGCATAGCTTATTCTGCGTCAATTGGCGGATTAGGAACAATTATCGGAACACCTCCGAACACCATTATGGTCGGCTTTATCAAGGAAACGTATGGTATCGATATTTCCTTCGCCCTATGGATGGCCTTCGGAGTTCCTTTGGTCATTGTTCTGATGACATTGGCCTGGTATTATTTAATCAAAATTGCTTACCCGCCTGTCATCAAGCAGCTACCCGGAGGAAAAGAAGTAATTCAAAAAGAAAAACAATCCCTTGGTACAATGCAGCAAGAAGAACGGATTGTTTCTATCGTGTTCGCCTTGGCAGCAGTTGCCTGGATTACTCGGTCGTTCCTGCTCAATGATCTTATTCCTGGAATAAACGACGCGGTAATCGCCATTTCTGCAGCCATCATTCTGTTCACGATTCCGGCGAATAAAAAGCACGGCGGCTATATCATGGATTGGGAAACAGCCAAACGACTGCCTTGGGGCATCCTGCTGTTATTCGGTGGGGGACTTGCTATTGCAGCTGGATTTACCGAATCCGGCCTCGCCCGTTGGATGGGCGAACAATTAACCGTGTTAGGAAATGTTCATTTGTTTGTTATCGTCCTGCTGACGGTCGCGATGGTTATTTTCTTGACCGAAATCACTTCCAATACAGCAACAGGGACGATGATGATGCCGATCATGGCTTCCCTGGCGATGGCTATCGATGTCCATCCATACACACTGATGGCCGCTGCTGCGATTGCCGCATCCTGTGCGTTCATGCTGCCGGTCGCCACACCGCCTAACGCAGTCGTATTCGGATCCGGTTATCTAAAAATACCCGACATGGCTAAAGCCGGAATTTTCCTTAATATAGCTGCTATCGCCGTCATTACGCTTGCTGTCTTTTATTTACTTCGCGTCGTCTGGGGAATCGACATCCAATCGTTTCCTCCTGCAATGAAATGAGAAACCAAAACAAGAGACGAAACTCAGTAAAAATGGTCAAAGCAAAACCGAACGATGGTTCGAAATCGTTCGGTTTATCCGTTTTGATTTCCACGATCGCCGCACATTAACTTGGAAAATAACACCTTCTGATTTTCTTTATAGATGGTGCAGAGACTTCACCCCGGCAAGAAAAGATTAGTGCTTTCTGAGGAAGATGAAGACGTTCGTGGAAAGCCAGTAGCTTTGCATAGCTACTAGGGGATACTTACTAAATGACAGACTAAAAAGAAAACCTGTTTAAATCTTCACAGTTTCTTCTTTTGCATTATCCGCCAATACATCAAGTACTTTTCCTTCTTATTCTGCTAACGCTCGTTTTAAAATTTGTTGTTTTGTTTGGTCTCTGGCATGAATTGCTTAGGATTTATAGACTGCTGTCACACGTTGGAGAAGCCATTCATCCACTTCTTCCTCCAATGCCCTCATGTATTGTTGGAATTCAGCCAGTCCAGTAGCATTCAAAAGGACGGTGTTAACCGCTTTGTTTTGGAAGAGAAAGTGCAAGGCGAGACGATGCAGCTGTTCCTGATCCCCTCCCACCATATCCAACAGCTCTTGAAACTTAACATCCTTAGCAGGACTGCTATGACCGGCATCAAGCTGTCCATTTGCCAGACCATTCCGAATGAATACACCGATTCCTTTTTCATTGGCCAGTTTGATACTGTTTTCATTGGCCTGGTTGATTAGGTTGTACTCTAGCTGGATGGCATCAAACGTGTTTGTTAGAATAAATTCCTCACTAGGAAGGTTATCGAGACAAGCACCCAAAAACGATACTTTTCCTTCATCCTGAACAGCTTTCATCGCCTGCAGGACCTCTCCCTTTTTGGTTAGATGGCTGGGAACAGCTGCATAATCAAAGAACAAGATATCAATTGTGTCAGCAGGAAATTGACCAAGAAGTGTATCGATGGAACGTTTAACCGCCTGAAAGGAAACAATGTCCTCTTCTCTTAATGATAGCGAAGATAAATTACAGGTTAAACAAACGATAAGTTCCTCCCTGCGATCAGGCAAAAGTGAACGAAATCGTTCGATGGAATCAACGCTTGTAGCTTCAATGACGTTCATTCCTTTATCAAGCATGGATTCCAGTATGCTGTATTCCTTCTGCCTTGCGAACTCGCCTGCTTTTGGTTCCACTCCTTGTTTAGCCTGCGGGATAAACCGGACACCAAAAAAAGTGGGACTTGCATCCATTTTAGTTATAAACCGTCGTTGCAATGCTTTTTCCATCAGGTACAGAACCTTCCTTCCGAGCAAAAACCTATTATACGCTTCATTTATGTCCTATTTTCCCCAACCTATTACTTCCCTACACTTTGATAATTGCCAACATTCACAGTGCCTTTACCAATCCACCATCAACGAGCAGGGATTGGCCGGTAATATACGTATTGGCCCCGGACGCCAAAAACACCACTGCTTTTGCAAATTCATCCGGTTCTCCCAAGCGGCTCAAATGTATTTCCTTGTCCGCCTCTTCTTTCACTTGTTCCAGAGAAACACCCTTGCTTTCTGCTGTTTTTTTATTCAATTCCACGATCCTGCCTGTCTCGATCCTCCCCGGACCAACAGTATTAATCAAAATATTGTCGGGCGCAAGCTCTTGGGACAGGCTTTTGGCGAGTCCAACTATTCCAGGACGCATCGTGTTGGAAAGAATCAGATTGTCCAAGCTTGCCTTGATCGAGGAAGAAGCAATATTGACAATCCTTCCGCTTTGTTGTTTTTTCATGAAGGGGACCACTTCCCGGATAGTTCGGATAAAACTTAAAAGATTAAGTTCAAACGCTTGCTGCCAGTCTTCATCAGAAAAATCGAGAAATTTTCCAGATGGAGGACCTCCGGCATTGTTCACGAGAATATCGATGGTGCCTGTCTGTGCTGCAGCCTGCTCGACCATGTTCTGGATGTCTGTGGGATTGGTCATGTCACAGATAACATATGCAACCTTGTCATTGTTTGTTTGTTCTTTGATTTCCTCAACGGTTGCTTGCAATTCCTTCTCATTCCGACTGGAAATCAGGACATTTGCCCCTTCATAGGCAAATTGAAGTGCTGTCGCTTTACCAAGCCCTTTACTGGATGCCGTTACCACAGCTGTTTTACCTGTTAACTGAAGATCCACGCTATCCTCTCCTCTACACTGGTTTGTTTGTTAGCTTATACCTTTCCCTTTCATTCAGCAATCAAAGTGTTTACTCACGTAAGAGATTGGGACAAACATCGTGGTAAAAATAAAAACCGAACGAATCGTCCGGTTTTTGGTTTGGTGCCATGCTTTTGTCGCAGCCTACTTCATTAACTGTGACATAGCTTAAATATGTGTTCCTAACCTCCCACATCAATTGAGTTGAAGCGCTAGGCTGCAGAAATACCATCCGCCATTAGCGAACGATTGGATATAATGTAAGGAAACCAACGCATGTGTTATGTCGCCTGTCTCAATCTTTACTAAACAACTTATCCTAAGAAAACGGCTCCATATGCCAAAGCCCCCATGATGACAAAGGCAGGGTGTACTTTCCATTTTTCCAGCAATAAAAAACTTGCCGCTATAAGAAATATCGTTTGCCAGATACCGGCATCCTGATAGGACGTATGAAAAAAGCTGAAAGCCATGATACCGAGCAGGACTGCTATTGTTGGACGAATCAATGCGGTCATTTTTTTGACACGGGGCGAATCTTTAAATTTATTCAAAATGCTAAGCAACACAATCATTAAAAGGAGAGAAGGCGCAACCGTGGCAAAGACCCCGACCATAGAGCCGAGTATGCCGCCCTGCTGGTAACCGATATAGCCAGCCATTTTGGTCGCAATCGGGCCGGGAAGGGCATTTGCCATCGCAAGCATCTCACTAAAGTCGCTGACAGACATCCAATGATAGCGGTCGACCACCTCGTTCTCTACCAGTGGAATCGAAGCTGGACCACCTCCATAGCCGACGATTCCCGGTATAAAAAATGCCAAGAATATTTTCCAGTAAATCATTTACGACTGTCCTTTCTCGTATATAGCCAAGTCGGGATTTTGCTCCTTTTGTTCTTGCTTTATTGGACCGAACAAGGCATAAAGCAACAAACCTGCAATCAACAATCCCGGATGCAGTCCTGCCCATTCCATTAAAAGCAAGGAGGAAACCGCAAGTGCCACCGTCATGATCCATCCTAGTCCGCCTTTTGCTTTTTTCAAAAAGTCATAAGTGAGTACTGCGAGCATCACACCGACCACTGGGACTACGGCAGAAGTCATTCCCTGCACCCAGGGACGATTGCTCATCGATGCCAAGAAAGTGAGTAAAACAATCATAAAGACAATTGTCGGGAGAATGGTTGCCAATACAGCATTGATCATGCCAATCAGCCCGGAAACCCGATAACCGATGTAACCGGCCATTTTGGTTGCAATCGGACCTGGAAGAGAATTTCCTAGCGCAAGTACGCTGGCAAACTCTTCTTGATCCATCCATTTGTATTTATCGACTACTTCCTTTTGCACGAGTGGAATCGATGCAGGACCTCCGCCATATCCAAATATCCCTACCCGGAAAAAAGCTAAAAATAGATGCCATTGTGTCATTTGCTGTCCCTCCGAATTCTGCCATCCTGTTGATTAAAATGCTGCGATGGAACCATCCGTCCGTGATTCGGTTCCACCATATAGCGTGCCCGTCTCAGGGTCCCGCCAAATCGCCTGTCCACGGCCGAATGCTCCTTTTTCCAACTCCACTTGGATTTGGTGGCCCTTCCTGACCAATCCCTCGGCAATATGAGTTGGGAAATGCGGTTCGACAATGATCTTCTTCCCTTCGATCCATTGCCAGCGAGGTGCATCCAAAGCAGCCTGAGGGTTCAAGTGGAAGTCGACCGTGTTCATGATCACCTGCAGATGTCCTTGCGGCTGCATATAACCGCCCATGACTCCAAAAGGTCCGACTGCCCGACCATCTTTGGTTAAAAAACCAGGAATGATGGTATGATAGGTTCTTTTTCCTCCTGCAAGAGCATTTTCGTGAGCTGGGTCCAGCGAGAAATCATGCCCCCTGTTTTGGAGTGCAATCCCCGTTCCCGGAACTACCAATCCCGAACCAAAGCCCATGTAATTGCTTTGAATGAAGGAAACCATATTTCCTTCCTGGTCCGCCGTCGCCAAATAAACTGTGCCGCCTTTGGGCGGATTTCCCGGTTCAGGTGTCAATGCTGCCTCGCCAATCAATGCTCGCCGTTGTTCCGCATATGCTTCCGATAGTAGGTCTTCCACCTGATGAGTCATGTGCTCTTTTTCTGTGATAAATTGTTTACCGTCTGTAAAAGCAAGTTTCATCGCTTCCAGTTGTTTATGATATGTATCGACCGTTTCCTTTTCATCAAAAGTATAGCCTGTTAACGTGTTCAAAGCCATCAATGCGATCAATCCCTGTCCGTTAGGGGGTATTTCCCAAACGTCATAGCCACGATATGGAACGGAAATGGGGTGGACCCATTCCGGCTTGTATCCTTCCAGATCTGATTTTGCAAGAAAGCCTTGTCCGGATTGAGAAAAAGCCGCGATTTTATCTGCCAGCTCCCCCCGATAAAACGATTCTGCATTGGTCTTCGCAATAGACCTTAGCGTGTCCGCATGTCCCGGCGATTTCCATACTTCTCCAATCTCTGGCGGTCTTCCAGAAGGGGCGAATGTTTCAAACCAATGCTTGAATTCTTCATCTGTAAGTACTTGTTTGAACTTATTGTATGCAGACCTCCAAAACTTCCCTAAAACCGGGGAAATAGGATAACCGTCTGCCGCGTAATCAATTGCAGGTTGAAGCACCTCTGTCAATGGCAGCCTACCAAACCGCTCTGAAAGTGCCGCCCAAGCCGCCGGAACCCCTGGTACTGTCACAGGAAGCCAGCCAAATTTCGGCATGCTGTCATATCCTCTTTCTTTCACCTTATCAATTGAAATTTTTTCGGGTGCAGGTCCGCTGCTGTTCAATCCATGCAGTTTACCTTTTGTCCAGACTAGGGCAAATGCGTCACCTCCGATGCCGTTTGAAGTAGGCTCAACCACTGTCAATGCTGCTGCGGTGGCAATTGCGGCATCGATGGCATTTCCTCCTTTTTTCAGCATTTCCAAACCTGCTTGCGACGCAAGTGGCTGGGATGTGGCAACCATTCCCCGATTTGCTACAGCTGTCATCCGTTGAGACGGATAAGGATAATTCAAATAGTCAAATGCTTGCATCGGAAAACTCCTTCCTCATACATAGAAAATTGGCATACCGCCTGGCGGTTCAGGCAGCAGCCAGTTATTAGATATTCCTTAAATATAATTATAATCGAGTCTAGCTCGACCCAGTTACACTTCATGACAAGCGACAAAATGCCCCTGCTCTATCTCACGCCATTCCGGTCGTTCCTTAGCACATTGTTCAGTTGCCAAAGGACATCGTGTATGGAACGGGCAGCCTTGCGGATAGTCCGCTGGATTGGGCAGGTCACCTTGCAGCCTAATCCGTTCCCTTTTCTTTCCGGGTATAGGCCGCGGAATCGCGGATAATAAAGCCCGTGTATAGGGATGGAGCGGATTGCTGTATAGTTGATCAGAACTAGCCAATTCTGCTGTTGCACCAAGATACATGACCAACACCCGATCACAAACATGTCGAACAACACCTAAATCGTGGGATATAAATAAGTAGGTCAGCTGATGCGATTGCTGCAATCTTTTCAACAATTTAATTATTTGTGCTTGAACCGAAACATCCAAAGCCGATACGGCTTCGTCGCAAACAATAAGGGATGGATTGAGCGCTATCGCTCTGGCAATTCCAATCCGTTGTCGTTGTCCACCACTAAATTCATGCGGATATCGCTCATAATATTCTTCTTTCAAGCCCACCTCCACAAGTAATTCCCTAACACGCTGCTGACGTTCCTGTTTAGGCAAGTCCGTATGGATGATAAAGGCTTCTTCCAGGGTATCTCCTACACGCTGCCTCGGGTTTAGAGAGGCATAAGGATCCTGAAAGATCATTTGCATTTCTTTTTTAAACTTTTTCAACTGACGGTAAGGAAAGCCGCCTACTTCTTGGCCTCGAAATGTTATTGTCCCTGCCGTCAGTGGTTCAAGTCCTAAAACCGTTCGACCAAATGTGGATTTTCCACAACCAGATTCACCTACAACTCCGAGTGTTTCCCCCTCATAGACATCAATGCTTACATTTTCGACGGCCTGCACATTTCCTGTTGTTCGTTTTAATATTCCACTTTTAATGGGAAAGTACTTTTTTAGATTTTTCACTTCAAGAAGAGGTTGCTGCTTTGTCATGAACATTCACCTCCTGAAGCCAGCACTTGGACTGATGTGTTTCCATCACATCAAAAATAGGCGGGTCCTCTCTTTTACAACGATCCGTTGCCAATGGACAACGGGGATGAAAACGACAGCCCTCGATTGTTTCATTCAAGTTGGGCAACGAACCAGGAATAGATTCCAGTGTGTGATGTTCATCATCTACATTAGGAACAGAAGCAAGTAACCCCTTCGTATAAGGATGTTGTGGGTTGTTAAAGATCTCTTTCACTTCTCCTATTTCCACTACTTCTCCAGCATACATTACCATTACACGGTCAGCGATTTCTGCTACAACCCCCATATCATGGGTGACAAAAACGACACCCATATCCATCTTTCTTTTGAGATCAGCTATCAAATCAAGAATTTGTGCTTGAATCGTTACATCCAATGCAGTGGTCGGTTCATCGGCAATTAACAGGGAAGGATTACAGGCAAGGGCAATAGCAATCATCACTCGTTGTCGCATTCCCCCGCTCAGTTCATGAGGGAATTGCTTCAGTCTCTTTTTCGGGTCTGGAATGCCGACTTGTTCCAACAAATCTACTGCTTTGTCTGTCGCCTGCCTTTTGGTCATATGCTGATGAAGTACAAGCGGTTCCCGCAGCTGATAGCCAACCGTAAACACAGGATTTAATGCGGTCATTGGTTCCTGAAAAATCATCGACATCTTATTTCCGCGGAGCTGTCTTAACTCTTCCTCCTTTTTTTTCGTTAGCACTTCACCCTCAAAAGTGATTGAACCCTCAGCAATTTCTCCATTAGAAGGAAGCAGGCCCATAATCGATAAAGAAGTGATACTCTTTCCACACCCTGATTCTCCGACAATACACAGAGTCTCCCCTTTTTCGACGGAAAAGGATATCCCACGGACTGCCGAAAGTTTTCCTTCAGCAGTCCTGAACTGGGTAACCAGATTATCGACTTGCAATAATTTGTCCATCTTCCACCCTACTCTCTTGTAACGTTATAAAGCTTCCATTCACCCGTCGGATCTAATTCCAAACCTTTAACACTTTTGTCATACGCTGCTGACACCACATCATGATTCATGGGAATCCATACGGCATCTTCCATCGCGATTTTATTCGCTTCCTGCAGTTTTTTCTGCCGGGCTTCCTGGTCCACAAGTGTCCTGGATTCATCTACCAATGCATCAAATTCCTCATTGCTGTATCTCATGCGATTGGAGGATCCAATATTATCGGAATGAAGATTAGGATATAGCAATTCACTTCCATCTGCTGTGCTATTTGTCCAACCCATAAAGGTCATTTCAAAATTTCCTTCCGAGGTAGTATCAAGGAAAGTTCCCCATTCCATTGACTCGATCTCTGCATCGATGCCTACTTCTGTCAATTGAGATTGAACAATTTCAGCCATTTTCATGTAGCTTCCCGAATTTGAAGCAAGCAGAGTGACTTTTTGTCCGGTAAAGCCATTTTCTTCTATTATTTGTTTTGCTTTTTCAACATCATATGGATAACCAGCATCCTTGGCACTTTCATCATAACCGAATACTTTTGGACCAATGATGCTATCATTTTTTACTCCCAAACCATTTAACTGATCTACATATGCCTGCCGGTCGACTGCGTATGCCACCGCTTTACGGAATTCCGGATCATTGAATGGTTCTTTCTCCATGTTGAAACCTAGATAATACACAGGCGTACCCGGCTTGGTCTGTACTTCGACATCACTCATGGATTCTATGCGGGATAAATGCTCTGCCGGGATTTTATCGAGGAATTGAACCTCTCCTGTTTCGAGCATTGACACGGCGGTAGAATATTCTGGTACTACTTTTAATGTGACGGTCTCCAGGCTAGGTTCACCCTGCCAGTAATCCTCATTTTTCATCAGGGTAATATGGTCACCTTCAGCCCATTCTTCGAAGACAAAAGGGCCGGTACCGACTGGTTCACTGTTAATATCACCTTCTTTATCTGCTGTCGGGCTTACGATCGAAGCATTCGTATGGGACAAGGCAGCCAATAATGGCCCGTATGGTTCCGTCGTTTTTATTACAACCGTGTATTCGTCCTTTACTTCAACAGATTCTACTGGAGCCAGTAGGGAAGCGCGGGGTGCCGCCCGCTCCTCATCCATAAATTGGTCAAAAGTGTATTTGACAGCCTCTGCATTGAAATCCGTACCATCCTGGAACTTTATGCCTTCTTTTAGTTTTATTTCCCAGGTGTTTTCATCTGGAGTTTCATAGGATTCGGCAAGAAGCGGTTCTATTTCCATCGTTTCCGGATTACGAGTGAATAGCGTTTCGTAAACCTGTGCAATGACATTTGAAGAAACCGAATCATTTGTATCAATTGGTGATAAACCAACAGCATCCGATGTGGTCGCGTAAGTCAATTCCTGAGGTACATTGCTGGCACCTGCGCTCTCACTGTCACTGCCCGAAGAACTGCTGCATCCTGCCACGAATGCCAAGAGCAATACAAGTAAATAAAACGTTATTTTTTTCTTCATAAAATCATTCCTCCTTGTGTTTTAGTTGTTAAAATCCATATTAGGATCCAACGCATCTCGTAAACCATCGCCAACAACATTAAAAGCAAATACGACTAACATAATTGCAATCCCAGGAACGATCGTCATATGCGGGGAAGACCACATAAAGTCCTGCCCAGCTGCAATCATCGCTCCCCATTCAGGCGTAGGCGGCTGAGCACCGAGCCCCAAAAAACTTAATGCTGAAGTAGATAAGATAGAAGTGGCCATTCGCATTGTAGCGAAAACAATAATAGGAGCCGTACAATTTGGTAGAATATGCTTGAGAATGATCCGTATGTCACTTGCACCCATAGATCTCATCGCTAGTACATATTCTTGTTTTTTTACCGATAAAACACTTCCGCGGACAATTCTGGCACACCCCGGTATCGACCAAATACTGATTGCAATCACTACATTGATCAAACTAGTTCCCAGCATCGCAATGATCAGCATCGCCAGTAGAATGCCAGGAAAAGCAAAGAGTAAATCAACAATTCGCATGATAAGACCATCCAGTTTTTTGTAATATCCTGCCAAGAGGCCAAGTGTTATGCCCCCAGCAAGACCAATAACCACAGAAGTAACTCCAACCAACAATGAAACCCGTGCACCATAGACTAGCCGGGACCACATATCCCTTCCATAGTTGTCGGTACCTAGCCAGTGACCTTCCGAACCAATCCCTAACTCAGCGTCGGACAGGCTTTGCTCGATTGGTGTATAACTGACAATCCACGGTGCAGTCACAGCCATAATCATTTGTAGTAAAATGACTATTAAACCAAACACGGCCAGTTTGTTTTTTAGCAGTTTACGAGTGGTCTGTAAGAGTTGGCTTTCCCGTTTTTTTGGTTTTTTTCCGACATTTGGCTGCAGAGCTTCAGAAGCCATATTATTTCACCTTCCTTCTAGTCATAACTGATTCTCGGATCGATCAATGCATAAATAATATCGACAATTAAATTGACAAGGACAAACAAAGCTGCTACCAGAAGAACCGTAGCTTGTACAACAGGAAAGTCTCTTGCAGCTATCGCATCAATCATTAAGCGTCCCACACCGTTAATGGCGAAAACTTGCTCTGTTATGATCGTACCGCCGAGCAATGCGCCAAAATTAACTCCTATGACAGTAATGACGGGTATCATGGCATTCCGCAATGCATGAATCCATATCACACCTCGTTGTCGAACTCCTTTTGCCTTGGCAGTGCGGATATAATCAGCCCGGATTACTTCAAGCATAGTAGATCTGCTCATTCGGGCTATCATTGCTGCAGAACCCGTACCAAGAGTAATAGCCGGCAAAATCAATTGTTTTATCCCTTCCACTGTATAAAAGGGGGCGTTCAATCCTCCGACCGGCAGCCATTGCAAGGTCACAGAGAATAATAAAATCAGCATTGTCCCCAACCAGAAGTTCGGTATGGAAATTCCGGCAAGAGCGATTGTTGTACTGGAAACATCAAACCAGGAATTCTGTTTGACTGCTGAGATAATACCAGCAGTGACACCGATGATGATGGCAACGATCATACTAGCGATCGCAAGGTTCAATGTATTCGGAAACCTGGTCATAATGGCATCGGCGACAGATTGATTCGTCTGAAAGGAATATCCTAAATCCCCCTGTAAAATTCCAGACAAGTAATCAACATATTGGACCAGCACAGGTTTATTCAGACCTAGACTTTCACGTATCGCCTCCAAATCAGATGCACTGGCTGTCGGTCCACCAATGATGGAAGCCGGGTCTCCAGGAGCGATGTGCATACTCATAAATACTAAAAAGGAGATACCGATGAGCAATAGAATTAATTGAAAAAAGCGACGGACAATCAGGCTGACCATTCAACCTCCTCCTCCCCAATAAAAATTTATTTCAGGTAAGCATTTTCACGTATTACTAAACCTAAATTAACGTAACCTTCGTTTTTCCTGCCGTTTGTTAATCTTATTCAATAATTTAGTTAACAAACGATTTATTTATAGTTTTTGATTATATATGAATATTCCGAAAAAATAAATAACTTTATTCAAAAAACTTTATGAAAATTCAAACATTTTATATTTTCAGATATCAGATTGAGTTTTAGAATAATCTTTAGTACAATTCCCTCTATATAGGACGAAAGTATAAGAGATAGGGTGATGACGATGAATAAACATTTGGATAAAATAGATAAGCAGATTCTTGAACTTTTGATCGAGGATGGCAGAATTTCCTATACTGATATTGGTAAGCAGCTGAATTTATCGAGGGTTTCTGTTCGTTCGAGGGTTAATCAATTAATTGAAGAAGGAATAATCGAAAAGTTTTCATGCGTTGTAAATAGTGAAAAAGTAGGAAAGAACGTCTCTGCTTTTTTTGATGTGGATTGTGATCCAAATAACCTGGTGGAAGTGGCAGAAAATCTTGCGAACAACCCATGCGTAGCTAGTTGTTATCAAATGACAGGACCAAGCACTTTACACATGCACGTATTAGTCGATGATTTTACTCAACTCGAGTCATTTATTAATAATGAACTATATGCTTTAAAAGGAATTTCCCGAGTTGACAGTCAAATTTTATTGCGCCGATTCAAAAGCCGGAGTGGGTTAAAGTTATAATAAAACGGATGTGGTTATAAGGAGAGTGATCGGGGAAAAGTATGATATAAGTTGTGAACAGATGCATTTCTTGATAAATGAAGACTTTTTCACAGAAAAAAAGCCAATTTACCTGCTACAGGTTAAATGGCCTTTTTTTAGTTAGAAACTATTTCGAATCAATGGCTGAAAACAGGAATCAGCAGTCAGGACTGGCCTTGGCCGTATTCTTTATTAAGCATGCTCGACAGCTTTTTGAACTTCTTTTGATCTCCGGCTTCAAGGGCCTTATCGATCAAACGTTTCAGGTTTTCTTTTTCAAGCTGCTCAATAATCGTTTCGGCTTCATCCATGATTGTCGGCGAATTGGTTAAGTAAGGATGAATAATCGTATTTAGTTGGGTGATAAAGTCCTTCAATCTGATTAAATCGGAAAGTGGCAGGCGGTTATATTCCTTCCCTTTTTGGAAGACGAATACGTCATCTTGATTCTCTACTTGGCGTGTTTCCCGGTTGACGATAATTTCGCGTGATTCAAGTGGGACAAACTGATATACCTTATCATCCAGCAGAAGCGAAAAATATTGATAAGCAAGTACCACCCTGATACAATCACGCTCTTCTTTAATGTAATATGGTTTGAATCGTTTAACAGACAGCATACCTACACCCCCTTGATTTGTGGACCCTTTGGCTGCACCTTGATGTATTTAAGATATTGTATGACAGCAGCGAGAAAAAAGTGAAACGTAATGCTTCGAATCATTTATATATAATGATTATTAACCATCATACCACATTATGATAACGCTTTCATTAGTTTTTTACCAAACGGGGTCAGTCCCCCATCGCTCTAACATTCGATTGCTTTACCACACTACCGTGTTGGGGGACTGACCCCAACACACCAATCCCGGCACCCTTCTGTCTTTATTTGTGGGTGTGCTATAATTTAATTATCATTGGTTTTAAGGGTGTATTGTTGATGAAAAGATTCAGGTTCTTCGGCGGCCGTATTGTAAAAACGGGAATAGCCGTTTTTTTGACTTCATTGATTTGCCAATGGCTGGATTGGCCTGCTGTATTTGCTGTTATCACAGCCATTGTCACCATCGAGCCGACTGCCGCCGACTCGATTAGAAAAGGATTGATCCGTTTTCCGGCATCTGCCATTGGATCGGCGTACGCTGTATTGTTCATCTTTCTGTTTGGAAATTCGCCGATTACGTACACAGCAGCTGCTGTGTGTACCATCGTCACCTGTTTCCGATTAAAGCTGCATTCTGGTTTGCTGGTTGCAACTTTGACATCGGTGGCAATGATTGAAGTGATCCACAGTAATTTTCTCATTTCCTTCTTTATCAGACTGGGGACCACGTCTATCGGTCTGCTGATTTCCACTGCTGTCAATTTGTTCGTGTTTCCGCCTAATTATTCGAAGTTGATTCTTAATAATATCTATTCGATGGCCAGAACAACCGGCATTGAATTGGAAAATATTCTAAAGGCTATTTTGGCGGAAAAAGAACCGGATTACCAACAAATCCGGGATACGTTTTCACAGCTGAAGAGAAAACTTGACAAAACGGAAATGTTGATTCGATTTCAAAAAGAGGAATCAAAATACCACCGTTTCGATGAGCAGTCCAAGAAGGTTTTTCGCAGTGAGCAGGAAAAGCTTGCTGCATTGCGATTGATCCATTATCATATAGGAAATTTGATCAATACCCCGCTCAATACGCTGTTATGGACGGACCAAGAAAAACAAAAAGTATGCCAAACTGTCGAAAGCCTGGCAACTGCGCTGAAAAACCCTGACAAATTCAGTTCCGAGGCACACCGGAATCAAATTCAGTCCTTGATGACACAGTTCTGGAAAAGTAAAAAAGATGCTGCCGATCCAAAGGAAAAGAACAGTCCGACCTTTTTCACAGCTGAAATTATTATTTTATATGAAATATTATCCATTTATAACCTGGTTGAGGACCTTCTTGATGAAGAAGATGCTTCTGCCCCTGAATAACGACGTTAAAAAACGCCTGTTTTCTTAGCATCAGCAGATTAGAACTGAAAAAAATGGAATGTGCAGGAGGAAACCGACTACCCAGCAGCTGGTAAATTATCACTTAATTACTAGGAAGGGACTGTCCCCGTGTTTTACGGAACAGTTCCTTTTCATCTTTATCGGCAAGGCATCTTCCTTAACCTCCCCTCCCTGCTTGCGTTAAACTAGGAAAAAGACATGCAAAGAGAAAGGTGACCTGTATGGATTCTATTCAAAAGAAGTTGTCCTTTTTCCCACTGAGTGAATCAGCAATATTGATTGATTTTGGAGAGACAATCTCTGTGGAAAAAAATATGTACATCCACCAGTTAACCGCAGCCTTAAACGCGGAACCCTTTCCTGGTTTTATCGAAGCGGTCCCTGCTTACACAACATTAACCGTCTACTACGACCCCCTGGCTGCTGACAAACCCAATCCCTATCACCATATGTGTACGAGGATCGAGCATGCCGCCAATAACTTAAAGACAGACAAATTGGAAACGAGAACAGTGGAGCTTCCTGTCTGCTATGACCAGGAGTTCGCTCTCGATCTTACGGAAGTTGCCAACCATAACGACTTATCGGCAGAGGAAGTGATCGAAAGGCATACAAGTCAAGTTTATCACGTTTACTTTATCGGATTTGCACCCGGTTTCCCTTTTCTTGGAGGATTGGATTCAACCATAGCCACTCCAAGAAAACAGTCACCACGCCGTAAAACTCCAGCTGGATCTGTCGGAATCGCAGGCCGGCAGACAGGTGTTTATCCTATCGATATTCCAGGCGGTTGGCAGATCATAGGTCGTACTCCACGGCAGCTTTTACACTTGAATGATCGGAGTCCGACATTGCTTCAACCAGGGGACAAAGTGCGATTTTATCCAATAAGCAAACAGGAGTACATGAGGCAGGAGGAATCAAAATGGCGTTAAGGATCATCGAGGAAGGCTTACAGACATCAATTCAGGATACTGGAAGATACGGCTTCCAGTCAGCGGGATTTTCCGTAAGTGGGGCGATGGATATATGGTCAGCTGCATTGGCCAATATAGCCGTCAATAACGATCCAAGCCAAGCGGTCTTGGAAATGAGCTATGTCGGACCGAGTATTACGTTTGAAGCTGATACAGTAATTGCCCTTGCAGGCGCTGATATGGCAGCAAAAATCAATGGCAAGCCCATACAGCTTGGCAAGCCTGTTTCCGTCAAAAATGCGGATACCCTGCAGCTTCGAACAGCCCGAAGAGGTCTTCACTGTTATCTGGCAGTCAAAGGGGGCTTTAACATACCCGATTTTCTCGGTTCTAAAAGTGCCTCCCTGAAAGATCAATTAGGCGGCAGCTTTTGCGGAAAGCTACAAGCAGGTGATACCATTCCCATTTCGTTTTCCACGAAGGCACCCTCGGTTTCATGGAGGCTGAGTCCGAAATTATTTGACTATATATCTGGCAAGCAAACTACCATTCGTTTTTTAGAGGGAAGACAATATCATTGGTTTACCAGGCACTCATTGTCCGATTTCACTTCAACTGTCTATACATCTACCCCACAATCCAATCGAATGGGGTATCGTCTGCAGGGAACTCCGCTGAAAGTCCAAACGGAAGGAGATTTGGTCACAGAAGCAGCAGGTTTCGGCACCATTCAAGTACCGCCTGACGGTCAGCCAATCATTCTAATGGCAGAAAGCCAGCCGACAGGCGGATACCCCAAAATCGGACAAGTCATCCACAGCGACTTGCCAGCTTTAAGTCAAATAAGACCGGGTCAGCCAATTGTTTTTCAAATGACAACGGTAGATAATGCACTTCAGGAATGGGAGAATACAATTCGCCAGTTAGCTATGGTAAAAAGAATTTCTGATAAAAAATGGGAGGAGTGGGAAACATGAAGTCGGCCGACATTAACTGCGATATGGGAGAAAGCTTTGGAGCATACACGATTGGAAATGACCAGAAAGTAATCCAATCCATTACATCTGCAAATATCGCTTGCGGTTACCATGCCGGGGACCCTGCGACAATGGCCAAAACCGTCCGTCTCTGTATCGATAACGGGGTGAAAATCGGCGCCCACCCGGCTCTTCCCGACCTGATTGGCTTTGGCCGCCGCACGATGCAAATTACACCAAATGAAGCTTATCAACTGATCATCTATCAAACCGGGGCGTTATCTGGTTTTGTAAAAGCTGCCGGTAGTAGTCTTTCCCATGTAAAACCGCACGGTGCTTTATACAACATGGCTGCAACGGATCGTTTGATCGCAGAGGCGATCGCCCAAGCAGTTTGTGACTTCGATTCACGCTTAACACTTTTCGCTTTGTCAGGCAGTGCATTGGCAAAAGCAGGTAAAAAGGCAGGACTGGCTGTTGCCCACGAAGTGTTTGCCGACCGTACCTATCAAGAGGATGGAAGCTTGACACCGAGAAGTGAGGCAAATGCTTTGATCACGGATGATAACAAGGCCATCGATCAGGTGATGCAAATGGTCAAATCCCAAACCGTCACAACTGTGAGCGGCGAAAACATTCCGATTATAGCAGATACTATCTGTGTCCACGGGGACAGTCCGCAGGCTTCAGAGTTTGCACAAAAGATTCACCGTCAATTGCAAAAAGAAGGATTTCTTTTATAATGCTTAAAAAAACGAATCCACTGCCATGAAAAATAAATCTGTTGTTTTTTCTCACTTCTTCAAAGAAGCTTGAAGCAGGCACCAATCAGAAGAAGATGGTGATGAAAGTAGTGAAATCATGTTTCCTCCGGTGAAGTGGGAATTTATCAACGATGCCAACTTCGAACTCCATACAAAAAATGAAAAACCCTCAAACTGTTCTCCAGTTTGAGGGTTTGATTATCCATTATTATATTTTTGTTTCTACTTCGCTGTTTTCTTTTAATTGAGCAAGCAATTCACTGATTTCCTCGTTCTGCTTTTGTTGTACCAACAATTCTTTAATCTTATCTTTTACTTCTTCATAATCTTGAATATCTTCCTGCTGGCTGGCAAGTTGATCATAATATTCTTTCGCTTCATCGTCGGTGACTTCCGGCTCAGAAATTTCATTTTGCAAGTACACCTGCATTTTCACTTCTTGAGCAAGAGACTTACGCAGATCTTCTTCTGTGTTACCACTCTCTTTTAAAGAAGCTTGGTACTGTTCATCATCTTCGAACTGAGATTTATATTGTTCCAGTGACTGATCCACCTGCTCCTCAGGCGCCTCTATTTCTTGTTTATCTATTTCCTGCATGACCAATTCCTGGTTGACCAACATATCAATCGTTTGCTGTTTTACCAGTTCCTCATCACTTGTATCTTGACCGCTTCGCATCAAAGTGGAAAATGTTTGGGGCAGTGCTTCATTGAAGGCGTCGCCTTTGATTTCTTCCCCATTTACCACGGCGACAAGTTCATCCTCTTCTACTTTCTGAGCCTCCATTTGCTCCTGCTGTTCCTGCTGCTGCTTTGCCATTTCCTCTTGCGCTTGTTGCTGTTCGGCATTTTGATCATTCTCCTGGGCACTATCCTCGTCATCACTGCACGCCGCCAACAAACTTACAAAGAGCGCCATCATTAAAAGTGTGAGTTTCTTCATTTGTTCATGCCTCATTTCCTAAATATTCTTCCCCCTTTATACATGGTTTTCTTTGCCATTGCAAGCGGCAAGGATAAGAAGGCATACCAGAACCCTGTCCATAATAGGGTTGAACCAGATTATTACAGTTTTTTTACAGGGCTGACAGTGAGGACAGATGCTATGAAAAAGGCTGCCATCCTGACAGAACAGCAGCCGGTAAAGTTATACCTCCAACCAATGATTGTTCACCAGTTTTTGATACCAATAAAAGCTCTCTTTTTTTGTACGCTCGAGCGTGCGGTAATTCACATGGACGAGACCGAAGCGTTTGCTATAGCCTTCTGCCCATTCAAAATTGTCGAGAAGCGACCAGGTAATATATCCTTTTAGATTTACGCCTGATTTTATACTCCGTGCCACAGCTGTGACGTGGGCTTTTAAGTAGTCAACCCTGCGCTGATCATCAACTGTCCCTTTTTCCACGTCGTCATTGATACAAATCCCATTTTCCGTAATATAGATAGGGATGTTTCCGTATTTATCAGCTATGAAAGTCAGTACTTTATAAAAACCTTCTGCATTAATATACCAACCAATGTCTGTTTTTTTGTAGCCCATATCGATTCCTTCTACCTGAAGCATACCGCTATTTTTGTTATGTCTGGCGACGTTGGATTCATAATAGTTGATACCGATAAAGTCCACCGGTTGTTGGATCCACTCCATGTCTCCTTCTTCAATGGCAAGGGTGGCTTCGCGATCCGCAAACCATTCGACCATGAACTCAGGATATTTTCCCTTAAAAACCGGATCAAGGAACCAATCGATCATCCACCCCATTCCTCTACGGCAGGCATCCATGTCTTCCCCACTGTTACTATAGGCTTCAAGCCAGGTAACATTGGGGGCAAAACCAATCTTCCCACCCGTTTTCATTTCGCGAAATTTAGCTACCGCTTTGCCGTGGGCTAGCAACAAGTGGTGGGAAATAGTAACCGCCAGTCCAAGATCCTGGTTCCCTGGAGCATGGGCGCCGATATAATTGGATAAAAAAGAGACACACCACGGTTCATTGATTGTTAACCATGAATGGATTTTCCCGGAAAATTCCTGGAACATCAACTCAGCATATGCAACAAATGCTTCTACCGTCTCCCGGTTATCCCAGCCGCCTATATCCTGCAGGGCCTGTGGCAAATCCCAATGATAAAGCGTACACATCGGCTCAATTCCATTGGCCAGCAGTTCATCGACGAGGCGGTGATAATAATCAAGCCCTTCCCGGTTTACTTCTCCTTTACCGTTCGGAAAAATCCTCGGCCAGGATACCGAAAAGCGATACACATCTACCCCCAGTTCCTTCATTAGT
Source organism: Sediminibacillus halophilus (assembly GCF_900103695.1). GTDB lineage: Bacteria > Bacillota > Bacilli > Bacillales > Amphibacillaceae > Sediminibacillus > Sediminibacillus halophilus. The sequence continues at coordinate 409,707 of NZ_FNHF01000002.1, forward strand.
TGGATATCCTCTTCAAATCGATGATAGCTGTCACAGGCTACATCGCCATTATCTCCGTTAAGTACCTTTCCTGGCGTGTGGGAAAACGTATCCCAAATGGACGGGCCTCTGCCGCCTTCTGTAACGCCTCCTTCAATTTGATAAGCAGCCGTTGCCACACCCCAACGAAAATCCTCCCCAAACTCAATTATCGCCATAAAACCTCTCCCTTCCCTGATAGGAGGGTCAGTCCCCCAACACGCTACCACTCCACCACGACGCAGTGTTACTTCGTTGGGGGACTGTCCCCAATAATAGTGTCATTTGGTCTCTCTTCGTTTGTTGTTTGGTTTTTAATCTGGATGATTAGCTTGTCAAAGATATAATACATGATGAACGCTAGCAGACTGCCGATGATGAGCAAAAAAAACGGGAAGTAGTAGACAATCGCTACTCCAGCTACAAAAATGGTTGCATAAGAAAGCGCATGCAATATTTTGCTGATTGAAAGCAGTAAAGCATTTTTCATCACGTTCAAGATGGTTAATTCATAATTTACCAGCATAAAAAACAGGTTGGGCATAGTAATGCCATACAAAATCGCAGCAAACATCGTTATGGTAAAAAGGATGCTGCTTCCTGGAAAAGAATAGATTAGGAGAATCGAAGCATCGAAATAGAGAACCGCTCCTCCGACTAGCCAGAGAAGTCCAATAACAAAGCTCTTTCTGAAATTGTCCCTGAATTTACTTATGTAAATTTGGAAGACACCGGAATCTATCCCTTTTAAATGCCATTGCCGGACAACGGCAAACAGGGCTGTTGTTGCCGGAAAAATCGTGATTACCGGCAGACAACAAACAAGCCACATCATATTCAATAATAAAAAATGGGTAAAAATATCCATAATTCGGTTAAACGTACTTTGCGTTCGCTGCATGGCCATCACTGCCACCCTTTAAATAGAAAGTTTTTTTGTATCAATCGTTGAAGATTCCCGGATTACCAGCTCGGGGTCTACCAATATCGAACTCGGTTCGGTATTGCCATTAATCAAATCATTCAGCATATATGCAGCCAGCCTGCCCATTTTATCCTTATCCTGTTTCACCGTACTCAAAGCCGGATCACTGTACCGGCATGCTTCAATATCATCACATCCTATCAGCTTTATATCGACAGGAATGTTCAAACCGACTTCCTTTATTGCCTTCATCGCCCCTAACGCCATCATATCCGAAGCAGCAAAGACCGCCTGCGGATATGGCCGGTTCTGAAGAATTTCTTTCATCGCATGATAACCGCTTTCTTCAAAATAATTCCCATACTGAATCCACTCTGGTTTGACGGTCATCCCCAGTTGATTCATACTGTGCAAAAAGCCCTGTTTACGAATATCAGAAATCACCGAATCCTCTGGCCCGCCGATAAACGCGACTTCTTTTAGAGAGTGCAAATAAAAGTATTCCACCACTTTTGCCGAAACTTTGCTATTGTCCGTTGTCACATAGCTGGAGGACGGTCCTGTCATCTCGATATCCACTCCCAAACAAGGGACAGAACTCTGATCCAGTTCGTAAATAGAATCTTCAATATAGTCCCCGGCCACGATCAAACAGCCATCCAGCTGGAAATGCTTACATCTTGCCAGATAATCCTGACTGCTTTTACTGAACTGATTGTTGGAAAAAACCAAAATATCGTAACCCATCTGGCCGATGGTTTTGCGAAATGCATTGATCACTTGATTGAAAAAAGGGTGGTTGAAATCGACATCGATTTCCCCGGCATAAATCAAACCGATCAGATTTGATTTTTTCGTAGCAAGCGATTTGGCCGAAAAACTTGGCTGATAGCCGGTTTCTTCAATTATTTTCATAACCTTTTCTTTTGTTTTCCAGCCAATGCTGCCGGTATCATTAATGATTTTAGACACGGTTCCAGGCGATACGCCTGCCATTTTGGCAATATCTTTGATTGTCAGCTTCATAGTGATCCCTCAGTCTTATTGATATACTATTGTTTTAGCTTTTTACTGCTCCTTGTGTCAAGCTTTGTATAAACATCCGGTTGAATAGCAAGAAGATAATAATCAACGGAACCGTTGCCCAAAATGTTCCTGATAAAATCATGCCGTTGTCCCGCACATAATTATCAATCAAATTTCGCAATGCAATCTGGATGGTATAAGAGGACTCTTCACGCAGGACGACCAGCGGCCATAGAAAGTCATTCCACATATACATAAATTTGATGATCGCCAAAGTAGCAAAAGCCGGAATTATTACCGGAACTGCAATGTTCCAGTAGATGCGAAAATTGGAGCAGCCATCGATTTTTGCCGCATCGATCAACTCATCCGGCACATTACTGCTAATGTACTGTCTCATCCAAAAAATGCCGAATGCATCGATCATTCCCGGTACAATAATTGCTTTCAAGTCGTTTACCCAATCAAGCTTGGTGATAATGTAATATTGCGGAATTAAACCTAGCTGAGGCGGGACCATCATTGTCACTAGCAAAAAAATAAACAGCAGGTTTTTTCCTTTGAATTGAAATTTCGCAAAAGCAAACCCTGCCAGAGAGCAAAGAATCAACACTCCTGCTGTCGTCACAGACGCTACAATCAATGAATTCCACATCGCTCCAAAAAAGTCGATATTACTTAATACATTTTGAAAGTTTTCCACCAGCTGTTTACCAGGAATGAACGCTGGCGGTACAGCGTTAATAGCACTATTATGGTTCGCTGCCATCACGAACATCCAATAAAACGGGAAGACAGATAGAATGGCAGCAACTAGCAGCAAAAAATAGACGAACAACTTGGAAATGGACAATTTTCTCGTTTTTCCTATGGTTTTACTCATCTGCCACACTCCTATCTTCCAATCCGATTGGTAAAGAATACATTGATGCTGGATAATACTATGATAATGAAGAACAAAATAATCGCTGTTGCAGAGGCGGTTCCGAAGGCCATATTGGAAAATGCCTCGCGATACAGATACAACACAACAGTAATCCCTTCTTCTCTAAAACTTCTTCCAAGGAAAACCAATGGTTCCGTAAACAATTGCATGGCACCGATCGTGGATAAAAAGACAGTTAAAATGATAATCGGCTTCAGCATCGGAATGGTAATATACTGAATTTGCTGCCGGATACTGGCGCCGTCAATCTTGGCAGCTTCATAAAGATCGTTCGGTATTCCTTGCAAACCAGCCAGATAGATTATTGTATTGTATCCAACCCAACGCCAGAAGACCATGGTCGAGATCGCTATTTTCACTCCCCACTCCGAAGTGGACCAGCTGACTGAATCAAATCCCAGCCAGTTGAGCACGACGTTCATCAATCCAAAATCCTGGCTGTTGAACATAACGCCGAAAACAATTGCTACGGCCACTGTTGATGTGACATACGGCATAAAAATCGAAACGCGGAAAAAGCTTTTGAACTTAAGCAGCGCGGAGTTCAACGCGTAAGCAAGGATGATGCCGATAATCAATTGCGGCAGGGTACCGATGATTCCGATTGCCGCTGTGTTGAACAACGACTTCCAAAAAATCGGGTCGCTTAGTACAAAGCGAAAATTTTGCAAACCGACAAATTCCATTTCTCCGAGTCCGTTCCATTTTTGAAAACCGAGATAAAAGCTGAATAACATCGGAAACAAACCAAAGATAGCAAACAGTAGATAAAACGGAGAAATATACAAGTAACCGGACAGCGCATCCTTTTTCTTTTCACTAAGATGAAAGAAAGGGCGCTTTTTTCCGGGTGAAGGCTTTGCCGGAACTGGCTTCGTCTCTGTTTGAGGCTGTAATTGCGGTTGGGCCATAACACTATCCCCCTTTCATTGGTTAACGGTCCAGGCCGTATTGGCCCCGGACCGTTTGAAGCTCCTTACTGTCTGGCTAATTGATCTTCTATCCGTTTAACTGCTGCATCCCATTCTTTTTGCGGATCTGCACCTTCAACCGCCACGTTGGTCAGTGCCAAAATCAATTCATCCTGAACGATCGAGTAATTGACACCCATATAAATCGGTTTAACAGACTTTGCGGCTTCGGCAAACGTTTTGGCTGTCTCTGCACCGCTGAAATATTCATCTGTAGTAGCTAAAAACTCTTCATCCTCATATACTTCCGGAGCCGAAGGGAACAACCCGTTATTGTGGAAGGATTTCAATTGATTTTCCGGTGACAGAAGCCATTCAATAAATGCGTAGGCTTCTTCCGGATGGTCGGACTCTTTCGGAATCGCCATGAAAGACCCTCCCCAGTTTCCTGCACCTTCCGGAATCGTTGTTAACGACCATTTACCTTCCGCGTCTGGAGCATTTCCTTTTACATTGGCAATCATCCAGGCAGGAGCGCCGATCAACGTAGCATAGCTGCCATCCGCCATGGCACTTCCCCATTCAGGAGTCCATAGAGCGTTTTGTCCGACCAATCCTTCCTCGATTAACTTTGTCGTATAATCATACGCTTCTTTCACATATGGAGAAGATTCAATAATCAGTTCATCGTCCTCATTGAAATATTGCTCTGGAGCCTGGTCGCGTAAAGCGGAGAACATTAGTTCAGGACTATCCGTTATCGGCTTTCCGGTTTTTTCCTTGATTTGTTTCGCTGCTTCGTAATAGGAGTCCCAGTCATTTATTTCTGCTGACAATTCTTGAGGGTCTGTCGGTAAACCAGCTTCCTCCATTACATCCGTACGGTAAAACATGGTTGTCGGCCCGATATCAGTAGGAAGGCCTAGTTGAAATTCTCCATCTACACTTTGAGCCTGTTGCCATTTCCAATCCAAGTATTTATCCTGCACATCTTTTGCGCCATAATCGTTCAAATTGTAAAATTGATCTTTCGCCTGCATAAACTTGGCGATTTGACTTACTTCAATCATGCTGATGTCCGGCGCTCCACTGCCGGCAGAAAGAGAAGTAAACAGGTTATTATGAACGTCAGACATTTCTCCCTCGTTAAGATTGATTTTCACATCAGGATTTTCTTTCATGTATTCATCTACCAATACATCATATCCCGCACTCCCGAATACCCAAAAATCCAGTTCCACTTTGCCATCGCTATTCCCTGAGCCGCCATCCTCTGAAGCTTTACTATCATCACTACATCCTGCCAGTGCTAAAACCAGCGAAAGAAATGCCACCATGTAAAACAGTTTTTTCATTACTTTTACCCCCATTTTTTTTAATATGGCCTCTACATGTAACCAAGAAACGAACTTAATCCACCCCCATTTACTAAGAAACCGAAAAAAGAAGGGAAAGAAGGAAACCGGTTTCTTAAAATGTCGTAAAAAATACATATAGGTTTCCTGAAAAACTATATGTAAACGCTTTCTACACTGAGTATATTATGTTATTTGGGCAAAAGCAAGATTTTTTTCAGAATTTTTACCATTTTTTAAAAAGAAATAGGAAATCGGTTTCTCGAACAAAAGCTTACTAGAGGGATCTTTAACAAGAGATGGCCTTATTCTGCTTGGCATTTTGACGAGCGCCAATTTTGACAATAGTAACGAAATAGTCCAGTTTTTCATGTCACATAGAATGCTTAAGGCAAGACCATCCTTCACAAGGCGGAATTTCCCTAACATCAAAGGTGGAGTCAAAACATCATTATTTTAAAAAGAAGAACCGAACGAGTCGAATGCTAAGATCGTTCGGTTCTTGCTTTCGCCGCTATGCTTTTGTACCCGCCTCTGGTCAACCTTCTTCTGCGAGTTGCTTTCGTTCTTTCTCTGTAAATACTCGTGAACGGGTTAAAAACCGTTTTCCTTCCGGTCCTTCCAAGGAAAACATGCCTCCTCTCCCATCTACAACATCAATAATCAATTGAGTATGTTTCCAATACTCATATTGATCCTTTGAAATATAAAAGGGTGTATCCTCAATTACCCCGAGTCGTACATCCGAGCTGCCGACACGGAACTCATCCCGGGGAAAGCACATAGGAGAACTGCCATCACAGCAGCCACCCGATTGATGAAACATCAGTGGACCATGACGTTTTTTCAAGCGTTCAATCAAATCAGCTGCTTCCTCAGTTGCGGTCACCTTCTCGATCATGCTTCCACTCCTTTCCTAAGCAGTCAGTTGAGGATTAAAACAGTCCAGCTGGATCGGTACTATAACTTACGAGCAGGTTTTTCGTCTGCTGGTAATGATCTAACATCATCCGATGGTTTTCTCGACCGATACCAGATTTTTTATACCCTCCGAAGGCTGCATGGGCAGGATACTGGTGGTAGCAATTCGTCCATACCCGACCCGCTTCGATTTCACGACCAAATCGGTATGCCGTATTAATATTTCGGGACCAGACACCTGCACCTAGTCCATATAAGGTATCATTAGCGATTTTAAGGGCTTCCTCGTCATCTTTGAAAGTAGTAACTGACAGAACCGGCCCAAAAATTTCTTCCTGGAAAATCCTCATTTCGTTACTGCCCTTAAAAATCGTCGGCTCTACATAGTAGCCCTTAGCAAGCTCCCCAGACATATTGTTTTTACTGCCGCCGACAAGCACCTCTGCCCCTTCCTGCTTTCCAATATCAAGGTAAGAGGTAATCTTCTCCATTTGCTCTAAGGACGCTTGTGCCCCCATCATCGTATCCGTATCCAGCGGATGACCGATTTTAATCTCTTTAACCCGTTTGATTGCCCGCTCCATAAACTGATCGTAAATTGATTCATGTACTAGGGCGCGGGATGGACACGTACAGACTTCTCCCTGATTAAGAGCGAACATCGTAAATCCTTCAATTGACTTATCCAGGAAAGAATCGTCGGCATCCATTACATCCTTAAAAAAGATGTTCGGACTCTTACCGCCTAACTCTAATGTCACTGGAATAATGTTCTCTGAAGCATATTGCATGATCAAACGACCTGTTGTCGTTTCACCTGTAAAAGCGATTTTAGCTATTCTACTGCTGGAGGCCAATGGTTTTCCTGTTTCCACACCGAAACCGTTAACGATATTGACCACTCCAGGTGGAAGCAAATCGTGGATTAATTCCATCAAGACATGGATCGACGCAGGGGTTTGTTCCGCTGGTTTTAGAACGACTGCATTTCCCGCCGCAAGTGCTGGTGCAAGTTTCCACGTTGCCATCAAAATCGGAAAGTTCCATGGAATAATCTGTCCAACCACTCCTAGCGGCTCGTGGAAATGGTAAGCAACCGTATCATCATCAAGTTGACTGAGACTGCCTTCCTGGGCACGGATAACACCGGCGAAGTACCGGAAGTGGTCAATCGCCAGGGGAATATCGGCTGCGAGGGTTTCTCTGACCGCTTTTCCGTTATCCCACGTTTCGGCGACAGCCAGTTTCTCTAAATTATCTTCCATCCGATCCGCTATTTTATTAAGTATTACTGCCCTCTCTGCAGGGGAGGTTTTTCCCCAGCTGCTCTTGGCAGCATGAGCAGCATCCAATGCCAGCTCCACATCATCTTTTGACGAGCGGGCGATCTGACAAAAAACTTCTCCCGTTACCGGGCTTACGTTATCGAAATACTCCCCACCGACAGGTTCCTTCCATTCTCCGCCGATGAAATTCCCATACCTTTCTTTAAAATTCACGACTGCTCCCTGAGTATTCGGTGTTTCATACCGCATCGCAAAACCTCCTCAATTAATTGTAATCGCTTTCATTTATGAGGTTAACATCATGGGGCATTGGCTCTATATAAAGTATAGCAAATGATATCTTTTTATTACAAATATTCCAACTTTTTATCTTAATAAATTATTCATAAAAAACAGACTACCGATGATACCAGTAGTCTGTTTCCATACAGCAACAGGCCTTCAATAAATCGCACTTCCCGCCTCCTGCCAATTAAATAAACCAGGCTTTCCCTTGATGATTGGTATCAGCCCGGTATTACTTAATTTGTGGTAATGTTTTTGTTTCTTTTTCCATCGTTGACTGGCACAGCGGACAAGTCGGCGTTTCTTCAAATGAAAAGTCTTCTCTCATCCAGCCTGCACAGTCCTCGCTGGTGCAAGACCAAATAGTTGTTTCTACTTCCGGGGCTGGTTCTTTCTTGTTGTTGTAATAAGCCATAATCTAATCCCCTTTCTGATTCTATCCTTATTATACCCTATTTAATGGAAAATTAATATAGGACAGAGGTTGCAGCCTCGCACTTTCTATTTTCAAAGCCTTTACTACCCCGGATATACAGAAGCTGGAACCCTTGCGAATAAATGCAGAAAGTTGGGAAGGCAAATTAAACTACGTCGCAGTTTATTTCCATTCAACAAGCCACGTTAAAATGATGGGTAACAGGGCATTGCTTTTCTACCTCTGGTTTTATTTTTTTAGAGTTTGAGATTTACAGATTAACCTTTACCCGTTATTCCGTGTGGTTTATCATGTCCCTATATCTGAAGTGGGTTTGGAAATACGAATAAAAAGACTGCCGAGGAAACCTCGACAGCATAAAAGCCGGTCTTGACCTTTTCTATTTGCGATAGCGCATTAATTCATGATTAATGTCCGCCGTTTGTCCGTAAACAGCTTTATATAACTGAAACAATTCCCGATAGCGTTCTACATTTTCGGGTTTCGGCTGATAGGTTGCCGCTTCCTGTAAAAACTGATCGGCACAAGCGGAAAGTGAATCAAACCATCCGCAGCCATATGCAGCAAGCATCGCAGCACCCATGCCAGGGCCTTGTTCGCTGGCAAGCTTGACGATCGTCGCGTCGAATATATCTGCCTGCATTTGCAGCCACACTTCACTCTTCGCTCCACCGCCTATCGAAACGATTGTATCGATTTGCTTACCGTTCCGGCGGAAAATATCAATGGACTCATTCAGAGAAAAAGTGATTCCTTCCATAACAGCACGCACAAAGTCATCACGCCGATGAGAACTGTCCATTCCGATGAAACTGCCCCGGATAGCCGAATCTGCATGCGGAGTTCGTTCACCGACCAAATAAGGAGTGAACAACAAGCCGTTTGCCCCGACGGGGACTGACCCCACTTCCGCCAGTAAATCGTCAAAGTCAACATCAGGGGCAAAGACATCTTTAAACCAGCTTAGACTGTGACCGGCGGACAAGGTAACTCCCATGGTATAATAGGCGTTTTCGACTCCATGATTGAAGTAATGTACTTTTCCCTGGAAGTCTTTATCCGGGCCTTGTTCATAAGACAAAACGACGCCGGACGTACCGATGCTGCAAAGCGTCTTGCCGTCTTCCAGGATGCCCGACCCAATAGCCCCGCAGGCATTGTCTGCTCCTCCGGCAAAGACTCTCGTGGATGGATTCAAACCGGTTCTTTCGGCAAAACTTGCCGTAAGGGTACCAACTTCTTCATCTGATGCAACCAGCGGAGGGCAAAGCTCTGCGCTGATCCCGACCATTTCACAAATTTCCTTGCTCCATTGCTTTTCTCCAATGTTCAAAAGCAGTGTCCCGGCTGCATCTGAATATTCCATATGCAATTTCTCGGTCATTTTATAACGCAAGTAATCTTTTGGCAGTACAAACGTACTGGCTCGTTCATAAATTTCCGGCTCATTTTCTTTTACCCATAACAATTTTGGAAGCGTGAATCCCTCCAACGCCGGATTTTTTGTTAATTCAAGCAGCTTCTTCTCCCCAACTTGCTGATAAATGTGTTGGCACTGCTCTGTTGTCCGGGTGTCATTCCACAAGATAGCAGGACGCAGCACATCGTGATTTTTATCGAGAAGGACTAGTCCGTGCATTTGTCCGGAAAAACTGATGCCTTCCACTTCACTCGTGTTCACATCTGCTTCCCTTAGCAGATCAGACAGCCCTGCAGCTGTCTGATCTACCCATACTTGTGGATCCTGCTCATTATAGCCGGTTTTTTCCTGAATCAATGGATACGATTTAGATACTTCATGCACTACATTTCCCTGCTGATCTACCAGCAAAATTTTCACCGCGCTGGTGCCTAAATCAACTCCGATGACATACTTCATTGATTTCCACCTCGCTTCTTCCATTCAATCGGCTTACTGATCAGCAAAAGTTTGCAGTAAGTATTGGTTAATCGTCGCTTTAATTTGTTCCAAACGACCAGATTGATGCTTGAATTCAGTTTTATCCAGCACATGTTCCTCAAGCTTACGGAAATCAGTCGTACCATTGACAATCTCCTGTCCGATTCCTTCGGTGTAGCTCTTATAGCGATTTTCCACAACATCTTCAAGCACTTTGTCATCAAGAAGCTTTTGTGCGACCTTCAAACCAGCGGCAAAGCTGTCCATACCTGCGATATGAGCGTGGAACAAATCTTCAGGCTCGAACGAACCTCTTCTCACTTTGGCATCAAAGTTGAGTCCGCCTTTACCTAAACCGCCATTTTTGAGGATTTCATACATTGCCAGTGTAGTAGAATACAAGTCTGTCGGAAATTCATCCGTATCCCAGCCAAGCAATGGGTCACCCTGGTTGGCATCAACAGAACCAAGCATACCGTTGACACGGGCGTAATGCAGTTCATGCTCGAACGTATGGCCGGCCAATGTTGCGTGATTAGCCTCAATATTGAATTTGAAGTGGTCCTGCAAATCATACCGCTGCAAGAATGCATAACCTGTCGCTACATCAAAATCATATTGATGGGTAGTAGGCTCTTTCGGTTTCGGCTCGATCAGGAACTGGGCGTCAAATCCAATTTCTTTGGCATAATCAACTGCCATATGGAAGAAGCGGCCCAGATTATCCAATTCTAGCTTCATGTCCGTGTTCAATAACGTTTCATAGCCTTCTCTTCCTCCCCAGAACACATAATTCTCGCCTCCGAGTTCTTTTCCGATTTCAAGGCCTTTTTTCACCTTTGCAGCTGAAAAAGCGAAGATATCAGCACTACTGGAGGAAGCTGCTCCATGAATAAAACGTGGATGTGTAAAGTTATTGGCTGTGTTCCATAACAACTTTGTTTTGCTGTCTTTCATGTAATCCTTGATCATCGCGACGATGGTATCTAGATTTTTGTTTGTTTCTCTCAGTGTATTTCCTTCTGGAGCAATATCGACATCGTGGAAGCAGAAATATGGGACCCCAAGCTTTTCAAATAACTCAAAAGCCGCTTCCACCCGGGCTTTTGCCAGATCCATTCCGCTATATTTGTCCCAAGGGCGTACCATTGTACCCGCACCGAATGGGTCAGAACCATCCATCGTGAAGGTATGCCAGTATGCCACGGCAAAACGTAAGTATTCTTCCATTGTTTTACCGCCGACAACTTCTTCTGGGTTGTAATACTTGAAGGCATATGGATTGATTGACTTTGCCCCTTCAAAATTGATTTTGTTAATGTCTGTAAAATAAGCCATTTCGAAAACCTCCTATTATCATGAATGATAAGGCAACTGACGACACTACGCTCTTTAATTTAAAGCAGCATAGTTATGTAGCTGTCTCGAAATTGTAACTGCTTTCATTCATTATTATAGCAATCTCCTTTTAGTTTGTCTATTAAATAAACAAAGTTTATAATGAATCTATACATGCTAAATTTTTAGGAATTTGAGATAATAAAACAGGACATGCTTCCCTTTTGGTAGAAATGCAAGTATTTAAGATGGAGGAACGATAAATGAATCCAGGCGGTGCGCTTTACAGTACGTTAGAATGGATTACGCGGTTTGCTTATATCAACTTGTTATGGATACTCTTTACGCTTACAGGTGGGATCCTGTTTGGTTTTTTCCCGGCAACCATCGCCATGTTTGCCCTAGTACGCCAATGGTTGCTGGGTAAAAGTTCTTTGCCAGTGATGTCTACATTCTGGTCCTATTACAAAAAGGATTTTTGGAAATCCAATTTACTTGGCTTATTCGTCAGTTTGATTGTTGCGTTGATTTACATAGATATTCAGTATATTCAATTGACAGAACTAGAATGGACTTACGTTCCACTATTTGCGTTTATGTTATTGTTTATATTCTATGTGTTTTACTTATTTCCTGTTTTCGTCCATTTCGATTTAAAAGTTTCGGGAATGCTGCGAAATGCTTTTCTGATTATGTTGGTCAATCCTGTCAGTACCTTTTTCATGGTTGTATGCCTTATTTGTACCTTTACCGTGATGCGGTACCTCCCCGCCCTGTTCTTCATCTTTGGCGGAAGTGTTTATGCCTTTATCACCATGTGGATGAGCATGCATGCATTCCGCAAAATAGCCGCAAAGTCACGATAACATTCAAACCTGGACACGCAGTTTTTAAAACACGCCATAAATTATGGAAAAAGGTCGGACGCATATATTTTAGAGCGAGTGGCGCCTTGTCGCAGCTCTGTGAAACACATACTAAACAACAGTATATATGGGATTCTATTAAAGGAATTATCTACTGTTTTAAAACAAAAACCGAACGAGTTCGAATGTCAGCATTTCGAATCATCGTCCGGTTTTTTGCTTTCTATGCTTTTGCTTCAGTCTTTTTCCTTACCCTTTTACTGCACTGGAAGATATCCCTTCGACAACCTTGTTGCTGAAAAAGATGAATGCCAACAGAATCGGCAGAACGCTGATGATCAACGTAGCACCGATTGCACCCCAATCGGTCATATACTGACCAATGAAGTTCTGAATGCCGACCGTCAGCGTTTTATACTTATCTGAACTTATAAACGTATTGACAAAAACAAACTCATTCCAATTGTAAATCATGTTAATAATGACCGTCGTCGACATAATTGGCGTTGTCATCGGCAAAATGATTTGAAAAAACAGCCGGTGAATCGAACTTCCATCAATAATGGCTGCTTCTTCGATTTCACGTGGCAACGTGTAGTAAAAGCCCAGTAAAATCATCATCGTGATTGGTAGATTGTACGCCGTATAGGTAATCACGATCGATAGCGGGTGATCTATCAAGTTGACATTAAGAAACATACTGAAAAGCGGAATCAGTGCAGAATGAATCGGAATCATCAAGCCGACCATAAACAGACCTAATACGAAACCGCTCAACTTCCAGTTCATTCTCGTAATCGCAAACGTAGCCATGCTTGCTAGCAGTACTGTCAAAACGATAGCCAGGCCGGTAATCCATACACTATTGAAAAAGTAAACGCCGATTCCGCCTTCCCATACCTTTGCATAGTTTTCCCACTTTAATTCAGTCGGGAGAGCAAAAGGAGAACCGGAAAATATTTCTCTATTATCCTTCAATGAAAACAAGAAAAGCCAGATGATCGGGAAGATTTGAAACAATGCAACCAATCCAAGGCAAATGTAAAGAATGGTGTATCCAATACGATTCATGGGTTGTTCCTCCTTTGATTCCTAATATTGTAATTCGTCGTCGGAAGCAGTCAGCTTACGAATTATGACCGTGACAATAAGCGTGATGACCAGCAGCAGGAATCCAATAGCACTTCCATAGCCAAAATCGTTGGTCGAGAAGGCCAGTTTGTACATGTAGGAGGCCATGACTTCACTTGCTCCATTCGGTCCCCCTCCAGTCATGACGTAAATAAGATCAAAATACTTCAACGACCCTACAATTGCTAGAACGATGGTCACTTTAATGACCCCCATAATAAGCGGCAACTTGATTTTATACGCAATTTGCAGAGGAGTGGCTCCATCGATTTTAGCTGCTTCAATTAATGACTCGGGGATATTTTTTAAAGCAGCATAATAAATCAAAATATAGAAGCCTGCGTACTGCCAAAGAATCGGGATGAAAATGGCATAGAGAACGATCGATGGTTCAGCAAGCCATGCAGGAGGATTTTCCACTCCAAGTTTCATCAGGATGCTGTTCAAAATTCCATTGTTCGGATTGTAGACCTTGATCCAAAGTTGGGCAATCGCCACAGAAGATAGCAGCATCGGTATCAGATAAATTTTCCTTAGAAAATCGGCTCCTTTAATTTTCGAGGCAAGAATTAACGAAATGGCCAAGTAAACAACGAGACTAAGGGTAGAAAATAATGCTAACAGGAAAGAATGATAAGCACTCTCCCAAAACTTTGGATCTTGCAGACCATTTATGTAGTTTTCCAGTCCAATAAATTCCATGTTTCCGATACCGTTCCAATCCATCAGCCCGTAGTAACCTGTAAGGATTAACGGAATAAATATCAATATTGCGATTAACAAAAGCGCCGGCAATACATAAAGCGCAATCATCAACTTGTTAGACATCACTTTGTTCATAACATTCAACCCCTACTTTTTATTAGATAGAAAGGAAACATGCCACAGCAGTAAAAAAACGATCCTCTCATTTTTATAGCCTTGCAACCCATAAAGGAGGAGCAGCACAATTCTCCCCACCCATTTTTGTAACTGCTTTCATAAAAACTCTTCAAGAAAAGATCCTTTCACAGAAAAGAGTCAACAGCACCATCTTGTAATCGCTTACTTTTTCATTCTTTAACTTGAGGGCTTATCCACTGTGAAACTTACTACTAGTTTCCATTTTAGAATAGCAAACTATCATCTGTTTGTCTAGTGGATGAACAAAGTTTAACCAACTAATTCATTATGATCATTTATAGAAAAAGCCCCTCCATAATGGAGAGGCCATATCGCTTACTTATTCCTCATTGGCGAGTGCTTCTTCATGCTTCTTGGCAAATTCCTCTGGTGTCACCTCGCCTCCAAATAGGGACTGGATCATATCAAGATGAACTTCAGCAACATCCGGACTCATTTGCACATCTGCAAACAAGGTGATATTCGACGCGTTATTCAACTCATCCAATACATCCAAGTACATATCCGGCAGGTCCACTTCGTCTGGGTTCACTTTCGTGGCAGGAATAACGCCAGCTTGTGTAACAGATTTCTCACCCCAGTTTTCTGCAAAGTATTTCACAAATTCCATGGATTCTTCTTTTACATCAGAGTCTTCTGCAACGAACAAACCAACACCAGGGCCGCCAACAAAACTGTTCATGTCTCCATTTCCTTCAACCGTAGGGAAATTAAAGAATCCGACTGAATCACGGAATTCTTGTGGTACATCCTCATTGGTGGTGTAATTCGGCAAATCCCAAGTTGCAATTAGATACATAGCTGCCTGTTCGTTCATAAACATACTCTTTGCTTCTTCGTCTGCAAGGCCGTTAAATCCATTAATGAAAGTATCGTTGTCAACAAGTTCTTGTACTTTAGCGGCTGCATCAACCAATGCAGGGTCTTCAAAACTGCCCGAACGGTCGATCGCTTTGTTTAACACATCTGCACCGCCGATTCTGTCAGCAAGATACATGTACCATAGCGAACCTGTCCATCTATCTTTGTTGCCCAATGCAACTGGAGCAACACCATTATCTACCAACGTATCGACGACATTTTGGAACTCTTCATATGTTTTAGGTGCCTCTAGACCATATTCCTCGAAAATCGCTTTGTTATAGAAAACGGTTGCAATATTAAGCTCAAGCGGAAGACCGTAAGTATTACCGTCTACTTGGTAAGCTTCCGTCGTGCCTGAAACAAATTCATCCTTCAATCCATCATTCAGGACATCATCAAGCGGAGCGAACATCTCCCCTTCTACATATGGTTCTAAGTATCCTGCAGGCCATGTCATCCCGACATCCGGAAGTTCCCCGGAGGAAGACAACACTTTGATTTTATCTTTATACTGTTCATTACTTAATACTTCCATGTCCACAGTGACATCTGGATGCTCTTCCTCAAAGTCGGCAATGATTTCATTTACAATTTCGTAGTGATCCTTCGAACTGCCTTCCGGCCATAAATGCATGAATTCAATCGTCTTTTCCCCAGAATCACCACTTGCTGAGTCTCCAGAACCTGAACAGCCAGCCATCAACAACACCGAAGCAAAAGCAGCAGACAACAATGAAATCGCTTTCTTTTTTACCATTGGTAAACCCCCTCTTTTCTGGATAATACAACTTCTGTAATCAATATACCAAAACAAACCTTGTTTGTCTACTGAATAAACAAAGTTTATTTTTATTCCTTGAATGTGGTAAACTTAGAAGAAAAGGAAGAATGAGATGATGAAATGAAATTGACGATGAATCAAACGTGGAATCAACATGTAGTAAAAAAAGGGAATAAGTCTCTTGTGCTTGAAACAATCAAAGATCATTCACCTATTTCCCGGGCTGAAACAGCCAACCGTACCGGTCTTAATAAAGGAACTGTTTCATCGCTGGTGAGCGAATTGTTAGAAGAGCAATTGATATCAGAATCGGGACCGGGCGTTTCAAGCGGCGGAAGAAGACCTGTTATGCTGCTCTTTAACCAGCTTGCAGGGTATTCAATCGGCATTGATATCGGTGTCAATTACCTGCTCGGTGTACTAACCGATTTACAAGGAAATATTTGTGATGAAAAACGTGAGTCTTACACCGACTTAACCTATGAAGAAATTAAGGTGAAGCTGTTTGATATCATTGATTACTTGACCAATGCAGCACCGCCAAGTCCATATGGGATCGTCGGAATTGGAGTAGGGGTCCCAGGTACAGTAAGCAATACCGGAGAAATCCTGCTAGCTCCTAACCTGGAGTGGAAAAATATCCACCTGCAGGCCGTCCTGGAAAGGAAGTACCAGGTACCAGTCGTTATCGAGAATGAAGCGAATGCCGGTGCTTACGGGGAGAAGAGATTTGGAGCAGGAAAAGATCTAGAAGATATTATTTACGTCAGCGCAGGAATCGGTATCGGTGTCGGGTTAATCCTGAATGGGTCGCTCTATAAAGGCAATAATGGTTTTTCTGGAGAACTTGGGCATATGACGATCGAGGTCGACGGAAAGAAGTGCCGTTGCGGGAACAAAGGCTGCTGGGAACTTTATGCTGCCGAACAGGCATTATTAAGTAATGCTGCTAAACTACCTGATGCTCCAGACCAGCCAACTCTCGAGAACCTTTCCAAACTGGCCGATGACGGCGATGAACAGGTCATCCGGCTGTTTGAACAGGTCGGTGATTACTTGGGCGTCGGATTAAACAATATCATTAATATTTTCAATCCACAGCAGGTGATAATCGGAAATCGAATGGCTTCTGCGAAAAAATGGCTACGTGATCCGCTGATCAGCAGGATGGTAAATCAAACTTTATGGTTTCAGCAAAAAGACTTACAAATTCAATTCTCGGAGTTATCGACTCATTCTACAGCACTTGGAGTGGCCGCTTTTTCGGTCGAAAACTTTTTCAAGGTGGATTTACAAAATCAGGTTGTATAAGTCAAAATAAAAAAAGCAGTTCAGCGAAGGTCTGTCGTTGAACTGCTTTTTTTGTTGTCTGTTTCCCCAAAAAAAACTCGCGGATGTTTCCTCTGTGGGATATACAATTACAACTGGTTCATAAGCGTTATCATTTTTAGTTACTTTGAATATTCATGCGCTTTATAAAAGGATCTAGACTTCAAGCATCGTGTTTTTCCGTCGTGATTCCAGATCTCACGAAAGGTTTGGACTGGTTTATACTATCTGCAGCGATCGAACAAATGACACGAACAGATCCTTAGTCAAACTGTTCGACCTTCACCCATCTCCTGCTTTCCGCAGACTGTTCTACCGCTTGCAGTACTGCCTGATTCCTTACCCCGTCGAGAAAGCTGGGAGATGGCTGCGATTCCTTCGCTATTCCTTGCAGAAATTCATATAAAAGATGGATAAACGTATGCTCATACCCGATAATATGTCCAGGCGGCCAATATACCCCGACGTACGGATGCTCCTCCTCTGTACAGTTGATGGTCCGGAACCCTTGCAAGCCTGGTTCATCGTCCGTCAAATAAACGTCCAATAGGTTCATGTTTTCCATATCCCAGCGAACCGACCCTTTTTCCCCGTTTATTTCCAACTTATTTTTGTTGCGATTTCCACCGGCGAACCGCGTTGCTTCAAAAGTGCCGAGAGCACCGTTGGAAAACTTCGCCAGGAAAGCAACGGCGTCATCCACCGTCACTTCTCCGTATTGATCCTTTGCAGCTTCCGCATTCAGTCCCCCAGCCATTTCTCCAAGAGGCCTTTTTTTCACAAAAGTCTCCATGGTACCGACCAATTCCGATATTTCCCCAACCAAAAAACGGGCAAGGTCAATACTATGGGCGCCGATGTCCCCAAGTGCGCCTGACCCGGATACCTCTTTCTTCAGCCTCCAGACAAGTGGAAAAGAAGGATCCATAATAAAATCTTGTAGATAATCTGCCCGAAAATGATAAATCCGTCCTAACCTGTCGTCTTCTATTAACCGCTTCGCATACTGGACAGCCGGTGCGAAACGATAATTATGGCAGACCATATGAACGACCTTGTTTTTTTGGATCGCCCG
The DNA here is from genome assembly GCF_900103695.1 of Sediminibacillus halophilus. Lineage (GTDB taxonomy): Bacteria > Bacillota > Bacilli > Bacillales > Amphibacillaceae > Sediminibacillus > Sediminibacillus halophilus. The sequence continues at coordinate 428,003 of NZ_FNHF01000002.1, forward strand.
GTACATTGCTTTTGCTTCCTCCAATGTAAGAGCCAGCGGTTTTTCCGTGATGATATGTTTACCTGCTTCGGCTGCTGCTATTGCCATTTCGGCATGGGTATGATTAGGCGTGACGATATCAATAACATCGATATCCTCCCTTTCAATCAGTCTTCTCCAGTCCGTTTCAGTCGATTCCCAGCCCATTTTCTCTGCAGCTTTGTTAACTTTCGATTCATTTCTGCCAGCCAGCGCCTTTAGTACCGGTTTCGCTTCGGAATCAAAAAAGAAGGGAATATCCCGGTAAGCATGACTGTGTGCTTTGCCCATGAACTGGTAACCAATCATCCCGATGTTGATCTCCTGCTTTGCTAGGCCCACCACATATCACCTGCTTTCTCCTTGATCAACGCCCGCTGCAGGAAGTCCACTGCTTTGTGGAAGCCTTCCTCAACGGGCATCAGGCTGTCTTCATGTACAATACTGACAGCTCCTGAATACCCGGCCAGTTGCAATTCACTGATGATTTCCTTCCAGCACTGTTCTCCATGGCCATAACCAATAGTCCGGAAAATCCATGATCTGTTTATTTCATCGCTATACGGCTTGGTATCAAGCACCCCGTTTGTCGCTGTGTTTGTTTTATCGACTGCCGTATCTTTAGCGTGGAAATGGTATATGGCGTCATGGCGTCCCAGTTCTCGAATGCTTGCAGCAGGATCCACCCCCTGCCAAAACAAATGACTAGGGTCGACATTCACTCCAATGTTATCACCGCATGCATTCCGCAAACGTAATGCCGTTTCGTTGTTGTAAACGACAAAACCTGGGTGTGGTTCGATTGCGACTCTTACACCGTGTTCCTGAAGGAATATACTTTGCTCTTTCCAGTAAGGAATGACCTTTTCTTCCCATTGCCACGTCAAAACACGTGCATGATCTTCCGGCCACGGACAGGTAACCCAGACAGGTGAACGGGAATGTGCTGATTCACCTGGACATCCTGAAAAAGTGACTACTGTTTCCACCCCCAATTTAGCTGCTAATAGAACTGTGTCCCTGAACTGCTGATGATGGGTTTCCGCTATTTCTTTATCAGGATGCAGCGGATTGCCGTGACAGCTCAACGCACTGATGGTAAGCCCTCTGTTCTCAATTGTCCGTTTAAACCGGTCTAACTTATCTGCATCCCCCAACAATTCATCTGGTTGACAATGCGTATTGCCCGGATAACCTCCAGTACCTATTTCTACCGCTTGCAACCCCGCTTCCACTATTTTATCAAGCGCAGCTTCCAATGGTCGGTCGCCAAATAATACAGCAAAAACACCCAGTTTCATTCTCCACTCTCCTTCGCTATCATGGTAGACATCACTGCGTCAAAATTTTGTCGCGATACACCTGTAGGTAATAAATCCGGCTGCTTACAGCTGCTGGACATGGATACATGCTCCCCGCGTTCCGATGACTCGAGGAAACCATGCATGACCTCTAAAACGTGATAAGCCAATTCGCCGTTCGCTCGCGATTCCCTTCCAGTCAGTATAGAATGAGCCATTTCCGCCACGCCAATCCCCCTGCTGTTTTCCGTAAAGCCGTGGCTCAACGGTACTTCTGTCCACTGCTTATGATCGTGTCTTCTGAGAAACACGGGGCCTCCAAATGTATTTGGATCCGGAACGACCATGCTGCCTTCTGTACCATAAATTTCGATGTGCGGCAGCTGATGGTGCCAAGTATCGAAACTAGTAATGATCGATGCAACAGCTCCGTTGGAAAAGTCCATGACACCATTTATCTGTGTAGGAGTCTTCACCTGGATTCTTTCTCCGTATTTTGGTTCACTAGTTATGGTACGCTCCGGAAAAGTGATGCTGGCAGATCCGGTCACCCGTTTCACCGGACCCAATAAAAATGTCAGAGCGGTCAGGTAGTAAGGACCCATATCAAACATCGGCCCGCCACCTTCCTGGTAGTAAAAGGCGGGATCCGGATGCCAACGCTCATGTCCAGGCACCATCATGAAGGCAACGGCCGAAACAGGCTTCCCAATCCAACCATCATCCAGTAATTTTCGGGAAGTCTGTAGACCGCCACCTAAAAAGGTATCGGGAGCATTACCCACGTAAAGTCCTTTTTTACTGGCTGTTTCAAGTACCATCCGCCCGTCTTCCTTGCTGACAGCAAGCGGTTTTTCTCCATACACATGCTTGCCTGCCTGCAACGCCTTTTGTGCCACCTCAGCATGGACAGCGGGAATCGTCAGATTGATCACCAAGTCTATAGCAGGATCTGCCAGGAGTTCTTCCAGCGTATAGGCATGAGGGATATGATATTCTTCCGCTTTTGCCTGCGCCCGCTCGATATCCAGGTCTGCGCAGGCAACGACTTCCAACCCCTCGAATATTTTCAAATTTTTAAAATAAATACTGCTGATGTTGCCACAGCCGATTATACCTGCCAGCAATTTTCCCATCCCGATCACCTTTCCTTTCTGCTATCATCTTGCTGCCCAATTAAACCCATTCCGCATCAACTCCGTCACTTCCGGCACCCTGACAATTTCCGCTATATGACCAAGAGAACAGTAGTACACCTTCCCGCTCCCCCATTTTTTCGTCCAGACGACGGGCATGTCTACTTTTCCATTACCTGCATGCGGTCCGTTTGCCACCGGAAAGGTAGTGACCGCATGTACATTCACTGCTGGATCCACGTGCATATAATATTGCTCTGAAACTACTGTGAAATCCTTCATGCCATGGGTTAGTGGATGACCCGGGTCCTTGATCTGAACGGTGTATTCCACGCCATCGTTGCCGGGGTGGGCCACCCATTGTCCACCGACCATGAATTGATAGTCGGTTGCCTTACGGAAGGAGTCTCCCATCCCACCATGCAAACCTGCTAGGCCCGTTCCGGATTCCACTGCTTCCAACAGAGGCCTGAGTTGCTCGTTCGTAATTTCTCCCTGCGTCCAGTTGGGAACGATCAAATCATAACCATTTAAATTTTCTTGTTCCAACGTCTTTAACGAACCGGTGGTTTGCACTTCGAATTTTTCTTCCTGTAAAATACCTGCTAAAATTTCTGCGACTTCAGCCGGTTCATGACCTTCCCAGCCGCCTTGGAATATCAATGCTTTTTTCATGTTATTTACCTGCCTTCCTATAGAAAAACACACCAGGAATATACACAAGCGGTATGCCAATGATTCTCATGGTGTGTTGGGAACCTGTTTAGTTGTCCAGTTCGGTATAAATGAAGTGGTCGAAGTCGGCAACGTGTTTTCCTCCACTTAAATCCTGGCAGCACATACCGACAAACGTTCCTGTGAAGCGAAGTGAATTCAATTCAGTTGCATCATCTGCCAGATGACTGAAATCTACTTCATGTCCGATTACATTCCATGTTTTTTTATCCAGAGAATAAGAGAATTGTAGATTTTCCCTGTGTATCTCGACTCGAAGATAATAAAGCGATTTTTCTGGGAGTGCAATATCTTCTGGCAGCAGTTCATCATAAATGCCGTGTTTAGTATAAAGAACTCCGAGACATTTCCCCAGTTGTTCATCATGGCTAATCCTTAGATAAACATAGTCATCTGTATCATAGTACACAATCAATCCGGCCATTTGTTGAAAAGTTTCCGGTTGGAAATCGACAGCGGTTTCGGCGGTAATATGAAAACTTTCCAGCCTGCGGGCTAACAAACTTTGGCGATGCAGGGAGCTTAATGATTCTCCCCCTTTCAACCGCAGATAACCATCTCTTTCCTTTAACGAAAGCCACTCCTCGGAAAAAGGCTGTCTTAAAGCGTTCCAATAACGCTTCAACTCTTTTTCTTGAAAGTCATCATGGTTGCTTTCTAACTCGACCGGTGCCAATTCTATGTCCGGTCCAGAGACCAGCCATTGCGGATTAGGTCCACCTTTTACTCGAAGCCAGCCGTCATCTGTCCAGTAACATTTTTGCAAGCCCGTCTCTCTTCCAAGAATACACTTGTTGTTGGTAACTGGACGTGCACAAAGATGGGCAAGATACCATTCACCGGCTTGTGTTTCAACTAAGCTTCCGTGACCCGCTTTTTGAAGCTCATCAACCTTGCTTTTATCCGAAGTCAAAATTGGATTTCCCGGATCTAGCTGATATGGACCAGTTATGGATTCCGATCTAGCCATTGTGACAGCATGATCATAACTGGTTCCGCCCTCAGCAGTCATTAAATGATAATAGCCATCCTTTTTGTATAGGTGGGGTGCTTCTGTAGCTCCCAGTTCCGTTCCGGAGAAAATATTCCAAACGGGCCCAACCAGTTTGTTTTCTTCTAAGGAAAATTGCTGCAGGGCGATGCCGGCAAAGGAATTCTTCCCTTTTCGATGATCCCAAATCATATTGAGCAGCCACTTTTTCCCATCCTCATCATGAAACAGAGAAGGATCGAAGCCGCTGCTGTTCAGGTATATCGGTTCTGACCACGGACCGGTAATTTTTTCGGCTGTCACCAAATAATTATGTGTGTCTTTAAAGGCTCCTTTTCGGCTTTTCACATCAGTAAATAGTAAATAAAAGACACCATCTGAATAACTTAAGCAAGGCGCCCATACTCCACCGGAATTAACATTGCCAATCATCTGAAGCTGAGAATCCCTTGTGAGCGCATGAGTTAACAGCTCCCAATGAAGTAAATCCCTCGAATGATAAATTTGCACTCCAGGAAACCATTCAAATGTTGATACTGCTATGTAGAAATCATCCCCCACACGCAGGATCGACGGATCTGGATGAAAACCGGGAAGGATTGGGTTGTCTATCTGCATGCCATTCCCCTCCTCTCATTTTGTTACCGTTTTCAAAAATTCCTACCCCTTTGTTCAACGGATAAACTAACCACCTTTATCTTAGCATAGTTGCAACTATCATGTCCTATCTTTTCTATTCTTGATTAACAGGGGGAGGGGGATCTCTAGAAATAAAGTACGCCATTTAAAGGGGATACAAAACGCCTGCGCTTGATAAAAGATGAAACTGCCGGGGCAAATTCACCGGCAGAACTTCTCCTTATATCAAACACCTGAATATGCCATAAAGCCTCCATCAACCGGTATAGTGGTACCTGTTACAAACCCGGACAGATTTTCATCCACCAGCCATAATAAGGTGCCGAGCAGGTCTTCCGGTTCTCCAAACCGCTTCATCGGAGTTTGAGACAATATTTTGTTCGACCTTTCCGTCAATGATCCATCGCTGTTCGTTAATAAATTTTTGTTTTGCTCCGTCAAGAAAAAGCCGGGAGCGATAGCATTCACTCTGATTCCGACATCGGCCATATGTACAGACAGCCACTGGGTGAAATTGTTAATACCAGCTTTGGCTGCACTGTACGCCGGCACCTTCGTCATAGGAGAAGGCGCACTCATAGAAGACATATTGACGATAGTGGCACCTTTTCTGTTGGCCATTTGTTTCGAAAAGATTTGGGTGGGGATCACCGTTCCGACCAGGTTCAAATTGAATACATACTGAAAGCCTTCGATCGTTAAATCAAAAAAAGTCAGCAAATCGTTGCTTTCTAAATCTTCCACTTGAAAGTTTTCCTTTGTGGTTGTTCCTTCCGGATGATTTCCGCCTGCTCCGTTGATCAAAATGTCGCATACGCCGAATTTTTCACGGATGAATTCCTCTGCACGTTCCACGCTTTGTCGGTCTAGAACATCACAGGCGACAGCCATCGCCTGTCCTCCTGCCGACACAATCTCCCGTTCTACTTTCTTCCCGTTTTCAATCTGCCGGTTGAGAATGGCAACTTTCACTCCCTGCCTGCCAAGTTCCCGAGCCATTGCGCTGCATAACACGCCACTGCCTCCGGTGATCACGGCAACCTTCCCTGTTAAATTGTCATTTACTGGAAGCATAAAGATTATCCTCCTTTCTTGTCCGTACGAATGAATCCCATATGCCCCATAAGTACATCACGCCGAGTGCACGATCATACAGTCCATAGCCCGGCCTGCATGCTTCATCCCAAATATGCCTTCCGTGATCAGGTCTGACGTACCCCGTATATTCTGTTTCATGATACGCTTTGACAATGTCATAAATATCGACGGATCCATCGGAAGTACGATGGGAGGTTTCGATAAAGCTGCCATTGTCCATTGCCTTGACGTTACGAATATGGGCGAAATGGATGCGGCCGGCAAATTCCCGGACCATGTCAGCGACATTGTTAGCTGGATTGGCACCGAGAGAACCGCTGCATAACGTAACTCCGTTTGCTGGACTATCCACCAGACCGAGAAGCCGCCTGATATTTTCCTGACTGGTGATGATTCTCGGAAGCCCGAATACCGACCAGGGTGGATCATCCGGATGAATAGCCAGCTTGATATCGTGCTGTTCCGCTACTGGTATTACTTTTTCTAAAAAGTATTGCAGGTTATCCCACAAGTCTGATTCTGTCATTCCACGATACTGGTCGAAAAGCTTGGTTAAATATTGAAGCCTTTCCGGTTCCCACCCCGGCATCGTATAGGCAGCATTATTGGAAATCGTCTCTACAAGCTCCAATGGATCCAAATTCCGGATTTTCTCGTTTTCAAAATACAATGCCGTCGAGCCGTCTTCATGCTGGCGAAACAATTCGGTCCGTGTCCAATCAAAAACTGGCATAAAGTTATAGCATATAACCTTTACTCCTGCTGCGGCCAAATTCTCGATTGTTTGGATATAATGATCAATATACGTATCTCTTGATGGCAATCCCAGTTTTATATCTTCATGGACATTCACGCTTTCCACTACATCTATATGAAAACCATGCTGTTCAGCCTGGTTTTTCACTTCCTGAATTCGATCCAGGGGCCATACCTCTCCTGCCGGCAGATCATGCAACGCCCATACAATGCCCTCAACCCCCGGTATCTGTTTGATATGTTTTAACGATACACTGTCGTTTCCTTCGCCAAACCAGCGAAATACCATTTTCATCTTCACACGTCCTTATCTATCAATCTATGTCTAAATAATCACAAACATTGTTGTAGGAAATATCCTGAACCACCTTGCCCATCCATTCGATGTCTTCCGGTAACTCGCCGTTCTCCACCCATTTTCCGATCAAATTTGTCAGTATCCTTCTGAAATATTCATGTCTCGTATAGGAAAGCAGGCTGCGGGAATCTGTCAGCATTCCGATAAATCGGGAGAAAACCCCGACATTAGCAAGTGTTTTCATTTGATTTTCCATTCCTTCTATATGGTCATTGAACCACCAGGCAGTGCCGAATTGTACTTTGCCGGGTACATCTCCATGGAAATTCCCTGCCATCGAGGCAATCATATAATTATCGCGCGGATTCAAATTATATAAGATGGTTTTCGGCAAACTTTCGGTTTTATCCAGTTCATTCAAAAAGTTCGATAGGTCGGAAGCATACGTGAAATCAGCAATCGAATCAAATCCCGTATTCGGTCCGATCTCGCCTTCCATCCTTTGGTTGTTGTTACGCAGTCCGCCGATGTGAAGCTGCATCGCCCAGCCCTTTTCAGCATACATTCTTCCCAACTGGATGAGTACCGCTGTCCGAAACTGGACGGTTTCCTTTTCATCGATTTGCTCGTTATTAAGCGCTCTTTTGAAAATTTGACCGCTTTTTTCCTCTGTTACCTCGAGAAAGAAAGGAGAATCCAATCCATGATCAGACAGCCTGCAGCCTGCCTCATGAAAGTAATCGACCCTTTTTCGCAACGCTTTCAGGAAGTCCTGGTAACGGGCGATCGAGACACCGGAGGATGCCTCCAATTGATTCACCCACTTCTTGAACCCGGAGTTTTCAATTTTCAGGGCCCCATCCGGCCGGAATGTCGGCAGTACCTTACAATCAATCGTTGTGTCCTCTCTTATTTGCTTATGGTAAGCCAACGAATCAACAGGATCATCGGTCGTACACAGTCCTTTTACATTAAAAGAAGAGATGATTCCTCTCGCACTGAACGAATCCGATTGTATTTTCCGATTGCATGCCTCCCAAATACGGTCAGCTGTTTGTGGAGATAAAGGCTCTGTTACGCCGAAACACCGTTTTAATTCAAGATGGGTCCAGTGATACAACGGGTTTCCGATCAAATGGGGGACGGTTTCCGCCCATTTATCGAATTTTTCACGGTCCGATGCCGCACCTGTTACATGTGTCTCTGGTACACCATTGGCTCGCAAGACACGCCATTTATAATGATCGCCTCCGAGCCACAGCTCTGTAATAGAGGAAAAACGTTTGTCCTCAGCAATTTCCTGTGCTGTAAGATGGCAATGATAATCAAAAATGGGCATCGATTTTGCATAGTCATGGTATAGCTGTTTTGCCGTTTCGGTTTCCAACAGGAAATCTTCATCCATAAATGGTTTCACTTTATCCCCCTTTTCTTGTTCAATGGTTTATTTACCAGCTGCTTGCTTTGCAGCATCTGTATGGATATGCATAGCCTTTTTCTGAGCCTCAATACATAACTCAGCAGCTTTGAAAGCATGCTCCTGGGTCATCGCCTTTTCCGTCCCATTGAGACAATCGAGGATGAATGCTCCGAAAAAAGGAAATCCCACTTTGCCGTTCAATTCGAAATGTTTTTCTTCTCCCTGGTTGACTAAGTACAAATGATCCGAGGTAGCGTCTCTAGCGATGTCGATATATTTCCGAATTTCGATGTACCCCTCTGTCCCGAGAATAAATACCCGGCCATCTCCCCATGTGCCTAGGCCATCCGGGGTCAGCCAATCCACTCGAAAGTAAAAGGTGGCACCATTGTCAGCCACGAGAGTCGCATCGCCAAAATCCTGGAATTTTGGATGTTCTGGGAAAGAATAGTTAGCAACTTTGCTATGCAGCACTTTTGCATCTTCCGCTCCCGCAAAATGAAGAAATTGTTCAATCTGATGGCTCCCGATATCACATAAAATACCGCCGAACCGCTCCGGATCGAAGAACCAATCAGGCCTGCTGTCTGGATTGGCACGGTGCGGACCCGTACCGATCACCTGAACAACTTTCCCAATAGCTCCTTGTTCAATTAAATGTCCGGCATAAACGGCACTTTCGACATGGAGACGCTCGCTATAATAAATGCCCCATCTTAATCCTGTTTCAGCCGTTTTCCTGCGAGCGGCCTTTACCTGTTCCAGAGTCGTGAAGGCAGGCTTATCGGTGAAATAATGCTTGCCGTGATCCAGCACTTCCAGCCCCAAAGGACCGCGATCTGCTGGAATATTGGCACTTGCCACTAACTGGATTTCCGGATTATCGAGTACAGCTTGTTTGGATGAAGCAGCTTTTACACCTGGGAACTTTTGTTGAAAAGCGGTCACTTTTTCCGGGTCTGGATCATAAACAGCAACCAACTCGGCCCCCGCTTCAATCAATCCGTTACACATGCCGTAAATATGACCATGATCCAAACCAACTGCGGCAAACGTAAAATCTCCCCGATTGACCACATGGTCGGACTTCCCTATAGGGGCATAATTCATTCCGTCCTGCTTATTCATATCTCCCTCTCCTCCTTTTCCGTTTAGCCAGTGATTTTGAATTCATGTTGTAATGGTATTATCATCAAACCCCTGAACAGATGTCGTTTTCTCGTAAAAACGTGGAGCATGCTGTATGATCCCCTCTCTAGTGTAAAAGGGGTCTTCTTTTGTCAAAGGAAGCGGAACCGTTTTCTGTAAAGCAGCAGATTGATAGATTGCCATAATCAATTCGAGGGTCTGCCGCCCCTGTTTGCCATCAACCAATACTTGTCTTCCCTCTTCGATACTGGTCAGCACGTCATGAATTTGACCAGAATGCCCTTCGAATTCTAAGTCGGGAAGCAGGTTATATGCCGATTGAATTTTCTCTTCCAGTTCTAAATCCTGAAGGGGAAAGCCATTTTCTTTTGATTGAGAGGCAGCTACTTTCCAGGGAAAAGAAATCCGGGCGTTTTTACCCTGGAAAGTCAATTGCTGCTCCTCCCCGTGATGAACAACGGAACTTGTGATTTGGGCCAGGGTACCGTTTTGGTAACGACCGATTGCTATCGATAAGTCTTCCACTTCAGCATTGTCATGAGCCGTATTGCTGGAAACAGCTGTAATCTCGGCAGGGAGCCCATTCATCCATTGGAATATATCAATATGGTGTACCGCATGATTCAGTGTACAGCCGCCACCTTCTTTTTCCCATGTCCCTCTCCACCATAAGTCATAATAGCTGTGACCCCGCCACCAAAAGGAATCGACCTGGGTATGTAACACCTGACCGATTAAGTTTTTATCAAGGATCGCTTTCATTTTCATCATGGCGGTACGAAAACGGTTTTGGGCAACAACTGACAGAATTTTCCCGCTGGTTTCTGCCGCTTTATTCATCTCGTCACATTCTTCCAGGGAGGAAGCCATCGGTTTCTCCACTAACACATGCTTTCCTTGCTTTAAAAAATCGATCGATATGGAAGCGTGTGTATAAGGGGGTGTACAGACAGAAACAAGGTCAAGTTCCGACAGCTTGGATAATTCCTGATAGTCGGAATAAACCTCGGCGGATAAACCAAATGCTTTCACTGTTTTTTGTGCCTTTTCAATATCCGGATCACAAACGGCTATGATTTTACATCTTTCCGGAAACTGCAAGTACCCTTTGATATGAGAAGGCGCAATCGCGCCTGTCCCGATAATCGCAACGTGAATCATGACAAACCCCTTCCTTTTCCATTTTATTCACCAACAGGCATACTATTAATATGCAGTTCAGAAAAGCTCTACTAGTTTAGTTGGGTGAGAGGGTGAATCGGCCTCGTTCACTTTCTAAAAATCCTTGTTAACAGCGAGACGATGAGACCGCTTTCAATTACTAAAAAAAGAAACAGCCACCCTCTATTCCGCTTTTTCAGATTGAAAACTTTATTTAAAATAGCTTGGATAGCGTTCTTTTAACTCTTCTTTCTCAAAGTTGACTAAATGCAAATGCTTTCTCATTGCTTCCTCCGCTAAATCCGCCTGTTGCTTGGAAATGTAACCAAAGATATCTTTATGTTGGGAAACAAGTACATTCCAATCCGGATTGGAAGCTAGTCTCAACATACGCAGCCGGTCAAAATGAGTGTTCATTTTTCTTATCATTTCCCATGACCTTAGTTTGCCGTTCCCTTCAAACAACAAGCGATGGAATGCTTCATCTAGCTCGAATAGTCTGTGATGTGTTCCTTTTTCCAGGCAAAGGTCCTGCATCGTTAAATTGGTTTCTAACTGAAATAATTGATCTTCACCAAATTTGCTGCAGGCCTCTTTCACGATAGCTCTTTCGATATTTTCCCTAACAAAACGTCCTTCTTCCACCAGGCTTAAATCGATTTGCGAGACACGTGTCCCACTTTGCGGATAAACACCGAGCAGTTCTTCCTGTGCAAGCTTCATGAATGCCTCACGGACAGGAGTCCGGCTTACCTCCAGTTTTTCAGCTACTTCCTTTTCCGAAATCTTTGTACCCGGCTCTAATTCCCAGTTGATTATTTGCTGCTTTACTGTTTCATAGACAAAGTCTCTCGTTGAACCGTTGACACGTTTGGTTGTAGAAATTGTGTCCACCTCCATTAGTTAGAAAAACGAATCCATAATACTAGTATGGTAGTTAGATTAATTATATAGAGAATCAACGATTTTTTCAACTTTTTAATGCAATATTTTTCTCTCTTAGCTCGTTTTGATTGTATGAAGCCATTAATCAGCTTTTTATCCGTTAATGCCCCTCATTTCCAGCTTCCTAACCCGATGTGTTACTCAAGCTCCTTCCTGCCTTCATTGTTTTTTCAGTCCAATTGCAGATTATTGTAAATAAAAAACCGGGCGAGTTCGAATGTATGAGATTTCGAATCATCGCTCGGTTTTTGCATTAGTCAATATATTTTTGTATCGGCTTGGAGACACTTGACAAGCTTATCATTATAAAGCTGTCCTACCATTCGGCGAGGCTTCCGTCCTGATGTCGCCAGACTGGGTTACGCCAATTGTGGCTGTCTTTGGCACGTTCTCGCACATAATCTTCATCGACTTCTATGCCGAGACCGGGACCGTCCGGAATGGCAACATAGCCATCCTTATAGGCAAACACACTGCGGTCCTTGATATAATCCAGAATATCATTTTCTTTATTGTAATGAATACCAAGACTTTGTTCCTGGATGAAAGCATTATGCGAACTGGCGTCGACCTGCAGACACGCTGCCAGAGCGATCGGTCCCAGCGGGCAGTGTGGGGCAAGGGCCACATCGTACGCTTCTGCCATCGATGCTATCTTTTTGCATTCCGTTATGCCGCCTGCATGGGATAAATCCGGCTGAATTATATCGACATAACCCTCGGCCAGCAGATTTTTAAAATCCCAGCGAGAAAACATCCGCTCACCTGTAGCAATCGGAATATGGGTATGACGGGCAATTTCCTTGAAAGCTTCCTCATTTTCCGAAAGCACGGGCTCTTCAATAAACATCGGTCGATAGGCTTCCAATTCCTTTGCCAGAATTTTCGCCATTGGTTTATGGACCCTGCCGTGAAAGTCGATGCCGATGCCGACTCCATTTCCGACTGCATCTCTTACAGCGGCCACCCGCTCTACCGCCTGGTCGATTTTTTCATAAGAATCAATATACTGCAACTCTTCGGTACCATTCATTTTCACTGCAGTGAATCCTGTATCGACTGCCTGCTTGGCAGCTGTTCCGACATCGGATGGCCGGTCGCCGCCGATCCATGAATATACTTTGATGGTATCCCGGCAGCGGCCGCCCATCAGCTGATGAATCGGGGCGTTATAAAATTTCCCTTTTATATCCCATAATGCCTGGTCGATACCTGCAATGGCGCTCATTAAAATGGGGCCGCCTCGATAAAAACCTGCCCGGTACATCACGTTCCAATGATCCTCGATTTGCAGTGGGTCTTTACCGATTAAGTATTCCATCAATTCCTCTACAGCCGCTTTCACGGAATGCGCTCTACCTTCGATGACAGGCTCTCCCCATCCGACAATCCCTTCGTCGGTGCTGATCTTCAAAAACAGCCAGCGTGGCGGTACTTGAAACAGCTCATATTCGGTTATCTTCATAATGATTCCTCCTCTATTCATTTCACTCTGGAAATTTTACAGAAGCGATTTCCCAGGCACCCAGGACAGGAGAACAGTCTACCTGCTCGTCGGTTGCTTCGATCACTTGCCATTCGGAAAAATGCGTGATTAACAGCTGATAGAATGCCTTGCGAAGCGGATCAGATCCACCGACAATGACCCAGGTATATCCTTCAAGGACTGGTTGGTCCCTGCCACTGCAGCGTTTTTTCCCCCTGCAGCAAGTTTGCGCATGTCTTTCATTTTTCCATTTCTATTGTCCAGGAGCCTGATACGGGAGTTGCTTGTGCCTGTATCAATAAAAATACTATGCAAAGTTCCCCTCCCCGCTTTCTATTTCGAAGACTGAAACGCTTTATCTCTAGCCTCTACCAATTTTTTAGCTGCTGTTTCGATCTCATCATAGCGTTTTTCCCTAACGAGCTGCGAGTTGACCAGCGAACCGCCAATACCAACGGCATCCCAGCCAGCCTGGAAAAACTCCCCGGCATTTTCTGCTGAGACGCCTCCTACTGCCATCAACTCTGTCTGTGGAAGCGGTCCTTTCATGTCTTTAGCAAAAGCCGGTCCTAGTGAACGAACAGGAAAAACCTTGACCATCCTGGCACCAGCTTCATGAGCAGTAAGAGCCTCCGTCGGTGTCATCACCCCGGGAATGACCGGTACCCCGTAACGGTTTCCCATTTTAATCGTCTCCGTATTCAAGGTGGGAGCCAGCAAGAACTGGGCGCCGGCACGGATTGCAGCATTCGCTGCTGCAGCGTCCAGTACAGTGCCTGCTCCTGCAAGTATCGCTTCCGGCATTTGGTTTATGGTGCGAATTGCTTCCAGAGCGCCCGGGGTGTTCATGGTGACTTCGATGATATTAATCCCACCGCTATAGAGGCTTCTTGCTACTTCCTCTACTTGATCTGCTTGGTCCAACCGGATAATCGAGACGATTTTTTCCTGTTTTACCATATCCAAAGCGTTACGCATGTACCTTCCTCCTCGTCGACAATCTTATTTCTTTTTTTCGACCGAATGGCCGCCGAATTCATGTCGCAATGCCGAAACAACTTTTCCAGTGAATGTATCTGTTTCCTGTGAGCGGTAACGCATCATAAGGGAAAGGGCGATAACCGGTGCAGCCGTTTCGAAATCCAGGGCCGATTCCACTGTCCATTTACCCTCTCCGGAGGAATTCATGACACCACGGATATCATCAAGTCTTGCATCCTTGGCAAACGCACCTTCCATCAGTTCCATCAGCCAGCTTCTGATGACAGAACCATTGTTCCACACCTTTGCAACTGCCTGGTAGTCATATTCAAAAGGACTTTTTTCCAGAATCTCGAACCCTTCTCCAATTGCAGCCATCATACCATACTCAATTCCATTGTGGACCATCTTCAAAAAGTGGCCGCTGCCGCCTTTTCCTGCGTACAGATACCCATTCTCTACTGCAAGTTCTCTGAATAAAGGTTCTATCCGCTCAAATTTTTGCTGATCACCGCCGACCATGAAACAGGCTCCATTGCGCGCACCGGATACACCCCCGCTCGTACCGCAATCGAAAAAGTGAATCCCTTGTTCCTTAAAGCTTTCATATTGAGCAAGTGTATCTTTGTAATGGGAGTTCCCTGCATCAATCACGATATCGTCACTAGATAACAAAGGTTTCAAGTCATTGAGTACGCCTTCCGTGATTTCGCCGGCAGGGACCATGACCCAAATAGTTCTCGGCGTTTCCAAATTGTCGATCAACCCAGCTAACGAATCCGCGCCTTTCCCACCTTCCTGGCGGAACTTATCTACTTGCTCCTCAGCAACATCATAAGCTGTTACTTCATGCCCTTTTTCGAGCATATGTGAACCAATCTCATATCCCATTTTTCCTAATCCGATCAATCCGATTTTCATGATGTTTCCTCCTTCATTCGATTCACCTTAAACAAACAAACTTAGCAAGAGAGCGACTCCAAAGCCGACCAGACCGATGATCGTTTCCATGACTGTCCAGGATTTCAGTGTCTGTTTCTCCGTCAAGCCAAAATAACGGTTGACGAGCCAGAATCCGGAGTCATTAACATGGGATACGACCGTGGCACCAGAGGCAATGGCAATAACGAGCAAACCTAACATCGGCTCACTGACATTGAAAGAATCAAGCAATGGTGAGACCAATCCGGCCGCCGTGATCATCGAAACGGTTGCAGAACCTTGTGCGATTCGCACGACAGTAGCAGTGATAAATGCAAACACAATCAACGGCATATTGGCGTCTTTCATGGCATCAGCTAAAATATCACCGATTCCGGATTGAATAAGCATTTCACCAAATACTCCACCGGCCCCAGTTACAAGGATGATAATGCCAGCAGGTTCCAATGCTTTTGTCGTAATTTGCTGGATCTCTTCTTTTTTGTATCCCCTTTTATAACCGAAAATATAAAACGTCAGTAAAGAAGCGACCGTCAATGCCACAAATGGGTGACCGATAAATGTCAAAACTTCTCTTACGGTACTTTCTTCTGCAAGAACCAGATCAGCTGTCGTATTGACCAAAATAAGAATCAACGGAAGCAAGATGATCGATACAACGCTTCCAAAGCTTGGCAGTTCACGGTCATAGTCCACTTCTTTCATTTGTTCCATCATATATTCTGGTACACCGACATGAATTTTGTTTGCGATATATTTACCAAACACAGGGCCTGCCAAAATCATAGCAGGAAGACCGGCAAGAGCGCCGAACAAGATAACCCAGCCCAAATCAGCTCCAAGCAAGGAGGCAACGGAAATTGGTCCCGGTGTAGGTGGTATGAATGAATGTGTTACGGCCAGACCAGCCATCAATGGAATTCCGAAATAAAGCAATGATTTTTTCGTTTTTTGTGTCAAGCTGTATATAATCGGAACAAGAATAACAAGTGCGACGTCGAGAAACACAGGAATCGAAACGATAAAACCAGTTAAGCCTAAAGCCCAAGAAATATTTTTTTCTCCGAATTTGTCCATCAGTGTCAAAGCAAGACGTTCCGCACCGCCGGAAACACGGAGCATTTCACCGAACATGGCTCCAAGACCGATGATGACAGCAATGAAACCGAGCGTTCCACCCATTCCGTCTTCGATAGTAGTAATTATGTCGGCCGGCGACATTCCCACAGCCAAGCCTACAAGCAAACTGACAACCAATAGTGCGATAAATGCCTGCAATTTGGTTCGCATTACTAAAAATAACAATAATACGACTGCTAATACTGCTACAATAATTAATCCTGGTGTAGATGTCATATACATTCCCCTTTTTTCATGTAATGTTGCTTCCTTTCGTTATGAGGAAGCGTTTACTATTCTTTTCAAAAGAAACCGTCGGAACAATTCTCTGTCCCGGCAGGCTCTTTCGGCAGTTTCTTCTCCCTTAAACTATCTTTACGTTTGTTCTTCAGCAAATTGGCGCTGAATATCTGCCATAACACCGAAATCACTCTGTAAATCGCGAGCCAGGCGAATAAACAACGGCTTCAATTTGTTGTATGCATCACTGTTCGCTTTTACTGGTGCATGTTTTACCTTTGTTTTGACCAATTCTTTGATATCGGATAACCGCTCAACCATTCCAAGCTTGTACATCGTCAGCCATGCTGCCCCCATACAAGAGGATTGATGACTTTCAGGAACTATAATCTCGGTTTCGAATATGTCAGCCATAATCTGCCTCCATAACTCCGAACGGGCGAAACCACCATTGGCACGGAATTCCACCGGTTCAACTCCAGCCTCAATCAAGGCGATGACCACCGTGTACATTTGGAATATAACTCCCTCCAGCACACTGCGAATCATTTGATCTCGGCTATGATCCAAGGTCAGTCCAAAAAATACCCCCTTCGTGTCAGCGTTCCAGTATGGAGCCCGTTCCCCGGTCAAGTAAGGGAAAAACAGCAGGCCATCTGATCCTGGTTTGACCTTGGAAGCAATTGCTGCCAGGTCATCATACGGGTCTCTACCGGCTTGCTTTGCCTGTTTTTTTATATCTGGGAACAGATTATCCCTGGCCCAGCGAAACGTAATCCCGCCATTATTGATCGGGCCGCCGATCACCCACTGGTCGTCCGTCAACGCATAACAGAATATTCTTCCTTTCGGATCGACAGATGGTTTGGAAACCACTGTACGTATGGCACCGCTCGTGCCGATCGAACATGCTACAGAACCTGGTTCAATCGCTCCTACTCCTAAATTGGCGAGGACACCGTCACTGGCACCGATGACAAACGGAATGTCTGCTGGCAGCCCAAGCTCTTTTGCACTTTCAACGCTTAATCCACTGACCAGATGAGTGGTCGGAACAGGATTGGATAGCTGCTTTTTACTTATACCAGTTAATGCAAGTGCTTTTTCATCCCAATCAAGCTGTTCCAAGTTGAAAAGGCCGGTTGCAGAGGCAATGGAGTAATCGACAATGTACCTGTCAAACAAGCGATAAAACACATATTCTTTAATTGAAATCCATTTTGAAGCCCTTTCAAAAGTATCCGAATCATGTTTACGGAACCAAAGCAATTTAGTCAGCGGAGACATTGGATGGATCGGGGTTCCGGTCCGCAGGTAAATTGCATGTCCTTCTCCATTTTTCAGTTCTTCGGTTTCTTCTACCGACCGCTGGTCCGCCCAGGTGAGCGACCCTGTCAGCGGGTTACCGCTTTCATCCATGGCGATTAAGCTATGCATTGCTGCGCTAAAGCCGACACCACCAGGAATTCCGTCCTTTTCTTCAACCGCTTTCAAAACGAGTCGAAGCGCGGTTTTCATTGATTGAAAAATTTCTTCCGGATCTTGTTCTTTCCAGCCAGGATGTGGGGTGTAAAGCGGGTATTCCTGTTCTTCTTCCGCCCAAGTATTTCCGGCCTTATCGTATGCGAGAATTTTTGTACTCGTTGTCCCGATATCGATGGCTATGACTACTTGCTCACTCATCGGATTTCCTCCATTCTTAAAACATTCATAAAGTAGAGCGCTTTCAATTGGTCGCTATGTTATCTTTTCCCTAAATAAGCATGTATTTGTTCAAGAAAATATTTTTCTCGGTTACCAATTATACATGAAATTTTTTTCGCATCAAGCCCCGAAAGAAATATTTTTTCATGTTTTTCTCTTTATTATTAAAAAAAATTCCTTTAGTATAATAGAAAAGAGATTCACAGGGAGGAACAGTCGTGGTTGAAACTCAAAATGTAAGCGTAACCAGAAGGGTCCGTTCGATCTATCAACAGCTTAGTGATAAAGAAAAGCAAATAGCCGATTATATACTGGACCAGCCTGCCAGCATCATCCATTCCACCATCAATCAGGTTTCCGATGATTTGAATGTTGCAGATGCCACCGTGTTCCGATTTTGCAAACGTCTCGGATTTAAAGGCTATCAAGCGTTAAAAATTGCACTGGCATCGGAAATTGTCAATCCAATTAAGGATATTCATGAAACCATCAGCGTGGAAGACTCGGAATTGGAGATCGTACAAAAGGTCTTTCAATCAAACATAAATGCTTTAGAGTACACACGGGAAGTACAGGACTCGGGCAATTTTCAAGAAGCGGTACAGCTGCTTGTCCAATCAAATCAAGTCCATTTTTACGGAAATGGCGGTTCTGGAATCGTAGCGCTGGACGGACAGCATAAGTTCATGCGGACAGGACTCCCGAGTTATGCCCAAACCGATACCCACATGCAATTAATGGCAGTATCCCAGTTAACCAAAAATGACACCGCCGTCTTTATCTCCCATACAGGAGCGAATAAGGATTTGCTCGAAGTTGTTGAACTAGCAATCGAAAACAATGTGCAGACAATCGGAATCACCAATTATGCCAAGTCTCCGTTGAACAAGCTGGTTGATGTCTGCCTCTATACAGCATCCCAAGAAACCGAATTCCGGTCGGAAGCATTATCCTCCCGAATCGCGGAATTATCCTTGATTGACGCGCTGTATGTAAATTACAGTATCAAAAAAGCGGATCAATCAAAACAAGCGCTAACTCAAATGCGCAATGCAATATCGAGAAAGCGAATGTGATAAGAAAAAGAGCGTAATTAAGCAGAGTGAAGTATTTCGATTTTCATCGGCAATTAAAGTAAGGTTTCATACTTCTTCTATTATAGGAAAAGATCAGCTAAAATTGGCTGATCTTTTTTTACTATCTTCTGTTACATCAGATTAACAGCTCGACCTAAATGAAGGGTTTTTCTTCCATATATGCCTGAATTTGATTTTCATCGACTCAATGAAGGACTTATATGAAAACAACTATTCAAAATGAAAAGGAATACCGCCCATACCTACCAGGCGACATTCCTTCTTTTGAAACCTCTCACTTTAAGGATTGAAAAAATAAATCTAATTCCCGATTAAACGTATCTGGCTCCTCCAAAAATAAACAATGACTGCTATTTTCAAAGGCTACCAGCTTAGAACCGGGAATACGCTGCTGGATATATTCCCCCGCAGCCACAGGAAAGAATGTATCATCGCGACCGAAACAAATCAGTGTCGGTACAGTGACATTTGAGAGCGTTTCCCGGTAATCGACTGCCGTTTGGTTGAATACAATGGTGCTCGCTATCGCTGCTGGCAGCTTCATCATCTCTTCGAGAATCCACCGGTGTTGATCCGGATCGGGTTTTTCCTTGAACATTCCATAAATGAATTCACTGTTAAAGGATCGCTGATCTTCCTGGATAGCCTGCATGACCCCTTTGATTGCTTCAAAATTGAATGCTCCGTATTCCCAGCCATCCCACATGTAATCAGATGGGGACTGATCAACAATAGTCACCGCTTTAATATGTTCACTGCCAAATTGATTGAAATAGTCCCATACGACAAAAGCTCCCATTGACCAGCCGACAAGAATGACCTCTTTCACCCCGAGTTTTTCAACGAACTGTTTCAAGTCCTTTGCATAGTTCGCGACCGTATGGCCATAAGGAACTTTGCTCGATTCACCGTGCCCTCGCAAATCGAAAGTAATTGTCCGATAACGTTGCTTGAAATAGTCAAACTGCTTTTCAAAAAACTTACTGCTCATCATCACACCGTGAACAAAAACGACAGTTTGCCCATCGCCCTGATCCCGATAGTACAATTCCGCCCCGTCATCAAGCTTCATATAAGGCATAGCAGCTCTCCTTTTAATATGGTTGTATTTATTAAACTAAATGAAACCTACCAAAACACCTGGTATTACCTTATCTCTATATAGCATTTATGTTCTTTTCTATGTAAAATAGTTGATGTAATGTTGATTTCTACCTATCAGGCCATGCTTCCAACTACAAAAATAGGAGGAACAAAATGGGAAAACAAAAATATTTAAATGAAGCAGTTCAATTGGCAGTCGAAAGTGTTGAAAACAAGGGCGGACCTTTCGGAGCGATTATCACCGATAAAAATGGGAGCATTATCGGTCAAGGAACCAATACTGTCACAAAGTTCAACGATCCTACCGCCCACGCAGAGATACAAGCAATCCGCCAAGCCTGCCAGGCGAAACAAACTTTTCAATTGTCTGATTGTATTTTATACACCAGCTGTGAACCATGTCCGATGTGTTTAGGGGCTATTTACTGGGCCCGGATCGAAAAAGTCTACTATGCGGCCGATCAGAAACTGGCAGCAGCAGCCGGCTTTGACGACGCTCTTATATATGAAGAAATCGAGAAAGCACCTAATGAACGAAAAATTTTATTTCAAGAAATCTCATTGGAAGAAAGAAATCGGCCATTCGAGGAATGGAACGACAAACCAGACAAAATAAAATATTGATGCCTACGATTCTTCTTGCCAAACAAGACACTTTCTTGTTTGGCGGTTCCAACAGAATGCTATTTTTGATAGTTCCACAACACTCTCCATTCTCCATCATCCTTGGCAGCAAACACATCTTGCACAATATTGAAATTTCCATATTTGCCTTGAAACTTCTGAGTGACGGTTACTTTATATACCACAGACAGCGGCTCCGAATCCTTTTCCATTTGCCAATCCTTTATTTTGTCCGTATCACCTAATGAGTAAGTGAAGGTTTCCACACCAAAATGATTCATGAATACATGGGCCCGGTCCTGTAAATAAGTACCCTTTTCAAATTTTTCTTTCATTAGTGGATGAAACAGGGCATAAGATTCTGCAAACATTCCCTGTTGTTCATAGGTATAGAAGCTATCCACTACTGCTTTTGCCTGCCGATTCGGTAAGAAATACACTATTCCAGTTATACCAAGGATCAACATCAGGATCAGCACCAATACGATTAGTGGGTTTATTCCTCTGCGCACTGAACACCCTTCTTCCTTGAACAACCATATACTGCTATATTATTCTGCCTGCAAGGCAATTATTACCTCAGAAAGGATAGGCACAACCACTGCTTTTAAGGAAGGAGTCGAGTCCCCCTTCACTTTTCATAAAGCTCAATGGGAAGTTGGTCGGGGTCAGTAAAAAAAGTGAATTTCTTTCCAGTTGTAGGATCGATCCGAACTCTTTCCGTCTCTATACCCCTTGCCTGTAGTTCTTCGATTGTCGTTTACAGACGGTCTACTTCCAATGCAAGATGCCGCAAACCGCAAGCTTCCGGGTAACTTGGCCTTTCAGGCGCATCCGGAAAACCGAACAGTTCAATGACGTAGTCCCCATTCAATGCCAAATCCAACTTATATGTGCCTCTGTGAGATTGATAGGTTTCCTTGATGATTTCCATACCTAATTTATCTGTATAAAAGTACTTGGAGCGCTGGTAATCAGAGCAGATGATGGCGGTATGATGAACTCTATTAAACATGTTCTCCCCCCTGATATAAATGACTTTACTACTACCCTTTCTTGTCCAATTCTATCAAAAATGGGAAAAATAAGGTTACAGAAAGATTAAAGAAACTTGCCATATTGCTTGTGAAACACCCAATATACCCCGACACATCAGGCAATTGGCAATCTTTTCTACCATTTCCTTATTTAACAGCTAGATTAAAATCCTTTACAGTTCTATTACATCCCTTCTCAGTTGGCAAATCCATGCTATACTGTATCCAGTTCTCCAAAAGAGAGAAAAAATAGTAACCACGTAACTTTGCTTTGTGACTCTTCATTATCTTTTCTTTTGCGAATGGCAGAGGAAAATTAATCTTAAACATTATCAGGGAGTGGAAGAATTGAGAAAGTCTAACAAAACATTATTTTCTGTAGCGGCAACTGTGGTTTTGGCATCAGCTTTTACAACAAGTGTGGAAGCTTCTTCCTATAAAGTGCAAAGCGGGGATACTTTGTGGAGCATTTCACAAAAATATAATACTACTGTACAAAATCTACAATCTACTAATAATATATCCGGCACGATCATCTATCCGAACCAGGTAATCGAAACTGGTGACGGCGAAAGCAGCAGTAAGTCCAGTGCTTCTTCGTCAAGTGCCACAACGTACAAAGTTAAATCTGGTGATACTTTATGGGCAATCGGAAAGGATCATGGCGTATCGGTAAGCAATCTGAAAAGCTGGAATAACCTTTCTTCTGATTTGATTGTTACTGGTCAGACGCTTAAAGTCAGCGGATCTTCCAGTTCTAGCCAAGCGTCCTCCAATTCAAGTGAAAAAGTTAGCGAGAAAGAAACTAAAGTAAAATCTGCCAGCGTTTCAACTAGCGGCAACAATGGTTCAGCCCTTGTCAACGAAGCGAAAAAGCATGTCGGTACTCCATATGTATGGGGCGGCGCGTCTCCAAGCGGATTTGACTGCAGCGGATTCATCTACTATGTAAGCAAGCAAGCTGGTAATAGTTTCGGTCGTACGTCTGCAGCGAACCTTTACAACCAATCTACAAAGGTAAGCAATCCGCAGCCTGGCGATTTGATTTTCTTTAAAGGCACGTATAAATCCGGTATTTCCCACGTTGGTTTCTATGCCGGCAACAATCAGTTCGTTCATGCAAGCTCTAGCGGTGTACAAATGACTAGCGTCAGCAATCCATATTGGAACAGCCACTTCGCTGGATACGGACGTATGTAATTATTCTGTAAAAACAGATCGGAACTTTCCGGTCTGTTTTTTTATTTTGCAGAATCCTGATTCCTGACCAACATAAGGTTTGTTATAGTACTTATACCCCCATCTCCTCAACCTAAACACTTTTTTCAAATTTTTTTAGTAGGATAGAGAAAGAAAGTTCATCTAATCGAAACCGTCTAGTCTCTTCTTTTAATCATAGAAAAGCTGCCCCTATAAGAATTTCTTCTTGAGGGCAGCTTCATATCCTTAAAAGTTCTTCCTTAATGTTTCCATTATCTCTGCAACGGATTTGCCCATCCCAGACTCTACAGCAGCTACATAAGCACCTTCAACTATTGGGACATCGGCGATTTCTACTTGGTCATATTCCGACATTTCTACAGCCATTTCAGCGTTCATCTTGGCACTGCCAATATCAAAAATTAGCAGGACACCTTTTGGACTATGCGCGTTCTCGATAGCAGCCTGGATTTTTTCGATACTGGTTCCGATATCTCCGTCGTCGGTACCTCCTGCTAATTCAATTGGCACATCCGAATTCACCTGACGGATTAGATCCTTGACTCCTTCTACGATTTTGGCACTGTGGGAAATCAAAACGATACCTGTCTGATCCATTGATTACACTCCCTTTTTGATTATCTCAGCGAGCGTCGAAAATAAATAATAGGAGGAAACCGAACCAGGATCCAGATGGCCGACAGAACGGTCTCCCAAGTAGGCAGCTCTTCCTTTTTTGGCAGACATATCTTTCGTGGCTTCCATAGCCGATTTTGCCTTCGATTCGATTTCTTCACCGGAAAATTCGCTCTGTGACTGTAAAAATTCAGCCATTGGCAGCCAGACATCAATCATGGTTTTTTCGCCTTGCTCTGCCTTCCCTCTTTGCTTCAACCCTTCTGCGGCTGCCGAAATACCATCGGCAAAATGCTGAAAATCTGCATTGTCTACCCCTTTCAAGCTGGTGGACAATTTTAGGAAGGCGGTACCGAACAATGGACCAGAAGCTCCTCCGACTTTTGACATCAAGGTCATCGCCGTATCTTTCAATACGTCACTGACGTTGGTATATTCGGCAGGTTCTATTTTATTTTTGACCTCCTGAAACCCGCGTGCCATATTGATACCGTGGTCTCCATCACCGATAGCCTGATCAAGCGAAGTCAAATAGTCCTTGTTTTCCTGAAAAAGTTGATTGGCCTGTAACAGCCACTGTTTTATTTCCTGCGGTTGTAACTCCATCCTGCATGCTCCTTTCTATTACATCTTAAACGCTGGGGCCTGGGACGGTGCGTCCAGCAATTCTTTCAATTCCCCATCCAGTTTTAACAGGGTCACCGAGCATCCCGCCATCTCCAAAGATGTCATATATTCACCTACAAAGGTTTTGTAGACACGTATATTTTTTTCCGCCAGCAATTCTTGTACTTTTCCATTGAGAATGTACAATTCCATTTCTGGGGTTGCTCCAAGTCCATTGATCATGACAGCTACTTCTTCTCCAGCGGCAAAATCGATATCAGCCAAAACCTGGTTGGTCAATTCCTCGGCAATTTCATCGGCAGATGCAATTGCTTTTCTCTCTATTCCAGGTTCCCCATGTATTCCGATTCCAATCTCCATTTCATCATCCGCCAATTGAAAACCTGGTTTGCCTGCAGCAGGAACCGTGCCGGAACTGAGCGCCATTCCCATCGAGCGCACATTGGCTACCGTTTTCTCCGCCACCGATTTCACTTCTTCCAGCGAACCACCTGCTTCTGCTTTGGCACCGGCTATTTTATGGACAAAGACCGTACCAGCAATGCCTCGTCTTCCGGAAGTAAACGAGCTGTCCTCAACTGCTACATCATCATTTACCACTACATGGTCGACCTTTATCCCTTCTGCTTCGGCGAGCTCCGCGGCCATTTCGAAATTCAGGACATCTCCCGTATAGTTTTTGACAACCAAGAAAACACCAGCACCATTGTCGACTGCTTTTATTGCTTCAAAAACCTGGTCGGGAGTGGGAGAGGTAAAAACTTCTCCAGATACAGCTGCATCCAACATACCTTCGCCAATATATCCGGCATGGGCTGGTTCATGACCACTGCCGCCTCCGCTTACCAATCCTACTTTTTCAGTTCCAGCTGGCTGCTTCCGTGCAAGTACCATCGTATCCGGAAGATGCTTGAGACTGTCAGGATAAGCAGCCGCGATCCCCTTCACCATATCAAGTACTACCTGGTTAGGATCATTGATAATCTTCTTCATTGTGCGTCACTCCTTTATTATTTTCACTTCACTATCGCCCTATTTTTAATTCTTCGTTATATCCGTACAGAAATCCTTTACTAAGAGAGGGTTTTTTCCGACAGAAACCGATAAATTCCGACATTTTTTTAAAAAGATGGGACCAATTAATCGAAATTGTACATATCGATAAACCGGTCCCATAACCATGGTGCTATCCGAGGCTTTCGGCATCTCGAAAACCCGGCCCCAGCCTTACCATTTCTTATTTGAATGTACGAGTTGCTTCCACTGCTTTTTTCCAGCCATCGTAAAGCTTTTTACTCTTCTCTTCCGGCAAAGCAGGATCAAAAGTGCGCTCATTCTGCCATTGTTTAGCGATTTCCTGTTTATCCTTCCAGTAACCTACTGCCAGTCCTGCCAAATAAGCCGCACCCAATGCAGTGGTTTCTTGAACGACTGGACGTTCTACCGGTACATCGAGAATATCGCTTTGGAACTGCATCAAGAAATCATTTTTAACTGCTCCGCCATCCACGCGAAGTTTGGTCAAATCAATACCAGAGTCCTTGCTCATCACATCGGCAACATCTTTTGTCTGATAAGCAAGTGATTCCAAGGTGGCCCGAATAAAGTGGTCTTTTGTCGTACCGCGTGTCAATCCAAAGACAGCACCGCGTGCATCACTATCCCAATATGGAGTGCCGAGTCCGACAAATGCCGGTACGAAGTAGACCCCGTCTGTCGAATCTACATTTTTGGCATAAGCTTCACTCTCTGGAGAGTCGTTGATTACTTTCAATCCATCCCGCAGCCACTGAATGGCAGATCCGGCTACAAAAATACTTCCTTCAAGGGCATATTCCACTTTTCCATCAACGCCCCAGGCAAGTGTCGTTAACAGACCATGTTCGGATACTACCCCCTTTTCTCCAGTATTCATCAACATAAAACAACCAGTTCCGTAAGTATTTTTCGCCATTCCCTCTTCAAAACAAGCCTGACCGAACAAAGCCGCTTGCTGGTCACCAGCGATACCGGCGATCGGCACTTCTTCTCCAAAGAAGTGGTAATCTACTGTTTTTGCATATACTTCCGAGGATTGCTTCACTTCCGGCAGCATGCTTTTCGGCACGGTCAAAATTTCCAGCAATTCTTCATCCCACTTAAGATCGTAAATATTGAACATCAAGGTTCTTGAAGCGTTGGAGTAATCAGTAATATGGGCTTTGCCACCAGATAACTTGTAAACAAGCCAGGAGTCGATCGTACCGAACAGCAAGTCTCCATTATCGGCTTTTTCCCGTGCGCCTTCCACATTATCAAGAATCCATTTCACTTTGGTCCCGGAAAAATATGGGTCAATCAATAGACCGGTTTTTTCGCGGAACAAGTCGTTATAGCCCTGCTCTTTCAGCTCATTGCAAATTTCCTGGGTTTGACGTGATTGCCAGACAACCGCTTTATAAATCGGCTTTCCAGTATTCTTATCCCATACTACAGCTGTTTCACGTTGGTTGGTAATTCCAATACCGGCTACCTGGGAAGGTTCCGCATCTGCCTTCCGCAATACTTCCGACATACAGGCAAGAACAGAGGTCCATATTTCATTGGCATCGTGTTCCACCCAGCCTGGTTGAGGGAAAAATTGTTCAAATTCTTTTTGTGCCGTTTCCACAATTTCCCCTTTATGATTGAACAGTATTGCTCTTGAGCTTGTTGTCCCTTGATCTAATGACAAAATATATGTTTCACTCATGATAAAATCCCCCTTAAGATATTTTTTCCTCCACTTTATCAGCAGTGGTTTCCCCTTTTTTCAATTCTGCATTGGCCGCTCCGATCAAGATTACAGCCATCACAGCGCTCAACACCCAAAACAGGACCGAAAAATCGCTTACAAAAATGGCACGATAGAAGACTGCTCCATAAATACCTCCCAAAATCGGGCCAAGAACCGGAATCCAGGAATAACTCCAGTCAGATCCACCTTTTCCCGGTATCGGAAGCAGTGCGTGAGCAATCCGTGGGCCAAGGTCTCGGGCTGGGTTGATGGCATAACCGGTTGTACCTCCAAGCGACATTCCGATTGCTACAATCAACGCACCGACTATTAATGGATTCAATCCTTCGGTAAACTCGTTAGCACCGATAAACAAAAGACCCATGACAAGTACAAAAGTACCGATGATTTCACTTACCAGGTTGGAAAACGGACTGCGTATTGCCGGATCGGTAGAAAACACACCGAGTTTGGCACCAGTATCTTTTGTCGCTTTCCAATGCGGCAGGTAATTCAAGAAAACAATCACACCGCCAATAAACGCTCCCAACATTTGCGCCGTAATATACATCGGCACTTTAGACCATGGAAACTCACCTACTGCAGCAAAGCCTAATGTTACCGCCGGGTTGATATGCGCTCCTGATACGTTGCCGACCGCATAAACGCCCATTGCCACAGCAAGACCCCATCCAACTGTAATGACAATCCAGCCAGCGCCTTCCGCCTTTGTGTTTTTTAGTACGACTCCCCCGACAACGCCACCGCCAAAAATAATCAAAATCATAGTACCTATCAGTTCCGCTAAAAATTCGGACATCTCCAGCACCCCTTTATCCTCTATTAACCTAGTAAACGATGTTTAATTGAGCACAAAAAGACCCACACTCCAATTGACGCACTTCTCCTGAGAAGTACCATTGTCGTGTGGGTCTCCGAATCTCCATCACATCGTTAACTTGTTGTCTTAACCTTACACCAATCTGTAAACGCTGTCAATCCATTTATGAAATTTTGTTGAAGGCGCTTGCGGACATCCTATCTTCTGATTGTTGCCTGTTCTTGTCATAGTGCTGTATTTCATGAATCATCGCCGACCATTTTTTCTTCCACTTCTTCCGTTGAGGAGTGTCCGCGTTTTAGCTCTTTACTGGCTGCAGCGATTAACAAGAGAATCATCACAGCACTAAGAAGCCAGAAGAAAACCGAATAATCACCGGTAAACAAAGCGCGATAGAACAAAGCGCCATAAATTCCACCTAACACCGGTCCTGCTAAAGGTACCCAGGAATAACCCCAGTCGGATGATCCTTTTCCTGGAATTGGCAGCAAGGCATGGGCAATCCGAGGTCCAAGATCACGCGCAGGATTGATGGCATAACCCGTAGCACCGCCCAGTGACATTCCAATCGCCACAATTAATAATCCAACGATCATCGGATTCAATCCTTCGGTGAATTCGTTTGCGCCAATAAATAAGAGTCCCATTACCAAGACGAATGTACCGATAATTTCACTGATCAGGTTGGAAAAAGGGCTGCGAATCGCTGGATCCGTCGAAAACACACCGAGTTTGGCTCCCGGGTCATCTGTCGCTCTCCAGTGTGGCAAATAGTTACAAAATACGATACCTGCGCCGATAATGGCTCCAAGCACTTGAGCCGAAATATACATTGGCACTTTCGCCCATGGAAACTCGCCAATTGCCGCGAAGCCAAGTGTAACAGCAGGGTTGATATGGGCACCTGATACATTGCCGACGGCATAAACGCCCATCGCAACTCCGAGTCCCCATCCAATCGTAATGACGACCCAGCCTGCCCCTTCTGATTTCGTTCCCTTTAGGACAACCCCTCCGACGACACCATTCCCAAGTATAATCAAAATCATGGTTCCGATTAACTCAGCTAAAAATTCCGACATAAAAAGGCACTCCTTCCGATTTTCTAATCTAATTAACATAAATCGGAAACTTCAAACCTTTTGCGTCCCAGTCAGCTGTCAGGATGTATTGCCCATTTTATTGAAGATTCCACAATTCGGAACGTGAAGTGGTGACCGCTTTTGCTCCTCCTTGGTATGCATTTTCCACATCTTCCTGGCTGCGGATCAACCCGCCGGCAATGACTGGAATGTCTGTCCGTTCAAAAATTTCTCCGATCAATTTAGGAATGAGGCCAGGCAGTACCTCGATATAGTCTGGTTTCACTTTATTGATGATTTTTATGTTGCTCTCCAAAGCATGCGAATCAAGAGCAAATAACCGCTGCACTGCCAGAACACCCTGCTTTTTGGCATAAGAAATAACATTTCCTCTTGTCGTAATAATGCCGTCCGGCTTTAAATTCCGGATTAAAAACTCAATGCCGGCTTCATCGGTTTTCAACCCTTGAATTAAATCAGCATGGACAAATACTTTTTTCCCTTCTCTTTTTGCGTACTTTATCAACGAAACAAGCTGGGAAAGCCTTGTCTCCAAAAAAATGACATACTGATATTCACTGGAGAGTAGTTTTTCAAAATCTTTCATATCACGAATCGCCGGTAAAATCCCTTGAAGTATTGTCATATTATCACCCAATTCCCGTTAATTTACTAATAGTTATTCATTTTACCATAACGCCTGTACAAGCGGTAATAGGTTGACAGCAGGCGAAAACGCTTTTTCTATGATTGTTGTTTGATACCTTACCACTTGAAATAAATTCCGACATAACGAGAACTTGCTTACTCCTGCGCTTTACCGAATGAACGCTAACCAAGCAATGACAAATACTCGCTTTCCGTAGTGAATGCTTCATCCAGAGACTAATTGACTCGCTCCGGGGGATGGAGAAAACCCACTACGAAGCTTAAATTGGACGCAACCTCAGTCCCTGTTCCTACAAAACAGCTTTTTTCTGTGGAAGGAGGATTCGCAGTTAGATGGGGAGTTTAGCACCAAAAAAGGAAACCGTTTATAGCGCAGGGAATTTCCGTAGCGCTGGTTTTGCAGTACTAATCTCGGAAAGGAAGAGGTAACGCATCGATATAAGTTCTAAAATACCCTAAATACACCAGCTCATGAAAATAACAGACAAAACGTTTTCCATTCGATGCTGAAGGGAACTTGGTAAGAACTTCGATTAAGGGAGAGTGACGACCATGAAACGGCTGTTGATTGCATTGCTCCCAATTATTTATGCTGTATTGATTTGGGTTCAATCGAGCTACTCGCAAGGTACAATTCTACGCTTTTTCAAGGAGGTTATTCCGTGGTGATCAACATTCTATGGGAGGCTTTCCACTTTATTGAATTCGCCATTCTTTACCTTCTCCTGGCAGCAGCGTTAATTGTCAACAAACGTTACAGCTCGCTGACAGACCTTGCGGCAATGTCCGCAACCATCATATATGCGTTCATCGATGAAATTCATCAATTTTACGTACCAGGACGTTCCTTTTCTCAATTGGATTTAGTAAAAGATATGGTTGGTGTGATTACTGCTTGGATTCTGATGGAAAGTTACCAATCTCGCAACCAAGAAGATGATCATGAAACACCCTAAACATCCATTGTTAGACTATGAAAAGGAAGTACTTACTGATGCTCCCTTCCTGCGTGAGAAACTAAAAAAGCTGCCCTTTAGCATTAACCTGCAGGACAGCTTTCATAAATTATTTTTTGCGGCGCATAAATTTTATAACGGCCAGGATGATCAAAGCAATCACTACATAGATGAAGAAAAACACAAGGAAACCCCACAGCCCGACGACAGCATCGGCAAATTCCATATCCCCGCCAGTAAGAGCCTGCTGTAGTTCGATTGCAAAAACGAGCACAACCATCATGGTGAATGTATAAATAAAGGAAAGAATGGTAATGCTCCACTTCATGCTGGCGATTAATTTAAAGAAAAAGTAGACGATGAAAAAGGCAAAGATACCAATAATGCCAATCACCCAAAAGTGCAGCTGTTTATCCGTCATGGTCAACCCAAAACGTTCGATCAACGCATCGTGGATCCGGTTGACAATATCAGCCAGTAGTAAAATAACTTCCTTCATGCTATTTCCTCCTATTTTCTACCGTTCAATTACGTTTTGCCTGATTCAACGCCTGGTTAAATCCTTCAATGATATCATCAGCTGCTTCAATACCTACGGATATCCGGATCAACCCTTCGGTAATCCCTAATTGATCCCGCGTCTCGGGTGGAAGAGCGCGATGGGAAGTCGCCAGTGGATAGGATACAGATGTTTCCACACCGGCCAACGTTGGAACGATTTTAATCCAGCCGAGCGATTGAAAAAATCTCTCCACGTCACAAGTAGCCGTAATATCTATCGTAACAATGGCTCCATTGCCAAGCGGTGATACGTCTTCCGGGTAATAAACTTTCTCTACTGCCTCATGCTTGTGCAATGCATCGGCAAGTTTTTGTGCATTGGCGACGTGCCGCTCCATTCTTACGCTTAGCGTCTTCAAGCCACGACAGGTGAGCCAGGCTTCGAAAGGACTTAAACTGCTTCCAAGGTTCACGATTTTTTGATTAGCTTTTTCAATCAGGCCTTCATGGCCAACCAGTACTCCGGCTGTAATATCACTATGACCGCCGATGTACTTGGTGGCGCTGTGGACCACCAAATCGGCGCCCTGCTCATAGGGACGGCAAAGGTAAGGAGTGGCAAACGTGTTATCAACCATCAAGACGAGCTGAGCCTCCCTGGCCAGTGCTCCAAGTGCTTCTATATCTTCCCTGCGCAGCAACGGATTGGAAATAGACTCCGAGTAAACCATCTTTGTATTGGCTTTGATATGGTCGGCAATTTTTTCTCCTTCGGCAAAGTCGACAAAAGATACTTCGATTCCTAAGTCCGGCAGTTCATTGGCAAGCAGTTGATATGTACCTCCGTAAATATCTGTGGCAGCAATGACATGGTCTCCCTGCTTAGCAACGGCAAGAACTCCAGCCAATATTGCCGCGGTTCCCGAGGCAGCAGCTACCCCGCTCGGAGCTCCTTCCAGTTGTGCCACCGCAGCCCCTAACTCATCGGTATTTGGATTGCCGACTCTCGTATATAAGTAATCGTTCTTCCCTTGGTAAAAGTTTTCCAAATCTTCAAGGTCTTTGAATTTAAAGGCTGACGTCTGGTAAATCGGCGTCGATTTACTATTAATCTTTTTTTCCTCCATGCCAGAAAGATGAACAGATTTCGTATCAAAATGTTTCCCCATATAATCGCTCCCTTTTTACCAGCTTTCACATAATTATTCCTACTTTAACGCAAGATTGTTGAAAAGCGCAAGCATACTAAATAGAAAAGGAGAGGCTCGGTTCACCTCTCCCTATCTGGTTACACTGGTTGAATTCCTCTGTTGTATTTTTTTCCTGGATGGTTTTCTGAAAGACGTGGACCTGCTCCAAAAAGGTTATCCCTCAAAGTTTCACCTTTATAACTAGATCGGATAAGGCCGCGCTCCTGCAAAATCGGGACAACCAAGTCGACGAAGTCCTGGAAGGTTCCAGGCGTTATCGCATAGGCAATATTAAAGCCATCGACACCAGCCTCTTTGACCCATTTTTCCATCGTATCGGCTATCTGTTCCGGCGAGCCGACTGCATAGGCACCTAGACCGCCGATTCCAATAAACTCCTTGATTTCTTTTACTGTCCATTGTTTGTTCGGATCAATCCTTGTAAAATTCTCCACTGCTGATTGGATGGCATTATTTTCAACGTATCGTAAACTTTCATCAGGACCATATTGCGAAAGGTCAATACCAGTCCATCCACCGAACAAGGCAAGTGCCCCTTCATGGCTGATATGGTTTTTATAATCGTTGAACTTCTCTCTTGCCTCCTGTTCGGTACGCCCGACGATCGGAGTGAACATGGTCAGTATTTTAACATCTTCCGGATTGCGTCCAGCCAGTACCGTCTCTTCCCGCAATTTTTTGACCGACTGCCTGGCAGCTTCAATAGTTGGAGCACCGATGAAGACACATTCCGCATTGCTGGCGGCAAATGCCCTGCCTTTTTTCGAAGCACCAGCCTGATAAATCACCGGTGTGCGTTGTGGCGATGGCTCGCTTAAGTGTGCACCTGGAACTTTGAAATACTTGCCTTCATGCTGGATGTCATGGACTTTTTCCGGATCCGTATAAATCCCGTTCTCTTTATCGAGACGGACTGCATCATCCTCCCAGCTGCCTTCCCACAGCTTGTAGCAAACATCGACATACTCTGCTGCAATATCATACCGCTCATCATGACTGACCTGATCTTCCAAACCCATATTGACTGCGGCGCTCTTCAAATAAGAAGTAACAATATTCCAGCCCACTCTTCCCTTTGTCAAATGATCAAGCGTCGACATTCTGCGAGCAAAGGTATAAGGATGTTCGTGGCTGACAGAAGCGGTCACGCCAAAACCAAGGTGTTTCGTGACTGCCGACATAAGCGGGACGACCAGCAACGGATCGTTCACAGGTGATTGGGCGCCCTGTCTTACCGCCGCATCCCGGGAATCCTCGTAAACATCATAGGTGCCTAACACATCAGCTAAAAACACGGCATCAAAGTTTCCTCTTTCCAAAAGCTTCGCCAGCTCTATCCAGTATTCACTGTCCTTGTATTTGTGTGATTGGTCGTCCGGATGTGTCCATAACCCCGGTGACTGGTGTCCTGCACAATTCATATCAAAGGCATTTAAATAAATACGCTTATCCGTCATTTGATTACTCCTCCTTGTATGGGATATTTTTTGATTCAAATTGGCTGCTTTTGCTTATTGACCATCTGGACGAAATAATTCAGTTGCTTCTCTAATCGCTGGTTTAAGTCGCTATCATGAATCGGCTGTTGGATGTCCTGTTTATCGATGCATTTGTTCAAAAGATAAACGCCCTTCAAATTCTGTGCCTTCAATGTTGCCAACAGTGGCTTCAGACTATATTCCACTGCGAGCAAATGGGAGGGACTGCCGCCGGTCATCAGTGGCAAAACCGGAGTATCTTCCAACACATCCTGCGGCAATATGTCTAATAATGCTTTGAGAACCCCTGAGTAAGCAGCTTTATACACGGGTGATCCGACAATCGCCCCCTTTGCCTCCCGGATGAGCGCTGCTGCTTCTGTAACAGCCTGGCTGTCATACCTTCCTTCAAACAAATCCGCCTGTGGGATATCCTTTACAGATAAATGGGCAGTGGAAAACCCCTTTCGCCTTAAAGACTCTCCTAAATAATTCAGTACCGCATCAGTTCCTGATTGGGTCGAAGGGCTTCCAGATAAAATAATGATTTCGCTCAAAACAATCTCTCCCTTTCTGCCATATGGTATTTTCGGTTCAACTCGGGGAAAGAGGGAATTTTTCCATAAAGAAAACCCCCTTTTCCGCAGAATGAGAAAAGAGGGTTTTTATCGTCCGATATCCGCTCTTATCTCCCAAGAATACATCTTGGCTGGAATTAGCACCTTTCTGACAAATAGTCAGAGGTTGCTGAAGCTTCAATGGGCCAGTTCCCTCGGCTTCTCTGGATAAGAATTTTTAATTTGACACCAATCATAATACCAATGACTTTCCATGTCAACTACTTTTTGTAATAATCAGAATAGTGCTGGCTTCTGAAAGCGGCTTACACGGCAGGTTTATCTGCCCGGTTTTTGAGAAACATATAGATATACTTAATCCAGGAGGAATCGCGATGCACGAATTTAACGAGACTTTTATCCAAATCCTTATCCTGCTTGCTATCTCGGTCGCCGTAATCGGGATTGCCAAAAAAATCGGCCAGCCATACACGATTGCACTTGTTTTAGTCGGTTTAGTTCTTGGCATTATTAATGTTCACGTACCGCTGATAGATGAAGCAGAAGAATATATCACCCAATCAGAAGTTTTTCAGGCAATTATCATTTCTTTATTCCTGCCGATTTTACTGGGAGATGCGACACTGAAACTGCCATTTCATCATCTATACCACCATAAGCGGGCTGTTCTCGGAATGGCCTTCATCGGCACGTTCCTATCGTTTATCGTGATCGGCTTTTCCACCCATTACATTATCGGCCTGCCAATAGCGGTAGCATTTACATTTGCCGCGTTGATGAGTGCTACAGATCCGATAAGTGTTGTATCCATATTTAAATCGCTGGGAGTTTCGGAAAAGTTATCGACGATCATGGAAGGAGAGTCATTATTCAATGATGGGATTGCAGTCGTGCTTTTCAAAATTTCATCGATTTATTTGCTTACGTATATCGAATTAGGCTGGGAAGGACTTGGCAGCGGCATCCTGCTGTTCTTGAAATTCAGTCTCGGCGGGGTGCTTGTCGGTGTCATCCTTGGCTTTGTATTTTCACAAATCATCCGCTTTTTTGATGATTATCCATTTGAAATAGCTTTATCAGCCATCTTGTTCTTCGGTAGTTATTTCATAGCAGAGCACTTGGAAGTATCTGGGGTCATCGCTGTTGTGGCAGGTGGCTTTATGTTCGCTGACTATGGCGGAAAAATCGGTATGTCGGAAAAAACACGGGTCACCATCAACACTTTTTGGGATGTTATCACCCTCGTTGCCAACTCGATCATCTTTTTGCTGATTGGCTTGGAAATCCGCAATATCGACTTTAATAACCAGTGGGATATCATTGTATATGCAATCATCCTTGTAATCACAGGAAGAATCATCGCCTTGTATATCAGTACACTGCCTGTTAAAGATTTGAACCGAAAAGAGCGTATCCTGCTGAATTGGGGCGGTTTACGAGGCAGCTTGTCGATTGCACTTGCTCTCAGTCTGCCAACGGACTTCGCTGGCCGTGATACGGTATTGTTGCTGACCTTTTCCGTTGTCTTGTTTTCTTTGATCGTCCAAGGGCTGTCCATCAAACCATTGATCAAAAAGCTTGGTTTGTCAGGCACCGATTCAAAGGAATAAAAATGACTGGTTTTAAGTCTACTACCAATCGATAACAGGAATGAACGTGTCTAAAAATAATTTCCTCATGCATCCAGTTGGTTACGCAATGAAAGAAACAGAGAAGGACGTTTGCCCTTCCCTTGATCGACTTCCTTTATCCTGTTACTGATAAGTGCTTCTAATCGCTACGGCAAGATACCTCACGGAGTGGCGAGTCAGCATCATTCATGGTTACGAGTTTCTATCTAATATTTAAAACCGGACGAGTTCAAATGCGCTTAGCTTCGAATCATCGTCCGTTTTTTTGATATGACCACTACGCCGTTGTCGTGGCCATTTACTTCGCTGTATTCACTTCAATTACTTTATTGACAAAAGAGGCAAAGGGAGTGTCCTCAAAAGCAAAGTCATCTAAGTCCTTACGATAGATTTGCAGGACAACCGTATCATACCCCTTCCCATTTTGTATAATTCCAAAGTG
Organism: Sediminibacillus halophilus; assembly: GCF_900103695.1. Lineage (GTDB taxonomy): Bacteria > Bacillota > Bacilli > Bacillales > Amphibacillaceae > Sediminibacillus > Sediminibacillus halophilus. The sequence goes on from NZ_FNHF01000002.1 coordinate 464,591, forward strand.
AGAGGTCCGTGTATGGGATAACTCATCCTTGTGCGGCAATTTTATTGCATTATTTATTTCCTCAAGGGAAACAGAATCCCCAGGTACCTCCAAATCAATGCGCAATCGATTTTCCCCAGCTTGAATTTTTCCAAATCGTCTGGAGTGCCGCTTCCAAGGCAGTTTTGTCATTGTTTCAATCGCATAATTATGTTTTTCCCGATTAATCAACTTCACTTCACATTTCCCGCTGTTTTCCAACAGGGTAATGAGCTCGTTCACTTTCTTATACATCCAATCCGTCCTTTCCATACGAGTCAGCATCTAGTTAAACTATTCCCCATCGCAAATTGTTTTACCCGTTGAATCTTTCTTTTCAATGAATGTGCTTTGAAGGCTGGGCCATGGTGAAAACAAGGATGGTCGTTTAATTTTGCACAGTAGGAGCGTACCAAATTAGCAACGTGAAACCCCTTTTCATTTCATTAAATCGTATTATAATCATTATTAAGTTAGCTGACTTTCTTTAGTATTTGCACTTAAGAAACACTGCATGATTGGGGATCCTCATATGACTTTAGATGCGAGAAGCAAGTATATTTTAAACCGGTTTGTCGATGCAAATGGATATCTGTCCGTAAGATCCATTACTAGTTCACTGAATATTTCCAGAAGAACATTTTATTATGATTTAAAAAAGATCAACAATTTCTTACAGGAAAATGGACTTCAAGAAATTCAGAGGCAAAAAAAATCAGGTTATTACCTAAGGGAAGAAGATAAACAAAAGATACCTTCTCTGGTTCAATTAATGAATCATAACCAGTATTTTTTCGATAAGCAGGACCGTAACATGATTATGGCTGTTCAATTGTTGTCTTCTGAACAGACACTAGAAGAATAAAGAAATCATTAGGAACTACGGAGATCCAGACTCCACAAGGAAAGTAGAATCTGTTTATAGAACAAGCACAGATGAGTCAAGACTTTATCGGTTTTCTGAAAGACAAGCTATATAGTTGGAAAAAAGTCTTTGATAAATATCAAAACATACCAGCAAGCGGATTTTCTGATCATCATGTGCCAATTATCGTTCTGTCAACTTCTTCCTTATCTGTAGCGGAAGTACTTCATTCAGAACTCTTATTAGACACTTATCCTTTTACTATCTGGATTTGTGTTGAAGAGGATATGTGGGAAGACGGGTTAGAAACAGCATTCTACCGACCGCTAAAGGACAAGTTACAGCGTATGCGTTTAGATTTTCTAAGCAGGAACGAAAGCACAGAAGATTGAATTTATTCAGACATTCAGGGAGGTTGGAATCGAATGCGAATTGCTTTAACTTATAAAGGGACAAACTCTTTTTATGATCCAACTTCTCTGGAATCCTCACATGCTTACATTTGCATACGTTGCAACAATCTCTACGTGTAAGTGTTCTTTGACACTGTTTTTATTAAACTCAGTACAGTCCGTTCTTATAGTTCTTCTACTTGGTCCTTATATTCTCCTCAGCAAATACATACTACATCTTAAAAGGCTCTCTTTAGAGTCTTTTATTATGCAACGGAAGCAAAGCAAACTTACTACGGATTCTCACTAAACAAAAAAATTGAAAGTGAAAGTTTATTTTCCTCCCTTTTATGACACTTTGTTAAATGTAAGATCATAAACAGTCCGGACGAATCTTACAAAATTCACAAAAAAGGAGAGGAAACAGATGCCTTCTATAATTTTAGACCCTGGTCATGGGGGACGTTATTCTGGAGCTACGCACGGTTCAAATAAAGAAGAAGAAATTACTTTAGATATTGCTAACCGTGTACGGTTTAAATTGATTGATGTAGGAGCTTCACCCGTTTATCAAACCAGATACGAAGATGAAGACTTTGGTGGTGTTGACGGTAATGATGATATTAATAAACGAGTAGATTACGTGAATCGAACTTTTAGTGGATATGGTGCTTTAATCAGTATACACGTAAACACTGCTTTGGGGAGCACCGGTGTATATTGGTACGATGGCTCAAAAGCTACTGAGTATGAACGTACTGAGTCGAGAGCTTTAGCAAATGATATGAATTTAGAGCTTTTTGGCGTAGGAAGTGTATGGACCGAGGATTGGGCTATTCTTCGGGATACTTGGGAGTCATGCCCAAAGGTACTAGCTGAGATAGGTCAAATTGATGATGAATGGTCGGAAGATTACTATAGAGAAGCAATTGCTCAACGTGTTACTGACGGTATCCTCCGTTACTTCCGCCGTTATTACCCTATTTAAAGATGAGATGGAACGGTTTATTTTAAGTGCAGTAAACCGTTCCACTTTTTTATGAATGCTCTGGAATCTTTATTTTCATTTTGCCATCTCTAAATCGAGCATAGGGATCCTCCCTTTCTCCTATCAATAATTTTCCCTTCCATATTTCTGCTACTTCATTAAACTCCTTCATCTTCCCATTAACCTCTACTTTTAACAGAATATGATGCCAAAAAGTATGAGCATCAGAGTACTCTACATTTTTAATCTTATAGTCTTTTATAATATAATTTTGCTCTTTTAAATACGCTATCTTTTCCATAAAAAAGTCCTTAGCTTGTTCTTTAGGTAATGTTGTTCCAGTGGATAAAAATTCGTTGCTGTTTTTCTTATAATCGTATAAATATAAAACTTTAAATGCGTCCTCATAATCTTCATTAATAAGGGAGTTGTAATACTCGTTTATCATATGTTCCGCTTCTTTTTCAGGAAAGAATTTTTCTCTTATGTTTGGCCAGGAAAAAATTAAAATAACCAAGACTGCGACGAAAATTATAAGAGTAACTACTTTTTTCATCTGAATTACCTCCTTTAAAAAATCATACACCGGTGTATTCTAACATATATGTTTGGTAAAATATTTCCTGTATTTGTTTTTAGTTAAAAAGTAGCAGTAGTAAAATATATTTTGGATGGGAAGTATTATACTGAAAAAGGAGCCATCTATGTTTACAGAAGAGTTAACGCCCAATTTTTATATGCTAACGGGAAAATCCCGAAATGATCACGATTCTTTTATCTTGTGATTATTTCGGGATTTTTTTATTGCATAAAAGCGGAGTGAAAGCATGAAAAAGGTACTTTTAGCTATAGGAAATGAATCCTATAGCAATATTATAAGAAACCGTTTATCTGAACATAAAGAACACTTTTTAATTCCGGAACAAAAAGTAATGCACCACCGGTATTTGAAAGAAGTTGTAGAGTTAGAAAAGACAGACTTACTAATATTACATGACTACTATTTACCATCCGACTTTGATTCCAAGGAAGGAGTGTGGGAATGGCTGTCTTATATTCAACATATTAGGGAGCTTTATGATGACTCCATCAGAGTGGTCTTTTTATGTGAAAGAAATAGAGGAGATCCTTTTTCTTATCTCAATTGGTAAACAACAATGTATTAGATATATTTAACGATAGTGCCACTGGTGGCACAGCTTAAAGACCGGCCAAAGTTTTCAAAAGTATCTAAGTTTAAAGCTGCCACCCTTACTTTAGCTATTCCAAGGAAACAAGATGAAGAACAAGGAGTAGATGAAAATACAAAAGATAAAATCGTCTCTTCTAAAGGAGCTAAGACGGCTTCCTCCGCACCAAAAAAGAAATCACAAGAGAAACCTGTAAAAGAGAAGTCAAGAAAGGAAAAACCTGATAGTCCTCCTCGACCTTTAGTTGAAAAAGTTGTAGAAAAAAAGTTGAATACAAACAGGTCGTTAAACGAGCATTAAACTTTTTAGTCCTTTAATCCTCACTATTCTTATCAGACGAAGATGGAGTTTCCTTATTAGCAGTAACACCATCAGAAGAAGTATTAGAGACACTTGAAGTGGTGCCACTTGTAGGACTCGTGTTAACCGCCCTTTTTTTAGTGGAAGATTGAGAAACTGCCCGATCCGACTCAGAAGATATTTCGTTTCTCTGCTTTGCAGCAGTGTCTGCTGGTAATGTATCCTCATCGGTTGAAATTCCGTTAACCTCCAAGGAATCTCCCAATACTTGTTCACCTGCATTACTGCCGCTCGCCAGCACATAATGATGAGCCCCCGTACTGTTTCGCAATACGGCAGCTGCTAATCTTTTTTCTAACCTAACCTGCTTCAATAGAAAAGTAAATGCCTGGTGCTCCAGGCTTCTACGTTAATGACCAAGTGTAATAAAACAAAACCCAGCAGCCTATTCATAGCTGACTGGGTTTTGTCCGAATATCAAGATTTTGCTTTTTTAATCATATCGTGCACCTTTTGAATCTCGTCATCAGAAACGACTAGATAGTAAACATCCTGGCCACTTGAATTGGTAATATATTTGCCTTCGCCTTCCATTTGATAACTGACAACGTTCTTCCTGGTGTCCCGATAGTTCATCATCAAATTTTTCATATCACTGAAATCCAAATTGGTCTCCATGTTGTTTCCAAGAACATCGATCATATCATCGATTTTGTTCACAGAAGCCACGCTGGCACCCTTATCGACTATAGCCTGGAATACCTGTCGCTGACGACCTGTTCTGGCAAAGTCACTGTCGAAATGGCGCATCCTGACAAATCCCATTGTTTTAGCACCATTTAATTCAATTTCGCCTTTTTCATAATGGTATCCTTTTTTATAATAGCCTTCGTCAATCCAATCTGTCTTGTTGTCGACTGTGATACCGCCTACCGCGTCCACCATCTCCGACAAACCTTCCATATTCACTTTGACATAATAATCAAGTTCGATATCCAAAAGATTTTCCACTGTGTTGATCGACATATCTGTACCGCCATAGGCATACGCATGATTTATTTTATCTTCGTATCCTTTTCCAACGATTTCCGTTCGTGTATCGCGGGGAATGCTTACCAGATTCATGCTGTCGTCTTTCGGATCCAGCGATAAAACCATTAAAGCATCTGAACGGCCGGAATCTCCCGAACGTTCATCTACACCCAGAAGCAGGACATTCAATGGCTCGTTATCCCTCACTTTTTTCTTTCCGACTGTAGTGTCGATTGAATCCACCTGCTGATGCATCTTTTCCTCAACCGTATTCTTTGCATTACTATATATAGAAAAAGCATAGACACCTACGCCAATCACAACTATCGCCACTACGGCAAGTAATATTTTCCACCAGCGTTTCGACTTTCCCGCTTTTTTCGCTCTTCTACTTTCAGCCAATAAATACACCCCATCTGTTATATGATAACGACTTCTTTTTCTTCAACTATTATACTATAACATTGTAAATTTTTGTCTACCCCTATCGAAAAATTTTTTACCGACAACCTTTTCCAGTTTACCAGAAGACCTCCAAACTATGGCTCTTCTGCCAAAGGTCGTGCTAAAACGTCGTAAAGAGAGAAAAAACGACCCCCATTCAACTGAAAGGGGAGCCATTGTAAGTTGATTGCTGTACGGAATCACACTTATTACCTGCCGTTTAAAACAATGCAAGCCGAATAAAGAGCATTTTACTCCGGCCTTACCTGGCGTGCTAAAAGCATAAAAAAACAGAGAAGCAGCAGCCTCTCCGTTTTTTCTTCTCCGTTTATGAGTCCTTGACTTATAATTGCTGTCCATAACAATCACTTTGTTTCAATATATCCATTGCTTCCTGATAATCCGCTTCGTCTACCTCAAAGTGAAGCAAATGGGTCACTGTTTCCGGATTCCCGTCTCCTGATTTGCTCGGCTCATTATTATTGACTAATGGAGCAATCGGAGCAAATCCACCATTTGTACCTGTTCCTGTATTGGCAGGGAAAAACGGTACAAGAACTTTTGTATCCGTTCCTTCTGGCACTTCCTCGACTGATACATTATTCACTTTTAAAGGTTGAAGCTTGGCGTGCACTGCTTCTGCATCGTTCTCATTCTTAAAGTAAGCATCAATCTGTTTCGACATTCCTCTCATCCTTCCGCAACTTGTTACCGTTATCATTCCCGTTATCGCACGCTTTAAAACCGATCTCCCCAACTGATTAGTTAAGTCCGGATCCTTATATAAGCTCTGTCATCAAACGATTCATTACCTTTCGCCATTCCTTTGGAGGCTTTATAAGCTCGAAAGCATAACGGATCTTCACGGAGTAATTTCTCCAGCGCAACTTCAGATTCAGATAGATTATTCCTTAGAAAAGGATAGCCGTCCGAGGCGAGGATGACTTCGGTCTTACCAGCAGGAACGGGGGTTACTTGAACCATATTCTGGTCAACCGGGAAACCATTTATCACTTCATAACCATATTGATTTTTGGGGTCGTTTTGCAGATAGTATTGCTGCAAAATCAAAGGCTGAATGAATTCCCAGCCGGTGTCGTGCACAAGCAAGTCCTCTACCGCCTTCCCTTTTTTTAATTCTGCTTCTAAGTAAAGAGAGCGGGCGTTGGCCGTGATGGTATCAAGTTGTTTTTCGTTTTTGTAAAGCTTGCCTTCGATAATAGCCTGACAATCTCCGATTTGCCAGACCTCCCTGTGATAATTGCTATAAATAGCCATGCATGCAGAAGGGGCAAGCCACTTCACTCGACTTATCTCCTCCAGCAGCTCTTGTTTTTGATAGAATGACTGCATAGATTGATTAATTTGTTCAATCATTCCTTCCAACGTCACTTTCTTATCCATTCGTTCAACAGTTTGTTTGACGATTTCACCCGCAATTCTTCCAGGTGACTTTCCATTGATTTTTTTACCCGAAACATTGGTGGCACCGTCTATCACAGCTGTAAAATCTTCATTGATCACAAGCATATCTTCACAGAGTTCTGGGTCAGGTCGCTTTCCCTGCAAAAACGATTCGATGACATGGATTCCCACAGTTCTTCCTCCTCAGAATTATTCCAATATTTTCAACGATTGCTTAGTACATTCCATGCTTTAGCTTTTAAGTGGTTATGTTTATAATATATAATTGGGTTTCTAACTTGAAAAGAGGAAGGAAGGTATTTGTGCGAATAAAATTCAATCTCATTACACAAATTTTCATAGCGTTCATTCTCGCTATTATTCTAGGAATTATTTTCAAAGAATCCATCGCAGTCATCGCACCGCTTGGTGATTTGTTTTTACGGCTGATCAAATTCATCATCGCCCCACTCATCTTATCGACACTTGTCGTCGGGGTTGCCAGCAGCGGGGACCCCAAGCAGCTCGGAAGAATCGGGTTGAAAACCGTTGTTTACTATTTGTTGACAACAGCGGTTGCTATTATCATCGGCCTGGCCGTGGCCTTCATGCTGTCACCGGGCAAAGGAGTGGATGTTTCACTTTCGGAGAGTGCTCCTGAAAAGGAAGTGCAGGAGTCCCAAAGTGTTGTCGATACCTTCTTAAATATCATTCCGGAAAACCCATTCGAGGCGCTGGCAAGCGGCAACATCCTGCAAATTATCTTTTTTGCCTTATTTATCGGACTAGCAATCACATTCGTGGGAGAGAAAGCCCAACCAGTTTATCGATTTTTCGATGGGTTTGCAGAGGTTATGTATAAAATTACCTCCATCATCATGTATGTAGCGCCAATCGGAATTTTGGGACTGGTTGCTCCTGTCATAGGGGAGTATGGACTATCTGTACTGCTTCCTTTGCTCAAGGTAATTCTTGCAGCTGTTATTGCCTGCATCCTCCATGCTGCTATTGTTTATTCTTCAGCAGTCCGGATATATGGAAAAATAAACCCTGTCACCTTCTTCAAAGGGATTTCACCGGCCGCTTTAGTAGCTTTCAGTACGGCTAGTTCTGCCGGTACCTTGCCTATTACATTGAAAAACACACAAGAAAACCTGGGAGTTCCCAAGAAAATCAGTAGTTTTGTGCTGCCGCTTGGTGCAACAATCAATATGGATGGCACGGCGATTTATCAAGGGGTTGCCGTTGTTTTTATCGCCCAGTTTTATGGTTTGGACCTGTCGTTCATCCAATTGCTTACCGTTGTAGTTACTACGGTTCTGGCCTCTATCGGAACAGCCGGAGTACCAGGAGCAGGTTTGATTATGCTGACCATGGTATTAAGCTCCGTCGACATGCCTTTGGAAGGCATTGCGTTAATTGCCGGGGTCGATCGAATTTTGGATATGTTCCGGACAACCTTGAATGTTGTCGGAGACGCTTCCGCGACTGTCGTCATCTCCGGATCCGAAAAAGAACTACCAGGCCAAAGAAATGCGGAAACGCCTTGATAGTCCCTGTATTTAACATAATAACCCCTGCCGTTATCGGCAGGGGTTTTGTATTCGTTATTATCATTCATAGTTTGGCAGAATCAATACTTCCACCCGTCGATTCTTCTCCCGGTTCTGTGGACTGTCGTTCGGAGCGATTGGTTCATACTCTCCATATCCTTTTGCACTGAACAATCGCTCATCCAAGTCTTCATTGCCCAATAACAGCCGCATGAAATTGACTGCACGCATGACGCTTAACTCCCAGTTCGATTTGAATTCGCTGCTGTGGATAGGCTGATTGTCTGTATGTCCGCTGACTGTGATTTCATGCGGAGGATTAGTGTACAAAAAGTTGGAAACTTCTTTCGCAATTTCCTGCCCATCCCCGCTCACTTCCGCGCTTCCAGAATCAAAAGAAACATCATTCAGGATAGAAATCAATAAACCTTTATCGGTTAAATTCGTGTCCAGCACATCCGTTAATTCATTTTCAGTTATATATCCATTAATTTTTTGCTGGATTTTTGCGAGCCTCTCAATTTCCGCTCTTTTTTTCTCTTCATCCTCTGCCTTTTCCTGCTGTTCTTCTTCCTTTTCCTCCTGCTCTTCACCGACCAAGGGTTGTTCTTCAGGGGAAATCGTTGTGCCGTTTTCCATTATCCCTTCGCCGCTTGAGAATTCCCCTCGCATTACATTGGCCAGCTCAGCGAACTTTTCTTGGTCGACTTTACTGATGGCAAACAATACAATAAACAGCGCAAGGAGAAGCGTCAGCAAGTCGGCATAAGGGACAAGCCAGGTTTCATCAATATGGTCCTCCTTATGCTTCTTTTTCTTTCTCACTGTTCTTCTCCCTCCTCAAATTCGGCATACTCTTTCGGTGAGAGATAGGAGCTTAATTTCCCCTTGATCACTTGGGAAGAATCCCCAGTAGTCAAGGATAAAATCCCTTCAATCATGACACGTTTTGCATGCAATTCCTTTTTAGATTTTTCCTTCAGTTTATTGGCAAATGGATGCCATAGTACATAACCGGAAAAAATACCAAACAAGGTCGCTACAAAAGCAGCAGCAATGGCATGTCCTAATGCCTCGGTATCCTCCATATTTCCAAGGGCAGCAATCAATCCGATAACAGCTCCTAATACTCCCAATGTCGGAGCATATGTACCCGCCTGGGTAAAAATGGATGCTCCTTCCTGATGACGCTCTTCGATAGCATCTATTTTTTCCAATAAAACATCGCGAATGAATTCTGGTGTCTGTCCGTCAACTGCCAACTCCAAACCAGATGCCAAAAAAGGATCTTCAATTTCATCCAAATGGTTTTCCAAAGCCAAGATTCCTTCTCTTCTGGTCAAATTCGCCCAATCCGTGAACATCGGTATAATATCTTTTACATCTTCGGTTTTTTGCTCTGTAAAGATGATTTTGAATAGTGCCGGTACCTTTTTCAGCGTTTCGAGCGGAAAGGCAATACATACTGCAGCCATGGTACCAAGAAAGATAATCAAAAGGGCCGCAGGATTGAGCAAGTTTACAGGACTCACTCCTTTTAACACCATCCCCACTCCAACTGCAATAATCGCTAAAAATATTCCTCCAAAAGATGTTTTGTCCATTATTCTCCCCCATATCGATTCCTGTTGTTATGCCTAAACAACTCTTTATTTTTGATGTCTCTTTAAAAACAGTAATTCCTTCGAGTTTTGGTAAGTACCAACAACTCTACTGAAAAACCTATTCTATGTACTGTGACTACAAAACCACAGCGGAATCGCCCCATGTCGAATAAAGGCGAATTTCTTCCTCATATTATTTATCGGATGGAAAATAGCAATTTTAAAGGAGAAAAGGAGGAGAAAAAGAAGGAGCTGCAAAAAAACATTTTAGAAAGCTCTTTTTGCATGCTTTTTTGCTGTTAACTGGCGTAATTGATATAAACTGTGATAGTTTTCTTTGTCTTCCTAACTTGCAAGAAACGTCTTATCAAAAGACATAGCTAGGAAAACAAACAGAAAGTCCAAGAGAAGGAGAAAAGACGGAATCCCAACTGTTTTCCAGGGAGAAAAGCACGCCTTTCCTGACAACCGTTTGTAAGAAGTCTGTTGGGTTTCAAGGAAAAAGCGCGAGCTGAAGATCCGCTTGGTAAAGTGGTTTTCTTTACCAAGTTAGCTGAAGCCGTGCCTGCGGAAAAGCAAAGTATGTTACCGAAGCGGTGGTTAACCACTCTTTTGAATAGACATTTGAACTTCCCATTACAGGTACTGTGTTATTAACATTTTTTCACAGTTTTTTAGCGCATCCTTCAAAAACAAAAACAATGCACGAGTTATCGGAAAATCGCCGGGGAGGCCACTTATCGGAGTACTCGTGCATTGTTTTGAAAAATATATTGTTCTCCATTATTATGCCATGGATTTCTCAATCTGTCATACATCTAAGGTTGGAATTTTCCTAATATTTTCGACGGAATTGACAACATGACTAGTAAGCATGTTGTTTAACAATGCTCATATACTTGGATTAGCAATACCTAAGTAGGACACCAATCAATTTTTAAAGAATAGAATAAGAAAAACTGGTCATGATTACATAAAAAGCCTTGTGTGAAATCCACCATTTGTTTCTTAACCAAAAAAGGAGTTGGATAAGATGAAACAAGGCAGAGCGCCTTACCCTCCAAGCCATCACTTTATGAACCTAACCGAGAAAAAGTTAAGTTTTGAAGCGGTCTTTAAACGTATCATTACTTTTATGCAACAAGACCCTGCCGCAAATTATCGCTTGATGGTTGGAACGGATTCTCAAGTGTATCGATCGCACACGCTCTTTGTAACCGGGATAGTTATACAACGCAAAGGAAAAGGAGCTTGGGGATGTGTGCTGCCAACTATTTTCCCACGGAAGTATATGAATCTGCACGAGAAGATTTCCATGGAAACATCATTGACCGAACAAGTCGCCTATTTATTTGATGAGAAGAAAAAAGAACAATTGATCGATATCATCCTGCCCCACCTTTACCATGGAAGTTCCCTGACCATGGAAGGGCATATCGATGTAGGATTGGAAAAACGATCTCTCTCCCGTTTTTTGGCCGGGGAAATGATGTCCCGTATCAAAGCTTCTGGATGGGAACCAGTAGTGAAACCAGAAGCATTCGTTGCTTCTGGCTATGCCAATCGATATACAAAAACACCAGAGAAATTTTCCATCTAGATAATTCATTGCTTTATAATCGCAATGGAAACGCCTGTAAGAAGTGCTTTTATCTCTTTAGCTGAAAAGGTTACCTTACTCATGTTACCATATAGAAGAAAATTAGCATAAAATATACTGTAGCTAAAACATTCTTTCTCACGTGTACTAACTACAGGCACCACCTGTTTCTATAGTAATTTTTAATCCTCTATATTGTTGGTACAACTTATCCTCAACATAGTTGAATTCATGGCTATGAATTAACATGTGCTTACATAGCCCGTCTGTTATCACCCCTTGGTTTATAAGACATAGGGCATAGTTGATCTTTTCTTCATCAGCTTTTGTTCTTCCAGGATATCCCCCCCCCTTTTTTGCAGCTAAAATGCCTTCCTTTGCCCGTTTAGAAGTGAGATCTCGCTCAAATTGGGCAATGCCTGCAAAATTAGTAAACATATTATTCCATGCCCGTTGTTGTATCCACATCAGTCCTTACGTGGAACGAGATAAATATGGTGTCTTCGGGTCGAAGTAACTCCAGCATACGATTTAGGGCCGGACATTCCTGTTACCTTCTCCAAAAGGATGCCTTTACATCCAAATTCTTCAAGCTGTCTTTTTTTGACGATCCAAATTTTGATTAATAGTCGAAACGCGCATGTAACCAAATTTCATTTGTATCCTCACCTTTTAGCATAATTGAAGCAACTGTAGGGTGAAACTGCATTTTAATTGATGTATTTTTCGTATATTAATTAATCCAATGGAATAAGGTGGGGTATGAAATTGAATCCGAGGGGAGAAAAAACCATGCCTTATTCCATGTATCCATATTTAGGTTGGAAGCAGCAATGTACCAACGTCCCTGTCGTCTTTCCGTCACAGCATCAAAATAGGCAACCAGGTTTTGAATATTTGATGAATCCTCACCCGCTATCAGAAAATCCTACCTATACAGGTAGCGGGAAGTTGAAAAATAAGGTGGCGATTGTTACAGGCGGGGACAGTGGGATTGGTCGGGCCGTCGCTATAGCTTTTGCCAAGGAAGGTGCAGATCTTGTCATTGCTTATCTCGATGAACACCAAGATGCAGCTGACACGAAGCAATTCATTAACAGTTTGGGCCGTCAATGTTTGCCCATTGCTAAGGATTTAAGACTAGAGGAAAACTGTCATTCAGTTGTGGAAACAACAATAAAAACCTACGGACGATTGGATATTCTAGTCAATAATCACGGTGTGCAGTTTCATCAAAGAAGCATTATGGGTATTACGAAAGAGCAGTTGATTAATACATTCCAAACGAATATAATATCGTTTTTTGATATGACAAAAGCTGCGTTGCCTCATCTTCGTGCAGGTAGCTCCATTATAAATACGACCTCAGACACCGCTTTTTCAGGAATGAGCTTCATGATTGATTATACGGCCACCAAAGGCGCCATTGTTTCCTTTACGCGTTCTTTATCCCTCTCGCTTGCCGATCAAGGCATTCGCGTTAATGCAGTAGCACCCGGACCGATTTGGACGCCGCTAATTCCATCTGCATTTACGGCAGAAGAAGTAACCACATTTGGAACGGATGTACCGTTACGACGCCCCGGGCAACCGTTTGAGTTGGCTCCTGCATATGTGCTGCTGGCTTCAGACGATGGCTCATACATGTCAGGAAAAATTATTTTCGTTAATGGGGGCTCGATCGTTACTTGATAAATTGGCTAGAAAGTATGGGGAATCTAATACCCTAGGAGTGAATAAGTGGTCAAACTTATATTGGAAATAGCTAAAAAATTGCTTGCGGTCGATGAAGGTTTTCCTTTGGAGGGCTATTAATAAAAATTACAGATAATATGCGGAAAGATGACATAATTATAAACATGAGTGATTCTATTATCATTGGTGCCCTTGTTTTTGGATTAGTAGGCTATCATAACTTATAGAATTGAAAAGAAAGATGATTAATTTATTCAGGAATAGCCTCTTTAATAAAAGTAGTATGGGGGTACTTGTACCGATTTCCCTTAAATTAACCTGATCTTTTCGAATCATTTATAGTCACTTCATTTTAAATTGCTAAAATTACGGGTATACCACGAAAAGTACCCTCCCATCCTATAAATGAGGTGATTCGAATGCTTGAAAAATTGTTGAATGTATTGGTAGACGATTATGATGAGAAAGAATTTGAAGAGGATTTTGAATTACAAGAAGAAATGATTGAGTCAGACGATGAGGAAAACCTGGATCAGGATCAACTTATTGAGGACCCTGGCATTATTGGTAGGTATGAAGGAAATAATGTAACCGCCCATTCCTACTATTAAATCCTTTAAATAAACATATTTCAGCAGGCCTGCTTTTTATGTAGGCCATCCTTCCCCGTAACATCAACCTGTCGAAAAAATAATCCCTTATACCTGTGTAAATATACCTTTAGAAATAGTTTCTTTTCTATCAATAGGGACTTATTCGGTATAGACAACTATATTAATCTTTTAATAAAATGAAAAAGAGAAAGAGTTATTTATCGAAAGGAGGTACTTCTCGAAACAGAAACGTATCTAAATACGAAATATGGAGATAAAAGGAGGACGCATGAAAAAATACTTCATCCCTTTTTGCACAGTCGTTATTTGTTCATCATTTCTCATACCCGCTATCGTCACCGCAGATTCCCGCACCTCAGACAAACATTTACCTTCAATCGAAACCAAATTAAATAAACATTCGCAGCCAGTGGCCCATCCGGTTTTTTCCTGGGATCAACCAGGGAATTTGCCACCAGTCATTCATCCTGGAAACGCCCGGGGAGCAGGAATGGTCCAACAGCCGCTTCATGCAATCGACCAAACGATCAACGGATTTATCGCTGAACAAGCGATGCCAGGTGCCGTTACATTGGTTGCACGGCGTGGACATATCGTCCAGCACGAAGCATACGGTTATGCAGCCCGCTACTCGGATGCAAACCATACCGAAATGGAAAATCCCATTTCCATGAAAGAAGATACCATCTTTGATTTAGCCTCACTTAGCAAAATATTTACAACCACTGCTGCAATGAAATTGTATGAAGAGGGCTACTTTGAGCTGGATGACCCTGTCTCCAATTATATACCTGAATTTGCGGTTAACGGAAAAGAAAGCGTTACCATTAAACAACTAATGACCCATACATCCGGCTTTCCTGCCTGGATTCCCCTTTATACCGAGGGAGAAAACCGGGAAGATAGAATGGAACTTGTCTATCAATCGGGACTAACTGCCCTTCCCGGTGAGCAGTACACCTATAGTGATTTGAACATGATTACGCTCGGAGGATTAGTTGAAAGATTATCCGGCAAGCGTCTGGATCAATTTGTCTATGAAAATATAACGGAGCCGTTAAATATGGACGATACCATGTACAATCCACCAACCGATTTAAAAGATCGAATTGCTGCTACAGAATACCAGGCTGTTCCCGACCGTGGACTGGTATGGGGAGAGGTCCATGATGAAAACGCCTGGTCCCTCGATGGTGTTGCCGGACATGCCGGCGTATTCTCAACAGCCGAGGATTTAGCTGTATTTGCCCATATGTTCCTCAATGAAGGGAGATACGGCGGCTCACAAATTTTACAGCCCGAAACAGTGGAATTGCTTATGGAAAATCAAATTCCCGAATTCCCGGGAGACAGCCATGGTTTAGGCTGGGAACTTGGACAGGGCTGGTATATGGATGCACTATCTGAGGGAACAACTCTTGGCCACACAGGGTACACCGGCACTTCGATTGTCATCAACCGGAACAATGATACGATTGCTATCCTGCTGACAAACCGCGTCCACCCCAGCAGAGACACCGTATCGACCAACCCGGTAAGACGACAGTTTGCCCAACATGTTGCAGATGCAATTCCTGTAGCCATCCCCGGCAAAAAAGATGCCTGGTTTGCCGGATATGGCAGTCAGCTCGATCGCTCATTAACTATTGAATGGAATGAAGAGAAACCAGCTTTGTTAAGGTTTGATACTTGGTACCGAACCGAAACCAATTACGATTTCGGTTATATCGAGTCATCCAAGAATGGCGAAGACTGGACACAGTTAGACTCAATCAATGGAAGCAGTGTTGATTGGCAGCACCAGCAAATCCAGCTGCCGGCAGGTACAAGGTATATCCGCTTCCGTTATGAAACAGACGGAAGTGTGAATGGAAGAGGCTGGTATGTGCATAATATCCACTTAACTTCTGAACAAGGTAAAAACATCCCTACAGAAACAAAAAGTAATGGCTGGGTTGAACGCAACTATTAAAGAATCTATTACTTCCATTCCGATGGCATTAAGGTCATCTTAATCCTGAGTCTAGGAAACTAGAAGATGAAAACGGAGGAAATACCCAAACTCTTGCTGGAGGAAAGGCTTAGAAGAGAACCCGCAAGCGAGGCCAGAGGAAATTCATCAGCCACTTGCGGGAATTCCAGGATATTTCCGCAGCGGAATTTCCAAGTAAAAAAGCAGTTATACGTATACTAAAAACGAATTGAGGAGTGGATTCATGTGAAGAAAACGTTTGTCTCGCTGTTTGCTCTCGTTCTTTTGCTTTCTTCGCTAACCGTCGTATTTGCAAATGGCAATGGAAATGGACACGGTTATGGAAAAGATAAAGGAAAAGGCAACCCGCATAAATTCCAACTCGGCGTTGAACAACTGTTGAATGAGCAGAAGGAGTTAATTGAAGGACAAAAAGTGGGCCTCATCACCAATCCAACCGGCGTCGACCAGGATCTTAATAGTATTGTAGATTTGTTGCATAATGATCCAGATGTCGAGCTGACAGCTTTATATGGTCCAGAACACGGTGTTCGCGGAAGTGCACAGGCGGGTGATTATGTCGAATACTATATCGACGAACAAACCGGTTTACCTGTTTACAGTCTTTATGGGGAAACAAGGAAACCGACACCAGAAATGCTGGAAGATATTGATGTGCTTTTGTTTGACATTCAGGATGTCGGAACACGTTTCTATACGTATATTTACACGATGGCCTATGCCATGGAAGCAGCTGCTGAAAACGATCTCCCATTCATCGTGCTTGACAGGCCAAATCCAATCAGCGGGGAGAAGGTAGAAGGCCCTGTTCTTGATCCTGATTATGCTTCCTTCGTCGGAAATTATCCGATTCCGTTGCGTCATGGTATGACTGTCGGAGAGCTTGCAAAATTTTTCAACACGGAATATGACATTGGTGCTGATTTGACCGTAGTCGAAATGAACGGCTGGAATCGGAACGAATACTATGATGAAACGCCATTAGAGTTTGTCCTCCCATCTCCGAACATGCCGACGCTTGATACAGCATTGGTGTATCCCGGCGCAGCATTAATTGAGGGGACGAACGTTTCAGAAGGCAGAGGCACGACAAAACCGTTCCAGCTGATCGGTGCCCCTTTCATCAACAGTACCGAATTGGCAGCAGCTTTGAATGATTTGGAACTCCCAGGAGTCACCTTCCGGGCTGCATCGTTTACCCCAAGTTTTTCGAAACATAGCGGTGAACTTTCAAACGGTGTTGAAATCCATGTGACAGACAGAGACAGCTTTAAACCAGTGGAAACCGGACTTCACTTGGTTAAAACGATTCATGATATGTACCCAGATGATTTCGCCTTCCGTGCCGAAAATAGCAACGGTGTCTCCTTCTTCGATAACCTGATTGGAAATGGCTGGATTCGGGAAGCGATTGAAAACGGCCAATCCGTTGAGGAAATGAAAGCCGAGTGGCAGGACGAACTGAATGCTTTTAAAGAAGTTAGAGAGGAATATTTGTTGTATCGTTAGATTGAAAGAAACAGACCGTCCCTATGGACGGTCTGTTTTTTTATACCATGACAAATTAATGGCTTCTTCTTTATCTATCTTCCACAAGGATATAAGCAGCCTTTATCGGACCATGAACACCGACAACTAGATTCATTTCGATGTCAGCACTGTTGCTCGGACCACTAATAAAATTGATGCATGATGATATCCGTCCGCCACTTTCTATCTGATGGTGGATTTCTCTCGCTGCCTGGGACATTCTTGGAACCAGAGAACTTTTTGGAATGATGGCAATATAAGTAGAAGGAAGCAAACTTACAGACCGTCCCTTACCATCGCTACTAAATAGAACGACAGTACCAGATTCCGCCAGGGTGATATCACTGAACGTAATGCCTGCATCAGCTTGCTCTGCCAAATGGCGGCTTTGCCCAGGGCTTTCTATGTCCCATTTAAAAACATCAATATCACTACTGTTTTTCCAATCTTGATA
Source organism: Sediminibacillus halophilus (assembly GCF_900103695.1). Classification (GTDB taxonomy): domain Bacteria; phylum Bacillota; class Bacilli; order Bacillales; family Amphibacillaceae; genus Sediminibacillus; species Sediminibacillus halophilus. The sequence continues at coordinate 482,267 of NZ_FNHF01000002.1, forward strand.
CTTATTTGTTAAGCCGAAACTGGAAAAACGCGAGTCATCCGAGGTCAACGCTGTTTTAACACCATACGCTTGTAACACTTGTAAAATCTTAGCATCCAACTCTTTCTCTGTGGTCCGGATAAAATCCGTATGGATTACCTCGCATTGCTTCTCCAATACATCAACAAGCTCGTTTTCTGTCAGGTCCGCAAGCACTTTCCATTGAACCTGATGTTTCCATTTTGGCCGGATAACATTATCTTTCCTACGGTTCCGTCCCAATTGACCAGCAACCTTATCTAAAAATGCTTCCCTGTTTTTAATCTCCCCTCTTTGCAATGTGTTGTCCTCCTTTGGTTCTATGCTTGAACCAATCCCTGAAACGTTCTTTTTGTGGCAATGGGAGCTCTCGAGCGCCGGTCCAAGCTTTTAGCGGTCCAGGCCCTTTGGAAATAGTTCCATCCCTGACAAACGGTGTAACGAGGAAAGGAGCCATTTTTGTCGCTATATTAAAAAGACCGGCTGAACCTGCTAGTTTATGAAAGCCTTGCATCGCCAATTTTTCAGATAAGTTTGATTTGTTTTCCTTCTCTACAATATTTCTCCGGTGATCAATTAAGTACTCATGTAATGGTATTTTTACAGGACATACCTCTGTACAAGCACCACAGAGAGAAGAAGCATATGGCAATTCTTTATAATCCTCATAGCCCGCCAATAATGGTGTCAGTACAGCACCAATGGGCCCTGGATAGATAGATCCATAAGCATGACCTCCTATATGTCTGTAAACAGGGCAAACATTGATACAAGCAGCACACCTGATACAGTGCAGAGCCTCTTGGAATTCTGTTCCTAATATTTTGGATCGTCCGTTATCGACAACGACTAAATGAAATTCTTCCGGTCCATCTCCTTCCGATTCTTCCTTTGGGCCTGTTAATGCAGTCACATAACTGGTTAACTTCTGACCAACCGCAGCTCTTGTCAAAAGACTGACTAGTACATCAAGTTCTTCCCATGTAGGAACAATTCTTTCCATTCCCATCACAGTGATTTGCGTTTTAGGGAGAGTGGAAACCATTCGAGCATTCCCTTCATTCGTTACCAAAGCACAAGTGCCCGATTCTGCAACCGCAAAGTTACATCCTGTGATGCCGACCTCCGCGGATAGAAACTCTTTTCGTAATTGTTCTCGGGCAAATAATGTCAGTTCTTCCGGTTTCTCTGTATGGAGATACCCAAGCTTTTCTTTAAATACATCCCTGATTTGTTCTTTATTTTTGTGTAGAGCGGGGGCAACGATATGAGAGGGGGGATCATGGTCATCGATTTGGAGGATATATTCTCCCAAATCCGTTTCTACTACGTTACAACCTTGTTCTTCCAAAATATCATTCAAGGCTATTTCTTCTGTTACCATTGACTTTGACTTGGCTATCTTCCGTGCCTTTTTCTTTTCAATTACTTCACTGATGTAATGATTGGCATCATCAGCCGTTTCGGCGAAGTAAACATGTCCACCTCTTTCTGCTACCTTCTCACTTAATTGCTGTAAATAAAAATCGAGATTCTCCATTGTGTGTTGTCTGATTTCCTGCCCAAGATTGCGCCATTCTTCCCAGTCCCCTAATTCTTCAGCTGCATGGGAACGACTGTCCTGAAGTCGGCCCTGTGCGGAACGGACGGCGCCTCGCATGAATTCATTTCCCAGACCTTTTTCAACTCTGCTCTTAAATGCTTTTTCTCCAACATGCAATGGCATCAGTTATCCCCCCGACTGTTCAAAATTTCAGCAATGTGCATCACCTTTATCGGTTTCTTTTGTCGATTCAAACGGCCTCCTATATTCATGAGGCAACCCCCATCTGCTCCGATCAACACATCAGCATCTGTTTCTTCAATATGGAGAGCTTTTTCGTCCACCATTTGTTGGGAAATCTCCGGCATCTTAACGGAAAAGGTTCCTCCAAAGCCACAGCAATCATGGCGATTCGGTAAATCAACCATCTCTAGACCGCTGACATTGCTCAATAGTTTTAATGGAGCCTCCTTCACACCAAGTAAACGAGTCATATGACAGGATGTATGATAGGTGGCCTTAGCATGAAATTCTGCTCCGGTGTTTTCTATTTGTAGAATCTCCGTTAAGAATTGGGTGAGTTCATACGTTTTTCGCTTTAATGCCGCCGCCTTTACTTTCCAGTCTGGTTCATTCTGCAATAACTCCTCATATTCACGGAACATATAAGCACATGAACCGGATGGACAAACTACATACTCCGAATGCTCAAAAGCGGTAATCATATTTTTAGCAGCTGCTTTTGTCTTTTCATGGTAACCACTATTATAAGCAGGCTGACCGCAACAAGTCTGTGTTTCCGGGAAGTCCACTTCACATCCGTACCGCTCGAGTAACTCCACCGTCGCTTTACCGGCATTCACATAAAATACATCCCCGAGACAAGTAATAAATATAGAAACTTTCATTTTCTCCCCTCCTGCCATGAATGGTGACGCATTCAAAAAGCTTCTCACTATCCCTCCTTAAACTCCATTGCTGGCTGGTAGTCATTTCTCTAAGAGAATTTTTCTTATCCATAAAAAACATTGCTATTTTCCGAGCACTTATTATATTTTAATCAAATTTAATGATCTGTCAGACAATTGCTGCAAGATTGCCGTATCCACTTTTCCATCTGTTATGACATGGTCAATAGCTTCTATACCACTAAGCCGTGAAAAGGCCCGCACACCAAATTTACTATGGTCAATCATTATAAAAACGGAGTCAGCATTATCCATCATTTTTTTCTTGATCCTTGCCTGTTGTTCGTCTGACTCACTGATTCCTTTATCGAGGTGGAATCCTTTACAAGAAATAAATGCTTTATTTACATGGTAAGTATCCAAAGAAGATTCCGCCAAAGGCCCGACGTAAGAAAGTGATTTAGACAGCAATGTTCCTCCGGTCGAAATCACAGTTACTTCTTTCCTGCTGCTCAGTTCCATCGCTACTTTAATCGAATTCGTAAGGACTGTAACCGGAATGTCAGGCAGGGCTTTTGCCAGATACCATGCAGTTGTACTGGCATCCAGCATGATTTTATCCCCTTCGATGACATGTTTAGCGGCCTCATTAGCAATTTCCTTCTTTTCTTTAACGTTGGTTATTTCTCTTTCGGAAAATGAAAGCTCTGCCGATTCATCCGGGATTATGCTAACAGCTCCACCATGGCTTCTTGCCAACTTCTGCTCTGTCTCCAATTTTTCCAAATCTCTGCGGATTGTCTCTTCTGTAACCGAAAATATACGACTGAGCTCGGAAACACGGATACTTTTACGTTCATTTACAACCTCTACTATCTTTTGTTGCCTCTCTGCAACTAACACTTCCTACCCCTACTTTCATGCCCTCTCTAATATGACGGTTTAATTTACTCCTCATTTTAAACAGGAAAATACGGTTCCGCAACACAGACATAGAGGGGATCTCCGATTAATAAGGACCTTGCCCTCTGCCAGATTTTCAGTTTAATATCTCATTTTTCTTTTTAAAGCAGGATAGACAGGGGCGGTTACACCGGAATAAACGCTGTTACCCCGCGGTATCATCCCCACGGCTTACCTTTACCTTGTAAATGCTGCTGCTACACCGCCATCTACTGTTACCATGCATCCTGTAGTCTTAGCTGACTTGGATGAAGCAAGGAACGCGATTGACTCCGCAATGTCCTGCGGCAGGATGTTCACATTCAATATGGTACGTTTTCGATAGTGTTCTTCTAAGTCGTCTGTTCCGATTCCATAGGAGGAAGCTCTTTCTTCTTTCCACTCAGAATCCCAGATTTTCGAACCACGGATAACGGCATCTGGAAGGACGGAATTGACACGGATGCCGTATTGGCCTCCATCTGCTGCCACGGTGCGGGCAAGATGTACTTCCGCTGCTTTAGCAGTGCTGTAAGCCGCTGCATTTTTGCCTGCATAGATTGAATTTTTTGACCCAACGAAAACCATGCTTCCACCGATTGCCTGGTCTTTCATCAACTTGAACGCTTCTCTTGCAACGAGGAAGTAGCCGGTTACCAATACATCCATGTTCAAGTTCCACTTATCCATCGTTGTTTCTTCAAAAGGGCTTGAACTAGCCAACCCAGCATTATTTACAATAATGTCCAACCCACCATAAGTTAAAACGGAATCTTGAATTGCAGCCGATACTTCTTCTTCCTTGGTAACGTCCATTTTCACTGCAGTAGCACGCTTTTCACCAAAGCGATCGTTGATTTGACCCGCAAGTTCTTTTGCTCCTTCTAAGTTGATATCTGCAACTACGACATGGGCACCTTCGGAAACAAGTCGATAACAAGTGGCACTTCCGATACCACCGGCTCCTCCAGTTACAAATGCGACCTGGCGGGAAAATTCCGCTTCTGGTGGCGCAAGGCTAAGTTTATATAGTTCCAGCGGCCAGTATTCAATTGCAAATGACTCTTCTTCGTTAAGTGATACGAAGTTTCCAAGAATGGTAGATCCCCTCATTACAGAAACCGCTCGGTGATAGAGGGACTCACTGACATTTGCTGCAGTCCAGTTCTTTCCTGTATTAATCATGCCGAGTCCTGGGATCAGTACAACACGAGGCGCTGTTTCTACCATTTGGTCCCCTTCCGATTTATTTCTTTCAAAATATGCTTCGTATTCTTCCTGGAAGGAAACAATGCCGGCTTTCACACTTTCTATCAGAGCGTCTACATCTTCACTGCTCGGATCCCATTGCACGAATAATGGCGTCCGTTTCGTATGCACAAGATGATCCGGACATGCCGCACCGATTTGCGACAACTCTTTCGCATTTTCGCTGTTTACAAAATCCAAAACATCTTCACTGTCGTCGTATGTAACCAGCATCTTTTTGTTTCCGCTGACTTGCCCGCGAACAACAGGAAGTACTTTAGCAAAAATTTCTTTTCTTTCTTCCGCTGACAAAGACTCATATTTCTGTCCACCGAACAGTGTTTGTCCCTTCGCTTTTGCTTCGATGTAGTCTTCCGCTTCCTGAATGACTGATATTGTTTTATCATAGCTTTCTTTAGAGGTTTCTCCCCATGTCACCAACCCGTGTTTTTCCATGATTACCAATTCAGCATTCGGATTGTTTTGGACACCTTCAGCTATCATTTTGGATAACTTGAAACCGGGTCGGATATATGGCACCCATACGAATCGGTTACCGTATATTTCTTTTGCGATTGCTTTTCCATTGTCTGCACATGCAATACTGATGATAGCATCTGGATGTGTATGATCCACATGTTTAAATGGCAAAAACGCATGCAGCAATGTTTCGATAGAAGAACGGGGATGCTTGGCATCGATCATACAGTGAGCCAAGTAGTTGACCATATCCTCATCCGACATTTCATCTTTTTCCATCAAGGGCCGTATATCTTCCATTTTCAGTCCGGTGAAGTTCTTCGCGCCCATTGTCGCCAGATCAGATCCGCTCCCTTTCACCCACATAACTTCGATTTCGTTCCCGCGGAAGTCTGTTTCTATGGATTTTGTTGAAGTATTTCCGCCACCCCAGTTGGCAACAGATCGATCTGAGCCCAATAAATTGGAGCGATACACCAATTCTTCTAAACCGCTTTCATCGTTAGTTTTACTTGCATCCCATCGATATTGTACCAACATTAATTCCTCCTCTATTCGGTTTGTTTCCTTTTCTGTTTTAATCATAACATATGTTTGTTTGTTTTTGAATTATAATTTTTATCTTTGTTTATTTTTATTTAAATTAATAAATATGTAACAATGTAACTGTTCATCCTAGTACAAAGTGCAACTTAAGCTCGGAAACCCCAATGGTATAAAATATGTTTTAAAAGCAAAACAACATAAACAAAAATTTGTTTTTTGATCAGATTAGCTTCTTTTCATAGAAATTAAAAATAAAATGAATACTGGAATAGTCTCTCCATCCCTCCAAAAGTCGCCAATAAAAAACGGACCAGCTTCATCCTCCACTGATCCGCATGTATATTATCTCTTCAGCAAAACCTCGTTTTCATAATGTTTGATATCTTCCAGCCATGTTTCTTTTGCAGGCACTCCCATTTTTTCGCAATAATAATCCCAAATTGCGCCGAATGGATAGGTCTTAAATTCTTCCATTAAAGCCAAACGGTCCGTAAAGTTACCTTCTTCTTGTAACTGTTTTAAGTGCTCATTTGGTTGAAGGAGTGCATATAACAGAGCTTTAATCATGTTACGGGTTCCAATGGTCCATGCAGCAACCCGGTTAATACTTGCATCAAAGAAGTCTAATCCTATTCTTACTTTATCAAGGGCACCGTTTCGGACAATTTCTAAACCAATTTCTTTCAACTCATCATCAAATATGACAACATGATCGCTATCCCAGCGGACTGGCCTCGATACATGCAGTGCCAGTTGATCACTATACAGAAGCATTGCCGAGATTTTATTGGAGACCACCTCTGTTGGATGGTAATGTCCTGTATCCAGCAAGCATAGTTTATTATTCTTTAAAGCGTATCCTAAATAAAATTCATGGGAACCGACAACATATGCTTCAGAACCGATGCCGAACAGCTTGCTTTCCACCGCATCGACATTATATTTTTCATCAATTTCAACAGCAAATATCTCATCCAGCGACTCTTTCAAACGCTGTCTCGGAGTTAAACGGTCACTAGGGATATCCTTGTAACCATCTGGAATCCAAATATTCGTTAAAGCAGATGTACCTAGTTCTTTACCGAAATACTCCGCAATCTTGCGACTGGCGATGCAATGTCTGATCCAGTAATCGCGTATCTCCTTATCAGGATGTGCCAGTGTCAAGCCATCCGCCGCTTTTGGATGAGAAAATAGTGTCGGGTTGAAATCTAACCCTAATCCATTCTCCTTCGCCCAGTTCACCCAGTTTTCAAAATGCTTTGGCTCCAGCTGATCCCGTTCCACAACTTCTCCATTAGTTTCCGCATAAATCATATGCAGGTTTACTCGGTGTTTCCCTGGTATAAGTGAAAGAGCCTTTTCTAAATCTCCCCTTAATTGCTCCGGTGTTTTAGCTTTACCGGGATAATTTCCTGTTACATCTATTCCCCCGGAGAGTTCCTGCTTATTTACTTCAAACCCACTGACGTCATCCCCTTGCCAACAATGAATCGAAATAGGGATTCTTTGCAATTTATCTAATACTCCCTCGACATCTACTCCCCACCTCTCATATGCCTCTTTCGCCATTTCGTATTGCTCTTTTATATTCATGTTACATTCTCCTCCTCTCGCCTGGCTGCTGTATATCTTTTGAGCTCAAAGGATTGGCCAATAATGTTTCTTGCCTCCTTGATATCCTTTATTTCTCCTAGTGTGATTAGCTGAGAAACAAGGTTACCAATTGCCGTTGCCTCTACCGGCCCTGCTATAACTTCTTTTCCTGTTTTATCAGCAATCAGTTGATTTAACATTTCATTCTGGCTGCCGCCGCCGATAATATTAATTTTTTTAAATTCTTTCTCATATATTTCTTCAATTTGATCAAGAGCTTTTTGGTAGCTAACCCCTAAACTATCAAAGACACATTTCGCTACCTCACCTGGTGTCCCAGGCACCTCTTGATATGTCTCCTGACACACCTTTTGAATTTCTTCTATCATGTTTTCCGGCTTCAGAAAACGATCATTATCCACGTTTATCTTTGCTCTGAATTCAGAGGCTTTGTCTGCCAACTCCACTAATTCCGAAAAACTATATTGATCGTTGTAATTCCTCTTGACTTCCTGAATCATCCATAATCCCATTACATTTTTCAAAAAACGGTACTGATAACCGAAACCACCTTCGTTAGTAAAGTTATAGTCCAAAGCTTTTGTAATGCAGATAGGAAACGGGTTCTCGACACCAATCAGTGACCAAGTCCCAGAACTTATATATACCGTATCATCCACCTCCGGAACGGCAACCACAGCTGAACCGGTATCATGGGTGGCAGGGAGGATTACCTTCATATCTATACCAAGCTCTTTTGATAGCTCTGTTTCCATATCTCCCAGTATTGATCCCGGTGGTTTTATTTCTAAGAACATTTCTTTATTTATTCCAAGCAAATCCAATAAATCTTCGTCCCACTTTTTCGTAAAGGCATTTACTAACTGAGTAGAGGTAGCATTCGTATATTCATTTACTTTCTTTCCGGTCAATAAGTAGTTGAAGTAATCAGGAAGCATCAGAAAAGATGTCGCTTGGTCCAGAACTTCCGGATTGCTCTTTTTTAGAGAGTATAATTGATAAATTGTATTGAATTTTTGAAACTGTATTCCAGTTTCCAAATATAGACGCTCTTTGCTAATGAAGTTAAAAACTTCCTCCATCATTCCGTCCGTTCTAGCGTCGCGGTAAGCGATAGCATCTGTCAGTAATCGGTTTTTTTCATCTAATAAGACAAAATCAACTGCCCATGTATCAATTCCGATGCTTTCAGGATGTAACCCCCTATCCCAGCATAAGCGGATTCCCGTTTTAATTTCGTTGTATAAAGCATGAACATCCCAACAATAATGACCTTCTTTTATAATCAAGTTGTTGTCAAACCGGTGTATTTCCTCCAATTTAAGGTTATTATCCTGCAGGCACCCAGCAATAAACCTTCCACTTGATGCACCAATATCAACGGCTATACTGCATTTGCTCATTATTACACCTCCTGTCGAAAGCGCTTAACTGCTTGATATAGGGAAGTAAAAACCTTTTTTGGATGAGATTATTCCACTTCCTTGAATTATTTAAATTTGAATATTTTCTCTCAGACTCTTCAATTCTTTCATTATATTATTTTGCCCTCTGCCAAAATAATCGTGCAGCTTCTCATATTCTCTGAAAAGTCTTTCGTAGACCTCTACATTTTTTGGAATAGGAATTATTTTTTCTTCTTTTACTCTAGCCATTTTGTTTGCAGCTTCCACAATGTTAGAAAAACCGCCATTCTGTTTTCCGGCTGCTACTGCTCCAAACATAGCTGCTCCAACTGCAGGAGTATGCTTAGAATCAGCTAATGTAATGGTTCGGTTAGTTACATCTGCATAAATTTGCATTAATAATTTGTTCTTTTGCGGTAATCCACCACATGCGTATAGTTCATCAACGGAAATGCCGTTATTATGGAAAGCCTCGATAATTTTTCTTGTTCCAAATGCTGTTGATTCTAAAAGCGCTCTGTAAATTTCTTCCGGTTTAGTTTGAAGGGTTGCTCCTATCAGTAAACCGCTTAATTGTGTGTCTACTAGTACTGACCTATTTCCATTCCACCAGTCAAGCGCAAGCAACCCTGTCTCACCCGGTTTATATTTACTAGCTTCTTTTTCTAACCATTGATGAACGTTCATTCCTTCTTTCTCTGCTGTCTTCTGAACATAAGCAGGAACGCCTTCTTTTACGTACCAGGCAAAGATATCTCCGACAGCTGACTGCCCTGCCTCGTAGCCGTAATAACCAGGAATGATTCCATCTTCTACTACTCCGCACATACCTTCAATATCTTTTTCCTCTGTCCCCAAAAGCATGTGGCAAATGGAGGTGCCCATTGCCATTACCATCTTCCCTGGTGACACTACTCCTATTGCTGGCACGGATGCATGAGCATCAACATTCCCTACAGCTATTGAAGTTCCAGTACACAAGCCAGTAAGAGCAGCCATCTCCTCTGACAAAACTCCAGCCTTCGAACCAAGTGGTTCAACTTTCCCTTTTAATTTGGTGTCCGTCAAGTCCGCTAATCTTGGGTCAAGAGCACGAAAGAATTCTTTATCCGGGTAGCCCTCTTGTTTGTGCCACATTGCTTTATAGCCAGCTGTGCAACTGTTTCGGACAAAGGTATTCGTCATTTTCGAAACTACCCAATCCGCTGCTTCTACAAATTTATCTGCCTTGTCATAAATGTCCGGAGCTTCATTCAGGATTTGCCAAGCTTTTGCAATCATCCATTCAGATGAAATCTTGCCACCGTATCTAGATAGAAATGCCTCTCCCCTTTCTGATGCTATCTCATTTAGTTGATTAGCCTCCTTTTGTGCAGCATGATGCTTCCATAATTTCACCCAGCTATGAGGGTTATCCTGTAATTCTGGGTGGAAGGAAAGCGGATCCCCTTCTGCATCTATTGGAAGCATTGTACATGCCGTGAAATCTATTCCCAAACCGATAACATCCTGGGGTGCCGCTCCGGATTTTTCGAGGACTGCGGGAACAGATTTTTTTAAAACTTCTATATAATCGCCTGGATGTTGTAGTGCCCATTCATGGTCTAGTTTAATCCCTGAAACAGGCAATTTATTATCAATAACACCATGTGGATAAGGCGTTACATGTTCTTCTAGTTCTCTCCCGTCCGATAATGCGACGAGTACTGCACGTCCTGATTCAGTTCCATAATCAACCCCAATTGCATACTTTTCCGTCATCATTGCGCCTCCTTATCCTCTACTGGCCATAATATGCATTTACTCCGTGTTTTCTTAAATAATGTTTATCTAATAGAACTTGATTCATAGGTCTTAGACCATTGTTTATTTGAAGAGAACGGAAGGCCATTTTTGATACCTCTTCCAGAACTACTGCATTGTGGACAGCCTCTTGAGGATCTACTCCCCAATTGAAAGGGGCATGGCTGTTAACTAAAACGCCTGGAACCTGACGGTAATCTATATCTTTAAAAGTCTCCACAATCAGTTTTCCGGTTTCCTGCTCATAGTTTCTGTTTATTTCTGTTGCTGTCAATGCTCTGGTACAAGGAATAGAGCCATAAAAATAATCAGCATGTGTTGTTCCTAACGGCGGGATGAATTTCCCGGCTTGTGCCCATATAGTAGCCCAAGGAGAATGAGTATGGACGATCCCCCCAATTTCAGGAAACGATTTATAAAGTTCGATATGTGTTGGCAAATCTGATGACGGTTTTAAGTTACCCTCCACCACATGCCCTTCCATATTTAGTACTACAAGTTTCTCTTTGGTAAGATTTTTATAGGGGACCCCACTTGGTTTAATAACAACCAACCCACTGTCTCTATCGATTCCACTGGCATTTCCCCAAGTGAAAGTAACCAAATTAAAGTCTTCTAATGCTATATTTGCCTGCAAAACCTTTTCTTTTAATTTTTCCAGCAAATGAAACAACACCTTCCTACTTAAATCATGACAGAGGAGACTATCCTCTATCTATGCTCAATAATTCCTCCTCACGCTCTCTAAAGTAACTTGATGTTTGGTTTACTAAAAAATCCAGTTTTTGTTTATCTGGTTTTGCATTCATCGCCGGATAAGGATCTCCCCCTGGTCCAAGCGGTTCAGGTGTTACGTACTTTCCCGGCTGATTAAATCCGATCAGATAAAGTGACTTAATAATCGTATCAATATCCATAAATCCCTCCCCGAGAGCTCCTCGGTTGCTATCGGCTAAATGTAAGTTCACCAATTGATCGCCGGCTTCTAAAATTGCCTCCCCTATATGCGCTTCCTCTGACTGCATATGGTATATATCACCGTTTATATGACCAATGCCTTTATGATTAATTGCCTCAATGTATGATTTCGCCTCTCCAATAGTATGTACAAAACTAACCTCCGCTGCTCTTACAGGTTCTATAGCTGCTTTGATTCCCTTTTCGATAAACAAATTCCCTAAGCCACGAAGTGTTTCAACACTTCTTTCAAACTCCGTATCATCATAAGCCTTAGGACGTCCGACAGCTCCAGGCACAACCAACAAGTATTCACCATTTACCGCATGTGCAAAATCTAGTTCTCTCTTAATATATTCAATGGCTGCTTGTCTTTTCCCCGGGACATTGCTAGAAAGATCATTTTCAGCAGAAAACATGCCACAAACACCTGACACTTTCATGTCATAGTGGCGTAGAATATCAAGCGTCTCATCTGTTTTATAACCAAGATCAGCACCATAGTGGTTACCGTGTAACTCAATGTAATCAATACCTGCGTTTTTTAGTCTTTTTACTGACTCTTCAAGGGACTCCAGACCGAACCCCCAGTTACTCCATGATAAATTCAGTCTGGTTTCCATTTTTTCAGGTCGCTCTTCCTTCAATCTTTGAAAAGCTTTATTTATTCTTTCAGTTTTAAGTTCGTAGTTTTGTTTCCTCAAATTAATTCCTCCTTCACGATTAAGCGTTCAGAAAAGAAAGAGAAAAAGAGCACGGCCAAAAGTATTAAAATTACTAGTAGCCGGCCCTTTTCTATTAGATATTCTAATTAAAAATCAAAGTCAGCTGCATTTTCTTTTGTGAAGTCAGCCGGAGGTCCCATAATCACCGTTTTTCCATCTTCTTTCACCGTAATTTCTCCAACACCTTCAATTTCCTGGCCATCTTCTGGCATTTCTCCTTCTGCCAGCATTTTTCCTAATGCGACGGTTAGATAGCCCAATTTACCTGGATCCCAGAGAACAGCGGTATCAAGTGATCCATCTTCGAGAAATGGAGCAGAATCGGTAGGAAGTGCAGAACCTACTACGGATACTTCATCTTGCAGACCTTCTTCCTGCACTGCTTGTGCTGCACCTAAAGGAGCTGGTGTAGAAACAGCCAACACGCCTTTAAGGTCAGGATAGGATTTCAGCAGGTCCAAGGTTTTTTGGTAAGCAACCTGTTGCTTTTCATCTGTAGGAATTTTTTCAGATACTATTTCTATTCCAGGATAATTTTCATCGAATTCTTTTTGGGCTGCTTCAATCCACAAATTTAAGTTGGCTGCAGACAGTCCTCCTGTCAAAATGGCTATCTCGCCTTCTTCAGTTCCCATTGCTTCTACTAGTTTTTGTGCCATATGACGTCCGAACTCTTCATCATCAACTTGTTTTACAGAAAGATCTACCAATTCTTTATCCGCCGGAGTGTCCCAGTCCATTACATGAATGCCATCCTCTTTCGCTTTCTTCAATACCGGTTCCACAGAGGCCGGATCATTCGGTGCAACTGCTATGACATCGACATTCTTAGAGATAAGATCCTCAATTACTTTTACCTGTGCAGAGGCATCTGCTTGTGTCGGACCTGTATAATTAACATTGACTCCTTCCAAATCTTCACCAGCTTCATTTGCTCCCGATTCGGAAGCATTGAAGTAAGGAATGCCAACTAATTTAGGTACCACCGCTATATCCAATCCCTCTTCTCCTCCAGCAGACTCACCTTCTGAGCCTCCCGCTTCAGCTTCTCCCTCACTATCTGAGCTGCCACTGTTCTCAGCAACACAACCGGCCAAAATACCAACCAACAACAGTGCAGCAATTAATAACAAATACAACTTCTTCATCGTTCATGTCCCCCTTAGTTAATATGATTTAATTTATATTACCTAGAATAATCCAGGATAATATCCATGACTCGTAACCGCTTACACTTCATGCGTATATCCTTTCGGTTTAGGCAGCCTTTTCTGCTTTTCTTGTTTCTGCTACTTTTTTAAATTTATCTGAGAAGAAATTCATCGCAAGGACTAGAATCAAAATGGCCCCTATTACGACGTCAACAAGGGAAGAATGGAAACCTAACAGATTTAACCCATTGCGTATGAATTGGAAAATCATGACTGCATAGACAGTACCAATAACCTTTCCATATCCGCCATGTATGTTTGTTCCACCCAATACAGCTGCTGCCACGGATTGTAGTAGATAAGATGAACCTAAATCTACTTTGACGGAGTTATAACGAGAAGTCATGATGATAGCAGATATGGCTGCCAGCAAGGAGGCATATAAATATACCTTCATGAGCACTCTGCTGTTTTTCACTCCAGAAAATAATGTGGCGGTTTCATTGCTTCCATACATATACACACTTCTTCCCCAGCTAGTTTTGCTAAGCAATATGGCGGTAATAATAGCAAATAGGACAAATATAACTATCGAAAGCGGGACAAGTCCCAGGTAATACCCATTTCCTATTAGGCTATATCCATCACTAAATCCTGAAATAGAATTTCCTTTTGTTATGGCCAAAATAATCCCTTCGAATAAGACCATTGTCCCTAAAGTAACCAAGATGGGAGAAACCCCGATTTTTGATATAACAAAACCATTGAATGCGCCACAAGCTAGTGCAAAAAATATCGCTACAATGATGGCAGGTAGTATTCCATACCCATTTGTCAGCATCAAGGCTGCCCCCACACCAGATAGTGCAGCTATATAAGTTATAGAAAGATCAATTCCGCCGGTAACGATTACTACCATCATCGCCAGAGCAATCAGTCCAAATTCTGGCAGTTGAAACATCATGCTTGTTATATTGTTTGAAGATAAAAATCCAGGGGCTATAAGTGCTAGTAATAAAAATGTTCCAAGAGCGATTAATCCTAAAATACTTTCTTTTGAAAGTTTCATCCTTGGACCTCCTATGCCTCGACTTCTATTTTTGCTAGTTTATCCTGAGATCTCTTGTAGCTAATGTGATCATAAGAAACAGCTATAACGATAATTGCGCCAGTAACTACGTTTTGCCAATAGGTATCAATTCTTGCCAGTATCATGCCATTTTGCATTATAGCTAGTAACAACACACCCAACAGAGTCCCATGAACCGAACCTCTACCGCCATGTATATTCGCTCCGCCTAATACTACTGCAGCAATTACGGTCAGTTCCAGTCCCAGCATGCCGTTAGGATCTACAGCTTTTGTATAAGCTGTTTGTGCAATTGCTGCGATGCCGGCCAAGACGCCCATATACGCGAAAACAAATAGTTTCACTTTTTTGTAATCAATTCCAACTCTGACGGACGATTGTGTATTTCCGCCTATAGCTAACACGGACCTGCCAATTAATGTGTGCTTCAAAATGTACCAGGTTCCGATCGCTACTATTGCAAGTAAATAAATCAAGATTGGTATTCCTAACAATTCATAGTTGGCAAATTCCATAAAAGACGTCGGGAAGCTCGTGCTATTAATATAGTTGCCATTGGTGATATATAAAACTATTCCTGCAATGATATTCAAGGTTCCAAGTGTCACAACGATTGCCGGTATCTCGATGATAGATACGAGTAAACCATTTACTAATCCCATAACCAAACCAATTACAGGTGCTATCAGGAACAATAGCAGAACAGAAATCCAGCTATCAGGCAGATAAGTAAACAGATAACCAATTGAGACCGCAACCGCAGTAGTTACCGCTGCCACAGATACGTCGATATCACTGGTAATGATGATTAACGTCATTCCTATTGCCAATATCCCGAGGACTACATTTCCTTCGATTATGTCCAGGAAATTTCCTACCGTTAAAAATACCGGGCTGACAAAGGATAAAACGGCTCCTATTAATAGGATTATTGCTAAGATGCTTATTTCCTTTTGTTTCAGCAACTCTTTCATCGCTTCATACCCCCTGGCTTACCTGATTTGATTCATGTAACACATCAGACGAATCATCCTTTTTTCCCGAATTCAAAGCATAACTCATGATTTTTTCCTGGGTTGCTTCTTTGATACCTAATTCACCGGATATCCTTCCATGTCTCATCACTAAAACTCTGTCACTGACTGCTAAAATTTCCGGAAGTTCGGAGGATATCATGATGACGCCGATTCCGTCGTTTGCCAATCTTCTAAGTAATTTATGGATTTCCGTTTTTGCTCCAATATCTATACCATTTGTCGGCTCATCAATAATTAGTATTTTAGGTTGTGCGGAAAGCCACTTACCAATTACTACTTTTTGTTGGTTTCCACCAGAGAGCTTCGAGGCCGGTAAATCAGGAAGCGCAGGACGGACATCCAGTGACTTAATGTATTGTTCAGCCAGTTGAACTTCTGATTTCCTGTCTATCAACTTCAGCTTATTTCTCATTCTATTAAGGATAGGCAGCGAAATATTGTTGATTATAGACTGTTCCAACACTAATCCTTGAGTTTGCCGGGCTTCAGGTATGTAGGCCACACCTTTTTTTACAGCATCTGCTGATGAACGGATTTGCACATAATTTCCGTATATCTTCAGTTCACCACTATCCGGTTTGTTTACTCCAAAAATTGCTTGAGCTAATTCAGTCCGCCCCGAACCCACCAACCCGGTAATCCCCAGAACTTCTCCTTTTTTCAGGGAAAAGGAGATGTCTTTAAAATTTCCTTGTTTAGAAAAGTTGCTAACTTGGAATATTATTTCCCCTGTTTCAACTTCCTTTTCATTCTTTTCATAAGAAACGTCTCTTCCTACCATTAGATTGATCAACTTAGCCTCATCTATCTCTTCAGTTTGATAGGAACCTACATACTTGCCATCCCTTAAAACAGTAAATCGATCTGATACTCTAAATAATTCTTTCAGCTTATGGCTGATAAAGATAATAGAAATCCCTCTGCTGCTTAGCTTATCCACAACCTTATACAGCTTCTCTACTTCACTTGACGATAAGGCGGAAGTAGGCTCGTCCATGACAATTAACTTTGCTTCAAAAGCCAACGCCCTGGCTATTTCCACAAGCTGTTGTTGTGCAATACTTAAACGCTCTACAGTAGTATTGGGATCAATATCTACCTCCAGTTCTTCAAGTGCTCTTTCCGCAGTTTTTTTGATGTTTTTCCAGTTTATCTTTTTCCATGGTTTTTTATTGCTGTCCTGGCCAATATAAATGTTTTCTGCTACGGAAAGGTTAGGGAAAAGGCTTAAATCCTGATAAATTATCGAAACACCTTTTAAAGTTGCATCAATCGGCTTGTTAATCTTCGCTTCTTCTCCTTCGAAGTAAAATTTCGCCCCTGGATCCGGTTTATGAATACCTGCCAAGATTTTGATCAAGGTTGATTTCCCTGCACCATTTTCCCCAATTAAAGCATGGACCTCTCCTTTCTTTACTTCCAGTTCAACATTATCAAGTGCTTTTACTCCGGGGAATGTCTTGCTAATGTTTTTCATTTGTAAAATATAATCACTCAACTTGACTACCTCCTTTTAGAACGTTTTCTCCTCCAGCCCGTAATAGGTCAGGCCTCGCTCCTTACAAAAAGCATCTACTTCTTCAAGTGTTGGAATTCCTGATTGTGCGCCTAGCTTCGTAACCTTCAAAGCCCCTACAATGGAGGCGAATTTAGCTGCTTCTATAAGGTCATATCCGTCAGAAATCGCACATGCCAGGGCACCAGCAAACGAATCGCCCGCGCCTACAGTATCTAGCGGGGTCACCGGTATGGATGGCAGATGCTCCCACTCTCCGTTTTGGTAGACAACACATCCTTTATCTGCCATCTTTAAAATCGAATTTCTGACACCCATTTTTTCAAAAGTTCTTCCAGCCTCAACGGCAGTCTCGATATCATTAACATCGATTCCAATCATATGCTTAGTCTCTTGTCTATTCGGCGTAATGACATCAGCATAATCCAAGGCTTTAACCGTAATCCCTTCAGCAGGAGCAGGATCTAAAATTACATACATCCCTCTTTTCTTAGCGAGCTCCATCGCCCTAATTACAGTTTCCTGCGGTACCTCCATTTGCACTAGCAACACTTCACTATGTGTCATTTTCGAGAATGCGCTTTCAATATCTTCCGGAAGTAAATCGTCATTTGCACTTTTTAATACGAGCATGGTATTTTCTGCCGTCTGGTCTATCGTTATGATTGCTGTGCCAGTTGCAAGGACTTGGGATCGTTTTATAAACTCAGTGTTAACTTTCCTTTCTTTTAAGGTATCCACTAATTTATCCCCATGAAAATCATTGCCTACAGCACCAATCATGCTTACTTGTTTTCCCAATTTAGCAACAGAGGTGGCTTGGTTTGCCCCTTTTCCTCCAGATAGATAATCTATTTTTTTTCCGAAAATAGTTTCCCCTCTAGAAGGATAGCGGTCTGTTTGAGCAACTATATCAATATTGATGCTTCCAACCACGGTTATGCTCATCTGATATCATCTCTTTCTATGTCAAGTTAGGAATTGGCCAGATTCTTTTCCTCAAAGTCTTGCAAAAATCTTTGTAAATTCGCTGTTGCATGCTCAAGAGTCTCATTTTTTCTAAATAAGCAGGATGTACCGCATACTAGCATTTCTGCTCCTCTTTCCAATACTTCTGGAATAATCTCATAGCTGATATTTCCATCCACTTGGATATCAATATTTCTGCCGCTTTCTCTTATCAACTCGTTTAGCATGGAAATTTTTTTTAATGTCATTGGAATGAACTTTTGACCAGCGAAACCCGGGTTCACTGTCATAACCACAATATAATCAACTGTATCCCAGACATACTCCAGACAATTAAGCGGAGTAGCAGGGTTTAAGGCTACTCCTGCCTTTAAACCTTGTTTTTTGATTTTTTGAAGCGTACGCTGTAAATGTATCGTAGCCTCTGCATGAACAGAAATCATATCGCAACCAGCATCGGCAAATAAATCTATGTATCTTTCAGGTTCCTCAATCATTAAATGTGCATCAAATAACTTATTCGTATGAGGTCTTAAGTTATTTATCATATCTGGTCCCATAGTGAAGTTAGGAACAAATGACCCATCCATAATATCAAAGTGAAAAAAATCTACAGGCGCTTGATCAAGTCTCTTAACTGTATCTCGGAGTGTGCCCATATCCGCACACATTAATGAAGGACCTATAGCTGCCATTGTATTCCCTCCTGAACGACCATGAACAGGCCGTTGATTGAATTTTGCAATAATTGAAATCGTATTCATTAACCTGAAAAAATTTTTAACTTTTTCTTATTAGTTGATTGCATTAATTATAACAAGCAAGTTTTTGGTTTTCAACATTTTTTGTGGTTTAATTAATGATATTTTTTGATTTTCAACATTATTTAACGTAAAAATGTTGAAAAACCAAAATTAGGTAAAAAAAAAGAGAAAAGCTAATCGCTTTTCTCTCCAACTATTCCGGTTACTCCCAGATTATTTAATTCTCTTATGGTGTTTATCGGTACTTTATTATCTGTAATTAAGTAATCAGCATCTGTTATATCACATAAACGAAACAGGGATTTTTCTCCGAATTTACTATAATCAGCTAATAAAAATAGCTTCTCTGAGATGGATATCAGCTGCTTTTTCACAAGAGCCTGGTCTTCATGAATCTCACTGACGCCTCTTTTAAAATCCACTCCTAAACACGAAAAAAAGAATTTATCAACATGATAATCCTGAATTACTCTTTCAGCAAAGTTACCTACCAACGACATGGAACTTTCCGCAAGATAACCGCCAATAAGAATTACTCGTATATCACTTTCTTGTGCTAATTCCAAAGAAACGCCGATCGAATTAGTTATTACCGTCAGACTTTTTCCTTTAATATACTTGGTCATAATTAATGTCGTTGTACTAGCGTCCATGGCTATAATATCCCCATCTTCTACATAAGAAGCCGCCTTAGCCGCAATCATTTCTTTTTCCTCAATATTTTTAGCTCTTCGCTTTGGAATAGGTATCTCCGACTTTTGTTCTATTCTAACTGCTCCCCCGTGAATCCGATTTAACAATCCCTGTGCTTCTAACTTTTCAAAGTCACGTCTAATTGTTTCCTCACTGACATTAAATTGTTTACTCAAATCGGCAACTCTTAATGAGCCGCTTTTATCTACCATTTCAGTGATCTTTTGTTGCCTTTCATTAAAAAAGGACAACTTTTCTTTCATATTTTCTGTATAATCGAACATTTTTCCCAACCTTTAGTTTGTATTTTGTTAATAACCCAACTAAATTATATCTAAAACAAACAAATAATCAACACATAAGCGTTGTTTATTGTGGGTTATTTTGTGGTTTTCATAATCACTTGTTCAGCTGCTTCAAATAGAAGGATGTGTGTAATGGGAAGAAAGAGAATGAAAATTAGCAAAGCAATATAGCCAACCAATTCCACAAGTACCATTTTCTACATTTCACGAATCCTCCTCCCACATCGAAAAGTAAGCGTTTCAATATCTAGTGTAAGCATAACAGATATTATACTCCGCATGAATAAATTAGTTTATAAGATTGAAGAGAATGTTCTATATTACCGATAATCCACTCCATTTAAAAAAGCCCTTCACATGAAGGGCCTTCTTTCTTACAGAAGAGGAAGAGTAGCTAATGCTTTTTCAAAAAATTCATCGCCGTACTGATCTCCTGAAAGTAATCCGCTGCTTTATTATATTGATCCGTCACCACACTGACGAACAATATATCGATCATATGCAGCTGGGCCAGGCGCGAAGAAGTCGCACCACTGCGAAACGGTGCCGGAACTTCCCTGGAAGCAGAAATATACAAATTGATGTCGGCATGCTCTGCAACCGGCGAACTTCCATACCTGGTAAGGCTGATGGTGACAGCCCCCTTTTGCTTGGCCAGTTCCATCATTTTCGCTGTTTCCATCGTTTCTCCCGAAAAAGAAATACCAAATACTACATCATTATGATCCACATTGGCAATGTACATCGCCGCATTATGGATATCGGTAAAAGCCGAAGTCGCTTTGTTCATCCGCAAAAATTTTTGCTGGGCGTCCTGGGCAATGATTCCAGAGGCACCGACACCGAAAAAATGTATTTTTCCGGCATTCTTTAAAGCTGTCACCGCTTTTTCCAACGTTTCGTAGTTCACGAATTCCGTCGTTTCTTTAATGGCTTGCAGACTATTGTTGGTCACTTTATCGACGATCGATTCTGGAGACTCTCCCGGATGAATATCCCTGTACTGAATATCGGGCGATTTTTGCAAGTCACCGGTAATCCGAAGCTTTAACTCCTGAAAACCCTTTAACCCGAGCGATTTACATAGACGGATGACGGCAGCGCTGCTGGTTGAACTTCTCTCCCCGAGTTCTGCCGCCGTACAGTGAATCGCTTCATGTGGTTGTTCCAAAATGAAAACTGCTATCTTCCGTTCTGATGGAGGCAGCTTGTGCTTCACTTCATTCAGCATGGCAAGTCCTCCAGATAAGGACGTCAGCATATTTTTTTCTTTCACCATTCTCATCCTTTTTCTGTTCCGGTTTCGTTACCCCTTGATTGCTCCCTCGGTCATGCCTTTTGAAATCCGGCGTTGGAAAATCGCATACAACACGATGACCGGGATAATTGCGATGGCAAGACTGGCGAACAGTGTACCCCAGGCATTGGTGTACTCCGCTTCATTGCTGATATAGTCGATTGCCAGGGCCAGGGTATAGTTCTCCTCGCTTTGCAGGAATATCAATGCCATGAAATACTCATTCCAAAATTGGATAGCATTCATGATGGTCACGGTTATAATACCTGTCATGGAAAGCGGGGTAATGATTTTCCATAGTACACCATAAGGGGACAGTCCGTCCATTGCCGCAGACTCTTCCAGTGCTTTGGGAATGGTCCCCATAAAACTGGTAAGGACAAAAATGCTGAAAGGAAGCTGACTGACAGCATAAACGATCGACAGACCGAAAATATTATCGAGTAAATTCAACTGCATCAACAAGAAAAACAATGGAATCCAGCCTAATACCGTCGGAATCATCATGGCCGAAATATACAGGGTGAATAAAAAACGATTTCCCTTGAAAACTATGCGTTCCAGTGCATACGCAGTCGGAATCGCCATGATAAGTGTCAACAAGGCGCCAACTACTGTAACTATTAAACTATTGAACACACTTGTATCGATATTGTAATCATTCCATGCTTGGGAAAAGTTCTGAAAGTTGAATACATGGGGCAGTCCCCAAGGATTGGCATAGATTTCTGCATTCGATTTAAACGCACCAATGAACATCCAAAGTATCGGATAAATAACCGCTATCGCCCATAAGATAAGCGGCAGTCTGATAACGATCCGCGATAATAACTTCTTCAATGGTTCTCTCTCCTTTTCTAGTAATGTTCCGGAAGCATCCCATAGGAACTATCTTCGGTTAATACTCTACTTTTTCTCGTTTCATGAAAAACTGCATGATCAGCACGGTGATCAAGGAGAGGATTAAAATCATGACGCCGATTGTTGCTCCGTAACCGAAGTTATATTGCTGGAAAGCCTGTTGATAAAGATAAGACCCCATCACATGCGTCGCATTGTTCGGCCCTCCGCCCGTCATTACTTGAACAATGATAAATGAACCATTCAAGGTAGTAATGACTATGTACAGAATCGAGATTTTAATTTGCGGCCATATCAATGGCAGGGTCACCTTCCAAAACTGCTGCCATTCCGTAGCGCCGTCGATTTCCGCTGCTTCATAATAGCTTTTCGAGACATTGGAGATGCCGCCCATCAGCATTAGCATGAACAAGCCGATTCCTGCCCAGACCGACGGCAGCACCAGGCTCGGCAATGCCCAATCCTCACTTCCAAGCCACGGCCTTGTCCAGCTGTCCAGACCGACCAGCTCCAAACCAGAGTTGATCAAACCTAGGCTTGGATTGTAGATAAACGACCATAAGATACCGATCACCACTACAGACATAATATTCGGAAAGAAAAACACAATCCGGTAGAAAGGTGCTTCCTTTATCCGCAGCTGCGTCAAGGCTACGGCGAAGAAAGTGGCCAGAATCATGATGCCAAACACTTTTGTGACCACTAAAAAGTAATCGTGGAAAATCGTGCGCGGAATAATCGAATCGTTGAACAGCTTGACGTAGTTGTTCATCCCGGTGAACTCTGCTGCCGAGGAGGAGCCTGACCAGGAAAACAGAGAATAATAAAGGCCATTAAACAATGGATATAATGTAAAAATGGAAAACATGATCATCGTCGGTACTAAACAAAATGCCAGGAACAGGTACTTCTGTTTTTTTGATTGAACCATCGTATCACCCTTTTCAGCTTTGTAGATTTGCTCTCGGGAGCATTGCGATTTATAGCCCGTTCTTTCTGTGTCGAATTTTCGGCGGAGCATTGCCTGCTCCATGATAAGGCCTGCTTTACAGGCCATAATAAAAAGAAAATTGGAATGCAAAGACGAAACTTTGCCTTTACATTCCAACTGGTTCATTTCTTATTTACTGTTACTCGCCGCGGTACTCGGCTGCGGCCGCTTCCGCTTTTTCGACGAATTCTTCTGCTGTGATGTTACCAAGCATCAATGAAGTCAGCGCGTCACCGATCGGTGTTTCCAAGTCTGAGCTCATTGGATGCGGCTTGTTATAAATTTGCACCTGTTCAGGATCGTTGATCATTTCGTTTGCTTCCGTCAGATACGCCGGAACATTTTCATTGCCGGTCAAATCAACATTTGTCATATTCATGATCGCACCAGTGTGTTCTGAGAATAGCGTTGCATATTCACGGTTATAAACAAACTCGACGAACGCTTTCGCTGCTTCAGGATTCTCTGCCTTTTCAGCGATTGCCAGTGGACGCAAATCCGGAACGATGGCGAAAGGATCTCCTGCATCTTGCATCGGAGACGGGATAAACCCGAATTCAAATCCGTCTGGAACATCATTGGCCATCTCGTTCGGCAGCCAGAATCCTACCGGAATGAATGCGTTATCATGAAGTAAAAAGTTCATTTGCGATTGCGTATGGTTCAATGCACCGAAACCTGGATCGATGTAACCCGCCTCTTGCATTTTTTCTACTTTTTTCATGACTTCCAGTACTGGTTCACTTGTCCAGGCGCCTTCCTCCCCGTCAATCACGCTGGCAAGCAATTCTTCCCCGCCTGCAGCTGCAAATGCCGGATAAAGCATGCCACGAAGGAAGTAGTATGGATATTGTCCAGTCGTCACAAAAGGAGCAATGCCTTCCTTGTCCTTGATTGTTGCCATGGAATCCATGAAGCTGTCAAAGTTTTCCGGTACTTCAAACCCTTCTTCTTCGAACCATGCTCGATCATACCAGGTTCCCCATGTGTCGAATACAAGCGGCAAGCTGTAGATGTCGCCGTCATAATCGGCCGGCTCGACAATCAGGTTGTCCAGCAACGGTGAACCGTCTACTTCAATTTCGTTCACCCAATCTGTTAGATTCATCAGCTGGCCATCTTCCACCATCTGTGTTTCACTGGAACCAGCACCGTCGATATAGACAACATCCGGTGGATCGTCCGAGACCCAGCGTGAACGCATCTCTTCGTTGATGTTCGGTCCGGCATGCTCGGTAATCGTCACATCCGGATACTCTTCCTGGAAGTCCCCGATAACTTCTTTCCACCAGGAATCGCCGTATCCTCCGACAAAGTACTGAATCTCCAATTCGCCTGAGATTTCCCCACTGCTATCGCCACTGTCATCACCGCCGTCGGAAGTGTCACCCGTATCTTCCGACTGACCGCCTTCTGCTTCATCACCGCCGCTAGCACCAGGCGCACAGCCTGCCAGCATCAATCCAAGAATCAGAATGGCAGCCCACAACAATCCAACAGGACCTTTCCTCCACTTTTTCAAACAAAATCCCCCTTTGTGAAAAATTGATTTATGAGAAACACATCCACAGCCTGTGGCCACAGACGTCGTTTCAACCCCTTTTACGCTTGCGTGTAATGCTTGTTTGCGTAATCAATCGCTTCTCTGACATACCCCTTGCTTTCTTTGATAGCCTGTTTGGCTTCCTCGTATGTAACCTTGGCCTCCACCATGACAATGGCCGGTTTCACCTGTTTGTTTGCGGCTTGCAATGCCTCTTCCGCCGCTTGATACGATATATCGGTCAGTTCCATGATGATCCGTTTCGCCCGTTCCATCAGTTTGTAGTTGCTGGCATGGACATCGACCATCAAATTTTCCTGCACCTTGCCAAGCTTGATCATAGCTGTGGTACTAATCATATTGAGGATCATTTTATGGGCGGTTCCTGCTTTCAGCCTGGTAGAACCGGTTAGCACTTCCGGCCCGACGATTACTTCGATACTGCAGTCAGCATGACTGCTGATGACAGCCTGCTCATTGCAGGAAAGGGCGACCGTGTACGCCCCGACTTCCCTTGCATACTTCAAAGCCCCAATCGGGTATGGCGTTCGACCGCTTGCAGTGATGCCGATTACCACATCGTCAGCGGTAAGGTGCCGTGCCTGCAAGTCTTTCGCACCCTGCTGTTCATTGTCCTCAGAGCCTTCCAGCGCTTTGCTGACAGCCTGATTTCCCCCTGCCATCACGGTTTGGACCATTTCAGGTGATGTCATAAAGGTGGGCGGACATTCAGAGGCATCGAGAAAACCAAGCCTGCCGCTCGTGCCTGCTCCGCAATAAAACAGGCGACCGCCTTTTGAAAAAGCCTGGTAAGTATGCTCAATGGCCACTTCGATATCCCCCAGGACTTGTTCGACTGCTTCGGCAACCTTTTTATCTTCCTGGTTGATTGTTTGCAGGATTTCGATTGTCGACATTTGATCCAGCTTCATGCTGTGTTTATTCCGCTGTTCTGTTACTAGGCTTGCCAACTCCATTTATTCGTCCCCCTACTGTTTAGATGGGTGTGCCAGCTCTTCTGCGACGATCGCCGCTCCAAATGCCGGGCTTTGATATGCTTTCCGATAGATTCCCAGATTCCGCTGTCTCAACCCGTTGATAAAGGTTTCCCTTACTAGTGTGGAATACGTAAAAATTGATCCAGCAGCGGTCACTACTGTCTGTTTAGTAAACTGCGGATTTTTCCGGAACAGACTTTCAACGTGTGTAAGCAGCTCTTCCCCTGCCTGGCGGAGAATGTTTTCAGCTGCTTCATCCCGATGTTCAGCCGCCTCGATGACCTGACGTGCCAAACTGGCAATCTCCCGTTTCTCTGGTCGTTCGCCATATATGTATGCGATGAGATCTTCTGTTTTTTCCAACTGAAGCCGTTTTAGAATCAAACTGGTCAGCATTGTAGCCTTGTCTCTGCCATCATATGCCCGTGTGATATAATTTAGAGCCTTCATCCCGATATAATAACCGCTTCCTTCATCTCCTAGTACATGCCCCCAGCCTCCACTTTTCGTCAGCTTGCCGGAGTTCGTCAGCGCAAGAGCATTGGACCCTGTGCCAGATATGACGAGGATCCCCTCACCCGTCCCCGGCTCGAGTGCTCCCCGCAGGGCGATATAGGAATCCGAGCATACGTCCAATTCGCAATATTCGGACATTTTAAGTGAATCTAGTTCATCGGAGATTAATTGCTGCATCCTTTGTTCTTCGGATTTTCTCCCCACACCTGCGAGCCCGCAGCAAACAGCGGAAACCTCTTCTGTCTTCAGACTTCCTGCCTCTAGTCCATATCGGATAAGCTCACCGATCCTGGCAGCTGCCGTTTCAAAACCGACTACGTGCGGGTTCGTACCTGGCCCTTGAAATTGTTCTACCAATCTCCCATTCTTCTGTAGCTCTCCCCCTACCTCTTTTATCAAGCAGGTAGTTTTTGTTCCTCCACCATCCATTCCAATAACAAAAGGCATAGGAATCCTCCAAGATTAAGTTGCTTTCATTATATAAGCGTTGAATTTTTTTGTCAATATTTTATTTAAATAGTGTTATATTATTTCAAATCGGGACTTCCGACCGGAAATAAATGCTTTTGAAGCATGCCAAATAAAAGGACACAAGCCCTTTTTCCTAAGCTCGTGTCCAATGAACATAGTCTGTTAGAACCTCTCGACGATCATGGCGGCTGCAGGACCTCCGCCGGCACATAAAGTTGCACAGCCTCTCTCTAGCTGACGGTGCTCCATGACGGTCAAAAGTGACACGAGCAATCGCACGCCGGTACAGCCTACTGGGTGCCCAAGTGAAATGCCGGAACCATGCGCATTTACCTTATCGAGATCCAGTTTAAGCTCGCGATTGACTGCCAAAAATTGAGCGGCAAAGGCTTCATTGATTTCCCAATAATCGATGGCTTCCTGTCCGATACCGGCAAATTTCAATGCTTTTTCCACAGCAGGAACGACACCGATTCCCATTACTTCAGGACTTACAGCCGCTGAGGCGGATGCTGTGATTTTTGCCAAAGGCTGCAAGCCAAGCTGCTCTGCTTTTGTTTTACTCATTACAATGACGGCCGCCGCACCGTCATTCAAGCTGGAAGCATTGCCGGCTGTCACGGTTCCATCAGACTTGAAGGCAGGCCTCAGCTTTGCAAGCTGCTCCAAACTGGTTTCCGGATTCGGATGCTCATCTTCTGCCACTTGCACAGTGCCCTGTTTTGTTTTTATTTCCAACGGGATGATTTCTTCGGCGAAACGTCCAGCTGACGCAGCCTGGCAGGCACGCTCGTGACTTTGCAGCGCAAATGCATCCTGTTCTTCCCGGTTGATATCATATTGTTCCGCCAAATTTTCCGCTGTAATTCCCATATGATACCCATTAAACGCGTCAATCAGGGCATCATGCAACAACCCATCGACAATCTTGCCGCCACCTAATTTATATCCACTTCGCGCCCCTTGGATCAAATGCGGAACATTGGTCATGCTTTCATACCCGACAACCGCTCCGACTTCCATTTTCCCAAGCATAATGTTTTGTGCCATCATCTCGACCGCCCGCAAAGAAGACGGACATTGCTGGTTGATTGTCAACGCTACGGTTTCATCGCTACACCCTGCTGCAAGGGCAATTTGCCTGGCCGTATTTCCCTTACAGCCTGCTTGATAGACTTGTCCTCCGATTACTTCTTCGATCAGTCCGGCTTCCATCCCGGCAGCAGAGATTGCCCCCTTCAGCGCAGCCGTTCCCAATTCCACCGCCGAGTAATCCTTCAACATGCCGCAAAAGTCACCGATCGGCGTCCGTTTCGCACTGACGATTACCGCTTCCTCCATACCACCACATCCTTTTATTATTGAAATACCGTTTCAGCTTGCTGTTATTCCATTATAAGTAATCGCTTACATTATTGGCAATAGAATGGTACGCTCTCGTTAGATAGTTAACCATTAATGTCATAAATACCCATGCCATGTAAAATGTCATCTCGTCTGGTTATCGTGCTTCTCGCAAAATCCAAATATTAAATCAATACTCCATTATGGTACTACCTTCATGAGCTTTGAATTTCAAACTGGTCTCATTCATATTGTTCTGACTTCGCCAAAAAACAAAAGCACCTGTGCCTAGAAGGCAACCAAGTGCTTTATTGTTTACTTTTCTTCAAATTCCTCCATTCTCTCTAACAAATCCAAATCTAGCTGTTCTTTGTTTTGTCTTATATATTTGTATTCAAAATACTTAACTCTATCTGTTGGACCAAATTCACTTTTATGCCAATTTGTATAATCAAAATGTACGTTTAATTTACCTGTATCATTTAATATTAATGTCACTGAAAACCAAGGATCTTGGTCATTATCAGTAAAAACTTTTTGGAGTTCAACAGTAAGTTGAAATAATTTATGTAGTTCTTTATTATAAGCCCTCTTATCTACACTATATAATTTTGGAATATAATGTGAAAAAATGTGTTGTTCCTCACCTTTTGGCGTAAAAAAGAAGAAAACTCCGCCTTCTCCCTCCTTAACTTCACCATTAAAATAGAAATTATCCCATTCAGTTGGAATCATATCATTAACCTGTTGTGCAATTTCTTTATATAACTCGTTTAATTCTGTTTCAAAACTCATCAATTTCAGCCTCCTGATTTATTTGCAATATCGCGAATCACTGGAAATTGGCCTTCAATTTCATATTCGACCATAAAGGAGTCTGGTCGCATTGAATTATTAGAATAAATCGGTTCAATACTAACAGAGACTTTCTTGGACGGTACATCTTTCAATGCATTGGCCCATTCAGTCTCCATTTCGTACCAAACTCCACCCCTCCTATTAACTTGACTATTTTGTGGTATAAGATTATCAATATCAGGAGGACCATTAAATGTCCGCCATCATCATCTGGTAATCTGTCTTTTCCCCCTACATTTGCCTGAGCATATTTATTTCTATTTGCCTTTTTCAATACAAGTTCGGGAGCATCTACATTAACAATACGTCCAAGTTCATCGGTAGTATATTTGTAGTTATCATTGGTTACGTACTTAGTATTTGGGAGTAGTTGTTTCTTACCATTTTCACCTTTTATTATGTGCTTTCCAAAATCAATTTCTTTAACTTCGTTGACTATATTACCTTTACCCGTACCCTATGTTGTTATCTTAAAATCTAAAAATAAAAAAAACAACCAGTCTTAATGTTTTTAAACTACTTCCTTCTCTTTCATTTTCGGCAATTCATAGGTAGTTTTGTACTTCATCATGCCATATATAATGTTCACAAGCCTTCTCATAATACATACCAATGCTTGTCCCTTTGTTTTACCTTCTTTTAGCTTTCGTTGATAATAGGCATGAAACACTGGGTTCCTTGGCAGTTTACTTCCTTTTGCCACTTGTACTTGTTGGACTGCTAGGTTGTAAAATAAAGCGTGTAGCGCCCGATTTCCCTGTTTGCTTTTTTGTTCCTTGCCTTTCCCACCAGAGCCAAAGTAAACAGGCGCAATCCCCGCGAATCGTGCTAATTTGTTGGCATTGGGAAAGCGTCTTACATCACCTATCTCTGCAATTAATGCCGAAGCTGTCACAAGGTCAATTCCTGGCATGGAGTTTAGTTGAAAGTCTAGTAAACTCATTAACTCTTTTAATTCTCTTTCCACCTTGCCTATTTCCTGCTTTCCAAATAAAATATGGCGCACAATGCTTTCTACCAAAAAGTTTCTTGTCTCCTGATGTTCTTTTGTTGTATTCCCATCCTCTTTCATTAGCTTCAGAATTTCATTGGCTTTTTTCACCGAACTACACGTATTGTTACTTACTTCTAATAAAAATGTGGTCAATTGCTTTACACTCAAACCTTCTAAACAAGACGGTGAAGGATATCGTTCCCAAAATGCTAAAGCTGTTTTCCCATCCACCTCGGAGAAAAACTTCTTATAGCTAGGGTAATGGTGACTCAATTGAATGTGAAGTTGGTTTTTTAAAGCACCTTGCGCCTTTACCAATACATTTCTTCTAGTAACCAATTGTTGTATCGACCAAAATAGATCATGCGGTTTTGCATCTGGCAAATGGTTCAGTTTATTCAATAAAATGCGTGCTACACATTCTGCATCCCAGCTATCACTCTTTTGTGTGGTCATATGGCTTTTTCGTTCAGCGTATGAAAGTGCTGGGTTAACCTCTTTTACAACTTGTCCATGGTCCGTTAGATATTGTGCCAGGGCTCGACCGTAACCGCCCACATCTTCTAATCCAAATACAGGTGTCAACCCTTCTTCTGTCAGTTTATCAATATCTAGTAAAAATGTTGAGAAAGCGGACGGTTTATTTTCAATTTTTATTTCATCTAGTTTTTCCTGCCAACAATTAATAATCACTGCCACATGGTGCTGTTTATGTAAGTCTACACCCACATAAATATGTTTCTGCTTTTCATGCATGGTTATCCCCCTATTCAGTTGTCAATTATGGAATGAAAATGCCGGCAACCTTAGTTCGAGCGTTCACCATTCGGTGCGCATTGGTACGAAAGCCTATCCATTTTCACCGCTACACAGTAACTTATAAGAAAATGAGTCCCTTTTTTAAGTAACCTTTTAAATTATTGCTTCATGTTTTCCATTTGCCTGTATTTGTCCGTATTTATATATCCCTTGATAAAAACTTTCTCGGTCTAATATTCGCTTCACTTGTACTTTCGTAAATGCTTTACCTTGCGTTGTTTGATAACCTTCATCATTTAAGGCTTCTGCCAATCTAGACAGTGACCATTTCTTATATTTTTGTTTAAGTTGAAATAATCTTTTTACTACTTCTGCATGCCCGTTATGTATTTTTAGTTCTTTTTCACCCTTTTGTTTGGTATAGCCAAATGTCGCCCTTCCTCCTGCATATCCGCCTTCCTTTGCTTTCTTGTTTCTGCCTTTCGTTAGCTTTAGCGCTATTTCAAGCCGTTGATATTGGTCTAATAACTCCATTAAGCCATTGACCAAAAAGTCGTTTGGGTCTTTTTTGTGAATGCTGTAATATGGTTGTTCAATGCTTTTAATGTCACATCCATATTTCTTTAACTCTCGTTGTATCAACACCTTTACTATATCCGACCTCCATAATCGGCTTGTGTTCAGTACTACCACATAATCAATTTGGACAGACGAAAGGTGAGCCAACATTTCCTGTAAGCCCACCCTGTCTATTTCTAATGCTTCTTCATTTAGTTTTGCGCCACTAATTCCTTCGTCTCTAAAAATATGTATCAAGTTAAAACCCTGTTCTTCACAGTATGCTTTGATTTCGTCTTCTTGATATTTCAAACTATATCCTTCTTTGGCTTGCCCTTGAGTGGAGACACGTATATACCCAACAACGTTCAACTTTTCACCCTCCCGTTACGAAAATTAAAATTTATGTAACGCTTTTTAAACGAATAGCGAGCATTATACGACCGTCTCGAGTAAAAATACAACTTAAAATTTTTAATCCAAAACAGACAAAGAACTCCCTTTCACGTTACCAATTGTTTATCGCCACGAGCTTTGTCATTCTCGTTAGTTTTTTAGCCATTCCCTGTCATAACTACCCCTACCATATAAAATGTCATCTCGCCTAATTATCGTACTTTTCTTACTATCCAAGTATTAAAACGATACCCATGATGGTCCTACCATCATGAGCTCTCAATTCTCAAACAAATTATTTTCTTATTGTCTCACTCAAATATCAGTAAATTTATTATAAATTAAAGAAAAAAACCTTGAAAGGCGTAAAACCATTCAAGGTATGTTTTATTATCGTTCTTTAATCAACTAGTAACTCCAAATAATATTTATCATTTTCTTCTATCTTTCTTAAAAATTCTTCAAGAGAAGTCGCAATTTGAATATCATAATAGTAAACTGCACTTCTATTATTTTCATTCAATTCTATTGACATTAAAGCTGCTTCACTGCCTTCAAAAAATATTAGTTTGTTATTCTCAAATTCATCATAGATTTCTATGTCGGGATAAAACTCAAAATCATTAACTCTTAATCGAAAATCCCTTACTGAATATGGGTCCATAATACGATTAATATTAAACTCTGAACCTTTAATAAATCCGTAGCCGACCTCTATATAAAAATTAACTAACTCCTTAGGAAATTTTAAATCGAGTTCCTTCTCAACCTCTTTTATTTCGTTTTCATTCACTGGATAAAAACTATTTTCTTGGTTTTCCTTAATAAATTCATAGTTCATTATTTTATACCTCCTTTAAATAGTGTACTTGCTGGTGAACCAGCTCCATGAATACCAGCTTGATGCTCATTTGGGAATTTTGCAGGATGCATATTCCACCATTCATGTTCTCCGCCAAAAGTATTTTCAATTATATGATGAGCATCATACTTATCTCCTTGTTTCCTAATTATTTTACCTGTTTTTTCCGAAATAACATTTTCATTATACATAGGCCACTTTTGCCCAGTATTTTCTTCCCACTCTTTAATTACTTTATTTTTTACTTTATCGAATTCTGCCCTATGCTTAGCTGTTTCTATTGGTGACATTTTTTTATATTCTTTATTTCTTAAGGCTTCCTTTAACTTCTCTGTTTGGTTTTTAGGTAACTCTCTGCCGGTTCGTCCTTCTATATCTCTAATATATTTTTTTATTGTATCAGAATCTATCTTATTACCCGTACCCTTAACACCTAAACTAACACTAGCCCCGTCTGCCTTAGTCAACGTATCTTTTATCTTGTTCTCAAAGAAGCGGGTATTTTCGGCAGGGATATGTACGTTGCCCAATTCATTCATGGAGACCACTCGCCGTGGCGAAGCAATATTTTTCGCAGAAGTGACCATACTGTCTGCTGCTTTTCCTGTGGTTATCGCATCACGAATGGCCCTGTCCTTCAAAGCTGCTCCGGCGCTTTTCAGCCTTGCAGTCGATTGCCTTCCTGCCGCGGTAACCATGTTCCCTACATGCCTCAGTTCCTGCTGTATGCTGGTTTTAAGGCCCGCTTTTAGGCCAAATTGACCCAGGTTTGCTGCCTGGTTGGCCGTGCGGACGCCGCTGCTGAACCTCTTGATTCCGGCTACACCCGGGACGATATCCAGAGGGCTTAGTGCCCCTCGTAGCCATCGTTCCCCCGTACCCAGTTCCCTTCCGGAGGCCCAGTCTTTTCCGGTGACAGCTGTTCCCAGCTCCATTGTACCATATGCCGTTCCCACTGTGAGTGCTAAAGGCACCCCGACCGGTGGCACAACTACAGCCAATACGGTAGCTCCGACGACCACCGCCAATGCGCCGATATTGCCCAAAACTCCTTGTTATGCTGCTGGTCCTTGATAGTCTCATATTCAAAAGCGTTCATGTTGACCGCGGCCATGCGGTATTCTTCCTGCGTGAACTCCTGGTCGGGATGTTCCGCCTTCCATATGTCGTATTCCACCTGCAGCTGTTCCGCATAATAATTATCGCCGCTGAGCAAGTCATCCAGACTGACTTCCGTCTTCGGCACTTCCCGGGTTTCCTGCATGCCGTAACGCTGGTAAATCACTTGCTGCTGGGTCGCGTCTATCCGGTTCTTTGTCGTATAGTTGGAAATAGTGGCATCCCGCATGGAGGATACAAATTTGTCGATGTCTTCATGAAAAGGATCATCGATGGTGCGGTCTACAATATCGCCAACCTTTCCCGAAAAATCATGCAGTACTTTAAAATCCTCGAATAAGGATTGGTATTTTCCTTCCCGGTCGATATGCGAAAAAGAAATGACGCCATCCCGGTCATATTTGGTGATTTCCGATTCTGCGTCCTCCAGGTTTTCCGTTATGTGCCTTAAATCATCGATTATGCCTTTTCCAAAGGGACCAATTCCGATCAGGTCGCCCAACCCGTCCTTCATCTTTTTCCAATGCGCCGGGATGTACTTTACATCCATTTATCAGACCTCCAATAACCCGTTTCGTAATTCGTCACTGACTTCCACACATCTCTGAAGGGGTAAACATTTTCTATTATAGAATAAATGGGTATATCCAATTAGCTTTCTTTCCAGTTACACTAATTGTTTGTTCTTTTATGGTGACTCAACACAATCTGATAAAAGTAATCAAAGGCATCATTTTCATTATCTAACTCTTTCATAATGAAGTGCCCTCCTCGTTCTCTTGTTTCATAGACTTTCCATATGCCTTGGTCGTGTGCACAACCTAGCACTAGCGATTCATCTGTTATGTCATCTAGCACTAGAATATATTCACCAATATCTAGTTTTTCAGCTTCATATTTCTTTAGGAATTCTGTTTTTGTCATTTTAACCTCTTAATTTTTAAATTGCTTAAACCACTTCTGAATGTGTTGAGTAGGGTGGTATATGGATTTTGTTTAAGATAAGATGACTGCGTCATCTTCATCCTCAAAGTCAGTGTTTACTTCATTTTTGCTGATTAATTTCTTACTGTGTTCATCCAATAAATATAAGTAATACAGCAAACTAAAAAATGCATAATATGCCAGCCAGTTATCTAAGGCTTCTGTCTTGATAACAATGTTCCGTTTTCGCCAATAAATTTGACCATACATTCCGTGTTATTAATCCCCTCTAGATAGTAAGTCCATTAATTCTCCATACTCTCTCAACCTAATTAATCTTCCATCTCATAAGAGGCATCAGTAATATAGTTAAACTCAATTTCAAATCGTCTAGACACCTTGATTTTTAAGGATGTTGTTATTTCCATCAACAAGGAACGTTCCCTTCATTTACCTAAACACCAACAAATTAATTTTATCTGTTTTGCACAGAGTTCCCAGCATTACAGATTTTTTGTAAATTTTAAAACTTCAATTTCATCTTGTGTTACTATTTTCTCATAATAGTATTTATCAGTTCGTTCAAATCCATTTTGCTTTGCAAGTTCTGCGTTAGTGGTGCCTAGCCTAAATTGTGAACCTGCAGCATTAAAACTTAAATTAAATATATGCCCTTTGTGTCGTGCTTTGTAATCAACTTCAAATATTTCGTCAATCTCTTTTTTCTTTACTTCCTTAATATACAGCCTGGGGAGGTTAGTACTATCTTTAATATTGCCAGAATAAATCTTTTCTTTAAAACCATTGTTTAAATCGGCTAGATCTTCACTTACTAATCTTATATTATCTCCATTAATATTACTCACTCTAAAGATTTTATTTTTATATTTTGCAAATGTTCCTTTTTCCATACATGACCCTCCTTTACTATTTGACCGGTATAAACATTTTTAAATCGCTATCATATATAGCTACTAGTTTTTCAATTCCGTCTTTAACTCGATATAATTCTGCTTCATTATTAGGGAAATATCTACTATCAAATTGCCATTCCGGCACTAATTCGCCATTTCTGGATCCTGTAAACCCATTCTGTGTACAAGGTGGACCATCTGTATTCGTTCCACCGAATCGTTCTCCATAGGGAATCTCAATATTATCTTCATTGTTAGTTGTAAATTTAATTTTTCCATAGCTATCACCATCATCAGGAAATGGCCTACTTCCATTCCATGAAGTGTAGTCAAGGCGGAAAGATTCAACCACGTCACCATAGTTTTTAATATGACTAACATCATCATACTTAGCAATATATCCACCTATTTCCGTATACTCACCAGATAAGTATTTTTCGATATCACTTTCTGGGATTGTTTTTTGAAACTATTTTGGGATTCAACACCATCAAGGGTAGTTTTAACTTTACTGGCTTTATTACTAATTTCACCCGTACCCTATGTTGTAATCTTAAAATCTAATAATAAAAAAAATCGGACGTTTATTACCTTATTAAACTACTTCTTCCTCTTTTATTATTGGCAATTCGTAGGCAGTTTTGTTCTTCATCATGCCATAGATAATATTCACAAGCCTTCTCATTATACAAACCAATGCTTGCCCCTTTGTTTTGCCTTCTCTAAGCTTCCGTTGGTAATATGCATAAAACACTGGGTTCCTTGGTAACTTACTTCCTTTAGCTACTTGCACTTGTTGTACTGCTAGGTTGTAAAATAAAGCGTGTAGCGCCCGATTTCCCTGTTTGCTTTTTTGTTCCTTACCTTTCCCACCAGACCCAAAGTAAACTGGCGCAATCCCCCCAAGTCGTGCTAATTTGTTGGCATTTGGAAAGCGTCTTACGTCACCTATCTCTGCAATTAAAGCCGAAGCTGTCACAAGGTCAATTCCTGGCATGGAGTTTAGTTGAAAGTCTAGTAAATTCATTAACTGTTTTAATTCGCCTTCCACATAGTTCATTTCCTTCTTTTTAAACGCAATGTCTCGGACGATGCTTCTTACTAGAAAGTCGCGTGTTTCTTGGTGTTCTTTCTGTGTATGTCCATCCTCTTTCACTAGCTTTAATATGTCATTCGCTTTTTTCACTGAACATGTATTGTTACTGGCTTCTAATAAAAAAGTAGTCAATTTCTCAACACTTACACCGTCTAAACTTGAAGGTGACGGGTATTGTTTCCAATATGCCAATGCCGTTTCTCCATCCACTTCTGAGAAAAACCTTTTATAGCTTGGATAGTGGTGGCTTAATTGAATGTGCAATTGGTTCTTTAAAGCACCTTGAGCTTTCACCAATGCATTTCTTCTAGTGACCAATTGTTGTATCGACCAAAATAAATCATGTGGTTTAGCGTCAGGCAATTGGCTAAGTTATCTTACCAATATTCTAGCCACACATTCTGCATCCCAGCTATCACTCTTTTGTGTGGTCATATGGCTTTTTCGTTCAGCGTACGAAAGTGCGGGGTTAACCTCTTTGACAACTTGTCCATGGTCCGTTAGATATTGTGCCAGTGCTCGACCGTGACCGCCCACATCTTCTAAACCAAATACAGGTTTCAACCCTTCTTCTGTCATTTTATCAATATCTAGTAAAAACGTAGAGAAAGCAGAAGGTTTATTTTCAAACTTTATTTCAACCAACTTCTCCTGCCAACAGTTAATAACCACAGCTACATGGTGTTGCTTATGCAAGTCAACTCCAACATATAAATATTTCTGTTTTTCATGCATGTTCTCATCCCCTATTCAATTAAATGAAAATGCCGGCAACCTTAGTTCGAGCGTTCACCATTCGGTGCGCATTGGTACGAAAGCCTATCCATTTTCAACCTTACAGAAGAACTTATAAGAAAATGAGTCCCTTTTTTAAGTAATCATTTAAATTATTGCTTGATGTTTGCCATTTGCTTGTATTTGTCCATATGTATAAATCCCTTGATAAAACTTTCTCGGTCTAATATTCGCTTCACTTGTACTTTCGTAAATGCTTTCCCATGCGTTGTTTGATACCCTTCTTCATTCAATGCTTCTGCCAACCTAGACAGTGACCATTTCCTATGTAGTTGTCTAAGCTCAAACAACCGTTTAACTACTTCTGCATGATTGTTATGTATCTTTAGTTCCTTTTCACCCTTTTGTTTCATATAGCCAAATGTTATCCTTCCTCCCGCATACCCACCTTCCTTCGCTTTTTTATTTCTCCCTTTCGTTAGCTTAAGGGCAATTTCAAGCCGTTGATATTGGTCTAATAACTCCATTAAGCCATTCACCAGAAAGTCATTCGGGTCTTTCTTATGGATACTGTAAAATGGCTGTTCAATGCTTTTAATGTCACATCCATATTTCTTTAACTCTCGTTGTATCAACACCTTTACTATATCCGACCTCCATAATCGGCTTGTGTTCAGTACTACCACATGATCAATTTGGACAGACGAAAGGTGAGCCAACATTTCCTGTAAGCCCACCCTGTCTATTTCCAATGCCTCTTCATTTAGTTTGGCACCACTAATTCCTTCATCTCTAAAAATATGTATCAAGTTCCAGCCTAGTTCCTTACAGTATGCTTTGATTTCATCTTCTTGATATCTCAAGCTGTAACCATCTTTTGCTTGCCCTTGAGTCGAGACTCGTATATACCCAACAACTTTCAACTTCTTACCCTCCCGTTACATAAATTTTAATTTTCGTAACGTTTTTTAACGAATAGCGAGTATTATACGACCCCTAGAGATTTCACTAGCCCTTTAAGTTCCTTTTCCACCCTCTTGATTTCCTCTTGCTTAAATCGGATGTCACGAACAAGACTTTGAATAATAAAGTCTCTTTGCGATTGATAGTCACGTTTCGTCTCACCATCAAATTCTACAAGAGAAAGAATAGCCTTTGCTTTTTTCATAGATAAGCTATTGTTACTTGCATTAAGCAAGAACAGTCGAAGTTCTTCCATTGTTATCCCCTCCAAATGGTGAGGTGAAGGATACTTCTCCCAAAAGGCTAATGCGGTTTTGCCCTCTACCTGTGAGAAGAATTGACGATAACTTGGATAGTGGTGAGAAAGCTGGAGGTGTAGCTGATTTTTCAACGAACTAAATGACTTTACAAGAGCATCTCTACGACCAACTAATGTAGAGATTGTCCAATAAACATCTGATGGGGCTGCATCAGGAAGTTGTGTAATCTTTCTTGCTAGAATTTCTGCAATACACTCGGCATCACAACTATCACTCTTTTTTGTCATGGCATGACTTTTTCTTTCTGCATAAGACAAAGAAGGGTTGACTGCTTTTACAGTATATCCTCTTTCTAACAAATAGACTGCTAGAGAACGACCATAGCCATTGACATCTTCTAATCCAAATACAGGAGTGATACCTTTTTCCGCTTGTTCTTCTACAAATCGTGTAAAATCAGGGAATAACGAAGGTTTGTTCATGAAGGTTGTTTCATTTAGCTTCTCCCCCCAACAATTTACAACCACCGCTGTATGTCGGAATTTATGCAAATCGACACCTACGTAAATAAATTCATCTCTTTTCAAAAGACCTCACTCCTATCTTGGATTATGTACGAGAGGAAGAAAAAGAGAATGTCGGCAACCTTAGTTCGAGCGTTAGTCTCTTAGAGACTCGCAAGGGTACAAAAGCCAATCCATTCTCTATTTCTTATCTCTTATAAAATCGCTTGATGCTTTCCATTAGCGATAATGTCACCATATTGATACTTACCTGAATAGAAATTCCTTCTATCCAATATTCGCTTTACTTGAACTTTCGTAAACAACTTTCCTTGTTTCGTTCGATGTCCTTCTTCATTCAATCGTTCTGCCAGTTGTGTTAATGTCCATAAAGGATACTGTTCCTTTAGGTCAAACACTCTTTGAACGGTTTTCGCTTGTCTATCATCTATGACAAGACTTTTCTTACCTTTTTCCACCTTGTAGCCTAATGCGACATTTCCTCCTGCATAGCCACCCTGTTGGGCTTTCTTGTTTCTCCCTCTCCCTAGCTTTAAAGAAATTTCTAATCGTTGATATTGGTCTAATAACTCCATTAAGCCATTGATTAAAAAGTCGCTAGGGTCTTTCTTGTAAATGCTATATTGAGGTTGCTCAATACTCCGAATGTCCACTCCATACTTTTTCAACTCACGATGAACCAACACTTTCACAATGTCTGACCGCCATAAACGGCTTGTGTTCAGTGTAACCACATAATCCACCTCATGGTGGGAGAGATACTCCAACATCTCCTGAAAGCCTAATCTGTCCACTTCTAACGCTTCTTCGTCTACTTTAGCCCCACTAATACCCTCGTCCTTAAACAAGCGTAAAAGCGTATATCCTTGAGCCTGACAATATGCCTTTATTTCATCTTCTTGGTAAGCAAGGCTGTATCCATCCCTTGCTTGACCTTGTGTAGATACTCGAATATATCCAATAACTTTCATGGTATTTTCCCCCTCCGTTACGCAAATCAGGATTAACGTAACGCTTAGACGCTACATTTAATATAAATTCATTGTATGCGGCTATAGCGATACAATCAACCCCTTTACCGATACAAATTTATTGTGTATCGTAAAAGTAACATGAAAAAGAGGAAGGGAACTATCATGCCAATTTCAATCAAACTAAAGGAAATCCTTAAAGAACGTAACCTTTCACAGCGTGAATTGGCACGTATGACTGGGCTTCGTCCTAATACAATCAGCCATTTGTGTTCAGACAATGTAGACAGGGTTTATCTATCAACATTAGAAACGGTATGCAAAGTGTTAGACATCGACATTCAGGAGTTAATCGAGGTGGAGTAGTCCTCTCGATAAAGTAATCGTTCTTTTGTGCGTAAAAGTTGCGAAAAATTTAAAAGGCAGGGAGAAAGCAAAGGGTAATTATTTGAGGATAAGTATGGTGGTATCTGATGATTTTAGGTTATTTCACAACAAAGGAAATTAACTAGATAGGGTACCCTTTTAAAGGTATTATACGTACTAA
Organism: Sediminibacillus halophilus; assembly: GCF_900103695.1. Classification (GTDB taxonomy): domain Bacteria; phylum Bacillota; class Bacilli; order Bacillales; family Amphibacillaceae; genus Sediminibacillus; species Sediminibacillus halophilus. Next base: position 522,486 of record NZ_FNHF01000002.1, read on the forward strand.
AGAATTTGTTAATACATCATAAAGGGATTACAAGGCTTATCTATACTCTGAAAATAATAAGTGTTTCATTCGGCACTAGGTAGCCCACAAAAAAACAAAACCTTGAAAGGCATATAGCCAATCAAGGTCTTGCTTTACAAATTATTTCCCTTAACTTCTTCGAACCATAAATCAAAAATATCATCCGGTAATAGTTCGTCATCAATCGAATAAACTAACTCATATCTATATTTTCCTTTTAAGCTATTTTGCTTTACATTATAATACAATTTCATTTCTGTTGGCATATCTTTATTGAACTCTTCACATTTTTTATGAATAAGCTTTAAATTTTGATTACCTATTCTTAGTACAGCCTTCTGTCTTTCTCTCGAAACATCGTAAACTTGATTGTGTGGACTATCCAATTCTTTTACAGCTTCATTTAGTTGATGTTTATGAACAACCTTTCCATTAATTTTATAGAAAAAATCAAAAACATACATTTTGGGTTCATATGAACAATACATAAAGATTTCATCTGCTTTATTATCGACATACTCTAAACAAATAGCCACCATGTCTGTTTGTAATTCTGAAAAATAATCCTCAAATACCTTCACATAATCACCTCTAGTTCTCTAGACTTGTAAACCTCATACGACCATCTATTTCATATTCTATATCAAAGCTGCTCGGTCTTAAACTATTTCCTTCGTAATTAACTTTAACATTAACTGAAACATCTTTTCCTTCTTTTATTGCTTTAGCCCATTGATTTTCTAACTTTTTGTATTTACTCAAGTTAACGCTACTTGATTGAGACACAAGATTATCCAAAACAGGAGAACCACCAAATCTATCAGCTGCTAGGTGTCCTGCGTGGTCTCCTTGTTCTTTTCCAGGTGTATTGGACTTATGAGATAATCTATTATCACGTTTTGTTAATTTTAAATCATCTGCATTAAAATCAGTTAGTCTTCCTAATTCATCTGTCTTATATTGATAATTATATTCACCTGATTGATATTTAATATTTGGTTTTAATGTACCATCTTTGTTCAAATGACTACCATCCCTAATGATATTATCCGATACCCGACTTGTACCATTATCTATACCCTTAGCCCCTGAACTAACACTAACCCCTTCTGCCTTACTCAACGTATCTTTCACTTTATTCTCAAGGAAGTGGGTGTTTTCTGCAGGCATATGGACCTTGCCCAATTCATCCATGGCGACTACATTTCGGGTAGAGGTGATATTTTTGGCAGAGGTGACCATGCTGTCTGCTGCTTTGCCCGCAGAAATAGCATCCCGTATGGCCCGGTCCTTCACGGCTGCCCCGGCGCTTTTCAGCCTCGCTGTCGATTGCCTTCCTGCCGTGGTGACCATATCTCCTACATGCTTCAGTTCCCGCTGTACACTGGTTTTGATTCCTGATCTCAGCCCAAATTGGCCCATATCTGCAGCCTGGTTGGCTACACGAACACCGCTGCTGAACTTCTTCAGACCGGCGACGCCGGGAACAATGTCCAGTGGGCTTAAAGCCCCTCGCAGCCACCGTTCGCCTGTGCCAAGCTCTCTTCCAGATATCCAGTCCTCTCCGGATATCGCAGATTTTAATTCCATGCTTCCATAGACAGCACCGAGTACCAAGCCGGCAGGCGGACAAATGACAGCAGCACTGACTATTACAACAAGGGCTCCCAGATTCGCCCAAAATTCCTCGCTATGCTGCTGATCCTTGATGGACTCATATTCAAAGGCGTTCATATTAACCGCAGCCATGCGGTATTCTTCCTGGGTAAAATCCTGATCAGGATGCTCCGCTTTCCACATGTCGTATTCCACCTGCAGCTGTTCCGCATAAAAATTATCGCCGCTGAGCAGGTCATCCAGACTGACTTCCGCCTTCGGGACTTCCCGGGTTTCCTGCATGCCGTACCGCTGGTAGATCACTTGCTGTTCCGTCGCGTCTATCCGGTTTTTCGTCGTATAGTTGGAAATGGTGGCGTCCCGCATGGTTGTTACAAATTTATCGATGTCCTCATGAAAAGGATCATCGATCGTGCGGTCTACAATATCGCCAACCTTTCCCGAAAAATCATGCAATACTTTAAAATCTTCGAATATGGATTGGTACTTTCCTTCCCGGTCGATATGGGAAAAAGAAATGACGCCATCCCGGTCATATTTGGCGATATCTGATTCTGCGTCCTCCAGGTTTTCCGTTATATCCTTTAAATCATCGATCATGCCTTTCCCCCAGCGACCAAGCCCAATCAGGTCGCCGAGACCGTCCTTCATTCTATCCCAGTCTGCCGGGATGTACTTTACATCCATTTATCAGACCTCCAATTTTGCAATGATTTGTTCGGCAATTGCCTGGTCTGTTTCAATCATGGTGTTAAGGACATCGATGACGAGAGTGGATGCTCTTACGTAATTATCATAAAGATCCATGAACTTCTCGTTAGCTTCATCGTAAGCTTCCACCGCTTCCTTTGCCTTTCCTGCTTTATAATAGTCCAGCTCCCCGAGCTTCTTGATATAAGGGGTTGCATTGCTTTCCAATTCGGAAATGATCGATTCAAGCTGATTGAAGATAGAGGTTATTTCATCGGGATTGACATTGATTTTCGCGCCTCCAACTCCGGTACTTCCCATCGCAGCCGCTTTATGCATCTACTTCGCCTCCTTGTATGGGAATTCCATTTCATCAAAGAGAACTTTCAAAAACCAATACTGACTAGCATGATAATATTTACGCTGAACTGTATCCACCATGATCAGCTTTTCTTCTTTAGGGAAAACGAGCCACTGTTGATAGTAAGCAGGATTGCTTGCTTCCCGGTGTTTCTCATTTAAATGAAACAACTCAAGGTTTACCATCGAATCTCCAGGCTCCAGTTGTTCCGTTTCCCTTCTCTCTTTATTTGTCAATTCCTGTTTTAAAAAGTTCTTTTCTTTTTCCTCCGGTTCACGCGTAATCATCGGAAATTTTTCACTAAGAAGCTGCAATACAATCGCTTTTGAAATGACAAATAACTTGTAGAGTGCTTGTTCTTCTGTCTCTACCATCATTACTAACTCATCCTCATTGTCGGAAGGAAATCCGAACATCAAGTTATTAATCCGGACATATTTCTCACTCTGATAATAGTATTCCAGTGCTTGAATAATGATGGCTCCGCTTTTTGTGATTTTCCCTTCCCCGTTAAGAATGCCTTTTTCGATTAAACGGTTATGTGCCTGTTCGAATACTTCTTCCCCTTTGAGCTGATAGATTTGTTTTTCAGGCAGGCCGAAAAGGACATTTCCGCCAAACGCAGAGGCAAGCAGGTAGAGTTCAGGTACGTTAAAAGTATCGGTTGAAACGTTGCTCATAAGCTTCTCACTTCTTTCACCGAACTGTCATTACGAAAGTCGTCAATATAACGATCCAAGTTATCCAATGCTTTGGTTTGTAATGCCGACGCCGATTTCAAATCTTTGTGATATTGTGAAATGATTTCTAAATAACTTAAAAAGCTGTCCCTTGATTTCCCGCTCCACTTTGCTGAGTGAACAAATGAAATGAGTTGCTCGCATTGTTCATAAGTGGAATCAATCGTACTTTCCAGCGTACGGGCCGCCGCTCTTGCCTCATTCAAGCGATTGCCATCGATTCTTACCTCTCCCAATGATTATCACTCCCGTCAATCTTTTTTGTACTAATCTTCTTCCGCTTCTTTTATAGCCAATTGTTTATAGTACTGGTAACGTTCATAAGCGCGGGAAGCCGCATGTACAATCTGGCTTCGTTTGTTTTTTTCATAGTTGAAGTACCGAAGCAGCTCTTGATTTAATTCCTCTCGTTTCGGGTCAAAGTCGTTAGACGGTATCTTGGAATTTGATAGATTAGGTACCGAACTGGTATAGCTGGAATAGGACGACTCTGCTTCGTTTACCAGTCTGTCATGATCCGCTTTTGCATCCTTCAGCTTATAGTATAACCTCAAATAGTCATCCCGCTTCTTTTCTGTTTCGGTTCTAAAAAACCATGACATCCTTTTCACTCCTTTTTATAAGAGGTGCCGCAACTTTTATTTTTTCCGACTTTCCTTGCTGGATATAGTAGGCTTCATAGGCCTCCAGGCTTGGCTCACGGTATGGCCTGTTGGCAACTTCCAATATATTCTGATCTGTTATTCTGCTAAGCAGCACACCGTTTTTTTGCTTTTTGATAGCTTGCGTAACATCGTCATATAAACGGTCGATGGCACTATGGACGGCACCGATGACAAAGTGTATTCCCATCCGCGGTCCGTTCTCCATGAGTTTTGCAATCGTCGTCTGAGTAGTGAGTGACATGGAATCGATGACGTGGGATGCATCTGTTACCAATACGATCATCGGGCGTATTTCTTCAAGAAAATCATTTACGGTTGCCTGGCCGCCTGTAGATGACTGGATTTCACGGAAAGCATCTTCTCTCGCTTCGAATAATTGCTGAAGCTGTCCAGCAATCTCTTCCATGGAGATTTCTCCGTCCGCATAAATATTCGTATGCTGTTTATGTGCTGCAAACCGAAGGGAAGCATTATCGATCAGTCCGATGTCAATATGCTCGTTCGCAGACATACTGGTCAGAATCGTAAGGAATGTCTGCTCAATACCATCCATATTGTCGCCCAGCACTAACGTGTTCTGATCTTTTTCCACATCCAGTGCAACAGGCTCGACCGCTTCAAAGTCCACTGCAAACGGTATACCGCCTTCGGAAATAAGCTTTTGTGTTTTTGAACGCTTGATAAAGTCTTCGTATGCAAGCCTTTCGGGAACCATCGGTATCTCCTCCGGCCGTTCGCCTTGCCAGTGTTCATCCATTTCCTTCGCCGTCTGCTGGATCGCATCGATTACCTCGAGGGTTTCTTCTCCCTCTGCCGGCAGCATGGTCTGGAACAGGGCAGGGTCTTCCAGTTTAATGAGGCCTCTGCCCGGGATTTCTTCTATCTCGATGTCGGTTTTGCCGACGATCGACCTAGCCTCTGTCGGTTCAATCAAGTACAGCGGAATCTGTGTTTTAATATTGGAAAGAAGCGGCATTTTCATGGCGCTTTGCCTTCCTGCACTGATGACGAGATGGATGCCGATACTCGCGCCTTCTCGGGCGATTTGTGTGACCAGTTTTTCAAATTCATCGGAAAAATCTGCTTCTCTGACCGAATCGTAGTTATCAATCACAATGACGGTGTTCGGGACGTTGTCGCCGCTGGCCTTTTCGTACATTTCCATGTTGGCGACGCCGTATTTGCTCAGTTTTTGTTTTCGTTCCTTCATGGACGCTGAAAGCAGGCGGACTAGTTTTCCTACTTTCTCTTCTTCATCGATAAGGATGGTGTCGGCGACGTGCGGAAGCTTTTTCAACGGAAGCAGGCCGTTTGTTCCGAAGTCAAGCAGGTATACGTGCAGCTGCTCCGGATTATGCTGCCGCACCAGATCCATGACGACGGTTTGCAAGAAGGTTGATTTTCCATAACCAGGACTGGAAAAAACGGCGGCATGGCCATCCTTGCCCAAGTTTAAGGTCAATGGAGACTGGGACTGCAGCTCCGGCTGGTCAAGCAAACCGATGGTAGCCTGCAATGCCGTCTTCGGCTTCTGCCATTCTTCTTCGTAATTCACCGGGTGCAGGTCCGCTGCTTTAATACTTTCCGGAAGCGGCGGCAGCCACGGTCTTGGCAGCTGTTCTATCTGCTGGGCTTCTGTATATTCGGCGATATAATCGATGACGGCATCCAGTTCGGTCGGTGTCTTCTCGATATCTTGTTTGTTGTCCAGCCCACTTAAATCCTCGGTCAAAATATCGTACTGGCCGAGCTCGTTGATTGCATAAATAGTCGTGTCCACAAACTCATGGTCCTCTTTATCCGGCACATAATCGGCACCGCTCCAGGCGCTTTGGAACAATTCATAAATTTCGTTGTTCCCCACCTGCAGGTAAGCGCGACCCGGCAGTGTGATTTCCGCGGCGTCCGGTGTTTTCAGGATCTCGTTCGAATCTCCTTCGTTCTGTACCTTCAGTGCAAGCTTGAATTTGGAGTTGGACCAAATTTGATCATCCACTACCCCACTCGGTTTTTGCGTGGCGAGAATCAAATGAATCCCGAGCGAACGCCCAATTCGCGCAGTAGATACCAGTTCCTTCATAAAATCGGGTTGTTCGGATTTCAATTCGGCAAATTCATCGGATATCAGGAATAGATGCGGCATGGGCTCGCTTGCCTCTCCCTGTTTAAATAGCTTCTGATACTGATTGATATGGTTGACATTATGCTCTCCGAACAAACGCTGCCGTTTCTGCAGTTCTGCCTTGATGGAAGCAAGCGCCCGCATCGACTGGGCCCGGTCCAGGTTGGTAATCGTCCCGACCAGATGCGGCAGATTCCGGAATAAATTCGCCATGCCGCCGCCTTTATAGTCAATCAGCAGAAAAGCGACTTCATGCGGGTGGAAATTGACACCCAGCGACAGAATGTACGATTGAATGATTTCCGACTTACCGGAACCGGTTGTACCAGCGACAAGTCCATGGGGACCGTGCGCTTTTTCATGCAGGTTCAGCTGGACGATGTCCTCTTTTCCGCGCAAACCTAACGGTACGACCAGACTCTTGTAGGTCTCGTTTTTTATCCAGCGTTGGGCAATTGCCAATTCGCTCACTTTGTCCACTCCATACATTTCCAGAAAGGTCACGCTTTCCGGGATGGAGTTTTTCAGATTTTGCAAATGGTTGATCGGTGCCAGCGCCCGTGATACTTCCTCTTTATCAAATCCTTGTGGAAAATGATCTGGAGAAAAGTGTTTGTTGACGAGCTCTCCTTCTTCCAGCACAATCGTTCCGTTGTTGGCATCCCGTATATCGATGACTGTTTTGACATGTTCGGGCAGCGCGTGCATCACGTCCTGGACAAACACTAACGAAACACCCAAATCACTCGGGTCTTCATTGAAGAATTCCATGATGGTATGATCAAGGATCATTTTTTCGTCCGTGATCAGGATGGTATAGTGCGGTGAAAAATAAATTTTTTCCCTGTTGTTGTTCCCTTTTTCATCGAGGGCCTGCTTGCGCTCCTTCAACACCTGATAAAGGGAATGGAGCACCTGGTCACGAGAGCGCTCATGATAGACAAATCCTCGTACATTGACATCGCGGACACTTGCATGGGGAAGCCAGCGCATCCAATCCCATTTTTCTTTTTCTTCTTCCGGAAAAATCGTGACAAACTGCAAATCATGGTAGCTGTGAAACAAGGAAAGCTGCATGACCATCAGCTGAAGCTGTTCCAGAACAAGCGGACGCTGCCCGATATAACCGACCGGACCTTTCATCAACGATGCCGGCACTGGGACGTCTTTCAATTTTTGGTATTGGGACAGCAAATGCCGGGCTTCATCGACCAGCTCATCTTTTTCCTGGGTGAATTCTTCTTCATTGAATTCAATCGAAAAGCTCGTATCTACTTCGCCGAGCCCCGTCCGGTAATTTAAGAAATCATGATGGTAAATCGTTTTTTCGTAAATGCGGGCCTTCACTCCGATGGCCATGTCGCGGATTTCTTCCACGCTTGGGTAATGGTAGGTCAAAGCATGGCGCTGCTCCTCCGTCGCAGCGTACAGCTCCTTCGTCTTTCGCTGCAAATAGGCTTTGTAGCTTGCTTCCCGTTCCTTCATGTCGGCATTGTACTTTTTCACATTCTTGATGTAGGATGTGACCGAGAAAATAATGGTGACGACCGTGACCGAAAGCATGACCATGATGTAAATGCCCCGTGGTTGAACCAGGGAAATCAGCACCAGAGCAACAACCATGACAAGCGGAGGCACAATCGTACGTGCCAGCTGTTCACTCGGCTTGGAAGGTTTGTTGGATGGCTTGGCGATGGTACGCTTTTCCTCTGGTTCCCTGTAGATAATCCGGGGAGAACGATGGTAGTCCGGATACTCTTCCGTATAAGGAGTGGCGACATGAACCAATTCCACCAATTTAGACGTGAAGCGCTGCCTGGGGGCAGTGATTTGGATTTCATTTTCATTGATGGAAAACAAAAAGCCGTCAATAAATAGCTGATCTCCCGGCAGGATAACCGCATGTTCGCTTCCGCCGGCAAAATTGTGATAAACATTCCCCGCGGAAACTTCCAAAGCAAATGCGCCATTCTCCGGTAATCTTTTTAGCACAAAATCGGTTTCCGATTGACACAGTGTGATGTCATCATAAGCATGGGGGCCGAAAGTAAGGGTATCCTTACCCGCTATGTCGAATACATGCACAGCATCCGTATCGAGAAGAAAAGCATCGAGCTGCTCGTCAGCAACTTGAATGGACACATGCTCATCAACTTTGTTTCCTTCAATGGTGCATCGGTTTCCATCCCATTCCACTGACAGGGATCGTTCCATCTCCGGAAATGCAAGCGCATCGGACCAATCCGGTCCGATTGTCACCTGTTTGGCTGCCGATTCGTGTAAATGGCATTTATGTAATTGTTGCTGATAGGTAACCATAAGTAGTTTTTCCGCCATCTTGTTTCTCCCTCTCTAACCCGTTTGCAATTGGAACACATTACATCATTCGTCTTTGTTTTCTGTTTGTTCTTGTGAAGTTTCGTTTTTCTTTTGTTCCTCTTGCTCACTTTCCGTATCGTTCGCTGGTTGTTCTTCTGATTCGGCATCTGTATTGTCCTGAATAGCGTCGCCGGCTTCATCCGCATCCAAATTGTACTCTTCACGATAGCGATTCAGCTCATCCTGCAATTCATTGACCAGTTCATCCCGTTCCGTTCCGGATAAATCGGGGTTGTTTTTTGCCTGTTCGATCTTTTTGATCAAGCCATACATGATTAGCTGCGGGTCATCGATATATTTTGCCGTTTCAAGCGCCTGGTCAAATTCTCCCCGTCCATTGTAAATCCAGTAAAGCAGATAATTCTCATCACTCTTCAAACTGACATTTTTGAGGATTACTTCCTTTTCAGAATCCGATAAGCTCTCGACATTGATATAGGCATTGGCCAGGATATATTTTGTCTGCTGCGGCAGCTTTTCGGGATCTGCATCTTCCAGCGTCGAAATCACTCCACTGTTGGAAGAGGCAAGGTATTCACCGTGGGCTGTCAGCAAGTCATCCTGAAAGGGGACTTTCATTAGCCCATAGTAGACAACCGGGACAGCCAACAGTGCAGCAGCAACAATCATCCCGATGGAAAGCTGCTTGAATAGCTTGAAACGCTTGGTCGGAACCACAGACATCGTCTTTTCCGTTTTATGCTGTTCTTCTTCATAACTTTCCAGCAGATAGGCATGAAGCTGTTCCAAATCATCTATCTCGCTCACTTTCCGTTGAAAATCGGTTTCTTTCACATCCTTCAAAGAACCGTTATACAGCTGGTTATAATCATATTTTTTGGAAAACAGGCCAATGATAAAGCACTTATATTGCTTCAAAAACGCACTTTCTTCCATTTCATACGGCGGTACCAATCCGCGGATTCCCCGGTAGACGACGACAGGCATAAGATTGTCATCAAATACCACATTGTCCGGATGCAGAAAAAATGTAATTCTAGTAGATAGATAACGTTCCAGTTTTCCTAGATTGCATAGAAGTCTTAATTTTTCGTTCCGCTGTAGCCTCAGAATTTTCTTCCACTGTTTTCTTCTGCTGTCCACTTGGAAATCAAACTGAAATGCATCCGCTTCTTCCTCGATTGTCAACGGACAAAAGTATTCGGAAGGCTGCAGCATCAAATCCATCTGCCGGATATCTTTTACATTTGTTTGGGATTTCGGCAGTTTCAAATGCCAGCTGTTCTTTTCTATCACAATGGGAAGTGAAAGCTGCTCAAATTGTAATGTCTTTTCCTTCATATCGACTGACTCCTTTTGTCTAGTAACCTTTATAATACAAGGAGGATATCTCCGTCCGTGACTGGATAATCACTTACCATATCATCATCAGCAATCAGGAAATCCTTGGTCACTACCTTGATGCTGCTGCAGGTGTTTTCCTCATACGCTAAATTCAACGTTTCCATCACATACTGGAGCAATTGTTTTACAGACAACTGAGAGGGGATACGAAGATCGTAAATCCCGCCCCCGTTGATTCGTTTGCTGAAATCCATCGTCACATTGATATGGGTGTCCTTTGCCATGCTTCAATCTCCTAACCAAGTGTTCTCTGCATCATGATGTAAAGTCCGCCGGATAACAACAGGCCCGCTCCGGTCAAAGCCATTAACACGGTATTACCAACGCCAGAACTCTCTTCATCTGCTTGTTTTTCATCAGCATCCGCCGTTGTGGATGCAGTCACAGAATAAGTCTCTTCGAATAAAACATCTCTGGTAGCATGCAGCGTTGTAACCGGCTCTTCCTCCATTGTGAATAGCTCTTCCTCTAATGCTTCCATCGATTGATTGCTTTCTTCTTCCACTTGCTTGATGGCTGTGAAGGTTTCTTCCTCAAACAGTTCAGGAAAAACTTTATCCAATTCTGTTTCCTTATTGGACTGATTCTCCTTTTTCTCCTGTTTAATCCGGTCAACCTTCATTTTTAAAGAGCCATCACTCTCCGCATATACTGCTGGTGCTGCGTACGTAGTCAGCACCAGCAGTGCGGCAGCTAAAAACAGAGAATGCTTACCCAGCTTCTGCGTCGCTTTCATCGTCCATGTCCCCTTCATTGTCTGCACGATGCAGGACAAATAAATTTGCTAAAGCTCCCAGCACAGCTATTCCGATAATGATAAACAATGACAATTGATAATTAGCTGTATCCTGCCAAACTTCCAGCAGCAGGGATTCAACGTAATGGAGCGGCGAGTAAGTTTTCAAATAGTCGATGCCCGCCACACCGGAACCAAAGGCATTTTTACCAAAAAGATACAGACTTAATACCATAAGAAGGAGGAACATCCCAATCATTTTCAACTGTCTTAACAAGTATGTCGCAAGCAGCAGCATGCCAGTTATCAGGAGAATAATGATTCCTGTGAGTAATAGTAGGGCTTTATCTGTCAATCCCATCGAGTAGCCGGAAACAACACCGATGACAAGTCCTTCCAGGACCCCAATTCCAGCGGTAACCAGTGTGATCGGGGCATTCAAGCCGGCCAGTGTTTTTTCTGCTTCAAATGCATTTGCTTCACGGCGTTTCTGGTTGATTGTCGAGATGACATAAGCAGTGAACAAAACGACGATAAAGCAAATCAACACAAGGTAATATGGTGTAAAGGTATTTTCCGTTGTTTCAGATCCTATCGACCTTGTCGTACCTTGGTTGCTTGTTTGGACCGGATTGGACAGAAACTCATACAACTCTTCATTCTGTCTGTCCCCGACTCTGCTGTTTGCCAGCACACCTTGGAAATTCTCGGAGAATTCCTGGTCCGCCAGCAGCTTATTTGTCATGTCGACGGACAAAGTCTCCGCCTGGCTCACCAAGTCCGTACCGCTTTCCTGAATCGTGTCCGCCTGCTCATCGATTTGATCGAATGTGTCATATACCGTTTCAGCGGAATTCAGGTTGCCCTGCGCCTGCTCGGAAAGGCTTTGACTAGCTGTAATCAGGGGCTGAAACTCTTGATCAAGTGCCATAATCGCTGTTTGTTCTTCTTCTTGATTGGTTTGCAGCTGCTTATTGGATTCCAGTAGCTGCAAGCTGTTTTCCCGCCATGCTTCAACGTCGGCCAATGTTGAAGCAAGATTCTTGTTAAGTCTCTCTGCCTCTTCAGCAGTCTGATTGATACGTTCAACTAGTTTGTCAGCGTTCTGTTTGGCCTGTTGAACTTGGGTCTGATAGGCAGTTATTCTGCTATGCAGGTTATCCCAAGGCTGCTGGATTTCTGCTGCGACATCGTCCACAATTTTTCCGACGATATAGTCTTTTAGCAGCGTTTTGATATCTTTTTCATTGAATAAATAATAAAGCGATCTGTCTTTGGCCTCCTCGGCCCATTCTGCCAGTGACTTGTCGTCCAGCTTATTTCTCAAGTCAGGAGCACCCATATTCAGACCGAAGTACGTCTCATAAGTAGCAAACAACCGCTGATACGGTTTGATGGAACTGTCGACAGCATTGATAAGATTTTGCGTGGCGCTGTCAGCCTCCTCGAGTGGTGTCATGACTTTATGAGAAACACGGTTGTTCGTGATGGTCACTTTTTCAACAGGCGGTTCTTCTATTGGTGGGTCTTCGTCTGTTGGTTCTTCTGGAGGTGTTCCCTCGTCATCTGAACCATCGCCACCTGGAGGGTCATCGCTACCATCACCACCTGGTTCTGCACCCCCTGTGTCTCCGCTTCCAGAGTCATCGTTATTTCCTCCGTCATCCGTACCTCCAGAACCGTCTGTGTCATCGGCTGTTCCATCTGCATTAGTAGAAGTTGGCTCATTTGTTTGTTCTGTTTGTTCCCCAGTCGCTTCTGGAGATGAATCAGGATTTTCTGTGCTGGTATTTGCAACCAGAGGTGTCTCTGGAATTTCAATCATTGCTGTATCTGTGGCCTCGATTTGTTCCTTTTTCGTATTTCGGTAGTGTAATTTCCAGCTCCAAGGAATTGGTTGGAAAATATCGATTTGGCTATTCTTGTCTTTCAATAGAAGCTTTACATTTACTGTAAACGTTCCTTCGTTTGGCTCAAGAGTAATTTCTTTGCCTTCCTGATAATCTTGAGTGAAATCTATATCCTCTACTACTAATCGATCCACAGAGTATTTATCCTGAACTTTGTCAGGAATATTCAGTTCAAACGTTGCAAGCTCCTCTTCATCGTAACTTTCTACGTTCTCAATCTCGACCGTATCCGTCATGGTCAAGCCATAGTAATACAGATTGTCCTTAAGAGCCCTCATTTTGTGAGACAATATGTCCCCTACGTTATTTTTCGGATCCGTATAATCGATTTCTTCGTTGTACTTTTTGGTCACAGCGATGACATTTTTTATATCCGTAACCGTCTGAGGTGGGAGTCCTTCCCCGCCAAAATCATCTTCAACAAGTGAAGGCAGCTGTGCTATTTGTTCGCTTATGTAATCTTTTGCCTTCTGATCCGGATTTTCGAAAAGTTTATTGATATTCAACTCCTCATCTTTTCTGAATGCAGATGCAAGAATACCGTCCAGCTGTGCTTTAACCTTTCCGGTAAAACCATTCTCATTTTCTGGATTTAGCCTGCTTTCGATTTCGAGCTGTGTCGCTTCGACCTTCGCCAGTGATTCCTTCAAATGCCTCTGCAGGGCAGCAGCTCCCAATTTGATATTATTTGTCGGCGCTTGTGGAACACTTTGCCGGCTGAGCATAAAAGTAGTGACCGGCGGTTCCTCTGTCTGACTGTTGTCCTGCTGTGCAAACTGGTTATTGATGTTGATATTGGCCTGCTTCAAATTATCTAACTGTTGCTCGACGTCATATTGGTTCAATGATTCGTCAAACTGATTGATAGATTGAGAGAAATCGAGCGTTTGTGAGCCGTTTTTTTCTGCCAACTGGAAGACATCCTGCATTCCTGATCGGTAATTCTCATCCAGTTCGGTGTTTTCTGCAAGCTGTGTTTCAAAATCCTTCACTAGATCCTGGAAACCTGTGAAACTTTCTTTTGAAATCTGGGTATTGTCTTTTATTGCCCCAAATTGATTCGTATAGTTTTCCAGCGGGGTGTGGATTTCCGTATTAAACGTTTGTGTATATACTGCCTGTTTCGAAATAATTTCTCCAATGTTATCTTGAGCATTTTGCAAGTTGCCGACGATGCTGGCAAAGTACACATCGATAATTCGGCGGTTGAAATCGTTCAGTATATTACTTGCCGTTTTTTCCGCTTCTGTTTTTATTTGTTCGTTGTCCGAGGCATTGATTTTATAATTCAGGACAACTTGTTCGGGGTTTTCCGACTCGATGGAAAGAGCTTTTTCGGAAAAATCATCCGGGATGACAATCATCATATCGTATGTATTGCGTTCCAGACCGCTTTCTGCCACTCCACGGCTGACAACAAACCAGTCGTGGTCTTCCCGGTTATTGATACTTTCCACAAACGCATCACCAAAAGCCAGTGCTTCTCCACTCAATGAAGCACCCTTGTCTTCATTGACCAGAGCAATGGCCATTCTTTGTGTATTCTCTGTTTCTTTTGTTTCCGACTCTGCCGTCTGCCTGTTCAATGCCAGGTAGGATAAGCTTGAACCGAGGATTAGGATTAAGAGTAAAAATAATAACCAGTGTTTATCGAGTTTTTTCATATGGGACATCTCCTACTAAACCATTTGTGATGGGCGTTCAAAAAGTCATCGAGTCACCGGAGTATTAAAAGCACTCCGATTTTCTGGAGGTTTCAACATAGAAGTATAATTCGCGGTATAGCCGGGAACCGGCCAAATCTACGTGGCTCTTTGAACAACTCTGCAATTTTCTTAGACTTATAGATACTGACAAGATTTGAGCTGCACAACAACCGCCGTGCAGCTCATCTCAGGGAGGTCAGAATCTTATCTAAGCCCGAAGTTTTGTGATAGGGCCTCATCTTGTTGCGCCACAGCCTCAGCCGTTTTGGTCAATTGCATCTCAATATCTTGCATTAATTGGGAAAAATCCTGCACCTTTGGTTTCAATTCTCTGAATTGATCGTCGAAGCGTTCAAAGGCACGGCCTTCCCATTCTCCCCGAAGCTCTTCCTGTAAATTCGTCAAATCTCTCAAGATTTGCTCGATTTGCTGTGAGCTTTGACCATATCTTTTTGCTCTTGCCTGCAGTTGATCAGGCGTCATACGAATTTGTCCTGCCATACATCTCATCTCCCTTTAAATTGTAGTTTCAGTCGAAGGGTTGAAAGTAAAAATTTGTTATGTGTCTGCTCCTTCTTACTTAAGGCTAATGAACCAATATTTTACTGTCAACTGACTGTCTGTCATTTTTTGAAAATTGATATTTTGGTACTACATTTTCCATGGAAAATGTAACCAATTTTATTTTTATAGGTAAAACTACCCTTGAAAAAATCAGGCTAAAATGCCCATTATAGGCATATTTAGTTATTAGCCTAACCTCTTGAATTAAAGAATTTTGACATCGAATAGTCCATTAGCCCAGACGTAAAATTTCCAGTTATTATTACCTGTATTTTTATGTCGTTAAAGAGATGGAGAATCGGGGATATTTGTTGATTGGAAGGAGTAAATATATTTTTGCCTTCGCTACTCTTCTAGGGCATAAGCATATCTATTCCCATATTGCCAAACTCGTGTATAATTATATTTCGAGTTTCGAAAGAAAGGGAGATCTGCATGGTAGAAAACACAACCGCCAATACCACTTCAAATGAAAAAATTTGGACAAAGGATTTTGCCCTGATTTGCATGGCAAACTTTTTTATTTTTCTTGGATTTCAAATGACGTTGCCAACCATACCGCTGTTTGTCCAGCATTTAGGGGGAAGCGATCAATTAATTGGAGTCATCACAGGTATTTTCACTTTTTCCGCTTTATTACTCCGCCCCTATGCCGGACACGCTTTAGAGTCGAGGGGAAGGCAGTTTGTCTATATGATCGGACTGGCTATTTTCGTCATCTCAGTTGGTTCTTATGCAATTATCGCTAGCATCGCATTTTTATTTGTCATGCGGGTCATTCAAGGTGTTGGATGGGGATTTTCCACGACAGCTACAGGGACAATTGCCACCGACCTGATTCCACCAAAACGAAGAGGCGAAGGGATGGGCTATTTTGGATTGTCTGGCAATCTTGCATTGGCTTTCGGTCCAGCCCTTGGGTTGACCTTGGCAGGAAAAATCTCATTTACGCAGCTATTCTTGATTTGTTCTGCCCTGGGGGTAGTGGCTCTCGTCCTGTCATCGCAGATCAGATATAAAAAAGTAGAACAATCCAGCCATAAGACGGTAACTGTAAAATTTGATATCTTTGAAAAAAGTGCTATCCAGCCTTCCGTTCTGTTGTTCTTTATTACTGTAACCTTCGGTGGGATTGCTTCCTTCTTACCTCTCTATACAGCAGAAGAAGGTATCGGAGGCATTGAAATCTACTTTCTTGTTTACGCGCTGTTTTTAATGGTATCACGCACCTTTGCCGGCAGACTGTATGATAAAAAAGGACACCTATTGGTCTTTCTACCGGGGACCTTGATGATTCTTAGTGCAATGATACTGCTCGTCTGGCTGCCGAATTCCCTGGTCCTGTATATCGCTGCGGCCTTGTACGGACTCGGTTTCGGCAGCGTACAGCCAGCCTTGCAGGCATGGTCGGTTGATAAAGCTCCTTCCAACCGCAAGGGCATGGCCAATGCCACCTTTTTCTCATTCTTCGATTTAGGAGTTGGAGTAGGAGCAATGGCATTCGGACAAATCGCCAGTGCATTCGGCTACAGTTTCATCTACCTGACTGCAGGCGCCTCCGTCTTCGTGTCCATGCTGTTGTACATTATCTTGGTAGTCAACAGCACCAGAAAAACAACCTAACACCTAAAAACCTCCATAGCCTGAATGGCCATGGAGGTTTTTGATTGACTAAGAGTTCACTTGAGTGTTGCGCTTGGGGGGGCGCGCTTGAGGGGGCGCGCTTGAGGGGTCAGTCCCCGATAAGGTAAATTATTGCCTTGGAACCGTATTTTCCGGCCGCCGGGGACTGACCCCAAAATAGACATATAGTTCCTAAGATTCTTTATATAAGGCAATTCCCTGGTAGGGATTGCAAAACATTCAGCCATTTCACCCCTTGGTGGGGTCAGTCCCCACCAACGCTTTCCGCTCCCAAAAAAAGAAATTTCTCTGCTTACGGGGACTGGCCCCGCTAATGTTTGCTTTGGTTGATTCGGCGGATTGCTTCGAGGTCACATTTTGGTTTGCGGTGATAAGTGAGCAAGCCGTTGATTTCCTGTTCGACGTCGGTCAATTGCGTGTAACAAAATCCTTGCAGGGCTGGTGCATGGAGCAATGCCTCGGTCATATGCCGGTACTGGTCGATCAACTCTTCTCCCGATTGAACGGCGGAATACCCCCATCCATCCGGCTGATTGGTTTCTTTGACATCGTACGCTATTCCGCCGTATTCGGTCACCAGAATTGGCGCTCCACTGTGGCTGAATCCGCGTGCATATATCGGCCGCTGTGCGGGTTCTGTTGTCACCGCAGTTTCTACTGTCTGATATGCTGCAGCCATTTCTTCCGCTGAGCGATAATTGTGAATCCCGCAGATATCGGAAATCGTATGCTCCCATCCTTCATTCGAAACAACCGGACGGGTTGGATCCAACGACTTCGTCATGTAATACATCGCCAAAGAATGGTGCTGCTGCTGTGTTTCCCTCGCTACACGAGAAATACCCCAGCTTTCATTGAGTGGAACCCAGGCAACGATACATGGATGATTGTAATCACGTCTCACCGCTTCTGCCCATTCCGCTGATATCCGCTCGACAGCCGCTTCACTGTATTCCGAGCAATTGGCCATTTCTCCCCAAACAAGGAAGCCCAACCGGTCGGCCCAATACAGGTAACGGGGATCTTCAACCTTTTGGTGTTTGCGCGCTCCGTTAAAACCCATTTCTTTTGCCAAAAGGATATCCTGTTTCAGGGCATCATCCGATTCCGCGGTCAACAAGCCTCCTGGAAAGTATCCTTGATCCAATACCAGCTTTTGATAATATGGTTTATTGTTCAGCATAAAAGTACCGTCTTCCACAGATACTTTACGCATTCCAAAATAGCTGTCTGCCTGGTCAATGATTTCCCCTCCATGTATCAACCGGAATGTGACATCGAATAAATTTGGATGCTCGGGACTCCAATACCAGCCAGGTCCATGAATATTGCTTCGATCGGTGAAACGACCGCGAATATCGAAGCTTCGTTTCAGGTGGGAATAAAACACACGTATACGCTCAGAAACAATTGATTCACCTTTAAAGGTGATATCAACCAACAATTCTGTCTCCTCACTAATATCACCGGCAATTTCTGTTTCCAACTCAACCACACCTGTATCGATATCGGGTGTCCAACGCACCTGTCCGATCGATGTTTCTGCCACCGGCTCCAGCCATACTGTCTGCCAGATCCCTGTCGTCCTTGTATAAAATATCGAAGCGGACTGTTCATGCCAATACTGCTTGCCGCGGGGAATCGTGGTGTCCTCGGATGGATCTTCAACTCGCACAACCAAATCGTTCTCCTTTTCTTTCAAGAACGGAGTAATTGCTGCGGCAAAAGGGACGTTTCCTCCCTGATGGTAGACGACTTGCTGACCGTTGACATACACCCATGCCCGGTAATCAACTGCACCGAAATGAAGGATGATTTCCTGACCATCCCATTCTTCCGGGACCGAAAATACGCGATGATACCAGACAACATCATGAAAAGAAGGATCTCCAATCCCACTGTTGGACGCCTGGTATGCAAAGGGAACTTGGATGGTCCGATTATTCGGGAACGCTTGGTACCATTTTTCCGTTAAACCAACTTGCTCATCATCGAAAGCGAAGTTCCACTCTCCATTTAAATTTAACCATTGTTTTCTCTGAAATTGAGGCCTTGGATATTCTGTTTGTAAGTTTGCCATATGCTACCTCCGATGAATTATTTGATGCCCGTTTGTGTAATACCTTTGATTAACTGCTTCTGTCCAATTAAAAACACAATTAGAATCGGAACGGTGGCAATTGTCGTCAATGCCATTAATTTTCCGTAAGAGGATACAAAACTGCCCTGCTGCATAATCGCAATTCCGGTGGTGATCGTCCGCATCTCCGGCGTGTTCGTCGCAACCAGCGGCCATAAAAAATCATTGTAAATCTGCATGAAGGAGAAGATGGCCAATGTCCACAAAATCGGCCTGGCGGAAGGGACCACTACGCGTAAAAAGATTTGCCATTTATTAGCACCGTCCAAGTGGGCCGCTTCTTCTAATTCCTTCGGGAACGACCGAAAAAATTGATAAAGCAAAAACACGCCGAACGCATTGGCTGTATAAGGAAAAATCAATACAGCATAGGTATTCAACAGCCCCAAGTTACTGAACTGCATATACATAGGAAGGAACGTGATCACAAAAGGAATCATCAACGTACTGATGAACAAAGGAAACAGATATTTTTTCAACGGAACGTCCAACCGTGCCAACCCATAGGCAGCCATCGCATCGATGCTAACGATGATGGCAGTACCGGCAATCCCGGCAAACAAAGAGTTGAACATCCACTTAAAGATCGGTACATCCACCCCTTCCCCAAGCAAGGTATACGTATAATTTTCAAAAGTGAAATCTTCCGGTATCCAGTTCAGCCCTCCGGCAATCGCCTCGAAGTCATTTTTAAAGGAAGTTGAAATCATCCAGGCAAGCGGAATCAGAAACAACAGTGCGAGGATGGCAGCAAGAATGATCAATGCCGTCTTTTTTCCCGTTCGTTTCATCTGGCTTTCCTCCCTTCCTGATTTCGATTGGATATTTTAAACTGGACAATCGATACCGCAATCATGATTAAGGACATAAGCAGTGCCATCGCCGATGCAATTCCCAGTTCACGCTGCTCGAACGCCAGGTCGACAATTCCCATCAGTAATACTTCTGTGGAATCACCGGGCCCGCCTCTTGTCATCAAATAGGGCTGGCCATATACATTAAAAGAAGCGATCGTCGAGGTGATCACAACAAACAACATGATTGGGCGTATCGACGGAAGCGTAATATGAATGAATTTTTGCCAGGCGGTAGCCCCGTCGATTGCACTTGCTTCGTACATATCTTCCGGCACCTCATTCAGTGCATTGATGAAGATGATCATGTTGAAGCCAAGCGTCCACCAGACGGTAGCTCCCACTAAGGAAATCCATGCAAATGGCTGCCTTGTCAGCCAAGGAACCGGATCAAAGCCAAGATTCATCAGAAAGTTGTTCAACAACCCCGAATTTGTATCGAGAATCCACAGAAATAAGATGGAAATAACCGAAACCGAAATCGCGTATGGTATAAAGTAAATCGTTCGAAACAATCCCCTGATTTTTCCCGGCAGGCTGTTCAATAGCAGCGCCAGGGCGAGACCGATAATCACGAGCAGCGGCACGGAGAAAACTACGAATTTAACCGTATTCCATAAGCCGTCGAAAAACAGGGTGAACATCGCGGAGTCGGGGTTGAAAATCCGGGCATAGTTGTCGAATCCAATAAATGGGTGGTCTTGTGCCAACAAGTTATAATCATTCAGACTAATGTAAATTCCGTAAATAAGCGGAAAAAATAAAAAGGCCAAAAACATAATTAAGTACGGCAGTACAAACAAAAAGGAAGTCAGCTTCGAACGCCGGTCCCTTTTCGCTTTACTGATTGGCTGTTTTACTTCGTCCATTGCCTTCACCTCGATTTCATGTAGCTTGTCATCCTACTGGAACTATCATTTCATAGAATAAGCAGGAGCTTCCGCCGCCTGCTTATTCCACTCTGGTTACTCTTCTAATGCTTGTGAAGCTTTTTGCTGCGCTTCTTCCAATGCTTCCTTTACATCTTTTTGCCCCAGCAACGCTACATTGACCGCCTCCATCAACGGGCTGGTTGCAAGACCCCAGTTATCTACATCAGGGGCAAAGCTGACATAATCAAACTGCTTGGCAACCTGAGAAGACTGTTCGTTCACTTCCTGGAATTCATCGCTTTCATACACGGCTTTCGATGCTGGTGCCTGGCCGGATTCTGCCCAGGAAATGGCATTGTCTCCTACATAACTAAGAAAATCTGTAATAGCGTCCAGCTTCGCATCATCGGTGTTTTGCGGGATGACAAAGTTATGCGAGTTGGCATAGACTCCCTCCTGTTCCGTTCCTAGCTGGGGAACCGGTGCCACACCATAATTGATTCCAGATTCTTCCCATTGTTCAAGCATCCATGGACCATTCAACTGCATAGCGCTCTTTCCTTGAAGGAACAAGGTGACTTCGCCGTCTTGCTGAACGTCTTTCGGTGATACCTCATATTCTTCAATCAGTGATTTTTCAAATTGCAATGCTTCGACCACCGCATCAGAGGTAAATTGCACCTCGCCGTCTTTATACAACTCACCGCCATTTTGATTGACGATTGTCGGAAAAATAAATTCCTGTGGCCATAAGGTAGGAACGGCATATCCCCATTGGTTGTTTTCTTTATCCGTCAGTTTCTGTGCATATTCAATGAACTCATCTCGGTTGGTTGGCGGCTGTTCCGGATCGAGACCGGCAGCTTCAAACATATCCTTGTTCCAATAGAACAACAATGGATGGATATCCAGTGGTACTCCGTATAACTCTCCATTCACTGAAGCGCCTTCAATCGCACTTGGGTGGTATTCTTCTTCACTGATTTGGTCCCCCATGATATCGTCCATATTACGGAGTACATCTTTTTCCGCATAAGTGAAAATTTGATCGCCATGCATGATCATCACGTCCGGCATATTCTTCTCGCCATTGATAGCCAAATCGACGTTTTTATAATATTCCGTTTGCGGCACAATCTGAAAGTCGACTGTATATTCCTCTTGGGAATCATTGTATCCATCAACAATTTCCTTCATATACGGACCATCTGGACCGGAGAATGGCGCCCATAGTGTAATTTCCGAGCTGTCACCAGACCCGCCCTCCTCTCCGCTGCCTCCATTGTTGTCTGCTACTCCACTGTTCCCGCTGCAAGCTGCAAGTACCAAGGCTAAAAATCCAACAAATAAGGTGCCCAACCATTTTTTCATCTGTTTCATCATGACACTCCCTTTTTTAATATAAGCGCTTACATTTAACTGGAAAATATAAGCCGTCTACTCAATGACGGGGGCTTCCTGCCGTTCCTCGCTTGGCCTGCCGTCTCTTACAACTGGCCAGCCATCTTCCCAGTTAATCGGATCAATCATCAACGGTCTTCTGGAAGCTCCTGACCATAATAATGGATCTTCTTTTTCAATCGCATGGTACACCATCCAGTCCTTTCCTGCTTCATCGGTGATGATGGCATTATGACCCGGACCGGCGAACTTACTTTCTGTGTCGGCGTCCAATATGGTCGTCCCGCCATTTTCCGTCAACAGTTTACCTTCCTGATCCACATAAGGACCGGTAAAACTGTCTGATCGTCCGACAGCAACATGATAGCTGCTATTTTCTCCTTCACAACAGGACCCTTTTGACCCGAAAAAGTAATACTGTGAATCACGTTTTACCATGTAAGGGGCCTCATAGTCTGTTCCGGCTATTTCGAAAGGCTCTCCCTGTACAGAAAGTCCGTCATCTGCCAGCTCGACTCCATAAATGCCATGAAAGCTTCCCCAAACCAGATAGGCCTGATCGTCTTCCTGATAGAAAAAAGGATCTATGGAATTATCCACGCCAATTTCTTCACTAGTGAACAATTTCCCCTTATCCTCGAACGGACCTTCGGGTGTGTCCGAAACGGCTACCCCGATGCCAGGATTGCTGTCGCCCCAGACAGATAAGGAATAATACAAATAATAGCTGTCCCGAAAATGATGGGTATCAGGTGCCCATATACTGCCGGATCCTTTCCAATCAGGTTTTTCCTTGAATGCCTCACCGATGTACTCCCATTCTGTCAGGTCTTTTGACCGGACGATCGGCACCAGTTTCGTTTCAGAGTCATCCCCCCACGCGTCCTCTGTGCCATAAGCGTAATAATAACCATCTTCAGCTTTTAAGATAGAAGGATCTGCTAAAACTGGTTCATACACTGGATTTTGATACATCTGTTGTGTTTCGCTTTGTCCATTCCCTGATGAACAACCGGCCAATGCCGCACAGATAGCTCCTAATAGGAGCATTTTTTTTATGACTCTTATTTGTTTTCTCCTCCCTCCCATGGATTGTAACCCTTTTCATAACACGATTATAATATATAAATATGTTATATTTCAACTATTATTGTTATAAAATACAAAAAATATAATAAGCGAACCAGAAGGAGAACAGTGGAACATTTCCCCGTAAAAAAAAACCTGTAGACCGCTGAATACTGGTCTACAGGTGTTTCTGAAGATAGTGCGTTAATTTTTTTCTTCCACTTTGAGTTTCATGACAATGCCCTGTTCGTAATTTCCGAACTTATTTCCAAACAAATTCAAGCCGCCCATATTCACAGCATCGCTTTTTATTCCAATTTTAAATGATATGAACGGTTTTTCTGCTATTTTTAATGTATCGATTGTGCAATCGCTGTTGACTTTCATTCCATCGAGAAAGCATCCCTCTTTTGTGATTCGCCAATTTTTCAATAAGCCGTACTGCGTATGGTTGGTCATCCACCAGTCCGGTGTGAGAAAACCACGCTCTCCGCCAAAATCACCAGGTGAAGTCCAAGTGGCAATTTCATGGCCGTTAACCCAGACGGTTATATCTGATGGCCAATCCAATTTATACAAAGGGGCTTCCGAGCATAATTCGGCACTAAATTCGATTTGTGTCGCTTTGTCTCCATAGGGAAGCCTGTTCGGAAATCGGTATTCGACATGACCTGCTTTAAAGAAAAGGAGCTGGGCCTCTGAACGTCCGGTTTCATAAAAAGAACGCGGATCATCCTGTATTCCAATATAGTCTGTTTCCCCGACCAGACCGCAGCTCGGTTCCACTTCGCAGTCACTGTACTCGCCGATCGGCATATCGTAAACGACGGCATGCTCCGGTTTTTTGGTTTCCTGCGGTCCGATATCGATGACAATCTGGTCATAATTCTTGGTATTGATTTTTTGGGTGCCCCGTCCGGGAAGCAATTCGGTAATGATTAAATTGACATCCTCCAGTTTTTTGACATTGACTGCTGTTGTCGAAAACGGCAAATCCAATCGCTCGGCCAGTTCGTTGACATTGTGCGGCCGCTCACTCAGGAGACGCAATATTGCCATTCTATGTTTGTTCGATATCGCTTTGCATATTTCGATTGCTTCTTCGAAGTTTAAATGTAACGTTCTCATTATGTTCCCCACTTTTATTCTAACTTTTGTTGTAATAATAAAAGTATAAACTAAAGCGTTCCCATTTTAAAGCACAAGCATCCAACAAC
The DNA here is from genome assembly GCF_900103695.1 of Sediminibacillus halophilus. Classification (GTDB taxonomy): domain Bacteria; phylum Bacillota; class Bacilli; order Bacillales; family Amphibacillaceae; genus Sediminibacillus; species Sediminibacillus halophilus. The sequence goes on from NZ_FNHF01000002.1 coordinate 546,558, forward strand.
CTTCGACAGGGGGGACTGACCCTCCCGTGTTGCAAAATCAAACCGGGGACTGACCCCAGTGACAATACAGCTGTTTTCCATTTGTGCTGTTACAATATTGCTCAAGAGACCGCTAATTTGATTTGCCCACTTGAAGCTTATCTCCACATTTTATCGCGACGCAGTGTTACTGTGTTGGGGGACTGACCCCAACACAGTAACACTCTCCTTACGATGTGGTGCTAAAAGAGGGGGAGGTTACTTTTGAGATATTTTTTCGATGATATCTTTAATTTGGTCGGCTGTCTGTTCCGGCACTTTGTTAATCGTGATGTTGCCTTTCGTGGTTGTGATGGTAAGCTCGGCAAGCCCATTATTGCTGTTTACATCACAGGAAGTCACTTCTTCATTTTGTACTTTTAAATCATTCGATTGATCGGAAGCTGCCATATGATAAAAACACATTTTTTTGTCCGTTACAAATAACAATTTAGTCGGTTTATCGCTTGGAGCAGCCACTCCTAACAGTTTCTCATCCTTTTCCAGATTATTATCGGAGAAAGTATTGATATACCTTTTCATAATCCCTTTACGACCAAAACCAGCATTTTCTATCGTATCTTTAATACTATCAAACATGTTCATCCCTGCCTTTCTCCTCTGATTATACAGCAAGGAAATTATTGCAACAAAAAAGAGCCCTGGACTGTCTTCCTTTAAGCCGAAGGCTCCCTGTATTTCACCCTTTAAATTGCCCTGTTTTCTACACAGAGAAACAATAGAAGGCTTCTGGAAACATATCATTCATCTTACGCCTACCGTCTTCCGAGAAAACAAGCACTTCCTCTTCAAAGCTCAATCGTCAGATTCTCTATATTTATTATGCTCTGGCTGGAATAGATCTTCATTCGCATTTCGCACGATGGAGAAATGGTCGACATTGTAATGCCCATGTAAAGTCTTATTATGATGAAGAATGATTTGATTCGCCGGCAGTATCTCTGTATCGCTAGTAGTGTGCCCGTCCCCGACCAACGTCACATCAAAGTGATTAATGGTCGCTGTCCTGACAGCTGTATCAATACAATGTTCTGTTTTACAGCCCATCACTACTAGATGCTCTACCTTATTTTTCACCAAATACTGTTGTAATGGAGTACCGTAAAAGGAGTTGGTAGCCTCTTTATCGAATATGGCAGCTTCAGATGGAACGTTAATATCCTCGTGAATTTGAAATCCAGCTCCCTTCCCATCGGCTACTTCCAAATCTCTCACAAAAACAATCAATGCACTATTGCTCTTAGCCTTTTCAATCACAAGATTGATATTTGCAATGATCTTCTCCTTTTCTACAACCCCTTCTTCCACTTTACTTCCTTCCATTAAATCCTGCTGGGTATCAATCACCAAAAGCGCTTGTTTCACTTGATCTCCCCCTGTTTATTTAAAGTTGCCGACGACTTATATACATACCGTATTGGCACTATCTGTTCCTCCTTACCTGGTACATACAAGGAAACCGAAGGGCCGACAATTTCGTGGTCAGAGACAGCAGGAAAGCTGCGTTCACCATTTTCATCCAGGTAAACAATCCCTTCCTGGTTGCTGCCCCAGTTTCTTATGCCCTTATAAAGCACACCGAAGTGGCTTTCGTTCCAATTTTTTGCTTCCTTTTCTATGTCGATATGATTCAACATATTGATCACGATGGAAAAATCATTGGCCGGATTATACGTTTCGTCCCCCTCTCCTTCCCAGTCCTGTTTATGGACGGTAAGCTTATCACCATCGGGTTCCTCAGAATAGATCAAGTACCCGGATTGTAATACATGTTTGTTGTCATACCCATAAAGATACATATAGATACTTGTGATCGTTCCGTCCCTGTCAAACTCGATTTCTAAATCATTAGTCATCAAATTCGGTTCCATGTCCATCTTCGCTTTTACATCTTCCATGATGCCTTTCAACTTATAACTAAAGAAGTCATCGTTATTCAGTTCGATTTTTGAATCGGTCTTAAGCTCGTGTAATTTCCAGGCCAGTGCCCCGTTGAAATTCATTGCATTTTTACCGACATTATATGCCCCGAAAGCTGTAATAAGTAACAGAAGAGCGGGAACTACCATCCAAGCAGAGAAAGGCAGAGACTTGGATTTTTCCAGTTTATTTAATGGAAGGTTGCTACTTTTCCTGATAGGAATAAACGTTTTATCTCGAAAGTATAAAAAATACCATTGCTTGTTTTCCTTCAGCCTTGCCCTCTTGCCCAGTAAAAAAGTGTGTTGTTCTCCTTTGTCCGGGGAGTAAATCACCAAGGAGGAATCATTGATTTCCCATTGATTATGCGGATTAAATAGATATTCTTTTTTCATTTGCTTTCTGTATATACTAATCTGATAGAGTAATAGAATTAACAGTGCTGTGCCAATTACAAAAAACAGAGGGATATTGGTTTTCAGTTGACCGATTTTTGTAATCGTAATCAACACTCTCCAAAGCAAGACGTATAGAATTAATAAAATCCAGCTATTCAGTCTGCCGAACAGCAAATCTCCGAGGAGCAATCTTCTATAAGTCTTTTTTGATAAAGGGGTACTCATCATCTGTCACTCTTTTCTATCAATTAGATAACTATATGTTAACATTATTTTCCTGACAGTTGGGGCAGCATCAAAAAATAGTTTTCGGCTCGCCCACAGTATCTCCTTTAATCCCAAAAAATGCACCCTGCCAAATGGCACGGTACATTCCCAACCTTTTAATTGATAGAGTAAGCAAATCTGTCTTTTCAAGCGGTTCCTCCTTCACCATAGGGTCTGGCCAGGGTCAGTCCCCCACCACTCTACCAAGACGCAGCGCTACCATGTTGGGGGACTGACCCCCGATACCCCAATCCCCCTCAAAAAAAATTAACGCATGTACATGCCTCCGTTTATTTCGATAGTTTCACCTGTGAGGAAGCCTGCCAAATCTGAAACGAGATAGAGTACGGCTCCGGCTACATCTTCTGGCTCGCCGCCGCGCTGCAAAGGGATCGTTTTAATCGTGTTGGTCCGTCCTTCTGCTGTGGAAAAAGTATTGTGAAACGGTGTATTACCTATATAGCCAGGTGATACGGCATTGACGGTAATATGGGAAGGGGCAAGCTCTTTGGCCAGGGCTTTTGAATAAGTCAGTACAGCAGCCTTTGATGCAGCATAGGCAGATGCCCCCGGCCCGCCTCCATTATGAGCAGCAACCGAAGTCATGTTGACCACCTTTCCATCTGACTTACCATCTTTGCTTACAGACTTAAGCAACGGCAGGGCAGCTTTGGTAACAAGAAATGTGCTGGTTACATTGACGTCGATCACCTTGTGCCACAGTTCCTCGCTCATTTCTTCGATTGTCGCCCGTTGTACCATGTGGCCTGCATTGTTCACCAGAATATCAAGCTCACCGTTAAAAAAAGCTGCTGTTTCAGCAGCCAACGATTCTATGTCACCACTTTTCAGTACATCGGCCTGAACAGCCCGGCCTTTGCGGCCAAGTTCATCGATCAGGCGGACTACATCCTCAGCGCCTTCCCTGTTTTTCCCATAATGGACGACTACATCGGCGCCGGCTTCAGCCAATGTCAGAGCGATACTTCTCCCGATTCCGGTTCCACCTCCTGTAACAAGCGCCTTTTTTCCATATAAATCAATCATTCTTTCACTCCTTTTCCAGTGCGTTTGTAGATAGATATCATTGACTTCCAGCATCCCCTAACCGCAGATAGCCACTTTGCTCCATCCTTCTGAAAGCATAAGAAGCAATTTTAGTACTAGCCGCAGCAAGGAAGCTGACTCCGCAAAACAGAAACAGCAACGGAACATAAACCAACACAAGTCCGCAACCTATTGTCAAAATGGTTAAGGCCAAGGAAACAAACGGAATTAAGATGGCAATTGTTCCGGATAAACGGACGCTGTTTAAAACGGTCAACCGATAGCGGACAGCTATTGGCAGGATAAGCAGGGAAGACAGAAGGTATATGAACAGCAAACTGACAAGAAGGCAGGCTCCTGCAAACGCCAGCACATTCGAATAGCTGAACAGCAGGCGGATGTCATAATAAAGAAACAAACCGAGTGCCAGCCAGACATAGCCATAGAGTTGGCATTTTAAAAAACTAGTTTTATAGACAGACCAAAAGACATTGCCTGCGTTTGTTTCCGTTTCCGGGTGGCGAAGGCGTGTCTCCATGACTGCGAATGTGGCATATAACGCCGGAAATATACCTAATACAATCCCGCCAGCCAACAGACCGGCCATGCCACGTACTTGTGATGCTACGAGGAAATAAACCTGCTCACAAAATAGACTGAACCTGCCCATCATTCCCTCTTCCATATGGACTGCCCCCTTTCCTCCTCCACTATCATTCCTTTACGTGGTTTACTTTAAAAGATCCTCGCGAAGCGGTGTGAATGTATCAAGCAAAATACCTTGTTCAAGAGCCAGTGCACCATGGATCCGATTGCCTGGAATCACTAATGTTTCTCCTGCTTGCAAAAAATGCTTTACGCCTTCGATGGTGAATTCAAAGCTGCCCTCCATGCAGTAGGTCAATTGTTCATGCGGATGACTGTGTGCCGATCCCTCTGCCCCTTTTTCGAAATGGACCTCCATCATCATCAATGATTCACCTGGCGTAAAAATTTTGCGTTTTACCCCTGGTTCTGCCTGTTCCCACTCTTCTGGCATATGATCGTACCCCTTTCTGGAATTGATACTATATATAGTAACAGAACAGCAAGCGCTTTCACTTTTGGTTTTTTTAGCTGGTACAGGGGTTTTTTTAGCAGCCAATCGTTAACCGACTTTGGTTCGTCTGTCTTTGCATGGTATTTCCATGGAGACTTTTGTACCCTCTCCTAGCTGCGATTGAATAGATAACCCGCACTTCTCACCGAATAATAATTGAATTCGACGGTGAACATTGCTGACCCCGATTCCCATCTTGTCGCTGACAACCTGATAATCTTCTCGTTGGAGGATTTTGCGGATATCCCGCAGTCGATCAGGCGGGATTCCAGCACCGTTATCGATTACTTCCACACGAAGTCTCCCCTCCTCGACAGTTGCCTGGATCGTAATCTCTCCCTTGTACCGGTTTTTGCGCAAGCCATGGTGGATGGCGTTTTCTACAAGCGGCTGTAAAGACAGCTTGACCACCTCTTCCTCGAAGAGATCTTCCTCTATCTCGAATGTTATCGGCAAGTGCTTTTGAAAACGGTGTTCTTCCACGATCATGAAATTTTTCACATGATTCATTTCATCCTCCAGGGTGACGATTTCCAAATTACGAACCGAATAGCGGAACATTTGCGATAAGGCGATAGCCATTTCAGAAATTTCTTCCGCATCGTTTAATATCGCATAAGAATTCATTGTTTCCAGTGTGTTATGGAGAAAATGAGGATTGATTTGTGATTGCAGGGCCTGAAGTTCGATTTTTTGCTTTTCGTATAACACTTTGTGGTTCTGCAATTCAGCGGCATATAAATCGTCGACTAATGTCGACAAGCGGTCGATCATTTTATTGTAGCTGCTGACCACACTGCTTATCTCATCGGTTCCTTGAAGCGGTTTAATCGGTTCCCATTCACCGATTTCCATTTTTTTCATACCTTTTTGTATTTTCCTTAAAGGCTTAACAATACTGTTTGCGAACCCAACGGAAACAACCAGCGCTACCATCAGAGACAAAGCAAGGACCAATACCACCTGCTTTTTCATTCCGGCAACTGGTTCATAAATCACCTCTTTCGGTGTCATGGCAACCAGCGTCCAATTGGTCTGGTCAGAGTGATCGGCATAAAAAATCATTTCTGTGCCGTTCCAATCCCCCATAAACGTTTTCTTGCCGGTTGTGGTCAATTGGTCCTCTAATTCTTTGCCAATAGGATTGCCGAGCCATTTTTGATCTGGATGATAGACAACCCGATGATTGTCGTCGAAAATCCAAAGGGATGTCCCATTTTCAAATTGGGCGATATTCCACAGTTCTTCCAATGCCGTTGCATTCAATTCCACCCCGAGTATCCCTTTCGGCACAAATGAAGACAATCCGCGCACCCTGCGGACAATACTGACGACATACTCCTGGTTGTACAGACTCCGGTCGGCAAGCAGCCGAATCCGGCCGTTTTCCGGCGTTGTTTTTAGCAAATTTTGATAGATTGATTTTGAAGGAAACGGTTCCTCTTCCAAGGAGGACTTATTTTTAGAAAGAACATACTGTCCGTTTTCGCCAAGAAGATAAATCAGGTTTAAATGCTGATTTTTCAAGTTAAGGTTATGCATTTGACTTTTAATCTCTTTTGAATAGTAATACTGCTCCAGTTTCTGACTCTCATCGATTTCCAGAAAGCCTTTCACGGTACGGTCCGTCAACAGCGGCAAGGTAGCCAATTCCAAGTCCCGGATAAATAAATCCGTTTGATAACTGGCATTTTCTACAATGTACTCCAAATAGCCCTCTGATTGCTTTTTGATTTCCAGTGTGGTCTGCCGATAAAACAACCAGGTAACCAGACTGACGGAGACAAGGATCACGATAATGAAATAGACAAGCAGCCGCTGTTGAATATTCAAACGGTATATCCAGCCCTTCATCAATCCACCCCCATCTTCCTCCGAAAGCCTGAAGGCGTCTGTCCCGTGTACTTTTTAAACGTCTTCGTAAAATGCGGATGATCGTTCAATCCAATCAGAAAAGGAATGTCGATCACTTTTATGTCCTTTTTCAACAAGAGTTCCTTGGCTTTTTCCATGCGTAGACTGCTCCGGTACTTCACAAATGTCTGTCCGGTTTCCTTTTTAAACAGTTGGCTGAAGTATGATGCATTTAACCCAAGCTTGCCCGCAACTTCTTCCAAGCTGATGTCTTCATCCAAATGGTCGAGGATATATATTTTGGCCATTTCAATCGGGTCGATCTCGTTCCCTTTACGTTTTTGCTCAAGCAGCTGGAGGATCTCAAGGCATTTTCCCAAAAATAACCGCTCTGCCTCTTTTTTGCTTGCAACTGCTATCTCCCAGTGAAAAGCATTCATCAATTGGCTGCCCTTGGTTGCAATTCGATGAAAAAGCACTTCCATCACGTGGGTCAAAATGTTGCAATAATAGTCAACGGAAAGCTGCTTTATTTCCATTTTGCCGGACCATTCCAGGAAGACCGTCTCAGCTTCCAGACGATTCAAGGACCAGATAGATTCTTCCAACGCTGTCAGCAGCTCATCAATCTCATCTGCTCCGATAAAATCATGCTGTCTGGTTTTCAATCCTTGCAAACACCGCTCGACGGTTTGAGAAAGCTTTTCCTTGGTAATTGGTTTGAGCAAGTATTCTTTGACCCCGCACAGTATCGCTTTTTGTGCGAAAGTAAAGCTGTCATACCCGGATACGATTACCCACTGCGTTCCTTGCTGCAGCTCCTTATAACCGGATATCAATTCCAAACCGTTCATTTCCCCGCCTTCTATGTCGGTGAAAACAATGTCAAACTTTTCCTCTTGTAAATAGGGAATTGCATCTTCGGCATAGGCAACCTCGGAAATGCTGTCCAGATTAAACCCTTCTACTCGAATCGTTTGCAGCAATTTTATCAGTCCACGCCTAGTCAACGGTTCATCTTCGATAATCAGGACCCGCAATTCAATACCCTCCCCCTTTATTAAAGCGCTTACATTTATGCCTATTATAAACGAATGGACGATGAATAGGTATGGGAAATCCATTTTTTTAAATGAATTTGTTAGTAAATCTATGTAACTTAATCCGCCGATATCCAAAAAAAACACAAATTGTACAAAATCGACTCCATAGATGAAAACCCTTTCAAAGACTAAGCTAATGACAGCATCTTAAAAAGGGAGGTAGCCAAATGACTTCACGGAAACTGGCACTAATCTGGAAGCATAAAGCACTTTATTTGATTGCATTGCCAGGCATTGCATACTTTATCATCTTTAAGTATATCCCGATTATGGGCTCGGTGATCGCCTTTCAGGATTACAACATTTTTCAAGGGATTACAGGAAGTGCTTGGGTAGGACTAGAACAATTCGAGCGGATGTTTCAATATCCGGAATTTTTACGGATTTTAAAAAATACCTTGCTCATCAATTTATATGATATTGTTTTCGGTTTTTCTGCTCCAATCATTCTTGCCTTGATGTTAAATGAAGTCCGAAAAATGCTTGCAAAAAGGATTATCCAAACAATCGTTTACATGCCCCATTTTCTGTCATGGGTGATTATTAGTGGCATATTTATTGGAATCTTATCTCCATCAACCGGCATGGTCAATCATTTTCTGAATCTATTTGGCATTGATTCGATTTATTTCCTTGGAGAGGACAGTTTCATCCGTACGATTATTGTCGGCTCCGGAATGTGGCGGGAAACCGGTTGGAGTACGATTATCTATTTAGCTGCTTTAGCAGGAATCAACCCACAGTTGTATGAAGCCGCGGATATTGACGGTGCCAATCGATGGCAGCAAACCTGGAAAATCACCATCCCCACCCTGATGCCGACGATTATGATGTTGTTCTTGTTGCAAATCGGTAATTTCTTAGACTTCGGTTTTGAACGAGTCGATGTCTTCCTGAACCCTTTTAACCGTGTCAACGGAGAAATTTTTGATACGTATATCTATGAGGCAGGTTTATTGCAAAACCAATATAGTTATACAACCGCCATCGGCATTTTTAAATCGGTAGTAGGTTTGATTTTGCTGGTCGGGGCCAACTTTGTCAGCCGTAAAACCACCGGCAACAGTTTATATTAGAAAGGAATGATCGTATGGCTATCAAAGAGAGTCGTGCTCGCAAAGCCTTCCTGAGAACCAACATGTTTATATTGGTTCTCGTCTCCATTATTATGATTCTTCCGTTTATTCACGTATTGGCTCAGTCATTCAGCAGTTCAGGAGCGATTGATCAGGGAAAGGTCAGTTTCCTCCCAGTTGAATTCACCCTCGATAATTACAACTTTGTCTTTCAGGACGGAAGTATTTGGCGATCCTTCGGGGTCACGATTTTCATCACGGTGTTCGGCACCCTATTCAATTTGATTGCGACCGCATCACTTGCCTATCCCCTATCGCGAAAGGAATTGTTGGGCCGTAAGTTCCTGCTGTTCATGGTATTGTTTACGATGATTTTTTCGGCACCCTTAATTCCGACCTTTTTGGTGGTCCAAAATCTTGGTTTGTTAAACACGATATGGGCATTGATTTTTCCGACAGCTATCAGTGCCTTTAACTTGTTCGTGATGCGTTCTTTCTTTATGCAGATTCCACAAGAACTGATTGAGTCCAGCCGTATGGATGGACTGGGCGAACTCCGCATCCTGTTTCAAATCGTGCTGCCACTTTCCAAGCCGGCAATGGCAACTCTCGGAATTTTTTACGCTGTTTTTCACTGGAACACTTACTTTAATGCGTTGATGTTTATCGAAGACCGAAGCTTGTATCCACTTCAAATCAAATTAAGGGAAATGATCGTCGATGAAAACTTCACCTCTGATCCGACTTCTGACTTTTACACGACGATGCTCTCGAGCTCTCCCGAAGGAATCAAAATGGCCACCATAATTGTAGCCACGGTCCCGATTCTGCTGATTTATCCTTTTTTGCAGCGTCACTTTATCAAAGGGTTTATGCTGGGCAGTTTAAAGGATTAAAACGAATATCACTCCAGTTGGCAATCCGGAATAGTTGTATAAAAAATTGACAACTGTATCTAAAAACAGACGAAAGCGCCCTTACAGGCAATGTGTTAAAGTTTTTGTAAGCACTTACATTTTCTTATTCAAAAAGGGGAGGAACAAATGAAAAAGCGAACGGTTTTACTTGGAGTCATGTTGGTCATTCTCATCGCAGTAATGGCGGGGTGCAAGGATTCAGAATCAAAAGCTTCGAACGAGCAGGGAGGAAGCGAAGGCGAAGGATCCGGTTTTTCGATTGCCATGCGTACGCTGGCAACACCATATGTAGAGAGCCATCCGGACATCAATGAAGATAAATACGTCAAAGAACTGGAAAAGTTGACGGGAACAGATATCAATATCCGACTCGTACCCCACAATGAATATGTGGAGCGGATGACATTGATGCTCGCCTCCAATGATATCCCCGATGTCATGCAGGCCGGTGGCGGGGTGCTAGGTCCGGAATTAGCCGGCGGGGTCGAAGCAGGCGCCTTCATGCCGCTGGATGATTTGTTAAAAAAACACGGCCAGCACCTTCTCGAAGCGATTCCCCAGGAAGCATGGGACCGGGTGACCTACGACGGAAAAATTTATGCCATTCCGGAATACTTATCCAATCCATCACGACGGGGAACGGCCATCCGTATGGATCTTCTGGAGAAAACGGGGTTGGATGTGCCAAAAACAACCGATGAGTTTCTCGAAGTCATGCGTGCTTTTAAAGAGTTAGGAGTAAAGAACCCATATCAGGGCCGGGAAGACTTCAAATATTCGGATACATTTTTCGGTGCCTTCGACGCCTTTCCATATCAGTGGGAGCTTTACAACGATGAAGTTGTACCGAAGTTCATGGCCGGAGACAAAATCAAGGATGCGCTGGAATACTACCGCACCATGTATGAAGAAGGGTTGATCCATCCAGAATTTTTGACTATCCAGCAGCCGGAATATCGCAGTAACATCATCGCCGGAAACACAGGGATGTGGTCGATGAATGCTGAAGAAGTCAATGCATGGGAACAGGAAATCCAAAACAACGTACCGGAAGCCGAAGTTGCCATTATTCCATCACCAGTCGGTCCTGATGGAAAGGGCGGCCACTACTTATACGGCCAGGTGACCCGCTCCTTCCTGATCAGCAGTGAAACGGAGGCCAATGTGGAAGACATCATCAAATTCTTCGACTGGCAAGTCACGGAGGAAGCAGAAAGATTTTTCACTTATGGAATAGAAGGCGATACGTACACACTTAACGACGATGGCTCCGTTAATTATGAGATGAAAGATGATACCAACTTCCTTAATGAGCAGCATTATCGCAACCGTTGGCTATGGATGATCCGTGATGCCACATACACAGAGGGTATCCTTGAGCTGACCGAGGAAGGGCAACAGCTGATGTCGGTATTCGATGAGATCCTTAGTAACGAAGGACGTGACAGTATATTGTACGATCCGCCATTAGAAGCCATGGAAAGCAACCCGGATATCCGTCCTGGCAGCGACACCCCTTCTGATGTTTGGATGACCGGGGCAGCCAAAATCATCCTTGGACAGGAACCGCTCGACTATCATGACACCATCGTCGAAGAATGGCTGAACAAGGGCGGAAGCCAGGCAATCGAAGAAGCAACCAAACGTTATAACGAGGACGACGGCGTGTTGTCCCGATAAATGATGATTTCCTGATATTTTTTCCATCCACTCCCGCTTTTCACTTCCGTTCGGTTCCCCCATGGCCCATAAGGTCGCCAGCGGATTTAGAAAAGCGGGAACCAATTTGATCAGAGGAGGTCTTTTTGTGAAAGAAACGTTGTTCAAATTATACCAGCCGGAAAGTGGTACATTGAATGTCCCTTATCAACCGGATGAACAGACCAGAATAATCGAGAACCCCCCACGGTTCACCTGGATGCCAGCGAAGCTCGAAGATGACTTTTATGTGCTGCAGATTTCCCCCGACACTGGTTTTACGCAGGAGAATACCTGGACCTACCAATCGATACCACACAACCTATTTACACCGGACCGTCCTTTGCCGTCCGGCACCTATTTTTGGCGTTATGCTCTGTTGGATAAGGAGCAAAACCAAGTCAGTGATTGGAGCAAAGTCCGCCGCTTTACGATATCGGAAGATCTTCCAGAGACACCTCTGCCGGCCCGTGAAATCCGATATAAAGAGGTGAGCACCGCCAGGCCCCGGCTCTGGTTGACGGAAGAAACATTGTCCGATTTCCGCTCTTGCTTGTCTGCCGATCCCGATTATTGTCATTGGAAAAATTTTTACCAACATTCCGTAGAACCGTTTCTAACTATGCCACTGATCCCGGAACCGGAACCTTACCCAAATCATCAGCGTACCGCAAAGCTTTGGCGGAAAATGTATATGGACTGTCAGCAAGTTCTGCATGCAATCCGCCATTTAAGTGTAGCAGGTGTGATTTTAAAAGATGAACAGATCCTGGCAAAAGCAAAAGAATGGCTGCTTCATACAGCGAATTGGAATCCGAATGGACCGACGTCCAGGGACTACAACGATGAAGCCGCTTTTCGTATTGTCGGTGCACTTAGCTGGGGCTATGACTGGCTGCTCCCATATCTGTCTGAGGATGAGACTGACTTTGTAAAGAAGCAGTTGTTCATCAGAACTGAGCAAGTTGCCTTTCATGTCATCGAACGATCGAAAATCCATCAGGTCCCATATGACAGTCATGCCGTCCGTGCTTTGTCATCAGTTCTCGTTCCGGCCGGGATTGCATTGTTCGACGACGTTCCCGAGGCAAGAGAGTGGCTTGATTACACCCTTGAGTACTATAGCGGCCTTTATACCCCTTGGGGCGGGGCAGATGGCGGCTGGGCTGAAGGTCCCCATTACTGGATGACCGGTATGGCTTACGTAATCGAAGCAATGAACCTGTTGAAAAACTTCAACGGTTATAATCTGTATCAACGACCCTTTTTTCAAAATACCGGCGACTTCCCTTTATATGTCTATCCACCCGATACAAACCGTGCCAGTTTCGGGGATCACGCCAATCTAGGCGACCTCCCAGGTTTAAAGGTGGGCTTCAATATCCGTCAATTTGCTGGAGTGACCGGGAATCCTTATTACCAATGGTATTACGAGCAGACAAGAAAGTATGACGCCGACCCATATGAAAAGTTTTACAACAAGGGCTGGTGGGATTTTCATTTTGACGAAATGATGTATCTACACGATTATCCGGAAGTTAAGGCCAAAGCCCCTTCCGATATCTCTCCCGTAAAATGGTTTAAAGATGTCGGCTGGGCTGCGGTGCACAGCCGGATGGATGATCCTGATGAACATATTATGTATCTAACGAAAAGCAGTCCTTATGGTTCGATCAGTCACAGCCATGGCGATCAAAACGCCTTTATCCTGCATGCCTTTGGTGATCCTTTGGCGATTCACAGCGGGTATTATGTCGCATTTAACAGCACGATGCATTCTAATTGGCGCAGGCAGACGATTTCCAAAAACGCCATTTTGATCGATGGGAAGGGCCAGTATGCAGGCAAAGATAAGTTCTTGGCCAAAGATGCCTGCGGACAAATCGAAACGGTCGAACAGAAGAAAAATTATGCTTATATACGCGGGGATGCAACTGCTGCTTATCAACACGATGTCCCTTACTTATTGCATTATATGCGGGAAACATATTTTGTCGATGACAGCTATTTCGTAATTGTGGACACCGTCAACCTGGAACAGGATGCGGAAATCGACTGGCTTCTTCATAGCCTTCAAGAAATGGAGCTTTCCCATCAGTCTTTTGTGGTAAAAGGAGAAAAAGCAGCGTTGGAGGGAAGATTTGTCCATTGCTCAAGCGGAGAATTAACGCTCAACCAGTACAATGACTTTCCCGGCGTCAATCTAGATGAATTGGAAGGAAGTCCGATCCACTGGCGGCTGCAGGCAAGAACCCGTCCGGCATCCCAGCACCGGATTGTCACGCTGCTTCATCCGATGAAGAAAATGGAACCGGCTTATGTCTCTTACTTCATTGATGATCAGGGCTTTAGTCAACAATACTATTTTACAAAAGACGGCAAGACGTTCCGGCTGGAACTGCCGAAAGATTTCTAATTACCAACTGGATATAACCGGCGAGTGTCTTTTCACCCAGGGAGATTCTCGCTGGTTTTTACAATGAGAAAATATAACGAAAGGCGGAGAAGTATGAAAAAAAGCATCGCTTTATTCAGCCTTATCTGTTTGTCACTATGGTTCTGTTTATCTGCCCGTCACGGAAGTCTCCAAGCTGAGGAATCGATTTTTCACTATCCTGTCATCGATGTCACCGCTAGTGTACACGACGGAAATGTTCCGGAAAATACCCTTGATGACAATCTATCAACGAGATGGTCCGCTCAAGGAATCGGCCAATGGATCCAATACGATTTGGGAAGCAGACAGCAGTTGGGCTATCTTGGGCTTGGCTTCTATAACGGCGATATTCGTTCCACCACCGTAGATATTGAACTGTCTATCGACGGGGAAGAATGGAACAAGGTTGTTGAACAGCAGGAAAGCAGCGGCACATCCATCAATCTGGAAGCCTTTGACTTTGCTGATCAGGAAGCGAGGTTTGTAAGGATTATCGGTTACGGGAATTCACGTAACGATTGGAACAGCATTACCGCTGCCCATATCTACCCACCCAATCCTGACGGCCCCATCGTGGAAGAATTAGAGGCTATTGATCCAGGTCCTGTGCCTGACGCCGATCCATTCACAAAGGCGGGGCTCTATTATCCCGACAAAACACCTTATACACCACCCTCTCCACATCCGGTGACCGGGAAGACCATCCATGTCACTGATTTCGGGGCTGATTTACGGGATAACAGCAATGATGATACCCTCGCCATCAATGCTGCTATACAAGCTGCTGAGCCCGGGGATGAGGTGTACTTTCCTAATGGAACTTACAACTTGAAGGGCACCATGGAAAATGATTTCACCTCCCACATTTACTTAAAGGATGAAGTAAACCTTCGAGGTGAAACAAAAACAGGTGTTTTATTGATATCTGACTTCGATATGAGAGAAGTTCCCAACAGTAAAGTCATGACTGCTTATGGAAAAAAGGATTTGACGATATCCAATCTGACCATCACTTCTACTTTTGATGGCAATTATTCTGAAAATCCAAGTGAAAATAATCCCGATCGCGGCGGACCTGCTTACGGAATTTTTATTGCCGATTCTGCCGGACAGCCCTCCCATCACATTACAGTAAGCAACATCACCATCGAAAAATTTCAGCGCATGGGAGTGAGGATTGAAAAAAGCAACCGGAACACCGTCGAACATGCGACTTTTAAAAATGCGACGGATGTCGGCGGGGGTGGTGCTGGCTATGGAGTCGGAATCCAGGGAATACAAGGCATCGACAGGCTCGGACACGCCAATGACACGTATTTTAATGTAGTTAAAAACAGCCATTTCGAAGGTCCCTACCTTCGGCACGGAACGTTGATCCAAAACTATGCCCACAACAACCTGGTTGAGCACAATACCTATCAGGGCGTCATCCATGATGCAGTCGACTTGCATGGCCAGCGGGAATATTTAAATGAGATACGCCATAACCACTTAGACGATATCCCGCGTGGGGGTATCGGTGTCGGCAATACCGGCGGGACACCGCCGAATTCCCATTCAGCCTCGGGTTCAGGAAATTATATCCACCATAATACGTTAAAAGATACGCGAGATGGCATTATTGTCATGATGGGGTCACCGGGAACAGTGATAGAGAACAACAAAATCATGCACACATCGACGCCGCCCAACGCGAAAGGTATCTATTTATTGAATGCGCCCGGTACCCTCGTTAAGAACAATAAAATAGTGAACAACAATGCCGAGGGGTTCTGGGGTATCTTTATTGCAGAAGATGATGGGGATACTCGTAACGGCGGCAAGGGGGCTGGAATACCGAAAAATATATTAGTAGAAAAAAATAAACTAATCGGAAATACCAACGGAATTCGTGTAGAAGCAGGAAAAGAGATTACAATTAAAGATAATATCATTCGGCGGACTGCTGGTGAGGATTATATCAATTTGATAGGAGATGAATCAATCAGCCAGGCTCTTGTGCCTTCTGATGACGCATTGATAGACTTTGAGAAGCCTGATGTGAATTACGGAGTCATGGATCAGGATTTGATCGATACGGGAGATCCTGACCGCAATTTTTATAAGTACTTCAATATCAAACAAAATTCAGCCGGCAGCAAAGGAAGAATGGCACTCTATCAGTTTGACTTGCATGACCTCGAAGAAATAGAGTCGGCTGAACTTCAATTGACAGGGAAGACCGGCAGCAATACTTCTTCCGTCACACTTGCAGTCTATGGAATTTTAAATAACGAATGGCAGGAAGACACCATAACCTGGCGAAGTGCTCCCAATGTTGGATCGGAAAAAGTAGAAATAACCGGAATTGGAGATTCAGCGTTTTACCTGGGTGCCATTACCGTCGACCAATCTGAACCGACCCTGCATGAATTAGATGTAACCGCATTTGTAGAGGAGTACGGTACAGAAGCGATCAGTTTTCTTGTCGCTGATATACAAGGACAGAACGGAAACGTCAACATCTATTCAAAAGAAGAAACCAACGAAACCCGCAGTCCAGCTCTGTACATCACCACCAAACCATAGAACATCCTAAAAAAGCAGTCTCCGGTCAGTTAAAAACCGGAGACTATTTTTATGGAGGCTTTTATGGGGTCAGTCCCCCACCACTCTACCAAGACGCAGCGCTACCATATTGGGGGACTGACCCCACTATTCTGACCCCACTATTAAATCAGGTCAGTTTATAGACAAATGTTTCATATGGTTGTATGGTTACTTCGGTAAGGTCGTCTTGATCGATTCGGTGCTGGTTGTTGGTGATCAATAATTGCTGTTGTTTGCCGCCTGTTATATCGGTGAATCTGCGCTTTTGCTTATTGCTGCTGAAATTGCAGACGACCAGCAATGTTTCCTTGTGAAGTGTCCTGGTGTAGGCAAAGATTTCTTCGTCCTCCTCCAGTAAAAGCTGGTAATCTCCATAGACAATCGCCTTCTCTTGCTTCCGAAGTTCAATCAGTTTTTGATAGAAATAGAAAATAGAATCTGGATCCGCCAAAGCCCTCTCCACATTGATTTCTTGATAATTCGGATTAACCTGCAGCCATGGCTCCCCTGTCGTGAATCCGGCATTCTCACTTGCGTCCCACTGGACTGGTGTCCGGGCATTATCACGGCTTCTTGCATAGATTGCTTCGAGCAAGTCGGCCGAATCAACCCCTTCTTCTTTCATTCGTTCTTCATACCAGTTCAACGTTTCGATATCCCGGCATTCTTCTATCGATGGAAACGGTACGTTTGTCATACCGATTTCTTCCCCCTGGTAAATATATGGTGTCCCCTTCATCAAATGCAGGCAAACAGCCAGCATTTTTGCCGATTGCTCACGATACTGCCCATCGTCTCCGAATCGGGATACAGCCCGTGGTTGGTCATGATTATTCCAGTACAGGCTGTTCCATCCCTTTTTCTCCAGTCCTTTTTGCCACTTGGTCATGATTTCCTTCAGATCTGTCAACCTCCAGGGCAAGTTGTCCCATTTTCCGTTCGGTCCATCACCTAAACCGACATGTTCAAAATGGAATACCATTTGTAACTCATTCCGATCTTCAGCAGTAAACTTCTTCGCTTCTTCTACCGTAACACCAGGCATTTCTCCTACTGTCAAAATGTCATACTGTGATAAAACCTTCTGATTCATTTCCTGTATAAATTGGTGGATTCTCGGTCCCTGTGCGAAGAATCTGCCTCCATCGGCAAAACGCTGCCCAGGTTCCGCTTCCCCATCCGGAAATCGTTGATCTTTAGATAGAAAGTTGATTACATCCATGCGGAATCCATCGACACCTTTATCGAGCCACCAGCGCATCATCTGATAGATATCTTCCCGTACTTCTGGATTTTCCCAATTCAAGTCCGGTTGCTTTTTACTAAAAAGATGCAGATAATATTCATCGGTTTTTTTATCGTACTCCCAAGCGGAACCGCTGAAAGCTGACACCCAATTGTTCGGCTCCCTGCCATCCCTGCCAGACCTCCAAATATAGTAGTCCCGTTTCGGATTATCTTTGGACGATTTGGACTCGACAAACCAGGCATGTTCATCGGAAGTATGATTGACAACCAGGTCCATAACCAGCTTCAAACCGCGTTTATGCATTTCGTGCAGCAGTTCATCAAAATCATCCATCGATCCGAATTCTTCCATAATTTCATGGTAGTTCCTGATATCATAGCCATTGTCATCGTTCGGGGAATCGTAAACCGGTGACAACCAAACCACGTCAACCCCTAGTTTCTTCAAATAATCAAGCTTTCCGGTGATTCCTTTAATATCACCGATCCCGTCACCATTACTGTCATGGAAGCTTCTTGGATAAATCTGATAAATAACGCTCTCTTTCCACCATTGTTCGCTCATCTCTTCTCCTCCTTGATTTACGTAAACGTTTACTCTTTATCGTGGACAAGAGGCTTGCTGATTCTCGCAAGCCATTCTGCTCATACCAATTGCTTCACGGATTGTCGCTCAATGATACGGTGCGGCATGATAATGCTTTTTCCGAGCATCCCCGTTTCCATTCCCTCGAACAGTAATTCTGCCGCCTTTTTCCCCATATCCCGCAATGGCTGTTCTACTGTCGTCAACGGTGGGATGGCCATTTCCGATATTTTCAAGTTGTCATAGCCGATAATCGACAGTTCATCCGGAATTCGGATGTTCATTTGGTAAGCCGTTGAAAGTGCCCCTACTGCCATTTCGTCACTCGCAGCAAACACGGCCGTTATATCCCTGCCCGCATCGTAAAGTTGAGTAAACAACGCTCTACCATCCTCGTAGGAGAAACCATCTGCAGTAAAAACAAAGGACCCTTCCCCATTCAATCCATGGTCAAGCAAAGCTTGCTTGTAGCCATCTATCCGTGGCTGTCCCGCTACACTATCATCCGGACTGCCACTTAACATGGCAATACGGCGGTGGCCCTTTTGGATGAGATATGCAGTAGCGGCATAAGCAGCATCCTTGTCGTCCACCTTTACATATGGAAGCGAATGCTTTTGTGACTTTGTCGATACCAAAACGGTAGGAACATTCATTGCAGTAATCGCATTGTAATATTCTTCCGTCAACAGAGAACTACCAAAGATGACTCCCTCGACCCGCTTTTCGGACAATAACTGAAGATAATCCAGCGTTTTTTTCCCACTGGACGAAGTATTGCAAAAGATTACGCTATGCCCAAGCCGATGCGCCACCTCTTCTACCCCGTAGAGCAATTCTGATGTCAACATACCGGACACATCGGGAAACAACACACCGATTGTTTGGGTCTTGTTATTGATCAATCCCCGTGCAACAGCGTTTGGCCGATAACCCAGTTCCTCTACTGCCCCCTTCACCAGTTTCTCCGTTTTGGCGGAATAACCAACGGAAGTATGATTTAAGATCCGTGACACAGTAGCAATCGATACATTGGCACGTTTGGCTACATCTTTGATGGTTGGTTTCATGGCATTCTCCCTTAGCTAATAAAGTAAACGTTTTCTTTTTCTTGTATTTGTAAAGTTTACTTAATCGTTATCAGGGTGTCAACGGGATTAGTAAGAATTCTCAAAAAAGAAAGCGAATTTGTAAACGTTTTCCTGAAAAGATGCACCAAATCAGGGTTCAATAATTTTGTCATTCGATACTTACATGGTATGGTAGAAAGAAACGTCTCCTTGTAACTTTTCATCGTGTAAAGACGTTTTTAATCATTCATCTATCACATACTAAAGCATAACCATAAACGATAAAGTGAGGTCAAGAACGTTATGAACGAGGAAAATCCAAAATCCATACTTGTAATATTTGGAGCAACTGGAGATTTGGCGAACCGTAAGTTGTTCCCTTCCATTTACCGGCTTTATAAAAACGGCAAACTGTCAGAGGATTTTGCTGTCGTTGGAGTCGCACGCCGACCGCATACTAATGAGTCATTCCGGGAAAATGTGGAACAGTCTGTAAAAGCATCAAGGCCGGATAACGAAGAAATCAACGATGGGTTCTTTTCTCATTTTTACTATCAGCCGTTCGATGTGACCGATTTGGCTTCCTATCAGGAGTTAAAAAACCTCCTTGAGCGCCTGGACGAAAAGCACCATACCGAAGAAAACAGGATATTCTATCTGGCCATGGCACCTAACTTCTTTGGAACCATTGCAGAAAATTTAAAAAATGAAGGACTGACAGATACAAAAGGATGGTCACGTCTCGTCATTGAGAAGCCTTTCGGACACGATTATCCTTCGGCAAAACAATTGAATGAACAAATCCGTCAAGCTTTTGACGAAGAGCAGATATACCGGATCGACCATTATCTTGGGAAAGAAATGGTGCAAAACATTGAAGTAATCCGCTTTGCCAATGCCATTTTTGAACCGCTGTGGAACAACCAGTACATCGACAATATTCAGATCACTTCCAGTGAAACGCTTGGAGTAGGTGAACGCGGCCGTTACTATGATAAATCCGGGGCGTTGCGGGATATGGTGCAAAATCACATGTTGCAAATGCTTGCCCTTTTGGCTATGGAACCGCCGATCAAACTGAACCCCGATGAAATACGGAGTGAAAAAATTAAAGTACTACGAGCGTTAAGGACCATGACACCCGATACTGTCGACGATTATTTTGTGCGCGGCCAGTATGGTGCAGGGCTGAACAATGGAGAACAAGTAGAAGGCTATCGTGATGAAACTGCGATTGACTCAGAATCAAATACCGAAACCTTTGTTGCCGGAAAACTGTTAATCGACAACTTCCGCTGGGCCGGGGTTCCATTCTACATACGTACTGGAAAAAGAATGGCTGCCAAGGCAACAGAAATTGTGGTACAGTTCAAAGAACTGCCAATGAACTTGTACTTTAATAAAGGAAAAGATATACAGCCGAACCTGCTTGTTATCCATATTCATCCGGATGAAGGGGTCACCCTCCACTTAAACGCCGAGAAGCGAGGTGTCGGTACTACTTCCACACCAGTCAAACTGAACTACTACAGTCATAACGGGGACAAAATCAACACACCAGAAGCTTACGAAGTCCTGTTATATGATTGCATGCTTGGGGATTCTACCAATTTCACCCATTGGGACGAGGTTGCATTGTCATGGAAGTTCGTCGACGTTATTTCACAGGCCTGGACTGCTAAGAAAGCAAATTTCCCTAACTACGAGTCGGGGTCGATGGGACCGAAAGCGGCGAATGAATTACTGGAAAACGATGGTTTCCATTGGTGGTCCATATAATCATTGAATAGCAAGAGAACCAAAAACCGGCTTCCATGAACTGGTTTTTGGTTCTTTTTTTGCTATAATAAGAAGCCCTGCCGATTAACCGGTCAGGGCTTCTTATTGCTTATATTCCATTGACTCGATGATGCAGTACTTTTCTGCGGTTTTATCGCCTCGTTTTGACCTTCATGGAACAACAGCAACGCCGAACCACCCCCGTTGCCGGGCGCAGCTCATACGTCGCAAATCAAGGCGACTTCACTTTTCTTCCTACTTCATCCATTCTGTATGGAAAATGCCTTCTTTGTCCAAGCGTTGGTAGGTGTGTGCCCCGAAGTAATCGCGTTGGGCCTGCAGCAGGTTGGCAGGCAGTTTTTCGGTACGATAACTGTCGTAATAAGCCAGTGCACTGGAGAAGGCCGGTACCGGGATTCCACGCTTAATAGCAATTGCCAATACTTCGCGTAAGGATGACTGATAATTTTCAACAATATCCTTGAAATATGGATCAAGCAGCAGATTGGTCAAACCTGGCTCGCGATCATACGCCTCTTTGATTTTTTGCAAGAATTGAGCACGGATGATGCAGCCGCCGCGGAAAATCATGGCAATATCGCCATAGCGAAGGTTCCAGTCATATTCCTCTGAAGCGGAACGCATTTGAGCAAATCCTTGGGCATACGAGCAAATTTTACTCATGTAAAGGGCTTTACGGACTGCCTCAATCAATTCCTTCTTGTCTCCGTCGAAGGACTCCTTGGCCATTTCCGGTCCGCTAAGGACTTTGCTTGCCTTGACCCGTTCTTCTTTCATCGCGGAGATAAAGCGGGAGAATACACTTTCCGTAATTATTGGAAGCGGTACGCCAAGGTCTAGCGCACTTTGGCTTGTCCATTTTCCGGTTCCCTTCTGACCTGCAGTATCAAGAATCATATCCACAAGCGGTTTACCGGTTTCCTCGTCCATTTTGGTAAAGATGTCTGCGGTGATTTCGATTAGGTAGCTGTCCAGCTCTCCTTTGTTCCAATCCGCAAACACTTCATGTAATTCTTCCGCACTTAGTCCTAATACATGCTTTAAAATAAAGTAAGCCTCAGAGATTAACTGCATGTCACCATATTCAATACCGTTATGGACCATTTTCACATAATGGCCGGCTCCGTCCGGGCCGATATATGTCGTACAAGGTTCACCATCCACTTTGGCTGCAATTGCCTCCAGAATTGGCTGCACTTTATCAAATGCTTCTTTTTGTCCGCCCGGCATGATGGACGGGCCTTTCAAGGCACCTTCTTCGCCTCCGGAAACGCCGGTACCGATGAAATGAAGGCCGGATTCAGCCAATTCTTTGTTTCTGCGAATCGTATCCTTAAAGAACGTATTTCCACCGTCAATTAATATATCCCCATCATCTAAGTGCGGCTTTAATGACTCGATGGTTGCGTCGGTGGCAGCACCAGCTTTGACCATCAATAATATTTTTCTTGGCTTTTCCAATGAAGCGACAAACTCTTCAATCGTTTCAGAACCAACAAAGTTCTTTCCTTTCGCTTCATTGTTTAAAAAGTCCTCTGTTTTCTCATAAGAACGATTGAAAACAGAAACGGAATAACCTCTGCTCTCTATATTCAATGCAAGGTTTTTACCCATTACCGCTAAACCAATGACACCTATTTGTTGCTTTGCCATACGAATTCGATCCTTTCTTCCTGCATTTTTTTACTTTGTTTCCCTAGTGTGGCTGTCCTGAACGCTGTCTATGTAGAAAGCCCGACATGATACCTTGATATCTCTACTATACGGAATTCAAAAATTGCTTGCAAACAATCCCTTTTCCCTTCAGCTTTTGACACCTTGCTAAGTGAAACACTACTTTATAAGTATACCATGCTTCCAACGTCGGAGTGAATTGGGAAGAATCGTGTCGATAAAGCTCCGGGAGTTGCACTTACCTTTCCGGGGACAGTCCCTCCTTCCTATACAACCTGAAAAAGTACCTTTCTGACGCTTGGTAAATTTGTTTCTTTTTCCCCAGTTTGTTTCAAGTTAAACCGGGAATCTCCTATGTAAGCGTTGTCATTATTCTTATTAGGAGGGGACTGAATGTGAAAAAACAGAACCGAACAAAAAAATGGGTGATTGCTTCGGCATTAGCGGCTCTTGCTTATGGTACATCTATGACTCCTACATACAATGTAAGTGCTGAAGCGAACAAAGAGCCTGAAGTGAAAAACGTCATTTTTATGATTGGAGACGGGATGGGGCCAGCTTACCAGACTGCATACCGCTACTTCAAGGACGACCCGGATACACAGCAAATGGAGGATACCTTTTTTGATCCTTATTTGACCGGTATGCAGACTACCTATTCTGCCGATGCTTATTTTGACGGCGGTGAAGAAGACGAAAAAGAAAACATTCCGGACTCTGCCGCCACCGCGACAGCAATGTCTTCTGGCGTGAAAACATACAATGGAGCGATTGCGGTCGACTTGGAAAAACACGACACCAAAACTGTCCTCGAAGCCGCCAAGCAACACGGTAAAGCTACCGGTCTGGTTGCTACTTCCCAAATCAACCATGCCACCCCAGCAGCATTCGGCACCCATGATGAATCGCGTAACAATTATGATCAAATTGCGGATGATTATTTCGACAATTTCGTAAACGGGGAACATGCAGTGGATGTACTCCTGGGTGGCGGAACGGACTTCTTCATTCGTGATGATCGTGATTTGACCAAAGAATTTAAAAAAGATGGCTACAGCTATATCGATACCAGAAAAAAACTGCTTCAAAATAATGATGAACAGGTACTCGGATTATTCGCCCCTGTCGGACTCGACAAAGCGATTGATCGCACAGAGGATCAGCCGTCCCTGGCGGAAATGACGATGTCCGCTCTGAATCGCCTTAAAAATGATGAAGACGGGTTTTTCCTGATGGTAGAAGGAAGCCAGATTGACTGGGCCGGGCATGACAATGACATAGTTGCAGCCATGAGTGAAATGGAAGATTTTGAACAAGCCTTCGCCAAAGCGATCGATTTTGCCGAACAAGACGGAGAAACATTGGTGGTGGCAACTGCTGACCACTCCACTGGCGGTCTGTCCGTTGGACGTGATGGGAAGTACCAGTGGCATCCTGAAGTTTTACAAGCAGCAGAGAAAACTCCTGACTATATGGCAGAACAAATTGCCGGTGGGGCGGAAATCGAAACAACCTTGGCCGAAAACATTCAGTTTGATTTAACTGATGATGAAGTCGAAGCTGTCCGGGCAGCTTACGAAGAAGCGAAGGGTCAAGAAGAGGAAGACCTCATCCTGGCTGTCGATGCCGCAATCGAAAATATATTCGATATGCGCTCTGGAACCGGTTGGACGACCGAGGGACATACCGGGGTGGACGTCCCGGTATATGCGTTCGGACCGGGAGCTGAATACTTTTCCGGTCACATAGATAATACCGATAACGCAGATAATATTTTCCGTTTAATGGGAATAGAAGATAAAGAGACAGGTGACCAGCTTGCAGATACGGCCTCCAACCATCCGACTGGTATCTTAATTGGTTCTATGCTTAGCATTTTAGGAGCTATGCTGTTTATCAGAAAGAAGACACCTGAAGAACGAAACAGCTGAGGTCAACCGGGATATGAGGGAGTGGTTCCTTATGAGGTATAGGCTCGGGATCATACTGTTTGTCATCGGTATGTTGATGGCTGGCTGGCACGGATATATGTGGTGGGAAGAAGCAACAGCTGTGACAGTTGATCGTACGGAAGCCAGATCCGTCTCCCTGCACTGGGAGGATACAACCATCCAAGAAACGGTAACGCGTAAAACAATTTCTGAAGACCGAATCAGGGTAAGCTCAGCGCAACTCTTCAGGAAAGGAGAAAAAATCGGGCAGCTGACTATCCCTAAGCTGGACAGAATATATCCAGTTTTTTGGGGAACTGACAAGGGGACGCTCCAACAAGGGATCGGCATGTATGACTCCCCTTCCATGGTACAGCCCGACCAGCTTGGCCATACGGGTTTGGCCGGTCATCGGGATACCATGTTTGTCGGATTGGATGATTTGCAATCAGGCGATAGGATATACCTTGATTTTCAAGAAACAACGTATGAATACCAAATACGTAAAACCTGGATTACCGACGCAAATGACCGCTCTGTTCTCACGGAAAAACAAGCACCGACTTTGACGCTGACGACCTGCTATCCATTTGACTATATCGGACCTGCGCCAGATCGATATGTCATCCAGGCGGAATTGATAGGAAAACATGCTGTAGACGAATCAACAACATAACAAAACGTTAACCGGTTCCAACCTGGCCAGCTCTGGCATCGCCACGAAAAATTTTCCCAAAATGAAACGAGGCCGGGACAAAAGCATGGCATGGATTGCTTTTTTTCTATTCAAAAAACCGAACAAATAGTTTGGTTTTTATATTGGTCACGATGCTTTTGCCCCAGTCTCATTTATTTTCGTTAAAGTAAGTTCGCATGAATGGTCGCTTTTTATCAAAGCTGACTGATTGCGACTTCCTCCCATTTAAATGCTCGAACAGGTTTCAACAGACATTTTCTTTCCGCTGACAAAACCAAAGGTGCCCACTGGAAAGATGAATAAAATCTTAAGCTCCGCAGAGGCAAACCGCCTCGGTGAGGCACCATAGAGCGGAGCTCGCCAGCCGCCCACAGAAGCGAAGAGTATTTCCCATAGCGTAATTCGGAAATTTACCTCAATTAGGAATGGTTTTTAACAGAGTTTCGTTCAATCAATTCTGTGGACAAGTTATAATGGTCCTCCACTTTATCGCCAGCTAATACTTGAAAAATCAAGTGAACTGCCAATGCCCCAGCCTCATACTTCGGCTGCCGGATGGTAGTTAGCGGCGGCGAAACATACTCAGAAAGCTGAATATCATCAAAACCGATTACCGAAATATCATCAGGAACCCGGATTCCCTTTTCAGCAAAAGCCTGCAGACCACCTATCGCCATTTCATCATTGGCAAAAAAGACAGCTTCCGGCAGATTCTGCTGGGCTATCAGCATTTTTGTGGAAAAGTAACCACTATCTCTGGTGAAATCACCGGAAATTTTCAATCGCGAGGAAAAAGGTACTCGCTGCTTTTCCAACGCCTCCCGATAGCCGGAAAATCTCCGTTCATTATCGTGCGAGTTATTCGGTCCGCTAATATAGGCAATTTCTTTTATCCCCTTATCCAGGAGATAATTCGTCGCCATACGGGCCCCCTCCGTATTATCCACTTCTACTTGAATGACATGGTCGTGTTGAAGGTTGCGGTCGAGCACCACAATCGGAAAGTCAGGGCGTGCGGATTCCAAAATCACTTCATCGGTAATATTGTGCGCCAGAACCACCACACCATCCGCCCGTTTTTCTTTTAAAAATTTGACTGCCGTTGACTGCTGACCGCCAATGGAACTGCAGGCAATCAAATCGTACCCATTTGCTGCAGTGACTTCCTGAACCCCTTTAATTAATTCCGAATAATAAGGCCCGGACAGATCACTTAGAATCAGCACAATCGTTTTTGTTTTAGTCCTTTTCAAATCAGAAGCAAACCCGTTTTTCTGATAGTTCAATGAACGGGCAGCTTCCTCAACTTTTTTTCTTGTGGCGGCACTTATTTTCGCACTGTTATTCAATGCATAGGAAGCAGTCGAGATCGCCACACCAGCAAGTTTTGCTACATCTTTAATCGTCGCCATAAGCTATAGCCTCCATACCATTATCTATTTCTAGTTTAACAAATGGAAGCCCTTTATTTATCCCCCACTGTAAAAGAATTGGTATTATTTTATCGGCAGCCAGCGCAATACCCGCTGAATGACTTGATCCCAATACTGCCACTCATGATCGCCTGGACCAAAATCTGTCGTCAACTCAAACGAAGTCTCTTTACAAGCATGTAAAAAACGGCGATTATGTTCATATAAAAAATCTTCTGTTCCGCAGGCTTGATAAAGTGCGGGTTTCTCTGCCGCGCTTCCATCCAAGTACCTGAGCTGATACAACAAATCATCTATCGTTCCCGAAATATCTTTATCGCCAAAAACCAAGGATAAATACCTGGATTTGTCAGAATTCTCACGACGCACATTTTGCAAATGATACACCATATCCGTTACACCGGACAAGCTTGCTGCAGCCGCAAAGCAGTCAGGATGGTTGAGCGCCCATTTCAACGCACCGAACCCCCCCATTGACTGGCCGGCTACAAAATTATTCTCCCTTTTTGCGGATAGCGGAAACATGGAGCGGGCGGTTTTCGGCAGTTCCTCTGTCAAAAACGTCCAATAGCTGCCGCCGTATCTCATATCTGCATAATAGCTGTTATCCACCGCTGGCATCACTACAGCAAGGTTCTTTTCTTCTGCATAGCGCTCCAGTGATGTACACCTCGTCCACGCTGTATGGTTATCGCTGAAACCGTGCAATAAATACAGGGTTGGATGCCCCTCGCCATCTGAACGCCTTTCTTGCGGCAGAATGACCTTCATGGACATATTTTTAGATAACACTTCTGAACCAAATTGGCATTCAAGCAGAGCCATATAATCGCTCCTCTCGCTTACTTTTTACTTAATTCCTGATACATTGAAGCCTTCCACAATATATTTCTGGAAAATCATGAATATCACGACAATCGGTACAACCATAAAGGCAGATCCGGCCATTTGCAACCCATAATTGGTTACATTTTCATCCTGTAACAAGGCCAACCCGACAGATAAGGTATATAGTGATTCATCGTTCGCCACGATTAAAGGCCACAAGAAACTGTTCCAGGAAGCGATAAAGGTAAGGATGACCTGAACAGCCAATATCGGCTTGGCAAGCGGGATGATCAGCTTGAAGAAAATATAAAATTCGCCGGCACCGTCCAGCCGGGCAGCTTCAATCAAGTCATCCGGGACCGTGACCATGAACTGACGAATTAAAAATATATTAAAGGCAGCAATCAAACCTGGCAGAATAATTCCCGCCATGGTATTGGTCAGTCCCATTTCATTAAGAATCAGATAGGTCGGGATCATGGTGACCTGGCCGGGGATCATCATTGTGATTAAGACAATCATGAACCAGCCTTCTTTGAAACGGAAATCGAATTTACCAAATCCATAACCGGCCATCGTGTTTAATAACAATCCAAACATAGAGAAAAGCACAATGATTAAGGTATTGATCAAGTAAACACCAAAGTTTAGATTTTGGAATAACTCGATGTAATGCTGGAAGGTCGGATTTTCCGGAAACAGTGTCGGCGGGATGCTCAATACCTCTCTGTCGTTTTTAAAAGAACTGAGAATCATCCAGATAAACGGCAAAGAAACGAGTAAACCACCCGCGAACAGGATAAAAAGCACAACTGCTCTCTCAAATTTATTTTTTAATTCCATAGCGGCACCTCACTAGGTTTAGTCTGTTTTCCTCAGTTTAAATTGAACGAGTGTTGCTACAATGACAATAGCGAACAGAACAAAGGACGCTGCAGCCCCATAACCGAACTGGCTATACTGGAAGCCTTCCTGATAAATGAACAAAGCCATCGAATTCGTTCCGTTCAACGGTCCACCGTTAGTCATGACAAAAGGTTCTTCAAAAAATTGCAGCCAGCCAATCAATGTTGTTACGGTAACGAAGAAAGTGGCAAAGCTCATCGACGGCAAGGTGATCTTGAAAAACTTATGCCATCTGTTCGCCCCATCGATGTCTGCTGCTTCATAGTAAATTTTCGGTATCGATTGTAAAGCTGCCAAGAATATCAGCATGCTTACCCCGTTACTCTTCCACACTGCCAACAAGATCAAGGACAGCCTGGCAACAACCGGCTCCTCCAACCATGGCACGGAATCGACATTGATCAAGGAAAGTAAGTAATTAAACAAACCATATTCCTGATTGTACAGGAAACTCCACACCACGGCGATTGCTACAATATTGGTGATGGACGGAACGTAATAAACAACCCGGAATGTGGAGGATACCCAGTTGTTAAAGAAATTCAGCAAAACGGCAATCAACAGGGAGCTGGCGACCGCCAACGGCACCCCGATAATCACATAAAAAAAGGTATTGCCCATGGCTTGGAGAAATTTCTCATCCTGGAACAATTGGATAAAGTTATCCAAACCGACAAAGTTTATTTGCGACCAGTTCGCCAGGCCGCTTAAGTTCATGTCCGTAAAACTGATACCAAGCGAGACTAAAATCGGCGCAAAAGAAAACACAAATAATAATAAGACAGCGGGCCCAATAAAAAGAAACGGCGTTATATTGAATTTACTTTTGTTCATCCTGGTCCTCCCTTCAAGCATTCGCATGGAAGCAAGGTGCAAGCATTGATGAGGCTCGCACCTTGCATACAATATGTTCCTACATTATTTAGATAGAATGCTTGAGACTTGATTACGGTACTCTTCCAGAGCTTCATCAATATCGGCATCATTCCGATTTATTTGCTCCAGCGTATCGATCAGTTCCTGTGCCATTGTCTCGAACTCGGGAATTACCGGAACCGCCTGTGTCGATTCTAGCTGCTCACCAAACGTGCTGATTTTCTCATCCTCAGCAAGCTTAGGATCCTCCCATGCTTCCATGTTTGCAGGCAGTTCTGTAACCGTGTCATACCAGGCAACCTGTGTTTCCGGATCGGCCATCCAGTTGATGAAATCAAGGGCTTGGTCAACTTTATCCGTATTGTTAAATACAGTCCAGTGCGCCCCTCCGATCATGGAATTGTTGTTCTCCGCTTCCGGCATTACATGTACATCCCACTGTCCTTCCAGCTCCGGAATTTGTTCATTGATGGAGTTGATTTCCCAAGGACCACTGAAGAACATTGGTTTCGAGCCATCACTGAAGGCCTGGTAAAGCTGTTTCCCTTCAGTCAGCTGAGCCATCCCTTCTTCAAAGAACGTATGGTGTAGTTCGACTCCTTCTTTAAAGCCTGGCTTTTCAAAGTTGGCTGCCCCTTCTCCTTCTTCATATTGCCAGCCTTGCTCCCATGCCAGCATGAACGGGAAGTTTTGGTCCACTTGTGGAATCTCGATTCCATATTGATCGTCTCCGCGTGCAGCCAATTGCGTTGCCGCGTCTTTTACATCATCCCATGTTTCAGGTCCTTCCGGATAACCGACTTCTTCTAATAGGTCCGTGCGATAATACAAGACACGCGTATCTACATACCAGGGAATCCCGATGGTTTGGCCATCGTATTTTGTTGTTTCCACAGCGCTCTCATAAAAATTATCCGGATTAAAGTTTGGATATTCATCGATGTAGTCGGACAAATCCAAAAACGTTCCTGCCTCTGCAAACTCAGCTACCCAAGTAGTCCCGATTTGCAGAACATCCGGACCTTTTCCAGATGCCACAGCAGTCAGCAGTTTATCATGCGCATTGTCCCAAGGAATTGCCTGCACTTCCACTTTAACTCCGCTTTCATCCTCATATTCTTTTACAAAGTCCTCTAATTCGGGTGTCATGGTCCACACCGTAATCGTATCTTCATCAGCCGATCCTCCTGATGACCCGCCGGAAGAACAAGCTCCCAACACCAGCATGGCCCCAAGCATCACGACGAGCAAAAACCCAAGTCTCTTTTGTTTCATAGCCTCTCCACTCCTTTTATTTTGAATCATTGAAACGTTTCGATAACCGTATTATAAATCTATCTGAAATCGGTTTCAACTATTATTTTATATTTTTTATATTTTTCATAAATAGTCCTCTTTAAATAAGATATTTAATAATTGATAAGATTATTCTCCTTGTATATTATTTTTTGTTTTTCTATTGAAACGTTTCTATAAATAGCATATAGTAGTCAGTGAAATCGATTCCAACTTACGCAATGGAATAGAACGTACTAGTACGAGATTACGTATTGATACAGGAGGTAACCATATGTCAGAACAATCACTCGATCATCTATTAAATGAAATGACGATTGATGAGAAAATCGCTCAACTCATGCAATTGGCCACCCCATTTTTCAAAGGAAGTTCAGATAATGGAGAAATCACCGGTCCAATGGAGGAAATGGGGATTGATGAATCTATCATAAAAAATACCGGTTCTGTTTTAGGTGCTTCAGGCGCTAAAGAAATCAAAGTAATCCAGAAGCAGCATTTGCAGACCAATCGCCTGGGTATACCGTTGTTGTTCATGTCTGATATTATTCACGGCTATAAGACAATTTTTCCTGTACCTTTGGCAATTGGCTGTTCATGGGATTTGCACCTTGCGGAAAAAAGTGCGGAAATTGCTGCCAAAGAAGCAGCTGTCTCCGGCGTTCACGTTACCTTTGCACCAATGGTCGATTTGGTACGCGATCCCAGATGGGGACGGGTAATGGAATCAACAGGAGAAGACCCTTATTTGAATAGCGAATTCGCAAAAGCTCAAGTCCGTGGTTTTCAAGGGGAAGATCTCACCCAGGACATGAACCGGGTCGCCGCATGTGTAAAACATTTCGCAGCCTATGGCGCACCGGAAGGCGGCCGTGATTACAATACGGTAAATATGTCGGAACGGGAACTGCGGGAAACTTACTTACCAGCTTACAAGGCAGCCCTAGAGGCGGGCAGCGAAATGGTAATGACGGCTTTTAATACCGTCGACGGCATTCCTGCTACCGGCAATAAAAGATTAATGCGCGATCTGTTGCGCGACGAATGGAATTTCGATGGCGTTCTGATTTCCGACTGGGGAGCAGTCAAAGAGATGGTACCACACGGAGTTGCCGAAGACGGCAAGGAAGCAGCATTAAAAGCTATCAAAGCTGGTTTGGATATCGAAATGATGACCACCTGTTATGTTGACCATCTACGCGATTTAATTGAAGCTGGTACGGTTGATGAAGCGTTGCTTGATGAAGCAGTCATGCGTATCCTGCAGTTAAAGCAAAAGCTTGGTTTGTTTGAAAATCCTTATCGCGGGGCAGATGAAGCCAAAGAACAAAGCCTCATTATGTCGGACGAACATCGGCAAATTGCCCGGGAACTCGCCGCTAAATCGGCGGTGCTGCTAAAAAATGATCAAGTCCTTCCACTACAAAAACAGCAAGAAATCGCTCTGATTGGCCCAATGGCCGAAAGTGGGGATATTCTTGGTCAATGGTCTTGGAGAGGCTCCCGTGAAGAAGCCGTTAGCTTAAGGGAAGGAATAAAAACGAAAATTGGAGCAACCAATTTGCGAACGGCCCAGGGATGTGACATCGAGTCGTCTACAGAGGCTCAGCTGGCAGAAGCCATTGAAACGGCCAAGACGGCAGATATCATTGTTCTGGCATTGGGAGAGCGTTCGGAAATGAGTGGAGAAGCTGGATCACGGTCCAATATAAAACTGCCTCAGGCCCAACTTGATCTGATCAAGGCTGTTAAACAGCTGAACAAGCCGACAGTGGCTATCTTGTTCAATGGGCGCCCGCTGGACTTGCACGGGGTTGCAGACCAGGCCGACGCAGTCCTCGAAGCATGGCAGCCAGGAACAGAGGGCGGGAATGCCATTGCCGATCTGTTGTACGGCGACGTGAATCCATCAGGAAAGTTGACCATGTCTTTCCCGCATTCAGTAGGACAGGTGCCAGTTTACTACAATCATTTTAATACTGGACGCCCGAAGGATGCACCGGACGCACAGGAACGCTATGTATCCCAATACCTTGACAGTCCGAATGATCCAATGTATCCGTTCGGCTTCGGCTTAAGCTATACCAGCTTCACCTATAATGATTTGACACTTAGCACGGACTCACTAACACTTGGACAGCCGCTGACCGTTACGGTGACTGTCACCAATTCCGGCCAAACATCCGGGGAAGAAATTGTTCAATTTTACACACGAGATCATGTCGGCGAGGTAGTAAGGCCTTTAAAAGAGTTGAAAGGATTTAGGCGTATTAAACTGGAGCCAGGAGAGACCCGTGAGGTGCACTTCACTTTAACAGAGGAACAGCTTCGCTACCACCATGCCGACCTGGAATTCACGAGTGACCCTGGTACATTCACAGTTTATGTCGGGCCGAACAGCAAAGAATGCCTTGCAAAGTCATTCCATTTATCTCATTAATGCAGGAGGAGAAATTTCATGCCTAACACACCCTACCATTTCCAAGCAGGAGAAGTTAGCTTCTCCTTTATGGAGAGTGGAGATATTTTTCAAGTCACGCACAACCAGACCCTGATCAATCAGTGGCTGGCCAATCCGATTGATGGAGCATTGAATAACATCTATTTACGGGTTCATCAAGCAGACGGTAAGATTGTTTCCGTTCCCATGATCGGGGTGCAATCCAATAGTAAAATGGAAGTTGGAGAAAAGGAGGTCGTCTGGATAGGCTCTTTTCAGGATATCGACTATCAGGTCCGTTTTCTTCCGGCCAAGAGTGGCAGTTGGTTTTGGGATATTACCATTCATGGTAATGACAAAAAGGCAGATGTTATCTACGGTCAGGATCTTGGACTTGCCGACAAAGGCGCAGTCCGGGCAAATGAAGCGTATATGTCCCAGTATATGGATCACACTGTGTTTGAGGACGCAAAGCATGGTTACGTGGTATGCACCAGACAAAACCAGCCGCAAAGCGACGGATTTCCTTACCTGCAGCAAGGTTGTCTGCAAGGGGCATCTGGTTATTCTACAGACGGTTTCCAGTTCTTCGGCCTTTCTTACAAGACAACCAATCAACCGGAGGCATTGAAGAAGCCGCAGTTGCAAAACGACAATTATCAATACGAATTCGCCTATACTGCCTTGCAATCCAAGCAAATAACGTTAAACGGTAGTCACCGCTTCGTTTTTTACGGATTATTCAAACCGGACCATCCGGAAGCCATTACAACCCTGGAATTCCAGGAAGAGATTGAGCAAGCTTGGAAAGAAGCAGAAGAGCGAAACGGATTGGAAAGAAAATCTGTCGACCGGATTACTCGGTCCACTTCATTGGGAGAGCCACTACAAACGCAGGAGATGACAGAACAGGAAATCAAACGATATTTTCCCGAGCGCCAGTTGGAAGAGAAAGACCAAGACGGCTTGCTTTCTTTTTTCACCAAAACCTATGAGCACGTTGTCCTCAAGCGGAAGGAAATCATGGTCGAACGACCGCATGGCCACATCTTAATGAGTGGTGAGAACCATATCGTGCGAGACGATAATTTGTCGACCACTTCCTATATGTATGGCATATTTAATTCGCAATTGGCAATCGGAAATGTCAACATGAACAAGATGATGACCAATGCCCGGAATCCATTAAATGTGGCGAAAATCCCGGGACAGCGCATTTATATAGAGCTTGAAGGCAGTTATCGTCTCCTGGCGATGCCTTCCTTATTCGAAGTCGGGTTCAACTACGCCCGCTGGTATTACAAATTGCAAAACGACGTTATTATCATTACGAATTTTACCACGGTAGACAGTAAGCAGGTTCAACTCGATGTTGCATCGCAAAGCGGGAAATCCTATCGTTACTTGGTAACCAATCAATTGACCATGCAAAACAACGAATACGAAGTTCCGTTCCATTATGAGGTGGACAATCAAACCGTGACGTTTAAGGCGGACAAAGCAGCTGATAGTTCCTCAGTCTACCCAGAATTATATTACCAGTTACACGTTACTGGGACAGAAGCAGAATTCAGTGGTGAGCAAAAATTAGCTGATTCGATCAAAGCCAGCGACGCTTCTCTTGTTGTCCTGACACTTTCTCCGGCATCCGAATGGACAATCATGATAACTGCAGGACTCCGCACAGAAAGGCCCTTGGCGGTAAAACGTTCTGTAACACATGAATCGGAACGCTATCGGAAATATTTCCATGGATTGCTTAATGGTTTTCACTTAAGCACTGGTTCCGGTTCTAATGAAGCGTTAGATAAAGTCAACGCACTTGCCTGGTGGTACACTCATAATATGCTTGTCCATTTTTCCACACCGCACGGACTTGAGCAATACGGTGGCGCAGCCTGGGGTACCCGCGATGTCTGTCAGGGACCGACGGAGTATTTCATGGCTACACAAAACGAGCAAACAGTAAAAGAAATAATCAAGATGGTCTATTCTCATCAGTATCAAGAGACCGGCAACTGGCCCCAGTGGTTCATGTTTGATCTGTACAACACCGTTCAACAGGCAGATAGTCATGGTGATATTGTCGTCTGGCCGCTTAAAGTGATCAGCGATTATGTGGAAGCTACAAACGACTACACCATCCTTCAAACGAAG
The DNA here is from genome assembly GCF_900103695.1 of Sediminibacillus halophilus. Taxonomy (GTDB): domain Bacteria; phylum Bacillota; class Bacilli; order Bacillales; family Amphibacillaceae; genus Sediminibacillus; species Sediminibacillus halophilus. The sequence goes on from NZ_FNHF01000002.1 coordinate 581,944, forward strand.
GTTCCCTATACGGACGGTACTACCTTTGCCTTTACCGAAGAAACAGCGACCATTTTGGAGCACGTAAAAAAACAAATTGCTTATATACAGGAGCACTTTTTACATGACACCCACTTGTCCGCTTATGATGACGGGGATTGGGATGACACCCTGCAGCCTGCCAACCAGCAGTTGAAGCAATATATGGTCAGCAGCTGGACAGTTGCCCTGACCTACCAGGCACTACGGAAAATGACCAATGTACTAAAAACGGCTGGAGATCCGCAGGTTGATAAGATGGAAAACCTTTTGGCAGGTATCAAAAAAGATTTTCAAACGTATGTCCTGCAGTCGGATGTGATACCAGGTTTTTTATACATGGAGGACCCGGAGCATCCAGAAATGATGCTGCATCCTTCTGATACCGAAACAGGTATCGATTATCGCCTGCTCCCCATGCAGCGGGGGATTATCAGTGAACTGCTGACTTCTGACCAAGCTGAACGGCATTATCAGTTAATTAAACAACAGTTGTCTTTCCCGGATGGCGTCCGGTTGATGAATCGACCGGCTAATTATGCAGGCGGTGTCAGCACCCACTTTAAACGGGCAGAACAGGCAGTCAACTTTGGCAGAGAAATAGGTTTACAGTATGTCCATGCCCACATTCGTTTTGTCGAGGCAATGGCCAAATTAGGAAAAGCGGACGAGGCATGGAGTGGCTTGGATATTATTAATCCGATCCAAATCCAGCAAGCCGTGCCGAATGCTGAATTGCGTCAGAGCAATGCTTACTTCAGCAGCTCTGACGGCAAGTTCAAAACTCGATATGAGGCACAGGATAACTTTGGAAAACTCCGTGAAGGGGAAGTTAAAGTGAAGGGCGGCTGGCGGATATATTCCAGCGGGCCAGGAATCTATATGAATCAATTAATTACCAATGTACTAGGTGTACGGCAGCAGGCAGGTGATCTCATCATTGATCCGGTTCTCCCGGATTCCATGAACAATCTCGTATTTGACTTCCGTATCCTGAACAAGCCGGTCACCTTTGTTTACCGCCTTGGCCAAAAAGACAGACAAGTGCTTGTCAATGGTGTAAAAATAATTATAGAAGAAGCGTCCAATCCTTACCGGCAAGGTGGGATTATTGTGAAGAAGGCAGAATTGGAGAGAAGATTGCAGACAGCTAATAATAACGTGGAAATCTATTTATAAAAGAAAATCTCCGGCAAGTGACTATCTCTTTTAGTTATGTTGCCGGTATTTTATTCTCTTTGTTAGTTAATTTCTGGTAAAATAGAAATAGAACCTATACTAGGGGGATTATTTTATGGAAAATTTACTGTGGGGAGATGTGCTCGTACAGTTTGTTTATTTACTCATCTTGGTTTTGATTGTGATGTTGTTCGTCTCGGTGTTCCGTTCTCAGGCGAAACGACAAAAACAATTAGACCGAATCGAGAAAAAAATAGACCAGCTAAACAGCAGACAAAATAATGATGGCGGACTCTACTGACTAAAATAAAAATAATATAGGAGGAACACTATTTTTGTGCACCGTGGGTTCTAGTATGTCTCGAACCCATTTAAAAGGGAATTCCTCACTAAGATGAAAATGTCTGACCATAAGGAGGAAAGGCAAGCAATTCCCACAGAGCGAAGTACCTTGCGGAGTAACGTATTTATAGGGTTTAGAATGCTTTATTTCCCAAGTTAATTGGTCATTCTGTCAATGTGATGGGGTGATTTTTCACTCCACCCTCTCTTTATCGAAAGGCTCATTCCAAAGAATAGCTTTTTTCCTGAGGCCGCAGAGGAACTAAACTCGCTTTCCGCGGACGAACGGCTTCGTTGGACAAAATCGGACCTTGGATGGCTTGATTTCTATACCCATGTACCCGTTTTGTTTTCTCCTTACAAAACGGACACTTTTATTGTCTTTGTCTTGTGTAAAGCTCTACTCTTAAACCACTACCTTCTTCCTCCACCTTTCATACATCTACTTGCTTATCTTTAATCCCTAGCAGTTCAATGATAAAATGACGTTGCACTCATATCCCTCTCTTTTTTCCTTTGGTGTCAGCAACTTTAGGGTAATAAGGAGAGGGAATGAGTGTATTTTTTGCACCCCGTACGAACCAGGATCACGACAGGGGACACCACCACCTTCAGTATAGAGCCAGTTAATTAAAGGCTAAACAAAATTCTTAAAAGAAAAAACGAACGAGTTCGAATGTATTTCGAATCATCGTTCGTTTTTCATTTAGTCACTATGCTGTTTTTACCCAGGCATTTTGTTCGCGTTTCAAGCTACAGCTTTATAATCGAAACTGTCTTACTAACCCATTCAACTCTTCTGCCAAACTGGAAAGTTGTTCGGAACTGTTGGCGACTTCCTCCATAGAGCTGCTGGTCTGCTGGGAAGACGCAGAGGTTTGCTCTACCCCTGCCGCCGCCTCTTCAGAGATGGAAGCTATTTCTTCAATCGAAGCATTCATCTCCTGGCTCTTCGCGGCGATGGCTGCCAGGTTGCCCGAAACCATTTGAACACTGTCCACCATTTCAGAAACAGAATGATTGATACTAGCAAAAGTTTTTCCTGTTTTTTCAATTTGACTAGTCCCTTGTTCAACCTCTTTATAGCCACCTTGTAGCGACTCTGTTACATTACTGGACTCGGTCTGGATATTGCTAACAATATTTGTAATATCCGTTACAGAGACCCCAACCTGCTCAGCAAGTTTTCTTACTTCATCGGCTACAACTGCAAACCCTTTTCCATGTTCACCGGCACGAGCTGCTTCAATCGCAGCGTTCAACGCAAGCAAGTTGGTTTGTTCAGCGATATCTTTTATCACCGATACAAGCTTGGAGATTTCCTGTGACTGGGAATCCAATCCTTGCACCTTTTTCACTGCATCTTGCACAATTGCATCGATCTTTTGCATTTGTTCAATCGATGACTCCATCAAGCCACTTCCATCTTTCGTCATCCCAAGCACACGGCCGGATGTTTCGTCGATATGGGCGCCCCTTTCATTTGCCTCCTGTACTTTTTGGGAGAAGTCTCCCATAACAGAGGCTAATTCAGAAGCGCTGTTCGCCTGCGACTCTGAACCTGAAGCCAATTCCTGCATGGTGGTGGCCACCTGTTGGGAACCTGCCTTTACTTCGTTGGCCGACTGCGTCAATTCTTCACTTTGACCACTTACTGTTTCGGAAATTCCGGCGATTTTCTCCACCATCTCCTTCAGACTGTAGCCCATCGCGTTAATCGAAGCAGCTAGACGGCCGATTTCATCCTTGCCATTATAATCAACTGAATCAACCGCCAGATTTCCATCGGCAATCTGATCACTGACATAAATGACCTTATTCAAATTACGGATAACAGACCGGCTGATCAGAAAGACGAGCAAACCTCCAAGAACCACCGACGCCGCCATTGCGATAAGTAATACATTTCTGGCTACAGCGGAACTATTTGATGCATCATTAATAGCTGCTCGGCGGTCAGCTGTTACCGTTTCACGCAAACTATCCAACAACTGTACAGTCTCCGAACGAAGCTGGTCGGATTCCACTTTCAAGTTGGCAAGCAAAGAGGCTTCATCCTGCTCCACGGCTGGGACGATTACCTCTAAAAACAAATCGTTCATCCGCTTATCGTTCTCCTGTATTTTGGAAAATAGCTCCTTTTGTTCAGCGGTATCCATTTTTTTCTTCAATTCATTTTCTAATGCATTGAATTGATCCATACGCTCGTTATATTCATCTATGTAACGAGAATCATCATTATTCAGATAGCTGGCGATTCGTACCGATTTGGATCTAGTCAGGGAACCCATTTCCGTCACCTTTATCGCACGGTCCCCTCTCCGGTCCACTTCATCAATATTATTGCCGATACCGTTAATTAGTGTGGTAACAATACCTGCCGAAATACCGAACAAAATAAAAACAACTGCTAGACTAATCCCATACTTCCAGCCAATGCTCACATTTGAAAACTTCAGGCTGGGTAACTTTAACTTTCTCCCCATATTTCTCTACCCCTTGTTGCAGCATGCAGCAGTATCCTCTGGCAGCTGTATTTTATGTGACTTCCCTGTTGAATTTCTTTATAGATAAAACCAGCGTTGCCGTAGTGCATACAAAACAGCATTCGTCCGGTCTGGAACGTTTAGTTTTCTAAAGATAGAACTTACGTGATTTTTCACTGTTTTTTCTGTGATAAATAAGAATTTGGCAATTTTGTCATTACTAAAGCCTTTGGTAAGCAACTCGAGTACATTCCATTCCCGCTCTGTCAAAATTCCGACCGGTTGCTCTACCACCTTGTTAGAAATCTTCAGGTAATCCTTGAACAAAACCGTTGAGAGCTTAGGATGCACATACACATGACCTTCTAAGACACAATCAATCCCATTCGACAATTCCTCTGGCTGCATGCCATTGAAAAAATAGCCGTCCAATCCTTGTTGAAACCAGTCGTTCAGCCTGGAAATGTCAGGATTCGCGGTCCATACAATTACCTTTTCTTCTTTTTGCTTCTGCCATTCAATCAATTCCATAATCGAACGACTATCTGTGTCAATATCGACAATCAATAGATCTATAGATTCCCCAACCTGCATAAGCGTCTGACACTCACTATAAGAAACCGCTTTGACTGAATGAGACGGGTACTTATTCATCAACGCATTGATGATTCCATCTCTTAATAGGCAGCGATCTTTCACTACAATTATGTTCAATTCCAACTCACACCAATCTTTCCTTCGTATTCCCCAGAAATTTCTGTCTTCATCCCCCAATAAACCAAAACCATCATAGTTATCCAGACAGTAACACATCACCTCGTTTTTTTACTAAAAATTCCAAAAAAATAGCTCTTCCTATTCAGGAACAGCCAGACATAGCTTGATTTCTATTAAATCAAGTGTTGGCAGCCAGGCGATCATAATTATGAATGAGCAATAAGTCTCACAGCATAACCTTAGACCCTGGGCTTTGCGTCCTAACCTTTCGATTAGTTTGCCTTTATCAGAAGTTATTCACATGCGTTTGTAGTTCTTTAGTAAGTATACTGTGTCATTTTTCACTTTTCAACATAAATTTACAAATAATGCAGATATTTTTTTATTTCTAAAAGTTTATCGCTTGCATATTTCAGAAAATTATGTCTTAATGATTTAAATAAAAACAACCAGAATACCTGGTTGTTTTTAACTTCCAAAATCCATTCTTTGATAGCGTCCCCGGAAAACTTGGTATAAGCCGAATAATATAAATCCAAGTGATACAATACCGAGCAACCATCTTCCATACGGCTGCTGAGCGAGTTCCGATAATGATTCATCCAACCCTTTTGCCTTATCAGGATCAGTCGTGACAGCTGTTTGCACAAAGAAATAGCCGACAAGCCCGAATACTATTCCCCGGGAAATCATCCCGATTTTTCCGGTGATTCTTGCAACCTTTTCTTCCTTTTCTTCCATTTCACCTTGCTTGAATTTTTTCATATAACTGCCTTTTATGCCGATTCCAGCTTCATATACGGCAAAACAAAAAACGACAAATCCAAATAGACCAAGCAACCACGGACCAAACGGCTGGGATAAAAGCTTTGCTGACATTGTTTGTTCGGAATTTCCACCACTGCGGCCGGCATGTACAGCGATTTTCAACGCCTTAACTGAGATTCCGCCATAAATCAGTGCGCTAATGAAGAAGCCGGTACGTATCGTCAATCCTCGAATTCCCTTACCATAGCCATCCGGGTCTTTAAATGCTCTGATCAACTGCCAGACAATATAACCGAACAGGCCAAATCCAATGATCCAAATCAATATTTCACCGAGCGGAAGGGCGGCAAGAGACTGAAACATACCACTCGTACCAGCGGTCTTCCCGCCAAATCCTGCAGCAGCCAGCAAAGCAAGAAATCCGATTAAGGCAAATACAATTCCTTGTGCCATGTATCCTATTCTGCCAAAACGACGGATCCAAAGTTTTGCATGTGTTTGCTGTCGTTGTATTTCTGCCTTCGTAGATGGAATATCCATATTTCCCCCTTCTTTCGCAAGGATTGAAGTATCAATAATGTATTCCCTCACGGAAAAAAGCGAAACTGGCAGCTTACAACCGACTAGAAAAAATCTGTAAGATATGTCTGCCGGACAGGCAGGATTTCCTCCAGCCGCTCCACAGCCCTGCGACTGCCGTTGATCAGACCAGCGGCATACAATGCTAATGGACGCCTTGTACCTAAAAACATCACCGTAAGCTGCTGGATCGTGCAAAAAATGCTTTCTTCGTCAGGATTTGGCTTTTCAGTGCGAACAATCTCTCCGCCATCAATACGATACCCCCCTGCATTGTCAGGAAAAAAATCATCCTCCACATGGAGATAAACAGGCAGCTTACCTTTTTCGAACCGAAAAGGATAAGCCTTCAGAAATTCCGGCACATCGACTATCCGTGCCATAAAATAAGGCTTGACTTCCTGTGGGAACCTTGGTTCATCGATCGTCAAAGGCAACAAGTCATTTTCCGGGACTACCATTTCCACCTTTTCCACCATGGAATCATGATTGGCGATGAATTGCATGAATAAACGCCAGGCATTCAACGATAAATAAACAAACTCTTCCACTATAAGGACGTCATTCTTAACGTGATAAATAAGATATCCTCCGGCTTCCCCCTGCTCATTATAGGAAACAGCGATTTGATCATTTCCAGTCAACACCCTCTGCTGCCACCATCGTTCATCCCTTACCAGCATGCCATTGTAGTTCTTTGCGAAACGGCTATAAAGGGAGTCCAGCAAAGCGATATCTTTTTTTGACCTGCGGACGTATCCGTTTCCATTCCAGCTTTTCTTCAACTGGTTGATCGGCAATGAATAGTGTTTATTCGTAAAGGTAAGCTCCCACCCATACTTCCGGTAAAAAGGAAAGGAGAAAGGGTGCAGGAAAGACAACGTCTGTCCATTTTCTTTCATGTCCAGTAGCGCATGGTGCAGCAGTTGCTTTACGATACCCCGGCGTCGGTACTCCGGCCAGGTTGCTACGTTGCCAATACCGCCCATTGCAAACTTTTCGCCATTCAGAAAACATGATAACGAATGGAGGTGCAGTTTACCGGCAAGCGTCCCCTGTTCCATCCAGCCCCAAATTTTGTGATGCTTTGTTTCCTCTATTTTTTTCTGCCTATCCTCCGCAGACAATTCATATTGAAAGGCAAATTGAGACAAAGCAAAAACCTCCGGAAAATCCTTTTCGGTTAAACGTTGTATTTCAGCCATCATTTTCTCCCCCTTCAAGTTGTTACTCAAAAATAACATCCAATTGACTGGCAATGACCTTTTCTACCTGATTTTCAGTTAAGCGTTCCGGTTCCAGCATGACATGAAGCGCCAAACCATCTACCATGGCATACAGTTTCTCGATCTCAAGCTGTCTATCGATACCTGGCCGCAGCAACCCATTCGACTCCATATACTCAAACATTAGTTGAAGGGCTGCTAAAATGCCATCTCCTTCCTCCTTCAATAAGTGAGGATGATGACGTGCATAGCTGACAAATGTAAACCACACCTCCATTTCTGCTCTCGTCTGCCTATTCGTTGGCACGATTTCCAGTAAAACTTCGAGCATCTTCTGTTTGGGCGGGACGTCGCGGTGGATGATTTGCTCGATTCTTTCTGCTGCTCTGTCTTTGACTAATCGCATTGCATAAAGAATCAACTCTTCCTGGTTGGAAAAATAATAACGCAGGGCGCCAAGTGATAACCCTGCCTTTTCTGCTATCTTACGGACTGACGCCCCTTCCATTCCATTTTCCAAAATGACACGCCAGGCTGCTTCCGCTATTTTATTTCTACGTTGTTCATGATTCACTTTTTTTGGCATACGCTTACGATAGCAATTTTAAGAGGAATATTCAATTTTTTAATACAATTGTATTAAAAAAATAGGTGTGCTATGCTGTTTTTATCTAATACATCTGTATTAAAAAACTGAATGCGCCGATAAAAAACTCGGACTTAAGGGGGAAAAGTGTTGAATGGTATTACCTGGATGATCATCGCCTGCGAGATAGGATTTTGGATTGCCATCGTTGCGGGATTGGTCACCCGTTACCTGTTTAAAAAAGAAAAAGTCGGGCTTTTTTTACTTGCGATGACACCGGTTATTGATCTGATTTTATTGCTTCTAACAGGATTGGATTTATATCGGGGAGCAGAGGCCACAACTGCCCACGGTGTAGCTGCTATTTATATCGGAAGCTCAATTGCTTTCGGAAAAAGTATGATAGAATGGGCCGACCACCGCTTCCAATATTACATCCTGAAGCAAGGGGCAAAACCACCAAAACGGTATAGCTATGAATATGCCAGACATTATGCCAAAGGATGGCTGCGGCACATACTGGCTTTTGTCATCGGCACCGGACTGCTTGCTGCCACGATATTCGTCATTGACGACGCTGAGCGAACGGCAGCTTTAACAGGGATAATCAAAGTGTGGGCTCTAGCCTTGGGAATTGATACGCTTGTCGCCATCAGTTACTTCATTTGGCCCAGGCCGGAAAAAACGTAGAAAGTGCGTAAGGGCATTTAGCCAATCGTGATCAGAAAAAACATCAAGTGTGATTGGCTGGAAAGATCGAATTGTAAAGGCAAGTTGATTTGCTTTTATCTTTCGAATGATGATCTTTTACCGTTTCCCGACCTTCATCTTGTTTCAGTGACCGGATGAAGGTCTTTTTACTGATTGCCTTTCGAACTACGGCGTCGTTGTTACGCCCTGCTTATTCTCTGATTAGCCAATCTGCTTCCGGGATTCTTTCAAGCTTTTTTCCTGTCTTTCAAGCAGCACTAGCATCTTTTCAAAGGTCGTACCTCGTTTTTCCTGGACATCCTCCTGAAGTCTGGCTTTCAATACAGCTTTGGTTTGGTCATCCATCTTTACAATAAGCGCCTTCCACATATCGATAAAGGTCATTCCAGGCTCCATATGGATTTCATAGGCAAAACACGTCTTCAGCACTTGATAATACAATTCCTTCAGTGCGATTTCATCCCTCATCTACTACAGACCTCCGTTCCGGTTTAGTAGTTTCTAACAGTAGTATGGACAGCAGGTATCTGAAATAAACGAACTTACCGAAAAAAAGCTCGTAAATACAACGTTGTATACGATTGCAGGTTTGTTTGCTAAAATCTTACCAAGGAGTGTACTCACCCAACGAAACAAAATACTGCTGGACTTTATCTAGCATTCTTTCAAACTAAACAAAGGGGATGCCACCCATGTATTTGACCCCTGCATTAGGCAGAAAAATCGTATCAGAAGTAAAGCCGCTACTCGATGAACACCTGATCATTGTCGACCCTGAAGGAACTATCATTGCCAGCACTGATAAAGACCGGATCGACAATTATCATGAAGGTGCCGTAATAGCTTGCCAAAGAAAAACTGATTTGATTCTTTCGGAAGCGGATGAAGCAAACATGATCGGGGTAAAAGCTGGAATCAACTTGCCCATCTATTTCGAAGGAGTGCCTATCGGTGTTATTGGAATTACTGGCAGCCCGGAAACGGTTGCGCCTTTTGGATCGCTGGTAAAAAAGATGACAGAGCTGCTGATTCGGGAAAATATCTACTTCCAGCAGGCAGAGTGGAAAACACGGCGGCTGGAGGCATATCTGTTCGATTGGGTGCAGCAGGAAGAACCAGATGAAGTATTCCTTAACAACGGACGGCTATTAGGGATTGATATGTCCTCATGGAAGCGCTGTACCCTTATCCACTTTTCTGCCTCAAACAACAAAAACGCCTCCGAACTTTATCGAAACACCCGGGATTGGCTGGGAAAAAGAACAAATGACCTAGTACTTAGCTGGGGAAATGATTGCTGCCTGCTTATACATGATGAAAGGAGATCACTGGAAACTAAGGTATCTGACGATTATTCCTGTTTACTGAACCGGTTTCAGCGGGACTTCAAAAAACGATTTGGCTTTTTGCCGGAAATAGCAGTAGGGCCGCCCGGTCCTCCTGAGAGAATGAGCCACCTGTTTCAGAAGACGGAAAAAACCCTAGCCATCGCAATAAAAAGGGCTTCCCTTGTTCTATATGAAGATTTGCTGTTGGAACTGTGCATCGAAGACCTGACACCAGCAACCAAAACCGCCTTTATCGAACGCTGCTTAGGGGAGCTTCCGAAGTATTCAAACCTATTGGCCACCTTGAATGTATTTTTGGCAAATAACTTGCAAATAGCAGAAACTGCCCGCCAGCTAAACGTTCATATCAATACGATCCATTACCGCTTGAGTAAGATTGAAACGATTACCGGCCATGACCCTAAACAGCTTCCTTCTCAGGTTTCTTTTTATTTGGCTTTGTTGCTATTGGAGGATCCTACAAAATAATAAATAAATTAGGTGGATTTTTTGTTTGTTTCTCCATACAATTGCTCGCTAATTGCGATTAAACTAAAGAAAATAAGATAGCAGATAAGGAGAATGTCGATGCTTGCAAAAAATGAATTGGAAGTACTGGCCGCTATTGTCGGGAAAGAAAATGTAGAAACCTCCCAGGCCAGTAAGCTGGTTTATTCCTTTGACGCCACTCCCCAGTTTCAGGCAATGCCCGATGCAATTGTGTCTCCCCGGACACCTGCCGAAGTATCGCAAGTTGTAAAATGGTGTAATGAACAGGAGATTCCTATTGTCCCGAGAGGATCCGGTACCAACTTAAGCGCCGGAACGACACCGCTTCAAGGCGGCGTAGTCCTACTGATGAAACATTTGGACAAAATCTTGGAAATTGATGAAGAAAACTTAACTGTAACCACACAACCAGGCGTAAATACGCTGGAATTGATGGAGGCTGTCGAGGCAAAAGGATTGTTTTACCCTCCTGACCCAAGCTCGATGAAGATCTCGCAAATCGGCGGGAACATTAACGAAAACTCCGGCGGTCTGCGCGGACTGAAATATGGGGTGACCCGTGATTATGTAATGGGGCTGGAGATCGTCCTTCCAAATGGAGAAACCATCCGCACCGGCGGTAAGTTGGCAAAAGACGTAGCTGGATATGATCTGACAAGACTGTTTGTCGGCTCTGAAGGAACCCTGGGGATTATCACAGAAGCTACGTTGAAACTAATTCCCATGCCGGAAACAAAAAAGACGGTCCTTGCTCTTTATGAAGACATGGATGCCGCTGCCCGCACCGTTTCGAAAATCATTGCCAGCAAAATCATCCCGGCTACACTTGAGTTTCTTGATCAGCCTACCATCAAGGTGGTCGAAGACTTTTCCAATATCGGTCTGCCGACCCACGCAAAAGCCGTCTTGTTGATCGAACAGGATGGCGACGCCGCAGTTGTCGAAAAAGACATCGCCAAAATTGTCTCGATTTGCGAAGACAACCAGGCCATCGAGGTTAGCATGGCCGCTTCCGAAATAGAAGCAGAAGCACTGCGCTCGGCGAGGAGATCCGCTTTATCGGCACTGGCACGGTTAAAGCCGACCACTATACTCGAGGACGCAACAGTCCCCCGTTCGGAGATTGCCAACATGGTTGAAGCTATCAATCGGATTGCTGAAAAACATCAAGTGGAAATTTGCACATTCGGACATGCTGGTGACGGCAATCTGCACCCTACCTGTTTGACAGACGCCCGGGACAAAGAGGAAATGGAGCGAGTCGAACAGGCCTTTGAAGAAATTTTCACGACCGCCGTAGCACTTGGCGGAACAATAACCGGCGAGCATGGTGTCGGTGCCATGAAGGCTCCTTATTTGCATCTAAAGCTTGGAGATGCCGGAGTAGGAGCAATGCAGTCCATCAAGCAAGCATTCGATCCGAAAAATATCATGAATCCGGGAAAGATGTTTGCTAATGAAAATCGTAAACGGGTGGTGGTGAAACAGTGAAAACAGCAGAGAAGCAACGGATCCAACAACAATTCCAGGAAAAAATGGATTATGATGAATTACTGAACTGCATGCGCTGCGGCTTTTGCCTGCCCAGCTGTCCAACCTATATGGAATCCGGTAAGGATGAAGCCCACTCCCCGCGTGGGAGAATCGCACTCATGAAAGCGGTCGTAGACGGGGATATAGAACCAGATGAAGATGTCAAGCGCTCACTGGATATGTGCCTCGGCTGCCGGGCGTGCGAACCAGTCTGTCCATCGGGCGTCAATTATGGACATTTGCTGGAACAAGCTCGGGATATCATCTATCAAAATCAACAACAGTCGATACCAGTCAAAGTCGTCCGTAAGGCGGCATTTCAGGGTTTATTCCCCCACCAACAGCGCATGATCGGACTCACCGGCCTGATCGGCTTTTATCAACGTTCGGGCCTGCGGACTGTGGCCAGAAAATCCGGAGCGATGAAACTACTCCCGGAATCAATGCAGTTGATGGAAAAAGTATTGCCGGATGTTCCGACTAGCAAATCCATGAAACAAAGGCAACGGCATTTCCAACCGACAGTTCCTTTAAAAAAACGTGTCGCATTTTTTGCTGGCTGTTTAATGGACACTGTCTTTCTCCCGACCAATGATGCAACGACGAAGCTTCTCCAGTATGCAGGCTGTGAAATTGTCGTTCCAGAAGCCCAGGCATGCTGTGGTGCTCTGCATGGTCATAGCGGGGAAAAACAGCAGGCAAAGAAGATGGCAAAACGAAATATCGAGGCATTTGAAGAAGCCGAAATTGATTACATTATTACCAATGCTGGCGGCTGTGGCGCCTTTTTAGTCGATTACGGTCATCTATTGAAGGATGAGCCGGAGTGGAAGGCCCGTGCTGAAGCTTTTTCCAGCAAGATAAAAGATATATCCAGCGTTTTAGTCGAGCTGGGGTTTGAAAAACTCCCTTTGTCACTTCAAGATGAAATCATCACTTACCAGGATTCCTGCCATTTGAAGAATGTGCAAAAAACATTCATGGAGCCAAGGAAACTGTTATCTTCCATCGATGGAGCACAATATGTAGAAATGAAAGATGCTGGCCGCTGCTGTGGTTCGGCAGGCATCTATAACCTTGTCGAAACAGAGATGTCCATGCAGATTCTTGACTACAAAATGGAACAGACAAAAGCGACCAAGGCGAAAACAATCGTTACGGCCAACCCAGGCTGCCTGCTGCAAATGAAATTGGGCATTGAAAAAGAAGGGCTGTCCGATCAGATAAGGGCTGTCCATATCGTTGACTTGCTTCTAGAAGCTTATGAAAACGCCAATTCAACATACTCCAATCAATCGAATTCATCTTCAATATGAAACCACCCATGCGGTGGTTTTCCTTTTGAACACACCCGGGAACAAGATGGATGGCAGCACTATTTTTTTATGGGCAAAGAAAATCTGCTACGATAAACGAAGCACTTATTGCAAAGGAGAGAGATGAGCATGAAGGTTGCATATATCTCAGATATCCACGGTAATGCCGATGCACTCGATGCAGTACTTCAGGATATCGAAACGCAGCAGGCAGATAAAATCATCGTTCTGGGCGACATTGCTTTTCGCGGACCTGAGCCAAAACGTTCAGTCGGACTTATCCGCAATCTGGATACCGATGTAATTAAAGGAAATGCAGACGAATGGGTCGTCCGGGGAATCAAGGAAGGAGAAGTGCCGGATAAAGCACTGGAACTTATGAAAAAGGAGCGGGACTGGACGGTTTCACAGCTTGAGAAGGATGATGTTGACTATTTAGCCGGACTTCCACACCATAAGAAATTGGAGATAGACGGCATATTCATCCATGCCTTTCACGCCACACCTGACAGTTTATTCAAGGTAGTTTCGTCAGAAGCTGATGACACCACAATCGGAACCAATTTGCTGAAAGAACCGGCAGACCTCTATTTGTATGGCCATATTCATAAATCCTACGTTCGGACAATCAAAGGAAAAACGATTGTCAATCTTGGAAGTGTCGGACTTCCATTCGATGGAATTGCTAAAGCGTCATACGCCATTGTCGATATCAAGGACGGATCGGTTAGCACTACGATCAGAAAAGTTGATTATGATGTGGAGAAGACCATAGAAAAATATCGCCGGAACAATTATCCCAATACTGACATGATGGAAAAAGTCATCCGCCAGGCTGTCGTCCAATCATAAGAACGGAATTCTGAAACAGTCTATCAGAATGTTTTTTGATAGGCTGTTTTTTTGTGGTCCCCTCTTCCCGCTTGGTAAATAATGCTAATATAGTAGATAGAGAGAATGTTTCTCCCTTTTAACAAGTCGAAATGGATACACTGCAACAGCCCCATTTAATAAGGTCAAAAGCCTAGGGGAACATTTTACGTATTTTTGCCGAGTCTGCTGCCTGCACTAGTAAAGCTGCAAAGAAGGCCTTCTTTTTCCACAGTCTAGATAGTAGAAATATGGTTTAAAGTTCAAGCCTGAAAAAACAAAAGCCTAGAAAGCCACCATTTTTAAATAAATAGCAAAAGGAGATTACCTAATGTCACAAACTATTTTTGAAGTTCCAATCAGTTGCCGAGGAATTGCGGCCGTTCTGTTAAAAGAAATCGACGGCCAATACCATGTACTATTGGTTAAACGGGCAAGCAACATCCTGGATGGTGCCTGGTGTTACATTGGGGGCGGCATCGAACAGGGAGAAAAAGCATGGGAAGCTGCCCGCCGGGAGATTGAAGAAGAAACTGGCATAAATGACGTTAGCTTGTATTCTTCCAACAAATTCGATCAATTTTACTCACCGCATGAGGAATACATCTATATGGCACCCGTTTTTGTCGGTTATGTCGGCAGTTGGCAACATGTACGGCTCAATCATGAGCATAGTGAGTACAAATGGCTGCCGGTTGAAGAGGCAATTGAAACTGTAACCCTTCCAGGAAACGATGAAGTCCTCGCCTTTATCGATAAACACTTTGTTCAGAGAACGCCTTCTCCTTTCCTTCGTGTAGGAAAAGCTTAACATGTAAATCTATTTTTCTATCACAGATGATGATTGGAATTCGGGTAACTTTAAGCCGAATGGATGGGGAGCCATCTATTTGCAAACAAGACTTCCTTTCTAGGTAGACGTCTAGTAATCGACACACTGCTTACAGCTTGTTTCCCCCAGTTGTTTTTGAGATAATAAAACCCATACATGAACAAGATGTTAACTGACAAATCAATGGTACATAAAAGCAGCATAGCTCTGTAAACAAGGAGGAATCAAGTGTGTCAAGAGACTTCCAGGAATCGAAAATGAAGGTTTTTTCATTGAGCTCCAACTTGCCGCTGGCTGAAGAAATAGCCGACAATATGGGAGTAGAGCTTGGAAAAAGTACGGTGACAACCTTTAGTGACGGTGAAGTAAGAATTAGTATTGAAGAAAGTGTCCGTGGATACGACGTTTTTGTCATCCAATCTACTAGTGAACCCGTAAACCAACATATTTTAGAATTATTGATCATGATTGATACATTAAAACGAGCTTCGGCTAAAACGATCAATATTTTCATCCCATATTATGGATATGCCAGACAAGACCGCAAAGCTCGGCCGAGGGAACCGATCACTGCAAAGCTGGTCGCAGACTTGATTCAGGAAGCCGGTGCTTCACGGGTCATATCGTTGGACCTGCACGCGCCACAAATTCAAGGATTTTTCAACATTCCGGTCGATCAATTAGCCGGCATTCCGATTTTGGCAAGTTATTTGCAGGAAAAACAGCTTGAGGACGTTGTCGTCGTATCGCCGGACCATGGGAGTGTATCACGTGCACGGCAGCTTGCTGATCATTTGAAAGCACCTATAGCGATTATTGATAAACGTGGTCCCCGTGAAACAGAAGTCGGGGAATCGAACATCGTCGGAAATATCGCGGGGAAAACAGCTGTCCTGGTCGATGACATCGTTGATACCGGGACACGCATGACCAGTGGAACGAAAGCATTGATGGCAAAAGGCGCCAAAGAAGTTTACGCCTGTTGCACGCATCCAGTCCTATCCGGTATCGCCATTGATAAAATCAACAATTCCGATTTGAAAGAATTAATTGTCACCAACAGTATCCCGATTCCGGAAGAAAAACACCTCGAACGGATTACCCAGTTGTCAGTTGCTCCATTAATGAGTGATGCAATTACCAGAGTGTTTGAGGACCGTTCAGTTAGCCCGTTGTTTGACTGATTTGATAAACCAGAGCTTTCAGGCTCTGGTTTTTACATTAATTTCCTCCCTATTTCATATCTCAACCTTGATTATACTTCTCAGACTATATTGACTTCTGGCACCTATTCCGAGAAAGAAATTCGAAATAGTTTATCGTTCTAGAAAAAGCCTGTTCGTTAATCACCTCTTAAAAATGCAAAAATGATGGCATGCCATCTTTACCTTAATTCTTTATCCAATACTCCGTACAATCTTTACTGCGCCCCATGAACCCATACTCGATAAGATATCTTCTAATGGTCGCAAAATCACTGTAAATTGTTTTTAATATCTCATTGATTTCTTTTTCTGTGTAAATTTTATTACGCTCGAAATGATTTACTATATTTTGTAATACAATCAGCTTTCTTTTTTCCTTGCTTGGAAACGTATCTAATTTTCCGTCAATCCCTTGTTTAAAATAAGTAGATAAAACCTTTTGTTTCTCTTTTTCTGTGGTTGCATAGCGTTCGTCCACCATCTTCGCCTCCTTATGAAAATGAACAAAATGATCCTTCGTTTGACCTGCCTCTTTATTCAATAATTTCATGATCGCCAGAAAAACCTTAGCCTGTTTTTCTTTCTCTTTTAGTTTAAATCGATGATTTCTAATCGTCGACGGACTACCTCCATCTAGCTCCTTAACGATTTCTTTGTCACTTAATCCCTTACTAAAAAAATGTAGTAACTCTTTTTGATGGTCTGATAACCCAGTGTATTTTTTGTCCATTTTAAGTAAATAATCGAACACGGACGAATGGTCTTCCTTTATATGCTCAGCAACTGCCTTTTTCGCTTCGTACAATATCCCACCCATTGGATAAATAATCCCATCTACAAACCTTTCGCCACATAAGAGACATACATAGTCATCATCTGATTGGATGTACCCATTTGAAAGTTCATCGACCGTAGCATCCCAAAAGCTATTTTCACTAACCAAATATAAACACAACCTAACTTTGTTTGTTTTTATATAAACATTGTATATTTTTGTTTATTATTAATCAAGTGAGAAAGGAATAAAGTGTCACAAAGTAAATAAAAAAGCAGACCTTATGGAATAAGGTCTGCTTTTGCATGCTATTCTATATGTATAGGTCATTTTCATAGAAATTTTTGCAAGGCCGCTTCAATTCTTTCCGCCGTAAACGGTTTGACAATAAAATCCTTGGCGCCAGCTTTGATTGCTTCCACTACCATTGCCTGTTGGCCCATGGCCGAGCACATGACGACGTTCGCGTCCTCATCCAACTGTTTGATCGCCTGTAATGCCTCCACCCCGTTCATTTCCGGCATGGTTATGTCCATAGTCACCAAATCCGGCTGCAGTTCTTTATATTTTTCAACTGCCTCCTGGCCGTTTGTTGCTTCTCCAATTACTTCCAGCCCAATTTTACCTAAAATATCTTTGAGCTGCAATCGCATAAAGGCTGCGTCATCGGTTACGAGTACGCTCTTCATAATATCCCCCGCTCTGTTGTAATTAGTCCTCGTTTATCTCTTTTACTTCCTCCATCTCTCTTGTATCAAAGATGCTTGCAAAATCAAGCATGATCAGCAATCGATCCTCCAATTTTGCCACACCTCTTAAAAATTCGGAATGAACTCCTCCAGCCATACTTGGCGTTGGGTCGATAATTTCCGGATCAATGTCAATCACGTCTTTTGCCTCATCTACTATCAATCCTGCCGTAACCCCTTCAATCTCGATAATCAGGACTCTCGTTTCCTCACTATAATCCTGATTTCCCAAATTCAAACGCTCTTTCAAATCGATAATCGGAATCACTTGGCCACGCAAATTGATAATACCTTTGATAAAATCAGAAGTGTTCGGTACCTCCGTCACATCATCTAATCGCTCAATGGAGCGCACTTGCTGAATATCTACACCATACTGCTGCTGCTTCAGTTGAAAGATGATCGTTTTGATTGCTGTCTGCATAGCGATTCCCCCTGTTTTCTATCCATCTGTCATCCCTATCCCCGATACCAAGTTCAATTTCCGGATGCGAATGTTAACAATGGACAGACGTTATTATCTAGTAATATTAGACTATTAAACCTGATTTTTCAATAAGATTTTCCCAATCCCCGTAATTTTTCATCTATCTAAAATCCTAGTTCTTACATTAATATCGGCCAATAATCAACTTTTCTTTAGAGACTGTTTTTCTTCCCAATGAATCGTTTTTCCCGATTGCAACCATTGATATAAAAAGTAAGAGCTGAAGTAAACAAAAGGAACAAATAATATTCCATAAAGGAGATGCTGCTTCCACCATTGGAGTCCGAGTGCCTTCAAAGCGAGATGCGACAAACTGATGACTAGCGGATGGATGACAAAAATCCCGATTGTATTCTTGCCAATTTTGTTGTAAAAGGTCCCTTTCCCTAAATTCCGGTACTTAAGCAAAGCGGCAAATATGGTTAAGCTTAGCGGAATCGTAAAAAAAAAGTACTCCTCATTGCTTCCGTCCAATTGTTCCATCGTCCAGTTTCGCTCCACTAACTGCATGAAAAACAGGGCCGGGATTACCACTGCGTAAATAGGACCGCTGATTCGTGAGGCCAATTCCTCAGATTTCTGATAGTTCATACCAATAAAACTTCCGAGAGACACATAATACAAGCCGAAAAAGAAAGGGTCTCTTGTATTGAAGTGAATTTCATACAGTTGGGAGTACCCCTGACCGGTCAAGCCGAGTAAATGCAGAAAAAAACTGGCTGTCAGCAGCACCCCGGCCGCCTGCAAACGTTGGAAACAGAAGACGATGGCCGTTGCCCAAATTAACGCCGGTAAAAACCAGAGATGATACTGAGTATGACTGACACCGTAAACAAAGACCTCACTGGTTAGCAGACTGCTGATGTATTCATGGGTTTGTTGATTTATCAATCCCCCGCTCTGCCAGACAATCTTCCCATAATCGTATAATGCGTAAATCAAAAACCAGGAAATATACAAGAGGACGATTTTTTTTATGTAGGAAAGAAAATAGTGATACGGGCGCTTCCCACTATTTGTTTTCATTGAAAACAGAAAACCGGAAGCCATAAAGAACAAAGGCACACTGAACCTGGCGAACACTTTTAGGACAGTATCCAGTTGGCTGCCGTCCACCTCACCGACCTGGACTGCTTCAAATGCCCGGGCATGAATAAACACTATTCCCAGCATGGCAAAAAATTTGCCTAAATCAATAGAATGAAATCTTTTCAAAAGGGTACCTCCTTCCCCGAACACCTTACTAGGAGGATACCCGATTCCAATACCATTTAGGCTCTGAAAATAATATAAAAATCGGCAGCGCTTCTCGATACGCTGCCGATTGATGGTCCTAATACAATTCAACTTTTGCTTTTCTTGATTTAACAAGCAACTTTCCACTGGACTGGCTGTTGCGTAACCAGTCCACGATCCCTCCAGCCATTTTCATTGCCAGAATGCGGTCCGCAGCAGTCGGTTCTGGTCCCATGCATAGGGATTCATCGATTTTATGTGTTTTCCAATCGATTGCGATATCTGTCAATAACTCGCCGGGAATGCGTTTAGCGTCAATACGTTCGTCAAACAGCAAAAAAGCATATGTCTGTCCAGAAGCAAACTCTTTTCGCAATGCTTTCTTCAGTCCATCGACTTCTTGCTCATCAAAGTCATGGTTCAGGACATGTCCACCGATCGCAACCGCCATTTCATCCAGCGCCTGGTGAGGCACATTGCCTTCCATCTGTACTCCCAACAAACGCGGATTGGGATATTTCAGTGAATCAATCGTATCCCTTATCCTTAGGATACTGTCAATCACATAATTAATCGCCGTGTCATAACCCAAAGACTGATCCGTTTCCACTACATTACGGTAAATAGATACAGGGATAAATAAGCAGTTTGTTCGATCCAGCCTCTCGTTTAACGCTCTAACAAAGGCTTCTGCCTGCTGTGGGCCAATCACCAGGATAGCGTCAAAATCTGCCAACGTATCGAATACAGTGATATCTTCTGTCAGAGGGGAAAGCTGCAGTAAGTTCCTAAAGTCTACAAACGTACCAGCGACATTTTCCTCCTCATAATCTTTATAAGTAAGCAAACCTGTTTGGGCATCAAGACGAATCCCAGTGACTGTATGGGCTTGCAAAAGTTCAGAAATCACTTTATGTAATAGTTGATTTACACCTGCTGGTGCCATTTCAAAATTGATGATCCCTATGTTCATTTGTAACGCCTCGCTTCTGATGTAGTCTACAGCTTATTAAAAAATCCCACCTGAAGGACAGACTGGAATTATTACGGATTAATTAGAAAATTCGACTAAAAGTAAATGGATTCGAATGAATGAGGAAGGCAGCAATAAAATGCGAAGAATAGATGAAATAAAGTGGCGGAGAAGGTGGGATTCGAACCCACGCGGCGGTAACCCGCCCTAATGCATTTCGAGTGCATCCCCTTCAGCCGGACTTGGGTACTTCTCCATATACGAGTGCTGGTGAGAGGACTCGAACCTCCGACCCCTTCATTACGAGTGAAGTGCACTACCAGCTGTGCTACACCAGCAAGTCTTTTAAAAGCACATAGAAAATAATAATACATTTTCGGTTTTTCTTCAACCAACTTGCTGCATTTACAGCAAAATTTTTCACACGGCTCTTAGAACATTGCCCGTGAACCATTGTAAACGATTTAAAGAAAAACAAACGAATACATAGCTATTCTGCCTTTTTTCCATTCTATATCGGCCTAACGCTCAAAAATCATATTTAAATCGCTCATATAGATTATTTTAAAAATTTATCATTTTCTAAATTTTTGGGATAATGAAAGAGTGTTAAAAATAGGGGGGATAGAAAAGCATGAAAAAAACGTATTTAGGGATTTTTGCACTGATTCTATTTTTATTATTGTTGACAGCATGCGGATCAGGCGAAACTTCTGGAGAAACGACAGACGGAGAAACATACACGGTTGCCACAGATGCCAATTTCCAGCCTTTTGAATACAAAAATCCAGAGACCGGGGAAATGGAAGGCTTCGATATTGATTTAATCAAGGCCATTGCCGATGAGGCAGGTTTTAATGTGGAATTTGAAACAATGGAATTCGATGGTCTGATTGCCTCTATGCAATCAGGGAAATTTCCGATTGGCATCGCCGGAATATCCATTACCGACGAACGGAAGGAAACCATTTCCTTCTCCGACTCTTACTATGACTCGGGCTTGATTCTTGCCGTTCCGGAGGAATCAACTATCGAATCCATCGATGATGTCGACGGGTTGAAAGTCGGAGCCCGACAAGGATCGACAAGCGAATCTTATTTGAATGCTAATACAGATGCGGAAGTTGTCGCGTATCCCGAAATCGTAACTGCTTATATGAATCTGGAAAAAGATCGGCTAGATGCTGTGCTTTACGACTTACCGAACGTCCAATATTACATTAAAGAGAATGCAGAAGGAAAGCTGAAAACAGTTGGCGACGTATTAGAGGGACAGCCTTATGGAATTGCTTTTCCCAAAGACTCCGAGCTAGTTGACTCGGTGAATGATGCGCTTGCTACCTTAAAAGAAGATGGTACTTACAATGAAATCTATAAAAAGTGGTTCGGCACAGAACCTGAATAAGCCATGCCGACCCTCCAAGAGGAACGTTTAGATACTTATCAGGCGTAACAAGCAAAAGCTTGTTGCGCTATTTTTTAGAAAGTTTCTATTTTAAAAAGCTCTTGTTTTATATCAACATTCAAATTACACCATACGTATGCTAGAGATTAATCAACCTAATATGGTATCGCAATTTATATCTATTGCTCAAACAAGTAACTTTCATTCCAAAATAAAGCGCGTCTGGCGGATCGACACTTTGGTTTCCGGATGCCTAGTCAATCAAGGGGAGATTCACACGTGATCGAAGCTATATTGGAGTCACCTTATATAAACTCATTGCCAACCCTTTTCGAAGGGCTGAAAATGACACTTTTAATTACAATTGCCGGTCTATTCCTGGGCTTTATACTTGGAGGACTTGTCGGGCTTGGCAAGCTTTCTAAAAACAAATTGATCCAGGGAATTTGTACCGTTTATGTAGAAGTCGTACGGGGCACGCCGATTTTGGCTCAAGTACTATTCATTTATTATGGCCTTACCGAGGATTTAATCGGGCTAAGCATTAATGCACTGACAGCGGCGATTATCGCCATTACGATCAATGCAGCTGCTTACATAGCTGAAATCGTACGGGGTGCTGTCTATTCAATAGAAAAAGGACAGCGTGAGGCAGGCCGTTCGCTGGGCCTTACTGAAAAACAGACAATGCGCTACATTATTTGGCCCCAGGCTTTTAAACGAATGATTCCGCCACTCGGAAATCAATTTGTCATCAGCCTGAAGGATACTTCTTTGTTTTCGGTCATTGCAGTCCATGAAGTTCTATACATGGGAAAACAATATTACAATGTGACCTATGAGATTTTTGAAACACTCGTTATGGTGTGTATTCTTTACTTAATAATTACGATTCCGACCTCCATCATTTTAAGACGTTTAGAAAGGAAGCTGGATGTATAAATGATAGAAATCAAAAACTTGCATAAATCGTTCGGTGACGTTGAAGTACTTTCTGGAATCAACGCCACTATTAAACAAAAAGAAGTAGTGTGTGTGATTGGCCCCTCAGGATCTGGAAAGAGTACGCTGCTACGTTGCTTAAACCTTCTGGAAGAGATCACATCCGGCCAGGTACTCATCGACGGTACAGATTTGACTGACCCGGCAACCGATATTAACAAACTGCGGACCGATGTCGGCATGGTATTTCAGCATTTTAATCTTTTCCCACATAAAACCGTGTTGGAAAATATTACGCTTGCCCCAATTAAAGTAAAAAGAATGTCCGACAGGGAAGCAAAGGATGTGGCTATTCCTTTGCTTGAAAAAGTTGGTTTGTCCGATAAAGCCGATGCGTATCCAGACAGTCTATCCGGCGGACAAAAACAAAGAGTGGCCATCGCACGTGCCCTCGCAATGAACCCGAAATATATGTTGTTCGATGAGCCTACTTCGGCACTTGACCCCGAATTGGTCGGAGAAGTTCTACAGGTAATGAAAGACCTTGCTGATGAGGGCATGACTATGGTGGTCGTTACCCATGAAATGGGGTTTGCACGAGAAGTGGGAGACCGTGTTATTTTCATGGATGAAGGGATTATTCAAGAAGAAGGCAACCCAGAGCAGGTTTTTGTCGATCCTCAAAATGAACGAACACAAGGCTTTTTAAGTAAAATTTTATAAGCATGGTATCTATTATGAAAACCGTCCGGTATGGGCGGTTTTCCCTACATTTATTATTTTCAAAAAACCTGCCCCAACCACCAACTGCGATGCACGCGCTTCATGATTTTGTTTTTCGGCATATCCTCTTTCTGTCAATCTTATTGAGTTATATGCAGTTTAGGAAACATTAGGCTAATTTCGGTACACTTCCGTCCGTCAGATGAATAATATACCCTCTTAAAGGCTCTGGCATTATTTTATTCCGAGTGAATTGGTAAGCAATTATCTTGATGTCAAATGGTATTTTTTCTATACTGATTCTTACATCAGAAATTAGTTAAAGGAGGATATAAAGAATGAGCTCCACAAAAGTTCTTCCCGAAATTGAAAAATACCGGAAAGCCGGTTATGATATTGACCCGCTCTTCGTCAACCGATGGTCTCCTCGATCTTTCACAGATAAAGAGGTACCGGAGGATGTCTTATTCAGCGTTTTTGAAGCTGCACGGTGGGCCCCTTCATCGCTAAACATCCAACCTTGGCGGTTTATCCTGGCAAGAACAAATGAAGATTTGGAGAAATTCCGTTCGTTCATTCTTCCAGGCAATCGGACATGGGCTGATAAGGCTCCCGTCTTAACACTGATCATCTCGAAAAAAACGGATGATAAAGTCGGAGAAAATGCTCCACATGCTTTTGATACAGGGGCAGCGTGGGGATTCTTGGCTCTGCAGGCTTCTTTAAAAGGATTGGCAACCCATCCAATGGGTGGTTTTGACAAAGAAAAAGCTCGTGAAGTACTAAACATTCCAGAAGACTATGCAATCCATGCAGTCGTAGCCATTGGCTATCAAGGCGAAAAGACTGATCTGCCCGAAAACCTTCAAGAACGGGAGCAGCCTTCTCCCCGCCGTCCTCTCAAGGAAACAATTTATGAAGGATCTTTCTAACTAATTAACTGGAAAAAGCATCGCTGAAGAGGCGGTGCTTTTTTCATGTGATACACTTATTCAAGCTTCATTTGCTTGAATGACATTTTCAATATACTTAAAGGCCGCCTCTTTGCTAAGCCCCTTCCCTTCCTGTTCCAAAGGAATTACTAGCTTATAAACGATATCCTCAAACAATATCGTCACCCAAAACTGACGCGTCGCCATCTCTATTTCCGTTATGGCCAGCTTGTGTCCCTTTACTTCCGTCAGTTCTATTCGATCATTAGCCATGTTGGCAGCATATTCCTCTAAGTCAAAGTCTTCTTTTCTAGGTTCAATCGTGGCCCGGAACCCTTTCCTTCCTTTATATGGACCAAAAATAAAGTTCACTTGTTCCTTTTTGTCTTTTCCCTCTTCGTCTTTTTCTTTTTTTCCTTTTTCACTGCCATATCCCAAGCTTATCTTATAATATTGTTTATCATCGTCGTAAATAAGTTTTGCTTCTAATAATGAGTAACCGTCAGGCTCCACGATGTGTACTTCCGCTCCTAGTTTTTCACTTGCTGTTTGTTCTATTTCTCGATATTCTCCCTGACCAGTGGCAGAACAACTCGAAATAGAACTGAGTAGCCCAATCCCTATTGCAGCGAAAATCCATCTAATGACAACCCCTCCTGTCCGAAAATTGATTCTCTAATTCTAGTTTACCATTTTATAGGCTGTTTTTTAACATAAAATGACAATTAACTAGGAGGAAGAAGTCATTTCTTGCTATCAAAACTGAACAGATTTAATAGATTAAGATGGGCATTTTCTTGAACTGACTGTCAAAATTATGTGGAATAAAACTATTGGATTGGATTACCGAAGAGGATTTATCCATGAATTCATGGTTTTGACTATTTGATTATCTATTTTACAGCGGTTGGTGATATAAGTGGAGAAGGAATGAACCGTCTTGAAGAGCTATTCATCCCTATCCGCCTGGTGAGCCAAAAATTGGATGCTGCGGAATCAAATCAAAATATCCCAAGTATCAGTTAGACACTGATACTTGGGATGATTTCCCGCTTGTGTTAAGTATAGTAATATGTCAACTGTTTGTTTGGGACTTAAACCATTTTGCAAAAAGCAGTAAAATAGTTAATGTAACTATAGGGAAGAAAACATTCCAAGTGGATAAACCACCCTCAAATAATACCAATTCCAACAACATGTTTGCTGCCAAAGTACTTATGACTCCTATTGTAATTTTTTTAGTAATAAAAGCCGCCAGAAGACCTAACCCTATAACAATAAAAGGAATTATTACTAATTGTAAAATAAACGGATCAATTCCAGCTATCAAAAATATTCTCCCTTTCTAATAATACTTATCTTTCATTGCATAAGAGTAATATTTACTTCATTCTCATCAGCTTACCAATTATACAACAAGACAGTTTTAATTTGGAAACAGGGAATAGAAAAGGTTGTGAGTTTTTTCAAAAATGATATTGATTAAGGATACAATCTCAGGAAAACGGTACACTGAACTCCTAAGAGACTCTATTAAGTAATAGTTACCATTTGTTATCTATAATTTAACGACCCTATCGGCCTATTTGACTCATGGTTCCCAACAACCGGAACAGTGAATATCTTCCGCTTTTCCTTCTCTAAAAAACCTCCCTTTTCTGATTCTTTATCCTACTCCCCTTCCTAAATCCGGGTAAAAGGCAATACGCACATTTTCCTTCTTTAAAGTTCAGTAAGGGGATTAGCCTGAACAAGCTTATCTACTTTACATACTATAATGGTGAGTTGACGTTATGAGCATACTCCATGCGTCAATATATAGTTGTAAAGGAGGATATCATTTGTCAGTCAATAATCTTATAGTAAACGGTGGCTTTGAAACCGGCGATTTTACAGGTTGGCAAGTTGTCAACACAGATATTGTGCTAGAACCTGTCCATACCGGAGATTATGCCGCAAGGTTTGCTAACAGTACTGTGACTGCCTCCCTGGTTCAAAACGTTCCCGCTGAGGAAGGAGAAAGCTATGAGCTTCTTGTATCCTTGTCTAAAAGTACGCTCCAACCAAGTCCTATCATCAATCTTCAAGTGTTGTTTTTGAATGCAGCAGATACCGTGATTGGAACAGGACTGGATACTGAAGTTTCCTATGATAATATACCTTATGGGGGCAATGATACATGGCTTGAAGTTTATCAAACAACAGATGAAGCTCCAGCTGGGACTACGCAAGCACAGGTGATTATCAGTAAGCCGCTCAGTGCTTTAAACGCCCCATTCGTTTTCGTTGATGACATTAGTTTATTAGAGGCTGATGGAACCGACCCTGATGGACCAACAGGGCCTACTGGACCTACCGGCGCTACCGGGCCTACTGGACCTACCGGCGCTACTGGACCTACCGGTGCTACCGGACCTACTGGGCCTACTGGGCCTACCGGCGCCACCGGACCTACCGGGCCTACTGGACCTACCGGCGCTACCGGGCCTACTGGCGCTACTGGGCCTACCGGCGCCACCGGACCTACTGGGGCCACTGGACCTACCGGTGCTACCGGCGCTACCGGACCTACTGGACCTACCGGCGCTACCGGACCTACCGGGCCTACCGGCGCCACCGGACCTACTGGGGCCACTGGACCTACCGGCGCTACCGGACCTACTGGGGCCACTGGGCCTACCGGCGCCATCGGACCTACTGGGGCTACTGGACCTACCGGCGCTACCGGACCTACTGGGCCTAGTGGGCCGATTGGACCAACAGCTGCATCCGTAACGGAAACCTCCGCTTTTGCAGCAAATACAGGTGGAGACACCGTTGCCGTAGTAATAGCAGGAACGCCTGTACCTTTACCTGATGCTCAAACATTAGACGGAGTAACAACCAATGCTGCCAATACAGTATTTACAGTACCTGAAGCAGGACGTTACTATTTATCCTATAACGTTAATTTGACAGCCGGATTGTTATTAGGTTCCCGATTAGTCATCAACGGTACACCTGTAGAAGCAACCACTATTAATCCTGTTTTGACACTTTCTAATTTCAATGGCGATGCAATCGTACCACTAGCAGCAGGCAGTACTATTAGCCTCGAATTGTTCGGACTTCTGGGAGCAGCAGTCCTGCAAGACGGTGCGGGCGCCACCCTTACGATTATCAGGGTGGATGACGACTTGGTATAACTCAAAAAGCATGAATGCAATTGCATTCATGCTTTCTTATTTAACAGATATATAATAATAGTGTAACATCCAATCTACCGTTCTAACCGGTGGGAACTCTCGACACAGTTTTGACAAATACTGCTACGGTTTCATTCTTTCTGTTTATAAATTCCATCCACGGACCAAAAAATTACTACCTGCGTTTAACGTTTAGCTTTTACCCAATACACTGCCTCTTCTTTGAAAATGAATTTTTTTCTTGTTGCATTATATCAAGCATGTGTTGAAAAACAATTCCTCTGTTTTCCGCAATATCTTCCTGCAAACGAATTTGGAGTAGCTGTTTTGTCCCTGAATCCATTTTTTCTATTAACTCCGCCCACAATTGCATAAAGTCCTTGGACGGAGTTGCTGCAATCCCGTAACTAGCACACGTTTTTTTTAACTGATCTTCAAGCTCGTCCAAAACATTTTTCCTTTTCACGCCACTTCCTCCTTCTTTTTCATTTATTCTATTATTATGCTGGAGTAAAAAAGATAGAAGAAAAAAGAGTGACGCGCCTATCATAAACTGGAAAAAAAGAAGGCTGCTATTAAGTAGTATGATAGTAGAATGCAAAGGGTGAACAAAGAAAAGGGAATAACGAATCACCTTGATTTACACTTATTTTTATAGAAAAAACAGCCCAACGATAGAGACAAGCAAAGAGCCAGCCCCTGTCGCTAAAGAGCTTTGACCAATTAGTTGGATGGTCCTTTGTTTAAAATTTTGTAATTCGCAGTCGTCTGCCAAGTAAGTATCTACCCGCTCCATCGCCTGTGACTTCCTGACTAACGATGAGGCTATCAGACGAAAACCTTTAAAAAAGGGGGTCAAAAAGCCTGTTTGTAAGACGACAGTAACTGCAGCAAGAATCAATAGTAAAAGTCCAATGCAAAACGTAAGATTCACCCATTCAAGCAAACGGAAAGACAACAAGTATTTCGCACCAATCCATGCAGCAATGGAAACGAAAAAAAGCAGTGATCTTCCTTTCATGCCCTACCTTCCTTTCGAGAGAAGCAGGAAAGGGATCGACAATCGACCCCTTCTGCGCCTCCGGCTTGTTATTCAGAAACCTTTTGTGCCCACTTCAAATATGGATACCGGTTGACCGGGTAAACGATATCTTTGAAGTTTTGAGAGGTTAGATACGTATTGGTGTAATGATAAATCGGATTGAACGGCAAGTCTTCCATCAATACTTCTTCTGCCTGGTGCAGCAGATCATATCGTTTTTGTTCATCTTGCTCTACTTTAGCCTGCGCAATTAACTCGTCATATTCCTCATTAACCCAATTAGTCCGATTATTCGGGCTGTCTCCCAAATAGTAATCAAGAATGACAACGGGATCTACCAGAACTCCAATCCATCCCATTCTAGCCATTTGGAAGTTGCCTTGTTCCGTTGTATCCAAATATGTTTTCCACTCTTGGTTAGACAATTTAATATCTACCCCTAAGTTTTTGCTGTACATTTCCTGTACAGCTTCCGCTATCTTCTTATGGTTTTCAGATGTGTTATACAGCAACGTTACTTCTGGCAGTTCGTCCCATCCTTCTTCTTCCATTCCTTCTTGAAGCAATTGCTTCGCTTTCTCGGCATCCTCTTCAAAATAAGCACCGCCGATTTCCCGGAAATCTCCCTCAGGTGTTTCTACTCCTTCGGGTACAAAAGCATACGCAGGCGTTTCACCAGCCTTAGATACATTTTCAGTAAGTGATGTGCGATCTACCGCCAGGGTAAAGGCTCGTCTGATTTTGGCATTGGTGAATGGCTCCTTGTCTACATTGAACATATACATGTAAGTTCCGAAGTAAGGTGTCTCTTTATATTCTTCCGAATCCTTTTCCTGATCAATGACATCAGTCGGCAACGTTTGAATTAAATCCAATTCATTGGTCTTGAACATTTGATAATAAGTCGTGGCGTCATTGACCATTTCATAAGTTACTTTATCGAGTTTGACTACACCTTTATCCCAGTATTCTTCATTTTTCTCGATTACCACTTGGCTGTCGTGCTCCCAAGACGTCAGCTTGAAAGGCCCGTTACTTACATACGTATCTTCAGAGGCAGACCAATTGGCATCTGATTCGACAACGTCCTGTTTGACAGGATAGAAAGTCCACATGGTAAGCAATTCGTCAAAGTAGCCGAGGGGTGCTTCCAAGTCTACCACCAATGTCTTTTCATCCTTTGCGGTTACTCCGACATCATCAACGGAGGCTTCACCTTTATTATAAGCTTCCGCCCCTTTAATATAGTACATGTAGAAGGCAAATGAACTACCCGTGTCCGGATTCAACACGCGTTTCCACCCATATTCGAAATCCTGAGCGGTCACTGGAGACCCATCAGACCATGTGGCATCATCCCGGATGGTGAACGTGTAGGTCTTCCCATCTTCCGATACTTGTACATCGCTTGCTGTTCCGAGAACCGGGTTTCCCTCTTTGTCTTTGGTGTACAGTCCTTCAAACACATGATCCAGCACCCAGCCAGATGTCGTATCTGTGGCAAGAGCCGGGTCTAAATCCGGCGGCTCGCTCATCGCATTTACCACGATTTCCTGATCGATATCCTCCGTGGAACCTTGATCTGCTGCCCCTTCACTTTTGCATCCAGCAAGTACCAAGCCGACTGCCAATACCAATAAAAATCCCGACAACCATTTTTTCATAAAAATTCCTCCCTTATTGTTGATAAAGATGGCATGATGCCCAATGATTCTGCTTAACTTCTGTCCATTTCGGAGTCACTTCAGCACAAATATCCATTGCAAATGGACAACGGGTCCGGAACCGGCACCCACTTGGTGGATCTACAGGGCTCGGCGGATCACCATGAATGACAATTCTTTCCCTTCTCTTCACCTGCGGGTCAGCTACTGGAATGGCTGTAAGCAATGCCTGTGTATAGGGGTGGAGCGGATCAGCGAACAATGCATCACTATCAGCCAGTTCCATCATCCTTCCCAAGTACATCACGCCGATCCGATCGCTGATGTGCTTGACCATCCCCAAGTCATGAGCAATAAACAAATAAGTGAGATCTTCCTGTTCTTTTAAATCCTCAAGCAGATTGACCACCTGGGCCTGAATGGATACATCCAAAGCAGAAATCGGTTCATCAGCGACGATAAAACTAGGCTCAACGGCCAAGGCACGGGCAATCCCTATACGTTGGCGCTGTCCGCCGCTAAATTCGTGGGGATACCGCTTGGCGTGATCTGGCCTTAAACCGACACGTTCCAGCAATTGGTAAACACGTTCTTCACGCCGCTTTCCTTTGGCCAGCCCATGGGCATCCATTCCTTCGGCAACAATGTCGCCGATTCTCATCCTTGGATTAAGGGAGGCCTGTGGATCCTGGAAAATAATTTGAATTTCCCTATTAGCATCCTTTTTTTCTTGTTTCGTTAAGCTGCTGACATCCTTACCGTTGTAAAGTATTTTTCCAGCAGTGGGGGCCTGCAGACCGACAATAGTTTTCCCCAATGTCGACTTTCCGCTGCCACTTTCGCCAACCAATCCGAATGTTTCACCCTTCCGGATTGAAATGGATATATCATCGACTGACTTAACTGTTTGTTCTTTATTCAGCCGGAAATGCTTCTTGATTTCTTCTACTTGTATGATGGTTTCAGTCAATGTTCTTCCCTCCCGGCTGCTATCAACTCTTCCACATTCGGTGTACGCGGATCATTCAGCCAACATTTCGCCTGGTGCCCTTCCTCAGATTCAAAGCCAGGCGGCATCGCTTCAACACAGACATCCATTGCATATTTGCATCTTGGGGCAAACGGGCAACCCTTGGGCGGTGAAAATAAATCGGGAGGCGACCCTTCGATGGGGACCAGCCGCTCTTTCGTTTCACTGTTGACATCCGGTATCGATTCAAGTAATCCCCATGTATAAGGATGGCGCGGATTGCTAAATATCTCTTCAACAGTGCCAGATTCAACAATAACACCGGCGTACATGACAGCAACCCGTTCCGCTGTTTCAGCTACCACACCCAAATCATGGGTGATCAAAATAATCGAAGTATTCATTTTTTCTTTCAAATCTTTCATCAAGTCCAGTACTTGCGCCTGAATCGTTACATCAAGTGCCGTAGTCGGCTCATCGGCAATCAATAGTTCCGGCCTGCAGGCAAGTGCGATGGCAATCATGATTCGCTGCCGCATTCCACCGCTGAATTCATGCGGGTACTGATTGTATCTTTCTTCCGGATTGGGAATCCCGACGAGACGGATCATTTCCATTGCCCGTTTTTTGACTTCTGCTTTTCCTAGTTTTTGATGAGTCGTAATGCTTTCTTCGATCTGCTTGCCGACTTTCATGGTTGGATTGAGTGATGTCATCGGATCCTGGAACACCATGCTCATTTTCGATCCCTTCAACTTTTGCATCTGTTTTTTCGAAAGCTTGAGCAAATCCTGACCATGCAGCAATGCTTCTCCGTTGTTGATTTTTCCAGGCGGCATCGGAATCAGACCCATAATCGATTGAACGGTGACGCTCTTACCACTCCCACTTTCCCCGACGATTGCCATAATTTCACCCTTGTTGACGTGGAAAGAAACGTCGCGGACCGCCTTGACTTCACCACCGTAAGTTTTAAAATTCACTTCTAGATTGTTCACTTCTAATAAATGGTTCACATGGTCACCTCCTATTTTCGTGCTCGTGGATCCAAAGCGTCCTGCAGCCCATCGCCGAATGCGTTAAAAGCAAACATTGTCAGGGAAATCATGAAACCCGGGAAGAACAGCCGCCACCATTGCCCACTAAGAATAACGCCCAATGAATCATTGGCCATCGTGCCCCAGCTGGCAAACGGAGCTTGTACTCCCAACCCGAGAAAGCTTAAAAACGATTCAGCAAAAATTGCCTGCGGTATGGTAAAGGTCAGATTGACGATGATAATTCCTGCAGTATTCGGGATTAAATGGCGCCAAATAATTTTTGGATGAGAGGTTCCCAGTTTTTCTGCAGCCAGTACATATTCCTGCGACTTCAGCTGTAAAACCTGGCCGCGGATAATACGGGCCATTCCCACCCATCCTGTCACAGACAGTGCGATGATAATCGAGGTAACACCAGGCTCCATAATGACCATCAGCAAAATAACAATCAAAAGATAAGGAATCCCGTATAAAATCTCTACAATCCGCATCAGCACACTGTCGACACGATCTCCTGTCTTGCCCCTTCCTGCCATATAACCGGAAATTCCACCGATCGTTACGCCCAGCAATATGTCTATCGCGGCAGCAACCAAACCGATTGTCAGCGATACCCTCGCTCCGTACCAGGTTCGCGACCAAACGTCACGGCCCAGATCATCCGTGCCAAACCAGTGCTCGCTCGACGGAGCTAGATTTGTATCGGTGAGACTCTGAGCGGAGGGCGAAAAGGCCACCATTTTCGGTCCGAAAATTGCAAAAATGATAATAAAAAGTAGTAAGGAAAAACCGAGCACAGCCATTTTATTTTTTAAAACATTGAGGATGGTTTCCTTCCAGACACTCATACTTGGACGCTGAATTGGATCCATTTGCTTCCGCTCAGCTGACAAGGGGCGAAACAAAGAGTCATCCACTTGGTTAGGTTCCATGTTAATCCCCTCCACTCGTTAGTTTTATTCTCGGGTCAATAAACCGATAGGATATATCAATCAAGAATAGAGTCAACACAAGGATGGAGCTGAAGAAAATCGTCGTCCCCATTATCACCGGATAATCCCGGTTGAAAATGCTGTCGACGAAATAACGGCCGATCCCCGGTATAGCAAAAATCTTTTCAATGACGAATGTGCCCGTGATTAGTGCCACGAATAATGGTCCAATAAAGGAGACAACCGGCAGGATGGCATTTCGGATACCATGTCTAATGACCAGTTTGGTCGTCGGAAGTCCTTTCGCATCGGCAGTTTTAATATAATTTTGGTTCATTACTTCCAGCATGCTCGACCGCATAAAGCGGGCGATTACTGCCAGTGGGGTCGCCGCCAGGGCGACAGAGGGCAGAATGGAATGCTGCCATGTTCCCCACGAAGCAACCGGAAGCATTTGCCAATCGACAGCAAAATAGTTGATCAACAAAGGAGCTAAAATAAAGCTTGGTACCGAAATTCCTACTATTGCGATAAACATGGAAAAATAATCGAGCATTTTGTTATGGTTCAGAGCGGCCACAATCCCCAACAGCAAACCGAAGATAAGCGCAATCACCATTGCCTGGGTCCCTAACAGTGCAGAAGCGGGAGCCCCATCCCAAATGATACCGTTGACCGTCCGAGACTCCGACTCAATCGATATACCTAAATCAAATGTGGCTAAATCCTTCATATAAAGAACGTATTGCACCGGTATCGGTTCATCGAGATTGTATTTTGCGCGAATATTTTGCAAAACCTCTTCCGGCAGCACGTCCGCATCGGAAGCAAATGGATCACCCGGTATAATTTTCATGATGAAAAAAGTTAAGCTGGCGATCACCCAAATGGTTACAAGCATCGTTATCAACCGTTTTAAAATATACATCCTTTCACCTCCGGATCAGTTGGTTGTTATTTTGAATTATCAATCAGGCATTCACCTGTCCCAGTACACCATTCGTGGCGGTCATCGCAATAATCACACAACCCCACATATGCTTGTATGCAGTGACGATATCATTACAAGTGAATTGGATCCGCTTTGGAGAGATCAATTCCACCGTCGGCAAAGTGGTCGTCATCTGTGCCTGCTGCGGTCCCTTCAGCTCGATTTCAAATGTAGTGGGCCCTGTGATAGTTTCCGGCTCAAGACTTGCCGCCTTGCTGACTGCAGCTGCCGCTTTTTTCCGAATCTCATCACGAGCTTCCTCCGGATGAATCAACTCGGCGGCAAACCTGTCGACTGCCCGTTTTGTAATGGCGGCTTCCACATCGGGAAAAGAAGCTCGTACTTCCTGGACGTAAGCATCATCCCCGCTAATGAAAATGGCTGGAACACCAAACCTCCCCGCTACGAGACTGTTCATTTCCGTCTCTCCGACGACTCTGCCATTGATTTTCATCTCGTTGACACAGACACCGGCCAACGTATGGCTGATTACCGTTCGTTCAGAACCGCCCTCACGGCCATGATGGCCGACGAACATGATGCCATCGAAGCTATCGTCAAGACCTTCTAACTGGCACATAACGCGATTACTCCCAGAGACAAGCCTGGCACGTCGATCAAGCTCCTCGATTAGGATGTTAGACATATTTCCGTGGCCATCTGCGACGACGACTTCTTTTGCCCCTCCCTGGAAAGCCCCTTCAATTGCTGCATTGACATCTGCAGTCATTAACCGTCGGAAGCGTTGATATTCGGCGTTAGTTTTTAACTGCTGGTTGGTTGCCACCCCGGAGATTCCCTCCATATCGGCAGAAATAAAGATTTTCATCGAATCCCTCCTGAATAGTCTTTCTATTTTAAATTTTCTAACTTTTATAAGTAAAAAAAGGTTGTGCTACGAAGTACCATAGAGTGCGCCTCTTAATTCTTAGTAAGTTGATTGCTAATGCCAATTTACGAAAACACTGTGCCGAAAAATGCAACCATTAGGTGAAAAGCTTGTAAACTATCAAAAAGCAAAGGACTGTTGTTCGTCCATGTGCAAAATGAAGGTCTTCACTATATCCTTCACAGCCATTACGTCCCGCAAATCGACCAGTTCCACTGCGGAATGGGTGTACCGTGACGGAATCGACAGAACACCTGTCGGGATCCCGTTGTTTGCATAAGTGACAGCTCCCCCGTCTGTCCCGATACCGGTGAAAATTTCCAGTTGATAGGGTATATGCTCCTTTTGGGCAAAATCGATCAGCAGCTGTTTAATGGTGCTGTGAACAATCAAGCTTGCATCCATCACCTTGATGCCTGCTCCCCGGCCTAAACCGTGGCTGTCATCCATCGGACTCTCTGGTGTGTCGCTGACCGCTGTCGTATCGATAGCTAAAGCAACATCCGCGGTGATATGTTGAGCCGCCGTTTTAGCACCACGCAATCCGACTTCTTCCTGGACGGTAAAAAGAAAGACCAACTCACCGGAAAAAGCTGTCCCCTCCAGTTCCTCCAATACTTGCAGCAATACAGCACAACCCGAACGGTCATCGAGCGATTTAGTACAGATTTGCTGTTTACCTGGTGGTCCCAGCAACTTCCACTCTGTTCCCCAGGTAACGGGTGTTCCGATTTCCACTCCCATTTCCTGAACTTCTTGTTCAGAAGCTGCCCCGATATCAATGTACAACTCCCGATGATTTCTCACCGAAGCAGCATCAAATTTTGCAAAATGGGCAGACAACGTTCCAATCACGCCGTCAACGACGGAGTCCCTGCCCAGCAGCTTGACCGGCTGTGCCGGGAGATTACGGTCATCGTTTCCTCCCAGCTTTTCGAAACGAAGCAGTCCATTTGGTTCCACTTTTTTGATTAAAAATCCCACTTCATCCATGTGAGCTGTCAATAACAAAACTGGACCCGGTCGATTTCCTTTCTTTCTGGCTGTCACATTTCCGAGTGCGTCTACCGAAACCCTGTCTGTTCTTTCTTTTAAGTAGTCGGCTAAGTAATGACTGACTTGATGTTCATAGCCGCTCGGTCCAAGTAAACTAGTCAGCTTCTTTATATGTTGTAGCACAGCCATTCTCCCCCCTAAATATACTCGAACGTATTTTTGTAGTTCTCCAGTTGGATAATCGTGTTAATTTCAACGATCCCTTCAATCTTGTCCAACTGCAAAATACTTTCCCTGATATCCTCCTGGCTTTGCACATTGATTTGAATCAACAATGGATAAGGACCGGAAGTCATAGTAATAAACCGGACTTCCTTCATGGTTTTCAATTCTTCCATCACCTGTTCGCACCGGCCCTGAGCCGTTTTGATTTGGATAATAGCTCCCGCCTTCAAGCCTAGCGCTATCGGGTTGACGACGCCTACTACTTCAATAATGTCGTTTTGCACTAGGTTCTTATATCGCAGACGGACGGTCTTTTCTGTCACGTTCAATTTATTGGCAATTTCCGAAAAAGGGATTCTGCCATCCTTGGATAATAACCGGATTATTCCTCGGTCTAATTCATCAATTTGATATTCCACTAAATCACCGACTTTCGTCCTATTTTCCTGTATTACTACCCTTTTATGATACCATATTTGAAAATTATGATTATTTACAATATTATATTTTTGATTTAATATCGTAACAAGGAATTGTATAAAGGCCATTATATAAAGAAAGATTTCAGAAATCAATGATTATTTTGAATTTTTAGGAGGAAAAATCATGAAAGCCATTACAAATGTGACAGGGTTCAACGGCAGTGGAGAAAATTTGGAAAATGTCACGATTCTAATTGAAAATGGGAAGTTCTTTAAAATTGGAAGACAGTTGGTTATCCCAGAAGGAACCGAAACGTTTGACGCCCAAGGTAAATTTTTCACCCCTGGACTGATCGATGTACATACCCACTTAGGGGTGCATGAAGAAGGAATCGGAAAAGAGGGCCAGGATTTCAATGAAACAAGCCATGCGGCCACCCCTGAAGTGCGATCCATTGATGGCATCAACCCATTCGACAAAGGGTTTTCCGATGCCCGGAAATCAGGGGTTACCACGGTGCAAGTCATGCCCGGAAGTGCCAACGTCATCGGCGGCGAAATGTGTGTACTAAAAACGGCTGGAACAATTGTCGATCAAATGGTCATCCGCAACCCCTCCGGATTGAAAGCTGCTACAGGAGAAAATCCGAAACGATTCCATGGGGAAAAAGGAAGAATGCCTGTAACCAGAATGGGAGTCGCCGCCATCCTGCGCAAAAAACTAGTCGAAACAGAGAACTACATAGCCCAACGGAAAGCTGGCACTGCAGACCGGGACTTGGCCTTCGAACAGCTTGCAAAAGTGCTGAATAAGGAAGTTCCATTACGGGTCCATGCCCATCGGGCTGACGATATAGTCACCGTACTGCGGATCAAACGGGAATTTTCCATCGATGTAACAATCGAACATTGTACAGAGGGACATTTGCTTGCACCTTTCTTAGCTGAACATGGGGTTCGTGTCTCCTCTGGTCCAACCATGACCCCTCGCTCGAAGGTAGAGTTGTCCGACAAAGGCTGGTACACGCTTCCTGCATTAGCAGAAGCTGGAGTACCATTTTCCATTACAACCGATCATCCAGTGATCGCCATCGAGCATTTGATGACCAGCGCCATCATGGCTGTCAAGAACGGGCTGAGCGAAACTCAAGCAATGCGTGCTATTACCAGTGATGCTGCTAGGCATTTAGGTATAGAAAAGCGCGTCGGCTCGGTAGAAGCAGGCAAAGATGCTGACTTTGTTTTATGGAGCGGGAATCCATTTGATTTACACAGCAAGGCAGAGAAAACATTTATAGAGGGACAGCAAGTATAGTAGGAAATTTCATGAATAAACCGACAAAATATATCATAGAAAAACGTATGCAAGGTATCACAGATGAAGCCAAACGGTTGCGCTCTTTATCATATGAGTGGGATGGCCTCAAGAACAGGTAGTAGTAGTACGACAGACACGCAGAAATTTTTAAAAAAAGAGGTTGATAAGCAATGTTGAAAAAAGCAATCACTGCGGATGATTTATTGAGATTTTCCTTTCTTTCTGATCCCCAGCTTTCTCCTGACGGAAACTGGGTTGTATATGCTGTCCGAACGATCAACGAAAAGAAAAAATACCAATCAAATTTATATGTCGTCAACTTAACGACAAACGAAACCATTCCATTTACCCATGGGGAGAGCATGGACTACCAACCACGCTGGTCCCCAGACGGACAAACAATTGTATTCACATCGAACCGATCCGGCAAACAACAGGTTTGGAAAATATCATTTCGGGGTGGAGAAGCTGTGCAGCTCACTAATTTCAAACACGGGGCATCCCAGCCTGTTTTTTCACCAGATGGACATAAACTGCTGCTCAAGGTTCCCCTTTCCAATCAGGACAGCGTAAGGGACGAAGCCACAGATAAAGACGATGAAGGAAACGATAAAGAAGCCTATGCCACTACCCGGATCAAGTATAAGTCGGATAATAGCGGACTACTGCCTGACACTTATCAACAGCTTGTCATGTGGGATTTGCAAGACGAAACAGCTGTACAGCTTACCAGCGGGGAATTCGGACATGAATATGGATGTTTTTCCCCCGATGGAAGCCGGATCGCTTTCAGTGCCAATCGTACAAACGATCCTGATCGTTCCTTTGTTTCTGACATTTTCGAATACGATATAAAGAATGGAAACTTAACCAAACTTACGAATGGTACCGGTATGTTTATGCAGCCCAATTACGCCCCCGATGGGCGCAGGCTGTCACTTTTGGGACATGACTTAACTTACGCAGGGGCTACCCTTACCCGGGTTTGGGTATTGGACATAGACAGTAAACAACTCACCTGCCTGACAGATGATTGGGATGTTCAGGCATCCGATGTCGCCATTAATGATATGGGAACGAGTACTGCAGGGAATGGGGCTTTATGGGACAAGCAGCAGGATCGACTATATTTTTTAGCGAGCCAAAATGGGAACACATCTGTCTATCAAGTAAGCATGGAAAAACAAGTATCCACAGTTACCGGCGGTAGTAGGCAAATATATGCTTTTCAATTGGACTATAAAGGAAATGCCGTCATCGCAGTCAGCGACCAAATGACACCAGGCGACCTTTATTATATTCCAAAATCAGGTGGCGATGAAAAGCGGTTGACAAACGTTAACAAGTGGCTTGCCGGTCAAACATTATCTCCTGCAGAAGAGATTCACTTTCCTGCCTCAGACGGACAAGCGCTGCATGGTTGGATCATGAAGCCTGCTGGATTTACAAAAGGGGGAAAACATCCGCTTATCGTGGAAGTACACGGTGGTCCGCATGCCATGTATAGCAATGCTTTTATGCATGAGTTCCAAGTACTTGCCGCTGCTGGATACGGCGTTTTGTTCATCAATCCCCGTGGCAGCCACGGGTATGGTCAGACTTTTGTCGATGCTGTACGCGGTGATTATGGTGGGAAAGACTACCAGGACATTCTCGATGCAGTCAACTATGCTACGTCCCACTTTGACTGGATCGATGAAAACCGTATAGGAATCACTGGGGGGAGCTATGGTGGATTCATGACGAATTGGGCCGTCGGACATACAAATCGTTTTAAAGCTGCCGTCACACAGCGATCCATCAGTAATTGGATCAGCTTCTACGGGGTCAGCGATATCGGTTACTTTTTCACCGATTGGGAGCTAAAAACCAATTTACTCGATGATCCGGACCGTATGTGGAAGCATTCTCCCCTTCGCTATGTAAAGGAGATCGAGACGCCGTTGCTAATATTGCACAGCGAAGAAGATTATCGCTGTCCGATCGAACAAGGCGAACAGCTATACGTCGCCCTTAAACATCAAAACAAAACGACGAAATTCGTGCGTTTTCCGGGTTCTAATCATGAATTGTCCCGCAGTGGAGATCCTTCCCTGCGTATTCGCCGTTTGAACGAAATTAAGGATTGGTTTGACCAATATCTATAATCAGGAGATGAGGTTTATTCATGAAGGTATTACTAACTGGTTTTGAACCGTTTTTGGGGATGAGTGAAAATCCAACCGAGCTTGTAACCAAAAAGCTTGCAGGGAAAACACTCTTGGACATGGAGATAACCGGTCATATACTGCCCGTTGATTTTCAAGAAGCTTCGAAACGACTGATCACACAAGTAGACAAGTTGCAGCCGGATATGATTATTTCCCTCGGTGTGGCTGCCGGCCGCAACCGGATTACACCGGAACGGATCGCCATTAACTGTATGGATGGAGAACCTGATAATGCCGGAAACATCCATCAGGATAAAAAGATAGCCGACAACGGCCCTGATGGCTATTTTTCGACTCTGCCAATCAGGAACCTGGTGGACACACTTCAGCAAAAGGGCATCCCCGCCGGCATTTCTAATTCAGCAGGTACGTATCTTTGCAATCAAATCATGTACATAGCCCGCCACCATATCGAGACCAGTGACATCGATTGCCTGACAGGCTTTATCCATATGCCGGCCCACCACGCACTGGCAGTGGAGAACCCGAAGCTTCCTTCCTGGTCGTTGAACGATTTGACCACAGCGGTGGAAGTGATTTTACAAGAGTTGGCTATTACATCTAAAAGGGCAATGATCTAAACGGTTGCGCTGGCCGACATGGCAAGAACAAGCAAAGTTTTCCATCACAAGCGGACCAAATGGTTCTGGTTCTTTTCTTTGATATGGAATAAACTCATTTTTTTATCAAAACAGAGAAAATCCAATCCGCTTGATGTCAAAGTCACTTCCCCAACCAGTTAAAAAAAGAAAAAATATTCCGAAATATCTGTTGACAGTTATCAGGACCGTTGGTAATATAATTCCTAATTAAAACAAAATAATTGCAATTGTCTCTTATCAAGAGCAGGTGGAGGGAAATGGCCCGATGAAGCCCGGCAACCGACTGTAATACCATTGCGAAATGGGGCGTACAAATTACGCCGCGGTTATAACCGCTTAAAGCACGGTGCTAATTCCTGCAGTAGCAATACTGCAAGATAAGAGAAAGAGCGTCGTAACTTTGTGGCAAAAACCTCTTTCTCTTTGAAAGAGGTTTTTTTGATTGCATTTATCTTTAAAAAAAGGAGGACTACAATATGTTTCTAATGTATGGTTTATCTGCGATTGGTTTTGCTTTAATCGGCAGTTTCGTTTGCTCGATTATGTACCCGAAGGGCAAGGAGGCTGCAAAATGAGTACATTGCCGACTTGGACAATTATTCTGATTGTATTGATGCTCGCGAGTTATTTTGTTGGTGTATCCTATATCGGAAAACGGGGTGCACCATACAGCAAAACGATGGCCGGATTCGCAACGGCTCGTGGCAAAGTAAGCCCCTGGCTTGTCGGTGCCAGCTTTGCCGCTACCTTTGCCAGCGCCAATTTATACTTAGGGCTTCCGGGACTCGCCTATCAATACGGCATTTCAGTATTGTGGTACACCTTAGGTAGCTTTGGTACCGCCTGGCTAGGACTGCTGCTTTTCGCAAAAACATTTTGGAAGTACCAAAAAGAAAAGGGCGGCGTTTCTACCTTGCCAGAGTGGCTGGGAAAACGGTATAACAGCAAAACGCTGCAAATACTGGTATCTATTTTACTGTTGTTCAATATCTACTATATCGTCGGACAAAATGTAGGCCTGGCAACCATTTTTGAAACGATCATTGGTATCCCATATGAATGGGGAGTCGTCGCCGGCGTAATGATCACCATCATTTACATCGGGCTGGGCGGTGCCTTTGCTCAAATCATCACCGACGCTTTTCAAGGAATATTGATGTCTGTCACCTCTGTTTTGATCATTGTTTCTTTGTTCTGGACAATCGGTGGTGGCTTCCAGGTATTTGACCGGATGTTCGACCAACTAGCGGCCATCCATCCTGCCCTTGTCTCCACCTTTTCAGCGGAGGGTCCTTATGACAGCGTCCCAACAGTCCTTGCCATACAATTTTTGATG
This sequence comes from Sediminibacillus halophilus, assembly GCF_900103695.1. Classification (GTDB taxonomy): domain Bacteria; phylum Bacillota; class Bacilli; order Bacillales; family Amphibacillaceae; genus Sediminibacillus; species Sediminibacillus halophilus. The sequence continues at coordinate 624,194 of NZ_FNHF01000002.1, forward strand.
ATCAGTTTTGTATTGATGCCTCATTTACTAAACAAGATTTTGGCGATTGAAACGGAAAAGGAGCTACGTCCATTTGTAATTTCCAGCGGCGTGCATTTATTCTTCATTTCTTATCTGCCAGTGTTTGGCGGATTTGCAGCCCGTATTCTCGTGCCAGGACTGACAGAGGCAGATCAGGCATTGCCTGCTTATTTAATTGAAGCTTTTCCGCCATTCATCGTAGCTTTGATGATTGTCGGCGTCATATCAGCAGTGCTTTCAAGCACAGACAGTCTCTATCTGTCGATCACTTCCAGTATAGGTAACGACATCTACCTGCCGCTGGTACAAAAAACACGAACAAAAGCCTCCACTATCAACCATGACCATCGCGCTGTTACAATCGCTAAGTTTTCTTTGCTCCTTATAGGCGCTACATCGCTTTACTTGTCGATCAATCGCCCGGAATCCTTGGCCATGCTCATTCAGTTTAGCTTTTCAGCGATCATAAGCGGTGTATTCGGTCCGGTGCTGCTAGGTTATTTTTGGAGAAAAGGAAATCAAACAGGAGCTATTGTTTCCGTTTTAACTGGTTCGTTATCCTATTTGGCCTTCACCCAGTTCAACCTGCTCCCTAATTTGTACATAGCCCTGTTTGTCAGTTCTGCTCTTGGATTTGTCAGCATGATTGGCGCAAGCTACCTGTCCACAGCAGCCGGAACGAAAGTGAAAGTGTTTGGAAAGCATAGCGCCTGAACGGAAAAAAACGATACTATTTATGCAGGAGGAATTCCAGTGACAAAACAGATCATTTTACACGCTTTTGAAATGAACAGCGCCATGCATAACTCTCATGGTCTTTGGAAACATCCGGAAAACAAACGTCAGCATGGTTATAAGGATCTACACTATTGGGTGAACTTGGCCCGCTTATTAGAAAAGGGGAAATTTGACGCTGTTTTCTTTGCCGATGTGCTGGGCGTGTACGATGTTTACCGGAACAGCAAAGCGCCATCGATTCGCGACGGTTTACAAATACCTGTAAATGACCCTGCCCTGCTTGTTTCGGCAATGGCCCAAGCAACTGAACACCTTGCATTTGCAATTACCGTAAGTACTACCTATGAGCCGCCCTTTGGAAATGCACGCCGTTTTTCGACACTTGATCACCTTACCAATGGCAGGATAGCCTGGAATATCGTCACTTCTTACCTGCCGAACGCTGCCAGAAACTTTGGTCTCGAAAAGATGATTAAACACGATGAACGATATGATATTGCCGACGAGTACCTGAATGTATCCTATCAACTTTGGGAAGGCAGCTGGGAAAAAGATGCTTTCGTCGAGGATAAACAAAAAGGTGTCCTAGTAAATCCGGATAAAGTACACGAAATCAATCACCAAGGCAGGTATTTCCGGGTAGAGGGACCTCATCTGAGTGAGCCGTCCCCACAAAAAACCCCTGTTCTTTACCAGGCTGGAACATCAGAACGCGGCCGTGCTTTCGCGGCAAAACATGCGGAATGTATTTTTGTCGGCGGTCCGACACCAGATCGGATTCGTTACTATATTGAGGACATCAAAGAACGTGCTGAAAAGCATGGACGAGATGCCTCCAAAATCAAGTTTTTATGCTTCCTGAATGTAATTGTCGGAGAAACAACCGAGGAAGCGGAGCGGAAATATAAAGAATACGCCAAACATTGGAGTCCTGATGCTGCCAAAGCACAGTACGGTGCCAGCGGCTATGACATTTCAGAGTATGAGGAACTTGACCGCTCCTTGCCGTTTGAATATACCAAAAAGACAGAGGGCGGACATTACAAAGCGGCAACCCTGACAAAAGATGCTCCGAAAAAGCTTACGGTAGGGGAAGTGCTCGACCGTTTTGAAACATTGGATCGTTCTTCTATCATTGTCGGTAATCCAGAAGAAGTCGCGGATGCTATCCAGTTTCAATTCGAGGAGTCCGGAGTGGATGGCTTTAACTTAAACCATTTGGTCACCCCAGGAGATTTAGAAGCTTTTGTGGAATTAGTCGTCCCCGAACTGCAAAAACGGGGCATTTACAAAAAGTCCTACAGACAGGGAACCCTTAGAGAAAAGCTTTTCTCCGAAGAGCCTGTCCTTCCTGCGGACCATCCTGGCAGCAAGTACAGGAATGAAATGGTGAGGAATTAAGCGAAGACAGCCCTATAGGGCTGTCTATCTTCCTTTTACGGTGCAAAAGGAAAATAAAGCACTCCCAGCACAAACACTAGGAAATACCCGGCAATTATGTAAAACAGACTAAACACGATTTCAACAAAAATGAGCGTCCATTTTACTGCAGGTGCCTGACCCCAGGCAAAACGAATCCACCGGTAATTAATCAACAGTAACAAGTAGATACCAAGAATAATGAATCCGGGTATAATCCAATTGCCGACAGCTTCACTGCCTTCCCCGCTAGAACTGTTGAAAAATCCGGATTGCCATTTCACGATTTGACTGCCGATGAGATAAATGATCCCTAATAACGCCCCGAACCCGCCGAGCCATTGTTTTTCTCGTTTAGAAGCTTTAAACAGCAGTCCAAATGTAATAAAGCTAAATAGAATAACAATAATGTAATCCATACCTCTCTCCCTCCATGTTTTTAGATTGTTTATTTCATTGTCTCTTCCTTTTATGCTTATGGTCCGCAAAAGAGAATCTTGTTCTATGAATCTATTCCCATTCCCCAAAAGAAAGATTGTATCGGCTTGAGTATATCTCACCATCTTTCATTTGTCATCGTTGTTTTTTAGCATCTGACCTACTCTATTTCAGTAAAAATCTCCTATTATCATTGCATCATTACAATTTTTACCGTTTATGCTATCGTTTTCTTGATACCGCTATCAATTTTAAAAGGAGGGTCGGCTGTCTGCCTTTTGAAGAGTAAACTACAGAACTGGAGGAATTGATTTGGCTAGTAAAACTAATCTTCGCAAGAAACTATTGGCTAGTGTAATGCTCGTTTCATTAGGATTTGGTACTACGCTAGGGAACACCCCCTCTGATGCTTCAGCCCAGAAGACCCCTTCCTACCAAAATCCCGGCCTCGATGTAGAGGTTCGTGTAGCGGATTTACTCTCAAGAATGACACTAGAAGAAAAGATAGGGCAAATGGTACAACCAGAAAGGTTTTCCGTTACGCCAGAGGACATTCAACACTATGGAATCGGCTCTGTGTTGAGCGGTGGCGGTTCTGTTCCAGATGAGAATACACCGGAAAGCTGGGCGGATATGGTTGATGACTTTCAGCAGGGTGCCCTCCGAACACGCCTCGGTATTCCGATCATTTATGGTGTGGATGCAGTTCATGGCCATAACAATGTACAGGGCGCAACGATTTTTCCGCATAATATAGGGCTTGGCGCAGCAAATGACCGAGATTTGATGAAAAGGATCGGGGAGGCTACTGCCGAGGAAGTTCGCGCCACTGGAATCAGTTATACCTTTGCCCCTACCCTTGCAGCACCACAAAATATCCGTTGGGGCAGAACATATGAAGGATATAGTGAAAAACCGCAAATTGTTAGCAAACTTGGTCCCGCTATTGTGGAAGGCTTGCAAGGAGACCCTAAGAAACGTGATTTTCTTAAAGGAAACCATATTACCTCCACCATTAAACACTTTGTCGGCGACGGTCTGACTGAGGGCGGAAAAGACCAGGGAAACGTCACCGAGTACACGGAAGAAGAACTGAAAAAACATATCAAACCATATAAAGATGCTATCAAAGCTGGCGCTAGATCTGTGATGATCACCTACAGTTCCATCAATGGATTGAAAACACATGGAGATTATCACATGATTACCGAGGTACTGAAGGGAGAACTAGGCTTCACCGGTTTTGTGATTTCCGACTATAATGGACCACAGCAAATTGTCCCTGGAGATTTCCGAGAATCGATAAAACGCAGTATTAATGCCGGTGTCGACTTATTTATGATTCCGAATGACTGGAAGCGATTCCTGTCGACTACTAAGGAGTTAGTGGAAAACGGGGAGGTTTCAACAAATCGAATCGACGATGCAGTTACCAGAATCCTTCGAGTCAAATTTGAAAATGGGTTATTTGAGGAGCCGTTTGCCGACAGGGATTTAGTAGCGGAAGGCGTCGGGAATGCCGACCACCGCGATATAGCACGGGAAGCCGTTCGCAAATCACAGGTTCTTTTAAAGAATAACAATAATATATTACCACTGGATAAAAATAGCTCCGATTTAGTCGTAGTGGGGAAAAAGGCAGATAACATCGGTTACCAAAGTGGCGGTTGGACAATCAGCTGGCAAGGATCCCCACAAAAAGATTTAACAGAAGGAACAACGATATTAGAAGGGATCCAGGAAGTTGCAGGCACTGGTTCAGAAATAACCTATAGCGAAGATGGTTCGAATATTTCCGGCCATGATGCTGCAATTGTTGTGGTCGGAGAAGAACCTTATGCAGAGGGACAAGGTGACCGTGAAGACTTACATCTTAGCCAGGAGGATATCGACCTGTTAAACGAAGTAAAAGCTTCCGGCACCCCAATGATCGTATTGCTGCTGTCTGGACGCCCAATGCTTGTTACCGATGAGATTGCTGACTGGGATGCTTTCGTTGCCTCATGGCTGCCAGGTACAGAGGGCGCAGGTATCGCCGACGTATTATTCGGTGATTACGAATTCCAGGGGAAACTGTCCTACACCTGGCCAAAGAATATGGAACAAGTAAATAACCATGTTAAAAATGATCCGCTTTTCCGTCTAGGTTATGGATTAAAAACGAAGGTTGGAAATGGAAATCAATAACCTCAAAATCTAGATTTTTGCCCCCTGCATGGACTAAATATCCTGTCAGGGGGTTTCCCTTTTGAAAAATAGTATAAACAAAAAGGATTATCAAGCTGAAACTGGAATAAAGTAGTTAAGAAATAAAACAGGAGGGATACAAATGACAAAGAAAATTTTGATTCTTGCAGGAGATGCTGTAGAGGCGTTGGAAATTTACTATCCATATTTCCGCTGTTTGGAGGAAGGCTTTGACACGACAATTGCCGCAACGAGCTCGAAACCACTGCATACGGTCGTCCACGATTTTGTGGGTTGGGAAACATATACCGAGAAGGCTGGGTATTTAATCGAGGCAAATGAAGCCTTTGCTGATATCGAACCTCAACAATATGACGGTCTCATCATTCCTGGCGGCCGGGCACCCGAACACATTCGTTTGAATGAACATGTGCCGAAAATCGTGAGCCATTTCTTTGAAGCAAACAAACCTATTGCAGCGGTCTGCCATGCCAGCCTCGTCCTGACAACCGTCCGGGAGCACATAAAAAATCGCAAAATGACGGCATATGTTGCCTGCAAGCCAGAAGTAGAAGCAGCAGGATCCACTTACATCGAAGAGCATCTTCATACAGACGGTAACCTGATTTCCGGTCATGCCTGGCCAGACCTGCCTGGTTTAATGAAGGAGTTCATCAAGCAAATCAATGGCTAAGCCTTCCTTGATTAATCGGTCTCATACGAAAATGTGTATATGGTGATTCGTTTACCATATAGAAAGAACATTTCGATACAGAGGCCGATTTTTTTACTTGTTCATTTAGTAAAATCCTACTAATCTGTAATCCTATTTGCTTGAAAGTTTAGTAGATTAACCCTATTGAGTGCCCGCTCTCCCCATGGTTTAATAAAGTTAACTGACTATTTGAAAATTTTCTTTCTATCTAACTCAGTACCTCCACTTCTATTTTTTTCAGTAGTTAGTTAATTAATTTAATAAAGGAGGAACTAATTTGCAGGTTTACCGACTCATCAAGTATCTTTATTTTTCTTTACTTTCTTTAATCTTCTGCACCTTTCTGTTCTCCGTTCCTGTTTCCGCTGAGGAAGAGAATAATAACTGGAACGGAACCCCCGAGTTATTTCAGGAAAACAGGCTTCCGAGTACCGTGACAACCATTCCGAACAATAATGAAAAGGCTTCCATTAAAGGTGATATCAATAATTCCCGCTATTTCAAATCACTTAACGGCAATTGGAAGTTTCATTGGTCGGAAAATCCAAATGAGCGCCCCGATGATTTCTATAAGGAGAATTTTGAAGACAGTGGTTGGGATACCATTCCCGTTCCAAGCAATTGGCAACTGCAAGGTTATGGAGATATCATCTATCTTAACCAGGAGCACCCTTGGCAAGGATACGGAAGAATCTCTCCTCCGGATGTGCCCATCGAACATAACGAATTGGGTTCTTACCGGCACCAATTCCAAGTGCCCGGAAACTGGAAAAAAGGAGAAATCATTCTTTCCTTTCAGGGTGTGAAATCAGCTTTCAATGTTTGGGTGAATGGCGAAAAGGTTGGATATAGTGAAGATAGCTTCACCCCAGCAGAGTTTAACATTACCGACTATGTAAAAAATGGAAAAAACACACTTGCGGTGGAAGTTTTCCGCTGGTCTGATGGAGCCTGGTTGGAAAATCAGGACATGGTGGACCTTAGTGGCATATTTCGCGATGTTTACCTATACGCTACACCTGAAGTCCATATTGAAGATTACAAACTGGAAACCGATTTAGATCAAAAGTATCAGGATGCTGTGTTGAGCATAAAAGGGAACTTAACGAATCAGGAATCAGTTAATCAGAGCGATTACTCGATTGAAGCAAAGTTGTTCGATCAGGAAAGCAAGCAGCTGAAGTTAATTGATAACGTATTGGCCATCAATTCTAAGGGAAATTTTCAAACGGATATAAAAGTGAAAAAACCGTTGAAATGGTCAGCAGAACAGCCCAATTTATATACCCTAGTACTAAATGTAAGGGATAAAAAAGGAAAAATAGTAGAAACGGTAAGCTCTAAAGTAGGATTTCGGGAGATAGAAATCCAGAACAAACAAGTGAGAATAAACGGTAAGCCGATCACAATCAAAGGTGTCAATCGCCATGAGGTAGACCCGGACACTGGTTATGTAATGTCAGAAGAACGTATGCGCGAGGACATTGAAATAATGAAACGAAACAACATAAATGCCGTCCGAACCGCGCATTATCCGTTCCATCCACGTTTTTATGAATTAGCCGATGAATATGGCATTTATATCCTGGATGAGGCCAACAATGAATCACACAATATGCGCCCCTTCCCTGGAAATAGCCCGGAATGGACTTCTGCCGTACAGGATCGAATCAAAACGATGGTCGAACGGGACAAAAACCATCCTTCTGTTATTTTCTGGTCGATGGGAAATGAGGTAGGCTCTGGTGACATGTTCCGCGAAGCTTCCGAATGGATCAGGGAATACGATCCTACACGTCTGCTCCATTTCCAGCAGGATAATAGCCTTGCAGACTTTGACAGCTTCATGTATCCAAGCCTCTCGATTTTAGAAAACAATGGAAAAAGGAACGAAAGGCCATTAATAATGTGTGAATATGCACACGCGATGGGAAATAGTCTCGGCAATATCAAAGAGTATTGGGAGATTATCGATAAGTACGATAACCTACAAGGCGGATTTGTCTGGGATTTTGTCGACCAATCAGTACGCCTGCCGGTTGAAGGCGGTGTAGATGGATTACCAATAAAAGAAGATTACCAGGGCGAAACGTATTTTTCCTATGGAGGCGATTGGGGGAATTACGCGAACGACGGTATTTTCTTGATGAATGGTTTGCTTAATCCAGATCGGACACCCCAGCCGGAAATGTTCGCTTTAAAAGCAGCATATCAAAATATCGATGTGAAAGCTGTAGACTTGGCTGAAAATAAAATTAGAATAAAAAACGAAAATCTGTTCACGCCTCTAAGTGATTTTGAAGGGAAATGGCAGTTGAAAGAAGATGGTCGGGTGATTCAGGAAGGCAGCATCGAAGAAGAGGTAACAGGGAATGCAAGTAAAGAGATCATCCTTCCACTCGAACAGCCTGAAAAGCTGAAACCGGGAGCGGAATACTGGCTGAATATCCATTTTACACTTGCCGAAGATACAGCATGGGCAGATAAAGGATATGAGATTGCCAATGCTCAGTTTCAACTTCCTTATGATGCTCCTGCTTCTCCTGAATTTACTACTGAAAACATGCCGGACCTTCAAGTTGAAGATGAAGAAGAACGAATTGACGTTGTCGGTGAACAATTCGATTTAACCTTTGATAAAACCAAAGGAACGATTACTTCTTTTAAGCAAAATGGACAAGAATTGATTCAGTCGGGTCCAATGCCGAACTTCTGGCGGGCTCGTAACGACAATGACTTGATGAATGGAATGATGAACCGGAATGAATCCTGGCAGCATGCCGGAGAAAACATGGAAATTACCGACGTGCAGCTAAGAGAAATCAATGATAAAGTGATTCACATTCAAGTAACGGCTTCTTTGCCAACAACAGGAGAGTCTTTCTACCGGGTAGGCTATTTTGTTTATGGTAGTGGAGAAGTTGTGGTAAGAAGTACTGTCAAACCAAGTACAGCCCTGTCGGAAATACCCGCTGTTGGGATGGAACTGACGTTGCCTGGTCAATATGAGCATATCAAGTATTACGGCCGAGGACCTTTCGAAAACTACTGGGATCGTAAAGACGGAGCTAACATCGGCGTCTACGAAAGCACTGTCGATGAACAATTCTTTGACTATCCGCGCCCGCAGGAAACCGGGAACAAAACCGACGTCCGCTGGGTTACCTTGACGGGAGAGGACGGTAACGGATTACTTGTCGGCGGATTGCCGCAATTCGAATTCTCTGCGCTTCATTACACAAAAGATGATTTGGAACAAGCAGAGCATTCCTATGAGTTAACCAAACTGGATGATATCGTGTTGACCATCAATCACAAACAAATGGGTGTATGGAATAGTTGGTCCGGAACCGCCTTGCCCGAATATATGCTTTACACGGACCAATCCTACTCCTATACCTATATGCTAAGACCATTTACAAATAGCCAATCTCCAATGGAGTTAAGCAAACGGCAAATCGACCTGGAATTACTGGACGATATAAAGGTCAACGGGGAATCGATCGAAGGCTTCCACACCGATGTTACCAACTATACCTACACCTTTTCGAGCGCCATAGACCAAACCATTCCATCAATAGAAGCATTACCAGCCAGAGAAGATGTGATCATTGAGGTGGAGGAAGCGGAAGAACTAACCGGCACGACCACCATCCACGCTAGGACTGAGGACGGATTCCTGGAGGAAACTTATACGATTGATTTTAATCCCGTTTCCGATTTGTTTATCAGTGACATGCAATGGGAATCTGCCACTACAGGCTGGGGAACGATTCAAAAAGATCAATCAGTAGCAGGTCCTCCTATCACACTGCTAGGAGAGGACGGCCCGGTTCTCTATGAAAAAGGGATTGGAATTCATGCCAACTCGGAAATTGTCTATGACCTGACCAATTGGGAATTTGATCGTTTTGAAACCTTCGCAGGGGTAGAACAGCATGCAGACCGGGATGGGAACCAGTTCATTTTCGAGGTTTGGGTCGATGGCGAACTGGCTTATCAAACCGACCCGATGCGAAAAAGCACACCTCAGGAATTTATCAGCGTAGATATCAAAAACAAGGAAAAATTGAAACTTGTCATGCGAACCATTGAGGGAGGCAGCAATGGCCATGGTCATGGGGCATGGGCCGATGCCAAATTAATCGTACAGAATGACAGCGAAGACGTTTTGGAAAGTGCAACACTCGCAGTCGATCCGCAAACCGTTCAACCAGGCGGACTGACACACTTGCATGTAAATGCCTCCACAGCCAACGGGGAAGCAGTCAGCTTGGATAACAGTCAAATAGAATTTCACACTAGCGAACCAGACATCATCGACTTTGACACCCAGTATGAAGATTTATTGATGTACGTGGCAAGTAATACGGGTGACGTTGAAAATTTTGAAGTTTGGGCAACCGTCACTGTCAGAGATACAAAGGTTGATACCAATAAAGTAGAAGTAAATGTGGTTCAATCATAATGCAAACTTAAAACCGCCAGTTTTCATAAGCTGGCGGTTTCTTTCACAATCAATATGGATCAGAAGGGATGCTGTCTTCCATGGCTTGCTCTACACCTTCTTTTGTCTGGGTTGCTCCGGCTGGTCCACCGTGTGTTGAATCCATATCGGCGGCGTCCATTTTATCATTTTCCAATCCTTCTTTTACCCTGCGGCCATATTCCTCGTCACATTTCGTGAAGTGCTCGATCATTTTTTCCTGTATTTCTTTCCGGCATGGTTTAAGGTTGGCAACAAGGTTTTTAATCAATTCATCGCGTTCCCAATCTTTGAATTTACGATACGTTTCGCCAGCTTGTTTGTACGGGTTTTGCCTGTCTATTGCTTCTTTTTTCACCTCTCCCGACACGTGTGGGGAATAAGTCTTGCTGCTAGGATTCGCTTCCTCGAGGTTATTCATCAAGGAAGGCTCATAGTTGACATGCGGATTTTGGTTTTCATCATTGTCAACTTGGTAAGACATTTGACCGCCCCGTTGATTGGTGGCCACCTTTTTCTTCGGACGATTGATTGGCAGCTGCAAATAGTTTGCACCTACGCGGTAACGTTGCGTATCCGAATAGGAGAAAGTCCGTCCCTGGAGCATTTTGTCATCCGAAAAGTCCATGCCGTCTACCAGGACCCCTGTCCCGAAAGCGGCCTGTTCTACTTCATTGAAGTAATCTTCCGGATTGCGATTCAACACCATTTTCCCAACAGGGATCCAAGGGAATTGGTCTTTCGGCCAAATTTTCGTATCATCAAGCGGGTCGAAATCCAGCTCCGGATGATCATCATCACTCATCACTTGCACATAGAGCTCCCATTCCGGATAATCCCCTCGCTCGATCGCCTCATATAAATCCTGGGTTGCGTGATTGAAATTTTTCTTTTGAATTTCTTCTGCCTGTTCCTGGGTTAAATTGCGGATTCCTTGTACCGGTTCAAAATGATACTTAACAAGTACCGCTTCCCCATCTTCATTCACCCACTTATACGTATTCACTCCAGAGCCTTGCATTTGGCGATAATTGGCCGGAATACCCCATGGAGAAAATAAAAATGTCAGCATATGCATTGCTTCAGGAGTTTGCGACATGAAGTCGAAGATCCGTTCACTATCCTGGATATTGGTTACCGGATCAGGTTTCAATGCGTGAATCACATCAGGAAACTTAATGGCATCACGGATAAAAAATACTTTTAAATTGTTCCCGACTAAATCCCAGTTGCCATCTTCTGTATAAAATTTCACCGCGAAACCTCTAGGATCACGTAACGTTTCCGGAGAAGTTCCACTATGAATTACCGTTGAAAAACGAATAAAAACGGGGGTCCGCTTCCCTTTTTCCTGGAATAATTTTGCCCTGGTATATTTGGAAATCGGCTCATCCCCTGCAGAACCATATGCTTCAAAATAGCCATGAGCACCTGCTCCCCGTGCGTGGACAACGCGTTCCGGGATTCTTTCCCTGTCAAAATGACTGATTTTTTCTATGAATTCGTAGTTTTCCAGCGTTGCAGGTCCACGGTTTCCTACAGTCTTTGTGTTCTGATTGTCTCTTACAGGGTGCCCCTGCCTAGTCGTCAAGGTTCCCTTTTCCTTGTTGTCCTCATCTTTGTTGCTATGTAGATTGTCTTTAGAGTTCTTATCCATTATCGTCCCTCCTTTAGAAATTCCTTACTCTATTCCCAAAACGAGCAGACAACAAACGGAGTTTTCAAAAAATAATAATGATTATTTATAAAAATAAATTATTAGGTGAGCATAAGACTCTTGCTCCCTAAAAAAACAAAGAGGACTACAGTAAAAAAACAAGCGTCCCGATCAGGACGCTTGCTCTTCTCTTATCTGCCTTTGAATCGATCTCTCAGAACGTACAGGAATCACGTTAAACAAGACATTTAAAACAATGGCTGTCAGACTGCCGGCAACGATGCCGCTGTCAGTCAAAATCCGGATGCTTTCCGGAAGGTTGGCGAAGATTTCCGGAACTGCCGTTACCCCCAGCCCCATTCCGACGGAACACGCAACCGTTAACAGATTACCCTGGCTTTCGAAGTCCACTTGGCTGAGCATCTTAATGCCATAAGCAATAACCATTCCGAACATTGCCAAGGAGGCTCCGCCAAGCACAGCAGTCGGAATCAAGGTGGTGATAGCGGCGATTTTCGGCAGGAAGCCCAATACAACTAAAATGGAGCCGGCAGCAAAAATAGCCTGTTTCGTTTTGACCCCTGTTAGCTGGACCAGACCAACGTTTTGCGAATAGGCGGTATAAGGAAAAGCGTTGAAGATACCGCCTAGCACAATCGCAAGTCCTTCCGCCCGATACCCTTTTTCCAGATCCTTTCCACTGACCTCGCGATTGGTTATATCGCCTAGGGCCAGGTAAACGCCAGTCGATTCGATCAAACTGACAATCGCAACCAATGTCATCGTCAGAATGGCAGAAATGTTAAAAGTAGGGGCGCCAAAGTAAAATGGATGGATAGAATGAAACCAAGAAGCATCTCCTACTTCTGAAATATCGACCATTCCCATCAAAGCTGCCGCAACCGTACCGGCCACCAAACCAATGAGAATCGAAATCGTCCGCAGAAATCCTTTCGCAAATTTATTCAGTAATAAAATGAATACAAGAACACCGAATGCTAACAACAGATTGGCAGGATTTCCGAAATCCGCGCTGCCTTCACCACCTGCCATGTCATTGAATGCTACCGGGACGAGAGTCAACCCGATTATCATCACAACAGAGCCGGTGACAACCGGTGGGAAAAACCGGACTAATTTACTGAAGTACTTCGAAATCAACACGACGAACAGCCCGGAAACAAGGATGGCTCCATAAATAGCGGATATTCCATGCTGACTCCCTATTGCGATCATCGGCCCGACGGCAGTGAATGTACAACCAAGCATGACAGGCAGTCCAATGCCGAAAAACTTATTTCTCCATACTTGCAGAAGGGTTGCAACCCCACATGCAAGCAAATCAATCGAAATCAAATAGGTGAGCTGTTCGAAGGTTAACGCTAATGCTCCTCCGACAATCAATGGAACGACAACAGCCCCTGCGTACATCGCCAATACATGCTGGAAGCCAATCGATAGTGTTTGAAGCCTCTTTTTGTTCATCTGTTTTCTCCTCCTATCGTCTTAGTGATAAACCGTTTCTTTTGTATCGACAAACTGAACTTTTCTGCCAGCAAGCGATTTGATCCGGGCAAGAGATTCCAAACGGTAGCCTTGCTTACGAATTTCTTCCGCACCTGGCTGAAAGGACTTTTCGATCAAAATACCGATACCGGAGACATTCGCACCCGCTTGTTCAACCAGCTTCGCCAAACCAATTGCAGCTTGGCCATTGGCGAGAAAATCATCAATGATCAGGACATTGTCCCCTTTTTCGATATACTTATGGGATACGGTGATTTCATTGTTTTCCTGCTTCGTGAAAGAGTACACCTTCGCTGTGTAAACATCCTTGGTCAACGTCAGTGATTTTCTTTTCCTGGCGAAAATCACTGGGACTTCAAACTCCAAACCCGTCATGATTGCCGGCGCAATTCCTGATGATTCGATGGTCAATACTTTGGTGATTTCCTCTTCTTTGAAAAGACGGGCAAATTCCCTCCCAATTTCCTTCATCAGCTTAGGATCCATTTGATGATTGATAAAAGAATCCACTTTGAGGACATTATCATTCAATACAATGCCTTCTGTTTTAATCTTGTCTTTTAATAGTCTCATGGCTGTTTCCGCCCCCTTCACCTTTATAAAAATGCCAATAAAAATAGCAGCTTACTAGAGTAAGCTGCTTTCAAGATAAAAAAACACATAAACGCCCATACTGACAGGACGCTATACGTTGATCTAACTGTTCGCTTACTCGTAGTCGGGCAATTTACGGTTACCCGGTAGAAACTTGCAGGCCATATTCCTGCTATTATACGAGCTTCATCAGTACGTATATAATTTTCGATACATTGAATTATAACGAATTTTGTCAGATATGCAAATGTTTTTTAATGGCAGACTGAAAAAGGTTTTCAAACATTACTAATACTGCACTGCGGAAAAGTCCTACGTGAGGAGTGGCAAGACTCCAGTAGAAATGGAACTGCTCCCGCGTTGGAGCAATTACAAAATAGGGTATAAAATTTTCGAAAAATACGCGAAAGAAAATCCGGACGTTCTCATCGAAGAATGGACACAACTGCCAGCCTGCGAAATTGGAGAACAAAGCCATTATCAGGACAAATTCAACTAATTAAAGCCATGTTTAAAAAATAGCGGCCTTGAACAAGTTGATTCAAGGCCGTTTATTTCTTTTTTTAATTGTGTCGAATCACGATTTTCCCGAAAAACTTCTGGCTGGCTAAATACTCGAATGCTTCTCTTACTTGATCAAACGAAAACATGCTGTCGATGATTGGAGTCATCTTTTTATCTGCAATCAGCTTGTTCATATTTTCAAAATCTTCCCGGCTGCCTACTCCGATGGTTCTGGTAGACGCCCTGCCAAAAATGTCGAAGTAATCTAGTTTGTCGCCTTCCTTCGTCAGAACGCCGATCATGGCCACTTCCTCTCCGTTTGCCACAGCCTGCAGGGATTGTTTTATCGTAGCCGGACCGCCTACCTCGACGACGCGTTGGACACCTCCGGTCCGTTCCTTGACCACTTCTCCCCAATTAGGAGTAGATTGATAGTTAATCACGTCCTCCGCTCCGAGTTCTTTCAATTTTTCTGCCTTTTTATCGCTGGAAGTGGTGGCGATAACACGTAAGCCGAGCAGCTTAGCCAATTGAATGGCAAAAACGGACACCCCTCCGCTTCCCAGTGTAAGAACCGTGTCACCGGCAGCTAATGGGCTTGGACCGTGAAGCGCCGACCAGGCTGTCACGGCAGCACATGGAAGTGTTGACGCCTGTTCATAAGAAAGATGGTCCGGGATCGCTACGAGCAATTCAGGATTCAGCACCTTGTATTCCGTGAGCCAGCCGTCGCTATGTGAGCCATAAGGCTCCGTGTACACGGGCCGTTTTCCGCCAAACCATTCTTTAGTGAAATTTCCCGCAACCCTGTCTCCTACCTGAAAGCGTCGGACACCTTCTCCGACTGCGACGATTTCTCCAGCACCATCCGAAAGCGGAATCAGGTTGTCTGCGACCCCACCTGGGTAATCATTATGGACCATCGCTAAATCACGATAATTCAAAGAGGTCGCTTTCACTTTCACCAGCACTTCTCCCCTTTGTACTTGAGGGATCTCCTCCTTTACGGTTTCAAGTTCATCAAGAGTACCTGCTCGTTTTAACCGATAGGACTGCATGTAACCGCTTATTTGTCGATTTGTCATTGAAATTTCTCCTCCTTTTTCCATATCTTCCCTCCTTCTTTTTACCAAGAATGGAGCTGTCTGAAAAGCGATATGTTTGGCAGGGAAAAAGGAGATAGAAACATGAGTTAAAGTGCACGAGCAAAAACCGAACGATTCTGTTTAACATCGTTCGGTCTTTGCCCTGGCTAATGTCCTATTTTCCCAGCCATCAAATCAATCGTTTTTTTCTGTAGAAATAGATAAACAAGCTCGTCCCAGTGATGAACAACAGGAAGCCAATCACCAGGAGGTTGTACATATTGGTTGCTGTATCGGCAAGCTTTCCGCCCAATAACGTAGGTAAATCATTGCCAGGCACTTCCTCCTTTCCCCCATCTTCGTCTTTATCTTTTTCTTGTCCTTCCTTCCTGCCATCCTCCTTATCTCCCGATTGGTTCTTTGGCGGTGTTTCCTCATCTTTTCCAGGGTCTACCGGATCCTCTGGCTTATCGTTGTCGTCTTTATCTCCCTCATTGTCTGAAGGAGGCACTGGGTTTTCATCTTTACTAGGAGGTACCGGGTCACCTGCCGGATCCTCTTCATCTTGAGGAGGTTCTGGCTGATCCTGCTCCTTTCCCTCATTTCCTTTAACAAAAGACCATATGTCCGATCTTGTTTCACCGGTGAACTGATCGGTGATCAGCGCATACCAGGAGTAGGTCTCCCCTTCTTCCAGC
Source organism: Sediminibacillus halophilus (assembly GCF_900103695.1). GTDB lineage: Bacteria > Bacillota > Bacilli > Bacillales > Amphibacillaceae > Sediminibacillus > Sediminibacillus halophilus. The sequence continues at coordinate 640,263 of NZ_FNHF01000002.1, forward strand.
CCGGTCCAGGTTACCTCCGCTGTTTCACCACTTGGTACATCTTCCACTGTTCCGATTTCATTATTAGTGTAGACATTGACGGCAAACGAATCCGTTGCCACACGTTTTTGTTTCGCTTCCAAATCCAATTCCAGCGTAAATTCATCCTTATCCGGATAGGCATCGGAATCGTAATAATTATAATCATCCAAATACGGAGAATACGTATTGACGAAAATTCGATTGTTGGCAGTATCGAAATGCAGGAGACGCATGTAACCTTGGCCGCCTTCAGGTCCTGCCTGGTAATCAGCCAGCATTTGATACACCGTACGGTCAGTTGCCCCATCTCCGTCGTCATCGAGCTCATCCACAAGCAATTGTGCTTCGTGGTAATGCCCGGATAGAACGGCAATGACATTTTCGTTCGGAACGACTACTTCGTTATACAACTTTTCTCCCAATGGATGCCTTGTTCCTGTTGCCTGCAAATATTCATGGAAGTTGAGAATTGCCTGTCGATCAGGGTAAGCAGCCAGTACTTCATTCATCCAGGCGATGCCTTCCTCTTCGACTCCCCAGCCAAGGTACACCATGATATAATCATTTCCATTAGCGGAAATCAGGTCATAGTGGCCGCGGTTGTTCAAATAAGACCCGCCGTAATACGGCTTGTCCTGGAACCTGTCTGCTCCGAAGTACTTGTAATACTCGGTATAGTCATTGGTTTTTTGGGCGACATCATGGTTTCCGGCTAGGACGCCATATGGTACACCCGCTTCATCCAGTGTCTTCATATAATCATCGGCGTGAAGCCATTGGTACTCCTTGTCCGATTCATCGACCAGGTCGCCAGTATGCATAACGTACTGGATATTCATCGCTTCTCTGTTTTCTACAATCCATTTTGTCTGCTTATCATAAATATATGGGTAGCTTTCCGAGTAATATTGCGTATCGGACATCCAGACAAACGTATAATCGTACGCCTCCGGACCGCTAGGAATTTCATCCTGTACAATAACATTGACTTTACTGTCCTTGACAAAATCTCTTACAGATACAGTTCCGGTCAATTCAAAATCTTCTTCCCCTGCTATCCGGTAGTCGACCATTTCCCACTTTGCTTCCGGATGGTTCCAGGCATACATGGTCACTTTTCTTCCTGGCAACGAGTTGCCGTTCCAAACAAGCTCGATCCGATCATCCTCATCCACCTGATCATCCACCGTGACATCAAACCGATGATAAGGGAACTGTCCAGTGGAGTCCGTCACCATATACTTTCCATCCTTTTCAGAAGCAAGACTGATATCTCCTGTTTTGAAAACTGCCTCTCCATCGGGAGCCGGGGTTGCTGGCGGTTCAACATCCGCTTTGTTGCTAAAAGAAACGACATGGTCAAGATCAGCTGGTGTATATTGATAGGCTTGATAAAAACCCACATCCATGGAATCACCCATCGGATCATTTACTTTGACACGTAAGGTGGGATCACCGTTGATTGGTTGGTTCAAATCCGCCTGTGGAGTTTGATTGACCGGCTTGGATGGATGTTCGTCGACCACGGAAAATTCCACCATTTTTTCTGATTGATTGCCAACGTTATCGATTGCTTCCATTCGTAATTCATGAGTTCCTGCTGTCAACGTACCAGAAGAAGCAGCATAAGGAACATCGATTACTTCTCCGTCAAGCCAGACAGTCTGCTCCTCGACTCCGGCAATTTCGTCGGAAATCGATACGTCAATAGCAAATTCTCCTTTGTATTCGTAGCTTTCCTCTATATTTGTCTCGATTACCGGGGCTGTATTGTCGACATAGACTTCCGTGTCCAATCGTTCATCCTGATCCTCGGCTGTAATGATATGCCGTCCATCCTGTACCTGCTCTGTCTCCCATAGATACGCTTTTGATGGTGCAAGTTCTTCTTCGATCGTAAAAGTGAAATCTTCCGAAATGCGCATTGTCCCATCATCACCCATATCCATTACCGTGCCGGCATCAGCATGAGCCGGGTCAATCAACACCGTTCCATCTGATAATACCAACCGGACATTTCGGAGATTGTAATCATCCCGATTTTCACCCGGGTCGCCTTCCCATGGAGTTGCTTTATTTCCCGCCCGTATGGTTATCGTGTTGGCGCCAACCTTTAGTTTTTCCGGGTCAATTGGAACTGTAATTGTCTGCCATTGCGCAATCCAGTCATCAAAGATATGCACAATTTCATCCCCGATGGTTACTCCGTTCTGGAAGTAGGTATTGACGCCGCTAACTTCAAAAGCAAAATAGGCGGGATGCTCGACCGCTCGTGTCGTTTCCTCCCCTGCCTCCTTATCGTCAATCAACAGCCTTAGGGCTTCTGGATCATCCTCGCGTGATGTTGCTTTAATTACTTTCTCACCGTTTAAGACATCTCCATCCTGCACATTTAAACGCAGACTAGAATTGTCCAACGTGCTGGTCACTTGAATGCGGTGCGTGTCGCTAGTCGTTTGATTCGTTCCATCGGATGCCGTGAAATAATATTCGACGTATTCTTTTGCAATAATCTCCGGTGAATAAATCCGGAAATGGTACAGCATATCATCGTAATCTTCTTGCAGAAGTGCAGATTGATAAGCTTCCTGTCCATTTGTACGGTAATGCACTTGGACGGTTTTCACGGCGATATCGTCTGTAACATCAGCGGCCAAATCAATATCTTCCGTCTGGTTCACTTCGGTTACTTCTGTCAAGTTGTCGATGATCGGAGATGTTTCATCCCCCGGTACCGTAACCCGGCTGCCAGGAATTTGATAATCCTCTACCGAACCAGGGGTCGCTTGGATCATACCTGCACTCACTTTTTTCATTAAATTCGAGCCGTCCCTTGGGTACGTATAGACAATCCCTTTATTTGGCTTGGTATCGTCCACCCCTTCCTCGTCATTATAATAAGCAATCGATAATTCTTCTCCCGCATTGGTCGCAACAATCAGCCCTCTCATACTTCCATTAGCCATTCCTGCCGTATGAATCCGGACGATGTTCTGATTTTCCACTAGGTCGGTGCCATAGTTGGCATTGAAATCAGCAACAGACTGGCTGCCATTTTCCCCGTTAATAACCCAAAATACAAGGGTTTCGCCGGATGGTATGACGACGTCATCTGGAACCGACGGCCAAAGAACATCACTTTCCGGATCGGTTCCATAGCGATATTGAAGCTTGTAATCTTGAAAATTGATGGCTTGATTGGTATTATTGTAGACTTCGATGAACTCATACCCATCGGCAGAGCCGGTATTGGTTGAATCAGGAACCACCTCTGTCACTAGCAGAGATGGTAGTTTTTCCGGATTTGTCTCCTGTATCTCCACTTTCACGAAGGTCTCTTTCGTGTGAACAGTATGAATGCCATCACTAGCCTCGATATAGTAGCGAAAGTCATCCCTGACATAGACACTTGGTATCTCGGCTGTGTAAGTGGTTGGATCGGCTCCGGCTGCTGACATCGCCAGCGCTGTATATTCCTCCTCACCTTCCGCTTTTACATAGAGCGTAGCAGTAGGCACGGCCCGATCGTCTGTGATAGTCGCTTCGACGGTTAATGAGGAGAAGGCGGTCGCTTCCAAAACGGGCTTATGGTTAATGACCGGGTCTGTGACATCTTCATCTGTTTCCGGTACAGGGACGGGCTGTGCCGGTACTTGTTCTAGGTCAATCGCACCTGGTGTAGGTTCTGCCATGGTCCGGTATTTTTTCATGACCGTCCCTTCCGTTGGATATTGGTAATGAATGTCTGCCCCTGTATTATCATTCTCTTCCCCTAGATAATCAGCATAGATTACTTGTTCTCCAAGGTTGTCCTGCAAAATAAGCGCACGGTTTCCTCCATTGGAAAACCCAGGAAACCTGGAGTCCGTAACCTCGACAATCTGCTCTTCCGTTAGCTCCGTGTCATAGTTCGCATTGAATGCGTCGATCGTCTTCCCGCCATTGTTATACCAGAAAACGCGTGTTTCCTGTGGCTCCAGGATGGTTTCCGGAATCTGGAAAGCTACCTCACTATCAGAATCCAAGTAGTTATAAAGAAATCGATAGTTTGTCAACGATAGGGGCTGATCCGTATTATTATACAGTTCAAAATACTCAAAGTAATCCGTTCCGGTTCCCTCCGAATTAGGAGACAATTCCGTAATAAGCAAATGGGGGTATGAAGAAAAATCTTCGCTTTCTGCTTGTTGACCCACTATCGTTGCAGCCTGTATTTCCTCTTCCTTTTCCGGCTGGGTTATCTTCACTTCGACCGGCGCTTCCGCAGGATAAGTAACTTGATTATGGGCAGTTGTCACGGTCATATAATAAGTAAAGGTTTTTCCCTGCAATTGATCCGCAGTTAATTCCGCGGAAAAGCTATTCTTTTCCGTCGGTGTCATTTCGATGGTATCGTAGTCTGATTGATCACTAGTTTGGTAGAAAAGTGTTGCCATCACATCTTGTCCACCCGCTTCGATTTCGGCTTCGACTTTTACTGTCTTTCCGCTTTCCACTTCTGTTATCACATCGTGATGAATCACAGGTTGCGACGTATCGTCCAGCGTGATCTTCTGCTCTGGAAGTTGACCATCTTCCGTCAGAGTCGGAGTGTTACCGGAATCTGTTTGAAAAAGTCTCATTTCTTTTCCGCTTTCCGGGTATTGAAAATGTACCGCTTTACCTAACTGCCCATCCTCCGTCGTATAGCTCGCCGAAACGATTTCCTTCTTATCTGGCATTGTAACGGAAAGCTTTTGCCCATCAGTAACCATGGGGCCGGTAAACGCGACGATCGCTTCTAGAGGTATATCTGCTTGGTAGTGGTCGATAAAGTCTTGTGGATTTCGTTGTTTTTCATTATTCCAGAAAATAAGGCTCTGATCTGGTTCGATGGTTTTTGGGCCCGCTTCTATGCTTATGTGATCTTCAGAAGATGAAAAAGAAAAGTTAAGGAAATCAAGGACGAACGGCAAATTAGAATGGTTATGTAGTTCAAAATAGCTGTAGCCGTCCTCACTCGAATTGATTTCGGTAATCATTAAAGGGGGTAAAGCGTCGATATCGATATTTTCCGCTTGTGGCTCAAGAGGTTTTTCGTCTTCAAGCTGTTCCTTTGTCTCTTGCTGTTGAGCAGTATCTTCTTGCTGGTCAGATGTATTCTTCCGTTCTGTCTTAGGGGGATTTGCTTCCCCTCCCGTTGGATTTCCTTCATCCGTTTGGGCTGTTTCGGTTTCATTCTCAGTCACTTTTTTCTGACTTTCCTCCGCTTGCTCTTTTGATTCTGTGGAAGAGGCATCCGTTTCACCAGTTCGGTTTTCCCCTTCCATTTCTGTTTGTTCTTCAATTGTATCTTCTTGTGGTATGGCTGACTCTTCCATAGGTTTCTCTTGCTTTGATTGGAGTGCTTCGTCCGTGGCAGCAGAAACCATTAAACTGCCAGGGAGGATTGCAGCCGCATCCATCAGTAAAACAGTAAAAATGATGCTCAGCGACAAAAGTTGACGTATTCGTTTTTGCACTATTCTCCTTTTCATGGCTACCTCCTTATGATTTTGGTATCACTATAAGTGTATGGCGGCAGTATGAAGCAGGCATGAACGTTCTGTAAATCTATGTAAATTACTAGGCAATATGCTTGTTAATTACTGCATGGCTAGTTACCTTCAAGTTTTCTATCCGAAGTATCCATTAATGCTTTCCTCATAAAAACCGTCTATTAATGATGCATTCTATTTTCATTAACCACATCGACTAGTAATTAATTAAAAAAACCCTTGACCTGTACGTTAGTATTAGTGTACTATTTAACTAATACAATAATACAACGAACACAGGAGGAATCTGTATGAATGCATTTGCAAGTCTTACAAAGAAGGAATTGCGGATGGGAATGCCTGTCTTTCTCGTTCCAATTATCATTTTCATCGTAGCAGTCGCAGCAGCGGCCTTTTTCGGCGGAAGGTCAGGCGTAGCGGCAGAAGCAATAGCTGCTGTGTCGGTAGCCGCGGTCACCATGCAAATTTTTTACCTTATTTACTATTTGAACTTCAGCCTAAAAGCAGAAAAGAAAAAACTGCACCTCTGGCTGCACAACCCCCTGCCAGGTTACTCGATGCTTCTGGCTAAACTGAGTGCAGGGCTGATTTCGATGCTGGCCACTTTGCTTATTACCGGTGTCACCCTAATCATTTCTGCACAGTCAGCTGGTTTTATCACCCATTTGCAGAACGATTTCAACTTGACAAACATTGGCTTTTTCAGCGGCCTGCATGTCGTTCTGATTGCAATCGACCTTTCGATTTACTTTGTGTTTTTCTATATGATCTACCTGTTGTTCAACCGCTACTTTGGTGGCTTTCTCAGCTTTTGTTCCACCTTTGTCCTTTTCGGGGTTTCTACCTACCTTTGGGGGAAATTCTCCGAAACAGCAATTCACCGAAGTTTGACCTCTTGGGGAGAAATAGAACTGAACGGCTTTGTTTTCAACCGTAAGTTCGAGAACAACGGCTTCGAGTTTTTCACGGAATTCGATACCGTCCATGTATTTCTCGGGTCTTACTTGTTTGAAACAATTATTGTTTTCATCTTGTTTTTTGCCGCAAGCTGGATGCTCGATAGAAAAGTCGAGGTGTAAATAAATGACCGATACCTTTCATTCATCAACGCCTATATACAGCCAACTGACCGAACGCATCAACAAACAAATTTTACGAGGCGAATTAAAGCCTGGTGACAAGCTCCCCTCTGTCCGTGAGATGGGGCTGAAGGTTAACGTAAACCCGAACACAGTACAAAGGACATATCGTGAACTGGAAGGAATGATGATCGTGGAATCCAGACGAGGGCAAGGAACGTTCGTGACCGAAAATCAAAGCATTCTTCAGGAAATGAGAGAGCGCCTGAAGCAGGAAGAGATATCGCAATTCGTTGCCAGCATGCATGAAATGGGTTATGACAACGAGGAAATCGAAACGGGACTACAAAGCTATTTGACAAAGGATAAGGAGGATACGGAATGATTGAACTGGAGAATGTCAACAAACGATTTATGAAAAAAAGTGCTTTACAAGATGTCTCCTTGGAACTGACCAAAGGGAAAATAATCGGTCTCGTAGGGGAAAACGGGAGCGGAAAATCAACCACATTGAAGCTGATCGCCGGACTCGTCCATCCATCGAAAGGGTCCGTAAAAGTAAACGGAAATCCTGTCGATCGCAGAATCGCCAGCCAGGTTTCCTATCTATCGGAACTTGATGATTACTACGGCTTTTATAACGTAGGCCAGACGATCGATTTTTTTGCAGAGCAATTTGCCGACTTCAACAAGGAAAAGGCGGAAGAAATTCGCGCTTTCATGAAATTAGACCCAGATGCCAAATTGAAACAGCTTTCCAAAGGTAACCGGGGGCGTCTAAAAATTGTCCTGACACTGGCCAGAGAGGTTCCCGTCATTTTGATGGATGAACCGCTTTCCGGACTGGACCCGATGGTACGTGACTCCATCGTTAAAGGGCTCATTTCGTTTATTGATTTAGAACACCAAATCGTCCTCATTACCACCCATGAAATCAAGGAGATTGAAACAATACTCGATGAAGTAATCGCCATACGTGATGGCCGTATTATTGGCCATCATAATGTAGAACAACTTCGCATCGAGGAAAACCAGGGCATTGTTGAATGGATGACTTCCATTTATGACCGTGAGATCCATTAAAAATGCCAGGAGTTTCCGCCCAGTCCGGAAACTCCTGGCATTTTTTTCTTCCTTCTATCTAAGCCATTATTCCCCTTCCCTTCGCTTAAATAAGCCAATATACCTAACCTTGCCAATAGAATCAATTTTTTGACATCTTGCATTCACTTGTTAAAATTGCATTGTATAAAAATACAGTGTAAAGAAGGGAAGCAAGTTGAAGGAAACATGGTACTTCGTCGATTCGGGCTATTGCACACCCTCCTTTAACATGGCATTGGATGAGGCGCTCCTGAATTGGCATAGCCAGGGGATAATACCACCAATCCTCCGTTTTTATGGATGGAAACCAGCCGGAATTTCTGTTGGCTATTTTCAGAAGGTCAAGGGCAAAATCGATGTGGATGGAGCCCGTCAGCATGGTATCGAGCTCGTCCGCAGACAGACCGGCGGGAGAGCGGTACTCCACGATCAGGAACTTACATACAGTGTCCTTGTCTCAGAGGATCATGAAGCCATGCCGGCTTCGGTAAAAGAGGCTTATTTAGTGATTTCCCGCGGTCTGCTGGAAGGGTTTAAAGAACTTGGAATCGAAGCAGAATTCGCTGTGCCGGAGGAAAAGCTGCAAACGACCGATTCAGCAGTTTGCTTTGAAGAACCCTCATGGTATGAATTGATTGTCGCCGGTAAAAAGGCGGCCGGAAGCGCACAAACAAGGAAAAAGGGCGTGATTTTGCAGCATGGCTCCATTCCCTTGAATGTGGATAAAGGGAAGCTGTTTGATCTATTCGTCTACCCGAACGAACGGGTAAAGGAACGGGCAAAAAGGACATTTGGCGATAAAGCAGTCGCCATTAATGACGTCTCAAAGCATCCCATCCGTTTTGAAGAGGCCAAACAAGCTTTTAAAACCGGGTTTGAACGCGGCCTTCAGATCCAACTTGAACCGTTCACGCTTACGGAAGAACAACTATCTGAAGTACACGCACTGGAGTCCAAGTATAAAAGCGAAGCATGGAATTTTTCCAGATGAAGGAGTGGAGTAAAAATGCCGAAGCAATATGAGCATATACGGAAACCGGAATGGCTCAAAGTGAAAATCAACACGAACAAGTCTTATAACAGGCTGAAACGATTGATGCGCGAAAAGAACCTGCACACAGTATGCGAGGAAGCGAAGTGTCCGAATATTCACGAGTGCTGGAGCGAACGGGCAACTGCCACTTTCATGATTTTAGGTGACACCTGTACACGCGGCTGCCGTTTTTGTGCAGTGAAAACCGGTCTGCCGAATGAACTGGATTGGGGAGAACCAGAACGCGTCGCTGAATCGGTGGAGATCATGGGGCTCAAGCATGCCGTAGTTACGGCAGTCGCAAGAGATGATTTAAATGATGGAGGCGCTGCGGTATTTGCGGAAACAGTCCGTGCTATTAGAAGAAGAGTCCCTGGCTGCACAGTCGAAGTGCTCCCTTCCGACATGAAAGGTGATTACGAAAGCCTCCACACCTTGATGGACAGCGAACCGGACATTTTCAATCATAATATTGAAACAGTCCGCCGGCTCACGAAACGTGTCAGGGCAATCGCGATGTACGACCGCTCCTTACAGCTTTTGGAACGCGTCAAGGAAATAGCCCCTGACACACCGACAAAATCGAGCATCATGGTCGGCTTGGGAGAGACAAAAGAAGAAATCATGGAGGCGATGGACGACCTGCTAGCCCATAATGTCGATATCATGACGATCGGCCAGTACCTCCAACCGACAAAAAAGCATTTGAACGTCGAGCGGTATTACCATCCGGATGAATTTGAAGAGCTGAAACAAATCGCATTGGAAAAAGGATTCAAACATTGTGAGGCAGGCCCGATGGTACGCTCCTCTTATCACGCTGACGAGCAAGTCAATGAAACTTCCGCCCAACGTCGGATTAAATACATGAAGGGCTACGAATCACAGGGTGAGACGCTTGATCATGTGAAGTTTTAGTAAAAAACAACCGCTCAGATTTCCCTCTGAGCGGTTGTTTTTTACTGATGTTATGAAACCAAGTTAAAACTAGCCATTGCAAATCATGATAATATTCCCATCCGGATCGCTTATGGTAAAAAAAGCAAAGTCCTCAAATTCCACTATTTCCGACTCTATTTTGTATCCCAAGGTTTTCAAGTGTTGATAGGATTGCTCGATCTCATCTGTATGAAAATTGAATAACGGATACGGCGAAGGAACGATATTCTTTGTTTCTCCTGCAGGACCTGCGTCCAGAGTGAGACCGATGTCTTGATCCATGATAAGATTGTGGACAGGTTGAGAGACATTTGATATCTCTGCTTTCTGGTTTAGCAATTTGCTGCAAAAATGGTGTTGATACGGTTTTTAATGAAGCTGTTCACCACTTAGTGTTTCCCTCCTCTTGGTCTTAAGCTACTTATTCTTTCCATGTCTGTTATGATCGGTTTGGCCCTTTTGATTAATGTTTGTGTAGCTTCCAAGGACAGCGACGCGCGATGTGCGCTTTCCTTGCTCCATACTTCATATACGAACACAGCATTGGGTTCCTCATCGGATGTGTTCACTAGATAAATTTCGCACTCTTCAAGCTCTTCCATTTCTTTTGCAGCGTCTAACAAAATTTCTACTAAATTGTCACGCTCTCCTTCATTTACAGTGAATTTACCATAAAGGCCAAATTTGCTCATTTCCTTCCTCCTCCATTTTCTTTTTATCCAAACTCCTCTCCGTTTTGCTGCTTTGAAAAGCCCCCTCCATTATGTACCTCGATGATAAATTCCACTCTATGCACGATATTCCTTCTTCATTCTGGCACTATCCATTTTTATGTAAGGTAGATTGTCTACTATGAATCACTTAAAACCTCCTGATTATTACAAAAGGAAGAGATTGGGATATAGCGTAAATCTGTGTGCTGAAGTTGTTACCATTTACACCTTGAAATGCCAAAGGGGGAAACAAGATAATCTTCTCCTGTAGTCATTCTTCTTTTCTAATAGAGGAATTGTTCATATTGCTTCCAACTTTATAAAGCTTTACAAAAACAATTATCCAATCTTCGAAAGCTGTGATATACTGTTTTATTACAATTACTTCCATTCTAAAGTAAGAACACCATAGCGATTTGAAGCACTCATTTAACAACAGAATCAATGAAAGGATGCGTGAGGAACATCTTAGATTTTAAAAAGAAAACCGAACGAGTTCGGATCATTAGGATTTCGAATCATCGCTCGGTTTTTGCTTTTGCCTCCATGGGTTTAATCCACCCACAATAATTAACACTTATTCTAATGACGCTGCTGCCTAGTGTCTTCTGCTGCTATGGCCTCTGCTTTTGTCCGATGAACCGTACCAAATGGATGATTTGGCGGAGCATAGATAGAATAAAGCTTTAATGGAGAATTTCCCGTGTTCGTTAAATTATGCCATGTGCCTGCAGGTATCATGATTGCTGAATCATTGTAGACATTTCTTACAAAATTCAGATCTCCCTTCCTTCGTCCCATTTGGACGACTCCCTGACCTTGTTCAATGCGTAAAAATTGATCTACTTCCGGGTGAATCTCCAACCCGATATCCTCGCCAGGGAGGAGACTCATCAAGGTGACTTGCAAGTGCTTCCCAGTCCACAAAGCGGTGCGGAATGTGTTGTTTGACTTGGATACTTCATTAATGTTCACTGTATACGGATTTCGCCCCTGATCTTTAAATGAACTATTCCCTTGATGAGAAGCACGGAAAGAAGGACTTTGGTTGTTTTGTTCCCTTTCCTGGTACACCCCGTTATCTCCTCCTTCCCCGTAATAGAAAGGTGCCTGGGTATAGTAAGGATAGTAATAATAATATGGGTATCTGTAAGAATCATTGTGCATGTAGTTCCACTCCCTCCCAATTATAGGATTATTCTATTCATTTATGATTAGAAAGTACTTCGAACAAGGAGGATATCCCAGAAACGGATTGAGACGAAAAACATAGAACAGGTATATAGTCACATACCGAACGGAATTATTGTCGGAATATTGGTTCTATTTTGGTATAGACAACTATAAAGGAAGCGTTTACGCTTAAGTTGCAAGGATTTTAACGAAAAGGAGGTCGGAATTTATCATAAAATCTTAGATTGTCCCTTCCATCCCAGAACTGCTTTCCATGAGATCAGCTTAGCTAAGTGTACATGCTATCAAGCTATCAAAACGTCTGGAGGCGGTTGAATGAAAAAACTGGTGTTTTTCTGGCTGACAGCAACTTTATTCCTATTGTTATCCACCCCTGGAATTGCTGTCGAAGCCAACGCAAGTGATGAAGCAAGACAAGTTCCAGTCCGCGTCATGACCTATAACATGCATACCGGCATCGGCAGTGATGGCAGCTATGACCTTGACCGCATCGCCAATACAATCCAAGCTTCAGATGCCGATGTGATCGGCCTGCAGGAAGTCGATGTGCACTGGGCTGCCCGTAGTAATTTTGATGATCAGTTAACAGAGCTTGCTGAAACATTGAACATGCATTCCTTTTTTGCCCCTATTTACGACCAAGATCCCCTCACCAAAGATGAACCCAGGCGGCAGTTTGGTGTCGCCGTCTTAAGTAAGTTTCCTATTACGTCCGCCACAAATCGCGAAATTACCAGGCTTTCGACACAGGATGCCAATCCCGAGCCTGCTTTGGCTCCCGGGTTCGCAGATGTCCGAATCAATGCAAAAGGAGCGCACTTTTCGTTTTTTGTTACCCATCTGGACTATCGCGCGGACCCATTTGTCAGGGAATTGCAGGTCGACGATATGCTGCGCATCATTCCGGAAACAGGCAGCTCTGTCTTAGTCGGGGATATGAATGCCGGTCCAAGTGATCCCGAACTGCAGCCGTTGTTGAACAGATTCCAGGATGCCTGGAATGGAGCAGGTGATGGAAACACATATCCTGCCGCTTCCCCGCAAAAACGAATTGATTTTATCCTTGCTTCGCAAAATGTGAAGTTGCTCCATACGGAAGTCATCCAAACAGACGCATCCGACCATTTACCAGTGGTCAGCGATTTGCTGTTGACCAGAGGAAACTAATTTAGATAAGGAGTGAACCCATTGCAAAAACAACGTTTGATTGCTGCTTTGTCGTTGATACTTACTTTGCTATTGACATTCCCTGCCGCAGGTTTCGCTAACGGTTGGGACGACCCTTCTAAACCCGGATGGGGAGATGGTGATAAAGCCAAACACGGCTGGATCGTCAGCAAGATGAAGCATATGACTTTGGAAGAAAAAATCGGTCAGCTTTTCATCATCCATATGTATGGACAAACTCCGACAGACCCGGATTATGAGCAAACAAATCTCAACAACAACCGTGGAGCAAAGAACTTTGAAGAAGCCATCGAAAAGTACCATGTCGGCGGAGTGATTTATTTTAACTGGACCGATAATATCGGTACCCCGGCTGATTTGGAACAGGTAAACGCCTTGTCTAATGGCCTGCAGGAAATTGCTATGGATCAGCGCATGCCAATTCCGTTGTTTATTTCGACCGATCAGGAAGGTGGCATCGTTCAGCGCCTGACCAGTCCCGGGACCGTGTTCCCTGGCAATATGGCTTTGGGAGCCACCCGTTCCGCTGACCTGGCAGCAGACTCTGCCTCGATCATCGGCACAGAACTAAAAAGTCTTGGGGTCAATATGAACTTCGCTCCAGTGTTTGATGTCAATGTCAACCCAGCAAACCCGGTAATCGGTGTCAGGTCCTTTGCAGAAAATCCTGATCTAGTGTCCGAATTGGGTGTAGCACAATCGCAAGCCTATGAAGCGGAAAACGTCATTCCGACCGCCAAGCACTTCCCGGGCCATGGCGACACGGATGTCGATTCCCATTATGGACTTCCAATCATCAATCATGACCTGGAAACCTTACAAGAGGTGGACTTAAAACCGTTCCAGGCCGGAATCGATGCTGGGATTGATGCCATAATGACAGCTCACATCGTTGTCCCTGCGCTGGATGATTCCGGGTTGCCTGCTACGCTATCGAAGCCGATACTGACCGATCTTTTGCGGGAACAAATGGGATTTGACGGTCTGATTGTCACCGACAGCCTTGGTATGTCGGGTGCTAATGTATTAGAACCGGAAGAAGTCCCGGTAGAAGCATTTAAAGCAGGGAACGATATCCTGTTGAATCCGCCTGATGTAGAACTGGCATACAATGCCATGCTGGAAGCAGTTAAAAACGGTGAAATCAGCGAACAACGTGTCGATGAATCGGTTTATCGCATTTTAAAAGCGAAGATGGAAAAAGGCTTATTCGGTGACCCATTCACGGACGACGATGCCATTGCCAACATCGGTACCGAGACAAACTTGGCAAAAGCTGATGAAATAGCCGATAAGAGTATCACACTAGTAAAAAATGATGAGAATGTACTACCGCTTTCCCAAGATCAAAGCGTCTTCATCACGGGCCCATCAGCAGCAGAGCCGGAATATTTGGCAGAACAGCTTCGGGAAAAAGGTTATAACGTAACGGCTTATGCAACAAACACCAGCCCGACTGCGTCTCAAATCGCAGCAGCGAGCGAACAGGCAGCTGGTGCTGACACGGTCGTTGCAACTACTTATACTGCGAATACAAATGCGGCCCAACAGCGACTGGTAGAAGCACTGATTGACACAGGAAAACCAGTGGTTGCTTCTGCCATCCGCAATCCATACGACCTGATGGCCTTCCCAGAGGTGGATGGCTATCTTGCCACCTATGGAAATCGGGACGTTTCGGTTGAAGCTCTTGCCCGTGTAATTAGCGGAGAAGTCAATCCGCAGGGAAAACTTCCGGTCACAATTCCGGATTTGTATGAGTTTGGCCACTTTTTGAGCTACTAAAATTAAATTAGGGACTGCCCCGTTAGTCGGAAAATGGCTAACGGGCGATCCCTTGTTTTACGTCGCACGTCGCTAACATACACACATCCGCCCTACTTTGGAATGTTTCTGCCTGTGAGCGTTAGAACTTTCAAAAACATCCCCCTTCCCTAAGCCCATGTTAATGACTCACAACATATGGCCAATAAAGCAATACAGCCCCTACAATAGTCAACACCCATAGACTAAAAGACGGCAGTCCTATTCTCAAAAGATCCCTATCCGAAAAGTAACCGAACGAATAACTGATTAAGTGAACTGGTGATTGAGTGATTAGGAAAAAACCAGGTATCCCCACCAAAAACACAACCATGGCAGTTATAAACGGAGAATAACCTTCAAGGGTCTCCCCTATCTCTATTGCAAATGGAATCATAATCGTTAAGAATCCTAAGATATTCACAAACATGATTCTCAGTAAAGCTGTACTTATAATCAGCAATAAGATAACCAAAAACGGGGATTGAAAGGATATCAACGAAATGAAGGAATCAGCAATCGAAGCAATCGTTTCCGTTTTGATCAGCATGCCAGAGACCATAAGCGTACTAGCAAAGAACAGCATCATATCCCAATCAACCGAGGCTTTTGCTTGCTCCCATTTCCAGACGCCGATCCAAGGTGTCACTGTAAGAACGGCTCCCAACAATCCAACTAGCGGAATCGAGAATCCGTGTAAGGGTTGGGTTGCCCATAACAGCAAGGTTAGTCCCATGATAAATACTACTTTCTTTTCAGCCGGGCTTAACAAGCCTAACTCGTCAAGCTCCTCCCCAATCAAATCCTTCATCTTTTTGCGATCGATTTTTTCCGGCGGAAGCTTAAAGATAAAAAGCAGCCATAAGAGAGTAGTAAAGAGTAGTACAGGCGGAACAAAATACAAAATCCAGGTTATGTAATTCAGGTCCGAATGAATGGACGTGAACAATTCAAACGTGTAAATCGTGGAGCTTGCTCCTGTGGCTACCAAGGCGCCCGAAATAGCTGTTAGGTAGCTGATACCAATGAATAACGCCTTCCCGAGGTTCTCCACCCTATTGACATTCCTTACGTTTTTTAACAGCCGATCCAGTACAGAGGCTATCAGATTACCTTTGCCGACATTCGAAGGAATAAGGATCGCTAGCACCATGATTAACAAAAAAGAAATCAGGAGCAAAGCCCTTCCTGAACCACCCGATATTTTTAGGACAGTAAGAGAAATCCGACTGGCAAGCCCGGTTTCGATAAAAGCATGGGAAATGATGAAGGTGGCAAATAGCAGCCAGACTACCTCCGAACTGAAATAAGCGAGCGTCTCTTCATAAGTGAAAAAGTGAAATGATAGTAGTAACATAAATAACAAGGAGCTGTGTGCTAACGGAAATACTCTGCCAATCCACATCATTTGGATAATGATTAAAGCTGCAATTGCCTGGGTTTTGATATTCCAGTCGTTGACTGGAAGGAAAAATATCAGATAGAGAATCAATGATAAAAATAAAGGAATCTTCTTATTTTTGTTCATTCCACCCGCCCCTAATGAAAGGTCATGTGATAATAGAAAGAGCAAGAGTCTCAACCACTCCCCGGTCAACTTAAGATTAGTCGAATCGGAGCTAAGCAGATGAAGACCATTTTTAGTGCTATCACACTTTTTTGGATTTTCATCCGCCTCAGAAGGATCAAAAAGCCTTCCTAGTTATAAACCAAAAGCAAAAGCCACCGCGATGGTGGCTTTCCTGCATGAATGGACTATTGAACCGTCCCCGCGGCTTGAATATAACTCACTGCTGTGTTGCCGGATATTCTGCCGAAGACCGCTCCCGACATAAGCCCCGAGCCGCCAGGATAATTGCCATAAAAAATACCGCCAACCATTTCGCCTGCAGCAAACAAACCAGGAATCGGCTGTTCGTTTTCATCTAATACTTCAGCGTGCGGACTGACCTTGATTCCTCCAAATGAAAAGGTGATACCACAGGTTACCGGGAAAGCATAGAACGGTCCTTTTTCAATCGGTAAAGCCCAATTAGACTTCGGTGGAGTGACGCCCTGTGTCCTCTTATTATCCTTGATAGTCGGATCATACTTGCCTTCCATAATGGAACGGTTATATTCCTCAATTGTTTGTAAAAACTGCTGATCATTCACCGGAAGCAGCTCTACCAATTCTTCAAGTGTATCCGCCTGATAGTAAGTGGCCTCTTCTAAATTATATTCTTTACGCAGCATTGGTCTCACTTGCTGGTCATAAATCTGATAAGCAACATGACCAGGCTGCTTGAGAATTTCCTTTCCGTACTTGGCGTACGTATAATTACGGAAATCTGCCCCCTCATCAACAAAACGGTATCCATTTTGATTCACCATGATACTGAGGGGATAGGAATGCTTTTTAAAGATGTCCCCCGGTTTAGAAAAATCCCCTACTTTAGGAGCCTGGTAATCGGTACCGATGGCATGGCAGCCGGACCATTCGCCGAACCGCTGCGCTCCTGCAGACAACGCCATCGACAAACCATCCCCTGTGTTGTATTCAGTTCCCCTGACAATCGCCGCTTCCCATTCGTCCCCGATATATTTTTTACGCATTTCCTTATTCGCCTCAAAGCTGCCGCAAGCCAAAATCACAGCAGCCGCTTCGATTTCGAGGGTTTGTTCCTGTTTCTCTACCATGATCGAGGAAACACGCCTACCCTCCATCTTCAATTCGATGGCACGTGAGTCATAGAAAATATCTATCCCTATCTGTTCTGCCCGGGAAAACAAAGCAATAAGACCCATCCCGATATTTTTCGTTTTGACAGGAAGGCCGCCCCAAAATTGATACTTTCCATCTTTTTCGAATGACTGGTTACTGTAATTCAATTCAAAACCGACTCCTTGTTGCTTCGCCCAACGGATTGTTGGATAGGAGTGTTTAACCAGCTGTTCTGCCAACTCAGGACTGCTTTTGCCCCCTGTCACTCTCATTAAGTCCTGAAAGTAATCCTCTTTCCCATACTTAGGCATCACAATTTTTTCAGCTTGTTCATCGGTTAATTCAGGTACAATTTCTCGAATGTCATTCAAATCATTGTAGGCAAAGCGAATTGCACCGTCTGTAAAATACGAATTCCCTCCACGTTTGTGTTTAGGTGCGCGTTCCAGCACCAGCACCTCTGCTCCAGATTCTCTGGCAGAGATAGCAGCACAAAGAGCAGCATTTCCTGCGCCTACGACTACAACATCATAATTTTTCATCTCGTTCCTCCTTCGATAACTAAATATTGCGGCTAAGATGACCTATACATCTGATCTTCTGGCCTGTTTTGTACTTTTCTTTTCATCCAGTGGACAATCAATGGATATAGCAGAGAAAGCAGAGTCAAGGCAATCAACCCAATGCTGACGCCAGAAGAAAAAAAGATACCAAAACTTCCATTAGATGATGAGAGAGCCATCCGGAAATTTTGCTCCATATCAGAGCCGACGATCAACGCCAGTACCAATGGAGCAATCGGAAAATCAAGCACCTTCATGAACAGCCCTATCACGCCGAATAATAGCAAAAAGAAAAAATCAAACGTGGTATAGCTTAAAGTGTATGTTCCGATAAAGGCAAGAACGACTATCATCGGATAAAGTACTTTTGGCGGGGTATCGAGAACTTTTACAAGCACACCGACAAGCAAAATGTTAATGATGACAAGCGCAATGTTTCCGATAAACATACTGTTGATTAACGCCCAGGCTGTTTCCGGCTGCTGATCAAATAACAATGGACCAGGCCTTAATCCTAGCATGATCAAGGCACCGAGCATGACAGCGGTCGTTCCTGAACCCGGAATCCCCATCGTAAGAAGGGGAATCATTGCGCCTACAGAGGCCGAATTATTTGCTGATTCAGGAGCTGCCAGTCCTTCAACTGCTCCATCACCAAATTCGGATGATTTTTTCGAAAGCTGCCTTTCCGTGGTATAACTGATCATCGAGGCAATCGAACCTCCAGCACCAGGCAGGACACCGATGATGAAGCCCAGTGGACCGCTCCGCAAGATTGGCCATTTCGATCGACGCCATTGTTCCTTTGAGAACCAAACCTTTCCTACCTTTTTCTTTTCGTTCCGTTGCTCGTCTATCGATAAAAGATTATAAAGAACTTCACCTATCGCATAGACACCGATAATCACGATGAGAAAATCGATTCCTTCACTTAAATGCGAAGAACCAAGTGTAAATCGGTATACCCCCGTCTGTGTATCGATTCCCACCGTACTCAGGGCCAGTCCGATTGTCATCGCCAAAAAACCTTTCACCATTTTCCCGATTGATAACGAAACAATAGCCGAGAGGGTAAGCAGCATCAATAAAAAATACTCAGCCGGACCAAATTCCAATGCAAAAGTGGCCAATGGCTCGGCGAGAAAAACGAACCCTACTACTGCGATCAGACCACCAATAAAGGATGCAACCGCGGAAATCGCCAGAGCCTGGCCAGCCATTCCTTTCCTGGCCATTGGATAGCCGTCAAATGTAGCGGCAATAGCCGAACCATCACCAGGCGTATTTAAGAGAATCGAACTACGCGATCCACCATACATCGCTCCGTAATAAATGGCTGCCATTAAAATGATGGCACTGACAGGATTCATGCCAAACGTCATCGGGATCAACACTGCCACGGCTGTTGCAGGGCCGAGACCGGGAAGCATCCCTACAATGGTACCAAGGAAACCACCTATGATGATCCAAACAATATTAACCGGTTGGACCGCTATCGAAAGACCTTCCATAAAGCTGTTTACATCCACGATGGATCACCTCCTCAAGGTAAGCTCACACCCAACAGCTGACTAAATGCATACCACGTTAAAAAGGAAAAACTGACAGCAACAATGCAGTTAATCAACCACTTTTTCCAACCATTTATAAAGAATAATAAACCGCCTAAGAACAAAATAGTCGACAGTAGAAATCCAATCTGATCAAAAACCAACGCATAGATGACACCTGATCCGAGTGTGGTAACAAGCAACTTCGGTGTTCTGCCGGAAAACAACTGACGGAGTTCTTTATTTTCTTCTGCTACATGCTTTAATTCCTGGAATAAATACACGAAGCTCAACAGGAGCATTAAAATACTGAGACCAGCGGGAAAATATAAGGGCGCATTCGGATTTCCCATATTTGCTTTTGGCAGCTGGAGCGAGCTGATTAAGAACAAACCGCTGAACACAATCAGAAATATGGGCACCCCCAGTTTGATTCCTTTCATCATTGCTATCGCGCCTCCCTTCTTCCATAAGAAGCCTGTCCTTGAAATAACAGGCTTCCTTTTCTTTTCATTATCTTCAGCCCATTAGTTATCAAGCAAACCAGAATCATTTACTAAGCGCTGATACAAGTCATGTTGTTCCTGTAAAAATGCTTTTGTTTCTTTACTATTTTTGTAAAAATCCTCCCAATCATTGTTTTCAAGGACCTGCTGCCATTGGTCTGTTTGGATCATTTCTTCTAATTTGGAATCCCAATAAGCAATTTCGTCTTCTGTCATATCCGGGGGACCCATGACACCTCTCCAATGCGGAAAGACCATATCCACCCCTTCATCCTGCCAAGTTGGTACATCCTCGATATCTTCAACCGGCTCATCCGAAGAAACGGCCAATATCTTAAGCTTTCCAGCTATGTGTTGGTCCTTAACCTCAGACAGAGAGGTTGTGACCGCATCAACATGACCTCCCAGCAACGCGGTTACAACATCTCCTCCGCCCTCATAGACAAGAAAATTAAGGTCTGCCGGATTGATGCCGAATTCACTCGCTGCTTGCACAAGGGATAAGTGGTCATCATTGCCCAAACCAGGGCCTACCCCTATTTTCACGGAATTCGGATCCTCTTTCGTAGCCTCCAAAAATTCGGAGGCCGTTTTATAAGGAGAGTCCGCCGGTACAGCAAGCGCCTGCCATTCGGTTGCAAGCGTGGCAATCGGTGTAAATTCTTCATACGATAATTCACTTTGTTCCAGCAAATTATTAGTAAGTACAAGACTGGAATTAACGGCGAGTGAGTGGGAGTCCTTCGACTTTAAATACTTCCAGCCAACCTCTCCCCCACCGCCCGGCTTGTTGACAACATTGATATTTTCATCGACCAATTCCTGTTCAGTCAGCACCTTTTCCAGCGAACGGGCGGTCAAATCCCACCCTCCTCCCGGCGAAGCGGGAGCAACCATTTCTATGTTTTTATTCGGATAACCATCATTTCCGGAAGCATTTCCCGAACATGCTGCTGTTATAAAAATCACGGACATAGTAAGAAGAACCTTGATAAATTTTTTCATGTAACTCCCTCCTAATACTTGATTTATCTGTATCCTACTAATACACCCTCTGTATGTAAACGTTTTCAAAATATTGTTTTTTAACGAATTAAAAAACATTTTGTGCATTAAATGCACAAAATGCCAAAAAAAGTGCCTTACTGCAAACTCTTTTTTTACCTTATGATAGAATACCGTCGCTCGGGACGTCCGACAATTCCATACATTTGTTCCACCACTGCTTCATTTATACCCACTAAATACTCGAGATACCTTCGCGCAGTTGTCCGTGAAGCACCAATCTTTTCAGCTGCCTGCTCGGAAGTGACCCCGTTTTGTTCAATGGAAAGTATTTCTTTTACCTTTTCCAGCGTCCGATAATCGATACCAGTTGGAAGGGTTGCCGTGCTTTTTTGCTCGTTTTTGGAACCAAACACTTCCCGTAGAAGTTCTTCATCGACTTCCTTTGTCGATTGGATTATGTCTCTTTTCTTTTTATATTTTTGCATCGATTGTTGAAATTGTTCTATTGTAACCGGTTTGATCAAATAATCCTGTACACCATAGCTTAACGATTTTTCCAAATATGCTTTGTCCGTTGCAGCCGTAATCATAATGATATCCATCATCGGATAGCTTTCCCGTATACGTTGAAGCAAGTCTGTTCCTAATTGATCCGGCATGTAAACATCCAATAAAATCAGATCGACAGCATGCTTACTGAGTAGTTGCAACGTTTCCTTAGCATTAACAGCTTTACCGACCAGCTTCATTCCCGGTACTTTTTCCAGAAATGCTTCATGGATTTGTGCTACCCGAAAGTCATCCTCCGCTATGATTACCTGTAACATCCTTTATCCCCCTGCCCTCTTGTTATTTTCCTGGATTTGCTTCGGAATAATCACCGTAAACACTGTACCCTTACCTGGACTGCTATTTACTTCAATCGCTCCATTTTGCGAATATACCTCCTCCTTCACATTCGCCAGACCATACCCCCTGTTATTGCCCTTTCTTGAGTAACCCCGATGAAATATTTGGTATTCAGCCCCTTTGTCCAATCCATTTCCATTGTCGGCTATTTCAAATATAATATCATTGCCTAAATCAGTGACAAAGAAGGAAACCTCAGGAGAATCACAATCCTTCACTGCATCAAACGCATTGTTGATGAGATTGCCCAATATTACAATTAACGGTGATAATGGAATATGGTCTGGCAGAGGAGCTAGCGAACTTCCCTCTTCCACCTTAAAGCTAATCTTTTTTTCTGATGCTTTTGCAAATTTCCCCAATAATATAGCCTGTACTTTTTCATCATGAATCTGTGAAAAAAACATTTCGGACACCTGTTTTTGCAAATTAGCCTCTTTCTGAATCAATTCAATTGCTTCCTGCCTTTTCCCCAGTTGGATAAATCCTAGAATAGCATATAGCTTACCTGTAAATTCATGCGCTTGGGCACGGAGATCCTCGGAATACTGCCTGACCTCTGAAAGAGCGTCCACCATCTTTTTTATTTCTGTTTTATCCCGGAAGCTTGCAACGGTTCCAGTCTTTCTTCCATTCTCGATTAACGGTCTTGTATTTACGATGATGATTTTATCTTTGTATTCCAGTTCCTTATTGATAGTTTTATTCGGTGACTGAATCCTATTGATTAATTCCCGGGAAGGGAGAACGTCAATGATGTTCTTTTCAATTACCTCCTCTCTTCGAATATCCAGTAAGTCTTTTGCAGCCACATTCATCGTTGTGATTACTCCTTGATGATCAATCGCAACAATGCCTTCTTTGACAGACTGCAGGACGGCTTCCCGCTCTCTATATAAAGCCGAAATCTCAAACGGTTCCAATCCCAATGTATCTTTACGAATGCTTTTAGCCAGCAGAAAACTTCCGGCAATACCCAGCAGAAAAACCAATCCAGCAGCAAGGATAATTTTAGAAATATCGGAAAGAATCTCGTTGTGAATCACTTTCATAGGAAAATCCACCGTGACAACGCCCTCGACCTTTTTATAGTCGCCATAATCGATTGTAACGGGCGCAACCCCCTTTAAGACCTCGCCCCCTTCGCTTCCTGTTTCAAAAACGTAACTGCTCCCGAAAACCATCGCCTGATATAATTCTTTTTCGGAAGCGGTTACAGTTTCTTCGATAGCAACTGTTTCATCCTTTGCCGTTCCTATAACTCCTCCCGAACGATCAACTATCGTAATAAACGATGCACCGGCTTCTTCTCTGATTTGTTCTGTCAACTGCTTCAATTCCTCCAAAGTAGCTCCAGAGCGGAAGGCATCTTGGACGCCAGGCATGTACGAAATCGTCTTAGCCGTTTGCAAGGCCAAGTTCTCCGCATTGGCAACATCTTCCCGGGATTCCATGTAGCCTACCATAACGGTTATTAGACTAATGACAAGTAAAAGAAGGGTTCCTACCAAACCCAGAATTTTGATATGGAGTGAGACTTGCAATCGGTTTTTCATGGATGCCCCCTGTTTATAACTTTAAGTAGGATAACTGTGTTTCTCCTATTAAATCATAATTCTCCCCTATTCTCACCAAGACTTCGGCACTATTTTACATAAACTGCGCTTTTTCTTAGAAGAAGTAGTTTGACGAAGGAGAAGAAGGGGAAATTCTTAGTAACTTCGAGAGGCGTTCTTTATAAGAAACGCTTCTACTATATCGCAACAAAAGGGAGAGGACAACAGATGAAAAAGTGGTTGTTGATTGTTTGCGCCGGCTTGCTGGCTTTGCTATCTGCCTGCAGCTCCGGAAGCGCTGACAATACAAACGCAGAAGGAAAAGTGGAGCTTGACTTTTGGACATTTTGGGGCTCCGAGACAAGGCGCCCGATGATTGAAAAACTGATTGAGGACTTCAACAATTCCCAGGACGAAATTGTGGTCAAACATACATATGTACCTTGGGGCGATATTTGGACGAAAAACCTGGCGGCGATTGCTGCAGGGGACCCGCCCGATGTCATTGTCAATGATATCAGAACGGTGAAAATCAGAGCCTCTAACAACCAGGTGGAAGATATAAGTAAATGGGTGGATGACGATTTAAAGAATAGTTTCTATCCGCACTTATGGGATGCCGTGACATACAAGGATAAAGCGTATGCGCTGCCTTTCACCACCGACACCAGAATGCTTTTTTATAACAAGGATGCTTTCCGGGAGGCAGGACTTGACCCGGAAAAACCGCCCCGTACTTGGAAGGAGCTCAAAGAGTACTCCGATAAACTCACCGTCAAAAATGAAGATGGCGGATACAAACAAGTCGGTTATTACCCGAACTGGGGGAACTTCACCACCCACGATTGGATGATTAATGCCGATGATGGAAAAGGCCTGATGGAAGGCGGAGAGCCTACCATCAACACCCCTGCCAAAAAAGAAGCCATCCAATGGATGTACGATTGGAAACAGGAACTTGGTTCAGAAGCGGTCCAAAATATGAAGGCTGAATTCGGTAATGAACAGCAGGATCCATTTATTTCTGGAAAGGTTGCGATGTGGGCAGAAATCGGTACGTTCTATAAGCAACTGGAAGAGTTCGGCGGCGACCTGGACTACGGCGTAGCGACAATGCCTGCTTATAACGAAGATACAAAACCATGGAGTACTGGCGGCGGATTTGTCATGGAAATACCAAAAGGTGCCAAAAACCCGGAAGCCTCCATGAAGTTTATTAAATATCTGACAGATGTCGAAGCGCAAACATACTGGGGCGAAAATAACTTCGACAACATTGCCAATAAGGAAGCCACAAAACAAATCACGGAGAACCTGGACGGCAAAGGGGCAGAAATTTTCCAAAAATCGATGGAAAGCCTTGAATACACGTACTTGTCGATAACTCCACCAGAGTATCCGGAATACGAAAACTTGGTCAATCCGCTTATCGATGATGCACTCAATGGAAAAATTTCGGTCGAAGAAGCACTTGATCAAGCACAAAAAGATGTAGAAAATTCCAAGCAATAGCTTGAAACATTAGGAAAAGCGGCAGCGGCACCGCTTTTCCGTTCATCTTTCTGTAACAGCACCTTCCCGGAGACTTCATCAAGAATAGCCTATGATTCATCACTTCAAAGGTATGGAGGCGAGAAAGTTGAGTGGTATAAAAGAGCATAATGTTGCAATTAGTACAACCCAGCGAAAATCGGTACATAAAAGCAAGAGCAGTGATTGGACAGTAAGAAAACCGAAGATGAGCAAATTGTCGCTCAAAGAAAACATCTGGGGCTATATCTTCATTGCTCCCTGGATTATCGGTTTTCTCGGACTTACCCTTGGCCCGCTGCTGTTCTCATTGGTAACCAGTTTCACTGATTATAATGTTACCTCCCAAATGAATTTTACCGGCTTCGACAATTACAAACGGATGTTCACGGTTGACCCGTTATTTTGGACTTCCCTGTACAATACAGTCTACTTTGTCGTTTTCTCTGTTCCATTGACCACGGCCGGAGCTGTCATTGTGGCCATGCTGCTTAATCAAAAAATGAAAGGCATTAAAGTTTTTCGTACGATTTATTATTTGCCCGCTGTTTTATCTGGGGTCGCCGTCTACTTTTTATGGATGCAGCTGCTCAGTCCTTCCACAGGCCTGGTCAATACGGTCCTTGCCTGGTTTGGCATTGATGGACCCGCCTGGTTGTTCGAACCGGAATGGACCAAACCAGCGCTCGTCATGATGAAAATGTGGAGCGTCGGTGGCGGCATGTTGCTTTATCTGGCGGTCATGCAAGGTGTCCCCAAAGCTATGTATGAAGCTGCAGAATTGGATGGAGCCGGATCGATCCGCAAGTTTTTCCATATTACGCTTCCGATGATTACACCGATTATTTTCTTCGATATGGTGACATCAACAATCGGCGCCTTTCAAATTTTCCAAGAGGCTTATGTCATGACCGACAGCGGCGAAGGCGGACCTTCCAATTCCTTGTTATTCTACAATCTTCATATGTGGAACAACGCATTTGAGATATTCAACATGGGATATGCGTCAGCAATGGCCTGGGTACTATTTATAATTGTCATGATTCTGACCTTCCTTCATTTCAAGTTTAGTAAGAAGTGGGTTTACTATGAAAGTGGGGATCATAAGTGAGCAATTCCGTGATTGGCAGCAAGAAAAAAAGGATGACCAAGAAAACGCTGATCTACCTGATTTTAATCGGCGGCAGCCTGATTATCCTGTCTCCAGTATGGTGGATGATTGCGACTTCCTTGAAAACACCACAGGAAATCGCCCAGTACCCGCCGAGTTTCTGGCCGGACAGCTTCCGGTTCAGCAACTATCTGGAAACATGGCAGACGGCCCCTTTTACCCGTTGGACATTGAATACCCTGCTTATTTCGGCTCTTTCAACGATAGGCAGTGTACTTGCCAACGCATTTATCGCCTATGGCTTTGCAGTCATCAAGTTCAAGGGGAGGAATTTGTTGTTTGGTATCGTCATGGCCACGATGCTGATCCCTGGCTTTGTCACATTGGTTCCCCAGTATATTATTTTCGCTAAAATCGGCTGGGTAAACACATACCTTCCGCTGATCGTGCCGTCTTTTCTAGGCAGTGCATTCTTTATTTTCCTGATCAGACAATTCATGCGAACGATTCCGAAGGATATGGTGGAAGCAGCAAAAATGGATGGCGCCAACCATTTTCAAATTTGGTGGCAAATCATTCTGCCGCAAATAAAACCAGCGTTAATTACCGTAGCCATTTTTTCCTTCAATGGCTCCTGGAATGATTTGCTTGGTCCGCTGCTCTACCTGAATGATGAAAATCTGTACACCTTACAAATTGGGCTGCAGACATTTAAAGGAACGGTTTCCACCCAGTGGAACTACTTAATGGCGATGTCGACCACCGTTCTTCTGCCGATCATTCTATTGTTCTTCTATTTTCAACGCTACTTTATCGAAGGCTCGAACCTTACCGGCGGGCAGAAGTTCTAATACAACGAAAGGACTCTGCTTCTAGCATTTTGAATGAGTGCAGAATAATAGAGAGGTAGAAAAACACAGCTTGATTTATGGGTCAGACTTCGTTCGGTTTATTTGTATGTACTCTTTTTATCATGTTGTTTCATGCATGCTTCGTATCGCTACGGCAAGATACTACGCGTTCTCCATCCAACGGAGGCAAGGTGCGCAGACTCCAGCGGGATGAGCCCGAGCTAAAGATCCACTTGGCAAATCGGTATTCTTTGTCAAGTTAGCTGTGGCCGTGCCTGCGGAAAGCGAAGCGCCTTGCCGGAGTGGAGAGTCACGCAATGCATACGAGAAGGGTATAACGGTTTACTTTTTCTAACATAAAAACCAAATGAAGGTAGTTACCCCCAAAAGTTAGTTTTTTTCACTCTAACTTTTGGGGGTCGATACCGAACCGTTCGGTTTTTATTTGGTTACGATGCTTTTGTCCCAGTCTCTTTGACGTTCAACCAAAACGAACATCTGTAGCAGGAAAATACGGAAAGTATATCGCCAAAAAATAAGATGCAGAGATGGATATGATGAAGTATAACAGTAAGACGATATCTAACCAGGAGAATCCCATTTTGTAGTAAAATGTCCGGTTTGCTGCTCCCTGAAAACTTTTCGCCTCCATAGCCACCGCAAGACGATGGGCCCTTCGAATACTTTGAGAAAGCAGCGGTATCGAATAAAGACGGAATTTATCAATAAAACCAGAAAACCCCTTCCGGTATTGTACCCCCCGTACTTTCAATGCACTACGCCGATTTTGCATCTCTTCAACCATGATAGGGATCAACTGAACTGCTGCCAGAAAACTGTATGCATACTTTGGCCTTAACTTCAGTTGCTGCATCAAGGAATAAAACAAATAGACCGGTCTTGTTGTCAACGCAAAAACAACCCCCAACACGGCAAAAATAAGTCCGCGTACACCGATATGGATTCCTCTAAAAAAGCTTTCTTCTGTAACATGAATCAACCCCCATTCAAACCACGTTTCCTCCCCTTTTCCGAAAAAAATCATCGAGGTGGAAGAAGTCAAAAACAAGATGATAAATGGTACAGAAATAAGTAGCAGCCGCATAGATGGATGTCCTGTGAAAAATAGATAAAGTATCAGTACAGCCAACATATAATTAATGATGAAATTCAGATTATGAATAAAGAGTACCTGGATACATAGCAGGAAAACTATCGCGAGTTTAAAACTTGGATTGATTTTATGAAGCCAGGTTTTTTTATAGGAAAATTCCCATAGCATTTATTTTCTCTCCTTATTGCAAGATATGAGAAGGATATATATTGGTACATTCTATCGCTGCATCCTCTTTCGTCAGCCTGCCATTTTCTATATGCCAGCATCTACTGGCAAAATTCCTTACAATTTGCCAGTCATGGGTGGCCATAACAATAGTAGTACCTTCTTTTCGTAATCGCTCTAACTCTTCCAATATAGCAAACGTGTTGACAGCATCTTGACCAAACGTAGGCTCATCCAACAGCAAAATCGGCTGGTTTTGGGCTAGTGCTACTGCGACACTCAATCTTCGCTTTTGCCCCATGGAAAGTTGATAAGGATGTTGGGCTTTATAAGTATCTAAATTAAATAATTGAAGCAAATGGCCAACCCGGTGATCAATCGTCCCTGCATCCCATTCCAATATACGTAATGTATAAGCTAACTCTTCGTAGACAGAATTTGTTACAAATTGCAATTCTGGATTTTGGAAAACAAATGACACAAAATCAGAAAGACGTTTTATTTTCTTTTTATTCTTTCCAAAAACGTAGTATGCGCCACTGGTTTTTATTAAATCCATCAATGAATGAAGCAAAGTTGTTTTCCCTGCACCATTTTCACCCAATACAGCAATCCATTCACCGGAATAAATTTTCGTGTCGTCTACGAAGACTTTTTTGTTCTTGCCTCTGTACCCGGAAAAATTTTCCAATGAAAGGACTGGTGTTTCCCTGGGATTAGAGATAACCGGCTTACTTGGGTGACTGTCTTGCAAATAATCGTCCCATATTCCCGGGTACCAAACCCCTTGTTTATAAAGAGTCTGTTTATACTGTTGAAAAATAACATCTTTAGGACCATCTCCTAGTAATTCGCCTTGCGCATTAAAAAGAACGATACGATCCACATAATCAATCACTTCATCTATTTTATGCTCTACAATGATCACCGTTTTTTCTTTTCCTATATCCTTAATTGTGTTCCAAACCTGACTTGTACCCTCCGGGTCAAGTAAGGCAGTTGGTTCATCTAAAAACAGCACTTCCGGCTGTAGGGCCAGTATCGAAGCAATCGCTAATCGCTGCTTCATACCACCAGAAAGTGTTTGAATCCTAGTATGAATGGAATCGAGTTCCAAGCCGACTTGATGTAAATAATAAACGATTATATCGTTCATGTGGCCTGGAGGGATTTTTACGTTCTCTAGAACAAAGGCTATTTCCTCATCTACATAAGGCATACAAAACTGCGTATCTGGATCTTGGAATAAAAAACCCCAGCTTTCCGGTATCGTCAATTGATCTGCTTTTAACGGTACATCAATGGATTGGGGAATCAATCCTGCGAGTACTTGCAAAAGCGTAGATTTTCCTGAACCAGAAGGTCCTAACAACAGTACTTTTTCTCCCTGTTGAAAAGAAATCGAAAAATCCTTAAACAGCAGAGAATCATTCCCCGGAAACTTCAACCGCAAGTTTTTTACGCTGGAAACAGTAGACATGGCCTTCCTCCTTTCTATTCTAGGGCTTTATAATCTTCCATGGAAGCAGGGCGAACCAAGCTTGTAGCCCCTGTTTTTTCCAATGCCCGGACAATTGTATAACCGACCATACCAGCAATCATTACGGAGCTAAGTAACCGAAAAATGACCATCAACAAAAAGTTCCATAGAACCAAATCATTAATATAACCGTAAAAATAATCGATACCTAGTGAGGCAACACCTGAGGCAATCCCTGCCAGACATACAACGAACAAGTCGAAACGCTTGTAGCGAAAGACAGCAAAGATTAGTTCGGCAGCTAATCCCTGGCCAATGCCGAATAATAAGGTGGATATTCCCCATTCCCCGCCAAAAATAAATTCACCGTGAGCAGCAGCCACTTCTGCCAGCAAGGCCACACCCGGTTTTCGAATAATCAAAAACGCAACAGTGGCTGCAATAAACCACATACCATAAATCAACTGTTCGACTTGAAGCCCAAAGGTGGAGAGCACACCATATAATGGCCCCCATATTTTATAAATAATCCCAAAAATAATTGCGACAATAACGGTTACCAACAGATCAGTCAATTTCAAGCCTTTGCTCATCGTTAAATCCTTCCTCCTATTAATAAATATTTTCGCACAAAAAAACCACTTTCCTTACCAGCGCAAAGAAAGTGGTTGTATTGGATTTATCATTAAGCACACGCGTCAATATGTATCCGCTACTCCACTTCCCTCCGCTGGTATCAACCAGATCAGGTTCCAAGGGTCTTAAAGTTTCACTTTAATCTCAACCTTTCTTCCATAGATGTTATCATCTATTTCAAGGTACCCCTAGTGGACAATCAACTTATTCTATTTTGTATCGTCATCTTAACATATCCTGAACAGGTATTGTCAACGAAATAATGAATCCTTGCTTCCCTTTTTCAATCCTTATCCAAATCCGTGTCAAAAAAAGATTTCTTTGTGTCCTCTGGTTCTTCTGGCCGATCCATATCGAAATGGCGGCCCACATTTGATTTATTGATTCCGTTTTTCACCGCTGTTTCGATAACAATGTAAAGAATAAACAAAGATATTACATAGGTGATAATAGCAACGAGTCCCACACATGTTCCCTCCTGATCGTTCTGATTTCAGTCCTACTATAAAACAAAATCAGGATGAAGAAAAGGTAACCGCAGCGTCTCGGTTACCTTTTCTCATCTACAACCTTACCCGATCAGAGTACTTTTCAATCAATTGCTGGTTATGCGCATCTGCGCCCTCTATGTTACCGCTTAAAAAAACGGGCGGCTGAAAGCCTTCTTCTGCCATCAATCTAATGGCCTCCGCAAAGATTCCATTAATAATGGCGGCACCGATAACGGTCGAACTCGGAGCAAAGCTTACCTGAACTTCCGGATGGCTCAGCAGGGCATCCCCGACCGGGGCATGATTATCAATCACAAGATCCACCGCATCAAACAAATGCATGCCACTTGTATGGCGTGATGGCTGACTTTGTGAATATTGTACCGATGTGATTCCGATGACAAAGGCGCCTTTCTCTTTTGCAATCTGTGCAACATCAACTGGTACCGGATTGCGTCCGGAGGTAGACAACACCACCATTATATCTCCTTGGCGAATATCCTGCTCCGCCATAAACTGTGCTGCATAGTCATTCTTTCTTTCCAGGGTAGAGGAACGGACCGCTCCTTCGTGAAGCATCAACGGTTCATGAAGAATCGGATGCACGGGGACTAGTCCGCCCGCACGATAATAAACCTCTTCCGTCAAAATATGCGAATGGCCACAGCCAAATAAGTGGATCACTCCATCGTCCTGCAACGAGGCAGAAATTTTTTCAGCAGCCACACGCAAGGCCGTAAACTCTTTATCTTCGATTACTTGTAACAGCGAATGAACCTTTTCAAAGTAGTTGGTTAACATCCAAGCCCTCCTGTTAATTTAATTCTGTCTGCTGTTTAGCTGTTTCTATTAATTGAACCATGTTTTTTAAGGCGATATCAATTATATAGATACCTTTATCCTCTGTCGCCAGGGTGGCATCCCCTAATACAGCGGTTTTCGTGAATTCCTCCCAAGGTGTGGGCGTGACATCCGCACTCAGCGGAATTTCAGGAATATCATTGATCGCTTTCTCCATTTCTACCAGCTCCGGTGCCAGATATAACATATACGACGTCTCTATTTCACAAGCATGAAAATAGGTACCATGGGTAGATGGCGTTTCCCTCACTTCTTCTGCCGCCTTGTTCATGCCAGGGTAAAATAAATACAGTACTTTCATGCTTGGGCATGTTTCATACAACTCACGGGCAGCTTCCTTTAAAGCCGTTCCATTGCCTAAATGCCCGTTCACCATGGCAAAGACCTCAATACCCTGTCGATAAAGGCTTTCGCCGATATCGACAATATAGCTGATCAGGGATCGATTGCTGACGGTGATGCTTCCGGGAAAATGACGCAGGCTCCATACTTGTCCATACGGCAACGTGGGCAAAACTAAACCATTAACCACTTCAGCAAGTTTGTCCGACAGTCGTTCAGCCAGGAAGTTATCGGTCCCGAGCGGCAAATGTGGACCATGCGCTTCCACTGCTCCTACTGGTAGAATCGCAACTTTGGAACGTTGGATTTCTTCTTTAATATTATAGGAGTTTTGATATTGAAACTTCACAACAGCACCCCTTCTCTATTTTTTGAATGTGAAACACCGGGCGGGATTCTCCACGAAAAATTTGGTTATCAGTTTCTCTCCGTCAAATCCTAGACTGTCTGCTTCTGCTTTGAAGCGGGGAACCCACTTAGCAATAATATTTTCCAAACCAAGTCCGTAATCATAGTGCTTATAATAAGACTTTCTGGCAGTATCTCCGCTGACTAAAATTTGGTCTTCATAGCCTTTGCGGACCAATTCCAGTATACAATGGATCCGGGTGCTTTCTGGTGCGTATTTAATTTTCGAAATCCCATCAAACGAAAGAAACGCGCCAGTTTTCGCCACTTGTTCATGATAAAAAGGGTCAGGATTGCGGTCCATATGCCCAAAGCTGACATATTCCAGGTTAATTCCTTCTTCTTTAAGCAGTTCGATTTGTTCGAGTACCATGGTGCCTGCTTCCGTGTGCGTGTGAATCGGAGCCTTTGTTTCATGATGTGCCCTCGCAACCGCACGCAATGTCTTTTCCTCCAATGGAGTAATCCGGTTATAACCCGTTCCAAACTTCACCTGCCCGCCTCTCCATTTTGTGCCTTCCAATCCTTGTTCCACTTCCTGTATGACGAAATCTGCAAGCTGATTAACCGTTTTATCTTCAATCCAATGATGATAAGTTTCGTAATTACCGACAAGTTGTTTCAAGTTGTCCCGCATCGGTGCATCCCATAAAAAGCTTTTGTTAAAACCGGCTGTTCCGATGATAGTAATACCGGTCTCGTTGGATATTTGCTGGACGGCTGCTACATCCCTGCCATAATCCACTGCGGTGGCATCGACAATCGTTCGGCCGCCGTGCCTTTTAAAGTCCAACACATCTAATTGCGATTTTTCCTTGTCGTCCAACAAAAGATCATCCGCGCCCTTTTCCACCCAGTAAGGCGGACGGCAGACAATATGCTCATGTGAATAGGTAAAACCTAATTGATTAGGAGAAACATCCCCCGCAAAGGTACGTACAAAACTCATTTTATCCCCTCCAGATTGCATGGAAAAAGGGCAATACTGCTGCCCCTTCTCCCCTGTGTATTTTCATTAGAACAGTAATTGTGCAAGAAACCGGATGATCGGACCAAGGATGAACATATCAGAATCGGCTGCCCACATGGCTGTATCCGGTATTGTATCTGCCAAAAGCATTTTTACTGTGATATATTGTCCCCATGCTACGACAGTGGAGGTGATAAATCCGGCAATCAAAGCACCTCGGACACCACCAGTAACATTACCAAACACACCTGCAGTCGCTGAATGGAAGAACAAGACGATCATGGTCGGGACAAAAATGTATCCCACTGTGTTTCCAAGTACAAACAGCCAAAGCAAGGCTCCGACGAATGATCCTAAGAATCCGAGAATCACGGCGTTCGGTGCATAAGGGAAGACAACCGGGCTGTCCAGTGCTGGTTTTGCCCCCGGCACTATTTTTGTTGCGATTCCTTTAAAGGCTGGAACCATCTCGCCGATAAACATACGAACCCCCATTAAAACAACTGCGATACCGGCAGTAAACGTAAATGATTGTACAATGGCATAGATAACGAAGTTTTGACTGCCTGCGCTCGCCACAAGCTCTTCCGCGCCAGGTGTGTCCTTAAAGGAAATAATGACTGCACCGACGAGGAATAACAACCCCATGGTCAGAGCTGTGATAACGTTCGAATCCCGGAGAAATTCCAACCCTTTGGGAAGTTTTATTTTTTCCGAATCATTGTCTTTGTTACCGAGCACCTTACCTGCCAGTGCCCCAAGCAAAGCAACGGAGGCTGACGTATGACCCAAAGCGATATTGTCATTTCCCGTGATTTTTCTCATAAATGGCTGTGTCAAAGCTGGCTGTACTGTCCAATAAATCCCCATGATGACAGCAAGGAAAATAACCAGTTTACCAAAGGAAACATCTCCGACCGTATGCACGACAATCCCGGCAAAAATGGTCGTTGTCCAAAACATCATATGACCGGTTAAGTAAATGTATTTTAATTTTGTAAACCTTGCCAGCAAAACGTTAATCAGAAAACCAATCGTCATGGCCAGCGTGACTGCGCTTCCATATTCGGCATTAAAGGCATTCTGGCCCATAAATTCGCCAAGTGGCTGTTCCGATAAATTAAAAACCTCTTTCCATAGCGGTTCAAATACCGTCAGGGCGCTGACGATGATGTCGGAACCTGCACTGATGATCAAAAATCCAATAATTGCTTTGAACGTTCCGCTTACCCGTTGACTTGCTGTCTTATCCTGTAACAGTAAACCGACCAGCACGATAAACCCTAATAAAATGGCAGGTGTTCCAAAGACGTTGTCGGCTATCCAATAAATGACTTCCACCTTGTTTCCCCCTTCGTCTACTATCTATTTTGTTTTTTACAAGCTTTTATGCCTTGGCTATATGCTCATCAATCGCCTGGTTGATCTCCTCCATATCAAAATAATTATTAACGATGATCACCTTGGCGCTATGTCCTTCCAATCCTTCTGCAAGTTCATTGCTTGTAATAATATAATCGGCACTCATGCTTGATGCAGAAGATACATCCATATGTTCGACATCAGCCCGGATTCCTTTCTCACTTAGTGCCTGCTCCACATTCATCTTCAAAATCAAACTTGTTCCCTGTCCTAGTCCGCAAACCGATAGCACTTTAATCATTTGCTTACCCCCGTTTCAATGATTGTTTGTATATCCCGGTAAGTTGCTGCCGCTCTTAACTCGTTAACGTTTTCTTCCTTGTTGAGAAGCATCGTCAGTTTTTTTAATAAATCAACATGTTCTTCGCTTGACGAGGCCCCCAGGCCGAATATCAATTGGACAGGGTCATTGGATGAATGTCCAAATGTGATGGGATCCTTTAACTGTAACAGTGAGACAGATGCTTCCTTTACCCCGTCTTCCGGCCTGGCATGGGGGATGGCTATATGTGGCGCAAGGACGAAATAAGGTCCATTTTCTTGAAAAGACTGCACCATCGCATCGATATACACATCCTCCACTGTCTCAGCATCTGCCAGTAAAACGCCCGCCTGTTTAATGGCATCTTCAGCATCTACAGCTGTTGCCCCGACTTTGACTAAACCCTCTTCTAAAAATTTCATGATCAAACTCCTTATCTTGATGAATAGGTTGTAATGATTTTGCAGATTTGCTCCTTGTTTTTTGCATCCAGTACTGCACGTTTGTCATGGGAGAACATATTGGTTAGCTGAGCCAAAGCTTTAAGATGCTTTTCGTTGTTTTCCGGAGCCAAAACCATGAAGATTCTGACTTTTTTGCCCAGCATCTCTACTGGTTCCTGCAAATGCAATAAACTGATTCCCAACTGATTCACACCGTCTTCCGCACGACCATGCGGCATCGCGATCAAAGGAGAAATCACAACATACGGACCTTGCTTCTCAATATTGGCTACCATCGACTCAACATAACCTTCTGTGATGTACCCCTTTTCCAAAAGTGGGCTGGCTGCCAATTCAACTGCTTGTTGCCAGCTCTCCACGTTTGCTGCAAACAGTATATGGTCCCCGTTGACTAACTCCGTCAAAGCAGGTTTCAACTTGGCCTCGGATGTCACTGAGGGATGGTAAAGATACTTCCTCAATTCCTGCTGTAGCTGCCCTACTTCCCTTACTTCTGCATAACGTTTCACAATGTCCATAAGGGTATCTACCGAGTATGGCTGATAACCATTATTATCTGTGAACAACGCATTTACCTGTTTCAGAAGGTTTTCCTTATCATGGTTATCAAGTAGCGGATTGACTAGGCAGACAGGAACTCCTCGATCCGGCAAGGGTACCGTCGAGACGATAAAATCAACTGCTAATTCCATCTCTCGATATTCACGGAGCGAAGCAATACCGGTAATATCCACTTCAGAAAACAACCCTTCGAGCTGACTTTGCAGTAAACGAGAAGTACCGAGACCGTTGGTACAAACAATCAGCATTTTTCTGCGTGTCTGGATTGACAGACCTTCTTTATGCAGCCATCCGCTAAAATGGATTGCAATATAAGCAATTTCGCTTTGATTGATTTTTTTCCCGACAAAACGCTCGAAATGATGGATGACTTTTTTGGTTAATTGATAGATTTCCGGGAAGTTGTCTTCTACTGAGTCAAAAGCCAATTCTCCCATGTCTATACCATACTTGATTCGGTAATATGCAGGCTTTAAGTGTAAAAGTAAATTGGTCTCCATCCCTGCCCGGTCTGTAAAAGACACCACTGCAACCAGCTGAAAATCCTCGATCATCTCTTTGACTACTTCACGCAATCCGATAATTTCTTCATTTTCATCCTCAAGGCTTGGATTATAGTTTACTTTCGAACCCAATAGATGCTTGGCAAAGTAATATGCTTCTGTTGTGGGTATCTCTGCATCCCATTTGTTTTCCGCTTCAATGATAAAGTCTTTTGCCGCGTTAAATTCTCCAGTTTGTTCGATGACAGACTGTTCCACCGGATCGATATCCACGTACTGCTTTTGCTTGATCCGCTTTAGAAACAAGTAAAAACGAATGACAAGAATGTTGAGGACATCATCTGTGAACTGAATGCCCAAACGCTGTTCACACCGGCTCAATTCGCGATAAATTCGTTTTAACTCCGTCTGGTCAAAAATCATATAGTTGCTGTCTTTTTCTTTATCCGCTTCAAATGCCTGGTCATGAATCATAGAATACCAGCCGTGCTGCGGTTTGATCTTGGCAATATAGTTGATTAGCGCTCTTCTGATGTCGGTTTCCTTGCCGACAACCTGATACCCAAGCTTCTTCCTGGAAGTAAGCTCCAGGCGATAGCTGCCGAGTTCTTCCCGCAAACATTTCAAATCTTCCAAGACTGTGTTCCTGCTAACCCTGGTAATCGCAATCAAATCTTTTAAAAACAGAGCTTTGGCACTGGCCAGAAAGTAAGTGACCAACCACGCCTTTCTTTCTTCAGGCGACAGCTCATAATAATAAACCGGGAACACGAGCAGTTTGCTCATGATTTCCTGTTTCGCCCGCTTTTCCAAGTACAAACCAGCAGCTCTTATTTGCTGTATTTCACTTATTTTGTTTTCCTTCAACCAAAAATTGATCTTATCCAGGTCGTTATAGACCGTCCTTCTCGAAACATTGAATTGCTCGGCAAGTTTTTCGACAGGTATATATAGCTCACTATGAACAATATGAGTTAACATGGCAGTACTGCGCTTATCCAAACTCATTGTTTTCCCCCCTTGGGCAAAACTTTATTTATCGGCCTTAGTTTAACTATATGCCAAGCTTCCTATAATCAAAAGACCAAATCATTCACAGACTTTTGTGCAAAAACAAATGGTTGGAATTACCAGCACAAAAAAACTCACCGAATGGTGAGCCAGAGGTAGTTACACTATTGTCTTAGCGGTCTTCTTTTTTACCAAAAACAAAAATGCGTGACTTTGTTATCGGGTGGTAATTTGAACAAACATCAAACATTCTAAAAAGAAAATGAAGTAATAAAAGAGGAAATACCAAAAGAGGTCAACACTCTAAAAGTGAGTTGAAGAAGTTGAATGTCTTTGAAAGGATTGATTTAATCATAATCCTGCTCCCAAAAAATTCAGGATGTTTTCGGAAGTAGCAACAGATTACGTATCATCACTCTTAACAAAAACTCTTTATTTGGTTTTCCGTGATCCCTTTAATTAATCTCAGTTCACTAATTAAAAATTCATGTGCGTTATCCAACATTTTTTTCTCGCTTGTATTAAGTTCCTTCTCTTTCTTCATACGCATTAAATCACGTACAACCTCTGCACCTTCTTGTATTTTACCCGTTTTTATTTTGTCCGTATTCACTTTAAACCTCTGTTTCCACGGTAGCAACCCATCTGATTCTCCATGCTGAAAAATGTATAGGAGATGTTTTAATGCAATTATGTCCGTAACCGGCCGGATATTTGAGCTCACTATTTTACCCGTAGGAATCATGACCTGCATATTACTGGTTAACATTTTTATGACGTAATACTGTTGTTTTTTCCCTGCGATTTCCCTTTCTTCTATGGCCTTAATTGTACCTGCTCCATGCATTGGATAAACAATGCTATCGCCAACTTGAAACAAATCATCCACCTCCATATTTGGTAACCCTCTTTAGTTTAACATATATATAAATTTAATCAAATTTTCTATAATATCATAATTCAATTTTCATAGTCAACTACTTTTTTCGCTCACATTGATCAAACTATTGCCTTAAAATAAATTATCTAAAAAATATCTAAAAAAACTGGACTTCCGCATAGAAATACATCATAGAAAATTGCTACTTGAACGTTCAAGAACATATGCAAACCCGCTTACTTTTTCAGCAAATCACACATAGAACGAGACCTTTTAGGAAGGATAATACAGAAACTAAACATACAAGAAAGGGAGCGTGATAATGATGGAAGAAATCAAAGTGGGGGAAACATTCACCATAAGTGATGAAGCAAATAAGGATCAAACCGTTGAAGTTCTGGCAAAAGTCACCTTAGAAAACACGGACTATGTAGCCGTCGGCTTTGCAGAAGATCTACAGGATGAAAGCGAAGACGATATAGATATCTTTTTCTTAAAGATAGACGATGAGGGTGATTTATCAGCTATTGAGTCTGATGAAGAATTTGACAACGTATCTGAAGCATTCGATGCAATTATAGAAGAAGACTAAAGCAGGGACCGCTGTACAGGAGTGACAATAGGGGGGGCGCTATCTTAAAGGATAGCGCCCTATTGATGGAGGACGTTTTGTATTTTCAAGTAATAACTCCAACTTTCACCTACGCTTAACTCTTTTCCCATTCCATTAAAAATTCTTCCTCAGAAGTCTGTTCATCTAATGTTTCTTCCTTTATTACAAAGCCATTCTTCAAATAGAAATCCACGGCTTTTTTATTTTTCTTGTACACCTTCAATTGTATACTTTCTCTTTGTCTTTTGATAAAATTCAACAATCCCTTCCCATACCCCCCACCTTGATGCCTGACATCAATAAATAATGCAGCCATATAATTATCCATCATCGATAGGAAGCCGACAATGCCTTTCTCGTTACTTACAACATAGGTTTCAGACATTGGGATATACTTTTCTGCCATCGCCGTTTGTTGTGATTTCCAATAATTTTTATCAATAAAGTCGTGTGCTATTAAAGAAACTTCATACCATATTTCTACTAATTTATCGACTTCTGTCTTCTTGTTTGATCTAATATTCACCTTATCACTCCTATTAATATCTTAATGCTTATGGTTAAATGGCCCAATTGCTGATGTTTTCTTACTATAAGTTACAATTGAGTAATCACCATTTAATTGTTTTAATACCGATGTATCCAGGATACACAACCCAGTTTTCAAGGCTTATCTAATGTTCTTCAAGTCTGGCCAGCCGGTGACCTTTTTTCTTTTGCAGAGAACACAAGTTTCCAGCTGATCAAAGCGGCAATAAGCACTAACACCAGATAACCAAGCACTCCGTATGGCAAAAGGGTTGCCAGGTAATGCACCCCGCCAAATAGACCGACGATGATCATCAAAATGATATTTTTGGCGGTGTCCATGTCAGACGCAAATTCGAAGGAACGGGAAAAAGGATAGGTCTGATTGGTTAATAGTTTAAAAGATAACAGAGCGTGCAGTACTCCGGTCATTAATATCACGAGCAGATCCGGTACAATACGGAACGTAAACATAGACAAAAAGAAAATACTTAGTACAATCATGAGCGGTAAATAAAGCTTGGTCAAAAAAGCTTTTAAAGCTGCCCGGTAAAAAATCGATTCGTCATGAATCGGAGTTGCCCGAAAAATCCATGCACCCTTATAATTGCTGGAAAACTTGAGCATATGAACGACAGCAGGAATCATGATATTTCCTAAATAAATGGTAAGGAAATACTTGCTTCCAGGCAATCCGCCGAATCCATTCATGCTTATTTCATTGAACAGGAAAATAAACGGAAACACAAAAGCAAATCCAAGCGAAGGATAAACTTTTAACTTAAACTCTCGCTCCTGTTTCATCATAAGCGTTGAAAAGCGAAAGAATGTGCGTTCTTCCTTGCTCTTACAAACGATCTTAGCAAACAAGTTATCTAGACGATGTGCCTTTCGCTTATTGTCTCCGCTATATTGCAGTAACTTTTGCAAATTTTGTTCAAATGACGGGACGAGTTTGCTGTATATAATAATGGCCACAATCGGTACCACAACCGACAGGATGGAATAGCCAATAATATAGCCCGCCGAATTGCCATTCAATATCCACTCAAATGGGGCGCTATACCAAATTGGCGGAAGCAGTAAATGCCACCATTGAAAGGTAAAATCGATGTTTAAGTCGGAAAAATCGAATATTCGCACCAACACCTGATAACCCGCTACGATTCCGACAGAAAGCAGAATCTGCACATAATTGATGACATCTTTTAAACGTTCCCCATCAAAAAACTGCAAAATAAATATGTAAATAAGTGCTGTCAACACAACAATCAGCATGCCGATCAACAAAATCTCTATAAGAAATATAACGGTAAACAGAGCTCCGTTGACAAACAAACCGACAAGGAGCGGAACCACTGCAAAGGCACCAGTCACCTGTGTCATATAGATACAGACGTGTACAACCTTTGCCATACTGACTGTCCGCTGGTCGACAGGTTTTGTGTTGAGGATGTTCTTATCTCTCACATCCAGCAGGACAGCAGAGAAGTCGGCAATCATCGTCGTCATGAGAATAAACATCATCATGGCGAAGACGAGACTCATCTGAAACAGATAGTAATCGCCAAACATTATGAACGGAATGAGAATCAATCCATAGAATGCGTAAAGGCCGAGCGATTTGATAAATTGATTGCCTTCTTTGGATTTCGACTGTTCAAAAATGGTCGGGACCCGCCGCTGATCCATCGTCAGTTTCACCTGCAAAATTCGCCGCATTACCGGATAATCAATCCCCAGCATGATAAACAAGCGGCTGCAAAGGTCCAGCATTCGCAAGGATAAGAAATTCTTCATCAGCTTCCACCTTCCCGGACGATCGACACAAATGATTTGGCGATCTCGCGGTGTTCATTGAAACCGGTCAGTTGATTAAAGATTTCTTCCAATGTCCCTTCCTCATTTTTGGCCTGCAGTTCAGCAAATGTCCCATCGGCAACGATTTTTCCGTCTGCCAGCAAGACAATCCTGCTGCTGATTTTTTCGACCACTTCCATGATATGAGAGGAATAAAAAATCGTTTTTCCTTCAGCAGCAAGCTGTGCAAGTATTTCTTTAATAATCATCACGCTGTTTGCATCCAGCCCGCTTAGCGGTTCATCGAGGAATAGCAAATCAGGATCATGCAGTAAACTGGAGATGATCAGTACTTTTTGTTTCATTCCTTTAGAAAAGGAGGAAATTTTCGTATGGAATACACCACGCATTTCAAACTTGTCTAATAGAAGCAGGGCCTTCCTCTCGGCTGTCTCGGGATCCATCCCGTACATTTCGCCAGTGAACGTCAAGTATTCGCATGCAGTCAAGTTATCATAAATCTCGGCATTTTCCGGAACATAGCCGATTTTCTGCTTATACGAGGGATCTCCATCGGCTATGTCCTGGCCAAAAATCTCCACCTTGCCGTTATACCCTCCTACCAACCCGAGCATAATTTTTACGGTTGTACTTTTTCCGGCCCCGTTAGGTCCTATGTATCCGATGATTTGGCCTGGGTACACATCCAAATCAATCCACTTAAGTACCGGATCCCCGCCATAACTCATTGATAAGTTGCTCAGGGAGAGGATTTTTTCGTCCTGATTTACCACCTTTTCATCACCTTCTTATCTAATATGTACTTTTACCTTAACATAATTTTCCTTTCTATGAGAAAGCGATTTTAAAAAGAAAAAGCGGCTGGATATAACGACAGTTATTAAAGGCCAAACGATAGAGTGTGGAAGTATGTAAGGAGCATCTCAATGTGCATGAAGTTGATTACGCATGAAAGAACTAACACACTTCCTTACACTTTGTTGTGTGATGAGTGCTTCTCATCGCTCCGGCAAGATACTCCGCCTTCCACTTGAAAGCAAAGCACCTTGCGGGAGTGTATGCCACCTCTTTCTAACGAGGGATCACTTCCGTTATCTCCCTAATTAAAGTCCTCCTAATCAAACATGCTTCACAAAGCTCGCTTTTATTTCTTCGAGCACCTCTTCACCTGGGCGATCCCAAATAGCCTGGTTGATGATTTCGACTTCAATCGGACCATGGTAGCCGGCCGCTTCCACTGCATTGCGGATTCGATTAATTTCAATTACCCCATCTCCCATCATCCCTCTGCCTTTAAACATATCAGGCACGGGGACGACCCAGTCAGAAACGTGAAAACCGAGAACACGACCAGACGCGCGGGCAATCTGTTGATAAAGTTCGGGATCCCACCAGACATGAAAGACATCGACAATCACGCCTACCTCTTCAGGTAAGAACTGTTCGGCAATTGTATTGGCCTGATTTAACGTTGAAATGACTGATCGATCTGCCGCATACATTGGGTGCAATGGTTCAATACCAAGCTTGATCCCATAGGAGCGGGCAAACGGAACCAGCTTGGCGATCCCTTCCTCCACATGTTTTCTGGCCATATCTATATCACGGTCTGGTCCCGGTCCACAGACAAGCACAAGGGTATCTGTGCCGAGCTCGGCGGCTTCCTCTACTGCCCGTCGGTTATCATCGAGACGCCGCTCTCTTTCCGCTGCGGTCGGTGCCGGAAACATCCCGCCACGGCAGAGACTCGACACATGCAAACCAGAATCACGAATTATGTTCCTACTCACCTGTAAGCCTGTTTTTTCCACTTTGTGCCGCCACAAAGCAATCCGCCCGACTTCTGCCTCTTCACAGCCACGGACTGCCTCTTCCAGACTCCATTGTTCTATTGTAATTTGATTCAAACTTAATCTGTTTACCAGTGCAGTTTTTGTCATCCTCTTCCCCCTTGGTCGACTCCTGCCTGTTCCAGCAAAAGTTTCATCCTGATTGCGGCAAGCTCCGGTTTTTCCAATAAACCCGCCTGGTCTGCAAGGACAAATAAATCGGCCAGATGCGTTATCGAGCGCGCGCTTTCCTTACCGCCGAGCATACGGAAATGCGTCTGATGCCCATTCAAATAAGCCATGAATACCACACCGGTTTTATAGGAAAACGTCGGCTTTTGAAAGATATGCCGGGCAAGCGGCACCGTTTTTTCGAAAATCCCATCATAGGCAGCCTCGTTTCCTTCGTCCAGTGCATGAAAGGCTGCCGCCGCAGCAGGGGCGATGGCATCAAAGATGCCGAGCAGCGCATGGCTGTAACCGTGCTTGTCCCCTTTGATCAATGCCGGATAGTGAAAGTCATCACCGGTGTACATCTTCACGCTTTCTGGAAGGTGCCGGCGCATTTTGATCTCCTGCCCAGCATCCAACAAGGACACTTTTATGCCCTCAACTTTGCTTTCATTACCCCGGATGATCGCCAGACAGACATCCATCGCTTTACTAATTGATACGTGTCCCCAATATCCTTGCAAGGCAGGATCGAACATATCACCAAGCCAGTGTAAAATCACCGATCCAGAGACATTTTCCAAGACTCTGTTGTAAACATGCACATAATCATCGGGTCCTTTGGCACAAGCAGCTAAAGCCCTGCTGGCCATTAGGATGATCTGGCTTCCTTCCCCTTCGATAAATGCACACTGTTCCAGATAGGCATTTTTCACATCCTCCAAGGTAACATCCGGCGATGGCGCGAGTTGATCGGTTCCTGCCCCACTGGCGATTCTGCCGCCGACCGCTTTCGCTTCTTTCGCTGAACGGCGAATCAATTGTTTAGCATTTTCCCAATTCAACCCCATTCCCCGTTGTGCCGTGTCCATTGCCTCTGCTACCGACAATCCAAGTGACCATAAGTGATGTCGGTATGCCAGAGTCGCATTCCAATCGACACTAGGATCGAAAATTGGATCCCCCGCTGCCAATGGGTCGGCAACCACATGGGCGGCGGAAAAGGCCGTCCGGCTGGAAAACTTTTTTTTCGACGGTGTGGAAAATGGGGAAGAGTCTTTCATTTGATAAGTCTGGAGCGTTCGATCCTTTGCAGGTAAAATCAGTTCGATGCTCATTCTCTTCCCCTCCTATACAGTCAGTTCCGGGACTTCCACCCAGCATCTTTCTTTCCAGGACTTCAATGCTAAATCCGATAACTGGGTCCCTTTTGCTCCTTCAAGTAAATCCCAAGGAAACGGTTCGTCAGCAACGACGTGTTTCAGGAACAATTCCCATTGTACTTTGAAGGCATTGTCGAACGTTTGATTATCAGGCACCTCTTCCCATTGGGAGAGAAAATCATGCGGGTTTGGTATATCCGGATTCCAAACCGGCTTTGGAGTATTGACGCGATGCTGTGTTTTACAATCCCTAAGTCCTGCTACGGCACTGCCTTCCGTCCCGTCAACCTGGATAGTCAACAAGTCGTCCCGAATCACTCGGACTGCCCAGGATGAGTTAGCTTGAACAACGACGCCATTTT
This sequence comes from Sediminibacillus halophilus, assembly GCF_900103695.1. Taxonomy (GTDB): domain Bacteria; phylum Bacillota; class Bacilli; order Bacillales; family Amphibacillaceae; genus Sediminibacillus; species Sediminibacillus halophilus. Next base: position 685,222 of record NZ_FNHF01000002.1, read on the forward strand.
CCAATTCAAATGTGCCATAGGCCGCATCGTCTGCCGTACATGTGTACTTGTTCCCTTGTTCGTCCAATCGTTGTGGGATATGGATTGCACCTATACATGAAACCGAACGGATATTGCCAAACAAATTATCAATTACATAACGCCAGTGCGCAAACATATCGACAATGATTCCGCCGCCGTCTTCCTCCCGGTAATTCCAGGATGGACGTTGCCCCTCCTGCCAATCTCCTTCAAACACCCAATAACCAAATTCGATACGGACAGACAGCATCTTTCCGAAAAACCCTGCATCAATCAATCGTCGGAGCTTTAACAAGCCCGGCAGAAATAATTTGTCCTGTACGACACCGTTTTTCACCCCCGTCCGCTTGGCAAGCCTTGCCAATTCGAGCGATTCCTCCAGACTGGTGGCAGTCGGTTTCTCACAATAAATATGTTTGCCCGCTTTTATTGCCTTGCGGATACTATCAGCTCTTCTTACCGTTGTCTGGGAATCAAAGTAAATGTCATTCTGTTTATCAGCCAGCGTCTCTTCAAGATTTGTGCTCCAACGCTTGATGCTGTGCTGTTCAGCCAACTTTTCCAGCTTTTCCTGGTTTCTTCCTACTAAAACGGGGTCAGGCATCAAGGTGTCGCCATTGCTTAAAGCGACACCGCCCTGATTCCTGATAGCGGCAATAGAACGAATCAAATGCTGATTTGTGCCCATCCGACCCGTTACCCCGTTCATAATGATCCCGATTTTTTGCTGCATAAATGTAACCCCTTTCATCGTTATGTCTCTATCATAAGGGCATGAAAAAAATCCGTCTTACTAATCTAAGAACGGATTTCTAAGAATCGGAAACAGGTTAGGAATGGCTGCTTTATTTTTGAATTAATTCCTGATTGTAGGCGGTACGATATTTCTTCGGAGAAATTTCCACAATATTTTTAAAAGCCCGATAGAAGGTTGATAATGATTCGAAACCTACTTCAAAGCAAATCGAGACGATATCTTTGTGTGTACTTGCCAACAGTTTTTTGGCCAGATCTATACGTACCTCGGTCAAATACTGCATTGGGGTGACCTGGTAGCGTTCTTTGAAAATATTGTTCAGGTGACGGGTACTGATTCCCAATTTGTTCGCCAGGTCCGTCGAACTGAGAATTTCGAAGTAATGGGTATCAATATATTGTTGCAATCGCTCTGCGCGTAACACGTTGGCATCAAATACATCCGTGTCATTCTGCGACCTGGCAAACCTCAACAGCAGTTCAGAGAGAAAAATCCGCATTGCCACGTAATTAAGCTTTTCACCCTGGGACTGCTCATAAAGCATATTCCGAAGCAGCTGCCGGACGTTGCTTCCATCAAAGGGATTCAGTTCGACAAACTGTGTTTCAGCAAAACACTGCTCAAGCAGTTCATTTTTTACGGAGTTCTCCAATATCGATTGCTCAAACGCAAGAACAAGTACCGTCAATTTGGAGTCGGAAATGATGGAATGAGCTGAATAAGGGGAAATAACAGCCACATTGTCCTGTTTAAAGGCATAACTCTTTCCGTTCAGCACAATTCGCCCGTCTCCTTCCAGAGCATATAAAATTTCATATACCAGATGATGATGCTCGCTGACTAAATCTCCTGCCAAATGTTTGCTTTCATAAAGCCGAATCCCTTCCTCAGATAAGTGCAAATCCACACGGTTGATTTTCACCAGCTCCCCCATTCTATTAATTCGTTTCTATTAGTTATATATTAGCATAGGAACGGTTTCATGACTCCAAGCTGGTCATGTTTTACGCGTGAAGTTACCACTATCTTTAATAAATGCATTCCCATTGTCATTGTTGATTTTATAGCCTGCAGGTCCCTCAACAGAGGTTTGGATTCTGTCGTATTGGAGACGCTTTTCCAGGCTATTCCCCCTGCTAATCTCCTTATTTTCGGCCTTATCTATGGCACTCTCTTTTCCTGAGAGATTGCTTAGTAATATTGATTTTCCGACAGGGTTGCCGACTATGTCGGCTGTTTGTACAAGCTTACCTTGGACATCCTTTCTGCTAGTATATTGGCAGGTCTTCTCACCTTTCTCAATTGCCTGATAAGACACTGATTGTCTTTTCTCCTCCTCGGATATTTCAAAAGTATCCTTTTGATTTTCGGAGAGAAGTATGCGATTTGGCTGTCTCCTAACATTTTTTTGTGCCAAGAGGGGTTTATTGATTGTTATTTCTTCAGAGTCACTCTTCAAACAAGTATGCCCGTTCTGATCAGCGGAATTGCACCTCTCCTTTTCTTCAGGAAAGTCAGGAAACAGAGAGTAGCCCATGATTTGTTGGATGTTTACATAGGTCCTGCATTTAAACCTATCCTCTCCGAACAAAAAATGGGCGGAACACTGTTTTAAATTTCTCAAAAAAACGGAATTTCCTTGAGTGAAAATAAGCTGATACACCTGGGAAGGATGGCCTCTATGCAAAAGGGAGAGCAGTCTTCTCATTCTCCGTCCCTCCTTATCACCCTTCATTATCAGAAATGGACTGAATCACTTCTTCAAACATCTTACGATTTTCGCTAGTATGCTCATTCAGTTTACTTAAAATATCCTCCAAGTTAATATCGGTTTTATACTGATCTGCCATAAAATGATAGAAAAACAGAGCCAGTGCATATGCTATGCCTGTATTGTCTACATACACGATTCCATTACCACTTTGTTTCACACTGGAATTCCCATTTTCATTGCTCAATTCCGTCGAATAATTTTTCGCAATATCGGCCAAATGATTTTTCATGTATGATTCTACTTCTTCTTGAATGATAGAACGCAGTTTTGCATCGTTCCCCATTTTCCTTCCTCCAATCCATGATAGACATAACGGGGAGGAGAGTCCCCGCTAAGGAGCCTCCAATCCCCATTTCTTTCGCCTTCCGCCCGATTAATTTCTAGGCAAAACCTCCGAACAGAAGTAAGAAAATCAAAACAAACAATTCGGCTTCAGATTCGCTCTTACTATTTCCGCTATTTTTGATAAATGAGTTGCCATTATAAACCTTGAATTTTGCTTCCTGTTCCTGATCCGTTTCTTGTTCGAAGTCCTGCTCGTTTTCGTTTTCATTTTCCAAATGTTGGTCTTGCAATACTGCTGCCAGAGCCCTGGCTTTTGCCACGGCATCCGGGCTAAGAATATCCAGCAATGCATCGGTATTGTTTCCATTGCTCATTTTCATTCCTCCTTTCTTTGCGAATGCTAATAAGATATTAAAATAGTTTTTTCTTGTATGTACTCTTTCATTAATAGATGAAAGATTGTGCTGAAAAACTACAAAACAAGCCAAAAGTAGAATTCCAGGCTCCCCCTTTCTCCAGTCGCTCTAGGGGGAGAAACTTTGCTACTAAAGGAAGTTGTAAAGAGTAACCGAAAAGGACAGCACAAAAAAAGCCTGGATTAAACCAAGCCTTTTCATTTCTATTTAAACCATAATATTTTCCGTTCAATACCAACGGCTTCCCCCTTCCAGAGCATTCTTAATTACGTGCTTCGTGATAGGGTTCACTAACTAGCCCTGTTAGATGGTTGCTATGTATAAAGTTGTATCTCTTACACACTGATTTTCGAAGGTCTATTAATTAGAACAGGTTAATAGAGATTTTTTTCAGGAATTTGATAGAGAAGTATATAAGGAGTTTAAGTCAATTAATTCTGGGAGCGAAAATTCAGCATTCATTTACCTTTCTATCCTCCAGTATTGAAATGTACCAATCTATTGATTCCTTGTCCCTAAAAATAGACGAAACAAGGCTGCTCCATAAGTTTTATTAACTTATGGGGCAGCCCTTTTGATTAATTCACTGTATTGTTCTGGTACAGTTGTTTTACTTCCTCCTCGCTCAATACCTCCTTGAACATTTTCACCTCATCGATGCTGCCTTTCATTTGTAAAGAGCTAGGATTCCATGGTGCACCGCCGATAATCAGTTCCTTTTCATTATCAGTGATGGGACTGGAGCCTGCTGTCGATTCTGCCACTTTCTCTCCGTTCATATAGGCGGCCAATTCCTCGTCTTGTTCCCAAGTTAAGACAACATGGGTCCATTCCTGCGATGGAACTGAGCCTTCCTTCAGAGACAGTCTTCCTGTCTCCGTCCACAATTCCGGATAAATTCCTTCCTCGACGCCGACCACAAAACCATCGCCGATCGAAGTTTTCCCAATAATTTTCTGGTCGGTGCCAGCATCATCAAGCTTTACCCAGAAACTGATCGACAACCTGCCACCTCCATTCAGCAATGCAGAATGCGGGATTTCAGCCCTACCGCCATCCAGACGCAAGGCTTGGCCGAATTTCCCATCTGTAACAGTGGCATTTCCACTGACAGATACGTCATGGCCATAGGGAGATCCATCGGTAATGCTGTCTATATTGTCCTCATCGAATCCTAAATCCAGTACAGGCTGGCCAGTATAAAGGGCATGGAGATCAGCAGACAAGCCATTGACCTCAACTTTGTGGATACCTGCAGGCACACTAGGAATCGTAAAGGTAACCGTTTCGGTTTCATCTGGATCCAGATCCACCGTTTTGGATTCCAACAGTTCGCCATCAAAGGAAAGGTCGATTTGTTTTTCTCCTTCCATCAATCCAATATTTTTCACTTCGACGGAGACCTCTGCATCTTCTTCCGGTTCGACGGAATTCGTCTCAAGGTTGTCAAACTCGAAAATAGGCGTTTGTTCAACTTCCCCGCGATATTTCCATTTCCCCTTTCCAGAGGCGGGTTCATGGCCTACAAAGTTTGAGACCGTTTCTTTCAGTACATTAGCGTCCGCTTTTAGCTGCTGCCTTGCTTCCTTAGAAATATCGGAGGATTTTTTGTCCAACTTATCAATAAAATCATCCAGCTTCTTGAGGGATTGCTTCATGTGATATTTGTCAAACTGAATCAGTGATTGGTTTAGTTTCTTTTGCAGTTGTTTTTCCAGCGATTTAGCAATATCCCCCGCAGCGGCAAAGTCGCTTACTTCCTTGCCAGCATCAGTGAATTTGGCTCCTGTATCCCTGTAACCAAGCAGCTCAAGCTCACCAATCGCCGTTTCATCCCCTCCTGCATTATCTTCTATGATAAGGCGGTAGAATTGGTATTTCCCAGGGTTTTCAATTAAGAATGGTCGAGTAAAGTTGCGCCATTGAAAGCGCTCGTCTTCCCTACGGTCCAGCACGGTCCAATCTTCACCATCATTCGAACCGATCAGTGTCCACTTCTCTGGATCCTGCTGCTGCTCAGAACCGGAGGTAACCGTGTACATCAGCGCATGTTTGGTTTCGCCGGCAAAGTTGTATTGTACCCATGGTTCTCCGCTCTCAAGTTTCAGGGTCGTATTAGAAGTATTGTCGAACAACTTATCAGCCGTTCCCTGGTCCGAATGGTACGTGGTTCCTTCGTTGTCATCCGTTAAATCGTGAAGTGGATCAACAGATAATGCGGATCCATCGGTTTTCGTATCAGTGATCGAGTCAGGGAGAGCTTCCTCACCTGTACCCCAATCCGATGGAGAATCTCCCATCTCAAAATCGAGAACCGCCCCATCAGCTATTGTCTTATGGTCGATAGTGAGCTGTTCATACGATTTCCCGTTTATTTTCAAGCTTTGCACGTATTTGTTTTTGTCACTTACATCTGGAGCGTTGATGACAATATCCTTGCCGTTCTCTAAATGGATGGTCATCTTTTCAAAGTATGGTGCACCAATGGCATATTCTGGTGAGCCCATTTGCAATGGATAGAAACCGGCAGCACTGAATAAGTACCACGCAGACATTTCCCCATTATCCTCATCGCCTGGATAGCCCTGTCCGATTTCACTGCCTAAATACAAACGCGATAATACTTCACGGACTTTTTCCTGTGTTTTATCCGGCTGGCCGGCATAGTTGTACATATATGGAATGTGATGTGCCGGTTGATTGCTGTGACCGTACATTCCCATACGTACATCTCTGGCCTCCCGCATTTCATGAATCAGTCCGCCGTAGTGTCCCGGATGCCCGGCTGTTTCTGGCGTGGTGAAAAATTCGTCCAGTTTCTCGGCAAGTCCTTCTCTTCCTCCATAAAGGTTTGCCAATCCCTGTCCGTCCTGAGGCACATGGAAAGCCATATTCCAGGCATTCGTTTCTGTGTAGTCTCCACCCCAATCAGCCGGATTGAATGCTTCCGCATCCGTCCGCCATTCTCCTGATGGATTGCGGCCCATGAAGAAGCCTGCCTCTTGATTGAACATTTCTTCATAGTTGCCCGCTCTCTCTTTATAATAGGCGGCATCCGTTTCATATTTTTTCTCGCCAGTTTCTTCTGCAAGTTTATTTGCAATATTTGCAATGGCATAGTCATTGATATAACCGTCCATCGCCCACGACATGCCCTCGCCGGTAGCCGTATTGGTATAACGATCAAAAATCGACGAAGCGAGCCCTTTACGGCCCACACTGTCGTCATCGCTGCGGACGGCAGCATTTTTGATTGCCGATTCGTAAAAGGCATCGACATCGAAATTGGTTACCCCTTTAAGATAGGCATCAGCAAAGGCAACGTCCGAGCTGGTTCCGACCATCAAGTTCGCATAGCCTGGAGACGACCATCTGGAAATCCAGCCGCCATCTTTATACTGCTGGACGAAGCCGTCGATCATTTCCCCAGCTTCCGTCGGCCTCAACAAGGAGTACGCCGGCCAAGAAGTCCGGTACGTGTCCCAAAACCCATTGTTGACATATACCCTGCCATTGACGATCTTCGCCCCTGTTTCCGTTGCCGTATTGTCCCCTGCCGGGTCGGAAAAAGAACTGGCATATTGGTATTTCGGTTCTTCTATCGTTCCAGTATTTTCATAGCCGACATTGGGATAGAGGAACAGACGGTACATGTTGGAGTACAACGTGGTCAACTCATCTTTGCTGGCTCCCTCAACTTCGATGATATCCAGCTTGTCTTCCCATGCCTGCTTGGCAGCCTGTTGCAAGCTCTCAAAAGTTTCATCCGGTTGAATGTCCTGTTCCAGATTCTTTTTCGCCTGGTCTACGCTAAGTAAGGATGTCGCGACTTTCATGGTGACAATTTTGCCAGCAGACGTATCAAACGCATAATACCCCGCTACATTGTCTCGTCCTTCGCCAGTCAATTTTCCGCTGTCGATGATATCCTGGTCAAACTCAGCATATACGAACATACGGGTCGCACCTGTGGAAAGACCACTCTTCACATCGGTATAACCGCTGAGTGTTTGTTCATCCGGATTCAGTATCAGCCCCCCATTATTATTGACGTTGTCAAAAATCAGCTTGCTGCTGTCTCCGGTAAAGGTAAAACGCAGCATGGCTGCTCGGTTTGTCGGCGTCATTTCGGTTTGAATACCATTTTCAAAGCTGACGCTGTAATAATGTGGCTTGGCAATCTCATTCGCATGCTTGAAAGCAAGCGCTCGCTTTTCACGGTCCGCACTTGGCTCCTCGGCAGCAGATGGCATTACCTGAAACGTCTGGCGGTCACCCATCCATGGACTTGTCTCATGACTGAGTGAAAAAGCCTCCAATTCCGGCAGATTATCTTCGTTGTTTGCCTGCTGATACGTGTACAGCCAACTGGTCGAGCCAGCATCCGTTACAGGGGCCCAAAAGTTAAAACCGTGCGGTACAGCGACTGCAGGGAAATTGTTGCCTCGTGAAAAGGTAGAATTGGAATTCGTTCCTCGCAAGATATTTACGTAATCAACCGGGCTGTCGTAAACAGGTTCCTCCGGGTTACCCTCAATATGGATATCATCGATACTTCCTTTAAACACGCCAGGGCCCTCCGGATTGTCGTAAGCTATAAGGATACGGTCGATCGTTTTTCCTTCCGCTACTTCACCGATATCAGATGATTTGAAGTTCCACTGATTGGCGTAAAGTGCTTTGGATTCTCCCTGGGCCTGGGGAGTCAACTCCACACCGTGCTGGTCTTTCGCACCGAGCTCGCTTAAATACGTACCATCAGTAAAAGCGAGATCCACTGAAACATACGTACTGGAGTAATCCAGGTGGTCCTCGTCAGCAAACTGTGGATGCACATAATAGGAGAGCTTGGTTTCATCTGTTACCGCTATGTCTACATCAAACACTTTGTTATAAGAATATCCCCTGTCTTCTGCTGTGTGGGTGCCTTGATAAGTCAATGCGTTTTGCCCCGACCATCCGACATTTGTTTTTCCAGTGTAACTGCTATTCGGTCCATCCCCTACCATGGTCTTCATGCCGCCTGTAGTTTCTACAGGTGGGGCATCTTCACCGTTTGAAAGGGCGATCTCCGCTAGTTGCGTCAAGTCTTCACCGGCATTTGCGGTGATTTCAAACCGATAATACTGATAAGCTTGATTATTGCTGAACTCATAAATTTTTCGCTGATAACGCTCGTCGAATTCCTGATCGGACTGTTGGTCGAGCTCTGTCCAATCCTGTTTATCATTGGAACCATAAAGCGTCCAATTTCTCGGATCTCTTCCAGGTACATCATTGGCCGATGTGAACGCATACTTGATCACTTGCTCTGGTTCGGAAAAATCAAGCTCTATCCAAGCGGTCGGCTCAAATGCCAGCCACTTCGACTGACTTGTCTGATCTATGAGCTTATCCGCGACTTCGTTAGGTGGATTCTCAGCGCTGGCTGTTACGTTTTCTACACGCTGGGTGATGTCTCCCTGAATCCCTTCATAGAGAATTTCTCCTTGGACGCCTGATGTCTTTTCATTCCCTTCCACGATTTCCACCGTATCCTCCCAGTCCGGCAAGCGATCTTCCGCTTCAAAAGATGTTGAAAAATCCACTTCTTCCCCTTCTTCTGCATAAGTCCGGTTAATTCCCAAAACAGACAATGTTTGCATAATCAAAAACAAGATAAGAAAAACAGAAATATTTCTCAAAATAAATCTTTTTTTCACAAACTTCCCTCCCCTTAGTTAGATTTTCCGACTTGCATGGATTGTCATTCTTTCCTTTTCACCCCCTATCTGGTGAAGCGCTTACATATATCGAGTTCATTATAAAAGACACGACAAAAATTCCTCAACTTTTATTATATGAATTTTCAGAAAACAGTTAAAAGGTATTACGTTAAGGGGATAAATGTATGGAGTGCAGGACTTATCTCCTACCGTTTAGAGGAATTTAAATGGAAGAAAAATAACCAGAAGCGGATGTTGACACCCACTTCTGGCTATAAATCAATTGTCTAAAAATCCTGGTTGCTCATAGCTCGGATTAGGATAGGTATAGAACCCTTCTCCGGTTGCCGCTCCCAATTTTCCTTTATCGATATACTCCGTTTTCAACAGCTCCGCCAGTTTTTTGAACTGCGGATCGCCTGTTTTGTCTGCTTTCGCTTTGACAATGTTATAGGAAGTCGTAATTCCGACAACATCTAAAATGGCAAACGGTCCTTTAGGAGCTCCGGTTGCAATCATCCATGTTTTGTCGATGGTTTCAACGTCGGCCACTTCATTGGACAATAGCAATTCTGCAGCATCCAGCAACGGAACCAGAAGCGAATTCAGGATATATCCTGGCTGCTCCTTATGTAATGGCAAAGCAACCATTCCGATGGCTTTCGCAAAGTCAATTACTTCTTCAAAATACCGGTTATTTGTTCCAGGGTGCTTCATGATCTCTGCCGTATTGTTCTTCCAGATTTCATTGGCAAAGTGCAGGGCAAGAAATTTCTCCGGACGGCCTGTTGCTTCTGCAAACTGGCTTGGCAGCAAGGTAGAAGAGTTGGTCGCAAAAACCGTTTTTTCCGGTGCCGCTTCTCCCAACTGATTATAAAATTTCGTTTTAATATCGACCACTTCCGGAATCGCTTCAATGACAAGATCTGCATTTTCTGCTGCTTCTGCTAAATCCGAACTAAATGAAATGCGATTGTAAGCAGCATCCAACTCTGCCTCTGCTGCTCCCAAATCTTCCTGATAACTGCCCTTTAGGTTGCGAATTCTCTCTTTCGCTTTCTCAAGTGCTTCCTCATTGATGTCATATACAAATACATTAAATCCTTTGTAAGCAGTCTGGTAGGCTATTTGGCTTCCCAATACGCCGCTTCCGGCTACGGTTATGTTTTGGTAATTCATGAGTATTCCTTCTTTCTGTGTCATTAGGCCTAGATGCCTGTCCTTTTATTATAAACCTTTACAGAAAAAGGATGAATGGAATTGCTTATTACCAAACTGCTGACAACAAAAATAGCGCTGCTGCGACGTTAGAAAAATCAATTTTTCTCCTGTGTTATAATGCAAGGGAAATAATCCAGAAAGAAGTGATAAAAGTGAAAATACTTATTGTCGGGGCAAGCGGGACGATTGGAACGGCAGTCGCCAAAGAATTGGAAAAAAAGCATGAAATAATCCGCGCTGGTCGAAATGGCGCTGATGTTCAGGTGGATCTTCAATCCACAGATAGTATAAAGGATATGTATGAAAAAATTGGAAAAGTCGATGCAGTCATCAACGCTTCAGGAGGGGCAAGCTTTGCTCCCGTTACGGAACTGACTCCAGAGTTAAATGAGGTGGCAATCAGCAGTAAACTGAAAGGCCAAGTGAATTTGGTGCTTTTGGGGATCGACCATGTAAACGACGGCGGCAGCTTTACTCTGACAACAGGCGTGATGATGGATGACCCGATTCCAAAGGGAGTGTCCGCAGCCATGGCAAACGGCGGTGTTAAGGCATTTGTAAAAGCTTCAGCAATTGAAATGCCAAGGGGGATTCGTATTAATAACGTAAGTCCAAATGTTTTGCAAGAATCTCTAGAAAAGTATGGCGACTTTTTCCCGGGATTCGAAGCGGTTCCTTCCTCACGTGTGAGCCTTGCCTATAAAAAAAGCGTGGAAGGAAAACAAACTGGACAAACTTATGAAGTATATTGAATGCATTTAAAAAGCAGGAATACGAAATATCGCATTCCTGCTTATCCTCAACTTATAAGATTACACAACTGCCAAACTTCTGTCCGGTTCTCCGCTGTCTGTACTGATTTTGACCGACTGGCCGCTTTGCAATGACACGTCCTGGTTAAAGTGGCGGAAGGTCAGTGCTTCCCCGGATTTCAACCAATAGGAAACCCCGTCTTTCTCCATGGTGACCGACAACAGTCTGTTTTGGAATTGCAAATTGAAGGAAGCCGTTTCCCAATTTTTCGGAATAACCGGTGAAAAGGATAACCCGGTCTCTTTCAATCGCAGTCCAGCAAAACCATAGACGATCGCCATCCAGGTTCCGCCCATGTTGGCCATATGCAATCCATCCTTCGTATTGCCATGCATATTATCCAAATCAAGGCGCGCCGTTTTCATGAAATAGTCATACGCCTTCTGCTGATATCCAAGCTTTGATGCCATGATGCTGAATATACAGTATGACAAGGATGAGTCATGGGTAGTCACTTGTTCATAATAATCGTACGACTTTTGGATGGTCTCCAGATCCTGCTCATCCTCCAGCAGAAAATGACCGAGAACCGTGTCGGCCTGCTTGCATACTTGATAACGATAAAGCGTCAAAGGATGATAGTTCAACAGTAAAGGGAATTTCTCCTTTGGCGTGCCCGGTAAATCCCAGCGCCGCTTTTGCAAAAAGGTATCGTCCTGGGCATTGATGCCCAACTTTTCATCATAAGGCAAATACATGTTTTCGCCAGCCAATGCCCACTCGCTTACCTCTTGTTCATTGAGGGACAAAGCGGCCTTCAGCTCGCCGAGCAGGACATCGTCTATTTCTTCCATCAGTTTATACGCCTTTACAGCCCAGGTTAAATTGTGTTTAGCCATGACATTGGTATAGTAATTGTTGTTGACGATACACGTATATTCATCCGGACCAGTAACATTGTCAATACGGAACTGTCCTTCATACATATGGCCGGTCTCCATCCACAGCCGCGCTGTTTCGAAAAGGACCTCCGCCATATATTCCTTCAGAAAGTCGACATCTGTCGTTGCCAGGAAATATTGAATGTAACTATAAGCAATATCAGCACTAATATGATACTGCGCTGTACCGGCCGGGAAAAACGCGGAAGATTCGGTACCGGTGATCGTCCGCCACGGGAATAAAGCACCCTTATTGTGCCCCATTTCCAGGGCACGCTGTCTGGCACTGTCCAATGTGGAATAGCGCTGGATAAGCAGATTTTTAGCCAAATCGGGATTGGTCATCAAAAAGACCGGAAACATATAGATTTCCGTATCCCAGAAGTAGTGCCCTTCATATCCCTCTCCGGAGAGTCCTTTCGCTGAAATGTTGCTGACCGGATCCTTCCCGACCGACTGCAGCAGCTGAAATAGATTAAAACGAATGCCTTCCTGCAGTTCTTCATCCCCTGAAATCGTTACGTCGGAATTGCGCCAAAAGTTATCCAGGTATGCCGTTTGTTCAATAAGGAAATCTTCAAAAACGGCACCTTTTATTTTCTTAAGCAAGCCGATTCCTGTCTCCACCAGTTTTTCCTTATGCCGCAACGTGTCAGTGTAAATGTTGAACTTCGTGAATCGGATTGAACCGCTTCCGTTACAACTATACGTTTCTTCCACAGCATTTTCGCCTATTTTTTTTTCATACTGGTATCCTGCCGCTGCATCGACAACGGTCTCCGTTACACAGGAAACCTCCAGCTTCGTCACCATGGTTTCACTGCGGACAATACTGTATGTGTCTTGCTGGCCAGCTTCTTTGACAAAAGTGCGTTTTGCATGGCCTGAAGCAATCCGTGGGTCCTTTTCATCTGTATAATTGGAGACATCGCCATTAAGCGAAGAAACAATCTTAATCTCTTTGATTTCGCTGATTGGTTCTACTTTTATGTCCATCAAGAATAATTCTTTCAGGGCAAAAGAAATCAATCGCCGGAAATGGAGTTTCACTTCTTTTCCCGCTGGAGAAACCCAGTCAATAATCCGCTCGGAAAAACCTTCATCAAAATGGAGATGCTGCTCATAACCGAGTATATTCCCGGCAAACAAAGAAAACCGCTCGCCATCTATTTCGATTCTAACGCTCTGCGCATCGATGATATTGACCAGCTTTTGTTGAGAATCCGGAAAAGCATGCAATTTCTCTCCATAGCTGATTTCCGTTTGATCATGAAATGCATTTATATAAGTGCCGCGAATGGAACGAATGTCTTCCCGATAGCCTTCCTCGAAGTTTCCTCTTACTCCCAGATAACCATTTCCAAGGGCAAACAGACTCTCATTCAACAACAAATTGTTTTCATCTAATGAAGTTCTCGAAATTTTCCAAGTCATCGTATCAAACTCCCCTGCTTACAGATTGCCATAGCCGTAACAACAATGATGTTCATGCAGTAATGCTTTCTACTTATAATTTATGGGGCTTTTACAAGATTGTCCCCTCGTATATAACAATTATCAAGGTTTTTCACAAAATGATTGGGAACTTAAGACCATCCAGTTACCACGATTTTAGAAGCGTAGCAAACAGATCATCAGCGAAGGTTACTTCCGCAACGTAATATTAGCAATCTCATTTTTCATAGTTTAGTAAGAACTAATTTCATACGTAGTAAAAAACCATTGTTAAAAAGAAAGTCATAGACTCAGAGTTACAATTTACACGGAAGGCTTATTATACTCCACTGTTCCGGTGGATGACAATACCATTTTCAAAATTTAACGGACATTTTTTCTGACCTGACATTCTCTGACAAAATCACTTTAATATCAACTGATGAGAGCGTATTCATATATAGCATATGTGGAGAACATAAGAGGTCATTCATCTGCTTCAACTAAAGGTTGAAGATAAACGGGCCGCTTGTACGGTTTCTCTGTTGCTGGCAAGCTGAGCCATTGGCAATAAGGTAATAATCTGTTACAATGCTGTCTTGTGGCTCCCTGTTTTAAAACAGGACGAGCGGGTAGGGAGAGGGCTAATTTAATAGGATAGACCGCCATGAAACATAATTGGTTTAAGCGACTCTTTGAGCTTGAGCAGAATGAGACGACGGTAAAACGGGAAGTGATGGCAGGATTGATCGGCTTTTTTGCGATTGTCTATATCATTGCCGTCAATTCCCTGATTTTATCGGAGGCGGGAATACCGCTGGAAGCAGCCATTTTAGCAACAATCGCCGCTTCGGTCGCCGGCTGCTTTATCATGGGTTTTTATGCGAACGTGCCGATTTTGCTAGTGCCAGGAATGGGAATCAACGCCTTGTTTTCCTATACCATCGTTCAATCGATGGGCGTCACCTGGCAGGAAGCGTTGGCCGTCGTATTTGTTTCCGGCTTGTTGTTCATGTTCATTGCATTCACCAGGTTTGCGAAAACGTTAAGTGAAGCAATTCCCCAGTCGTTAAAAGAGGCGATAACAGTCGGACTCGGATTGTTTTTGATGCTGATCGGACTGGAAAAAGGCGGGTTGGTCGAAAAAGGAACGAATTCGATTATCATGCTCGGCGAGCTGGGGGACCCCCAGGTACTTGCCACGATTCTGACCTTTTTGATTGCCATCATCCTGTTCATTAGAAATGTTCCGGGTAACTTCCTGATTACGGTAGTTGCCGGCACATTGATTGCATGGATGTTCGGCCTGATCAACGTGCAGGCAGCTGGAGAAACATCTTTCTCCTTCGGGGAATACATGGATGTTTTCGGAGCAATGTCCTTTGCGAACATCTTATCGCTAACTTTTTGGATTGCCGTGTTTTTGATCACCATGGTCCTTGTGTTTGAAAATATCGGACTCACCCATGGACATGTGAACTTTATCAACCGACCGGAAAAGTTTTCCCGCGCATTCCAGGCAAATTCTGTGTCCGCAGCATTGTCCGGCTTGTTCGGCACCAGTCCCACTGTTGCAACCGTGGAAACTGCTGCTGGGATGGCCGCTGGGGGAAGAACGGGATTGACTACCGTAACAACAGGGACACTGTTTTTACTGTCAGCGTTTTTCATTCCAGTCATCAAGCTCATTCCCGACAGCGCAATCGCCCCGATTTTGATGATTATCGGAGGATTGATGCTGGAAAATATCCGTCACCTGAACTTGGAAGACTTAAGCGAAAGCTTCCCAGCCTTTTTCATCATCGCCATGATTCCATTCACTTACAGTATTGCAGATGGAATCGCGGTCGGCTTCATCCTTTATCCGATTTTGAAAATTGCCATCGGAAAAGCGAAGGAAGTCTCTCTGGCCTTGTATGTCATCGCCGGCTTGTTTTTGTTTAACTTCGTCTTTCATGTAATGAGTTGATGGAGACAAAATAGATTAGATAAAATCCCCCTTCAGTTGGAACGGTGAGAAAACCTCCAATCGAAGGGGGATTCTTATTAGAATGGAGCGGGCAGGTTATACAAATGTCCATCGTTAAGTGTCCTGTTTTTTGGTAGTACTTTTAAAAATCGCCGACTACTACTCGTTACTCTAACGAGGTCGACAATAATATACTCATATCCTATCCATCACAATCCCATAAGGGACACATCGTTCTACTTTTTGTTTGAAAACCTTCTATTTCGAAAAATAACTACCAACACGAACAAGAAAAAGGGGATAAAACTGATTAGCCTCCATCCGTTTTCCGCTCCATAAAAATAACAAGCTATTGGGATAGAGCAGATGAAGCTAATCAACAACAAAACCCAGGATTTCTTATAGATTCCGAAAAGGAAAGTAGCAATGGAAACCGCTAAACACGTTTGCCAAAGAAGCATGATTACATTAAACGAGTCCATAAAATGCCCCCTCATAATGTGATATAAGAGAAAAAAAGACCAAATCTCATGTGACTTGGTCTGGGAATTCGCGTGTAATTCGTACATTTCCTCTATAAATGAATCTGTTCCTATCGTTCGGTCTTTGTTTTATGGCAGTTTATTCCCTGCCGCCCGGTAAAGCTCATACCATTCTTCTCTTGTCAGCTCAACGTCTGATGCTTTGGCGATTCCGGCAAGACGCTGTACATTCATCGTTCCGACAACAGGCTGGATGTTAGCTGGATGTCGTAAAATCCAGGCAATTGCGATAGCAGAGTCGGTTACCCCTTTTTTCTCAGCCAGTTCTTGAAGTTTCGCATTCAAATCAGGAAACTTGTCATTCCCGACAAACACTCCCTCGAACATTCCAAATTGGAATGGTGACCATGCTTGGATCGTCATCTCATTCAACCGGCTGTAATCCAGAATACTGCTGTCCCTGACAACCGCCGGGTCGTGCTGCATGTTCACATTTAGGCCGGCATCAATCATTGGGGTGAACATAAGACTTAGTTGCAACTGGTTGATGATCAAATCATCTTGCAAGTATTTTTTCAGCAGTTCGATTTGCATCGGATTTTGGTTGCTGACACCGAAATGACGGACCTTTCCGCTTTCTTTTAGCTTGGCAAAGGCCTCAGCCACTTCCTCCGCCTCCATCAACGCATCCGGCCGGTGGAGCAGCAGAATATCAATATAATCTGTATCCAGGCGTTCTAGACTACCATCTACCGAGTCAAGGAT
This sequence comes from Sediminibacillus halophilus, assembly GCF_900103695.1. Taxonomy (GTDB): domain Bacteria; phylum Bacillota; class Bacilli; order Bacillales; family Amphibacillaceae; genus Sediminibacillus; species Sediminibacillus halophilus. Next base: position 701,745 of record NZ_FNHF01000002.1, read on the forward strand.
ATGCTGCTTGGAAAAATCAAAAAATCCGTTCCTGATACCACACTTCGTTTGAATCACGATATCCTTACGGTTGATGGACGTCTCCTTCAAAGCACCGGCAAAGACTTCTTCCGATTTACCGCCGCCGTATATATCGGCATGGTCAAATAAATCCACTCCATGCTCCACTGCATTTTCAATGACATTGGCAGCATCCTGACTGGACAGCTTGTCCATCCGCATGCACCCAAGCGAAACCTCTCCTGTATGTAAGTCACTTGTTCCCAATTTGATCTTCTTCACTGCGCCACCCCTTTTCTTATATTACTATTATTCTATCATGTAGCAGAAAAGAAGTCGTAGTGATTACTCCCCAGCCGCCTTCTCCCCTTACTTATTTAAGACAGTTGTTATTTTTTGCAGAAAGAGGGAAAACGATTATCAACAAGTATCCCCCTCAGGAGGTAGTAGTCATGATCAAAGGAATCGGTCATTTGGCCCTAACTGTGGAAGACATGGAACTTTCGCTCGACTTTTATTGTGGTACTCTTCAATTCCAGCATGTATTCGGGATTAAGGATGATAATGGAAATCCGTGGATCGAGTATATTAAGGTTGGCACAGGACAATTTATCGAACTGTTTTATGGCGGGGATAACCGACCAGAAGCAGATGCAAACCGGATAGGCTTCCACCATTTATGTTTGGAAGTGACTGATATCGAAAAAACAGCCAACCAACTAAAAGAAAAGGGAATCAAACTGGATAGCGAGCCAAAGCGCGGCAAAGACGACAACTATCAATGTTGGGTTTCCGACCCGGACGGCAATTGGATAGAATTCATGGAAATAAGCAATGCGTCCCCACACTGGGCATGGTACGACTAAAAATAAGGAGGGTGTATCGCATGGAGGAATATCACAAACTGGAGGCCTTCCCTACAGAAGATGCAGCTTTTGAAAGAATAAAAGAAATCAAAGCGAACGGAATACCAGAATATCATATTTGGGTTGTTTCCCAACAAAAAGAAGACGCCGGTATGTTGAACGAACTGGCCAATATTCAATATAAAACCGTACAAGGAGCCACCAGGGAAAAATTCGCTTCCCTTTTTTCGGATAAAGCTGTCGAAGAAAAGGTACTGGACAAATTCAACATTAGCCCAGAAGAAAAAGAACAATACATTGACCGGTTGAATGAAGGGCAGCTTCTCGTATATATCGAAGATCCCGATTTAGAAGATAGCGTTTCTTATCTGTCCGCCCAACCAACTTTGTTTGATATTAATCAGAAGAGTAATGAAAAAAAGGCTTAGATAGGGAGTAACGACGGTTTCTCCCTCCGTCTTAGGGTTAATGTGAACAATTTCACAATTTAGCCATATCTTTTTGACTATAATGTGAAATTGTTCACAAAAGTCTTTGCTTCTCTCCAAACCATGATAAGATATAAGTGTAATAAGAAATAAACAAGATCTTGTAAAAAGTAATGTGAAATGTTGAGCAAAATTTATAGCCCTTATCTTATTTAAAAAAGGAGTGTTCTACTATGCTAGAACTATTGAGAAAAAACAATCTTGTCGCTGGTCTGTTAGCTGTCATCCGGATTTACCTTGGTTACCAATTCCTTCACGCAGGTATTGAAAAATTAACAGGCGGTGGATTTGACGCCAGCGGATTCCTGCAAGGGGCCATTGCTTCTGCAACAGGTGAACATCCAGCCGTCCAAGGATGGTGGGCAACATTCCTTGAACACGTCGCACTGCCAAATGCAACGCTCTTCTCTTTCCTTGTCATGTGGGGTGAAGTACTAGTCGGTATCGCCTTGATTCTTGGATTATTGACCAACTTTGCAACCTTGATGGGCATGGTCATGAACTTCGCATTCCTGTTCAGTGGAACCGTCAGCACCAACGGCCAAATGATTTTGCTTGCCATCTTCGTCATCGTAGCAGGAGCCAATGCTGGTAAATATGGCTTGGACAGATGGGCCATGCCTTACCTGCGCAACCACACACCGATTAAGAAAAACCATAAAAAAGAAACCGCAACGGTTTAAACGAATGAACTGACCCGGCCAATCCTATCAGACCAAATCACCAGGTGATTTGGTCTTTTTTTATGGGGATTTTCTTTCCTCCTGTGAAAATCAATTGTAATTTTATGTTAAAATCAGATCAATAGCTCGAAAATTAAAATTTTAGAAAAGGAGACAGTCCATCGTGCGGAAGGAAAATGATTATCAAGCGATGCAATGGTTCGGTTATATCATTGTACTGTTGTCACTGCTAGCAGATCGTTCAATCAGTGGATTCGGACAAGGACCTGTATGGGGTATCTCTTACTTTGCTTGCATAGGAATTATTATACTAGGGGCAACCATTACATTTGTCTCCTCTTATAAAGCAAAAAAATCACAGAAAATATAAAGATGGGAAAACAGGAGTGATCATACTTGTCGTTTTCTGATAGATAAGGAGAAACGTATGGAGAACTGGCTTATAGATATCGTAGATAAATTTGGTTACATGGGAATCATGTTTTTAATTGCGTGCGAAAACATTTTTCCCCCTATTCCTTCAGAAATAATTCTTTCTTTTGGCGGATTTTTAACGACCACTTCCGACTTAACCAAAACAGGTGTCGTCCTCTCCGCCACAGCAGGCTCTGTCCTTGGAGCGATCGTTCTTTATATAATCGGCCTCCAGCTAGACGTTTCCCGTTTAGAAAAGATAGTAAATCGGTGGGGGCACCTTCTCCGTCTGAAAACATCCGATTTGCATAAAGCAGATTCATGGTTTGATAAATACGGACCTTGGACCGTTTTCTTCTGCCGCTTTGTTCCGCTGGTAAGGAGTCTGATTTCCATACCGGCTGGCATGTCCAACATGAATACGGCGGTATTTTTGCTGCTAACAACCGCAGGCACTTTGATTTGGAATGTCGTACTGGTATATGTCGGGGCGTCCCTCGGAGCTTCTTGGCAAGAAATCGCACACTCGATGGAGGCCTACGCCCGTGTTGTTTATCTAGTACTGATTGTCCTGGTTATCCTGCTGGCTATTCTCTTCTTCCGTAAGAGAAAACGCCATGGAAAGTGAATAAAGGAGGTAACATTCGAATGGCAATTTTCACAGGTTATCTTATCGCCCTACTGGCAGCTGCCATCGCTTATCAATTTAGTGAAGGCAAACCGAAAAAGAAGAAATACAAGATTTGGGGATTTACGATTATGCTGGTTATTTCCCCATCGTTAGCTTTTGGATTGGGATTGACGTATGCAGTACTCGTAAAAAGTGGCTGGGCCGCAATGATCATGTTCTATCTATTCCCATTGTTTTTTCTGATCGGCCTTTTTGTTTTACTAGCGGGGATTCGTAAGAAGAAAGATGCAAATTCACGAAAGGATTCTATACATGAATAAACCCTATAGTAAATGGTCTGCCATTCTGGCCATCATTGGTGCAGCAGCTATTTTTGCGTCGTATGCCATAGCCCCTGAACAGCCCGAAGGTATGTTGGTCGTCCTGATCCAAGTATTATTTTTCACCGCAATTATCACCGGGATTCTCAGTCTGGTTTTCAGCTTTGTCGGATTTAGAAAAAATGAACCCGGCTATTTGAAATATATCGCCCCTATTATCGTTTGTTTGGTTATTTTGACGTTTCTTATATCGTTTGCGATTATGGTCGTCAGCTTTTTCTAAGAATTGCTATTTTTTTAAAACGAAAGGAAGTATAACGGTTGATGGCTAACGAGGATCCATTAATAACTGAGACCAATCGGGTGAAACAAAAATTCAAATGGGGATGTCTGATTTGGCTGGGGATTTTCGGGGCTGGCACCCTTGTTCTAGCCATTCTTTTTATAGGCCCTGAGACTCTTTTTGGTTACTCCTATCTTTTTGCACTGCTGGTTCGCATCGTCTTGACGATGTATTTACCCTGGTTGACACTGCCTGCAGCAGTAATTAGTCTAATCCTTCACAAAAATGCCAAAAGCTCCATCACTGCGATAGGCGTCTGCATTTTGCTCGAAGTATTGGAGCACTACGTTCAAAGCGGTCGTGGGCCAGGTGCACGGGGACATCTCCTATTGTCTTTACAGGACGGTATGATTTGGGATTATTTATGGGTGATTGGCTATCTATATCTCGTCTATTGGTGGATAATAGTTGTTAAAAGGAAAAAGAAAAGGGAGGAAAACAATGAATCTTGGAGATGAATACTTAAACATTATTATTCTACGTTTCCAAAGCATTAAAAGTCTTGGAGAAAAAACGATGAATCAACTCTCAGAGAAGGATATTCACTGGACCTACAATCCTGAAACCAATAACGTCGCCGTTCTCGTCAAGCATCTGAGCGGGAATATGGTTTCGAGATGGACGGACTTTTTAAATTCCGACGGCGAAAAACAGGATAGAAACCGGGACGGCGAATTTGAGGATACCGTTTCATCGAAATCAGAACTCCTGGAGATATGGGAGCGCGGTTGGAAAACTTTATTTGATGCATTAAAAGGCTTAACAGAATCCGATTTATTGAAAACCGTTCATATCCGTGGAGAGGGTCTCTTAGTTATCGATGCGATTGAAAGACAGCTGGCGCACTATGCTTCCCATATCGGCCAAATGGTCTATATTGGCAAGCTGGTAAAAGATTCGGACTGGGAAAATCTCAGCATTCCAAAAGGAAAATCCCAGGAATACTTGCAGCAAAAGCTTGATCAGAAGAAAGACTAAACCATTGGAAATGGGGATTAGAGATGGATGCAACCTTTCAAGTCGAACATGCAGTATTTAACTATCGTGCTGCAGCTGTATTAATTAAAAAAGATCATGTCCTGTTGCACAGGCAAGTGAATGAAAGCCATTGGGCACTACCAGGCGGTAGAGTGGAAGTTCTTGAGGATTCCCAAACAACAGTGCAACGGGAACTCAAAGAAGAACTCGGCTGGGACATAGGAGTACGTAACTTACTATGGGTGACAGAAAACTTTTTCAAATATAATGAGCAGGATTTCCATGAAATCGGGATGTATTATCATGTTACACCGCCAGATTCCATAAAAGTTGAGATCGATACTTTTTATGGGGAAGAAGGCAATAGACTTATCTATCAATGGGTTCCACTGGAGGAACTAAAAAATGTGAATTTGGTTCCAGGGTTTCTAAAAAACTCGCTTTTAAAAATCCCGTTGGCTACTATTGAGCATATAGTAATCAAATAAACTTTTGACAATTTCCGGGGAAATAATTTAAAAAAGACAAAGACGGACAGAGGGAATAAAAAACACCCTGACTGGCTCCCTCGCCTAGTTTCAACCGGTGTTATAATGGTTCCTGTAACGAGCTTATATCGGCCGAAGATTTAAAAGAAAGGTATTCCGACAATCTTTTTGTATGGCTCGCCATCTCTTTCTTGTAATCGTCTGGTTTGTCGGACCCATTCTCTCTTTCTCTAAAAGACCGGCTATAAATCGTCTTAACGAACAGCGCCTTACTTATCATCTTTTTATCGTAATGATTACTTTCGGAATTTTATTTTAATGGAAAGGAGCCTGCTATATGGTCAAACCAATACGGTTAAAAAAGGGAGATAAGATAGGAATCATCACTCCATCTTCCCCTGCACCTGTTTATTTCAAACAACGTTATCAAAGAGGTCTGGGACAATTACAGAAACTTGGTTACCAGGTGGTAGAAGGAAAGTGTTCTTCTCATCAGCAGGCTTACCGTTCCGGAACGATAAAAGACAGAGCAGAGGAAATCAATGCATTTTTTTATGATGACGAAATTAAAGCGATCATCAGTACGATAGGTGGTACCAACTCGAACTCTTTATTGCCTTATCTCGATTACACCCTTTTGAAGGATAATCCGAAAATTGTAATGGGATATAGCGACGTAACAGCACTGTTGTTAGGCATTTATGCTAAAACTGGACTGGTCACGTTTTATGGGCCCGCGATTGTCCCTTCCTTCGGCGAGTATCCTGAAATGCTTCCAAAAGGATTAGAATTTTTTCAAGATGTGGCCGCCATGCAAAAATCCGCCCCGTATACGCTGGAAATTCCTGATGAATGGACGGATGAAATGCTCGATTGGCATAAGCAAACCCGAGCTAAAAAGATGTATAAAAACAACGGGTGGACGTGTTTGCGGGAAGGCAAAGCCACCGGAAAATTAATTGGCGGCAACTTAAATACTATGTCAGGTTTTCTGAATACCGAATATTTTCCTGACCTGCAGGGCTCCATCCTCTTTATCGAAGATTCCTTTAAAGATATGGCAATCGAAGAAAGACTGTTCAGCATGTTAAATGTTTCTGGTATCTTTGATAAAATTAGTGGATTAATCGTTGGAAAACACGAACAGTTTGATGATTTAAACGCTCCGTTTACATTACACGAATTGTTGCTGGAAGTGATAGGTGACAGGGATATCCCCATCCTGACAAATGTAGACGTCGGGCATACTTTCCCGTCTCACGTTTTCCCAATCGGGATAGAGGCAGAATTGGATGCTGTTCACAGGAAAATAACCTTTTGGGAAAATGGTGTCGCAGAGCTCTAAATGACAATGAACAGCAATAGAGCTAACCACTCGCTGTCGTCGAGTGGTTTTTTTGTTTGTGATTCGTCCTGTGCCCTTACAGCGTGCTCTTTGCAATTATCTGCTAATCCGATTACATTTAAAGAGATAACTATATTCGAAAGAAGGCCACAGTCATGTCGGAATTTGCGCAAACTGCCTCGGCTAGTAAAACGAAACGGCCGCTCGTACTAGCAGCTTTAGTGATCTCCATGTTCATGGCTGCAATCGAGGGAACGATCGTCGCGACGGCGATGCCCAACATCGTCGGAGACCTTGGCGGTTTTTCTGTTTACAGTTGGGTTTTTTCTGCTTTTCTATTAATGCAGGCGGTCACTACACTTATATACGGAAAACTATCAGACTTGTTCGGAAGAAAACCGATATTTCTCATTGGAGTCGTCATATTTTTGACGGGTTCCCTGTTATGCGGACTTGCCACGACGATGACGATGCTTGTCGTGTTCCGGGTGGTACAAGGTCTCGGCGCCGGTGCGGTCCAGCCCATCGTCACGACCATTGTGGGAGATATGTACACTGTCGAAGAACGTTCCAAAATCCAGGGCTATTTGGCCAGCGTTTGGGGGATTTCTTCCGTTGTCGGTCCGCTGCTGGGAGGCTTTATTGTTCGTTTTTCAGACTGGGCATGGATTTTTTGGATGAACATTCCGTTGGGGATTATCGGGATGATCGGTGTTATTATATTTTTCCATGAGGATGTAACCAAGGAAAAGAAATCAATCGACTACCTTGGCTCGAGCTTGTTTTTCATTGCCATTTCTGCTTTGATTGTTGTCCTTGTTCAAGGCGGGGCAGCCTGGGCCTGGACTTCGCCACAGATACTTACGTTGATTGGCGTCTTTATCATCGGTGCCCTTCTGTTTATCTGGCAGGAAACAAAAGCAACAGCGCCAATGATGCCATTGGGAATTTGGAATAACAAACTGATCACCATCGCCAATTTGGCAACCCTGACATCCGGAATGATGATGATCGGGTTATCCAGTTTTCTTCCAACATATGTACAAGCAGTGATGGGCTATTCTGCCATCGTTGCCGGGTTTACATTATGCACCATGTCAATCGGCTGGCCGATTTCCGCAACCATCGCCGGCCATTTAGTATTGAAAATCGGCTTCAGGCCGACTGCGATTTTGGGAGGAATCGCTCTTGGCATCGGCGGCCTGTTGTTTGTGTTCCTCGATCCAGACAAAGGGCCTGTATATGCAGGGATCAGTTCATTTGTAGTCGGTGTCGGCATGGGGCTGTCCAGCACTACCTTTATTGTTTCGATTCAAGGCAGTGTCGACTGGAAAACCCGCGGTGTAGCAACCTCTTTGAACATGTTCATGCGTATCATTGGAAGTGCACTAGGTGCAGCAGTCCTCGGTGGTGTCCTCAACATGCGGATGAATCAATTGATGCAGGACAGCGTTGGGGCCGGCTCTGATATCATCGATAGCAGCTCTACCAACGCACTGCTGGACGAAACCATGCGCAGCCGTCTTCCGGAAAACGCCCTGGTCCAGCTGCAGGACTCCCTGTCCACAGCATTGCACGCCGTCTATATCGGCCTGTTCGCCATCGGACTCATCACATTCGCCCTGACCCTCTTCTTCCCCAAGATAGAGCGGAAATAAAGTAGAATAAGGGGACAGTCCCCATTCACGTATGGGGACACACCTTGGCTGGTGTTGGGGACTGGCCCTATAATTGGGAGGCCCGTCCTATTGGGATTTCCGTTTACCCTAACCAGATTTGAGCTCGGTTTAGGGACTGACCCCATAGCCATTTAGGGTCAGTCCCCTTTATTCAGTTCCCACTATGCCATCTCCTCATTGTCGACTTTAGGGAGGAATTATGGCAATGTATGATATAACAATTATTTGGAGGTATTGGTATGAGCGAAGGAACGATAATCATCGAAGCAATGTACAAACAGTTGATCAATGCATGGAACGACAGAAACGCATCAGGAATGGCTGAATTATTTCATCCGCTCGGAGAATTAATTGGCTTTGATGGCAGTCTGGCGGTAGGAACTCAGGGTATATCGGATCATTTAACCCCTATATTCAGAGATCATCCTACTCCTCCTTATATATAAAGTAAAGTCCGTACGGCATCTCGACGATAACACAGCGATGCTTAGAGCAATAGCCGGGATGATTCCTCCTGAAGAACAAACCATCAACCCGGACCTCAACGCTCACCAAACATTAATAGCTTCTAAACAGGGGACCGACTGGAAAATCGCACTCTTCCAAAACACCCCTGCCCAATTTCATGGCAGGCCTGAATTGGTCGATGAAATGACGAATGAGTTAAAAGGGCTAATCTTAAGTCTCTAAAGAAGGAAGTGTTTCTTATCGTACAAATTACAGGAGACAAAGTCATCCTTAAAGAGCCTGATCAACAAGCAATCGATGAACTTTATTACTGGAAATATGAAGAGGCAGAACAGGCTGCAAAAAAGTGGAATGGGCCGTACATTCCCGAAGAAAGGGTCAGTAAACAAGAATACGACGTGAGCTGGCGACGGGAAGAGCCGATTGCTCCTGGCGTTCCTGCCTCATTGATCATTTACGTCGAAAATCAGCTGATTGGTTACGTAGGTGCCTATTGGGTTGATAAAAACACAAATTGGCTGGAAACCGGAATTGTCATATATGACAAAGATTATTGGAACGGCGGTTACGGCACCGAAGCCTATAAACGCTGGATTGACTTCTTGTTCCAACAAACCGACTTGCATAGACTCGGTATGTCCACTTGGTCAGGAAATGTCCGCATGATCAAAGTGGCTGAAAAAATCGGCATGAAGGAAGAAGCGAGGATAAGAGACGCTCGAATAGTAGACAATAAGTATTATGATGCCATTAAAATGGGGATGCTGCGAAGTGAATGGAAAAAAAGCAAAATTAACACCATGTAAATGCGAATAGATTTGGAAACATGCAAAAAACACGCTTGATTTGGTCAAGCGTGTTTTGCAATAATCCGGCTATTCGTTTTTCCCCGCAATTCTGGATAACCAGAAGGATGCTTTGCTTTATGAAAACGTCCATCGACTTTCCATTAACTCAACAACATCCAAGTGATATTTATACAGTCGCAGTCCCGCTAGCCGCAGAAATAAGAAATATCTGCTAAACCTTTCACTTTGAACATTTGTCCCTAAATTTTTAGAAAAGAGGATGAATATAATAAACGTTGACACTTATAGGAAATAATTTCCGAATAACTTGAGAGGTATGTTCTCGAGTGATCATTTGCGAAAAGAAACAAAAGAGACAGGATTTACAATATGTAGGTCTACGAGCGAAATGACATACTGATAGTTTTATAGGTGGCAAATATATTAGTGTGAAACAAATTCCTGAGATGACTGATTCCGGTTCATCAAATCAGTTTCTACTACTAATTCTTAATATAAACGTTCTCGTAGTGTGTAAGAGGTCTTTAGTAGACGGGAGACCGGCATAAGAAGGTGTGCAGAGTAGCGACTTATCCATATTACGTACGGTATTCCCCCCACCATCCCAGACTCGATTGTATGAAGGTAAGTTCTGCATTGTTAATGATAGACTAGTGATTGCTATATAACATTATCTTTTTTAGAATTCATTACCGGTACTTTACAAGAACAGCGGTTTTTCGGCTCTAACACCGCCATCCACCCTTTGAACCTTTAAAACTTAAGTATTAATTAAAAGTCTATAAATACGATAAAATTCATAATAAATTGATGAAACAGTGGTTTAGATTTGGTTCTTTAAAACCTAAAGGGAATTCCTGTTTGTTTTCATTTGATTTACTTTTCCACCAATTTTTTGAAAAAAGTAATTTAAATTATTTTTTCAGAATGTTACAATTTATTTATAATTTATATGGAAGGAGGCGTAAAATTTATAGTTAAGGTTTCAGTTTTCTGATTGACTTTTTATCTCTAAAATTACAGAAAGGGTGCTTGTAATGAGAAAAACATTCAAAAATCTATCTAATAGCAGAAGTTTAAAACTTTTTATGCTACTTAGTATGGTATTTATGTTACTATCCAGTAGTCCCTTATCCGCAGTTGCTTCCACTTCTGATGCAGATAATGATTGTGGCTGTAATGGTGATGAAATTAATGAAGAGGGACTTTCTCAAATCGAAGGTGAAGAAAAAATTGAAACTCTTAGCGCTATAGAGACAGACTCTGTTTTTGAAAATAACGTTGATCATGACTCTATTAATGCTGATAAAAGTAAGGTAATAAATTTAGGTGAAAGTGAATATGCAAATGGAGAGGTTCTCCAAGTTACTAGCTTATTTGAGAACTCTATGGAAGAAATTGATTATGATTTGATAACTGTATTCGTTGAAAAAGACAGTAAAAAAGTTTTGAAATTAAGTTATTTTGAAGTTGATGCTGACACAGTTGATTATAAAGACTTTGATGAGACTGGACAGCTTATGATTCATAAAGAGTTTAGTTATGAAGATTTTAGTGAAGGAAACTTAGAGAACGGAACAACTCATTATAGTGTATATGAGGGAGTAACTACTTTTGATGTTGACAAAGACAGTTTCTGGTACAAATTTGCTTGTAGCTTCTCTGGTCAAATAGCTTGTATGTCTGGATGTGTAGCATCATTTGCTGCTGGACCTGGTGCTGGTAGTGCACTATTCACTGTATGTTCGTCAGCTTGTAGTACTGTTTGGAGTGCAGGATTATGTTAATATAAGCAAAACTATACTAAAATACTAAGGAACAAGAGACAAACAGTTACAGGATAAGTTAAGGTCCTGTAACTGTTTGTCTTTTTAAAGTAATACATTTTGAAACCTAACTGACCTTGCGTCAGTTCATTTGGCATTTCCGTTTAGCTCTTTTAATCACTAAATAATAAATTAAGAGAGTTAACCAATATATTAATATATAGAATATTGAAAAATTAACTATTCCATTGTTTTCATTAAAAGATATCCATAGAAAAAGTAAAGACATAGGGAAATACAAGGACAATAAGATTTTTGGAGCAGTTTTCAAAAAAAACAGATTAAAAGTGTCTCTTTTACTAAATAAAAGAAGTGCAACTAAGCCACAAATTACTTGGGGAATCCCTAATGTTATCCAAGCTAATTCTAACTCTTTTTCCAGAATAGGTACGGATAAAACTCCTAGTCCAAGTATTCCTATATTTAAAAGAAAAAATGAAATAGTGGGTTTTTGCTGGATTTTAGTTTCATCGTATTCATCTAAGTACTCTTTGGAAAGGGACTTAGGTGACTGGAATTCACTTAACACTTTGTTAACAGCCACATCATAACTATATCCATCTTTTTTTAATGCATTTATTTTATCTTCTAAATGAACTTCAATCTCCTTTAGAATATTTTTTCTTTCTTCTTCCGGCAATACATTTAGATTATATGATAATTTATTTAAATATTCATTTATAGATGAACACAAACAACTACACCCCCTTTAATGATTTTATTATATTTGATGACTCGTTTAATATTTTTATTCGATTTTCAAGAAGTTCTTCGCCTTTGTCTGTAAGTTGATAAAACTTCCGGCGTGGACCTGTTTCTGGATTATCCCAGAAAGAGTATGACCAATTATTATTTTCTAATCTTTTAAGTATGGGATATATTGAACCCTCTGACAAACTTAGATACGTAGTGTCTTTCAATGTGGATGTTATCTCATAACCATATAGGGGTTTTTTTTTAATCAGTAGCATTATAATTAATTCTATGACCCCTTTTTTAAATTGTAGTTGCCATTTATCATTCTCCATTGTTAGTTCCCTCCCCCCTTAATACTTATTATATATCGAAAAAATATATATAGCAATACCATATATGTTTTTCTGACTTATGTGTGTTAATACAATTGTAGTTGTTAATATAAAGTGGCTCTTACAGATTTTTGTGACGCTTCTTCGTTTGGAGGAGTTGGGTTCTGCTAATCCTGCAGAAGTAATTGATTTGATTGAGTAGCTTGCTACTTTATCTACAAAAAGAAACTTTTCGTATTCCGGGGATGGCCGTTTCCGATTTTGTTCATCATCCAGGTTCGGGCATCCAGGATGTTTTGCTTTAAAGAGTCCTTGGCTTCCGCTAACTCAACGACTTCTATATAATAAGGAATCCTACTATTTTCAAGAGTATCAGGCAATCTTTGCTTAAGAGCAGGGGAAATAGGACGCTCGGCGTCAATAGCGATATCAATATCAGAACTCTGCTTTTGCTGCATTCTTGCCCATGATTCAAATAAATATACTGTCACATCATGATGTGGCATCGTCTTTTCCACAACACGCTTCAGTTCATTCAATGTTCGTTCGTGTGAGTTCACTCACATCACACCTTTCCCCCTTTTCCTTTAGTATATTACACCATCCCTCATCCAAACTGTTGGACGGAATAGGGGGACAGTCCCCAATAAGTAAAAGGGACTGTCCCTCTCTTTCTCATTGGGACACATATACTCGGTTACGGCCGTTCCTTTTCGCTTGATAAAGTGCTTTGTCCGCATCGTCAATTAAATCAGCTGCGCGTTTGGTTGTTTCATCAATATTGGCAATCCCTATGGATACGGTGATATTTATTTGAGCACCGGAATTTAGAATAAAGGTGAAATCCTCGACATTCTTACGGATCAGTTCACTAATTTCGATTGCCTGGTTAAGTCCGCAATCCCGTAAAATTGCAGTGAACTCTTCCCCTCCATTCCAGCTGACGATATCAAACGATCTAGTCGAGCTCTTTAAAATGCTGGCTAACTCTTTTAAGACAATATCCCCTTCTGCCTGGCCATACGTGTCATTTATCTTCTTGAAATAGTCAATATCGATATATAGGAGTGAAATCTTTTCATTTGTTCTTTCCTGGTTGAACAATAACTGATTGAATACCTCATCAAACTTCCTGAAATTATTCAGCCCTGTCAAACCATCGGTGGCTGATTCTGCTTTATATTGATTGAATAGTTCTTGGCTCCGTCTTAAATATTCGATAATAGAAAACGAGATGAACCCTGCTAAGTAGGATACCCCCCAATAAATCGGTATCAAATGAAGCAACAGCTTTATATCATTTAACAGATAGAAGACAAGGACAGTAAAGACGAGATTAGAAAATGTGACCATCCAGAATATCTTTTTCTTTTTTGAGAGTTGCTTGCTGGAAATCAATAAAGAGGCAGCAGAAATAAATGTCACCAGGAATATAGCCGCAAAAGAGGAAGTATTAAATCCGAAGAGAAAACGGCCTAAGATTATCAGCAATCCTGCTGACAACGTGGGCAAAAGACCTCCATAGTAAGCCATAATGAGAATGGGAATATGACGTAAATCAATGATCGTGTTGCCGATGTTCATGCTGTATTGCATCAATATATTACTCAACAGTCCAGCAAATAAGCCTGTAATAATTTTTCTCGTTCGACTCGAGCTCCGGCTCAGCGGAGAAGTACTTGTCACTTGCGTATAAAAAAATAGCAGAGAAGACAAAATCGCTAAGTCGGAGAGCAGTTCCTTCATAATAATCACGTGCATCACCTATGTAAAAATAGCATACATTTCCCCAAATAGAAACAAGAATGTTAACAATTTCACAGAGGGACTGACCCCAAGCGGGTGTGGGGTCAGTCCCTAATAGGGTCTCTTACTGTTTGGGGACTGTCCCCGGGGAATTCACTTGACTGCTTTCCAAATTGTCCAGCGGTCTTTTTCGATTATGGGCTGATTGGATGGCAAGGATTGATCCACGTAGTTAACAAGTTGCTTTAACTCCTGATTATTGAGTTCATGCAAAATACTTCTCCCCGTTCTATTACGCAAATCATCCAGCAGCTGGTGTTTCGTGTCGAACTCTTGTCTTGTTTCCCACAACTTTACTTCTTCAATAGAATGAAATCCAGCATCAATTAGGCTGCTTGTGACTGCCTGGGTTGAGTGACGCCGCTTCCTCTCTATATCCTGCAACCGTGGGAATAGTTCAAACAAATACCCTCTGACATGATATTCACTGCCTATTTGAAAACAATCTTCTGGTGTTCGATCTTGGACAACGAAATAGCCATTTGGCTCTAGAATACGATAAGCCTCTTGAAAACAAGCATCCAAATCCGTTAAATGATGGATCAAGGCCCTTCAAGCACCAAATCACATTGTTCGCTATGTAATTCAGTTCGCAAAGCGTCCCCCTTTCGAAAAGCAACATTCGAATACTCTCTACAATTTTCCTTTGCACCTTCCAACATGGCTTCTGAGTAGTCAACTCCGATGACGAAATTCGTCCCCGAATATCCACTGCTAGTGAAACACTTTCAATAGGTACAAGACTCTCCATCGTTTTACTCCAAGAAGTATCAGCATGTCTCGAGGTATAAGCATGTCGGTTACTACTGTCATGAAAATCAATCCCCATCTCCCTCATCCTCCCCTAAATATCCTTAAAAAATTCAGTTATTTCTGGTTTGTTACCAGCCTGTTTATAATTCATCCTTTGATAAAAGACTTTCGTTCCACTCCAGGCTTTATTTGTTTCCAGCACAATTTTTTGATAATCAAGGAGTTTAGCCCTTTTCTCCAGGAAAGTGACCATTTCTCTGCCAAATCCTTTATTCCTGAATTTATCCAAAACCGATATTCTGACGATTCTGCCAATCCTTGTTTCCTCTTCGACTAATCCACCAGTACATACAATTAACCCTCGATATATACCAGTAAACAGGGTTCTGTCATTTCCTTGGTAATAATCCAATGGAAACAATAAGTCTTCATTGAGTCCGTGATCGACATGTCCAAAATAATCATACAATCCTTCAAGGATAACTTGCTTGGCCATGAACTGGGTTCTGGGTTTGCAGATTTATAGGAACTATTTTAAGATCACTTGTTTTCATCCACTGTTCCCCCTTTCAGCCATTCAATTCATGTTTCAAAGCTTTGATCGCTTCCATAGCCTCCGCTCTGTTCTCTTCATTGTTCCGCTCATTACGAGCGTATAGGAGGACCGGTCTGACCGACTCGATCGAGCGGCCGAATGCCTCCATCCATGAATAACGCGGAACCATCCATGTGTGGAAATGATGGGTAGTATCTTCATTGTAAAAATAATACACAAAGTCAATTCCAAGTATGTCTCTCTGTGCTTTACGAATCCTTGCAAGCAGGTCAATATAATCCAACCGCTCCTTTTCCGTCAGTTCATCCATGCCCTTGAAATGCCGCTTGGAAGCGAGGATGACTAACCCTTTGATTGGATAGGCGACATCCTGGTGGGCATGGAAAAATTCTGTTTCGGCAATTACGCCCCCGTCTGGTTCAATTGCTCCACTGGTCAAGGCGCAGCTGAGACATTCCACTTCGACTGTCTTTCCGTTCGATAATGTAACGGTTCGCATTGCACGTTTCCCCTTTTATGAGAATATGTATTACATTGATTCTGGCAGCTTACCCAAAGAAGGGATGATTGTTGTCAGTTCCGCCAATCCGTCAATGACAGTATCTGCTTGTGCAAGTTCTTCCTCCCGGGCAAAATCAAAATTGCAGCCGATAGACACCAAGCCATTTTGCTTAGCAGCTCTGATATCGGATAGCCTGTCACCAACCACAGCTCCATCCTCTATCCGATATTTATCGACAATCTGTTTGACTAAGTCTCCCTTATTCAACGAGTCTATTTGTTGAATACTGTATGTCTCCGTCACCCAGCGATCAAGCTGGTAAAATTCTATGATAGCGTTAAGATACTCTTTTAAACCGTTGCTTGCTATGTAAATGCTGCAGCCCTTTTCCACCAATTGATGAAACACTTCCCCGACGTCTGGATATAGGGCTCCCTTGCCGTTTTTGATGTTCCTTATCAATTGACTAAGAAAGAAAGCATCTGTTTGTTCCCTGATAGGCTCTGGGTGATTAGGCAATAAAGTCCTCCATACTTCTGGAAGCGGCACTCCCATAATGCTACGATACTTTTCAAGTGGTGTTTCCCCGGTCCATAATGTCCTGTTCCGTAAATCTTGAAAAGTCTCTTCCAATGAAAGGGCCAAAATTCTATCCGTTTGAAATAGCGTACCATCCATATCGAAAATAACATGTTTAATCATCATTCCCCCTCCTCACTCCCATTATTATAACATGTTCACCCCATCACAGAGGGACTGACCCCAACCGGGGGATGGGGTCAGTCCCCAAATAAAAAAGGGACAGTCCCCCATTCATACTCCGGGGTCTGTCCCTTTTTTGGTGGTTCTGTTTACTCTGGGTTGGAGACGACGGTGAAGCGTTCGTTTGGATGTACTGGGTTTTCTATTTCATCCAGTACAGCAATCGCAAAGTCAGGGTAGCTGACGTAGCTGTCGCCATTTGCATTTTGAATGACCTGGTCTTTTCCTTTTTGGTAAGTACCAGTACGCTTTCCGTCCGGGTCAAAGAATGCTGCCGGGCTTAAATAAGTCCATTGAATACTGCTGGTGCTCTCTAAATCTTCAAGATTCCGGCCTGCATTTTTAGCTGTTGGCAAATAAGCGGCAGGAAAATCAGGTGTATCGAATAAGCGAGTCGTTTTCTCTTCGTCCACAAACAAGCTTCCAGCTCCTCCTACAACGAAAAGTTTCGTATCCGGAGCACCTTTTGCTGCCTCGATCAGAACTCTTCCCGCTTCCACATGAAGGTGCTCCTCACCCGGAGACGCGTTGAATGCATTGACTACCACATCAAATGGCTTGAAGTCATCTGCTGTTAAATCAAAAATGTTTTTCTCGAGGACGGAAACCTCCGAATTGCTGATTTTTGCAGCATTTCTCACAATCGCCGTTACCTCGTGCCCTCTGTCCAGCGCCTCCTTTAAAATAAGACCGCCTGTCTTACCGCTTGCGCCAATAATACCGATTTTCATGCGAATCCCTCCTGAACTATTAAATAAAACATGTAATACAGCTGGTTACATGTAATCATTTTAGTTACACGTTCCACATAAGTCAACTGAAAGGGTTTCTTCGCATGATTGGGTGCTTTGCGGTATAATCTACTTGTAATCAATTTAATTACATGAGTGATTTGTATTATTCAAGGTAGGTGACGAGAAATGTCCATCAGCAGCCGCTTTGCTGTAGGTGTCCATATATTAGCACTGCTGGAAGTCAATAAAGGGGAAGCAAACTCCTCCGAATTTATTGCGGCCAGTGTCAATACCAATCCCGCTGTTATCCGGAAAATCATCGGCATGTTAAAAAAAGCTGGACTGGTCAACGTCCGTCCAGGAATTGCCGGCGCACAACCGGCAAAGAATCTTTCGGAAATCACCCTGCACGATGTTTATAAAGCTGTCCAGGTTGTACAGGAAAAAGAACTTTTCAGTGTTCATGACCAACCGAACCCTGATTGTACGGTGGGCAGAAACATCCAGGATACGATTACACCGATGTTTTCGGCAGCCGAACAAGCCATGGAAAAAGCCCTGGACAATGTGACCATTTCTGATGTGGTGGACGATATTTTGCGGAAGGAAGCTGTGCAATAAAAATCTCCAACGAAGCGTATCTCCATTTTTGGTTGGATACGCTTCGTTTTCTACTGCCGAAGTGCGAACACCATCACCGAAACCCCCGATCAAACATATGCCCGCCTCCAGCCAATCATAGAGATTCGATGTTTTTCTGTCGATACCCCATTCCCATAAAAAAGAAAGAACAAAAAAACGCCTCCATAAGCAGCGATACCCTTCCTAATATTCGGAAATTTTGAAAGGTCGCATGACTCTATACAAAGACACCTCAGTAGTAAGGCTTCCCTTCTCTCAACCATAACCAGATCAAATACCCTCGATTTCTGCTATACCGGCTTATATAAATGAAAAAAACCATGAAAATTTGCGAGCAAATCAAATAGAAAAGTTGACGGAAAGCAATACAATAGTATAACCAATCAACAGAAGGAAAAAGGAGATACTGATCGTGCAAAACTGAAAATATAATGTCCACTGATAAACACTTCGCTGCCCTTTATTATCATCCATTGCCTTTGCAGCCATCAGATTAATATAGATTAACCCTGCAGAAAATAACAGGACGGAAACTAAAGGAAATAGAATGGGAGCAACAAGTGTCAGTTCACCGCTTATGTAATAAAATGGTATTCCTAACCAAAAGGATATAAAAAGGCCATCAAAGTAATCACCGCTATTACCAAAAATATATTTTCCTTCGCTACTTTCAACCAAATGAACAATGGTCTTTCCATCCTGTCACCTCCCGCATACTCTTATCTAACTAAAAGTCTTCCACTCAATTAATAAAGTTAGTTTATTCAATGTACAAAGTGACAAAATTCCGTTATACTACTAGTGAAAGCATTTACATTTGATGGAGGGATAAAGTATGACGGAAAACGTTAAACCCAATCAACCTTTGGTAACGCATATTTTTACTGCAGATCCTTCTGCACACGTTTTTGAGGGAAAGGTATATATTTATCCTTCACACGATTTGGATCATAACGAACCTTCCAACGATAATGGCGATCAATATAAAATGAAGGATTACCATGTATTGTCTTTGGAAGATATGAACAGCCCGTGTGTAGATCACGGCCAAGCGCTTCACGTAGATGACATCCCATGGGCAAGTCGGCAGCTTTGGGCGCCAGACGCGGCTTATAAAAACAACACCTATTACTTGTTTTTCCCCGCCAGAGATCACGACGGCATCTTCCGCATCGGTGTTGCGACAAGTGCCAATCCTGCAGGACCATTCAAAGCCGAGGAAAACTACATACCTGGAAGCTTCAGCATCGACCCCGCTGTTTTTGTTGATGACGACGACAAAGCGTATGTCTATTTCGGCGGGCTTTGGGGAGGACAGTTGGAAAAATGGCAGACCGGTACATTCAAGCCGGATGCTGAGGGTCCCGATCCATCCGAACCAGCATTGGGACCAATCGTCGCAGAATTAAGCGACGATATGCTTACCTTTAGACAGGAGCCAAAAGAAATTTCCATCGTGGACGAAAATGGCAATCCTATTCTCGCACGTGATGAAGACCGCAGGTATTTCGAAGGTCCGTGGGTTCATAAATACAATGGACTTTACTACCTTTCTTACTCAACCGGAACGACCCACAAAATCGTATATGCTGTAAGCGAAAATCCCGAGGGACCATTCGAATTCAAAGGTACAATCCTAAAACCGGTCACTGGATGGACAACCCACCATTCGATTGTACAGTTCCGGGATAAATGGTATTTGTTTTACCATGATTGTTCGTTGTCTGATGGCGTAGACCATAAGCGCTCCGTTAAGTTTACAGAATTGAAATACAACGAGGATGGAACGATTCAAACAATTGATCCTTATGGTGATCAAGTATAGAAAGCAGCCGGCTTCTTCAAAGGAGCCGGTTATTTTTTGCCTTCTCTTATTCAAAGATGTTCAACGTCAGTCAGTAAACAGCCCTCTTCTGATCAAGTTCGCAGTAACAGGTTGCCTTCCTAATTCTCTCGACCAAACAGACAACTGGCCTATATGGTGTATTTCATGGGCAATGACATGGCGCATAATCTCACCATGCGTAAAGCTTACTGTTTTCCCGTCGACATCCGTTTCCGAAAAAAGACGGGCCTCCATTTCGTTTGTCCAATTAGCTACGAATGGTTCGACTTCCCTGTGAAGTTTTTCTGAAAGCTCTCTAACTTTATTTAAACTGTTATACTTCTCAAAGGATAGATTTTTCTGCTCCCGATCGCCTCTTAAATCTAAAATAATCCAGCTGTGCTCGACCTCTATGATATGGAATAACGTGTATAAGATACTCCCAACGCCTCCAACTCGTTTTTTCAACAACTCTTCTTCTGGAACATTTTCACACCAATTAAACCAGTCATCACGAACTTGCCAGTTGTATTGGAATAATTTTTCCATAGCGAGGCCTCCCTAACATCCATTCGGATGAGTTTTCTAATCGAGAATAATTTTTATAACTGCTTTGTAACATCTTGGAAAGCAACACATATTGCACTAATCCTTCAGTTTTCTAACTGTTTTTTCGAATCCAATCAATCTTACTTTGTAAAACCTACTCCCCCCCTTTAATTCTTCATAAAGGGAGGTCAATCCTGCTGCCTTTCGGGGTATCTCCAGCAGAGTTGATCTTCTTTTGCAGTTAATTGATCTACTTCGCGAGTCATTTGATCATCTTCGATCGTAAGTTGATCATCTTTCAACTACTTTCTCTCTCAGTTAAACCACCTTCCGTCAAGACACCAACTTCAACCCTATCACAGCACCCAAAATCATAATGATGAACAAGACCCGCTTCCAGTGTTTTGATTCTCCATATAAAACCATTCCAGTTATCGCACCACCTGCCGCGCCTATCCCTGTCCAGATAGCATAAGCGGTTCCCATCGGCAAAGCTTGCAAAGCATAAGCAAGGAAGAGAAAGCTTCCGGCAAACCCAACTATCAGCAAGGCAAATGGCTGCCAGCTATGATCTTTGTGCAATTTATTGATCATGGTGACGCCAAACATTTCAAACAGTCCTGCTACTACCAGTGCTATCCATGCCATCAAGCTTCCTCTCCTTTCTGTTCATCTTCTACCAACTTCAAACCAATGACGCCTGCTAACAGAACGGCGATTAACAAAATCTTTTCCAGTTTAAACGGTTCGCCAAAAAAGACGATATCGGATAACACAGTCCCGACAGTACCAAGACCGACAAAGACGGCATAAGCGCTGCCAACCGGAAGCTTCTCCCCTGATTTCACTAGCAGATAAAAACTAATGACGATCGCTAAAACAGTCCCTGCCCAAGTCCAAAGATTATCAGCGTGCTTCAAGCCAACCACCCAGCATACTTCAAAAAATGCCGCTATGATTACCTTCATCCATTCTTGATTCAATACGATTCCTCCTAGTTGCGTGTTCCCTTCCCAATACAAAAAAGCCCGGAAGATAACTGAATTGACAGTACCTCCCGGGCTTTTATCCCTCCGTGTCACAGCAAGGATGCTGTGTGTTTTCTCTCGGACCATGCCGGCAAACATGCCGCGGAACCCTAGAAAACAAAATAACTATAATGTTGCACTCATTTTACCAGACTTGTTCCATAAAAACAAAATAGCAGGGATGATACATCCTCCCCACACTTTAATTGTCATCACGTGTACTCCAGTATCGGATTAGCTAGCAAAAAGGCCCGATTCCAGTCCCAAAAAAATGTGGAAACTACAGTTTTTCTTCAGTATGGTCTCCTTCTTCCTCTATATACTCCAAAATATCTCCAGGCTGGCAATCCAGGGCTCTGCAAATCCCTTCCAACGTGGAAAAACGGACTGCTTTTGCCTTTCCATTCTTCAGGATGGAAAGATTCGCCATGGTAATGCCCACTTTTTCGGAAAGTTCTGTGACGCTCATTTTCCGTTTAGCCAGCATCACATCGATGCGAATGACAATCGCCATCTTTTCACCTCAAATCGTCAATTCGTTTTCTTTTTTAATTTTGAGCGCACTTGCCAACAATTCTTGTAATACGGCAGAGAAAACAGATATAACGAGTGAAGCAAAAACGATCAGTAACCCTATCAATGCAACACCTGGATGTAATGCCTTTTGGGTAATAAGAAAAAGCATTCCAGCTATGTAAATGCATCCAATGATGATACCACAACCTTTGATCCGCTTCAGGGCAAGAACGGCTCGCTGGGAAAAGGCCTGTTTATGTTCGATGTAACGCAAAAGTTTCCATGCCTGATATAAAGCGATAAAAAACGGAATAACCGGGATATAAATTCCGATTAAGACAGGATATCTAAGATAAGCATACTCCGGATTCATTTCTGCCGCTTCTTTTGCCACTGTGGGTACCCAAAGACATAATGCAATAATGATCAATCCAATGACGATGACTGCCACTTTTAAAAAGATGGTCGTTCCTTTTTTCATACAGCACCTCAATTGTTTGGTATGCCTTTATATTAATACGTTGTTTATCGATTATCAATAAAAATTTATTATGTTTCACATCCAAGTCGGCATTAAAACGTTATTAGCAAAAAGCAGCAGAAAGATTTGAATCAAGCAAAATTAAATCTTGCCATTAAAATAGTATCATAGAACTCACCATCAGATAGCAGTTTGTCCATTTTCAAAACACCTTCTATTTCGAAACCAAGCTTTTGGTAAAGCTGGATGGCCGCTGAGTTGGTTTCTAGTACGCGCAACGTCATTTTGACGATTTTATTCGCTTCTGCCCAGGAAATCGACTCTCTCAAGAGGTTCTTCCCAATTCCATGCCCCCAAAAATCCCTTCGCACTCCTACTCCAAACTCGATCTGATGTGCCATACGCTGTAAATGACTGCCAGCACACCTGGAAAAACCAACTATGTCTGAACCCACCTCGGCGACTAAAAAGAGGTTGTGTTTTGCTTCCTCATCTGCCTTGATAAGTTCCTTGAACCCGAGGGAATCAATGTAATCTTCCCCATGCTCCCGATCCATATTTTCGGTTTCTCCATCGATTTGCAGCCTGACTTTCACCAGTTTTTCCGCATCGGCCTCCTCTGCTCGCCTTATTCGATACGGTAAGTCACGTGTGGAAAAATCCTTTTCGCCTCTCATTCCATCCCCCTTTAAGCAATTCGTTACGCCTAAATGAGAGAGAGAGATGTCTAATACCATCGCTCTCTCATTTAGGCGTTTTATCTATTATACGAAGAACAAAGTAGATAGTTTTCTTTTAAGAAAAAAGGGAATCAGTTATTCCGTCATTTATCTCTTCTCTATAAGCCCCAGTCCTACACCAGTAGGATCAACTAAATAGGCAAGAAAAAAAGTATCAAACTCCATCTTCTCCCTAACCACCATTGCTCCGCACTTTTGGGCCACAGACAGCGTCTCGTCTATGGACTCCACCTCAATTTGAATCCTTGTCCCATGTGGAAAATCACCCGGGCCTTTACTGATCCCTCCGCTTATCCCACTATCATCCTTACCGATTTCAGAAGCTACCGGCCAATATCCCCAGTTGGACTCGGCTATTTCCCAGCCGAATACCCTTCTATAAAACTCAACTGCTTTTTCCGGCTCCTGACTGCTTATCTCAAATCCGACCACCTTCGCCATTCCCTTCTCCCCCACTCTATAAGCTAATTTCATATTTGCTGTGCTGCCCGTATACATTTGCAATACCAACCCGCCGGTACCTCTTTTGATAATACTGGTTCAACCCGCTATTGCTTGCCAGGCAGTCAAAGCGAATGCATTTTTTCCCTTTTTCTTTTGCAACCTCCCTAGCCCATTCCATCAACCGTCCACCGATATTTTTCCCAGCGTAATCACGATGTACCACCATACGATGCACGTATAATGCAGGTACTTCTATCGCTTTCTCTCCCCATATGGAATAATCCCATTCGCTTGGTGAATCATCCAATGTGATTGAAGCTATCGCTTTTCTGCCGCTCTCCAGAATATAAGTATGATGGCGGTTGATGGATTCCTTCACCTCTGCAGTATTCCCCTGTAAATCTGTTACATAGTAATCCCACTGCGTTGTATTTTTTGTCTGCAGCCAGCGGCCGGCCTGTTGAAGCAAAGACAGTACACTATCCAAATCGCTTGCTTCAGCCAGCCTCCATGAAAAGTCCTGCTCATCTATCGTCCACTTCACCTTCCTCGCTCCTCTCCTCCATATTCTGTATTAATTTCGATAAATTCCGCCCCATTCCTGCTTTGACTAATTTGATACAATAGAAAGACAGATAGGCTTAGAAGGGGCTTGAAAAATGGATAGTACAGAAGGTTTTTGGAAGTTTCAAGTCGGCTATAACATCCTTATTCTGCTAGTGGCAGTTGGCATCACGATTAACTATGCATGGCATGACTTTCACGTTTCCTATTTGATTGTCGGGTTAGCTATACTGCTTGGCAGCGGGTGGCGGTTGTACAGGCTATTAAAACATGCAACGTCTGCCAGCTGACGAACTGATGAGCTATATATACCAGAACAAAAGCAAGTTCCTTGCTCATTCCCGACCAGCTTAAGACAAGTCTTGACGTGGCGTTATTTGCCACAGAAAGGCTTGTCTTAAGACCTCGATGGGGTGGCGCGCTGAAGCTGGACGTGGTTGTTCCTGCCAATAATTATCCACAGGAACTTTAATTTGTTATATCCAATAGAATGAAAAAGCAGCTTGACCTATCAGGAAAGATACCCGGGTCAAGCTGCTTTTGCCTTTATAACATTAGGGTTTAACGCTGTTCCAAACGGGCAATCCGCTCATCAAGATCCGGATGGGAAGAAAACAGTTTGGCCATACCGCTTTTGCCGTTGATTTTCATTGTCTGGATTGCTGCATCATCGGTACGGTCATTATCAAGATGAGCTCTGTCTACATAGGATTTCAGCGAACGTAAAGCATGGGCCATTTTGTCACGACCCGCCAAGTCGGCTCCGCCCCGGTCGGCCCGATATTCCCGCCAACGAGAGAATGCACTGACCACGATACTTCCGAGAATCGAGAACAGAATTTGAAATACGATAATCGCTGCAAACCGTACGACCGTTTGCATTTCCGAACGAACCAACCGAGATACAACGATGGCCACAATTCTCGACAAAAATACGACAAAGGTGTTGACTACCCCTTGCAACAACGTCATCGTCACCATGTCTCCATTGGAAACGTGGGCGATTTCGTGGGCAATGACCCCTTCCACAGCAGCATCGTCCATTGTTTGCAATAATCCGGATGATACAGCGACAAGCGAGCGTTTTTTAGTCGGTCCGGTAGCAAAAGCATTCACTTCTGCCGATCGATAAATGCCCACTTCCGGCATATGTGCCAAGCCTGCAGCACGAGCCAGACGGTGTACCTTTTCCACGACGGCACGCTCTTGCGGCGCCAAGGAACCGTCCGGGTCGAGGACTTTGACTTTCATCATTTTTTTCGCTACCCAGCGGGACATGGCCAGCGACATAAAGGAACCAATGAAACCGACAAGCAGACTGAATACCATCAGGGATCCATAATCGATCCCCAAGCCGCTTCCGCCTGTTTCAAACGAACCGCCAATATCGGTGAACGTAGTAATAATCGACCAGACGATGACAATGGTTGTCATGACCAGAATGTTGGTCAATAAAAAGAACAGTATCCTTTTTCCCATCTTTGCACCTCCATTTTCCATCTATTTGTCCATTAGTTTAACATGTTTCCCCCTCCAATACGCTATAGAAACCTGCTGTTACGGAAAAAGATATGCTTTGTTTTCACAAAATCGTCATCTTCTAAACAGTTACCAGCAATTGTCTCTGAAAATTGTCATCTTCTAATGCTTGTATTACCTTTAAAATGCCTTCCGCATTAGGCGGGGAAATAATGAGAATGCTTGGACATGCATCCCTGATGAATCCGGATTCAAAAAGAAACAGAAAAGGTCGATTCAAACATGACTTTTTCTGTTTCTTGCAGGTCTTTAAATTGTAAACTGATAATCTTTCGTAAACTGTTGTAATTCCGTTAAGCGTCTTTCCATCTGTTCAAATTGATTGGTTATTTCTTCCATGGAGCTGCTTGTTTGTTGTGTGCTCGCCGATGTTTGTTCAATACCGGCGGCAGACTCTTGCGCAATTGTTGCGATTTCGTTAATCGACGAACTCAATGCATCACTGTCTTTGGTGATGGTTTGCAAACTTTCATTGACACTCATTACACTTCCGACCATTTCGGATAAAGCGCTGCTGATTCTTTTGAAGTTATCCCCTGTTTTTCGGATTTGTGTCGACCCTTGATCCACTTCTTCGTATCCACTCATCAAGGAATCCGAAACAGCGTTTGATTCTGATTGGATACTGCCAACGATGCCAGTTATATCTGCGATCGAGTTACTTACTTGTTCGGCTAGTTTTCTGACTTCATCAGCAACAACGGCAAAACCTTTCCCTTGTTCTCCTGCCCTCGCTGCTTCAATCGCAGCATTTAATGCTAGCAAATTCGTTTGCTCGGCAATATCCTTAATAACGGACACAAGCTTGGTGATTTCTTGTGATTGTTGGTCCAAAACCTGTACCTTTTCTACAGCGTTTTTAACAATGGATTCTATTTTTTCCATTTGTTCAACTGACGTATCCATCAATTGCGTACCTTCACTCACCATCATGATAATTTGCTCTGCAGCATTATAGATTACCTGTCCATTATTGTTCGCTTCACGAACTCTTTCATTATACTGTTTCATGCCCTGCGATAGTTTGCCAGAATGCTCGGCTTGCAAGCCGGCCCCAGAAGCAAGTTCCTGCATGGTGGTGGCAACTTGTTCAGATCCCCGCTTGACTTCTAAAGAGGAGTGCGTCAATTCCTGGCTGTGCTTGGAGACATGGTCAGAAACAGAAGCAACATTTTCAATAAGCACATTCATTCTGTTTTTCATGTTATCTACTGAAGCAGCGAGCTGTCCAATTTCATCAGTCCGGTCATTTTTTAGATCGATTGATAAATCGCCTTCTTCAACCTGCCTCATTTTGGACTGAAGTTGTTTAATAGGCTTGGTCATCCTACTTGCCAATAAAATGCTCAAGAAAGACGCAACAACGAGAGTCAGGATCAGCCCTATCCCCATGGGAATAATGATTTGGGTTGCCTTGTTCTCTATCTCTGCTTTAACAGTGTTCATGATTAACATACCCTGTAAGCTAATGGCTAAGCCGGATAGAATCAGTACTGCTAAAAATGGTATCAGAATCTGTCTTTGAACCGTGCTGCCAAAAATACGATGCTTTACTTTCATTATTAAAACCCCTTACTTCCCAGATTGACAAACCTTTCATATTATATATCGGTAATTTTTAGCAAAGCATAATACCTATAAAATAATTTTTTCATGAGATAAAATGAGGGTTAGTTGTATGGGAAGACGGAAGCTGAAAATGAGTATGTTGGATAGAAAAAAATAAAAGTTTTTTAAGACGTGAAACCTGGAAAGTACGGTATGATATGTAGGGCATCTAGAGGACCTCTACCAGCAGTCCTGAGGGATAGAACTCTCAATCTGTTGTGATAGTACATCGGACTAAAGTATTCCTTGCTGCTTTAAACACCAAAACCGCTCGGACTTTGCATCCAAGCGGTTTTGTGTTCTTCTGGCATTATAAGTTCCCCAATCAATGCATCACATCGACCACAATCCTCGACGAAAACGATGGGGTTTCATAAATGACGCTGCCTGTCTTTAAATTAAAGACAGCTACAAAGGTATCACCATCCCGCTCGTATTCAATATCATCCACCACAGGACTGTTGCTAATCTGAATTGTTCCACCACGATCATCCAGTTCTCCGCCGATTTCCCCATATGGAACTTCTAAGCGCAGCCTTCCATCCTCTTCCTCCAACTGATAGTTAGTGATGGTTTTATTCAAATCAAAAACAACTCTTGTGTAATCCGCATGCACCCCATACCGAATATTTTCCAGCAAAGTGGTTGAGACATCCACCTGCCGTTTAGCGGTATATTTACCAAAACGAACGTTCAATTCTCCTTTGCCTTCTCCCGAAGCATGGAAAACGCCATCGATTATCTCACCGATATCACCAGTAACTGTCCAGTCAAGTTCGGTCGCATCGATATCGAGTCGTTCTCCGTGTTCATCATATCCTTTTACCGTCAAATCTACGCTTTCCCCAAGAGAGGCTGACACATCCAGCGGCAAAATCCCTAAGACACCTTGTTCCTTGTAAGGTTTCGCCCCTTTGGGATAAGGTTTGTACAATAAATACTGGTTACGTACTTCTCTTGTCCACGTATCCAATTCATCCTGCCAAGATGACATGATTTCTTCCACTGGCTGGTCATCCAAAATCATGGCTGGTACATCCGGATCCCCAATCAAGTTGGCATAGCTGGATGTCATCTCGAATTCCTCTGGTTTTTGATCACGCATGGCATCAACCAAGTGCAGACCAAGCGCCACCAAATCGATTTCAGAAGGATCGTCGATATGAACCTGGACGCCGCCGATCAACTGCCCCTCATGTCTGCCGAACATCGGCGTGTAGTAAGCAGAGCGGAAATGGACACCGGCCAGATCACGGCTGTTCATCTCGGCAGCCAAAGCTTCCCCGTCAATTCCCGGACCGCCGACCAATTCAAACGGCTTAGTCGTTCCAAGTCCGGTAGACAGGTTAGTGTCCTCGACCAATTCAGTACCTGCATATAAATAAGCTGATTCCTGCGTCGGAATATTTGGAGACGTCATGACCCATGGAAGGCCGGTATCTTCGTAATGCATGGTCCGTTTCCAGCCTTTCATTTTAGCCACCTTCAAATCGACACCCATGCTGTATTCATGATTCCACATGGTCGCCAACTCCCCGACTGTCATACCATGTCGAACTGGTAGTAAAAACCTTCCCATAAAACTGACTGTCTCCTCGGAACGGAGCGGTCCTTCCACCCGGTTTCCACCAATCGGGTTGGGCCTGTCCAACACAATAACCTCTTTATCGTATTCAGCTGCTGCTTCCATGGCAAAGCCTAGAGTATAAATATAGGTATACACGTTTGAACCTATATCTTGGATATCGAATAACAGGACATCCACGTCTTCCAACATTTCTTCCGTAGGTTTCCATGTCGGTCCATAAAGGCTATACACAGGAAGGCCCGTTTTTTCGTCAATATAAGACTCTACATATTCCCCAGCTTCCTGGTCACCTCGGATACCATGCTCTGGACCAAAAAGCGCCGTCAAGTTAACATCCGGGTGTTCATAAAGCAAGTCGCTCGTACTGACAAGGTTCCTGTCCACTCCTGTAGGATTAGTGATCAGGCCCACCCGTTTCCCTTCCACCCAGTCCAGGTGGTCCTTTAAAAACACCTCTACTCCCGGTGTGACCTTCCCCTTTTTTCCTGCCTTTCCTTCTGCCTGGACAGTCGCAGCCGATACAGCCAGCAACAACAGGAAAACGACAGCAGCTGTCACAACTTTGCTTTTTCTCATCAAACCCCTCCTTGGATTAGTTTTGTTCCTGAGCATTAACAGCTTCCCATAACCGATTTAGCTTTTTGTTTGTTTCCTGCTGTTGTTGATGCAACAAAATCAATTCTTCAATCAAATCCTTCTCCGACATCACCGTCATCAAATGATCTTGGGCATGCACCAACAGGACTGGCATTGTATCCAGCTGTTCCACCGCATCCTCCTGCAAAAAAGATGTTTGGATTTTATGAGCCTTCAGCAATTCATCGGCTGCCTGTTTCCGCTTCGATTCGATTTCGTCGTATTGTCCATGTTTTGCCGCATGTAAGGCTTCATGTAAATAAGCCTTGGCATTTCCTGCGTGTAAGATGATTTGCATGGAAAGATCCTCTATCTTCATTTACAACCCTCCATAATGGATCAAGCCTACTTCGTGTTGATTGAGCCAATCGCTGATTCGGCTGTCTGTCAGCAGTGCCAGTTCTTTTGCCCTGGTGAATCGATAACTGCTTTTGTTCCCCAGCCACGTATCGATGAAGGCCGGATGGCACATCACTTCGGTAACACCCGGCTCCAGTTCTGAAAATAGCTGCAACAGATATGCAGCGGTTATATGATCTTCTCCATAAAAGTCATAACGGAGACTATCGGTAGTGCGTATGAATTCCTTGATTTCCATTTCACTGAATGTCCGAATCGGCAGTTTGTATTCCTTTGCTACTTCGGTCACTGCTTCGAGCGCGCAGGGAATATGCAAATGCATATGGTGATGACTGTCGATATGGGTTACCTCGATTCCTTGATCAAGTAAAAACTGGAGTTGCGCCTGCAATTCTTCTTTCACATCCTGCTTCTCGGCAGAGGCAATCAACTCCTCACCTTTCAGAAATTCACCATTTTCGGCCATAAGGCTGCCAGGAGACGATGACAGCGGACGGCCTGCGTCCAACACAAAGTGCAGGCCGATCCCTAATGCAGGAAAACGCTTCGCTGCCTGTAAAGCCTCATTGGCAAATTCCGTATTGACCATCACCGTCGTACTGGAAACTATGCCATGCTCATGTGCATAAAGAATACCGGCCGATACACCAGGAGTCAGTCCGAAATCATCGGCATTGACAATCAATTTTCGCTTGGTTTCCATGGCAAAAAACTCCTTATCCTTGCTTGGCAGTTGGGGTTGTATTACCCTCCGCATTGTTTGCTTCCTCGTTTTGCTCTTCTGCCAGCAGCTGTTTGTCATACAAACGGAAGAAAGGATAATAGATGACCATGGCCATCAGGATATTGAAAAGCATTAGTACCCCTCCGCGCCAGTCTCCGGTCGTGAGAATCCCTGAAATCGGAGGTGGTGTGGTCCAAGGGACAATCACATAAGGCTTTCCTACCAAACCGAGCGACATCGAAAAATACGTGACGATCCCTACAGCCAGCGGGGCCAGGATGAATGGAATAAACAAGAGAGGGTTCATCACTACCGGTGCGCCGAAGATGACAGGTTCGCTGATATTGAAAAAGCTGGCACCGATCGATCCTCTACCAAGTCCTTTTAGATGCTTGGAACGTGCCCGCCAGACAAACAGCAGCGTCAAGGCAAAAGCCATTCCAGAACCACCGACAGCCCACCAGATTGCCATAAATGGCTGACCGATGATGTTTGGCAGCTCTTCTCCAGCCTGGTGTGCCGCCACGTTTTCCTCTGTCAGACTATACCAAATCGGGGCCATGACACTGGCCACCACGGAAATACCATGAATGCCGAACGACCATAGCAGGTGAATCAAGATGATCGCGATGATCGCTCCCCACAGACTGCCTCCGGCCATTTGCAGCGGTTCGCGCAAGACGGCACCAACAACTCCGTGAAGTGATAAATCAAATGAAGCCTTTAACAGTAAGTCGATGCCCCAGACAATCGCAATGATGGCCGCTCCAGGGATAAGTGCGGTGAACGCACGCCAAACGGAAGGCGGTACACTGTCCGGCATACGGATGACGATGTTTCTTTTTTCAAAAAAACGATAGACTTCGACCGTAAAAATAGCCAGGAGGATGGCGATGAACAGGCCTTCGCTTCCCATTAAATTTAGTGGGATATTTCCTTCTTCCGATAATGGTGTCGCCACGAAAAATGCTGCGATTGCGAGCACTCCGGCTGACAAACCATCCATTTCGTAGCTTACTGCCAAATTATAAGCAATCGAAAATACGGCAATCAGTCCCAACAACCCAAACGTGGCGTTGACCGGAATATTCAATACAGGAGCGTATTGTGACATGAATTCTGCCCACGAAGGAATTGGCGGGGAACTGATGATGAGAAAAATACTGCCGATGATCAATAACGGCATCACAGCAATGATTCCATCACGAATTGCTTTTAAATGACGCTGCTCTGCCATTTTACCGGCTACAGGCATAAAATAACGTTCCATAAATGCATTAAAACGGTCCATCTCATTTCCTCCCTTAAATGGATTGGTAATCTTTCTTCAGTCTAGGGGGAATATCGCTTTCGCTGCTCTTTTACAGTGGAAAGGACAACACAAGCAATCATGGTGAATGAACATTTTGGTAATAGATGACGACAAGGCGTTAGAGAACGCTGCAACACTTATTGATCCAGAAGTTCCAGTGCCTGATCGAGCACTTTCTCTCCATCCCTGATGCCGTAGGCTTTCATATCGATAATGGCAATGGGAGTGTTTGCTGACTTTGCTTTCTTGTACAACTCGTTTTGTTTATAGCGGATTTGCGGACCGAGCAGGATGACATCGGCCGTTTTCAGTTGTTCATCCATATCATCCACAGAATAAGCGTCCACCTCTACTTCGATTTGCCTGTCGGCAGCTGCCTTTTTTATCCGGTCCACGAGCAGACTAGTGCTCATGCCCAATGCACATAGTAATGCTATTTTCATCGGTTAACCCCCTGTTTGTCTTGGTAAAATTGTGGCAAATATGGTTGATTTACTTCCAGCATTTCCTCCAGCACCGTTTTTGCCTTTTCCGAGGAAGGAACCAAAGGATGAAGGGTCAACGCCTGCAATGCAAGTCCCTTATCCCCTGTTACAGCAGCATCCACTGTCAATTCCTCATAAGCCTTGACGACCTGCAGCAATCCTCTTATCTGCGGTGGGACATAGCCAACCTGCAGCGGTGTGACGCGATGACTTTCCACCACACAGTTCACTTCGATACAAGCATCCTTTGGAAGACAGGAAATCGTCCCATTGTTCCGGACGTTCAGCGTATGGATTCTTTTGGAATTAGTGTGGAGTGAAGTCATCAGCCGTACTGCCGCTTCCGAGTAATAAGCTCCTCCCCGCTGTTCCAGCGCCTGTGGTTTTTTATCAAGTGACGGGTCCTGGTAAAGCTCGAATAACTCCTTTTCCACCTTTCGAACTTGATCTGCCCTAGTCTCATGGTTGTGGTATTGTTCCAATTGCTGCTCCAGCAGCCGGTCTGTTTGGTAATAGTATTTGTGGTAACCACACGGAATGGCCTGCAGAGACTGCAGGAAGTCAAGATCCCAGCCAAAAGACGGGATATTCCGCGCTTCATAGCTGTCGGAGACACCGGTTAGAATATCCTCTATTCGCGATTTTCCTTTTACGTATAATTCGGTTATCCAGATTAAATGGTTGATGCCGACGAAGGTGAGGCTGATGTCCTCCATGTCCACGTTATAGGTATGAGAGAACTTTTTGTAGTAATTAATTGGATTATTGCATAAGCCGACGACTTTGACGTCGCTGTGTTTTAAAATGGCCTCTGTCACCAAGCCGGCCGGGTTGGTAAAGTTGAGCAGCCACGCATCCGGTGCAAGCTCCTCGATATCTTGGCAAATATCCAAAAGAACCGGTATGGTGCGCAAAGCTTTCATAAAGCCTCCAGCGCCTGTCGTCTCTTGGCCAATCACACCGTGCTTGAGCGAAATGTATTCATCGTTCCTGCGCATTTCCAGCTGCCCGACGCGAATCTGGGTAATTACATAGGAAGCATCCTTGATAGCTGCCCGTCGATCGAGTGTGGCAGTCAATTTTATTGGTAAGTCAGCTTTTTTGATCATTCGCCTTGCCAGTTTTTCCATAATCGACAGCTTTTCTTGGCCTTCCGGAACATCAACCAGCCATATCTCTGAAACTCCAAGCAATTCCTGTTGCTCGATAATCCCTTCCAATAACTCTGGTGTGTACGAGGATCCCCCTCCAATCACTGTGATTTTCATTGTTCTCACCCTTTCATTGCAACGTTGCTTATCTCCATTTTACCTTCCAAGCTCATCCACTTGGAGAGAGACTTTTGCCATTGGCAACGGTAAAAAGTTACTTGTAGCTGGTACATCCTTAAAGGAATAAAAAAGGCAAAGGGAATCGACACCTTTGCCTGATCACAGTTTTTTAATTGTTTGCAAAAACTCTTTGTAGCTGGAACATGCTAATAGTTGAAGCAACAGTTTTTCATTATCAACGAGTTTGACCAAGGCCTGAAACATCGGCTTTACTTCCTGCTTTTTTTCTTTGTCGATGTTAAGCAGAAAAATGACTTGCACCAGTTTATCGGACCATTCGATTGGCTTTTTCAACGTCATAATCGACCAGAAAGTCTGATCACCCATCGGCTCAAGCGGGTGGGGAATGGCCACCAAGTTACCGAAGCTTGTCGGTGCATAACTTTCCCGCTCCAATACCGAGTCGATATATCCATCGCCGACTTTTCCATCAACAGCAAGTTTACGCCCCATAAAACGGATGACCTCCTCCGGGGAAGCTAAATCATATTGAAGAAACGTGTACTTTTCGACCATATAGCGTTCGACCAGTTTCTTCTCTTCTATCAGCATATTGCGGATTTTGGTGAGATCACTATCCCCTAAAACCGTTCGGACGAGGACCACCGGGACAGGCAGTTTCCGCTTTATCGGAATGGTCGTTATCACAAAATCGATTCCTTGCAGCATTTGGTCATCCAAGCTGTAATATTCTGTCGTCCCGGCAACTTCCAAATCACTCCCGAAGCGATCCTCCAGTTTGTATAACAGCAGCTGGGCACTGCCAAGTCCGGTGGCACAGACAATCAAACACCTACGTGTTCGGGAAACCCTTCTTTTAGCTCGTTCTTGGGCGGCTTCCAGATGAAGTGCCAAATAACCTACCTCATGCTCATCGACCCTCACGCCAATATAGCTTTGCAGTTCATCTGCAGCAACCAGAGCAGCCTCGAACGAGAGTGGATAATTCTTCTTTATATCTTCAAGAAGTGGATTCCTAATATTCATTTGATGCCTGTGACGATTGATTGCCGGTCTTAAATGGAGGCACATATGCAGCAAAAGCTCTTCATCCTCTGCGAGTTGAAAGGAATAAAGCGCATCTATTTTTACCACCATATTCCTTACCAACCGATACAATTCCGGGTCGACCGCAACAGCTTCTTTCGCAATTTTTTGATCTGATCTGCTCCGCTTGGTCCCCTGTAAATGAAGGGTAAGATAAATCACTTCCTCTTCTGCAAAATCAACGTGCAGGCCGTTCTCCACCGTTTCGATAATTTCCTTTGCCACATCGAACTCTTTTAGAGAACGCATTTCCACCCACTGTTCTTCTGGCACTTCTACCTGATTTTCTTCTTGAATACGCTTACATGAAATGGCAAGGTGTGTGATGAGATTCTGCAGACTAATATCAGAAATCATAATACCGTGCTTGCGCAAGCTTGATAAAATGGCTGTTCGAATGTAATCCAAATCTTCCGGCGGCAAAATGCCCCTCCAGTTATCAGTCGCTTCCATGAACGAGGACTTTTGATTGAATAAATACTCTGAAATGCAAAAACGGATGTTTGTTTCTTTTCCGATTACCTTGATGCCATAGCCGGGACGGTGGTCTATCTCCAGGTCGTACGTTTCCAAAATCGATCGGATATGTTTTAAGTCATTTTGCAAGGTAGACCGGCTAATATACAATTCCTCTGCCAGCAATTCCATTTTCACATAATCGGAATGAAATAATAGCCTTTCCAAGACATAGACCGTTCTAGCCTGTGGATCATCGGGAGGTCGCTGGCTTTCCGTCTGTATGTATTCCTGAAAAAGTTGTTGAAAAGAAGCCTCATCCTTTACCTGCAGGTGATAACCTTTCCCTCGCCGGGATTCAATGGACAAGTTCTGACGGGAAAGTAGCTGGTTCAATGCCTTGATTTCATTCCGCACCGTTTTCGGGCTGACCTGCAGGCTGGCCGAAAGCTCTGCACTGGTAACAGGTTCATTCGCTTCCAAGAACAGCTCGAGCAATTCCTGCCAACGTTCCTTCATGGCAACACCCCTTTTTCAGAAAATTGTTACCCTTACTATAGCATGGTTAGTTTCCGCCAGGCAAAATTGAAAAGAGGAGGGTCAGTCCCTCCTCTTTTCGTTCATAAATTTAATCCAAGCGATATTCTTTCAGCACTTGTCTGAACCGATCAGGATAGTTGGTAAATACTCCGGTTACCCCCCATTCCAGTGCTAAACGCATATCTTCCTCAGTATTGATGGTATAGGGATGGATCAGCAGCCCCTTGTCACGTACCTGACGGATATAATTTGCTCCATTCTCCATTTGCTTGATGCGGTTAAAGCTTGGACCGACTCCGATGGCGTATTCCGCAATTTCACCCAGCCTGCTTGTCCCTTCCTGATCTGGTCGGCTGATCAATTGGACAAGCGGAATAGCTTGATTTATTTCGTTCATTTTTAATAAACTTTCCTGAGAGAATGATTGAATAATCACGTTGCTGGAACGTCCGTTAACACCGGTTAGTTTGTAATCCTCGAGCAAGTCGGCAAGCTTTTCCTCCATTCCCGGGTAGACATCCGGCGATTTCGTCTCGATGTAGTAATGCTTGCTTTTTCCGAAGTGATCAAAAATCTCTCGTAGAGTCGGAACCTCTAACCCGGCATATTCAGGTTTAGCCAATTCCGGATATTGTTCATTAAACCAACTCCCCGCATCCAGCTGTTTGATTTCTCCAAGTGTCATCTCTCCCACGCGGCCCGTACCATCGGTAGTCCGGTCGACGGTTTCGTCATGCATGGCAATCAGTTCGCCGTCCTTTGTCATTTGCAGGTCGATCTCAATATAGTCCGCCTTCATCTCCACGCCAAGTTCATAGGCAGCAATCGTATGCTCGGGTGCATAACCGGAAGCACCACGATGGGAAATATTCAGCACTCTTTCCTCTGGAAAAGGCAAATCTGTTTCACCTCCGGCAGCCTCTGCCTGGACAGTCCCGATTTGAGATGCTCCCCCCATCACGGCAGCCGACACAGCAAGGTATGTTACAAATTTTTTCATTCCCGTTCCCTCCCGGATTTTTCAACTACCGAAAAAAACAGAGAATCTCCATAAAACATTTCTTCAGGGAAAAGGCTCGTTGATGTCGATTCTCTGTTTTCCAATTTTCGATAGTTTCGTAGATTCAGACCAGAATGCGAAACGATCTAGATTGATTCCCGCTTCCTGACCATCCTCTTAATTCAAATCCTATCTGACTTTCTCATGCATCACAATGAGAGACTGGTAGGAAAAAACTTCATAACATTTTTACATTCCTTAGTAGAAAAGTAATGACTTGCATAACCTTCCGGTAGATTCGAACTAACTTAGCGTCGTACCGGCTACTGTCTGTCTAATGAAAAGGTTTCCTTATTATCATTCCACTCGACTGTAACTTCTGCTTCCGTATGTTCCGTGACTTTAGAATGCGTCTGATTGGCTTCATTGCTATAAGTGAGGGTGCCATTCTTCTCCAAAGCGGCACCGCTTCTTTCAAAACTTCCAGAGGTTACGACACGGTAAGTAATTTCTCCAACCGAATCAATATCAGTCCCCTTATATTCAAGCTTGAATTCTTCCGTTTCTAAGTCATCGCTGGTGTGAATCACTTTTAAGTTTGCCGACCAATTTTCCGACTCACCAGAATAAGTGAAAGTATTGGTGGTACATGCGGTAAGGAAGACCAATAATGCTAGCAATAATACTAAATTCTTTCGGTACCAATTAGATCTCCCTATAATAGAAATACCGTAAACTCCTCTTGCTGATTAAATCTTTATTTAAGACAGTTCAAGTATCTTCTTCGGGATTTCTACTTTTCCCTTCAAGACTCTTGGCGATTTCTGATAGGATTATGTTTCTCTGTCTTTGGATTTTGAGGAAACTAATAACCCCCCAGATACTGAATCCTATTAAAAGCAGAGGAAACAACGGGTAAAGCATATAAAAAAACTCAAAAATATTGGACATCATTCGCGCCCCCTTTTTCTTTAAATTGATTTCATCTTACCTTTCATTACTTATTTATTTTTTTGTGCAGTCGTTATTACGATTTTACCATTGCCCATTGCCATAAATCCTTGAAGCAGAGCAAACAGGGAAATAGCAGGATTGGCGTTTGCAGCGAAGAAGCCCATTACTAGGGTAATTAGACTAAAAAACACAAAAAGGAAACCTAGTATGTACGATGAATAACCTATAAACAAAATGACCACCCCCACTGATCCCATTCTCTATAGCACCCTGTTGGTTTCACATCTTTCATTCATGTACTCATCATTCACTTTCGTTATTTCTCCATTTTATGTAATTGTAAGCAAGGTCTATGGAAGCGACTAAGATAAAAAGGATTCCAAGAATGACATATTCATTCGAAGATATAATTCCAAGCCAATATATAGTGAGAAATAACAAAAATACGATTGGAATGCCCCATAATATACGTATCAACTTTCTCCGATAGGTTAATTTATGATAGATCAGCACAAACCCTTTATCAATTTTTTCTGTGTTTTTATAAACGGTGGTGAATATTATCGCGTTAATTACCAAGATTATAATAACCAAACCGATATAATATGCTAAATGATTCAATACATCTCCCACCCTAATAGTATGTTTTATATTTTATGCGTCAAAAGGTTCTTTCTTTAAAGGGAAAATTGTAGAATATTGAGTTACGCTAAATCCAAAAGCTTTGAGAGAGCAACACGATAATTAGGAGATACACATGTTGATTAATTGCTGACTTTTTCAGAAATGTATTAAGTAAATCAGTTGTTTAATAATTCCTTGAACATCTGTATGTTAATATGATAACGTACCTTCCTTCGCAACAGCTGCATACACATATCGACTTACTTTCTCAAGTGTAAAATGTTTACTGGATAATTCCCCCATAACCCTCATCCCCTTTTTTGTTAGAACCACATGCTATAAAAGCTTCGTTTTTTTTTCTATCTATGGAGAACCCTTAGACAACATGACAACCCCTCTTTGTATTCAACGCCTTTGTCTTTAATTCTCTTTAACAATTGTACAAACACTATTACATACCGTTCCTCTTTGTTAGCTAGTAATTCATTCCTTTCTTCCATTGTCATACCTATTAACTTCAATAAAAAAGAGGCGATTTCCTTCTTGAAGAAACGCCCCTCTTTGTTAAAAAATATCCTTTTTTTCAATCGATAGAAAACCAATCATGATAATTAGAATCGTTTACTTTTACATCTGGATAATTTGGATAAGGTTGCCGCAAGTATCATCGAAAACTGCTACTGTCACTTCTCCCATTTTGGTCGGTTCCACGGTAAAATTCACGCCCTTATCCTGTAACCGTTTGTGCTCTTCATAAATGTCTTGGACACCGAACATCGTTACTGGAATTCCGTCAGCAAATAATCTCTGTTGATACTCTTTGGCCGCAGGGTGTTCATTAGGCTCGAGCACTAATTCAGTACCGTCCTGGTCACTGGGAGAAACAAGCGTTATCCATCTATGTTCCCCAGTTGGCACGTCATGTTTTTTTACAAACCCCAGTGTTTCTGAATAAAATTCCAGTGCCTTATCTTGATCTTCTACGAAAATGCTGTTTACTATAATTTCCATCACATTTGCCCCCTTCTAGTTTTCGGTTAGTGTTGGTAAATCACTTTCATTGCCAAACCCATTTCGAATTAATCTATCCAACTCTTCAGCAAATTTTTCAATGGTTCGTTGTTGAATAGAAGTACTCGATACTTCCCCTTTCTTATGGAATTGACAAGCCCGGCATCTTCCAAAACAGCAAGATGCTTTGCTATCGCTTGTCGCGAAATGGAAAGGTCATGCTTCATAATCAGACGTGCCGTAAGTTCATATAACGTCAGCTCGTTGCGTTCCGACAGTTCATCTAAAATAAGTCGCCTAGTCGAATCGGCCAGTGCTTTGAAGATAGCGTCTTTATCCCAGTTCATATGGCTATTATAAGCAACTTGTTGGTTGCATGTCAATGATAAGCAACTATTTGGTTGCATGATATTTTACAAAGACCCTGCCTAACCACAAAAAAGAACAGTGCTTATCATTTTCTTATGTTTTCGCATTTATACACTAAAAAAATCGCCCAAAAGGCGACTTAAAGCTTCTTTCATATGTATTTGGTATGTTTCCTCGTATTGCTCGACAGTCCTGTAGTTAAAGCCTCTAAAGGGGAAGGTACAGTCTTAGGTTTAATCCGGCCTTTTTCTCCCAGAGGATGGGCTATCGCTGTGATAGACCTCACCTAGTTACTTTTCGGACAAATAGGGAGGTCTATTTTTTATTGGTCATTAGTACGACACATAGGATTCGGCCGTTTTTCTATTTCGGTTTGTTCTTATTAATAGAAACCGGACCTCTTAAAACAGATACTAAATTAAAAACCAGCAAAGGTCAGGTGAATCTGAAATAAAAATCGAACGTCTGACAAGATTATAAGCAGCTGAAAGATTCTCAACACCTTTGCATTAAACTCGATCACTCTTCTTTGAAAAATCTCCTTTTCTACTTCTGATCATTTCCTTTACCAAATCCTGATTAGGGCCCCCGGTTACCCTTCTCCTTTCCACAAAGCATGCCGGGTCAATTATCTGCTGCCAATCTTCTTTTTTTAGCTGCACACCTTCTAGCCAGTCATTAATTTTCTCTAAAGAAATTTCATATAACTCCTTACCTGCTGCATCAGTCTTTTTTGCGATAATACTGGCCTGGTGATGTGCTTTTCGAAAAGATAGACCATAATCACGGGTCAGGACATCTGCAAGCTCTGTAATGGTGATCATGTTCTCTCTAGCCTGCTGAAAAGCTCTTTCTCTATTAAACTCCATCGTAAGCACGACAGCCCTCATTAAACGAAGCACCCTGATACCTTTTCGATAGCCCTTGTACAAGTGGGGCTGTAGGTCGTCCTCGGTATCATTAATATCACCGTATGGAGTATTATGAATCATGTGGACTACTGTCATGCCTTCCCCTGCTGCACTGCTTGCCAAGGCCCTGGAATGCTCGATTGAAACGGGATTGCGCTTCTGTGGCATAATACTGCTGATTTGAACATAAGCATCCGATACTTTTAATAATCCTACTTCCTTAGAGGCCATTCGCAGGAATTCCTGTATCCATCTACCCATATTGGTCATCAAACTAATCAAGGCTTGAGCAGCCTCAATTAAATAATCAGCTGTGCCTATAGCATCGTAAGAGTTCTCAACCACTCCGTCAAAATCCAATAATTCAGCTACCCGTTCACGATTTATCGGAAAGCCTGATGTCGTGATTGCTGCAGCGCCCATAGGGGATTTGTTTACCGTTTGATAGGCATTAGTCAGTCTTTTGATGTCTCTATCTAAATTATCCGTTATTGCCAATAGGTAATGAGCGAACGTTGTTGGCTGGGCAGGCTGTGTATGGGTATGTGCAGGCATAATCGATTTGATATGCTGTTCTGCCTGATATAACAATGCCTCTTTCAGGTTTTCAGCTTCCTGCGCAGCTGATGTGATATAATCCCTTATGACGATACGATACATTGCTTCTCCCATATCATTACGGCTTTTGGCAATGTGCATTTTCCCTGCAAGCTCATCACCGATAATCTTACCGATTTGCGACTCTACCAGAAAGAACAAATCTTCAAATTCGGCGGAGTAATCTAGGCCGGCAGTCTCCATCTTCTCTACTTCTTTTATACCTTTAATAATTAAATCTGCTTCTTGCTCTGAAATGATGTGTTGTTCAGCAAGCATGGTCGTATGAGCTCTGTGAATCAAGAACATGGCTTGGAATAAATGTTCCTTTTGATCATAGAAAACATGCTTCAATAAAGCATCTACATATGTCTTTCCCGGGAATTCCATTCCATCTTTCGCTTCAAACTCTTCTTTCAAAGAATCCATATCCAAACACCCCAATGATTTCATTATTAATCGGCACCGTTTTCTACGCGGTTTTTTTACAGCGTATTTTCGGACTTCACGCCAAAAAATTTATAAGAAATAAACAGAACAATCGCAATCAACCCTACCTGAATCATGCCATAAGCAGCCGCCTGTCCTAAATTAAACATACGAAGCTGATTCATGATTTCGATGGATATCGGCCTGTTTCCCAGCGTGTACAAAAGCACCGAAGTAGGGAATTCTCCTACAGCCTGAACAAAGGCAAGAAGCGAACCACTCAATACTCCCGGCATGATATAAGGGAGAACTACCCTGCGAAAGGTGTAGAACCATTTTGCCCCCAGATTTTGAGCAGCTTCCTCTATGGAATCATCCATTTGTTCAAGTACAGCATTTGTCGAACGTACCACCAACGGAATAAATCGCACAAAGTAAGCCAAAGGCAAAATCCAGAAGGTCCCTACAAGAACCTTACCGAATGAAAAAGCAGATGGCTCATTAAATGCCAGGATGAGATTCATCCCCACAACAGTTGCCGGCAAAGCCCACGGAATCATAACCAGGATATCCAACAAATTTTTTCCGATAAAGTTCCTCTTAACAAGGGCATAAGAGGTAATGATGCCAAATACAAAAACTCCGGCACATGCTATTGCCGCCATGATCAAACTGTTCCGCACCGGATCCCAAATATTTGTATCCTCAAACAGCAAACGAAAGTTTTCAAAACTAAACGCCTGCGGGTATGTCTGCCAAGTCCATGCCCCTTCTGGTACGAGTGACAACACTAGCAGGGTGACATGAGGAAGCAATAAAACAATCATCGCAATGATTCCCAGAGACACCATCGACCATTTCAAAAACGGATTACTGACCTCACTTCGGTGAGCACCAATCCCTTTACTGGCCATTCGATAATCTTTCCTATTTTGAAACCAACGCATAAATAAAAGGAAAGCTATCGATACAACAGATAGGATTACAGATTGAGTGGCGGCCATATCTAAATCGCCATTTGTCTTAGAGAAATAAATTTGCAGACTTAGCACCCGGAAACCGCCGGCTAGTAAATATGGGGCACTGAATGAAGCCATCGAAACCATAAACACTAGTAGTGAGGCGGCAACCAATCCTGGTGTTAATAAAGGAAATGTTACTTTCCAAAACACACTTAAACGATTCGAACCCAAATTATAAGCGGCTTCTTCTAAAGACGGATCTATATTATTCAAAGCAGAGGAAGTCGTCATATAAAAATACGGATACATGGTGTAGGCGTGTACCAACAATATTCCGGATATCCCACCGATGCTAAACGGGACTTCAGAAAGATGGAACAAATCTTTTAGCGCATTTGGTATCAAACCCGCTTCTCCGTACAGAAACATAAAGGCCATAACACCCACTAGTGAGGGCAGGACAATCGGCATGATTGCTATATTCGAGAAGAACTGACGTCCAGGAAAGTCATATCGATTAAAAATGTATGCCAAAGGAATACCTATTAACGCACTGAACAAAACGGATAGTAACGATATATAGACGGAATTCCATAATGCTTCAAGATTGGAGGCAGCTTTTGAACCAAAGAAATCAACATAATTTTGCAAGGAAAATGCACCGTTTTTCTTCAAGCTTTCAAACAATGTTTCAATGGATGGATATAATACATACCCTACCAGCACTAATACAATGGGAATCAATAACAGGATGGTTCTTCTTCTTTCAGCATTTAACATATGTACTTCTCACTCCCTCGCCTTTGGAATCACTCTGATTTGATTTTGAGGTAGCTGGAAGCTAACTGGAGTACCTTCTTTTAAATATGTGCTAGGACCATTGTTGAGGTCGGTGGCCCTGATAAGAGCACCGTTTTTCATTTCAATATAGGTATGCACGGAGGCCCCTGTGAATTGGACAAGCGATACTTTTCCTTTGAATACATTGTTTCCATCATCAGAGTCTTTCAGAATTCGTACAGCTTCTGGGCGGATGGACATGACCAACTCTTCTCCCTCAACATAAGAACCAATATTTTCTTCGGTATGACCTACATAGATAGATTTATCAAAATCAGTAGATTGAAAAACCGCGATTCCTTCATTCTCTTTGTCTGGTGTAACCGAAAACAAGTTCGTTTCCCCTATAAAGGCAGCCACAAAATCATTGACCGGCTTATTGTAAATCTCAGAAGGAGTTCCCACCTGTTGGCATTCACCAAAATTGAAAACAGCAATTCTGTCAGACATTGTCAAAGCCTCTACTTGATCATGTGTGACATAAATAGTAGTGATACCATACTCACGTTGCAGCCGTAGAATCTCATTTCTCATTTCATCTCTTAATCTAGCGTCTAAATTGCTTAAAGGTTCATCCAAAAGCAGGATATCCGGTTCAATGACAAGCGCCCGGGCCAAAGCCACACGTTGCTGCTGCCCACCGCTTAACTGGCTTACCTGACGATCAATATACTGATCAAGACGGACCTTGTTTAATACATCCTCTACACGGCTTTTGGTTTCATTCTTGCTTATCCTCCTGACCTTTAATCCAAAAGCTACATTCTCATAAACC
The DNA here is from genome assembly GCF_900103695.1 of Sediminibacillus halophilus. Lineage (GTDB taxonomy): Bacteria > Bacillota > Bacilli > Bacillales > Amphibacillaceae > Sediminibacillus > Sediminibacillus halophilus. The sequence continues at coordinate 746,111 of NZ_FNHF01000002.1, forward strand.
GTCATATGCGGAAAAAGTGCATAATTTTGAAATACCATACCGGTATTTCTTTTCTCGGGTGGCACCGTTGTCATATCTTTCTCATTAAATTTCACTTTTCCTTCAGTAGGATAATAGAATCCAGCAATCATGCGAAGTGTTGTTGTTTTGCCGCAGCCACTTGGGCCGAGAAATGTAAAAAACTCGCCTTCTTTTATTTTTAAGTCCAACTCTTTTACTGCTGTTACATTACCAAAACGCTTTGTTATCGTAGATAAATTCACCGTTGACATCGAACAACAACTCCTCCAATTCAGGAAAACTAAGCCCTGGCTGTCACGTAGCTGAAGCTTAGTTTCCCCGTTGTTAATCTATATCCTCAGTGGTGGATAGAGGTTCTATTCTTCTTCACTTTTGTCTTTTTCTGTGTTCTTGATGTTATTATCCCAATAATCCATCCATTCCGGAGACTTTTCCTGGAACGTTCCCCAATCAATTTCCATCGGTTTAATTTCCGTTTCCGTTATCCAATCCGGAAGGTCTTCTACATCCTCCCGAGTCGGAATTCGATAATACTTCTCTGCAAGTAATTTGGCAGCTTCTTTCGTGTTTACAAATTCATAAAATGCTTCCGCCGCTTTCGGGTGCGGAGCGTCCTTTACAATTGCAATACCTTCTGTCAAAACTGGGGTTCCGCTTTCCGGAATGACATAGTCAAACGGATAACCCTTTTCTTCAGCAAGCATAACGGTATCCGGCATGTTCCAAACCGACAACGATCCTACCCCTTTAGCCACCTGGTTATACATCATTTCAGGATTAGCGGAATATTCTTTTGTATTGGCATCCAGCTTTTCCAACCATTCGTATCCTTCTTCCGGACTCTCCGTATCCTTATATGTCCGATAAATCATAGCAGAGTAAATGGTCCGCATTGTTCCGGAAGCTAATGGATAACGAATAATCAGCTCATCCTCCCACTTCGGATCGACCAGTTCATCCCAGTCTTTTGGTACCTCATCTTCTGAAAGCTCTTTGTTATTGTATAAAATAACTTCTGGCGTAATCGAAGTTCCGGACCAATACCAGTCTTCATCATGGTATAACTCGTCTAACGTATCGGCATAAGAGGGCTTATATTCAGCAAGCAGATCCTCTTCTTTTGCCTGGTCAAAGTTGACCTGTGGTGCCCCCCACCATACATCAGCCTGGGTATTATTCGCTTCCGATCGTACCCGGTCCAGTATCTCTTGAGACCCCATATCCAGGAATTCCATCTCGATACCGTATTCCGCCTCGAATTGCTGTTCAAATTCACTTAAAATATCATTCCCATGCGGTGAGTACACAACGACTTTTTCTTCCAAGTCGCCACCTGATGCTGCTGTGTCTCCTTCGCTTTCGCCTTCTCCAGATGCTTCATCATCCGAACTTCCAGCCATACAGCCTGCCATAACAAACAACAATGCAGCAAACAAACTTAATAGCCATGTCTTCTTAACCTTCCCCATAAAAATACCCCCTTGTTAAATAGAAAAAATAGTATCAAATTCCTTTAGAAATAAAGCAACTGCCCCAATAACACCAGCTTCTCTTCCAAATGTTGTAGCTACTACTTTACATCTCTTAGGAGCAAATCTTTCAATGATGTCATTTATCTTCTCGCTAATCACAGAGTAAGACCGGCTTACACCACCTCCTAAAATAACGATTTCGGGATCAAACAAAGAGACGTAGTTTGCAATCCCAAGTGCCAAGTTCTCTACTGCTGGATCAATAACGTCAACTGCGTCCTTATGTCCCTGTTGATACATTTGGAATGCATCTTGTGCTGTCACACGGGAACCGATTTTGTTAGACAGTTGATCCCCAATCGATGATCCGCTAGACACACTTTCCAAGAAACCAAAACCCTCATATACAGGATGATAGTTTCTCGCATAGATCCTATCTGTCACCAGGTAACCAATCTCCCCAGCACTATAATTGCTGCCGCGATATAACTGACCATTGAGCATGATTCCACTACCAATACCTGTTCCGATTGCAATATAAATTAAGTTTTTCTTTTTTTGTCCTGCACCTTTCCAATGCTCTCCCAACACATTGATATTCACGTCATTATCAATATAAATTGGAAAATCAAAATAATGTGTTAGTTTTTCCCTTAGGGGGTATTGCTTCCACCCAAGCGCCGGCGACTCATACACTATGCCTTCCTCTACATTCGTCATGCCAGGGACGCCAACCCCCATACCAAGAATCTTGTCATTGGAAATCCCTAACTCTTCTTTCATTGACTCAATATCCAATCGAATATTTTCCAGCAACCCTTTTTTCAAATTCTTTTGTGTAGGGAATTCACGGTAAGCACAGATCGTTCCGTTTAAATCGCTAATACCTGAAGCAACCTTCGTCCCCCCAATGTCAACGCCAATAACAAAAGCAAAATTGGGATTAAAACAAAGATGGACAGGTTTTCTCCCTCCATTTGCTGATGCTTCACCGCTACCGGTCTCATAAATCCATCCATCTTCCAGTAACTGGTCAACAAGTCCTGAAACAGTGGGTTTACTGATATTGATCTCTTTTGAAATTTCGGCTCTTGATGTTGGTTGCTGCTCAATGATACATTGTAACACCAGTCTTTTGTTCATATTTTTTATGTATGCCGCATTTCCTTTTTCCACTTTATGCATTACATAAGCCCCTTAAACAATCGGATTTTGCCGTACTCTGTCTATGCGATTGTCAACACCCTATTTTGATGCCATGTACAAGCATAGTTAGTTAGGTTTACTTATCAACTGTGCTCATCATATATGAAAACGCTTATTTTTGTAAAACATTGAATTTTAAGATAATTATTGATTTATAGGCTTATTCCCCCTATTTATTTACTTTTTCTTCGTTATTCCATTAATATCTTTGATTTTCTAGCGATAATCCATTGTATGTAAGTCGAATGACTGATTAGTCTATCTGTACGTTATTACGGCCAGTTTATCTAGTGGTCAGATACGCCTGTTTATTCGACTAGAAGTGACACGATTTCCTAATTGTCCTCCTATTCTATTCCTTCAAATCCATCCTTTCTTCCCAAAAAGCGTAAGGTGGACATATTAATATTTAAAGCGCTTTCATAAATTTTGAGCCTTTGTACCCTTTTATTGCGAAAATGGAGGTAAAGCGAAAAAAAACAAAGTAAACTTTTGTTATTTCACGATATTGGCTCATTTACTCCCAAATCAGGGGATTTCCAGTAGTTGTAACTCTTTTATTTTTTCCCTACCGTTAAGAGCAAGTAAAAATCTTGCCGGCGGTTGATTAGTAAAGTTTACTAACCTAAATCTCCTTTTACTAGTCGACTGGGAATACAGAGGAGGTGAACTACATCATTCCATCTGGCAAGGAAAAACAAACTAGTGGTGAAAGGAGTTATTAAATGATCAGAAAATGTAGTTTTTTATTGCTTTGTTTGGCCCTTTTCCTACCCTCGTTTATTCCTTCCCATGCTTTTGGGGAAAGTTCCGGAAACGACCATAATCAAGAACTTTGGAGTGCTGTAAAACCCTTGAGCACCATTACTAGTTTCATGAACACTGGTGCCCACCCCGATGACGAGCGAAGCCACTTGCTCGCTTATCTGTCCAGAGGTCTCGGAGTCCATACAGCAAGTATTATTGCCAATCGTGGAGAAGGAGGACAAAACGAAATAGGTGAAGAACTTGGAAATGGATTGGGGATTATTCGTTCCCGAGAAATGATAGAAGCATCAAAAGTTACCGGTGTCCAAGTGTTTCATTTAAGCGAAACGACCAATGATGAAATTTATGACTTCGGCTTTTCCAAATCTCCCGACGAGACGTTGGCAAAGTGGGGAGAAGAAACAACTTATGAGCGGTTCATCAAAAGAATCAGAATGTATCAGCCTGACATTGTAATGCCGTCTTTCCGCGATGTAGAGAGCCAGCATGGACATCACCGAGCCATTGCTCAACTAAGCATGAAAGCTTTCGAAGATGCTGCTGATCCCACCGTATTTCCTGAACATATGGAAGAAGGACTGCATCCATGGCAAATCAAAAAACTTTACTTGCCGGCTTCAGAGGCTAATGCAACCGTCGGTATCGAAGTCGGTGATTATGACCCAATTTATGACATGACGTATCCGCAATTAGGAGAGCAATCAAGGTATTTGCACAAAAGCCAAGGCATGGGAAGAGATATTGAACCTGGCTCGCAAATTGAGTACTTAGAATTGGTGAAGTCATCGGTAGGAGAAATTCAGGACCAGGAAAGTTCTATATTCGAAGGGCTGAGTTATGACTTCAAAGCATACTCCGCCAACCTAAAAAAATCGGATAACAAAATAAAGGGCGATTTACGTAAACTCCAGATGAAACTGGACGAGGTAATAGATGCCTATCCAAATGATGAACAAGTATTGGAAAAGTCTCATCAAGCATTAAAACAACTTCATAAAACAAAACAAAAAGTAGAACGCTCCACCTTTCACCAACTAGATAAAAATGATTTACTGCACCGGCTTGAGATAAAAGAAAGTCAATTACAACAAGCAAGCTTTGTTGCTTCTCAACTAGAAGTAACGACAGCCATCGATCAACCTGTCTTTGTCCAGGGTTCTGAAGCTACTGTAACGATCACATTAAAAAACAACGGCTCGAAAACATTGAAGGACGTATCACCAGCCTTAACTGTACCGAAAGATTGGGAGATCAAAGGAGAAAAAGAAACGTTCGCTCTACAGCCAGGTGAGGAAAAAATCATACCGTTTTCCATAACAGCAGCGGAGGATGCTGATTATTATCAACCATACGATGATTCAATTCTTCAAACAATTATTTCTTATCAAGTGAACCATGTTACCTCGACTATATCGCAAAATCCAGAAGAAACAATCGCGGTTTTACCAGAGGTTGGACTGAAAACGGATCCGGAGACATTAGCGATAAATACTGCTCAATCGAGAGAAGGGGTAGATATCGAGGTAGATGTTACAAACTATACGCAGGATTCGTTGGATACAACCATTTCCCTGCAGCTTCCCGAAGGGTGGGAACAAGCAAGCGGCAAAAACGTTTCCTTTGAGAAGGGAGAGACAGAAAAAACCGTTACTTTCTCCATTGAGCCGCCAGAGAATTTAACAGATAAGCCTTTTGTCATTACTCCAACTGCCGAGGTGGATGGAAAGCTTCTCCAAAAACAAGTCCAAGAAATAGCTTATGAGCATATCGGCACCTTTTACAATATACAAAACGCAGATTTAAATGGGATGGCGTTGAAGTTAGAATTTCCACAAGATCTTCAAGTAGGATACATTGATTCAGGCTTTGACAAAGTAGCGGATAAGTTGTCAGAAGTCGGAATGGATATAACCAAAATCGAGGATTTGGCAGCAGAGGACCTGTCAAAATTTGATACAGTCGTAACGGGGATACGTGCTTATCTTTCGCGGGAAGACCTAGTACAACAGAACGACAGGCTTTTAGAATATGCCCAGAACGGCGGACATGTGGTGGTTCAGTATCATAAACCGGGAGACAACTGGAACCCAGAGATTACTGCTCCATATCCTCTTACCATAGGGTCTCCATCTATTGAATGGAGGGTAACAGACGAAGTATCCGACTATACTATTTTGCAGCCCGACCATCCACTATTCAATCAACCAAATCAGATTACCGAACAAGACTGGGAAGGCTGGATTCAGGAAAGAGGATTATACTTTCCGATGCAGTGGGATGACCAATATGAAACTTTCCTAACAATGACAGACCTTGACGGAGACCAATTCGAGGGCGGTATTTTGCTGACTGATTATGGAGAAGGAACTTACCTCTATACAAATCTTGTCTGGTATCGACAAATCCAGAACCTCGTGCCAGGTGGATACCGGATTTTTACTAACTTAATTAGCTATGACGGAAATGAAGAATAACCATTTTATCAGAAAGCGAATTACAAGGAAGTAGTTCCGGCATGCCTGCAAAAGAGAACGCTTTGGAGGGGAATTTCCAGGCGTTCTCTTTTTTCAAATGACTAATTTACAAGGGGCCTCTTGTTAACAATCAGGAGTTTACTTTAGAAAGAAACGTAACCGAACATCCTTAACAAAGCGTATAATATAACTCCTGTACCAATAAACAGAATGATAAATGTCTTAAACATTTTTGCAAAAGGCCAAATGGAAGATGAACTTTTACGTGAAGAAATTGATAGTTTTATTGCGAATGACAGCTTGTTGGGAAAATTCTATCGTGATGAAAAAGGTCACTTTTTTGAAGATTTAACCGGAGAAGTCCGCTCCGACTTGCGGCATCTCTCTGAGGAGAAACTTTTTGAGTATGTAACGAAATGTATCACTAAAAACAGCTATGAGTTTTGGGGTGAGCGTTCTGACCTTGCGGATGAATATTTAGCTGAACTAAATAAGTCTTTTGAAAGCGAAGATACTTACACTGCTAATTTCTCTGAAGAGTTTTATATTGAAACGATCAAACTTATCATTCAGGGCGGGAAATGGTTTGAGGCTTTTGACATTGTGGAAGTTGATCCTTCATCTGAATATCAGGTTATTTTCCGTGAATAAAACACAGGGAGCTTATCTGCAGCTCCCTGTGTTTTATTCTGAAAGCTTTTGAACAAGAATACGAGGAAGAAGTCACCGAAGCTATCACCGGTATACTGGAACCCAAATACTTCAAGGAGGAAAAAAACATAACAAAATAAAATTAATAAAAAAGAGAATACTCCTCTCTAACAATTATTCCGTATACCATAAAATAGTAACTTCATACCATTATCATTAGCATCCCTTACATTTTTTAAAGGCGGTTATAATTGAAATTTACATTAGGAGACAGTTGTGTTTACATATAAAAACATTAATAATGAAGCGAAAGTACCAAAATAACAGATTCCTTTTGACACTCTGAAATACTTAACATTATTTTTTTCTAATTTCTTCGGGAGCTTAGATGACAATATGATTCCAATGATTCCAACGAACACACCAGCTAATGTCAATATTCTCGAATAAATAGGAAAGTATGCAAGAATGATAGATATAATTCCCAAAATGACGGTTATACGGTTGTATTTCAATAAATAAACCTCCTTTTATATTAAATATATTCTCCCCCCAAAAAATAATTCAAAAAATCGAGTAGGAGGAGGCGATTAACCTCCGTCCTCTCACACCACCGTACATACGGCCCCGTATACGGCGGTTTCCTTAAGATTGACGTAAGAAAATATATCGTTGGTACAAACTGCGTAACCCTAAACGATTCCAGTAAGAGTTGTTTAGGGTTTTGTGTAGTATCGGACTATCCGCAATTCGCCAGTAACCTTTTCGGGTATTCGCCCATTCGTGGGCTCTCCACCCTGGAACCCCTAGAGCTATCAGTTTTCTTTTACGGGTCTTTGGGCGTTTCCATTCTTTCCAAAGACACATCCTCAGCCGGCGGCGAATCCAGGCATCCAGTCTCGAGAAGATACTTTTCGTATCTGCCAGAGCGAAATATCCGCACCAACCAATAAGATATTGATTCAGCTTCCGAATACGGTATTCCATACTCCATCCCTTCGACCTCGATGTTAACTCCCGGATCTTTTCCTTCAGACGCTTGACACTTTTCTGGTGTACGCGCACCTTCGGTGCCCCGTATGAGGTGAAACTGAAGCCTAGGAACTTCCTTCTCCATGGTCGGTCGACAGCTGACTTCTTCCGGTTCACTTTTAGGTGAAGTTTCTTTTCAATGAACGTAGTGATTGCGTTCATCACCCGATAGCCTGCTTTCCGAGAGGATACATAGATATGAAAGTGAGTAGACCAAGGGAACCTCAAAGATACCCTCCAACCACCCCGAGAATGACAATAAGCCAAGCTGGCACCTTCCATCTGTTCAATAAAGCAAACAAGATGACACCGAGTGCGAAATCGGTCGCGTCGAAAATAGAACTCTTGATGACTGGGTCATAGAATGCTGCTAATAAAATGCCAACCACACTTGCATTGACCCCCATCAGTATTCCTTGGAAGGCAGACCTCTGGCGCAAAGCATTTAAAAAGGGCAAGGCCGCGATAATCAATAAAAACGATGGCAGAAAAATACCTACTGTTGCGATGATTGCCCCCATTATTCCTTCCATCATGGTCCCCAGATAACTAGAAAAAGTGAACAACGGACCTGGTACTGCCTGAGCCATCCCATAACCGGCAAGGAACTCATCAGGTGACAAAAGTCCCGGCGGTACCACTTCCCTCTCGATCATTGGTAAAACAACATGACCGCCTCCAAACACTAAAGCCCCTACACGGAAAAACATATCGAAAATATCTAACAACCGATTGTCGGTTATACGTGTGATCAAAGGTAATACGACAAGGCAGGTAATTAAGATTCCTAACGAAACAACGCCGGTTTTCTTAGAAATCGTCACATAAAATGGTTCTACATTAGATTCTGCTTTATCCTTGAATAGTCTTACTCCCACTAATCCAGCTGCGAGTATGATGGCAATCTGCATCCAGGCTGATGGATACAACAACATCACAGCTGCTGCCACAATAGCAATCGCCAATCTGGTTTTATCCGGTGTCAGTTTTTTCCCCAACCCTATCAGTGCATGAAGGACAACAGCTGCAGCGACAATTTTCAAGCTATGGATAAACCCTGCGTCATCAAGTGTGAACGTTTGGTAAAGCATCGCAAAAACGACAAGTATGACAATGGACGGTACAGTAAAGCCGAACCAGGACACCAATCCACCCAAAAGCCCGCCGCGCAGCATACCGATTGAAATACCGACCTGACTGCTGGCCGGACCAGGAAGGAACTGACACAATGCGATAATATCCGCATAGGTTTTATCAGTCAGCCATTTCCGGCGATCGATATACTCGTCTTTGAAGTAAGCCAAATGTGCTACAGGACCACCGAACGAAGTTAATCCTAATTTGGTCGAAGCTATCAAAATTTGCAAAAGTGTGTGTAGATGATTCCGTTTCTCCAACTGTTTTGACATCTCTTTCACCGTCCTTATGTAATTTCTTTGAACAATTCATAAGCTTTTGAACGAGCCTCCTGAAGCACGACATCTCCTTTACTTGTTATATGGTAGTATTTTCGTATCTTTCCTTCTACGTTTACCTCTTCTTTATTTAATAGTTGATCCTTTTCCATGCTGTGCAAAATCGGATACAACGTCCCTGCGCTGATTTCATATCCATGCTCATGCAGTTCCTCCAGCATCCAAGAACCATAAATCGCTTCTTCCTTCGCATGATGTAAGATGTGGATTTGAATGAAACCTAAGAATAGTTTCCTTAATACTTTGTTATCCATGTTTGGATTCTCCTTTCTCCGTTAGAGAGGAATAACAAAAACGAAACCCAATATCGGATTACGATATTGATTATATAAAAAGAATAGAGTAGTGGCAATCAGAGGAGGAATAGTTTTAGAAAAACTCAATAAATTTTACAATGATGTAATAATGTTTTTCGCTAAATGGGGGTTGGCACAATAAACAAAGATGGTTAATTGAAAGATAAGCAGTTGATAGAATGGTAGTGAGTTTTTTATGCGGAATTTTTCTAAAACCCCAACAAATATTGTAGAGCCCGAAAAAATGCACTAAAAAACACCCGTGAACGAGGATAATCTCATTCACGGGTGTTTGGTTTGCCTGGCGGCGTCCTACTCTCGCAGGGGCAAAGCCCCAACTACCATGGGCGCTGGAGAGCTTAACTTCTGTGTTCGGCATGGGAACAGGTGTGGCCTCTCCGCTATTGCCACCAGGCCTGCAGGATGCAGGTCGTTCTGTGTTGTTCACAGGACGTGAACGGGCTTAACAGAACTTCCTTCGTGTTTTTTTTTAGAAAAAGTGTACCTTCAAAACTAGATAAGAAGGAAGACATCAACGAACTTCACACGTTTGAATCGAGCTCTGCGGGCCGGAGCCCGCGACGCTTTTTGTTTTAATCCAGCTCCGACTCCCAGGTCCTCGCTGTATAAGCAATCCCTCTACAAGGCTGAAAACCAGCCTTTTCGCGGTCTTACTTATCCAGTCGGACCTTAACGGTCGCCTTCACTTTTTGTTTTAATCCAGTTACGGCTCCTAACAGCTAGTGTATAGTTCATCCAGCTTTTCGTACGCTCAAAGGCGGCGTACTACAATCTGGCTGATCTATCCATACGCTGTTGACCAGTCGCCTTCACTTTTTGTTTTAAGTTAAGTCCTCGATCGATTAGTATCCGTCAGCTGCACGTGTCACCACGCTTCCACCTCGGACCTATCAACCTCATCGTCTCTGAGGGATCTTACTCATTTAAAATGATGGGAAGTCTCATCTAGAGGTGGGCTTCATGCTTAGATGCTTTCAGCACTTATCCCTTCCACACGTAGCTACCCAGCTATGCTCCTGGCGGAACAACTGGTACACCAGCGGTGTG
>NZ_FNHF01000007.1 GCF_900103695.1 Sediminibacillus halophilus
CGAGGCACACAACGTATGGAAAGATACGTGCGTACCGTAGGGTCAAGCTGACGCAGAGATACGCCGGTAATTTTCCCCGCAAGTATGAACATTCATTACAAGGAGGAACATAACATGCCAAAAATGAAAACCCACAAAGGTTCTCAAAAACGTTTCCAAAAAACAGGTTCCGGGAAGCTTAAACGCTCTCATGCATACACAAGTCACTTGTTTGCCAACAAGTCTCAAAAGCAAAAACGTAAATTGCGTAAAAGCGACATTGTTTCTGCTGGAGACTACAAACGCATTAAGCAAATGCTGCCAAACAAATAAACCTTAAGTCCGAATCTATCGGTTATATATATTAGGAGGGAATTATTATGCCACGTGTAAAAGGTGGAACAGTTACTCGCAGACGTCGTAAGCGCGTATTAAAGCTTGCTAAAGGATATTATGGCTCGAAACATGCCCTATTCAAAACAGCTAAACAACAAGTAATGAAATCAGGTCAATATGCATACCGTGACCGCAGACAGAAAAAGCGTGAATTCCGTAAGCTTTGGATTGCACGTATCAATGCTGCAGCGCGTTTGAATGACCTGTCATACAGCCGTTTGATGCACGGTCTGAAACAAGCTGGAATCGAAGTAAACCGTAAAATGCTTTCTGATTTGGCTATCAATGATGAAAAGGCATTTGCACAACTAGCTGATAAAGCTAAAGACGCATTGAAATAATGAAAGTCTAAAACCATCCTCGTAAGCGGGGATGGTTTTTTCTGGTTCTTACTATTTTTCGGGGTTTTAGAAAAATTTCGCATAAAAAATACACCCAAGCTCCTATCTCTACTAGACTTGAATGGCTAAAGAAACAAGAAGGCAGATAGGAGTTGTGTGTACCTGCATTTTAACAGCGCTTATCCGTATTAGAAAGTGTCTCTAGCAATAGGGTGAAGAGGCGGGGCGCCGAAACCAGTCGAGAAGTGCGGAAAACTCAGCATTGCAACATGGTGTACAGAATGGGTACCCATTCTATTAAAGTAAATATCGTATTTTTATATCTTTTGCTTGAAAGCAATAATCTTTTAGGAAACAGCCTTTCTTGAAGATTACTAACAAACCGGATTGGAGATGAACCATGCCAAATGGATTTTTGCTACTATACATAATAGGGATAAATATTGCCGAGTGGGTTCTCATGGGAATAGATAAGCGGAGGGCCGTCAACCATCAGTGGAGGATATCTGAAAAAACACTTTGGATAGGGGCCTTAATTGGAGGGGCAGCAGGAGGTGTGGCAGGGATGTACACCTTCAGGCATAAAACCCGTCACTTCAAATTTAGACTGGGTATGCCAGTACTTTTCATCATTCATCTCTATTTAATCGTTCAATGGAAGGGGTAATCTCACCTGAACAGTAATTCGGCTAAATGGGACAACTCCGATAAAAGCTTCTTGTCATAACAGCTCGTCTATTGTCATAGAATGAGCTGAAAGAAAAAGGAGGCAAAGGAGATGGGAGATGTCAACAGCTATTTGTTGACCATAGCCGAGACAGGTGGTTTTTTGACGCCTCTGCTGTTCATAGGATTTCATTTATTGCGTCCGTTGTTTTTCCTGCCCGTAATCTTGATCTGTATAACAGGAGGGATATTATTCGGAGCGATAGCCGGCACATTATACTCTGTAATCGGTATTACCTTATCAAGCATGACATTTTACAAACTGATACAGTGGATGCCGGGCATGTCTGATAAACTCGTGCATGTAAAGCAAAAGTTGATGGGGGAACGATCGACGTTGACGACCTCCCAGGTGGCAGTACTGCGGCTCATCCCTTTTATTCATTTTCATTTGTTATCATTATGTATTTTAGAGATCTCTTCTAGTTTTAAAGAATATGTTCGCTCTTCTTTTTACTCCAATATTCCGCTGGCGGTGCTTTATACCTCTTTCGGGAAATGGATATCTAGTTTATCGCCGGTGGTCATGATGGCTTTTATCCTTTTACTGCTGCCGTTTCTATATCTGCTCCGCAGAAAACAAACAACGATAAAATGGGCTGAATTCTTTGTTGGAAAAAGTCCAACAGTCAAACAGTAAAAAAGCCCATGGTCCTTTGTATTCCGGCCAGATTGAGCCTGTTTCGAAGTGGCTTTTTTTGCATACAGTATTTTGTCCTTAATCCTCAGAGGGCAGTTCACGGGTTTGGTTAAAAATATCATTTAGTAAGTTTGCTTTTATTTAAAGAAGCAGATGCACGAATGCGTCTGCTTCTGTTTGTTACTTATTACTTTTTAATCAGTAGTTTATCTATTGGATGCTTCCATTCAATTGTTGCATAGGGATACCTGATCAACACTTCCTCTTCCATGAAGTATAAATCTTTTCTTTCCAGACCCTTCAACTCTCCGGGATAGTGCGCATGGATACTGATATTCAGTACGTCAAATGAATCCTCGGTCGTTCCTAAGTATTTCTCTCCTTCAAAAATAAACCCTTTGTAGGTCATCAGAAAATTCTTTTTAATATTGTCAGGTTCATCCAGAAAGAAAAAATCTTTTTTTTCCCGGGCTACTTCCAACTTTCTGTTAGGATTGATCCAATACTTATATATCGTATAAAGAAGCATCACCATTGCGACAAAAATCAGTAAGCGAAATAATAAAACAATCATACACACCGTCTCCTGTTTTAGAGTCTTCTCTCCTTTACGAATAAAACCCGGGCAAGGTTTCAACAATTTGCAATTAAGCATGTTATAATCGAGAAAAAGTTCAAAAAGGAGAAACATAAAGATGTATTGGGAGCAGTTATTTGACACACAAAGACAATTAGATGAGCATATTCAAACGAATAATCGCGTAAAAGCAGATGAATTGTTCGAAAGAAAAGTATTAGCTCTATTAGTGGAAACTGGAGAATTAGCGAATGAAACACGTTGTTTCAAGTTTTGGAGCAAAAAACCGAAAAGTGAATCGGCTGTCATCCTGGAAGAATACGTGGATGGTTTGCATTTTATTCTTTCACTAGGACTTGATACCGGATACCGCTATGATTCTGAGGCGGTACAGTCCACTGATTTAGATGATACGCAGTTATTTCTCCAAGTCTATGAACAAATCATAGCATTCAAGCAAGATCCCAGTAAAGCAAACTACAATCAGTTATTTACAACATACCTACAGTTGGGGGCGCAGCTGGGTTTTCCAGAAGAAGCCATTCAGGAAGCATATAACAAGAAAAACGAAGTGAACCATCAGCGTCAACAACAGGGTTATTGATACGTACCGATGAAGGCTATGTTTTGTCTATCCTGAAGAAAACCGCTATAATTCTATGTGAACCCTAAAAAAGGAGGAATTTACATATGGCAGCGTACAATGAAACAGTTACAATGTTGAAGGAGTTAACGGATGCAAGAGGGATATCCGGTAATGAAAAAGAAGCAAGAGAAGTAATGGAAAAGTATATAGCTCCGTATGCGGATGAGGTGTTTACCGATAATATCGGAAGTCTGATTGCCAAGAAAACAGGAAAAGAAAACGGACCTAAAGTGATGGTAGCCGGACACTTGGATGAAGTGGGCTTTATGGTCACTCGTATTGATGATAAAGGATTTGTTTATTTCCAAACAATCGGCGGCTGGTGGAGCCAGGTAATGCTTGCACAGCGAGTTACACTTATGACAAGGAAAGGCGATGTAACCGGGATTATCGGTTCGAAGCCTCCTCACATCCTGCCGGCGGAAGCACGTAAAAAGCCAGTAGAAATAAAGGATATGTTTATTGATATCGGCGCATCCAGCAGAGAAGAAGCAGAGGAGTTCGGTGTTCGGCCGGGAGACTCGATTGTTCCTTACTTCGAATTCACCCAAATGAACAACGAAAAGCTACTTCTGGCTAAAGCGTGGGATAATCGGATTGGCTGTGCGATTGCCATTGAAGTACTGAAGCGCTTAAAAGATGAAAATCATCCAAATATCGTTTATGGAGTGGGAACGGTACAGGAAGAGGTAGGTCTTCGAGGCGCCCGTACTGCTACACATACAATAAAACCTGATATCGGTTTTGGCGTCGATGTTGGTATTGCTGGAGACACTCCTGGAATATCCGATAAAGAAGCGGACAGTAAAATCGGAGAAGGCCCGCAAATCATTCTTTATGATGCGTCGGCTATCTCTCATAAAGGATTGCGTGATTTTGTACTGGACACTGCTGATGCCAATAAAATTCCTTATCAGTATGCCACAATGGCTGCAGGGGGAACAGATACAGGTTCTATCCATTTAACGGCAAATGGTGTTCCGGCATTATCGATCACAGTTGCCACACGCTACATTCACACTCATGCAGCAATTTTACATCAAGATGACTTTGAGAACGCTGTCAAGATAATCGTGGAAGTGATCAAAGGATTGGATGAAGATAAAGTGAAAGAGATTACGTTCGGTTGAATTAACTAAGAAATGCGAAAGGAGCTGTCCGTTTGGAACAGCTCCTTTTTGCTTATACGCGATAGGAGTCGAGAATCTTGCCAACATAACTTTGTGTTTCTTGAAAAGGCGGAATTCCATCATATTTATCCACATTGCCCGGGCCGGCATTGTAAGCCGCCAGTGCAAGGGAGGTGTTCCCGCTGTATCGATTCAGCATTTGTTTTAAATACTTGGTTCCGCCCATGATATTTTGCAATGGATCAAAAGCATTTTGAACGCCGAGTCCACGGGCCGTTGAAGGCATTAACTGCATTAATCCCTGTGCACCAGCACCACTTTCGGCGTTGGCATTAAAATTTGATTCCGCTTCGATAACCGATCGAATCAATTTAGGGTCGACTCCGAATGTTTCTGCGGCTTGCTCGATATAACTTTCAATCGATCCAGAATGATTAGTTGATTTATTTTCTGTATAATCAATATCTGGCGTGTACACCGGCATAACCGGGGTGCTATTAGCCATAGAAGAAGCTTCAGGCCTAGTGCTGTTAGTTGGTGTTTGGGCAGTTGTCAATTGTTGTTGAAGTATTTGTTGAAAAGCAGTCTCTAGAAAAGCAGAATTACTAGAAGAACTGCTTCCTGTATTTAAAATAGACATTGCCTGCATTTGGATGAGGTTTTGAAGCTGTCTGATTTCCATGTATGTTCCTCCGATAGGTAGGTCGTTACTTTTATATTACCTTATTTTACCTGGACAGGCAACGGTTAAAACGACAAAAAACACCCTTATTTTCTAACGTGCAAGGATGTTTTTTACAGGATGTAGTGATTTTATCATAATTTGTTAATCGTGACTTGATTTGTCCAGCGTCAACCTTCTCGAGGTCTTAAGAAGAGCCTCTGGGCCACAGAGGCTCTTCTTAAGTTTTAGGGCTTAGAGGGTGAGCAAGGTGACATCCGCATTTCTTGTTACTGTGCTTGCTGAACCCCTTTTTCTAGTGCAGACAGCATTTCTTCTTTATCAGATTCATCGGATTGCTGCCAAATCAGCTCGAACAAAACTCCTAAGCCAGGCAGCATTTTTTCTTCGCCACTTTCAATAGCATCAAGAATCGTTGCCTCTAATTGTTCGGTATTATTGTCGGCTACATTGGCAAGTATAGCTCTACGTAAATTTAAATCCATTTTTTCACCTCATATCCTTCATTATTCAGTATGTGATAGATAGTTTGACCACGATGTAGGGAAATATGTATGATAGAAAAGAATTTACCAAAAGGATGATGTACGTGATTACTTCTGTTCAGAACAACAGGGTGAAAAACTGGCAAAAACTAAAAAAACGGAAAGAAAGAGTGAAAACAAACACCTTTATTGTAGAAGGTTATCATATGGTTGAAGAGGCATCGAAGAGCGATTGGCACGTAAAGGAATTCATTCTGGCCGATGGGGCGGTAATCCCTGACTGGCTTGAAAATCAGGAAGCAATTATAGTTACCGATCACATCTTAAAATCGATAACAGATACTAAAACTCCTCAAGGTATTGCTGCTGTAGTGGAAGTTAAGCAGCCAGAGGAACAGAAGTTTGAGAAGCTGCTGCTCATCGACAATGTTCAGGATCCAGGCAATCTTGGGACCATGGTCCGCACAGCAGATGCTGCCGGATTCGATGGAATTTATGTAGGTGCTGGATCTGCGGATATTTTTAATGACAAAGTATTGCGCTCGACTCAAGGATCTATTTTTCATTTACCGATTTTTCAAACCGATCTACTTCCAATAATTGACCAACTACAAGAAGATGACTTCACCGTATGGGGTGCTGCATTGGAAAATGCCCGGCCATATATGGCTCTACCGATACCTGAAAAAGCAGCACTTGTTGTCGGAAACGAAGGTTCGGGAATTTCTTCGTCGATATTGGAAAAGGTAAACGAAATCGTGTCCATTCCGATTTTCGGCAAAGCAGAATCATTAAATGTCAGTGTAGCTGCAGGCATTTTGCTTTATCATCTTGCATCGGTTGAAAAGTAATGGACGTTAAGGGTTGCAAGAAACGAAAGCTTTTTCTATAATAAGAAAATAACATCCATTATATTTACAGGCCGAGAAAGAGTCAGTAAATGATTACAAATCGATTTCAGGGAGGAAATGCCGTAGACTGGAAGCATTTCTGTCGTGGTAATGATTGAATTTTCACTCTGGAGCCGACACTTGGACCTTGTTTTCTGGCAAGTAACGGTGTTCCGGATTTATTCCGTTATCAAACTCGAGTGGGTGCATTAAGGCACCAACAAGGGTGGTACCGCGATACACAAGTCTCGTCCCTTCTTTTATAAAGAGGGAGCGAGGCTTTTTTTGTGATAAGAGGTGTTGGTTCAGATGTGAGGCTTGTCGGAGCATAGCAAAACGCTTCTTATTGCAGGGAAAACAGGACGAGCGAAGAATAGCTAATCGGCTAATTTATCACTTGATGACGAAAAGGAGGTTCCTGCACATGAGGGAACGATTACAGGCATTAAAAGAGGAAGCGTTAGCCAAGGTAGATCAGGCAGACACCTTGAACGAGCTGCAGGATATAAAGGTGGCTTATCTTGGTAAAAAAGGGCCGATCACGGAAGTATTACGTGGAATGGGCAAGCTGTCGAAAGAAGAGCGACCTGTCATCGGGGAACTGGCTAACAAAGTAAGGGAAACAATTGCCGGCGAATTGGACGCGAAAAAAGAGAAACTCGAAGCTAGAGAACTAGAGGAGAAACTTGAAAAAGAAACAATTGACGTCACGTTGCCAGGCCGTCCGGTCACTTTAGGCGGACCACATTTGCTTACTTCCATTGTCGAAGAAATTGAGGATTTGTTTATTGGGATGGGATTCGAAGTACGAGAAGGTCCTGAGGTCGAAACTGATTATTACAATTTTGAGGCTCTTAACCTTCCGAAGGGGCACCCAGCCCGGGATATGCAAGACTCTTTTTATATCACGGAGGAACTGCTGATGCGCACACACACTTCTCCAGTACAAGCACGAACAATGGGGAAATATCAGGGAAGCAAACCAGTCAAAATGATTTGTCCTGGAAAAGTGTACCGCAGAGATACGGATGATGCCACCCACTCTCATCAATTTACACAGGTAGAGGGACTGTATGTGGATCGGAACGTACGTATGAGCGACTTGAAAGGTGTTTTGAACCGCTTTGCCAAGCAAATGTTCGGAGAAGAAAGAGAAATCCGCCTGCGTCCAAGTTTCTTCCCGTTTACTGAACCGTCAGTTGAGATGGATATATCCTGCAAAGTCTGCCATGGAGAAGGTTGTTCTGTTTGTAAAGGAACCGGGTGGATTGAAATACTGGGCGGCGGCATGGTTCATCCCCGCGTGTTGGAAATGGCGGGATATGACTCTAAAGAATACACTGGTTTTGCTTTCGGAATGGGGCCTGAACGAATCGCTATGCTGAAGTATGGTGTTGATGATATTCGGCATTTCTATACAAATGATATCCGTTTCTTAAAGCAGTACCATAAAGCGTAAGGCAGGAGGAAAAAATATGTTCGTATCATTGAATTGGCTGAAAAATTATGTGGATATAGACAATATTTCGTCAGAGCAGCTGGCTGAAAAAATAACAAAATCCGGGATAGAAGTGGAAGGCATCGAGTATGTTGCTGAAGCAAGTTCAAATGTAGTCGTCGGCTATGTACAATCCTGTGAAAAGCATCCTAACGCAGATAAATTAAATTTGTGTCAGGTGGACACCGGCGATGAAGAACTACAGATTATATGCGGAGCGCCTAATGTGGCACAAGGTCAAAAAGTTGCGGTTGCAAAACCGGGCGCAGTATTGCCTGGAAACGTGAAAATCAAGAAGGCTAAGCTACGTGGTGTTGAATCGCAAGGGATGATTTGCTCACTACAAGAACTTGGAATCGAAGAGAAATTTGTTCCGAAGGAGTTTGCGGAAGGAATATTTGTTTTCCCGGAAGATGCAGAAGTAGGTGCTGATGCACGGGAATTGCTGAATTTAGATGATGCCATTCTGGAACTTGGACTTACACCGAACCGTGCAGACGCAATGAGTATGCTCGGGGTCGCCTACGAAACGTCGGCAATTTTGGATACACCAGTTAAACTGCCAGATGAATCCGTCAACCTTTCATCTGAACAGGCTGCAGATTATGTTTCCGTGACGGTAGAGGATGCAGAGCTTAATCCATATTATGGAGCGTTTGTGATCAAAGATGTGAAGGTGAAAAATTCTCCTTTATGGATGCGGAATTATTTAATTGCTGCAGGCATCAGACCAATCAACAATGTGGTGGATATTACTAATTATGTTTTACTGGAATATGGCCAGCCGCTGCATGCATTTGATTACGATAGATTCGGATCAAAGGAAATTGTGGTACGGAGAGCGCATGACAAGGAAACCATTACCACGTTAGATGATCAGGAAAGGGAACTTTATTCCAATCATTTGGTCATTACTAATGGCCAGGAACCGACGGCTATTGCAGGAGTCATGGGCGGAGCAGATTCGGAGGTGTCTGAACAAACCAAAACGGTATTATTGGAGGCCGCTTATTTTTCTCCTGCCGCAGTCAGACAAAGCTCAAAAGATCATGGTCTGCGAAGCGAATCCAGCACCCGGTTTGAAAAAGGAGTCGATCCTGAGCGGGTGAAAAGAGCGGGGTTGAGAGCGTGCCAGCTGTTAAGTGAATATGCTGATGGCATTATACTGCAAGGCCCTGTAGAATTTGATGAATTAAATTGCACGGAAGCCACAGTGGAAGTGAGCACCGAAAAAGTCAATGAGCGACTAGGAACCGAAATTACCTCAGACGAGATCTCTGATATCTTGCGAAAGCTTCATTTCGGTTTTAAAGCGAACGACGGTATATTTATTGTAACGGTTCCAACACGGCGTGGGGATATTACTTTATTTGAAGACATGGTAGAAGAAATTGCCCGTATTTATGGTTATGATAATTTACCATACACGCTCCCTGCCGGGGCAGGCCAAGCAGGCGGACTCACATCGCGGCAATCATTAAAAAGGGAAATCAAACACTATATGGAGGGTGCTGGCTTAATGGAAGCCATCACGTATTCTCTGACCAGTAAAGAGCGGGCAGAAACCCTAGTTAGCCCGGAAATCCGTGAACATGCTACGCAATCGATCCGCTTATCGATGCCGATGAGTGAAGAGCATAGCAACTTACGGTTAAGCATCCTTCCGGAATTACTGGCATCTTTTTCGTATAATACAGCCAGAAAACAGGCAAACCTCGCTTATTATGAAATAGGCACTGTATTTGTTTCCCCTGTCGCTGAAAAACTGACGGAACAGCCGCGCGAATTATTAAGGGTTGCTGGTGCCGTTACAGGAGACTGGCTCCTTCATCCAATGCAGCAGGAAAAGAAACAAGCTGACTTCTTTCTGGTCAAGGGTATTGTCGAGGGGTTGCTTGATAAATTAGGAATAACGGCGACATTTAAGCAAGCTAAACTAGAAGGAATGCACCCTGGCAGAACGGCGCAGGTTTATTTAGGGGAACAATCAATTGGTTTCCTTGGTCAGCTTCATCCTTCTCTGCAGCAATCCTATGATTTAAAGGACACCTATGTATTTGATCTGGATATGGAAGCATTATTAGGTCAGACAAATAACGAGCCGGATTTTTCAAAAATTCCGCGTTACCCGTCTGTATCAAGGGACATTGCTCTGGTAGTAGACCAGGAAATTCCGGCCGGTGATATAAAAGCCACGATTGTGGAAAAAGCTGGTGCATTGTTGAAGGACGTCCAAGTGTTCGATGTTTATCAGGGTGAGCACTTACAGGCTGGTAAAAAGTCGATCGCCTTCAGCTTATTCTACCAAGACCCTGAGCGAACATTGAAAGATGAAGAAGTAGAAGCGTCCTATCAGGCTATCCTGTCAGCAGTTGAAAAGAATCACCAGGCAGAATTGCGAGGATAATAACATGAAAACAAGGGCTGTCCCATTTATGGGGCAGCCCTTGTTTTTAATAAATAGAATTCCTTCTTTCTCATCAAGCTTTTTCTCACAGATAGCTCGATTGTCTTTGAAAAATCAAAGGGAAAAGCAGCTACTGTTTTTTCAAATGCAACCACTCCGGCAAGCGAAGTATCTTGCCGGAGTGGTTGTTTGTTATCTGTGAGACTTTTATTAAAGTTTCTAAGATATATCAGTAATCCTTCTGCGTATAGGCTTCTGCTTTCTTTGTATTGGCAAAATGAAGCTTGGCAATTTCCCCTAAAGCTTGTTTTCCATGTTTTTGAATGATTCCTGCGGCAGTCTGGTCGACTTTTTGAGAAGCACCTTTAGGTAGTTCAATCCCCATTTTTTTTGACAATTTATTCATCTCGTTGACAAAGCTTGCTCTTGCCAGTATGGATCCTGCTGCCACGGCAATGGAGTAGCTCTCTGCCTTTGTCATAAAGTACACATTTTCTTGGAGAACAGATCGTTCTGATTTTAAATGGTTAATATAGACACCAGGATCGGAGAATTGATCAATCAAAATTCCCTCCGGTCGTTCTGGAGCAATTTTATTAGAAAGTTTTTCAAGTGCATGATGATGCAGCATGGTCTTCATCTTTCCTTGAGACCATCCCTTCTTTTGCAAGTGGTTATACTTTTCATTTCGGAGAACGACCAACGAGTAAGGGATGGAATGGGCTAGCAATGCTTTGGCAATCGTCTCGATTTTTTCATCCGTTAGGTTTTTGGAATCCCTGACTCCGAGTTGCTTCAAAAAAGGAATCTGATCTGCAGTTACATAGGCTGCCGCTACGGTAATCGGACCGAAAAAGTCTCCAGTTCCGGCTTCATCCGACCCGATATGGGAACTTGTGAACAATTTCTGCGGTGGAGAATAGGAATGAATTTTCCTCGTTGTCTGTTTGGTTTTGGAAGGATTGTCCTTGTTTACAATCCCCCATTTGCCTGCTTCCTTGTCAGAGCCCTTTCCTTGAAATAGCACTTTACCAGAATTATATGCAGTTATCGAGCAATCTGAAGTTTTAGCAGCAAAGACTGAACCGGGAGGGGCAGATTTCAGACGATCCCGATAAAATACTTTCATCTTTTCAATGGTTTTATTATTCAATTTCAATACTACTTGCGGCAAATCAATCTCCCCATTTCCAGTAGGATACATAAATTATAACAGTTTCCTGTTTGGAGGAATAATCACGTCACATTAGTTTCCTAAATGACAATCTTCGTGTTAATATTAACTTTAGGATTTTATCACAATCATGATTCACTCGTAAAATAGGTTTGGATTTCTAAATAAGCGTAAATTTGAGATTTTGAAGAAGTTGATGTAAGGAAGTGAAAAGCGGTTAACGCTGTTTGAACATATGGTAGCTATGAGAACAAGGGGGGAAAAACGTGTCCCAATCTGACAAAACACGTACTACAGTCGAAATACACAATCGATCCTACACCATTATAGGAGATGAGCCTGCTCACCATGTCAGGATGGTGGCAAGTCTTGTTGATCAGCAAATGAGGGAAATACAGGAAACGAATCGAAGCCTGGATACGACCAGGCTTGCGGTGCTGACAGCTGTCAACACGATGAACGACTATTTAAAATTGAAAGAAGAGTACACTGAACTATTAGGTTCAATTAAACAGAAAAAGGAACAAGATAACAATGATTGATTTAATTTTGATTGTCATTCTCATTTTTGGCTTTTTTACAGGCCTTAAACGAGGGTTTATTCTGCAATTATTCCACTTAATTGGTTTTATTGCTGCCTTTATTATTGCAGCAGCTTATTATGATGATTTAGCCCCGAAGCTGGAACTTTGGATTCCTTACCCGGATATGCCGGATGATGCTTCATGGGGAGTCTTTCTCGATTCCCTGCCGTTAGAGACGGCTTTTTATAACGCGATAGCGTTTGCCATCATCTTTTTTGCCGTGCGGATTGCGCTTCAAATCATCGCTTCTATGCTGGATTTTGTAGCTGCCTTGCCGATTTTGAGTTCCATTAATGGATTGCTTGGCGGCATCCTTGGGTTTGTGGAAGTATATCTGCTAGTTTTCCTGCTTTTATATATCGGCGCCCTGCTTCCGGTCCAATTCGTCCAGACTATTCTGGAGCGATCGATGATTGCCTCTTTTATGATTGAGCATACTCCCTTTATATCAGGGCAAATAAAAGCGTTATGGTTCGAGCACGTAGCTGGGCTATTTCAGGCTAAATAATAGAGTGCCGGTATTTATTCTCCGGCTGAAGAGGCTGTTCCAACAGGCAGTTATCTCCTGACACTGCACTGCATGGCTGGATGAGACCAGTTATTGAGTAAGTACTCCGGGATCCGGGAGAGGAGATAACAAACTGTCAAAGGAGTAGTCTCTTTTTACTCGCTTAGATTTGTTATGAAACAACACTTATATAGGAACCCTTCTAAATAAAAGTCAAGCCAATTAAAAGGACGGTGCCAAGGATGGAAGTAAATAAAAAAGACGTCATTAAATTGTTGGAAAAAGTGGCGGTTTATTTGGAACTGAAGGGAGAGAACCCTTTTAAGATATCTGCTTACCGAAAAGCTGCACAGGCTTTGGAAACAGACGACCGATCGTTAAATGAAATCGATGATTTTACGAAAATAAACGGAATCGGAAAAGGAACTTCGACTGTCATCGACGAGTTTATCGCTAATGGGGAATCGGACACCTTGAAACAACTGCAAGAAGAAGTGCCGGAGGGATTGGTACCGCTTTTGAATTTGCCAGGCTTGGGTGGAAAAAAACTAGCCAGGCTTTATCAAGAACTCGGAGTAGTGGATGCTGCGAGCTTAAAAGAAGCATGTGAAACAGGCAAGGTCGAAGCGCTAAGCGGTTTCGGGAAAAAATCCGCAGAAAAAATAGTCAAAGCACTCGATGAGGCATCGAGCCGGCCAGAACGACTCCCGATTGCATTTATGCTGCCAATTGCTGAAAGAATTGAGGAATATTTACAGCAAGTTGAACCCATCCTTCGTTTTTCCCGTGCAGGCAGTATCCGTCGCATGAGTGAAACAATCAAGGATCTTGATTTTATCATTGCAGCCGAACAGCCGGACAAGGTCCGGGATGCCTTGTTAAAACTCGAAAACATAAAAGAAGAAATAGCTACAGGAGATACAAAGGTTTCTATCGTACTAGAAGAAGGATATGACGTAAATGTTGATTTCCGGATAGTATCACCTGAAGAGTTCGCAACGACACTCCATCACTTCACAGGGTCAAAGGAGCATAATGTCGCCATGCGACAGCTTGCAAAAGCACAAGGAGAAAAAATCAACGAGTATGGGATAGAAAATAGTGAATCAGGCAAAATTATGACGTTTGACACCGAACGGCAATTTTTTGAACATTTTGGCCTTCACTTTATTCCTCCTGAAGTCAGGGAGAACCAGGGTGAACTAGAAGCATTCCGTTCCTCTGTACGCTTAATCGAACCGACAGATATCCGCGGAGATTTGCATATGCACACAACATGGAGTGATGGCGCCCAGTCCGTAGAGGAGATGGTGGAAAAGGCCCGCGAACGAGGTTATGAGTATATTGCTATTACTGACCACTCCAAATATCTAAGGATTGCCAACGGATTGAATGAAGAACGTTTGAAGAAACAAGCGGAAGAAATCGCCCGGTTGAATGATAAATATTCCGATATTCATATTTTCGCCGGCGTTGAAATGGATATTTTGCCGGACGGTTCTCTCGATTTCAATGATGAATTTCTTATGGAAATGGATTATGTCATCGGAGCGATTCATTCCAGCTTTTCTCAGTCGCAGGACAAAATCATGAAGCGGCTTCTGGCAGCTGTGGAAAATCCCTACGTTAATGTTATTGCCCACCCTACAGGAAGGCTGATTGGACGTCGTAAAGGCTATGATGCAGACGTTGATATGCTGATTGAAAAAGCCAAGGAAACGGGAACGGTGTTAGAGCTTAACGCCAATCCAAATCGTCTTGATTTATCTTGGAAGTGGCTGCAAAAGGCCCGGGAAAAAGGGGTCAATATTGCTATCAATACGGATGCACACAGCTATCATACCTTAGAATTTATGGAGGTAGGGGTAGGTTCTGCCAGAAAGGGCTGGTTGGAACCCGAATCTGTAATTAATACGTGGACGAAAGACGAATTACTGACTTTGTTTAACCGTAACAAATAAAAAGGCTTGATGGAAAAGCCTTTCGAATAAAAAGGAGTTTTATATTCATGAACGAAAGAATATATCAAGTACTTGAATATAAGAAAATTATTGACATGCTTACCGAACAAGCAGCCTCTTCATTAGGAAAGGAGCGGGCCGCAGCTTTGAAGCCGTCCCGCGAATTGGAGAGCGTCAATCGGCTGCAGGCAGAGACAGACGAAGCAGCACAAGTACTGAGACTGAAAGGCTATGTTCCGTTAGGTGGTATTTTTGATATTAAACCCAGCATCCAACGGACGATTATCGGGGGCGTTTTGAATCCTGGCGAATGTCTTGATATTGCCAGTACCATTTATGGCGGAAAGCAGTTGAAGTCTTTCATCGCCGAGATGGAAGAACCGGAACTGCCGATAATCCGGGAGTTTACCGAGCAGATTGTCCCTTTGAATGAATTAGAGCGCCAGATCAAGAGCTGCATTGATGATCACGGACATGTGATGGACGGGGCTTCCGATAAGCTGAGAACCATCAGGTCTAAAATCCGGACGAACGAAAGCCGTGTACGGGACCGTCTGGAAAATTACACGCGAACTAAATCGAAAATGCTTTCTGATGCAATTGTAACCATTCGGAATGAGCGCTATGTTCTTCCAGTAAAACAGGAATACCGAGGAGCGATTGGCGGGATTGTTCATGACCAGTCTTCATCAGGTGCCACGCTGTTCATTGAACCGCAGACAGTAGTTGACTTAAATAACCAGTTATCAGAGGCAAGAGCAGAGGAGAAAAATGAAATAGAACGTATTCTGCGTGATTTATCGGAACGGATTGCGGAAGACCAGGCGTTTTTGTATCAGAACGTGGAATCCCTCGGACAAATTGATTTCATGTTTGCACGGGCAAAACTCGGTAAACAAATGCGTGCTGCTATGCCGACAATGAATGCTCAAGGTATCATAAAAATGAAGCAGGCTCGGCATCCACTCATTCCAGAAGATGAGGTGGTGGCGAACGATGTGGAACTTGGAGAATCCTACACGTCCATCGTAATTACCGGACCGAATACAGGTGGTAAAACGGTCACATTGAAAATGATTGGGCTTTGCACATTGATGGCGCAATCAGGATTACAGGTGCCGGCTATGGATGGTTGCGAGCTGGCTGTATTTTCCAATGTATTTGCCGATATCGGCGATGAACAATCGATTGAACAAAGTTTGAGTACTTTTTCCTCTCATATGACCAACATCGTCGAGATTCTAAAACTTGTTGATAATCAAACCCTTGTGTTGTTTGACGAATTAGGGGCAGGTACAGACCCGCAGGAAGGTGCTGCACTCGCTATGGCGATTCTGGATGAAGTAATCAAGAAGGATGCACGGATCATTGCCACAACTCACTATCCGGAACTGAAAGCTTATGGGTACAACCGGGAAAACGTCATCAATGCTTCTGTGGAATTTGATGTCCAAACACTCAAACCGACTTATCGACTGCTTATCGGCGTGCCGGGCCGAAGCAACGCCTTTGAAATTTCCCGCAGGCTTGGGTTGGATGAGAATATTATCGGCATTGCCAAAAACCATATAGGTACAGATTCGAAAAGTGTTGAAAATATGATAGCATCTTTAGAAGAATCCAGGCGTGGTGCAGAGAAAGATTATGAAGCCGCCAGTCGTACACTTGACGATGCAGAACAGTTAAAACAGGATCTAGAAAAACAATGGCGGGAACTAGAAGAAAAGCGAGAATCGGTATATCGAAAAGCAGAAGAAAAGGCAGAAAAAGCCGTGCAAAAAGCTCGAGAAGAGGCCGAGGCAATAGTTTCTGAGCTTCGCTCCATGAAGCAAAGCGGGTTGAAAGAGCATGAATGGATAGAAGCGAGAAAGATGCTTGATGAAGCACAGCCACAATTAACGAAAAAGCAACAAACCTCTCCAAAGGAAAATAAACAGGAAAGCCAGGAGTTGCACCCGGGCGATGAGGTCAAACTCTTAACCCTCAATCAGCATGGCACAATATTGGAGAAAGTGAGCAATAAAGAATACCTCGTTCAAGTTGGTATAATGAAAATGAAAGCAAAGCAAAAGGACTTACAATTCGTAAAACGGGAACAACCATTGGTCGAAAAACCGATGGCCACGGTCAAAGGTTCCAGCTATCGTGTGAAAACAGAGCTGGATCTTCGTGGAGAACGTTACGAGGATGCTTTACAGGAACTTGAGAAATATGTCGATGACGCCTTATTAGCCGGATATCCGCGCGTGTCGATCATTCACGGAAAAGGAACCGGTGCCTTGAGAAACGGGGTGCAGGAGTTTGCCAAAAGGCATCCCCGTATCACAAGCTATCGTGCGGGAGGTATGAATGAAGGAGGAAGCGGCGTCACGGTTTTAGAATTTTAAATCAAGCGAACAGGTCCCGGGTAATCAAAAGCCCGGGAGCACTTCGCTCTAAGATGGATAAGGATGTAAAGCAATCTATAAGGGGGTTGTCACTATGACCGGCTTTTGGGAAAATACGCTCATCGAAACAGCAGCAAGGTACAGTGTTTCTATTTTATGTCTGGTTTTGTTTCTCGCTATTTTCGAAATCGTCACTTCCTATAAAAATTGGGAAGAAATCAAAAATGGAAATATGTCAGTAGCCATGGCTACAGGAGGAAAAATATTTGGTATTGCCAATATATTCAGGTATTCCATCGAACATAACGATACACTTTTACAAAGTATCGGCTGGGGGATATTTGGCTTCTTTTTATTATTAATCGGATATTTCATTTTTGAATTTTTGACGCCTACATACAAAATCGATGATGAAATAGCTAATGATAATCGGGCGGTGGGCTTCGTGTCAATGGTTATATCGGTTGGTCTGTCATTTGTCATCGGAGCGAGTATTGGATAAAAACAAAGGGGGAAGTGCAGCATGGAAACATTGGCAAAGGTCCTGGCGGTAGTCGCTATTGTATTTCTCGTTGTGGGAATCATCTATATGGTGAATGTATCCTGATTAGAGGGACGTCATAGCAGTATAGAAAATGTTGAAAAATAAAAACATTTCAAAATACAGTGGAAAAAGTTATAATGAACTTAATACAAAAAAGGAGGTAGTTGGATGGATAATGTAAAACCATGGTTAAAACAGTATCCTGCTGATATTCCAACGAGTATTCGCTATGACGAGAAACCTCTGCACGAATATTTGGAGGAAAGTGCTTCAAATAGCCCAAAAATGAAAGCGCTTTATTTTATGGGAAGGGAGATGACATACGAGGAGGTCTATGATCAAGCTTTGAAAGTGGCGGGGTTCCTTCAATCGCTTGGCATCGGAAAAGGGGATCGGGTCGCGATCATGCTGCCGAATACTCCCCAGGCGGTCATCGGTTATTATGCTGTTCTCTTGGCAGGAGGGACTGTTGTTCAAACCAATCCTCTCTATCAGGAACGTGAGCTGGAATATCAACTACAGGACTCGGGAGCGAAAGTGATCATTTGTCTCGACATTTTGCTTCCTCGTGTTTCCCAGGTAAAGAAAAACACGGCGTTGGAGCACATAGTGGTTACGCAAATTAAAGAATACCTGCCTTTTCCGAAGAATTTGATTTACCCATTTATCCAAAAAAAGCAATATAATATGGTTGTAAAACTGGAAGCGTCCGCTGATACGCACCTTTGGAACCAGGTGATTACAGAAAAGGGGCACGGTTTGAAAGCTTGTGATGTCGATCCGAAACAAGACTTGGCTTTATTGCAATACACAGGAGGCACAACTGGTTATCCGAAAGGCGTCATGCTTACCCATTACAACCTGGTTTCCAATGGGTTGATGTCCCAGGCCTGGCTTGGAAGCAAACAAAAGCGGGATATCGTCATGGGAGTACTGCCGTTTTTTCACGTATATGGAATGACAACCGTGATGAACTATTCTGTTATGACTGGTTCTAAAATGATTCTTATGCCGAAATTTGACCCGGAGGATGTGTTGAAAACAATTGAGAAACAAAAGCCAACCGTGTTTCCGGGCGCGCCGACTATTTATATTGCCCTGCTCCATCATCCACGGCTCAAGCAATACGATTTATCATCCATTGAAGCGTGTTTAAGTGGGTCTGCACCACTTCCGGCAGAAGTGCAGCAACAATTTCAACATGTGACGAAAGGGAATTTAGTGGAAGGTTATGGACTGACAGAGTCATCTCCCGTGACCCATTCCAACTTTCTGAACGGCAACAATGTGAATGGCAGTATCGGTGTCCCTTGGCCGGATACGGACGCTAAAATAGTCGATATGGAGACGTTTCAAGAACTACCGAACGGGGAAATAGGCGAGATCGCTGTCAAAGGCCCCCAAGTGATGAAGGGATACTGGAACAGGAAAGAAGAAACGGAACAGGTTTTAAAAGACGGCTGGCTCCTAACAGGTGATATCGGTTATATGGATGAGCGTGGCTATTTTTACGTTGTCGACCGAAAAAAAGATATGATCATTGCTGGCGGATATAATATTTATCCGAGAGAAGTAGAAGAGGTACTGTACGAGTTTGCTGGAGTCCAGGAGGTAGTCATTGCAGGAGTCCCTGATGAATATCGCGGGGAGACAGTAAAGGCCTATATCGTTCCAAAACAGGGAGTGCAACTTGAAGAAGAAGAGTTGGACCAATTCTGCCGCAAACGGCTAGCGGCTTATAAAGTCCCGCGTATTTATGAATTTATGGATGAATTACCGAAAACTGCAGTGGGTAAGATACTTCGCCGGAAACTGGTCGAAGAAGATAAGAAGAAACAAGTGAGAGAAGCAACTAAGACAGTTTGATTTTTTTTTGGCAGTGCTGCAGACTTGGCGAAAGCCAGGTTGCTTTTTTAATAGACAAGCCTCATATGGTTGACAGAATCAGAAGGCACTTGTAAAATATACATGAATGATTATTCATTCATTACTAGAATTTCCGCAAGGAGAATGTGCCAATGAAAAACACCAAACCAAAATTCAATCAGATTATCGATGCAGCAGTAGAGGTCATTGCCATGAATGGATATCATTCGTCTCAAGTGTCCAAGATTGCTAAAAAAGCAGGGGTAGCAGACGGGACTATCTACTTATATTTTAAAAATAAAGAGGATATTCTGGTCTCCTTGTTTCAAGAAAAAATGGGGCAGTTCATCGAAAGGATTGAACAGGAAATAGCTGAGAAAAACAATGCGGAGGAAAAATTACTTGAATTAATCCAGCTGCATTTCAGACAGCTCGGTGCTAATCTTCCTTTGGCAATTGTAACCCAGCTGGAACTACGCCAATCCAATCCCGACCTGAGAAAGAAAATCAATGACGTATTGAAACGGTATTTAACCGTCATTGACAGTATCATCGAAGAAGGCATAGAGGAGAAACTGTTTCAGGAAAATCTGAACAAAAAGCTGGTCCGGCAGATGATCTTCGGGACCATTGATGAAACAGTTACAAACTGGGTAATGAAGGATCATAAATACAGTTTGGTCGGCCAGGCCGAAGAAGTTCACGAACTGCTGGTCAACGGAATATCAAAAAGGTAACCCTTTAAGGGAATCGAGGGAGGAGAACGGATGAGTACTATACATTATCAGAAGTCGGGACAGGTGGCCAGTCTGACGATTAGCAGTCCCCCCGCCAACGCTTTATCCCGTTCCATTTTGGAAAAGCTTGAAGCCATTTTAGATGAAGTGGAACAAGAACAGGACATAAAAGCGTTAATTTTAAAGGGCGAAGGGAAATTTTTCTCGGCGGGAGCTGACATAAAAGAGTTCACTTCCCTTCAACAGGCGGAAGACTATACAGCACTGGCTAAACAAGGGCAAGAACTGTTTAATCGAATGGAAGGTTTTAAAATCCCAATAATTGCAGCTATTCATGGAGCCGCCTTAGGTGGAGGTCTTGAATTAGCAATGGCCTGCCATATCCGGCTTGTCAGTGAACAAGCAAAGCTGGGCCTTCCAGAGCTGACAATTGGAATTATTCCAGGCTTTGCAGGAACGCAGCGTTTGCCAGCTTATGTAGGTGCAGCGAAAGCCTATGAAATGATTTTGACCGGTGAACCTATCAGTGGGAGGACGGCTGCCGAATACGGACTTGCCAATCATAGCTATCCGGAAGAGGTATTATTCGAAAAGGCGGACGAGTTGGCCGCGAAAGTGGCCGCGAAAAGCGGACCGACAATCCACCGTGTGATGAGGCTCATCCCTTATACCAAAAATAAAAATTTCCACAAAGGGATTGAGGCAGAAGCAGAAGCATTTGGGGAGATTTTTGGTAATGAGGATGCCAGTGAAGGAATTACCGCTTTTATAGAAAAGAGAAAACCGAGCTTTCAAGATAAGTAGAAAGGAAGGATAAGATGAATATCTATGTACTTTTAAAAAGGACGTTTGATACGGAAGAAAAAATCAATATTCAACAAGGCAGGATTGATGAAGACGGAGCAGAGTTCATTATCAATCCTTATGATGAATATGCCGTAGAGGAAGCGATTAACCAGCGTGATCAACATGGCGGTGAAGTAACCGTGATAACCATCGGAGAAGAAGATTCCGAGAAACAATTGAGAACTGCACTGGCGATGGGGGCAGACAAGGCAGTGCTGATCAACACGGAAGATGATTTGGAGGCAGGTGACCAATTCACAACCGCAAGAATATTGGAAGCATACTTTGAGGATAAGCAGCCTGATTTAATATTGGCCGGAAACGTTGCAATTGATGAAGCGAGCGGACAAGTGGGACCTAGACTTGCGGAAAGACTTGGGATTTCGTATGTCACAACCATTACAAAACTGGATATCGATGGAGAAAGCGTTCACATTGAAAGGGATGTCGAGGGCGATGTGGAAAAAGTCGATACCCAATTGCCACTCCTTGTAACTTGCCAACAGGGATTGAATGAACCGCGTTATCCATCATTGCCAGGGATCATGAAAGCAAAGAAAAAACCTTTGGAAGAACTCGAGATAGATGATTTGGATCTCGATGAGGATGATGTCGAGCCAAAAACAAAAACAATTGAAGTTTTTCTTCCTCCGGAAAAAGCGGCCGGGAGAATCTTGGATGGAGAGGTAAATGACCAGGTGAAAGAACTGGTGACATTGCTTAGAACAGAAGCTAAGGTTTTATAATAGAGCATGAAGAAAGGAGCATGGACATGAGCAGAAAAGTACTGATAATAGGAGAAACACGTGATGGTGTCTTGAGAAATGTAACATTCGAAGCGATAGCGGCTGCTAAAACAGTAAGCAACGGAGGAGAGATCATCGGTCTTATTTGTGGAGAATCTGGCTTGAATCCGCTGGCTGAACAAATGATCCATTTTGGGGCAGATCGATCGATTGTAGTAGAACATTCAAAATTGGAAACGTATACATCAGAAGGATTTGCACAGGCTGTCGGTCGGGTTATTGAACAAGAAAAGCCCGAAGCGATCGTGATGGGTCATACGGCAATAGGAAAAGATCTCACTCCTAAATTGGCTGCCCGATTTGAAACAGGTTTGATATCTGATGTGACAGAGTTAGAAGAGGGCGGCGACAATGTGGTCTTCACCAGGCCCATTTACTCCGGGAAAGCATTTGAAAAGAAAATCATTACAGATGGCATTCTGTTTGTGACCATCCGCCCTAACAATATTTCCGCGTTGGATAAGGATACATCCCGTACCGGGGATGTGACAGCTATCGATGTAGAAATTGGTGACTTGCGAACGGTTATTACCGATATCATTAAGAAAACCGCTGATGGAGTTGATTTATCGGAAGCCAAAGTAATTGTTGCCGGCGGCAGAGGTGTGAAAAGCAAGGAAGGGTTCGACCCCTTATACGAATTGGCAGAAGTATTGGGAGGCGCAGTTGGTGCATCAAGAGGTGCATGCGACGCCGATTATTGTGACTACTCCCTGCAAATTGGCCAGACAGGAAAAGTGGTTACGCCAGATCTATATATTGCCTGTGGTATCTCGGGAGCGATTCAGCATCTTGCAGGAATGTCCAATTCTAAAGTGATTGTCGGCATCAATAAAGATCCTGAAGCAAACATTTTCAATATTGCTGATTACGGAATTGTTGGAGACTTGTTTGAAGTCATTCCTCAATTGATTGAAGAAATTAAACAGGTAAAAGTGAATGCCTGAAAACAAAAGGCGGCAGGGCTGGAGAAATGCTTCTGCCGTCGCTTTTTTATGCACTTATAGAGATAAGGTGAAATATGATAAATCAAATATGGGAATAGGAATATTGAATGGAAAAGGCAACCTTGGAAATGATATATTATAAGCAAACTATTGGCTTTAAAGAAAAAAATGATGCTATACTCTAAGACGAATCAATATTTATCCTGACAAAAATGTCTGCTATACTAATGAATCATATCCGAACTTGGATAATAATTAGTGATGCTTCCATCCAGGGATGGAAAATAGGACGCTAGAGGAGGAAATATAAATGGCAATTGTAACTGCAACCGATCAAAATTTCTCAACAGAAACAGGGGACGGTGTCGTACTGGCCGATTTTTGGGCACCATGGTGCGGACCATGTAAAATGATCGCTCCTGTACTGGAAGAAATTGATGATGAAATGAGCGACAAAGTAAAAATCGTCAAACTTGATGTTGATGAAAACCAGGAAACGGCTGGAAAGTTTGGAGTTATGAGCATTCCAACACTTCTTTTGTTCAAAGACGGAGAAGTAGTGGATCAAGTAATTGGCTTCCAACCGAAAGAAGCTTTGGTAGATTTGATTAATAAGCACTCCTAAAAGTCTGCCAACTGTCGTTGTGCTGGATAAATGCTCAAACAGTCCCTTGTTGCCATGGTTGTGACAAGGGACTGTTTTATGTTATTGATAGGAAATTAGGAGTTCTGGCGTTGTGTTGTCTATTCCCAGCAGCTAAGTTCACGAGGTCTTAACTATCCCTCACAGAGGCGGAATACGCCTCCTTAAGGTTGATGTAAGCTTGCGCTTCAGAGGGCATTAAATGTTGTGTGGGTGCCAGTCCATGCAACGAATGTATTCAGGAATGAGGTACAACTATGACTCTGGTGTCCCCAGGAGGCTCGCCAGTCAGCGAGAGTTTTAACCAGCGTGAGCAAGGCGATTGTGCACTTCACACGGGAATGAGACTTAATACCGCATTTGGGGGAAGAAACAAATGAATGAACGAATAAAAGAGAAGCTTGCAGTACTACCCGCTCAACCAGGCTGTTATTTGATGAAAGATAAACATGGGACCATTATCTATGTGGGAAAGTCGAAAGCTTTGAAAAACAGGGTCCGGTCTTATTTTACCGGAGCGAATGATCAGAAAACACAAAGGCTTGTGCAGGAAATTGTCGAATTTGAATATATAGTCACCTCTTCTGAAATAGAAGCACTTATTCTTGAAATGAATTTGATTAAAAAATATGACCCTAAATATAACGTCCTGCTAAAAGACGATAAAACATATCCTTATTTAAAAATCACAGCCGAAGAGCATCCACGGTTGATTGTGACGAGGAAAGTAAAAAAAGACAAGGGAAAATATTTCGGTCCTTACCCGAATGTAATCGCGGCCAGAGAGACAAAAAAGCTCCTGGACAGGCTGTATCCTCTTCGAAAGTGTGACAAGATGCCGGACCGGGTTTGTTTATATTATCATATGAACCAGTGTCTTGGCCCTTGCCAATACCCGGTTTCCCAAGAAACGAACAGGCAAATCGTACAAAGTATCAGTTCTTTTCTGAGTGGCGGACATAAGGAGATAAAAAAAGAGCTGAAAACAAAGATGTTTAAAGCATCTGAGGACCTCGACTTTGAACGGGCCAAAGAGCTCCGCGATCAAATTCAGCATATTGATGCAGTGATGGAGCAACAAAAAATGACGCTGAAAGATACCGTGGACAGAGATGTGTTCGGCTATTCCTATGATAAAGGATGGATGTGTGTCCAGGTCTTCTTTGTGAGACAGGGTAAGCTGATTGAGCGGGATGTCTCGGTTTTTCCGTTTTTTGATGACCCGGCAGATACTTTTTTAAGTTTTATCGGCAGGTTTTATCTCCATCAAAACCACCCGAAACCGAAGCAAGTACTAGTTCCCGCTCCGACAGACAAAGACCTGTTAAAAGAACTGCTTGAAATAGATGTTACAATTCCATACAGAGGCAGGAAAAAAGAACTGGTGGAACTGGCAGAAAAAAATGCGGAAATTGCACTGGAAGAAAAGTTTTCCATCATTGAAAAAGATGAAGAACGGACAATACTTGCAGTCGAAAACTTAGGCGAAAAGCTTCACATAGAAACACCCCATCGAATCGAAGCTTTCGACAATTCGAATATCCAGGGAACCGATCCTGTTTCTGCGATGATCGTATTTATTGACGGAAAACCGGACAAGAAGCAGTATCGGAAATACAAAATCCGTAGTGTGGAAGGTCCGGATGACTATGAAACGATGCGTGAAGTTGTAAGACGACGGTACTCCAGGGTATTAAAAGAGGGGCTTCCCCTTCCCGATTTGATTGTAATTGACGGAGGAAAAGGGCAGATGAAGGCCGCTTCCGATGTCTTGGAAAATGAGCTTGGTCTAGATATTCCTTTGTGTGGACTTGCAAAGGATGATAAGCATCGGACCAGTGAATTGCTTTATGGAGTGCCTCCTGCCGTTGTAAATCTAGACAGGAACTCAAAAGAATTTTACCTGATTCAGCGTATACAGGATGAAGTTCACCGGTTTGCTATCACCTTTCATAGGCAGCTTCGGGGAAAAAGCGTGTTTAAGTCCGAACTTGATAACATACCGGGAGTAGGTGAAAAACGGCGGAGATTACTGCTGAGGCATTTCAAATCGGTTACCGAAATAAAAAGTGCCAGTCAAGATGACCTGATCCGACTAGGGTTGCCTGCTCCGACTGCGGATGCAATTCTTCAACATTTGAATGATGAGGAAAAAGGTGGGGATGAATAAGCAAAACCGGACCGGCATAATTTCTATTGCCGTCCGGTTTCTTTTATCTGAAGTAAAAAGAGTTAGAGTTTTTATCTAAGGAATGGTCATATTTGTGCCTTATAAAGAATGTTAGGTCGATTTTACGTCAAAATCTTCTTTTCGCAGAGACCATCTCGCTCTTCGGATGGCTACGGTCGCAATAATGGTAGTACTTCGTTTCTTTCTCATCTTGACTTCCGCTTGGTAATAAATTTCTCCTATAAGAAGTACACAAAAGGAGAATTTTCTGTTCCTGCTTTTAGGAATTGATCAACCGAAGACATAATGCATAGGCCACTATAAGTACTTTCCACTTCCGAAGAGACTCGAAGAAGTGTTCTTTACTTCTGGCGCTAAGAAACGAATCGGCGGTGACTCACTACACACAGAAAACGGGCCTATATTTCAAGGAGTCCTTAATAAGTAAAAGGGAGCTCTGTGAACGTCTATTCTAGTCGAGGCTTCATGCTTATATGGAAGCAGCCTTTCGCTTTTAGCATAGTCATTTCGTGTAGACAATACTGAATTGAACGCTATTGTTTTTTGGCTTGATTTCTTCAACCCCTTCACAGGGAAGTCCTTTGATTTGTTGAATAGACTCTGCAAGAAATCCGGCTTCCAAACGATATTCGACTTCGGGGAGGTGTGCTTGTTGACGAGTGTTAATTTGCTCTGCAGTCAATTCCCAAATCATCTCCCGTCGCTTTTCTTTTATTAATTGTAAGTTTCCCCAACCTAGTTTTTCAAAAAAAGAGATGATATCCTCCATGCTGCCAACTTGCATCTTTCTTGCCAGGTTTTTACCCATAATATAAAGAATGGGCTGGGCTTCCTTTCCAAGTAAGTCCGGCAGGCAAATGTACCGTAATATATCATATCCGGCTCCGGATGTATGTAAAAAATCAAGGGTTGTTTCGTCGGTAAGCTGTCTGTTTTTCCCCATATCATTCATTCCTTTCCTACCAAACTATTATTACCCGTTTTTGTTATTCATGCAACCCGTACTAGAAAAAAACGGGCTATTAATTCCTTACCCGCTGGAGGATTTTGTGAATCGTTTTCTTGACGCTCCACTAGGATAGAAGTACAATAAGTGTGTCACAAAAATGTGCATTTTTCGAGGAAATCTCACGCGTTTGATTTTCCATTTTACTGGAAAGTAAAGCGCTTTAACAAGAAGGGTGCACAGATCATATCAAGAGGAACTTTTGGTGAGGGGGGTACACATGGCGGAGAATCGCGATTTTTTCTATCGCAGACTACATTCACTTTTAGGAGTAATTCCAATCGGTGTGTTTTTGATACAGCATCTGCTGGTCAATCATTTTGCCGTGTATGGAAGAGAAAGTTTTGAACAAGCGGCCGGTTTTATTCATGACTTGCCGTTCAGGATTGTGCTCGAGTTTGTGGTGATTTACATTCCAATTCTGTTCCATGCAATTTTAGGTGTTTATATTGTTTTTACAGTCAAGTACAACAATAGGCGTTACAGCTTCTTCCGGAATATCATGTTCACACTGCAACGGGTTTCCGGTATCATTACGCTTATCTTTATTGCTTGGCACGTATGGGAAACGCGGATTGCTATTGGCCTTGGGAACGCGGAACTTAATTACAGCTTAATGGAGAACATCCTGACACAGCCGTTTATGTTCTGGTTCTATATCATTGGAGTCGTTTCAACTACATTTCATTTTGCAAATGGTCTATGGAGCTTCCTGGTTACATGGGGATTCACAATTACACCACGATCTCAACGAGTGGCTACATACGCAACGCTGGTCGTTTTTCTTATTGTGACCTATATAGGTGTAAGAGCAATTTTTGCTTTTGCATACGGAGCTTAAATGTAAACAGAAAAAAGAGTATTTAGTGAATATAGGGGAGTGAGCAAAAAATGAGTAATCTTAACGTCGTCGTCGTTGGTGGCGGTCTGGCCGGCTTAATGGCGACAATAAAGGCAGCAGAAGCAGGGGTTCACGTCGATTTGCTGTCCCTCGTACCAGTAAAACGTTCTCACTCTGTTTGTGCGCAAGGAGGTATTAACGGAGCGGTTAATACGAAAGGAGAAGGCGACTCTCCATGGGAACACTTTGACGATACCGTTTACGGAGGAGATTTCCTTGCCAACCAACCTCCTGTTAAAGCAATGTGCGATGCGGCGCCAAGCATTATCCATATGCTCGATCGGATGGGCGTAATGTTCAACAGAACACCGGAAGGGCTTTTGGATTTTCGTCGTTTTGGCGGGACGCAGCATCATCGGACAGCATATGCCGGGGCTACAACCGGACAGCAACTCCTTTATGCATTGGATGAACAAGTTCGCCGCTTTGAAGTCGAAGGGTTGGTTACCAAGTATGAAAACTGGGAATTTGTTTCTGCGGTAATAGATGAAGAGGGCGTAGGCCGTGGAATAGTGGCCCAGCATATTCAGAGCCATGACATCAAGGTATATAAAGCAGATGCAGTAATTCTGGCAACCGGCGGTCCGGGAATCATATTCGGTAAATCGACTAACTCGGTCATCAATACTGGTTCGGCTGCTGGTGCGCTTTATCAGCAAGGTGCCATCTATGCAAACGGGGAATTCATCCAAATTCATCCGACGGCTATTCCCGGAGATGATAAACTCCGCTTGATGAGTGAGTCTGCCCGCGGAGAAGGCGGAAGGGTCTGGACTTATAAAGATGGGGAACCATGGTATTTCCTTGAAGAAAAATATCCGGCATATGGAAACCTTGTACCTCGTGATATCGCAACACGTGAAATCTTTGATGTTTGTGTTAACCAGAAGCTTGGTATCAATGGGGAAAACATGGTTTACCTGGATCTTTCTCACAAAGATCCGAAAGAGCTGGATGTTAAATTGGGCGGAATTATCGAAATCTATGAAAAATTCGTCGGTGAAGATCCGCGTAAAGTACCGATGAAAATTTTCCCTGCAGTCCATTACTCAATGGGCGGCCTTTGGGTCGATTACAATCAGATGACCAATATTCCTGGAATCTTTGCTGCCGGCGAGTGTGATTACTCTCAGCATGGCGGAAACCGCTTGGGAGCTAACTCCCTGCTGTCTTCTATTTTTGGCGGCATGGTAGCTGGTCCGAATGCCATT
Organism: Sediminibacillus halophilus; assembly: GCF_900103695.1. GTDB lineage: Bacteria > Bacillota > Bacilli > Bacillales > Amphibacillaceae > Sediminibacillus > Sediminibacillus halophilus. Next base: position 28,710 of record NZ_FNHF01000007.1, read on the forward strand.
AAATATATCGAGGGGCTGGAGAAAACGACAGAAGATATTCCGTCCTCTCTTTATGATGAAAAGCTGAAAGAGGAGCAGGAAACCTTTGAACAGTTGATGAGCATGAACGGAGAGGAGAATGCTTATCAGATTCATCGGGAGCTTGGAGAATGGATGACCGATAACGTGACCGTTGTACGGGACAATGAAAAACTGATGAAAACAGATGAAAAAATCAAAGAATTGATGGAGCGTTGGGAGAACATCAATATCAATGATACTTCCCGTTGGAGCAATCAAGGTGTCATGTTCACCCGGCAACTTAAGAACATGCTACAGCTAGCCAGGGTCATTACCATCGGGGCATATAACCGGAATGAAAGCCGTGGTGCCCATTACAAACCGGAATTTCCGGAGCGTAACGACGAGGAATGGTTGAAAACGACCAAGGCATCGTATGATGCGGTTAACAATGAACCGGTTTTCGAATATGAAGATGTCGACGTGTCATTGATAAAACCAAGAAAACGCGACTATAGTAAGAAAAAATAAAGGGGGGGCAAGTTAATCATGGCTGATAAAACGATAACTTTGATTATTACAAGACAGGACAGTCCAGACTCTTCTCCCTATGAGGAAACCTTTAAAGTACCTTACAGAGAGAATATGAATGTGATATCCGCATTGATGGAAATTCGCAGAAATCCTGTCAATGCCAACGGGGAAAATACTACTCCGGTTTTTTGGGAAATGAATTGCCTGGAGGAAGTTTGTGGTGCATGTTCGATGGTAATCAACGGACAAGCAAAACAATCTTGTGCCACACTTATCGACCAGCTTGAACAGCCTATCCGGCTGGAACCCATGTCTACTTTCCCTGTAGTCAGGGATTTGGCAGTAGACAGAAGCAGAATGTTTGATTCACTTAAAAAGGTAAAGGCCTGGATCCCGATCGATGGAACGTATGACTTAGGACCAGGACCACGTATGCCGGAAAAGAAACGGCAATGGGCTTATGAATTATCAAAATGTATGACTTGCGGCGTTTGTTTGGAAGCTTGCCCGAACGTAAACAGTAATTCTGACTTTATCGGACCAGCTGCATTGTCTCAAGTGCGTCTGTTCAATGCGCATCCAACCGGCCAAATGAACAAAGGCGAACGTTTGGAAGCTTTAATGGAAGACGGCGGGATCCATGGATGTGGAAACTCACAGAACTGTGTCCAGGTCTGTCCGAAGGGCATTCCATTGACGACTTCCATAGCAGCGATGAACAGAGATACCAATATACAAGCATTTAAGAACTTCTTTGGCAGTGACCATGTCTATTAATTAACAGGGAAATTGTCTTAACAAAACGGCCTTTACCCTTTTGGGTAAGGGCTTCTTTATCACCATTAATTCATTCAATTACTCTTGGAAGGCGGTCAAAAATGAAAGCGGTTAATTACATAGAAGATTTTGATACTTGGAAAGAATCATTTTCGTTTTTTATTCCGGTCAACGTCCGTTTCTCGGAGACGGATATGTTTGGCCATGTAAATAATGTCTCTCCATTTATTTATTTTGAAGAGGCGCGTATTGCTTTCTTAAAAGAAGTTGGACTTTTCCGGACGGATATGGAGCAAGCAGATACAATTCCGATTGTAGCGGATTTGCAGTGTGACTATCATCGGCAAATGTATTTCAATGACCAGATAAAATTATTTGTCAAAGCGAACCACATCGGTAACACATCCATCGACATACATTATTTAGGGGTGAATCAAAAGGATGAGGTATGCATTACAGGAAGAGGAAGGCTGGTCCAAATAAACGTTCACACAGGTAAGCCGGCCCCATTCTCCGAAGAGGAGAGGAAACGGCTCACTGCCGAACCGTGACACCTTTCCTTATTCGCAAAATTAATCGCATATTTACGCAAAACTAATTCACGGGTTATTCAACTTTCACATAAAATACATTGACTAAATAAACACCCTTCACCATGTGGCTTTAAAGACAGCAAGGAGGGGTTAACACTTGAATGATAGTGACTACAAGCCGAAGCAACTATTGACCAAACGTGAGAAAGAAGTATTTGAACTTCTAGTACAGGACAAAACAACAAAAGAAATAGCCCAGGAACTGTTTATTTCACAAAAGACTGTTCGGAATCACATATCAAATGCTATGCAAAAACTAGGTGTCAAGGGGCGTTCACAAGCAGTCGTAGAGCTCCTTCGTATGGGGGAACTAAAGCTCTAGTAAGAAACCGACTTTCTTTAAGAAGGTCGGTTTTTTTAATGTTTTATTTAATGGGATTGCGCTCCTTTCACGGCGATTATGTCTGCAAACTGCAGAAACCATGATACAGGCAAAGAAAAAACGGGTATGTGTTTAGGCATAACAGTTTCAAAAATTGCTGTATTTGTCGACGCGGGAGGGAAATTTGTGATACAAGAGGTTGTTGAATCAGATAAAATCATTTTATTAACTTCGCTATTGCTATTATTCAGTATTTTGATAACCAGGTTGTCAGATCGGTTCGGTCTTCCATCACTCGTCCTGTTTATCATAGCGGGAATGGTGGTTGGTTCCGATGGTCTTGGGTTGTTATATTTTAATAACGTGCAAATAGCCGAAGCCATCGGCGTTTTTTCGCTTGTCGTCATTTTGTATGAGGGGGGAATCCAAACACATTGGAGGACGATTAAACCAGTCGCTCTTCCTTCCGTTTCGTTGGCGACAATCGGTGTGCTGATAACTACTGCCATTGTAGGAATCAGTGCTAAATGGGTTTTTGATTTCAGCTGGCTTGAGTCATTTTTGCTTGGTTCTCTCGTCGGTTCCACAGATGCGGCAGCAGTATTTGCTGTCTTAAAGGATAAGAACATCGATGACAAAATAGAAGCAACACTTGAAGGGGAGTCCGGCACGAATGATCCGATGGCTTTCTTTTTGACCATCTCCTTCATAGAATTGATCACTACAGATCGGTCGGGCATATTGTCTCTGGTACTGCAATTCTTCTGGCAAATGGCAGGGGGATTGATGCTGGGACTTCTTATCGGAAAAATGGCAAGTGTTTCCCTTAACAAAATAAGGTTATCGTCTGGTGGTCTGTATCCCTTGTTTGGATTGGCATTTGCTTTTTTTTCGTATAGCATTACATCCTTGGTGAACGCCAGTGGATTTTTTGCTGTATATGTAACTGCACTGGTAGTTGGAAACCTGGATTTATCGTTTCGGGAGTCGATCCACAAGTTCAATGAAGGTTTTAGCTGGATGGCCCAAATATTGATGTTCATCATTCTGGGGCTATTTGTGTTCCCTTCCAGATTGTTTTCCGATTGGATTATTTTCCATGGACTTTTATTATCCGGAATATTGATTTTGGTCGCAAGGCCGATCGCGACTTGGATTTCGCTGTTTCCCTGGAGTTACAGCGTTAAAGAGAAGACTTTTTTATCATGGGCTGGTTTGAGGGGAGCTGTACCGATTATTTTGGCTTTATTCCCCATGCTTGCCGAGATGGAAAACAGCCAATTGTTTTTTAATGCTGTTTTCTTTATTGTGTTAACTTCGGCGCTCCTTCAAGGTTCCACGATTCCTTATGCAGCAACAAAACTGGGTCTGGTCAACCCGCCCAAACCGCATGATCTGGAACAGCTCCAAATTCTCACCCTTGGTCAAAAGAACCTAGACATAGTACAATATAAAGTTGAAAAACAGGATTGGATAAATGGGAAAAAGCTCAAAGATACCAACCTTTCCAAAAATACGTTGATCAATGCGGTGGTTCGCTATGGTCAGGTGATCACTCCCAGTGGAAATACAGTTATTCAGGAGGGTGACTCGTTATATATATTGGCTGGGCAGCAATTACATCGAGCAATAGCTGATGAATTAAAAACTGGTTTTGTCCGAGATTAAGAAGTTCTTGCACTTTCACGGATTTATTATTACATTTTATATAAGTGTCCTGCCGAAAGGGGGCTATCAGTTGCATAACACTTCAGAAGAAACAACAATCGCAGAAATTGAAAAGAAATTACGGTATATAGCAGCCATTATTAAACAAAAAGGCAGAGAAATCTTGACGAATTACCCGATCACCGCTCCTCAGTTTGTCGCGTTACAATGGTTGGATGAAAGTGGGGACTTGACCATTGGCGAGCTGTCCAATAAAATTAATCTGGCTTTCAGTACCACTACGGATCTAGTAGACAGAATGGAAAAAAATCAACTTGTCGAGAGAAGAAAGGATTCCAAAGATCGACGGGTTGTACGCATCCATTTACTTGATAAAGGAAAAAGCATTATAAAAGAAGTAATACGAAAACGCCAGGAATATTTGGGAGAGGTATTAGAAAATGTTTCGGAATTAGAGGTTGATACACTGGAACGAATATTAAACCTGCTCCATATACAGATGGAAAAAGTCAGCACAAAATAAGAAAAGGAGCGAGAATGGTGGATCAACCAATAGGTGTAATAGACTCCGGCGTCGGCGGATTGACAGTTGCGCGGGAATTGATGCGTCAACTGCCGCGGGAGGAATTGATTTACTTAGGAGATACCCTCCGTTGTCCTTATGGGCCGCGTCCAGAACAAGAAGTCGTTCAATTCACTAAAGAATTGGTGAATTTTTTAATGGGAAAAAGGATAAAAATGTTGGTTATTGCATGCAATACAGCCACAGCCTTCACACTTGAGCTGTTGCAGAAAGAACTTCCCATCCCGGTCATCGGTGTTATTCAACCAGGAGCAAGGGCTGCAATAAAATCGACGGAAAATCTTCACATAGGTGTCATTGGAACGGAAGGAACTATAAAAAGCCAAGCATATCCTACTGCGCTGAAAAATATTAATGAGGAAATTCATATCAATGCACTTGCTTGTCCTCGTTTTGTTCCAATAGTGGAACAGGGAAAATTATCGGGAGAGGAAACGTATCGGATTGTTGCCGAAACACTGATTCCTATGAAGGAGAGCAATCATATCGACACGCTGATATTGGGATGCACACACTATCCCCTTCTTCGGGAAGTGATACAGAAAGTTATCGGTGACAAAGTGACAATCATATCTTCAGGTGAAGAAACAGCCAGAGAAGTCAGTACTATCCTGGAATATCAAAGCAAGCTGTTTAATGGGGATCGAAAGCCGCAGCATAAATTATACACAACTGGAAAACTTACAGTGTTTGAAAGCATCGCTAAGTCCTGGCTTGATCAGCCGGTAATGGAAATAGCCAATGTATCACTTACAGTCTGAAGCTAGCTAATTTGATAATGGAAACCGTTTTACCGAGCAACCTCCAGCTGGCGCTCTTCCTCCAGGAGTCTGGCTGGGGCCGGACAAAATCATGGGGCCAAGGCAAAAACCGAAAGAACTTAAAATGCTAATCGAATTTTTTCTCACAGTTTCTAACTGCTCTTTTTTCTAGGTGGAGATATGGGAAGCTACTTATTATAACGGACAATTGCTTTTCTTAAGGAGTTTGGATTGGTGTGGTTCCTTACGAAGATAGAGGGAAAACCGGACGTGTTATGTCCGGTTTTTCTTATGGAACCCATTCTCTTTTCTCCTTTCCTTGTATGTTTTTAACTAATATTACAAACTAAATTTTCAATGCTTGGTCTAATTTTTCTTACAAGCCGTATATATAATAGTACAAACCATCGTAGGAGGGGAAAGCATGAGGAAGCGGGCATTGATCATTACTGTGGGCATCGTAAGTGCAGCCTTCGGGTTAACAGGTTGCGGGGTATTTCAGGGAGAGCAATCTTTGAAGGAAATGGATAATCCTCCAGAAGAAGCATCCCTTACAGATAACTTGGATGAAATGACAGAAGAGGATGAGCAACAAGCAGAAGGGGACAGCCAGGAGACGGAAGAGTCGGGAACAGATGCTGAAGAAGCGGAACCGACCACTGTCGAGCGGCAATTGTATTTGTTGGATGCTAATGGAATGGTAGTACCGCAAACGTTGGAATTACCACAAATGGAATCGAAAGAGGTAGCGAAACAGGCGCTGGAATATTTGGTGAAAGACGGACCGGTCACAGAACTGCTTCCAGATGGTTTTGAAGCAGTATTGCCGGCAGGAACAACAATCAACAGTCTGAATCTTAAGGACGGTATCCTGACAGTGGATGTATCAGAGGAGTTTGCCGAATATCAGGCAGAAGATGAACAAAAAATCTTACAATCCATGACCTATACGTTGACCCAATTTGAAAACGTCGACAAGGTAAAATTGCAAATAAACGGGGAAGCAAAAGAGGAAATGCCAGTAAGTGGAACGCCGATTGGCCAAGGCGTCTCCAGGGCCAATGGCATCAATATATACAATGGGGACAATGTAGATTTACTGGATAGTAAAGCGGTGACGCTTTACTATCCAGCTCAGCAAGGCGAACAAGTTTACCACGTACCAGTCACCCAGCATGTTGAAACCAAGGACGCAGAGGATATGGCCTCTATCGTACAAGCTTTGGTTGAAGGTCCTTCCCTGGATTTGAATTTGTTGAATGTTTTCAATGCAGGTACGAGCCTGACGGCAGAACCGACAATGAAAGATGGCGTACTGACGCTTGATTTTAATGAAAATATATTGGATAGCGTGGAGAACGCCTCTATTTCAGATGAAGTCATGGAAACATTGGTGCTGACATTAACTGATCAACCTGGTGTGGAGGCTGTGGACGTAAATGTAGCAGACGTGGAGGAAATTTATAATGAAGCAGGAACAGCTTACACGGAACCAGTGACAAAAAGCATGTTCGTGCCAACGGGCAATTTGTAAACCATGGATGGGAGCCGGGCTACTGGCTCCTTTTTCATGTAATCCGAATTATTAGGTTTTGCAATTTTACTATCGATTATCATTCAAGCTCCTAAGTTTTTTCGAGAATGAAAAAGGTGTCTTAGCTTTTCGTATTCAGAAGGTGGAGTATGAACTTATATAAATTGGCAAAAATATGTTACGATTAATAAGTGATTAGAAGGAGGATTCTTACGATGAGAAACAACGATAGAAAAGTCAATCAATTAAGACCTATACATATGGAAGTAAATTATGTTAAGCACCCAGAAGGTTCAGTCCTTATAACGGTAGGAGACACAAAAGTGATCTGCAATGCAAGTATAGAGGACAGGGTTCCTCCTTTCATGAGAGGTTCAGGAAAAGGATGGATTACTGCAGAATACGCCATGCTGCCAAGGGCTACCGAGCAGCGTAATATCCGGGAATCCTCAAAAGGGAAAGTGTCAGGAAGAACAATGGAAATCCAACGTTTGATTGGTCGTTCACTCCGTGCCGTCGTAGACTTGGAAAAAATCGGGGAGCGGACGGTCTGGGTTGACTGTGACGTAATCCAGGCAGATGGTGGAACCAGAACGGCTTCTATAACCGGTGCTTTTGTCGCGGTAGTGCTAGCATTCGCAAGTCTTTTGGAAAAAAACGTACTTAAACAGATGCCGGTAACAGACTTTCTGGGGGCTACCTCCGTAGGGGTTCTCCCTGATGGAACAGAAATTTTGGATTTACAATATGAAGAAGATTCCCAGGCGCACGTCGATATGAACATTGTCATGACTGGATCTGGGGAATTTGTGGAAATTCAAGGTACAGGAGAAGAAGCGACCTTTTCAATGGAACAGCTACAAACGATGCTCGGCCTTGCTAATGAAGGGTTGCAGGACATTTTCACCCTTCAAAAACAAGCGCTCGGAAAATGGGCAGGCTTAATTGGTGGGAGTGCAGAAAACGAATAAGCAGTAGGGAGAATGGTCATGGAGCAATTGATTATAGCAACAAAAAACAAAGGAAAAGTAAAAGATTTTCGAAATTTATTTTCAAAATACGATATTACGATTAAATCTTTGCTAGATTTGGAAGAAAATATTCCGGATATAGAAGAAACCGGTAAAACTTTTGAGGAAAATGCTGCCTTAAAAGCTGAAACCATTGCAGAAAGATTTTCCCTTCCAGTGTTGGCAGATGACTCAGGTCTGGAAGTGGATGCCTTGGGCGGCAGGCCGGGTATTTATTCAGCGCGTTTTGCTGGCTTAGAAAAAAGCGATCAGGCTAACATCGCCAAGCTTTTGGAAGAACTTAAAGGTGTCCCCGAAGAAGAGCGTACAGCGAGGTTTGTTTGTGTATTGGCGGTTGCAAGACCGGGGCAACCGACCATTTTCAAAAGAGGTTCGTGTGAGGGAAGGATCGCCAACCACCCCATAGGAGAAAATGGATTTGGTTATGATCCTGTTTTCTATCCTAACGGACTAATAAAAACGATGGCCGAGCTGTCTTCGGAAGAAAAAAATCAAATCAGTCACCGAAAGAACGCAATTGTGCAACTGGAAAAGTGGCTGCAAGATCTTTAAAAGGGAGAGAAGCTGTCATGCCAAAAGTTTTAATCATGAGCGACAGCCATGGGTGGACAGAAGAAGTTGCGGAAATCCGCGATCGACATATGGAGGAGGTAGATCAGTTCATCCACTGCGGTGATTCTGAACTGGACGCGGACGCTCCTGAGCTAGAGCAATTTATGAAAGTGGCCGGGAATTGCGATTTGGATAGCCGTTTACCTGATGAATCTTATTTTTCTGTAGGAAGCCTTGATTTTTATGTAGCCCATGGTCATATGCATCAAGTGAAAAGCACGTTGATGCCTTTATCCTATCGTGCAGAAGAAGTTGGTGCGCAAGTGGTATGCTTCGGTCACACTCATATGGCAGGTGCGGAGCGGGTTGATAATCAGTTGTTTATTAATCCAGGCAGCATCAGATTGCCGCGCGGCCGAAGGGAGCATACCTACGCTATTTTGAGCTGGGAAGATAAGGGTAACATTACTGTCGAATTTAAGGATTTGGACGGGAAAACAGTCGAAGGGCTAGTTTATCAAACATCGTTAAATTGATGGAAGGCTGTAAACGGTCGATTTGGCAAGGAGAGTCCGTTTACAGTCAGTCCCTCCGACAAAAATTAATGGAAAAATTTAAAATGCGGTTGACAAGTGAGTTGATAGTTAATATAATGAATCTTGTCCGTTAAAGACAAAGCATATTAACAGGCTAGTAAAAAAGTGCAGAGTGATTGTGCGGGTGTAGTTTAGTGGTAAAACCTCAGCCTTCCAAGCTGATGATGAGGGTTCGATTCCCTTCACCCGCTCCATACATAATCTAGTTTATCTTATATACTATTTTCATGTCCCAGTAGCTCAGCAGGATAGAGCAACAGCCTTCTAAGCTGTGGGTCGGGAGTTCGAATCTCTCCTGGGACGTTATCATTAAGGGTTCAACTTTCCAGTTGAACCCTTTTTCACAATAGGTGACTTTTCTTAGTAGAGTAAGATGAATTAATTCGGCATTCGCTTCTGACAAGCGGATGCTGAATTTCTATTTATTGAATTATTTTTCGTTATTAGTTTTCAATCAACCGTTTTAGGGTACAGATAAGATAATGATTATACATATATACAACAGGTAAGGAAGGATGCGGATGAATACAAAGCAGGATAAGGTAATTATCTTTCCGAAGTGGAAGGATGCATTAGAAGAAGAAAGTTTGCAGGCATTGAAAGAGAAACGGTACGAGGATGCACTGAAGAAGTTAAATGAACTGATTGATCATGAAATTTATTCCCATGAGATTTTTGCAGGGAAAATTATTTGTTTGATGGAGCTCGGAGAAACAGATGAAGCAGAAGCATTGTGCCGCCATCTCGTTTCGCTGGAAGATGAGTACTTTTTTGAGTACTTGCATATTTATGTAACGCTGCTGTTTCAAATGAGCGAGTATGAGCAGCTCCTTGAAATTATTGATGATGTATTTGCCCGTAAAACAGTTCCCGAGCCAATGAATTCTCAACTTGAACAACTTGCAGAAATGAGCAGGAAGCTGTTGCAGGATAAAATGGAAGAAGAGGCGAACGACCACATCAATGAACTAAGCAAAGCTGTGAAACAGGGTGATCCATTGCGACAATGGCGCATTCTCGTACAAAGTGCTAATTTGAAACCAGCTCCTTACCTTCGCTATTTGAAACAATTACTGAAGGACGACAGGATAGACTCTGTAGTAAAGACGGCAATCATGGAGTGGCTTGCTGAACAGGAGGTTGATACGGAAGTAGTAATTAAAAAAGCGGGATCTGAGATATCAGTAAACCCTGCTGATTTGAAAAGTGTGGAAGACCATCCTGTCACCAAGCAAATAAAGGTTCTTTTAAGGGAAGTGGAGCAGGATAATCCGACTTTGTATCAACTTTTAGAAAAATTGCTGTACAGATATTTATACGTAAAGTATCCGTTTATGCCTGCGGAAGGAGAACTAATCGCTGTCAGCCACGCCATTAAAATAATGGGTGCGAAGTATTTGCAGCTCGAAGAACTGTATCATACATATAAAAAACAGGCAGGAAATGTGGAACTTGATACATATATGGAAGAAATAGCACAAAATGAAAAAAGTTATTTCTCAATCATTGAGGAATAGTGTATATAGATCTAAGTGGTGTTTCACAAATTTCCAGTCTGTTCTAATTGTTGAAAGCAAGTCTGTTTATGTTATAATAAGGTGGTTGCAATTGCGTTCCGCCTTCGTATGATTTTATTATACACCGAATGAACGTCAAACAAGACATACTGAATTTATAGATGTTGGAGGGAATTACATGTCAGCAAAATGGGAAAAACAAGAAGGAAATCAAGGGACATTAACCATTGAAGTTGATGCTGAAGAGTTCGACAAAGCACTAGATCAAGCCTTTAAAAAAGTGGTTAAGCAAGTACAGGTTCCTGGATTCCGTAAAGGGAAAATGCCAAGAGGACTATTTGAACAGCGCTTTGGTGTAGAATCACTATACCAGGATGCGGTCGATATCATTCTTCCTGAGGCATACACAAACGCCGTTGAAGAAACTGGCATCGAGCCGGTTGACCAACCGGAAGTGGATGTAACGCAAATCGAAAAAGGCAAGCCGCTTGTTTTCACTGCACAGGTTACGGTTAAACCTGAGGTGAAGCTTGGTGAATACAAAGGCCTGGAAGTAGAAGAAGAAGAGACAGAAGTAACGGATGAGGACGTTGAGCACGAGCTTTCTCATATGCAGGAACATCAAGCGGAGTTAGTCGTCAAAGAAGAAGGAACAGTTGAAGAAGGCGACACTGTCGTTATCGATTTTGAAGGTTTCGTTGATGGAGAAGCATTTGAAGGCGGACAGGCGGAAAACCATCAATTAGAAATCGGTTCAGGTTCTTTTATTCCTGGGTTTGAAGAGCAATTGATTGGAAAAGAAACGGGAGCAGACACAGAAGTTCAGGTGACTTTCCCTGAAGAATACCATGCAGAAGAGCTTGCCGGTAAAGAAGCTACCTTTAAAGTCAAAATCCATGAAATCAAAGGGAAAGAATTGCCGGAACTTGACGATGAGTTCGCAAAAGATGTCGACGAAGATGTCGAAACACTGGAAGAGCTTCGCAACAAAACCAGAGATCGCCTTAAAGAACAAAAAGAGACGGACGCTGACAATAAAAAGCGTGAATCTCTGATTGAACAGGCATCCGAGAATGCAGAGGTTGATATTCCGGAAGCAATGGTAGATACAGAACTTGACAGGATGGTCAAAGAGTTTGAACAGCGCTTGCAAATGCAAGGAATGTCCATGGATATGTACTATCAATTCTCCGGTACAGATGAAGCAGGTTTGAAAGAGCAAATGAAAGACGATGCTGAAAAGCGCGTTAAAACAAACTTGACTCTTGACGCAATTGCTAATCAGGAAGAAGTTGAAGTTACAGATGAAGATGTCGATAAAGAGCTTGAGTCGATGGCTTCTATGTATCAAACAGAAGTAGACCAGCTGAAACAAATGCTTGGCGGAAACACGGACGCCATCAAAGAAGACCTTAAATTCAAAAAGGCAATCGACTTCCTAGTAGAGCACAGCAAAACAAAATAAATAAAAATTGAAAAACAAGGTGCGATTCTGGTTCGTGCCTTGTTTTCTCTATAAAGGGATTTCGTTTAAAAATGCAGTCCGCAGGAAATAGTAAAAAAGTTGTCACTCATAACATAAAATCGAGAACGTGAATATAAAATAGAAGACAAACTTACATAACATATTAGTTGACATTTTAGAATCTTCTTACATAATAAGATTTACACTGTTGGTGAAAACTGTTTGCTGTTCTTCACAGGTTGCAGTTTATTCGAACGGTTTAATGGCAAGACTTTTGATGAGATTGTTTTTTGCTCGCGAAGATAAGATGTGACCATTTGAGGTATTTTACTTTTTTCAAAACGGTATATCTGATATTATGAGCTAAAGAAAGGAATACTTGATTGAAACTCAAATGATTTCTCATATCATAATAGATACTTATTACTTGAGGGGTGAATTAGATGTATAAATTTAATGAAGAAAAGGGCCAATTAAAATGTTCTTTTTGCGGAAAAAGCCAAGATCAAGTACGTAAATTAGTTGCCGGCCCTGGCGTTTATATATGTGATGAATGTATTGAACTTTGCACGGAAATAGTGGAAGAAGAATTAGGTAATGAAGAAGAAGTGGAATTCAAAGAAATCCCGAAGCCACAGGAGATTTGTGAAATCCTTAATGATTACGTAATCGGCCAAGAAAAGGCCAAGAAGAACTTATCAGTAGCAGTGTATAACCATTACAAACGAATCAACTCGGGTAAGACTGCTTCCGATGATGTTGAATTATCAAAAAGTAACATTGCGATGATTGGGCCGACCGGGAGCGGGAAAACATTGCTTGCACAGACGCTTGCAAGGATATTGAATGTTCCTTTTGCGATTGCTGATGCCACTTCCCTAACGGAAGCTGGTTATGTAGGTGAAGATGTAGAAAACATCTTGCTGAAACTAATCCAGGCAGCTGACTATGATGTGGAAAAGGCCGAAAAAGGGATTATTTATATCGACGAAATTGATAAAGTGGCCAGAAAATCCGAAAATCCGTCGATTACTCGTGATGTATCCGGTGAAGGGGTACAGCAGGCATTACTAAAAATCCTTGAAGGTACTGTTGCAAGCGTACCTCCGCAAGGCGGAAGAAAACATCCACACCAAGAGTTCATTCAAATTGATACGACTAACGTATTGTTCATTTGCGGGGGTGCTTTTGATGGGATTGAGCAAATCGTTAAGCGCCGTCTAGGCAACAAAGTGATTGGTTTCGGCGCAGATGAAGAGAATCAAGACTTAACCAAAGCAGAACTGCTTTCTAAAGTTCTTCCAGAAGACATGCTTCGTTTCGGTTTGATTCCTGAATTCATCGGTCGACTACCGGTTATCGGTGCTCTGGAGCCATTGGATGAGGAAGCGTTGGTTGAAATTTTGACAAAGCCAAAAAATGCGCTTGTTAAACAATACCAAAAGCTCTTCCAAATTGATAATGTGGAATTGGAAATGGAAGAAGAAGCCTTAGTTGAAATTGCACGAAAAGCAATTGAGCGAAAAACAGGGGCACGTGGCCTGCGTTCTATTATCGAAGGAATTATGCTTGACGTCATGTTCGAGTTGCCATCAAGGGATGATATTGAGAAGTGTATCATTACCAAGGACACTGTTCTATTGGAAAATGGACGTCCGAAGTTAGTGTTAAGTGATGGTACGGTAAAAGACGAAAACAAAGAATCACCGAAAGAAAGTGCTTAATAAAACGATAAGACACCAGCCCATTAAAAACAGACATGCATTTTCCTTACGTTGTAAATCCCTTGTTATGTCATAACAAGGGATTTACACATGGATAAAAGAATTTACTAAGAAAATTCTGGGGTTTCAGTTAAGAAAAAGGCAGGTAATGATAACAAACGGCATGCATGTAAAAGGCTGGATTTGATGAACTTTTTATTAAATGGTATAAAAGAGCCTTATTAGTGGAGTAATAATGAAATGGAAGCATGTCGTGGGACAGGTTTGCGAAGATATGGAGGTGCCAAGAGTGACTGAAGAAAATAAAGTACAAATCCCCCTCCTTCCGCTACGCGGGTTGTTGGTTTTCCCCGCAATGGTTTTACACTTAGATGTCGGGCGGGAAAAGTCGATAAATGCATTGGAAAAAGCAATGATGGAAGATCAAAGTATTTTTCTTGCTGCCCAAAAAGAAAGCGTCGTGGATGAGCCTGCTGTAAATGATATTTACAGAGTGGGAACGATGGCAAATGTAAAGCAAATGTTAAAACTGCCCAATGGTACAATTCGTGTCCTGGTGGAAGGATTGTATCGCGGAGAAATTGTTCAGTTTCTTGAAGAAGATGACCAATTTGTCGTCGAGGTCCAGGAATTTGAAGAAGTGCATGGAGACAACAACGAAGAAGAAGCACTGATGCGGTCTCTAATCGAACAGTTCGAGCAATACATAAAGATATCGAAGAAGGTGAGTCAGGAAACCCTCGCTACGGTTACAGACATTGATGAACCAGGCAGACTTGCTGATATCATTACTTCTCACTTATCTTTAAAGCTCAAAGACAAACAGGAACTGTTGGAGACAGAGAATGTCAAAGAACGCTTGAACCGTCTGATTTCGTTGATCACAAATGAGCGTGAAGTACTCGATTTAGAGAAAAAAATTGGACAACGTGTCAAGAAGTCGATGGAAAAGACACAAAAGGAATATTACTTGCGTGAGCAAATGAAAGCTATCCAGACAGAGCTCGGTGATAAGGATGGCAAAGCCTCCGAAGTCAGTCAGCTGAAGGAAAGAATCGAAGCTTCCGATATGCCGGAAAGAATCCAGGAAATTGCCTATAAAGAACTGGACCGTTACGAAAAGGTCCCGCAAAGCTCGGCGGAGAGCTCGGTTATCCGAAACTATGTCGATTGGCTGGTCTCCATTCCCTGGACCGACAAAACGGAGGACAACCTAGATGTCAACCATGCTGAAAAAATCTTGGACGAAGATCATTACGGGCTCGAGAAAGTAAAAGAGCGTGTTTTGGAATATTTGGCGGTTCAGCAGCTTACTAAAACAATCAAGGGACCGATATTGTGTTTGGCTGGCCCTCCGGGCGTAGGGAAGACTTCATTGGCAAAGTCCATTGCCCGGGCAATAAATCGGAATTTTGTCAGAATCTCCTTAGGCGGAGTCAGGGATGAAGCGGAAATCCGCGGCCATCGCCGGACTTACGTCGGTGCGATGCCCGGCAGAATCATCCAAGGGATGAAAAAGGCAAAAACGGTCAATCCGATTTTCTTACTGGATGAAATCGATAAGATGGCAAGTGATTTCCGTGGGGATCCTTCGGCAGCTATGCTCGAAGTATTAGATCCGGAGCAAAACAGTAATTTTAGTGATCATTTCATTGAAGAAACGTATGATTTATCCAATGTAATGTTCATTGCAACGGCAAATAATTTGGCTTCAATCCCTGGACCGCTGCGTGACCGGATGGAAGTCATCTCGATTGCAGGTTATACAGAAGTGGAAAAACTTCATATTGCAAAAGAACACCTCCTGCCAAAACAAATAAAAGAAAATGGTTTGAACAAAGGGCAGCTGCAAGTACGAGATGAGGCACTAACTAAGCTGATCCGTACTTATACAAGAGAAGCTGGTGTGCGGGGACTTGAAAGGCAACTTGCATCCTTGTGCAGAAAAGCAGCAAAAATAATCGTATCAGAAGATAAAAAACGAGTCGTAGTAACTGATAAGCAGCTGGAATCATTGCTTGGCAAACCACTTTTCCGGTATGGGAAAATGGAAGAGGAAAACCAAGTGGGTGCCGCAACCGGGCTTGCTTATACCTCTGCTGGCGGAGATACACTGTCGATTGAGGTTACGTTATATCCGGGTAAGGGAAAATTGACACTGACCGGGAAACTGGGTGATGTCATGAAGGAGTCAGCTCAAGCGGCATTCAGTTATATACGTTCCAGAGCCGAAGAACTGAAAATAGACCGTGAATTTCATGAGAAAAATGACATTCATATTCATGTGCCGGAAGGGGCAACACCGAAGGATGGGCCTTCAGCCGGGATTACCATGGCTACTGCGCTGGTTTCTGCACTGACTGGTCGTGCTGTGAAGCGTGAAGTCGGCATGACCGGGGAAATTACACTTAGGGGAAGAGTGCTTCCAATCGGTGGCTTAAAAGAAAAATCATTAAGTGCCCATCGAGCGGGTTTGACAACGATCATTATGCCGGCTGATAACAAACGCGATTTGGATGACATTCCCGAGAGCGTTAAAGAAGGGCTGACATTTATCCCTGTCGAGCATTTAGATGAAGTGCTGGAACATGCGTTAGTGGAGGAGAAACATGAAAGTAACTGAGGCGGAAATCGTAATTAGTGCAGTATCAAAAAAGCAATATCCAGGCGATATGCTACCAGAAATAGCATTGGCGGGCAGGTCAAACGTTGGCAAGTCTTCTTTTATCAACAAAATGATTAACCGTAAGAACCTTGCCAGGACCTCCTCCAAGCCGGGGAAAACCCAGACATTGAATTTTTATAAAATTAATCAGAGTTTTTACTTCGTGGATGTGCCCGGTTATGGCTATGCCAAAGTTTCCAAGAAGGAACGGGAAAAATGGGGCAAGATGATGGAAGAATATTTTATGCAGCGGGAAAATCTGAAAGCTGCCGTTCTTATAGTAGATATCAGGCATCAACCAACAGAAGACGATATCATGATGTATGACTTTTTGAAGCATTTCGATCTTCCTGTCATCGTAGTCGCTACGAAGTTGGACAAGATTTCGAAAACCAAAAGGGCAGCACATCTGCAAAGAGTTATTAAAACACTGCAGGCTGACGCCGAGGATATCGTCCTTCCTTTTTCCGCAGAAACGGCAGAGGGAAAAGAAGAAGCTTGGAAAGTGTTACAAAGTTTTTTGTAAGAAATACGCTTACCCGTCTTACTGCCTAGCTTCGCAGCAGGATACTGCGCCCTCCCAGGGTGCAAGGAAGTTTATGCAGGATATATATGCTTGAAGCTTATCCTACGGATGGTCGAGTATTTTGCCGATTCGAAATCAAGCATCCAGTATATTGGTAAAAATTTACTTGCTGTAATGGAAATAACTATGTACGTGAACAGAGTTTGTAACAAAAAAGCGGAAGCAGCTTTAAACTGCTTCCGCTTTTTGTTATACTACTTTTTTCGGTAAACAAGGTAACCACCGACAGCAATCAAGAGGAGGGGCCAAAAGCTTTCCAGCAAAGAAGCCGTTTCGTTTATCCAGCTGAACCAGCCGGGTTTGTTAACCGAATAGATCGCGAACAAAGCAATTCCCAGTAATAGCAGTCCGGGAAGCAATCCGGTTTTTGTTTTTTGAAACCGAATAAGAAATGCAATGCCAATAATTAATGGGTAAACACCCCAATGATCAATCCAGAACCCATAATGATGCAAACCGAAAAAGTGTAGACCCAAACCAAGTAGAAGGGTACCCGGGAATAAATTTTTGTACTCCTTGGAAAAGTAACTATGAAACAGGAAGACAATACCGATAATCATTAACAACGTTGGCCAGGAATAAAAATCGGTGAAAAAGGGTATCTGGAACTGTTGGAGAAAAAAGTAGCAGCCGATACCGATCAATAAAAATCCGGTAAAAATGTTTTGTTTCTTCACAAGGGTTCCTCCGTAAATTATAATAATTATTAAATAGTATTAATTAGTTGCTTATGTACTGGGTATATGGTAAAGTACAAAAGGATTGAAAAACAGCAGGGTACAATTACGTACTGATATTATCCTAACATATAGTTTCAATATCTGTTCACAAATTTTATTAGTCGCTGGTACCATGCGTGTTATAATGAAAGATGGACTTATACTAATTAGAAAAGCAAAAGGCACTGGCCAGCGGCATGAATACCGCATGTGGCTGCATCCGGCTGCGACAGTTTTTATACGTAATATTGGGGGTAGAATAAAGTGCATATTTTAGTTGTCGGAATAAACTACAGAACAGCCCCTGTGGAAGTTAGGGAAAAACTCACTTTTGAAAATCAAGATGTTTCACAAGCAATGAAGTCTTTGAATCAACAAAAAAGCGTTCTGGAAAATGTGATTATTTCCACATGCAACCGGACAGAGATTTATGCGGTGGTTGATCAACTTCATACAGGACGCTATTATATCAAGCAGTTCCTTGCAGAATGGTTTGACATGGACAAAGACTTCTTTTCTCCGCATCTGGCTATTTATGAAGCAGATGGAGCGATAGAACACTTGTTCAAAGTGACGAGCGGTCTTGATTCCATGGTTCTGGGAGAAACCCAGATTCTCGGTCAAATGAAGCAGGCATTTCTTTTGGCGCAAGAATCTGGAACAACCGGCACCATTTATAATGAACTTTTCAAACAAGCTGTTACACTGGCAAAGCGTGCTCACAAGGAAACAGAAATCGGTGATCACGCGGTATCCGTCAGTTATGCGGCCGTAGAGCTTGCCAAGAAGATATTTGGTGATTTGTTGAACAAGCATGTCGTCATTCTTGGTGCTGGAAAAATGGGGGAACTGGCAGCAAAAAATTTGCAGGGATCGGGTGTGGAAAAAGTGACGGTCATCAACCGCACGCTATCAAAGGCAGAAGCGCTTGCTGAGCAATTCTCCGGACAGGCACGTACATCCGATAGCCTTCCAGAAGTGCTGAAGGATGCAGATATACTGATCAGTTCTACCGGAGCAAACAATTATGTGTTGGACAAAGATTTGTTGGCACCAGTACACAAGCTGAGGAAGGGACGTCCCCTTTTTCTAGTCGATATTGCTGTGCCACGAGATATTGATCCGGTTCTTGGCGATCTTGACAGTGTGTTTTTATATGACATCGATGATTTGCAAGGAATTGTGGATGCTAACCTGGAAACAAGGAAGCAAGCCGCAGAGGCAATTGAATTGATGATAGAAGAAGAAATTGTTGTATTTAAGGAATGGCTTCAGACTAAGGGTGTGGTTCCAGTCATTTCTGCTTTGAGGGAAAAAGCGTTATCCATCCAGGCGGAAACCATGAAAAGCATTGAGCGTAAAATGCCGGATTTATCCGATCGCGAACGCAAGGTGCTGAACAAACATACGAAAAGTATCATCAATCAGATGCTGAAACAGCCGATTTTGCAAGCGAAAGAAATGGCAGGGAAGCCACAAGCGGAAGAATCCCTGCAAATGTTCATGCAAATTTTCGGTATTGAAGAGATGGTTCAAGAGGAATTGAACAAACAGTCCGGCGGCAAAGTCTTCAGCTTTGATCAAGGCTCAAAGGTGTCGCAAACGGTTGCTGTGCAAAAAGCTTCGACGAATTGAAACCAGTTAACCCCCGAAAAAGTGGGCTGTAATGCTATACAAATGAGAGGATTTCCCATATGCTGGAAATGAAGTGGCTTTATGAACTGATTCTTGTCATATACGGCGCTAGTGTGATGGGATACTTTATCGATTTTATTCAATACAACCGGAAGGCCAATCGGATTGCCTTCTGGTTGCTTAGTTTGGTGTGGGTTTTACAAACCTTGTTCCTAATTTATCAGCTGTTGCTTGAAGACAGCTTTCCGGTACTCAACATTTATGATGGGCTTTATTTTTATGCCTGGATACTCGTTACATTTTCTCTGTTGATCAACCGCTTTTTTCGAGTGGATTTGATAGTTTTTTTTACGAATCTGCTAGGTTTTTTCATTATGCTTCTCCATGTAGGGGCTAGTGCTCAAAATCTGGGAACAGAACGGGGAGTCCACCTTGTTAGTGAGTTGTTAATTGCCCATATCAGCCTAGCGCTATTATCCTATGGTTTTTTTACCGTTTCCTTTTTATTTTCAATTATGTACCTATTGCAATACCGTTTGCTGAAGGAAAAAAAAGGGTACAAATGGCTTCGTCGCTTCGGTGGGCTCGACCGGCTTGATACCTTGTCATTCCAAACGGTGACGGTAGGGGTTCCTACTCTTATGATCTCCATCATCCTGGGTATCGTTTGGGCGTATTCCTCGGGTGCGGAGTTTTATTGGAATGACTTTAAAACAATGGGCTCTATGTTCGTTTTGATTGTCTATATGGTCCACTTGATATTACGATTGGTGAAAGGGTATCAAGGCAGGACAATTGCTTTGTATAATACAGGGGCATTTTTGTTTCTGTTGATAAATTTCTTTTTATTCAGCATGCTGTCTAATTTTCACTTTTGAAAAGGTAGACCTGCTTTAGAATAAAATTGCTCTATTTTCATGATGTCAGGAGGATAACAATGCGCAAAATCGTAATCGGTTCCCGGAAAAGTAACCTGGCTTTGACCCAAACAGAATGGGTGATTGACCAATTGAAAAAAGCAGGGGTGCCATATGAGTTCGAAATCAAGAAAATTATGACCAAAGGGGATAAAATCCTTGATGTCACTCTTTCAAAAGTGGGCGGGAAGGGATTATTCGTCAAAGAAATAGAACAGGCGATGTTTGATAAGGAAATCGACATGGCTGTTCACAGTATGAAGGACATGCCTTCTCAACTACCTGAAGGACTTGTCATTTCTTCCATCCCGGTTCGTGAGGATCACCGTGATGCCTTTGTTTCCAATGACAAAGTATCTTTGACAGATCTTCCGGAAGGAGCGGTAGTCGGTACTAGCAGTTTGCGCAGGGCGGCGCAAGTACTGGCAGCCAGACCGGATGTCGAAATAAAGTCTATTCGCGGTAATATTGAAACCCGTCTTCGGAAGATGAAAGAAGAAGACTACGATGCCATTGTTCTGGCTGCTGCCGGGCTGATTCGTATGGGATGGGGAGAAGATATCGTAACCGAATTTCTTGATCCGGATCTTTGTGTTCCGGCCGTTGGGCAGGGAGCATTGGCTATTGAATGCAGAGAGGATGACCAGGAGCTGCGTGAACTGCTTCAGAAAATAAATGATCAGTACACGGCTCATACTGTCTCGGCTGAACGTACTTTCTTGCATTTGTTGGAAGGTGGGTGCCAAATTCCGATAGCAGGTTATGCTCATATGGAAGAAGACGAGGTTAACCTGACTGCACTTGTTGCCACTTCAGATGGAAAAACGGTTTTAAAGGAAGTCGTCAAAGGCAAAGATCCCGTGGAAGTCGGCAAAGAAGCTGCTGAGCGGATGAAGGCACGAGGAGCTCAGAAAATTGTCGATGACGCCAAAGAGGAGCTTGACCAATAATGGGCAAGCCTCTTACAGGCAAAAAAATTTTAATCACCCGCAGTGAACATCAGGCGGAGGATTTCGCAAGGAAATTAGAAGAAGCGGAAGCAGTTCCAATAATTGTTCCGCTTCTTCGCTTGCAAAAAAGGGAAGCACAATCGAGCAAACAAATCCTCTCCAAACTTCACGAATTTACATGGGTGTTTTTCACAAGTGCCAATGGCGTGAAGTTTTTTTTCGAGCAATTGAGAGACTGCGGTCTTAATGGGGAGCAGTTGGACAAAAACAGGGTGGCGGCAGTCGGCAGAAAAACTAGACAGGCTTTACATAAACATGGTTTATCCGTCGATTTTATTCCGGAAAAGTATTCTGGGAAGCGCATGGCCATCGAATTCATGAAGAAGTATCCTGATCCGGGTCCGGTTTTGCTTGTATGTGGTGGCTTGGCGAGACAGGATATTCCTCAACAGCTAGAACGGCAGCAGGTTTATTTTCAGAAAGCAGTGGTTTATGATACGCTGATAAATACAGTAGCCCGTGATAATCTTTTGTCTTTCATTAGAGAGGGAAAACTGGACGTCTACACATTTACCAGCCCCTCGACAGTCAAAGCGTTTATGAATTTAACGTCAGATGAACCGGAATTACAAGAAAAAGTTGTTTCAGAAGCGTTGACCGTATGCATCGGACCGACTACTAAAGAAGCTGCTGTAAAACAAGGGTTTACAAATATTCTTGTACCGCAAGACTACACGCTTGACGGTATGATTGAACAGCTTGCCAGGTATTTTGATACAGAAAGGGACTAGGTGAACGATATGAACGAGTTTAAAAGACATCGACGATTAAGAACATCAGCAGCCATGCGGGCGTTGGTCAGGGAAACACAGTTGTCGACTGACGATTTGATTTATCCGATATTTGTGATAGAAGGGGAAAGCATTAGACGGGAAGTTCCATCGATGCCTGGAGTATATCAGGTTTCGCTCGACAATCTCTCTGAAGAGATGGACAAGCTTGTCGAACTGGGCATTCGTTCCGTCTTGTTGTTCGGAATTCCAAAGGAGAAGGATGAGCAGGGAACCCAGGCTTACTGTGAAACAGGTATAGTTCAACAAGCATTGAGAAAAATCAAACAAGAATTTCCGCAGTTGATTACCATTGCGGATACTTGTCTCTGTGAATACACATCCCACGGCCATTGCGGAGTCATTCATGATGGGGACGTAGATAACGACGCTTCTCTTCCACTCCATGTCGAAACAGCCATCAGCCAGGCCAAAGCGGGAGCGGATATCATTGCTCCCTCTAATATGATGGACGGATTTGTTGCTGCTATCAGAGAAGGGTTGGATAATGCCGGGTTTAAACACATTCCGATTATGTCGTACGCAGTTAAATATGCATCGGCTTACTATGGTCCATTTCGTGATGCAGCGGACAGTACACCGCAATTCGGCGACAGAAAGACATACCAGATGGATCCATCCAACAGAATGGAGGCTTTTCGAGAAGCGGCTTCCGACATGGAAGAAGGTGCGGATTTCCTTATTGTCAAGCCAGCGATGTCTTACTTGGACATCATGAGGGAAGTCAAAGACCGTTTTAATGCACCGTTGGTCGCTTATAACGTAAGTGGAGAATATTCAATGGTGAAGGCAGCAGCGCAAAATGGCTGGATCAATGAGCGGGAATTGGTGATGGAAAAACTGACTTCGATGAAACGCGCGGGTGCAGATTTAATCGTCACCTATTTTGCTAAAGATGTAGCAAAATGGTTAAAAGAAGAATAATCGTTGGAGGTAGTGGATAATGGCTAATTATGATCGTTCTAAGCATGCTTATCAGGAAGCGGTGGATTTGATGCCCGGAGGGGTTAACTCACCTGTCAGAGCCTTTAAATCAGTAGGAATGAATCCATTATTTATGGAACGAGGGAAAGGCTCGAAGATATGGGACATCGATGGCAATGAATATATCGACTATGTCCTAAGCTGGGGACCGTTGATTTTAGGACATGCCAATGAAAGGGTGGTCAATCGGTTAAAGGAAGTGACCGAGCTCGGTACCAGCTTTGGTGCTCCGACCGAGATCGAAAACAAGCTGGCACAATTGGTAATTGATCGGGTACCTTCGATTGAGATGGTTCGGATGGTCAACTCTGGAACCGAAGCGACCATGAGTGCATTGCGACTTGCACGCGGTTATACCGGAAGGGACAAGATTTTAAAATTTGAAGGCAATTACCACGGTCACGGTGACTCGCTGTTAATCAAGGCCGGTTCCGGTGTTGCTACGCTAGGTCTTCCGGATAGCCCGGGAGTGCCAGAGTCGATTGCTCAAAACACAATCACTGTTCCATACAATGACACTGAAAGCGTCCGCTACGTTTTTGAACAATTTGGTGATGACCTGGCGGCCGTCATTGTGGAACCAGTATCCGGAAACATGGGGGTTGTTCCGCCGCAAGGGGACTTTTTACAAGACTTGCGTCAATTGACAGAAGATAATGGTACACTGCTCATATTTGACGAAGTTATGACAGGATTCCGTGTCGGTTTTAACAGTGCGCAAGGTCATTTCGGTGTAACGCCAGATTTGACTTGTCTCGGAAAAGTAATCGGCGGCGGATTGCCGGTAGGTGCTTACGGTGGTAAACGTGAAATTATGGAGCGTGTTGCACCGACAGGCGATATTTATCAGGCTGGTACTCTATCTGGCAATCCGTTGGCAATGACGGCTGGATATGAAACGTTAAGTCTTATGGATCAAGCTGCCTACAATCAGATCAGCGATACGGTAGACAAACTTATCGAAGGATATAAGCAGGCATCTGAAGATTATGGTGTGCCGATTTGTGTCAACCGTGCAGGATCTATGGTTGGAATCTTTTTCACTAAAGCCGATGTCATTAATTACGAAACAGCTAAATCGGCAAACCTTGATCACTTCGCAAGTTATTATCGTTCGATGGCGGAACAAGGCATTTTCCTGCCACCGTCTCAATTCGAAGGAATATTCTTGTCAGTAGCCCATACGGACGAGGACATAGAAAAGACAATCCAGGCAGCCAGAAACGCATTTGAAAAAATCAGCAAAAATCAATAAAAATACAAGCATCCTGCCCCTTCGCAGGATGCTTTTTTTGTGGAAACGCCGGATTCGGGGGTCAGTCCCCGTATATCCTCTAATCTTGTTACAAGATTAGAGAGGGACAGACCTATTTCGTTGGGATTACTGAATTCAAGGCTTTTAGAATGATAAGTGGTGGAAATCCCCCCTTTTGGGGGACAGTCCCCACAGCATCATCTGGACCCGCTTTTGCATGGATAGGGACTGACCCCCATCTGCTGCACCATAGTGCCTCTAGATCCATCGTTCAAATCGAATTCTAAG
This sequence comes from Sediminibacillus halophilus, assembly GCF_900103695.1. Taxonomy (GTDB): domain Bacteria; phylum Bacillota; class Bacilli; order Bacillales; family Amphibacillaceae; genus Sediminibacillus; species Sediminibacillus halophilus. The sequence continues at coordinate 53,217 of NZ_FNHF01000007.1, forward strand.
CTTCTCCTGCCTACCTAGCGGGTTTTGGCATAATTTCATGGCGAAGGTCATATATCTTAAGGGAGAGAGTGTTCGAGGTTTATGGATCTTGAAGGGAGGAGTAAGTTTTGGCAGAAGGTGGTCAATCCGTGTTTACGTTTGATTTGAATGAATCTGTCTGGTTCAAAAAAGGACAGGAAGTTGATGAAATGATGGGAATATCCCTGGATCCGGAAATTTCTATTCAAGAGATGGGTGATTTTGTATCGATCAGGGGTGTAATTGAGTTGAAAGGGGAGTACTTTCAGGTGAAGAGTCAGGGGCAATCTGATGAAGATGCTGACTCTTTCAGAGAGCATCCTTCCCATCGGCTGGTTGATCAAATAGAAGCTTATGAAGATGGTGTAAACGAGTTTTTTCACCATTTTCCAGTCGAAGTATCCATACCAAAATATCGAGTCCGTTCACTGGATGAGGTGAGGGTAGGAATTGAGTCGTTTGATTATGAGTTGCCTGCATCCAACCAATTGAAATTAAATGCATCCTTGGCGATCCACGGCGTTACGGAGCAGCGGCAGGAAAGTACCCCCGAGATTGAAACAGAGACTGACACGGCAGAGCAAGCGGAAGCAGAGGAAGAAGCAGAAGCAGAAGCTTTGCTGGAAGATACAGAATTTGAAACTGCAGAGGAAGCACGTGACACCACGGTTCCTGATATACCAATATTGGAAGCAGTAAAAGAAGAGCCGGCAGTTGAAACAGAAGAGCAGGAAGTTTTCCGATTTGATGTAAAAGAAAAAGCGGAGAGCCCCGATGAGGGATACGAGCGCGTACAAGATGCTGTCGATCAAGATTCATTACGGAGCGAAAAGGAACAGGAAAAAGACAGATGGAAACAGAAAACCCAATCACTGGCAGAGTTCTTCGGTAAAGTGGAAGAAGTAGAGGAATCTGCTGAATCGAGCAATACAGAATATGAAAGCTACGATGGGAAATCCGATGAAGAGTATGAAGACGCCTTGGAATCGAGTGAGGAATCTTCAGAAGGAAGGGAAGGAGAAAAACCGGATACTCGCTATTTATTGAACATATTCGATAATAAAGAAGAACGGTATGCCCGGCTGAAAATGTGTATCGTACAGGAAAGCGATACGCTTGCTTCATTAGCAGAGAAGTACAAGGTTTCACCTCTTCATATTTCGAAATCGAATCGTTTAGGTGACGATGATATAGAAGAAGGGCAAATTCTCTATATACCTGTTAAGAAGTGAAGAGCTTATAAGAAAATCCCTTGCCAACCAGAAGCGGTCAAGGGATTTCTTACGTAACAAAAAATTCGACAGAAAGCTTTTAAAAAAAATCAATGACCGCGTCAAATCCAAATAAGGAATGGAGAGTTTTTAGGAGGGAGATCGGTGGAATGGATACAAACCGTTTTACAGGAATATCAAATCGGTCCAGCTGAAATTGTACCAATAACAAGCCGATTGTATAAAATTCATACGTTTGATTATACCTTTGCCCTAAAACGATCTCGCATGAAACCAGAGGACCTTTCTGGCTGGGAAAATGTTTATCGGCAGGCTAACTTGCACAGGCTCTCTTCCATCGTTCCTGTCTATTTGACTGAAAAAGGACAATTATATGTTTCTTATGAAAAGGATATTTATTATTTGTATCCCTGGCAGGATAAGCTGGAAAGAGATGAGCCAGTCCATGAACTAGAAGGTTTTTACAGGGAACTGGCGAATATTCATGCTATAACGATGGAAGAACATGCTATCAATCAGGAACTGGTTCAGGATACAGTCGCTAATGAATTACAACAATTGGAGTCCCGTCGGGCAGATTTACTCGAACATGTAGAACTGTTTGAAGCACGCCGTTATATGTCACCGTTTGAACTAGAAGTTTGCACTCATTATCGAGATATCGAGATCGCATTTTCTAAAACTGCTGTATGGCTTGAGGCTTACATGGAAGATTTGCAAAGGGACCAAATTGGCAGAACGTGTCTGTGTCATGGAAATTTACGACCCTCACATTTGTTAACTGCCCAGGAACAAGCAAAGTTTATCAATTGGGAACATGCCTTCACTGGTAATCCTGTACAAGATTTATCGATTTACTTTCAACAGGAATGGCAATTCCATGATTATTCCCTTCAGGATACTTTGCAGTCTTTCCCGCTATATGAAAAGCAGAACCGTTTGCTACAGAGTGAGAAATCCCTTTTGGCTATTTTATCTATCAATCCGTCTAATTACCTGGACACAGTGGAAGATCACCTCCGGCATCCGTATAACGGACCGCTTGCATTTCAAATAAGAGACTTGGAGCGGACTTACCGCAGGTTGTACCATGGCCTGAAGTTCCAGGAAGTACTTGAAGGTCAACGCAAGGAATACTTGGAAAAGCTGGAGGAAGAAGATTAAATCCATTCCATATAAAATGCAACAAAAACCCCGACAAACAAACCGAGAAGGAAAACGTCCAATGTAGTGGGAAAAAATAAAGTCCGGATCAGTTGAAAGATCATGATCGGCAGGGTAGCCCTTTCGCATACGACAAGCCAATATCTACACCATGGAGGGAGCTTATATCGGTAATAGCGAGCCAATGACTTTCACTCCTTTTCTTAGCCTTTTGGTGTATCCTATGAAACAGAAATCAATTTGGTACTTAAAAGCAAGAACAAATCATTATTTCAGCCCGATTTTTGTTGTCCGTCTATTTTTATCATCTTTTTGTTGACTTGATAGCTGAAATTTGGATAAAATAAGGAATATAAATTGAAAACCATAAATGCCGTGAACGGGAAGAGTACAATACAACGCCTTTAGAGAGGGGAACCATTAGCTGAGAGGTTGTCCAGGATGGTTGTTATTGGAAGGTCGCCCGGGATGCAGCTTCCTTGAAATGGAGTAAAGGAAGCCGGTTTACAGCCGTTAAAACATTCGAGTGTGCAGATTGGATGTGTCCGTCTGTAAACAAAGGTGGTACCACGGAAATTCAGCCCTTTTCGTCCTTTAGGATGAGGAGGGCTTTTGTATGTTGTCTGAAAGTATAAGACTTGGCTGGACTAAGGTGTTTTTCTTATATGAAAGGATTTTCCAGACGGTTTAATGCTGTCATGGTACCATCTTTTATTTTATCCGCAAGGAATTTATGGAAGCAGGAGGTATAACGAAATGGATGAAAATAAACAAGAGCATTCGCTGCCGACTAAATATGATCCACAAGCAGTCGAAAGTGACCGTTATCGATTCTGGGTGGAAGGGAAGTATTTCGAAGCGGACGGTGATGAGAAGAAAAAACCTTTCACGATTGTCATTCCACCACCCAATGTTACCGGAAAGCTGCATATTGGTCATGCTTGGGATACAACTTTACAGGATTTGATTACAAGGATGAAGCGAATGCAGGGGTATGATGTACTTTGGTTGCCTGGGATGGATCATGCAGGCATCGCTACCCAAGCTAAAATCGAGGCAAAGCTTAAGGAAGAAGGGCAAAATCGTTACGATTTAGGCCGCGAAAAGTTCCTTGAAAAATCATGGGAGTGGAAAGAAGAATATGCAGCCTTTATCCGTCGCCAGTGGGCCAAGCTGGGCCTGGGTCTGGATTATTCACGTGAACGCTTTACCCTTGATGAAGGTTTGTCAGAAGCCGTTAAAGAAGTGTTTGTTACGTTATATAACAAAGGATTAATTTATCGCGGAGAGTATATTATTAATTGGGATCCGACAACTCAAACAGCGCTCTCGGATATTGAAGTAATCCATGAAGAAATTCAGGGGCATTTTTATCACATGAAGTATCCATTGAAGGATGGTAGCGGGCACATCGAGATAGCGACTACCCGACCTGAAACTATGCTCGGCGACAGTGCTGTTGCTGTCCATCCGAAAGATGAAAGGTATCAGCATTTGATCGGCAAAAAAGTTGTCCTGCCGATAGTTGGCCGTGAAATTGAAATAGTTGCCGATGATTATGTCGATATGGAGTTTGGATCTGGTGCAGTGAAAATTACACCTGCCCATGATCCGAATGATTTTGAAATCGGAAATCGCCATAATTTGGAACGAATCCTGGTTATGAATGAAGATGGAACGATGAATGAAAATGCAGGAAGCTACCAGGGCATGGATCGATTTGAGTGCAGGAAGCAATTGATTAAGGATCTCCAAGAACAGGATGTATTGTTTAAAATAGAGGAACATATGCATTCAGTCGGTCATTCGGAGCGCAGTGGGGCTGTGGTCGAGCCATATTTGTCTACGCAATGGTTTGTCAAAATGCAACCACTGGCTGATGCTGCTGTCGAGTTGCAGTCGGATCAAGAAGAAAAAGTTAATTTCGTTCCTGAACGGTTTGAACGCACCTATTTAAATTGGATGGAAAATATACGAGATTGGTGTATTTCCCGTCAGCTATGGTGGGGACATCGTATACCTGCCTGGTATCACAAGGAAACGGGAGAAGTTTATGTAGGAAAGCAGGCACCGGAAGACATTGAGAATTGGGAACAGGATGAAGACGTACTTGATACATGGTTTTCATCTGCATTGTGGCCATTCTCGACAATGAACTGGCCGGACAAAGAGGCGGAGGATTTCAAGCGGTACTTCCCGACGGATGCGCTTGTTACTGGCTATGATATTATCTTCTTCTGGGTTTCGAGAATGATTTTCCAATCAAAACAATTCACCGGTAAACGTCCGTTTAAAGACGTATTGATTCATGGTCTTGTTCGTGCGGCTGACGGTAGAAAAATGAGTAAATCCCTTGGCAATGGTGTCGACCCGATGGATGTTATCGATAAATATGGTGCAGACTCTCTTCGCTACTTCCTGTTGACTGGAACAACTCCAGGACAGGATTTGCGGTTCCAATGGGAAAAGGTTGAATCTACCTGGAATTTTGCCAACAAGATTTGGAATGCTTCCCGGTTCGCTTTGATGAACATGGGGGATTTACGATATGATCAAATCGACTTGACCGGAGAGAAGTCGGTTGCTGATGAATGGATTCTCACTCGCTTGAACCAAACCATAGAACAGGTTACCAAAAATGCGGATAAATATGAATTTGGTGAGGCTGGACGACAGCTGTACAATTTTATCTGGGATGAGTTATGTGACTGGTATATTGAAATGGCTAAGCTGCCATTGTATGGTGAAGATGAACAAGCGAAGCATACGACAAGATCGGTCCTTGCATATGTGCTTGATCAAACGATGAGGATGCTGCACCCATTTATGCCGTTTATTACAGAGGAAATATGGCAGCACTTGCCTCATGAAGGAGAATCGATTACGAGAGCTTCCTGGCCGGTTGTAAGAAGGGAACTTCACAATGAAGAAGCAGCTCAGGAAATGCAACAGTTGGTTGCCATCATCCGCTCTGTAAGAAATATCAGAGCTGAGGTCGATACACCGATGTCGAAGCAAGTTCAACTGCTTATTCAAACGGAAAACCAGCCTATAGCTGAAAAGCTGGAGAAAAACCGTCATTATCTAGAACGATTCTGTAATACGAGCAAATTGGAAATTGCGGACAATATCGATGCACCTGAAAAAGCAATGTCTGCCGTAGTAACAGGAGCAGAGTTATTTCTTCCGCTTGAAGGTTTGATCGATATCGATAAAGAAATAGAGCGACTCAAAAAAGAACTCGAGAAATGGAATAAAGAAGTAGATCGAGTTGAAAAGAAACTTTCGAATCAAGGATTTGTCAGCAAGGCTCCAGCAAGCGTAGTCGAGGAAGAAAAACAAAAACAGGCAGATTATTTGGAGAAGCGTGCAAAAGTCCAAGCTAGACTTGATGAACTACAATCTTGAGAAATGTAGAAAAAAACACAGGGGTGTTTGTCATGACCCCCTGTGTTTTTACATGGTTGGAATTTTATCATTGTGGATATGTTACCACCTTGGGCAATACCCGCCGACTTATCGATTTGTAGATCCTATTTCACGAAAACTAAAGACGATCTTTCCTTTTCTTAAAGTATATTTTTCATATATTTTGTTGCTCATTTAATTTGAACAACGCAGTAATTTTCTTTGTAGTCCTTGGTCCTTTTTATAGTAGTGGTGTAGTCAGGCGCTGCGGAAAGCAAAGTATGCCATTGAAGCGGTGGTTAACATTCTTTCTGAATAGGCAATGGAACTTCCCATCACAGTTACTGCGTTGTTTATACCTTATGTTCAAAATCAACCATCTTTAAAAAAATAGAGATTTTCTTATTTACAAAAGGTGGTCGACCTCGGCCCAGCCTAGAGCTGTTTCAAAGGCTTCCAGTTCCGCAAGGTAATTACGATCGACAGGTTTTGCACCTAAATGCTCGTAAAAGCCCTTGGCAGGGTTTTCTTCCAGAACCCACACCAACAAGGAGTCACATCCATCAGTCTGTAACTGTTCGGCTATCGCACGGACAAGCTTTCTACCAATTTGGAGATGGTGATATTCATCGAGTATGTATAAGCTGTAAATTTCGCCATTATAGGGATAATCACCGCTTCTTTCCGGTCCTCCATTAACAAAACCGACTATTTGACCATCTGTCGTCTCGGCCACAAATATATAATGTTGCGGATCGACTAGACGCTTTTTGAAGGCAGCACTGCGCTGCTGGTAGGTTATTTTATCCAATATCTTCTCTGGTATAATTCCACGATAAGTGGAAAACCAAGAATCGACACTGACTTTGGCGATTGCTTCGGCCTCGTCTATTGCTGCTTTCCGGATACGAACCATCAAGTTTCCTCCTTGTTTATTTGGATTAGGATCAATTTTACATATTTTTCTAAAAGATTGATTTCACTAACTCTGCTTAACGTTCTGCTGCCAACGACATCTTCTATTTCATTGAACAACAAGGTACCAGAATTAGAAAACAAAAAGTCGATTCCGACCAGGGAAAAAGGAAAATGATTGACAATCTTACGAATCAAACGTATTTCTTCTGCAGACAATTCATACCACTCAGCGGTGCCGCCAAGTTTATAATTGGCCCGAAAATCATGTTCATTACTACGGAGGACGGCTCCGACAATTTCTTTCCCAACGACAAACACTCGCAAATCCTTACCGGGCAATACCGCACATCCCTGTATAATAATGTCTGATGACTCGATTTTTTGTCTGACAGACAGCCAGTCATCGAGATCGTTTATTTTGTAAACCTGCTGTCCACCTTTTCCTGTGGCTTCTTTCACAACGAATGGCACGGGAACAGGCAAGTGTTCACTTAGCAGATTTTTTTGCAGAAAGATGGTATCGACCATCGGAATACCCAGGGCTGTCAATCTTTGATGGGTAACTGCTTTATTGTTGCACAGGTAAGAAACTTCAGAGGAATTGAAAACAGGTATTCCGAGCATTTCGAGCTGTTTATTTAGTAATGGTTCGATGGTGCGGACGACACAAAAATCGGGAAATTTCATGTTTTCAGCGGTTTTAACGATCAATTTACCTTCAAAGATACCGACGGTCAGTTCCTCCCGATAAACGAGAAGTAGCTTGATGTCCTGTTTTTCACACTCTTGGATGAACCAATCGATATAAGCTTTGTTGATAGCAGCATCTTCCTGTTTATAAATCAGCCAACCTGTTGCTTGCATCTTATCCCTCCTGAAGCTTTTCCACAATATAATCGATGATCCAATCCGCTACATTAATACGAGTACAGTCGAATATATTGCGGATATGCGCATTGGAGTTCACTTCACAGACAAGTGGAGTTTCTTCAGGACCAAACAGAAGATCGACTCCGGCAAAGTCTGTACCTACAGCACGGGAAGCAGCTATCGCCAATTCTATTTCTTTTTTGGTCGGTTGGTACTCTTCCATGGAGCCGCCCGCACTTACATTCGCCCGAAAGTCATTGGAAGAAGTGCGCTTCATCGCAGCAACCACTTTGTCCCCGACCACATTCAGCCGTACATCCTTTCCATAACTGGAAGAGATGAATTCCTGTAAAATAAACGGTCGGTCCTGGAGTTCTACTACTTTTTCTATCAATTCTTGTTCTGTCTCTACCAGATAAACTTGCTCGCCAAATGATCCGAATGCTTCTTTTATAACAAGTGGATAACCGAGCATTTTTCCGGATTTGATAAAACTTGCGGTTTCCAAAGCGCGGGGATTAGGGAAAATCTTTGGTCCTGCAATGGATTTCGGAATAGGCAGATGGTGGGCTGACAGCGCTTGATAGGTAGCGATTTTATCATCACACAGACTGATTGCCTCTGCACTGTTGAATACGGGTATGCCCAGTAGTTCCAGTTGTTTAGCCAAGTGTATATCTTTATCGCCAAACACGACAAAATCAGGTCGTCTGTAATATTCCGGGAAAATCGTCCCGCCAGTCTGCTGATGTAAAGCGAGCATTTCATTATTCTTGATTAACGTCAGCTGGATATTTTTTTCGTTAGCTGCTGCCTGTATCCATTCCGCAAAATCTTTGAATTTCGTACCAGGCAGGTGTCCATTGTAAACAACCCATCCATTTTTTACCATGTTATTCTCCTTTTTCGTCTTCTAGTGATAGTATATAATGAGCATGCGTATCTATAAACAAGCAATTCCGTTAGTTGCTATATTATATTTTAAAAAGGTTTCAAGTTTTTGAAAAGCAAAAGTGTCCAAGAAAAGATAGATGAAATGGAAAAAATACGGGGGTTTCACGATGTTCAGCAATTATCAGGAAGTAAAGATGTTTTTGGAGGGACGAGAACAACTTGGCGTAAAACCCGGTCTTGAACGTGTACAGTTTCTCTTGGAAAGGCTGGGCAATCCGGAACGAACCATACGTGCTATTCATGTTGCAGGGACGAATGGCAAGGGTTCAACGACTACTTACATAAAGGAAATGTTCGGGAGCGGCGGCTGGAAGGTCGGTACTTATACAACCCCGCACATCACGGGACTAAAAGGAGAAATCGAAATTGATGGAAAGCAGATGACAGACACCCAGTCCGTCCAATTGGTCAATCGGATGTTACCTGCCATTCAAGCTTTAGATGAAATCGGAAATCCTCCGACTGCCTTTGAAATCAAAACCGTAGCTGCTTTTTGTTTTCTGGATGAAAATGCGGAAATTAGCGTAATTGAGACAGGAATGGGTGGCAAAGAGGATGCCACCAATTGCTTTACACCAATCCTTTCCATCATCACCAATGTAGGTCTGGATCATCAGCGGATCCTTGGGGAAACCATTGCTGCCATTGCCGGTCATAAGGCGGGTATCATCAAGCAGCATGTTCCGCTTATTCTGGGAGATGTTACCGAGGAAGCAGCAGCAGTGATTTTAAAAACAGCAAAGGACCTTTGCTCTCCTGTCTACCAAATTTTCAAGAATTTTACCTTGACGAAAGTGAAGGCTGAACACCCGGAAAATACGGAATTCACATTTAAATACAACGGATTGTCACTCGAAGCGGTCATTTCGATGGCAGGTAGACATCAAGTGAAAAATGCAGCGTTGGCTCTTATGGCTGTAAAGCTTTTAGAAAATCGCTTTCCAATGGATTGGACGAGAGTATTACAGGGATTGAAACATGCTGCTATTCAAGGTCGATTTGAAAAAATTCATGACCACCCGGCCGTCATCATCGATGCGGCTCATAATCCAGAAGGAATGGCAGCTTTTTTATCGACTGTGGAACATTTTTATCCTAACAAGAAGAAGCAATTACTATTTGCAGCTTTTAAAGACAAGCCTCTTCACAAGATGCTTTCACAGTTGGGAAATGACTTTCAATATGTCCATTTTACTAGCTTCCCGCACGAACGGGCAGCTTCCGCTGAGGTCTTGCAGACATACTATCCAGAAAAAAACAGCAAGATAGATAAGTGGGAAGATGTTATCCAAAACCATTTGGAATCAACGGGAGAATCCATTTTATTTATCACCGGGTCCTTATATTTCATAGAATTAGTCAGAAAATTCTTTGTTAAACCTTGATAAGTATGGTATTTTAAATTTAGGAAATTAAATAAGGCTTAAGACCTAAGTTTGATGGTGTGAAAGTGATAGAGAAGTCGGGGAGATGCTGAGAATGGTAAGCAAAAATAAAAAAATTTTTCTCTTAGTTACATGGCTCATTCTTTGGCCATTACTTGCCTGGTTAAGTTATCAGCAATGGAATCCTGATATACCAGTCAACTGGTATGACATAGTATTATTTGGTTTACTGATGTGCAGTGTCGCCCTGTTTCCGATTATCATCAATCAAACGCCTATCTTTTTCGTCAATGGGCTTAGTTTAGCTGTGTTTTTATATTACGGTCTTTTCATCGAAATCATTCTAACGCAGTTTTCCATCCTTTGTCTTTTGGCTGGTATTCGATTGAAGCGAGCGGAATGGTTTCGTATCCCTATGAATCTATTCATGTTTTTAATAATTTCGATTGTATCGGCATTGGTCTATTGGTTGTTGGGCGGAAGTAATGGAGAGGGTGTGTTGAAAGATCCGCAAAACGCCCTGCCTATTATCGGGTATGTTTTAACCGCTTTTTTCACCAATCAGTTCTCCCTTCGTCTGATCAAGCGATTTGTGTACGGCATAAAGGCTTCTTTTTTTGACAGTGGGCTTATTTGGGAAGCATATACACTGATTCTGGTCCTTCCGATCGGGCTAATCCTACATTTGCTGTTTGTACAAAACGGCACGACTGCAATTCTGTTTATCGGATTCCCGTTATTAAGTATTAGTTATATTTTACGTATGTATCATTCAAGCCAGAAGATAAACTATCATTTGCAAAAAACGAGCGAAATCGGTCATCTGCTGACAGCGCAAATGGAAGTGAATGAAGTCATCGATCTTTTCAACGAGCAAATTCATGAACTGTTGCCTGTAGACTATACGATGGTCTATGAAGTAGAAGATAGTTCGAGCATGCGGCTTGTCCGCTTCATTGACAAGGAAAGACGCATGGATTTTCCTGAATATGATCGTCTCTATAAAAAGGAAGCAGTAAGCGGTCGTGTTTGGGCCAGTAGACAAGGTGTGCATTACCGCCGGAGAAGTCAGTGGGCGGGTATGGTTGCAAAACACTTAGAGATGCCGGGGGAAAGTCTGATGTCTGTGCCTCTGGAAAGAGATAATAAGGTTGTCGGCGTCATCACGCTGATTTCCAAGCAAAAACGGGCTTTTGAAAAATCTCAATTTATGATGCTTTCCATTCTGACTAATTACTTGGCAGTATCGCTGCAAAATGCAAAAAATTATGAAGAAACAAAAATGAGAAGTGAGCGGGATGCTCTTACCCGTTTGTACAACTTCCGTTACTTTGAAGACTATTTGCATATGTACTTTGCCAGTCAGCGGCCGGAAAGTATCAAAGAGCCCTCCTCTTTGATTTTGCTCGATCTTGATCATTTCAAAGCATTCAACGATACATACGGTCACCAAAGTGGAAATGAAATATTGCGGGAACTTGCTGCCAGACTTACAAGGATAGTTGGACAGAAAGGGATTACTGCCCGATACGGTGGAGAGGAATTTATTGTTTTTCTTCCGAATGCCAATAAGTCGGCGGCATTGTTCCTGGCTGAAGTCATTCGTAAATCGATATCGGAAGATCCTTTTCACCTTTCAGATCACATAATGGATGGGGAAGAAACGATTAAAGTATCTCTGACTGCAAGTATCGGTATTGCTTCCTATCCTGATGAATGTGAAGAACCCATGGAACTCATCCGCCATGCAGACAGGGCAATGTACGTAGGGGCAAAACAGAAGGGCCGAAACAGGGTGGCTGTTTATGAGAAATAGGGACTTTTCACTAACTCGCTGCTGCCAATAGACGGCCGCAGTTTTTTTATGGCAGCAGTCCATAAAAAATTGATAGGGTGGTGTTTAAGGAAACCAACCACAAGGAATTAGGGGGCTTGTTTGTGAAAATAAAGGAGTGGCTTATGAAGAACGAAAGCGGACTGACTCTTATTGAAGTGGTTGTTTCCATTGCGATATTATCCATCATCATTACCACGTTTTTCGCTTTTTTTGCTCAGGCTGCCAAGACTAACAAAAATGCCGATTCGATTGTTACAGCTACCTATGTGGCCGAAAGGTACATGGAAGAAATTTATCATTTAAGTGTCAGTTGTACTGGCTACACAGAATGTGAAAATAAATTAGCTGATGAATATGGAAATGAAGAAGGCGGTGGAAAGTACACGGAAGTTGCGGATGGTTATGAGGTGAAAATAGAGCTAAAACCGTTGCTTGAGAATAGTAGTCTTGGCAATGTGATGGTGAAAGTCTATCAATCTGGTTCTTCCAAACTCGAAGCTCAGATGGAAACTACTATCAATTGGAAGGAGCAGCAAGGTGAAAATGACCAATAGCAAAGGTTTTACACTGGTAGAGTTACTGGCTGTTCTGGCACTACTCGGTTTGATTATTATGCTTGCAGGATCTGTTGCCTGGTTTGGTCAAACACAATATACGAGCCAGTTAGAAGAGACAAAACAACAATCAGAAGTCAGGCTGGCTTTAAAACAAATCACCAAGGATGTGCGCCAAGCTGATTCCTTAACCGTGACAAACAACCAATTAAAGCTTGATGAGGTTGTGTACCGGTTAAATGAAGGCGATCTGTTACGCAACGGACGAATGGTGGCCGAAGGGATTTCAGAATTCCAAGTCGAACCGACAGAGCAAGGCACTGGTGTGACACTGAAAATAAAGGGTGCAGGCGACTCTCATCAGCTGTCTGAAGTATCAACAGTTTTATATATCAGGGAGTAGGGATGAATGATGCCGGAAAAAAGGATGAACTGGAAAAGTATATGGAATAGCCAGGCAGGATCTGCTCTAGCTTTTACGTTGATCGTACTCGTCATTCTTTCGGTTTTGGGTTTGAGCTTGCTCGGAGTGATTGTCCATCACACAAAGTTGAGTTCAAGTGAACGGAGCGAGCAGTCTGCTTACTATATTGCCGAGGCGGGGGCAGCCTTGAAATACGCGGAAATCGAAACAGCAATCGAACGTTATTACCATGAAGAGGATGGTTCGGAAGCGGAGATCAAGGAACTGATCCAAACGGAACGGACATATAGCGACTTTGAACAGGCGTTTGGAAATCAGCCTGAAGCTGTCGTTCATATAGAGGTGAATTCAAAGGATGATGGACAAACCATTCAGTACAAGCTTGTTTCCACTGGGACTATCGGCAAGCGTTCCAGAACGGTGGAACGGCCATTCACCATCAACTGGCTACCTAGAGACAACGGCGGCGTCGATTTACCTGTCGGGACTGCGGTATATACCAATACGACTATCGATTTATCGGGTGGTGCGACAATCAAGGGAAACATGAAAACAAATTCAGATAAAGCGCACTCCATACGTTTTGATGGAGGCGCGACCCTGCATGATGGAAACATTTATGTACCGTTTGGATCAGAGAATCGTGCACTTGATGCACCAGATTGGATGCTGGATGATTTGCCAAAACCCACAGGACAGGCCAAGGGAACAATGAAGTTGCCGGAGTTCCCAGCGTTTCCCGAGTATCCTCAAGCGGAGGATCGTAGCTTGCAAGGCGGCAGAACAGGAGTCATCCAGGATGGGAGGCTGAAGATTAGTGGCGGGGGCAATTATTCCCTGTCCCTGGAACGGAGCACTTTTTTTAAAGAAATTAAAATCAGCAGCAACAATCAACTGACCATGGATCTACATGGCAACAATCTTTCCATAGTGGTGGATCATTTGAATTTAGAAAATGGCCATATCCAACTAAAGAATCCAGGTAAGCTGACGTTTTTTGTACGGGACAAAATCACATTTGGTTCGGGTAGCACGCTGAATGGGTCTGGAGAAATCGACACTGTCGACGTTTACTATAAAGGTTTGGAAAAACTGAAGCTTGCAGGGTCTCAAGTGATAAGAGGTTCCCTGTTTGCGGAACGGGCTGACATCGAATTAACGGGAGGTGGTGGATTCACCGGACACATTTTCACCGGCGGATCAAACGTGAAAGTCGATGGCGGTGCAAGAAGTGCCTATCTTATATACGCACCACATGCAGATTTCCACTTCACGGGAGGTGGCCAACTGAAAGGAATGGTTGTTTCTGAATCACTGACCGGAGACGGAGGAGGCAGGATTGCGTACGAAGAATTCAATATCGATGCGCTTCCTTTTGTATCGGGTGGAGGTCCTTCAGAGATCGAAGAGATCCTTACCAAAGAACCAATCAGGGAAACAGACGAACAGGAGGAATAACATGCCGATCCGCAATAAAAAGAAGCTGGGCGATCTACTGAAAGAAGCGGGCGTATTAACGGAAACGGAGATTGTGGAAACACTCGAACAAAAAAAACAGGGGCAGAAACTCGGAGACGCTTTACTGGAACAAGGTTTTATTACCGAGCAGCAGCTACTTGAAGTGTTGGAGTTACAGCTTGGTATCCAAAGCGTGTCCTTATATAGGTATCCAATTGATCAAAAACTAACGGAAATGGTGCCAAAGGAAATGGCCCAACGAAACGTACTGATGCCGTTGACTTTGAGAGAAAATACGATGACAGTAGCGATGAATGATCCGATAGACTATTTTTCAATAGATGATTTGGAGTTGTCGACGGGTTTCGATATCAAACCGGTGATTGCTTCAAAGGATGATATTTTACAGGCGATCAACAAGTATTACGATCAAGAAGACTTCGCTATGGAGGAAGATGACGCGGATCTGGCTGATGACGCTCCCGCTGTCCGGATAATGGATCAACTGCTGCAGACAGGAGTCCATTTGAAGGCGAGCGACATCCATATTGATCCGGCCGAAGACAGTTTATCTGTCCGTTATCGTGTTGATGGCATGCTTCATAAAGAAAGAACCATTCCGAAACGTTTACAGAACTCGCTGACAGCCCGAATGAAAATCATGGCGAATTTGAATATTACCGAGACGAGGCTACCTCAGGACGGAAGAGTCCGGGTGGTCATTGACGAAAAGCCAATCGATTTGCGAATATCGATTTTGCCGACCGTGTTCGGTGAAAAAATCGTAATCCGGATTCTCGATCTTTCCAATATTGTTAAGAAGCTTACCGATCTGGACTTCAGCGAAGAAAATTATCATTATTATCGCAAGCTGATCCAGCAGCCTTCCGGATTGATCCTCTTGACGGGACCGACAGGGTCGGGAAAGACCTCGACTTTGTATGCTTCAATCAACCAACTGAACCGTGAGGAAGTCAACATTATCACGGTAGAAGATCCGGTGGAATATCAGTTGGAAGGAATTAACCAGGTACAGGTGAATGCAAAAATCGGTCTCGATTTTGCCGCCGGACTCCGGTCGATATTACGCCAGGATCCCAATATCATCATGGTAGGAGAAATCCGGGATACGGAAACAGCAGAAATAGCCGTCCGTTCGTCTCTTACAGGACACATGGTGTTCAGCACCCTTCATACGAACAGTGCCATGGCTGCCATACCTAGGTTGTTTGATATGAAAGTAGAGCCTTATCTGGTGGTATCCTCGCTATCCGGCATTATGGCACAGCGGCTGGTAAAAAAACTGTGCAAGGATTGTAAACAAAGCAGAGGACTCAATCAGATGGAAAAAGAAATCTTTGAAAGACATAACATTGCAATAGATAGGCTATATGAAGGAAAAGGCTGTAACAGTTGCAGGCAGACTGGATATAAAGGCAGGACAGCGATTCAGGAGCTATTGGTGATTGACGATGCCATCCGGCACATGATGATGGAAAACAGCTCGATGTCTGAGGTGAAAAATTATTTGAAACAGAATGGCATGAAGTTTTTAATGGATGACGGGCTGGAAAAAGTGAAACAGGGAACCACCAGCCTGGAAGAAGTGTTACGGGTTGCAACGGAAGAGTAAGGGGGGATCAACATGAATCGATTGGATTCTTTATTACAGGAAGCTTTTTTCCAAAATGCTTCTGACATACATCTTACAGTAGGAACTCAGCCAGTTTTTCGCATCAATGGGGAATTACGACCATTCGGTCAGGACAAGCTTTCACCAGAGGATACGGAGGAAATGGTCAGAAGCGCAATCAATGATAAGTTATGGGAACGATTGGAGGAGAAAAGAGAAATCGATTTGTCTTATGGCATACCAGGAGTATCCCGATTTAGGATGAACATTTTTCATCAACGTAATTGTCTTTCACTTGCTGTCCGTGTCGTCCCCACGGTCATTCCTAGTCTGGATGATCTCCAGTTGCCAGGGGTAATCAAGGAAATAGCAACGAGCACACAAGGGTTGGTGCTGGTTACAGGGCCGACAGGAAGTGGCAAAAGTACGACGCTTGCTGCCATGATCGATTATATGAATAAAACAATGCACAAGCACATCATTACGCTGGAAGATCCAATTGAGTACTTACACGCCCACGGAAATTGTATTATCGACCAGCGGGAAGTAGGATTCGACACAAAAAACTTTCAAAATGGTTTACGTGCTTGTCTGCGACAGGATCCAGACGTGATACTTGTCGGAGAAATGCGCGATTTGGAAACAATAGCGACCGCTATCACGGCTGCTGAGACTGGTCACCTTGTCCTCGGAACCTTGCACACGACCGATGCTTCCTCGACGATGGACAGAATCATTGACGTTTTTCCTTCCCATCAGAAGGGTCAAATCCGCATCCAACTAGCCAACGTTCTGCAGGCGATCATATCGCAGCGCTTATTTCAGACCGCCGATAAGCAAGGGCGGAGAGCCGCAACGGAAATTTTGCGGAATACCGCAGCGATAAAGAATTTGATTCGAAACGAAAAAATGCATCAAATACCGAATACCATGCAGGTTTCCCGTGAGCAGGGAATGCATACCATGACGATGGACATAAAGAAAATGCTGCGCACAAGAGAAATTTCCGAAGAACTCGCTCTTCCTTACCTGAAGGAAAGAGGGTGATGGCTGATGGCTTATTACCGCTACCAAGGGAGAAGCAAGGAAGGAAAAGCGAAAGCGGGAAAAGTAAATGCAGAATCGAAGCAGGAAGCGCTATCCTACTTAAGGAGTGAGGGTGTGGTCGCTTATGAGCTGGAAGAGCTCAACAGCATCCTATACAAAGATATTTATTTTGGGCGCCAGGTGAAAAATCGTGATTTCGTCCTGTTTTTGCGACAATTTGCGACCTTGATCGATGCAGGCATATCACTGGTGGCTGCAACTGGGATCCTGGCAGAACAATCTGATAACAAATATCTAAAAGCAGCACTGGAACACGTCAAAGGAGATTTGGAAACCGGCGTTACGCTAACCGAGGCAATGGAGAAATATCCTAAAATTTTTCCGGAATTATTGGTGAGTATGGTCCACGCAGGGGAGATTAGCGGCAGCCTGGATGAAATTCTCGATAACATGGCGTCCTATTATGAAAAGCAATATCGTTTAAAGCAAAAAATTACTTCTTCGCTTGCCTATCCAATGGCAGTCGGTACAATCTCTATCCTGGTTTCGATTTTTCTGCTTGTTTTTATTGTACCGATTTTCACGGACATGTTTGCATCATTCGGGGAAGAAATACCTGTTTATACGGCGATTATTTTGCGAATAAGTAGTTTGGCCCAAGGGTATTGGTGGGTAATAGTTATATTGGCTGTGCTTCTTTCCGTTATCTATCAATACTTAAGCAAAAAGGCTCATATCGCAAAACGGTTAGACCGTGCTAAACTAAAACTTCCGTTGTTCGGCAAGTTTCTGCAAAAAGCTTTATTAGCCCGGATGACCCAGACGTTGAGCTCGCTTTTGGCCAGCTCGGTTCCGATTTTACAGGCGATTAGTATTACCGAACGTGTAATCGGCAATCAGGTGTTTAAGCAGGTGCTAAAAGACAGTCAGGCTTCTTTGGAAGAGGGAGAATCGTTGGCTGGCCCGATGAAAGACCACTGGGCCTTTCCGAAGCTGGTGACCCAAATGATCGCCGTCGGAGAAAGCTCGGGGTCTTTGGACAGCATGCTGAAAAAGGTTGCCGATTTTTACGAGCAGGAACTTGATGATGCTTCCGATAAGTTGAAATCGCTGATCGAGCCGATCATGATTGTGTTCTTGGCCGTCATGGTCGGAGCCATCGTTCTGGCTATTATCATTCCGATGTTTTCTATTTTTGAAAACATTTAACAAAAGATGCGCGGAATCTAGTAAAAAGGTCCTGTTCAAAACTGGTTTATATAGTATAATAAGTTTAGATGAGAGAACAACGGGAGAACACACCGGAAATGCACGGTGCTCATAGGCTTTTCTACAAAAAATACATAGTCAAGGAGGAATCATTCATGCTTAAAAGATTTTGGAAGAAGTGCAAGGAAGAAAAAGGGTTTACATTGGTCGAGTTGCTTGCAGTTATCGTTATTTTAGGAATTATCGCAGCCATCGCTGTTCCTGCTATCGGCGGGATTATTAGTAATACAGAGACAAAAGCGGATGAAGCAGAAATTGATATGATTATTGAAGCTGCCCGGATTGCTTATGCTGCCGATGAATTCGATACGGAAATTACAGTAGCCAATCTGGTAGACAAAGGCTATCTGGAAGAAAAAGATGGTACCGATTTGCCTACTGGGAAAGTTGTTTACAATAGCAATCCTGGGGAAAATGGACATAGCTTTGAGTTTGAGGAAGATTAATTTTGTTAAATCTGAGATCCCTGCCAAGGGATCTCTCTAACTATAGGAGAATATAATGACAATCTTTTACCTCTGTTATTTTTTCATCCTCGGTTTGATTTTAGGCTCGTTTTTCAATGTTGTCGGTATGCGGGTCCCCAGGCGGCAGTTGTTCGCAGAGAATCGTTCCTATTGCCCACATTGTCGTCGTTCTTTACAATGGTTTGAATTGATTCCCGTCCTTTCCTATCTATTGCAAAAAGGTCACTGCCGGCATTGCCGTGGACGGATTTCACCACTATATCCCGTGACTGAATTGGGTACCGGCCTGCTGTTTGCGGTCTGTTTCTGGCATTTTGGCTTTCAACCGGAACTTTTGGTCGCTTTGCTATTAATTTCGATGCTCGCCATCATCCTGGTATCAGACTTGCGGTATATGGAAATACCTGATCGTGTACTGTTATTATTTTTGCCGCTTTTTTTAGCAGGAAGAATCATTAGCCCGCTTGATCCATGGTGGACTCCAATCATTGGCGGTATTGCAGGGGTTTTACAGCTTGCAGCTATCATCATTGCCAGCCGAGGCGGGATGGGCGCAGGAGATATGAAATTATTTGGCGTATTAGGAATCGTACTGGGCTGGAAAAAAGTGTTGCTGGCATTTTTTATTTCAACTGTTTACGGAGCAGTGATCACGCTGTTTTTACTTGCTAGTAAACGGATAGAACGGAAAAAACCGGTTCCCTTCGGACCATTTATCGTACTCGGAAGCCTTACGGTCTATTTCTTTGGTGATAAACTATTCAACTGGTACTTAACATCTTTTTTCTAAAGTAGGTGGATCATGTTTCAGAAAAACAAAAAGCAAGTCAATTTGATAATCAAGGATCAAGCGATTCGATACATGGTCACAAATCAGCCGACAATTACAGGAATTGTAGACTATGGAGAAATACAGCTGGACACCGGCATTATCATGGACGGAAAAGTTTCTGATCCGGAAGGCTTTGCGGCTGCTTTGCATATGCTGGTTTCCAATAAGAAATGGAAAAGTAAACCGATGTCTTTCTGTGTACCTGATGCCTCTGTAACCATCCGGGAGCATTTGGTGCCAAAACAATTGAAAAAAACAGAGATGAAAAGCTATATTAACATGGAATTGGAAGAAAGCATCCGGCTGCCTTTTTCTGATCCGGTGTTCGACTTTGTTGTCATAGGAGAAGAACAGGAACAAGTAAAGATACTATTGTTCGCCTATCCGAAAGAACGAATAAACGAATATTTGCATGCATTCAAGCATGCCGGTCTTCTCCCGGTTGTGGCGGATCTTTCCTCGTTATCGTTGTACCGTCTTTATAACGAACTTGGCTATGCAGAGGAGGGTGACCATTTGCTTTTGGCACAGTGGGGAAGGGATTCAGCGGTATTGTCGGCATTCAATGAAAACAAGCCGGTGTTCACTCGTCAAATTAAATCAGTCCTACCCCAGGATTCGTGGCAATTCAGCGAGGAAGCGGAAGAAATAACCTGGCAGGGGAGTCAAATTGAAATCTCCGAATCGATTGATGAGCAATTGACAATGCTGGAAAGGTTTTTGGATTTTTATCAGTATTCCGTAATGGACGGAGAGAAACAAATCAACAAACTGCTGCTTTGCGGCGACTTTCCTTTTTTGTCAAAAGTCGAGTCTTATCTGAAGGAAAATTATCGTATGCCCATAGTCACCGTCGATGAATTAGAAGAGAAAACACAGGTTCCAGGAAAATTTGCTGATGTGCTGGGTCTATCGATAAAAAAGTGATAGGAAATCAAGGTGGGAACTGCCAATGACGGTTGAAATTAATTTTATAGTACAACCAAAGAAAAAACGCTTTATTTCTGTTATTACTGTCCTTTTGCTTGTTATTCTGCTTGCCTGTACCGGGTTGCTTTTTTGGCAACGATCTTTCATTGATAGCCAGGTGGACGATATGCAAGTTCAGTGGAAAAAAAACAATACCACACTCAATGATCGAACTGGCAGTCACAATCTTCAACGACAGCGGAGTGAGTTGGCGAAGCGGGTGCAAACTGTAGAGACAGCGTTGTTTTCCACAAGAGATTTAATGGAGGATGTAGCGTCTCTTTTGCCGAAAAATAGCTATTTGTCAAATTTTGCTTACAATCAAACGGAAGGCGTAAAACTGACCATCGCGGCTGACTCGCTCTCAGGAGCGGCAGCTTTTTCGGAAGCATTGACAAACCAGCCATATATTGAGGAATCCAGTTTGATTGATGTTTACCCTCAGGAAACGAAAGACAGTCAAATCTATCAAACTAGTTTTCGATTTCAGGTGGACCCTGAAAGATTCAAGGAGGTGATGGGCGATGGCGCATAATCACCGTCTCCCTCTGTTATTGACAATCCTTATTGCGCTATGTATCGTTGGCGGCTTTTACGGTCTCGGTTATCATTATTTTGTGGCACCAGCAAAAGATGAAATGAAAGAGCTGGAGGATGAGATACAAATACAGAACAAGGCTTTGCAACGGATCGAGTCTGGAGCAGATGCTGCGGATCTTCCGGAAGCATCCGGCACGTTGCAATTAAAGCTTCCAATCGATAAAGAAATCGACCAAATCCTTGTAATGTTAGAGGAGATAGCTAAATCGACAGGGGTATCTCTTAATGAAATGGTCGAAATACAGGAAAGTGAAGAAAACGCCGGTGAACAGGAAGATTCAAAAGCTTTGGTGGAGATTGACAGCTTCGCCTATGAATTGAAAGGGGAATCGGAACAATACGAGGCGGTCGACAATTTTCTCAAACAGTTGGAAAAAGATGAACGCCTTTTGAAAGTCAATCATCTGGAAGTGACTGCGGACGAGAATAGTGTTGGTTTCACTGTTCATATTCAAGCGTTTTATGCCCCTGATCTGGACGGTCTGCTGGATGAAAGCAATGGATATGAGCCAACGACAAAAATGGAGTCAAAATCCATTTAAAAATAATGACGGAAATTAAATAAATAGAAGAGCATTTGTTGAAAAGAGGAGAGTTGTCTTAGACAATTCTCCTCTTACTTTTTGCATTCCGTGTGCTAGAGTTGAAAGAAATTCTAGTAGAAACGGGGAAATTGGAGTGGACAAACATAAACCGATCACTGTACGAATCAATGACGACAAAAGGAAGCATGTCAACACCAAACACCATGAATACCCGGAAGAAAGCAAGAAGACCATCAATGAACAAGCAGCTGCTTTAGAGAAAAACTTACATGGTTCTGCAAGTCCGCTTTTCGAGAGCCCGATAGAAGACGGTACAAACGAGTGGTATCAGAGGGAAACACCTGCTAAGAAGCTGCCTCGCATTTATAAAGTGTTTCTTTTTGCGGCGTTTGCAGCTTTGGCAATTGGACTTGCGTTGGGTTTTATTATGCTTCGAATGTTTGCCGGTATTGATGAAGCAAGCGACCCGGAAACAATGCCCTCGTCCTACACAAATCCTGCCTCCGATGATACAGGTGATACAGGAAAAGAAACAGCTGCAAATAAAACGGGCATAAAAGGAATGGAGGCATTCGTTGTTCAGGGGGGAGTGTTTTCATCAAAAGATAAAGCGGAGGCATGGCAGAAAAACTTCACGGAAGCTGACTTTCCCACGATGGTATGGGAGCGAGAAGGGCAGTATTATCTCTTTGCCGGATTAGCCGACACGGAAGCCGCCGCTAAAAAAACAGCGTTAACGATGACAGAAAATAAACTGGAAACTTATGTGAAACCATGGCAGACAGCAGCCATCGAAACCAATCTGACAGAAGAAGAAGCTGAGTGGCTGAAGCAATTTCCTCGATTATGGCAAGACAGTGTGAATGCCGGTGGGGAGTTAAATCGGGAGGAGTGGAAAGATTGGTTGGGCTTACTTCCGAAGGATGCTGAGAAAGCGCTGGTGCAACTGCATGACCAAGCTGAAAAGCTGACAAACGAAGCAAAAGATCTGTCTCACAATCAGGTGCAGATTGAACTGTTGACCCTATGGAATAAGGCCGTTAACTTGTAATCTTTCAGGTATATATAACGTTTAGAACGGTGACGTTCATTCAAACACCTGATTATTGACAGAAAAAAACCTTATTTGCAACTAGTAAAATAACCAGAAATCGTTTTTTGTCCGGTTGAATGCATGTTATTTTCTCGGTTACAATAAATGTACTCAAATACCCAACGGAAAGGACACTTAGAATTGCAGCTTATTTTAGCCTCCGGGTCACCGCGCAGAAAAAAACTACTGGAACAGGCTGGATTGCAGTTTTTAACAAAGATCCCCGATGTAGATGAACAGTCGGTTACTGCTAGTGATGCTTGCCAGCTAGTGAAAAAATTAGCCGTAATGAAAGGAGAAAAGCTGCCCCCTGCAAAAGGGGAAGTAGTGCTTAGTGCTGACACGGTAGTCAGCCAGCATGAACGGATTCTCACCAAACCAGAAAGCAGGGAAGATGCATTTGCCATGCTTTCTGAATTGAATGGAGAGACACACCAAGTACATACAGGCGTCTCCATTCGTTCACAGGGCAAATCAACCGTTTTTTCTGTTGCAACCAAGGTCACTTTTTGGGAAATGACTGATGAACAACTGGCAGCCTATATTGATACAGGTGAACCTTTTGACAAGGCTGGTGCATATGGTATCCAAGGGAAGGGAGCTTTATTAGTTCAAAAAATTCATGGCGATTATTTTAATGTGGTCGGCCTTCCACTGTCAAAGGTGGTCCGCGAGCTTGAGCACTTCGGAATTGTCCCATTTTCATCCGGGTAATTGAGGTTTAACGAAAAGGGGCTGATAGATGCTATGGTGCAAGCGGATGTTACGTTAAAACATGTTCCCAAGCAGGACAGGCCAAGGGAACGACTGATGGAAAAAGGTCCGGCAACGTTATCGAACCAGGACCTGCTTGCCATATTGCTTGGTACCGGTACAAAGGATGAATCGGTCACCACGCTTTCCCAACGTGTATTTATGCATTTCGAGGGGCTACATTTACTAAAGGACGCCACGATCGAAGAATTGACGGCAATCAAGGGAATTGGTACAGCAAAGGGAGTGTTGATTCTGGCTGCCATCGAATTCGGTAAACGTCTCCATCGTTTTCGTCAGGAAGAACGCTATGTCATTCGCAGTCCAGAAGACGGAGCAGATTACATCATGGAAGAAATGAGAAACCTCAATCAAGAACATTTTGTTTGTTTATTTTTAAACACCAAAAATCAAATCCTCCACAGACAGACGATCTTCATAGGCAGCTTGAACGCATCAATCGTCCATCCAAGAGAAGTGTTTCGCGAAGCGGTAAAACGCTCTGCTGCTTCTATTATTTGTGCACATAACCACCCATCCGGAGATCCCTCGCCTTCCCAGGAAGATATCCATGTTACCAAACGATTATCCGAGTGTGGCAAGATGATCGGTATCGAACTTTTAGACCATTTAGTAATCGGCGATCGTAAATTTGTCTCATTGAAAGAAAAAGGATATCTGTAACACTATATTTTAAGCGGACCCTGAACCCAACCCTGATGATCCTGTAGCTGGGTAAAATCTTTATGGTGTAATGAAAGACGCAGCTTTTGACGGAGCGAATCAAAGAGCAGAATTTTATACAAAACATGCAACTAGCTATACAGTTTTAAATCAGACGCTCTGGGTTCAGTATTATGGTTAATGGTTTTCTTTCATATTAGAAAACTGAGAGTTAATCTTAAGATAATATTTTATTTTTTCATGATCTGAATTTTAACCTATTAAAAGACCCTAAAAAGAGGGTCTTTTAATTTATTACTTTTTCAACTAGACCTTTGGATTATGTTTTCTCGGTGATAATTTGTAATAACTTCTCTATCTTTTAATTAATTATTAGTTTTATATACAATATACTGGTGTTTATGATGTGCCTATAAAGTAAAGAAAAAAGCTTACCTTGTGGTAGGGCTTTTCTATGTGAATAGTTTTTTATACTTACTTTTGTCTACGTCGGCGATCTATTACAGTCACTATCATCAATGCTACTAACATAATTATTAAATAGCCAATTAAGTTAGCTTTACTGGCTATTAAGCTGTATACAGATAAAGATACAATGATTAATCCTAATAAAATTCTGAGTAATATCATTTAAATATCCTCCATTAATACTCTTCATATAGCTTCATAGTTATTATTAGGATATCATATCCAACCTAATATTAGGTTGGATTATCTATCAATATTTAACAACTTTAATTACATGAATAACCTGAAGCACAATCTACAACAATTTTTGGTCTTGATACCAATCCAGTTTTGTTAGCATAATGATAGACATCATTTGTGCACATAACCACCCTTCCGGAGATCCCTCGCCTTCCCAGGAAGATATCCATGTTACCAAACGATTGTCCGAGTGTGGCAAGATGATCGGTATCGAACTTTTAGACCATTTAGTAATCGGCGATCGTAAATTTGTCTCATTGAAAGAAAAAGGATATCTGTAACACTATCTATTTTTAAATTTTTTTCGTATAATTATATAGGCGGATGATACAGTCAGCGCCATGCTCAGGATTATTTCCAGGGTTTGGCGCTTCTTCTCATGCAGCTTTGTGCGCGGGATATGGATGACAGTTTGTCCGCTTAAACAGAAAATCCGTCAAACGAACTGCAATGGGATTAATTGCAAGTTATGTCGGTAATCGATATAGTAAAATATACAAAAGAATGTAATGACATGATTATGAGATGTGTTGGAAAGGGAGATTTTTTTGGGAAGATTCAGTTTATCACAAGACTTGGGTATAGATTTGGGAACGGCGAACACCCTGGTATTCGTCAAAGGAAAGGGTGTTGTTGTACGAGAGCCGTCGGTTGTAGCTAAAAACACAGCAACAGGAGAAATAGAGGCAGTGGGCAGCTCGGCACGAAACATGATCGGGCGTACGCCAGGAAATATTTCCGTGATTCGCCCAATGAAGGACGGTGTCATTGCCGATTATGATACGACCGCTGTCATGATGAAATACTACATTAAAAAAGCGCAAAAGACCCGCTCGGCCTTTGCTCGCAAGCCGAATGTCATGGTTTGTGTACCTTCTGGTATCACGATGGTTGAGGAAAGGGCAGTTATCGATGCTACAAAACAGGCAGGAGCGAAAGATGCATTTCCAATTGCAGAACCGTTTGCAGCTGCAATTGGCGCTGGTCTGCCTGTCTGGGAACCCACTGGAAGCATGATTGTTGACATCGGCGGAGGCACTACGGAAGTCGCTATCATCTCACTTGGCGGTATTGTGACAAGTCAATCTATCAGAACAGCAGGCGATGATATGGATGATGCAATCATTCAATATATTCGCAAGCAATACAACCTGATGATCGGCGAACGGTCAGCGGAGTCCATTAAAATGGATATTGGATCGGCAGGTCGTCCTTCTGAAGTTGAGGAGATGGATATCCGTGGCAGGGATTTGTTGACAGGCCTGCCAAAAACGATCACCATAACATCTGACGAAATTTCTTCATCTTTGCAAGACACTGTATCTTCTATCGTGGAAGCAGTTAAAAATACGTTGGAAAAAACGCCTCCTGAACTCGCAGCAGACATCATGGACCGAGGAATTGTCCTATCAGGCGGCGGCGCGCTGCTTAAAGGGCTGGATGATGTCATCAGCGAGGAAACAAAAATGCCAGTATTTGTTGCGGAAGAGCCTTTGGACAGTGTAGCTATTGGTACAGGCAAGGCGTTGGAATACATCCATCACTTTACCTCCCAGCCTAACGTATCCAGTCGATCTTCGATGAAATAAGTAGGTGTTAATTGATGTCTTTTTTTAGAAGAACTCGTTTGTTTATCATTCTAATTGGTTTTATTGTGCTGGTTGGCTTAATCGGATTCTCTTTGAGCGATCGGAGCAACCTGACAGTTGGCGAGGAATTCTTGAAGGATACGGTCGGATGGCTGCAGGGAGTGGTCCACCGGCCGGCAGAGTTCACCAGCAGTATTTTTTCCAATATTGATGAAATCAAACACACATATGAAGAAAATCAACTATTGAAGGAGCGCTTGGCTGATCATAAGTCGCTGCTCTATGAGATACAGGAACTAAAACAGGATAACGAAGAACTGCGGCAAATACTGGACAAGACCGAGTCTATTTCCGATTATGAACCGATTCAGGCTTCTGTAAGGAGCCAAAGTCCGGAACCTTTTTTCAAGGAAGTCACCATCAACAAGGGAAAACAGGATGGCGTCAAAAAAAATATGGCAGTCATTACAGGGCAAGGGATGGTCGGCAAAATCCAATCTGCAGCCGAGTTTTCTTCCACTGTCCAATTGCTTAGAGGCTTTGACGGATCCAACCGGATTTCTGTAACGGTCTCACAGGAGGACAAAGAGGACGAGTCAGGATTTGTCATTGGATATGATGAAGAAAAAGAAGCATTGATGTTAAAGCTAAATTCCTATGAATCGGAAGTTGAAGAAGGTGCCTTAGTCGTTTCTTCCGGTATGGGAGGGGTGTTTATCCGCGGTCTAGAGATAGGGATAGTGGAGGAAGTTACCCCGGATAAATACGGTCTTACCCAAATGGCTTATGTGACTCCTGCAGCCGATGTAGATAACATGGATCATGTGATCGTCGTTAATGCAGCAGATGGAAATCAGCAGGAGGAGGAGGAATAATGGCAAAATTCTATCTTCCTTTTTTTCTTTTACTCCTGTTGGTGTTGGAGGGTGTCGCCGTTGATTTCCTCCCGAACAGCCTGGTAACCGGCCGCTGGATGATCGCAGCTCACTGGGTGTTGTTATACTTAGTGTTAATCAGTATTTTTTACGACTTGGAAAATACATATGTATCGGTGTTATATGCCATCGTCTTCGGTTTGATGATTGATATCGTTTATACCAGCGTTTTAGGCGTTTACATGTTTATCTATCCATTAGTCGTCTATGGAATTCACGGGCTGAAGAAGCTGCTTCACACCAATTTTCTGGTGGCATTGGTACTTTCCGCCCTTGCAGTTGCTCTTGCAGATACTGGCATTTACATTGTGTACTCCTTTATCGGGTTGACCGAGCTGCCTTGGCAGGATTACTTTTACATCCGTCTGATCCCGACTCTTTTGGCCAACGTGTTGTTTTTACTCCTTATTTATCCATTGACTAAACCGAAGTTGGTCAAGTGGTCAACGGAACGTTTCAACACTTCTGGAAAGTTGTAAGATTCAAGAGGATGTTATTAGTCCAAGAAAAGATTAATTAAAAAGGTTTGAGGTGAATGATCGTGGCAGGCAGCAAGCAATTAATAACGATAAAAGGAACCCGGGATGGTCTAACCCTGTATATTGATGATTCATGCTCATTCAATGAAATGCTTACCGAACTCGAAGTAACTCTGTCCACTAATCATGTGGCAGAAGATGAGCCGATGATCACCGTGACCATCCAGCTGGGGAATCGTTATTTACATGAAAATCAAGAAGAACAACTGCGTGAGTTGATCCGCAGTAAAAATAAATTGGTCGTTCAATCGATCGAATCAAATGTCATTCCGAAAAAGCAGGCACTGGAATGGCTGGAGGACAGTGAAGTCAAGGTGATTAACAAAGTAGTCCGTTCAGGTCAGGTAATCGAGGTCCAGGGGGACGTGTTGTTGATCGGGGATGTTAATCCTGGCGGAAAGATTATGGCCAGTGGAAACATCTTCGTGATGGGTAACTTACGGGGAGTCGCCCATGCGGGAGTGCCGAATAATCGTGAGGCGGTGATTGCCGCTGCTTACATGAAGCCAACCCAACTGCGGATAGCTGATTACATCAGTCGTTCCCCGGACTATGAAACAGAAGGCGTTTACATGGAATGCGGAATCATCGACCACGAGAAAGAAAAAATCATCATAGACCGTCTTCAGATTCTGGCACGTAAACGTCCGGACATAAACGGGTTTGAAAGGAGAATGATACATGGGTGAAGCAATCGTAATTACTTCTGGTAAGGGCGGTGTGGGTAAAACCACCACAACGGCCAACATAGGTACCGCTCTCGCATTAATGGAGAAAAAAGTTTGTCTGATCGATACGGATATCGGGCTTCGTAATTTAGACGTTGTTATGGGGCTTGAAAACCGGATTATTTATGATATCGTCGATGTTATCCAGAAGCGCTGTAAATTAAAACAGGCGCTGATAAAAGATAAACGATTTGATTGTTTGTATCTGCTTCCTGCTGCCCAGACGAGTGATAAATCTGATCTTACTCCTGAAGGGATGGAAGCGATTGTCGCGGAATTAAAACAGGAATATGATTATATTTTAATAGATTGTCCTGCCGGCATTGAACAGGGTTATAAAAATGCGGTTGCTGGTGCAGATAAGGCGATTGTCGTCACCACACCAGAAAAGTCAAGCGTGCGGGATGCAGACCGTATCATCGGTTTGTTGGAAAAAGAGGAAAATGTGGAACCGCCTCATTTGATCGTAAATCGTATTCGTAATCATATGGTTAAAAATGGCGATATGCTTGATGTGGATGAAATAGTACAAATCCTGTCCGTTGAACTGCTGGGCATTGTCGCAGATGATGATGAAGTGATCAAAGCATCCAATCACGGCGAACCTGTTGCTTTTCACCCAAATACAAAAGCATCACTGGCCTATCGGAATATAGCCCGGCGGATTCTTGGCGAGACGGTACCACTTTTGTCTCTGGAAGAAGAAAAAGGCATGTTTGCCAAAATGAAAAAATTCTTGGGGATGCGTTCCTGATTCTGATATGTTTGCTACCAATCTCTCAACCTGTCATCAACAGTTGAGAGATTTTTTTGTTATTAATGCCGTTACAGCGAGAGAAACATGCATGCTCTCCTTGAAAATTGTTTGCTAACTGACTGGCCGGTGCACACTTCGTTTTCTGCGTGCGGTGAGTAATTTTTATGCAAAAAACATTTCCTCCTGTTTTTTCATGTTCATCCTGTTCCCGCAGGATTCTGTGGATGTTACCCTTCCTACTCTGAAAGAGAATTTCTGAAATGAGGGTTAATTGATCTTTATGGAACTTATTGTACACATTCTCGCTGGAACATAAAAAATAGCTCCGCA
Source organism: Sediminibacillus halophilus (assembly GCF_900103695.1). GTDB lineage: Bacteria > Bacillota > Bacilli > Bacillales > Amphibacillaceae > Sediminibacillus > Sediminibacillus halophilus. The sequence goes on from NZ_FNHF01000007.1 coordinate 82,917, forward strand.
GCATAGGAGCGGAATAAACAGATGAAAAGATGAAGCTAGAAGGTATTAGAGGATTCGGACAGGTATATCTGTTTTCGTTGCTTCATAGACTTGTACAAATCCCGCAAAGGAAAGTGAAGCAAATGAAAAAAGATGTCAGGCAAATTCGAAAAAACATTGCCAAAAGAAAAAAAGAACATCCATTGAGCCATACGGTTCCGGATAAACAAGTAGTGGCTCCTTTCCCTCAAGAGGAAGAAAAACATGGTTATCTGCCTTTTAATTCGAGTCAGGGGACAAGCCCACGTTCACGCAAAGAAAGTTTCGCTGCCACCTTAATATTGAAAGGGATACTGGCTGGTGTCCTGTTTTTTGGCGTCTCCATGATCCATCAGTTGGATGCTGACTGGGTTGACCGTCCAAAACAATGGACAACCCAAGCTTTTTCTGAAGAATTTCCGTTTGCTTCCGTGAATGCATGGTATCAAAATAAATTCGGCAGCCCGTTGGCAATGGTGCCGAACCAGGAAGAAACGGAGGAGCTTCCAGCTGTTCTACCAGTGAACGGGACAGTAAGCCAGTCATTTCAATCAAATGGGGAAGCGATCCGGATAGCTGCCAGTGAAAAATCTGAAGTAGTCGCTGTAGAAGACGGCACGGTGATCTTCGCGGGCAATAAATCGGATACTGGAAAAACAGTCATTGTCCAGCATGCAGACCGGAGCAAAAGCATCTATGGATATTTGACCGATATCGATGTGTATCAATATCAATTTATTGGGGATAATCATGTGATTGGGCAGTTTGATCCTGTAGAAGGAGAGAAACAAGACATTTACTTTGCAATACAAAAAAACAACCAGTATCTCGATCCGGTTCAGGTGATGCAAGTTGACGAGCAGCCATAACATGGTTCCGCAACTGCATATTCACCCGATACTATGGTTATTCGCACTTACAGCCGTCCTGACTGGTACACTTGCAGAATTTCTGATTATATTTTTTATTGTTGTCGTTCATGAGCTTGGCCATTACTTTACAGCGAAATGGTATGGCTGGCGGATAAGAAAGATCAATCTCTGGGTCTTTGGCGGGGTGATGGAAACAGAAGAACATAGCAGCAGGCCCATCAGGGAGGAAGCCTGGATTGTTGTCGCCGGCCCGTTGCAACACCTATGGATATACGCAATGCTGTTTTCTTTTAAAGAAATTTCCGTAGTACCTGCTTCCATCATCGAAATTGGCTTACTGTACAACACGACCATCTTGTTATTTAATTTGCTGCCGATTTGGCCACTGGACGGGGGCAAAATGGTATTTTTGTTTTTATCCTATTTTTTTCCGTTTAAACTAGCCCACACCATGACAATCGTCAGTTCGATTGCCTTCTCTTTGTTCGCGGCTGTCTCGTTCATTCTGTTTTTCCCATTCACATTGAGCGCAGTCATGCTGACAGGTTTTATCTTATGGGAAAATAGATTAGAATGGAAACAGCGTTATTATATCTTTTTGCGGTTTCTGTTAAAACGTTACTTAACGGAAACTCCTGAAAAATCGAAAATCCGGCCGGTTATCGTTTCCCCCAGTACAAGACTGCTTCACGTGTTTTTTCAATTTAAGCGTGGCCAGACACATCATATTTATGTGAAACCAGCCAAAAGGGGTTCCGACTGGCTGGAAGAACAAACCTGTCTACATGCATACTTCAAATTGAAGCAGCACCAGATAAGTGCAGGTGAATTACTTAGCCGCTCCAAGTGAGGATGAAAATCATTGTTAACCATTAATATACAAGCACAAGCAACAGAAAAAGTCGGAATCATTGAAGAAAATGGAGAAGTCAAAGAGTTTGTCGTCGATCGTCCAGGATGGGAGGACCAAGTCGGTAATATTTATCAGGCTCAAGTTTCCAAAATCGAGAAGGGTCTACAGGCTGCCTTTGTCGATTTTGGTGCCTCGAGACCTGGATTTTTACTTAAAAAAGAACTTCCTGAGTCTAGAAAAAATTCAGAACGCAAACTGGAAAATATGCTAACCCAAGGTCAGCGTCTGTTCGTGCAAGTTCAAAAAGCGGCATATGGCGATAAAGGAGCAAAGCTTACGGCTAATCTTACCCTGCCGGGAATTTCAGTTATATATATGCCCTTTGGAGGCTATGTGGCTGTTTCTAAAAAAATTGCCGAACCACAGCGCAGCGAGTGGAGAGAAAAGTTGGGATCCATTCTTAATCAGGAAGAGGGGATTATCATCCGGACCAGTGCTGCGCAAACCGATTTCGTGTGGGTTGCGGAAGAATTGAACAGGCTGCGTCAGCAGTGGAAGGAGATTTCGGGAAAAGCAGTGTCTGCCAAAACTCCTTCCTGTATATTTGAGGACCGATTGATTCCCAACCGCTTGCTGCGGAGTTTCGAACCGGACAAAGTGGACAGAGTAGTGATGGACAGCGCGGACTTGGTCCGAAAGGTTAGACAAGATTACCCTGCTTTAGCGGGAAAAACAGAATGGAAGAAAGACCTGATAAAGGAACTCCCTTACTCTGTAAATCAACTTTTTGAACATGCAATCAGGAGACGCGTCAAGTTGCACAAGGGGGTAGAGTTGTACATAGACCAAACGGAAGCATTGACGGCTATCGATGTCAATTCTGCTTCTTTTACAGGAAGAAACAGCAAGCAACATACCGCGGTTAAAGCAAACCGTTTAGCGGCAGAGGAGATTGCCAGACAATTGCGGTTGCGGAATATTGCTGGTATCATTATCGTAGATTTTATCAACATGGATAGAGAGGAAGACCGTTCCGATTTGATCCACTATTTTCGACAGCACTTGGCTGGCGACCCGATAAGAACAGAGATTTATGGATTTACGAAGCTTGGTTTATTAGAGATGACCAGAAAAAGAGAGTCGTATTCTCTTTCGCATTTGCTTGTGGACAATAGTAATAGCGGAATGGCGCTTTCTGCTTCAACGCTGGTCTACATGCTGGAAAGGGATTTATATGAAGCATCTTACGGCGGGGCCGAGGCAATAGTGGTGGTGGCAAGTTACGAATTGATAGAGTTATTTTCACAGTTGCTTTCCTTGCCAGAACTTTCGGCAAAATTGAGCTATACGTTATACACTGTAACCGACAACAGCCTGAGAGGTTATCAGATCGGTTTTGCAGGCAGCCAGGAGCAGGCAGAAGTGTACCTCGATGGCAAAGCAGCAGAAAGTATTGACAAACATTTTTAAACTATGGTAACATCAGTATGTTATTCATCGTAGCACCCGATGCTACAACCGCTCAGAACAGGTCGATAAGTCAACCTCGTTGACACCTGAATGGCGAGTCTTAGTCTAACGAGGAGGTGCAGAAGTATGTACGCAATTATTGAAACTGGTGGTAAACAAGTGAAAGTAGAAGAAGGCCAAGCTATCTACGTAGAAAAAGTAGAGGGTGAGGACGGCGCTACTGTCACTTTTGATAAAGTACTTGTAGTCGGTGGAGATGACGTGAAAGTCGGCGCTCCATATGTAGATGGTGCTACTGTAACTGCTAAGGTTGAAAAACAAGGCCGCGGCAAAAAAGTAACTGTCTTCAAATACAAGCCGAAAAAGAACTACCATCGTAAACAAGGTCACCGTCAGCCTTACACCAAACTGACCATTGATAAAATCAATGCATAAGGTTTGCTAGCATGATTAAGGTGACTGTGTACCGTAAACAAGGCAATATCCATGCGTTTGAATTAAGCGGTCATGCTGATAGTGTATCAGAAGGCTATGACTTGGTCTGCGCTGGTGTTTCAGCAGTTTCTTTCGGATCTGTAAATGCCGTTATCCGTCTTTGTGAAATGGAACCAATCATTGAACAGGCTGGTGAAGAAGGCGGTTATTTACGGATGGAACTGCCTGAAAACTTAACAGAACAAACAAAAGCGAAAGCATATTTACTGCTTGAGGGTATGATGGTATCCTTGGAGACCATAGCTAGAGACTATGGGAAGTATATTACCATCTCTGAAAAATAAGGAGGTGCAAACCAAATGCTACGTCTTAATCTACAATTTTTCTCACAGAAAAAAGGTCAAGGTAGTACGAAAAACGGCCGTGATTCCGAATCGAAACGTCTTGGTGCGAAGCGTGCAGACGGACAATTCGTAACAGGCGGATCTATTCTTTACCGCCAACGCGGAACAAAAATCTATCCAGGTGCTAACGTAGGACGCGGCGGCGACGATACGTTGTTCGCTAAAGCTGACGGCATCGTTAAGTTTGAACGTGTGGGACGCGATCGCAAAAAAGTGAGCGTGTATCCGGAAGTACAAGAAGCTTAATGGAAAAAAGACCCTAACCAGTAGAGGCTAGGGTCTTTTTTTATGCCTGTACATAAATAGAAATTAGCCCTGTTTTCGTTCTCCGGCTTTTTTGCTATAATTTTGATAACTGAGTGGGGGGCGGATAACAAGATGGAACCCGAAAAGGTTGTAGATCTATTAAGTCATTATCGTCATGATTGGATGAATGCGATGCAGTTGATTAGTGGATATGCCTCAATGGGCAAACTAGATAAGGTAAAGGAAAAAATCCACCAAATCAGTGCTGAAATGGAAAAGGAACGAAGGATTACGAGTGCATGCTTGCCGCAAATAGCTTTATGGGCGATAAGTTTTAACTGGCATCACAGCAATTTTCGGCTTGATTACGACATTTCGCTGGAGTCAAACGGGTATTCTATTTATGATGAAGAGATAGTGTCTCGGCTGAATAAGCTGATAGAGGTAATCGGCCGGCATACAAACGAAATGGAAATGTATGAGGGGAATCTTACGCTTCATTCTGATCAATTGGATCAATTGGTTGTGTTGTTGGAATTTTCAGGGGTGTACAATACGCCTGAAAAAATGAGCAAAGAGCTGTCTGAACTTGACGAACGATTTCTTGTTAAGGTCTCAGAAACAGAAAAAAATCGGTGTACAGTCAAATGGGTGTGCAGCTGAAGAGGTGATCAACTATGTTTGTCGATCAAGTAAAGGTGTATGTAAAAGCAGGCGATGGTGGAAATGGCCTGGTTGCTTTTCGGAGAGAGAAATATGTGCCGATGGGCGGACCTGCCGGAGGAGACGGCGGGAATGGCGGGGATATTGTGTTTGAAGTGGACGAAGGCTTGAACACATTGATGGATTTCCGATACCAAAAACACTTTAAAGCAAAACGTGGAGAAAATGGCATGAGCAAGGGACAGCACGGAAAAAATTCTGAACCATTAGTATTGGCTGTTCCCCCGGGAACAACGGTGAGAGATGATGATACAGGGCAAGTCATTGCTGATCTTGTGGAACATAAACAACGGGCAGTGATTGCTCAGGGCGGACGCGGCGGACGGGGAAATATCCGGTTTGCGACTGCGAGAAATCCGGCACCGGAATTGGCCGAAAATGGAGAGCCCGGACGAGAGCGCTATATCCAAATTGAATTGAAGCTGATAGCGGATGTTGGTTTAGTTGGCTTTCCTAGTGTAGGGAAATCAACTTTATTATCGGTTGTCAGTGCGGCAAAGCCGAAAATTGCCGATTACCATTTCACTACTTTATCACCAAATCTCGGAGTAGTAGAAACGACGGATCAGCGCAGTTTTGTCATGGCTGATCTGCCTGGACTGATAGAAGGTGCCCATGAAGGGGTTGGATTAGGACATCAGTTTCTGCGGCACGTGGAACGAACCCGGGTAATTATCCATGTGATCGATATGGCGGCCAGCGAAGGACGGGATCCATACGAGGATTATGTAGCTATTAATAAAGAATTGAAGGAATACGACATGGCATTGGAAAATCGGCCGCAGATAATTGTCGCTAATAAAATGGACATGCCGGGCGCCGAAGAAAATCTTAAGAAATTCAGGTCGAAATTGACGGACGATTATCCTGTCTATCCAATTTCTACCGTAACAAGAGATGGGGTACGCGAGCTATTGTTCGCTGTTGCAGATTTACTCGATACCATTCCCAAAGAGAGCACGCCGATCGAGGAGAAAGAAGAACGTGTTGTTTATAAGTATGAGCCGGAGCAGGAAGGTTTCCAAATCACCCGTGATCCTGACGGTGCATTTGTCCTTTCCGGCGAGCGTATCGAGAAGTTATTCCGTATGACCGACTTCAACCGCGATGAGTCCGTCCGTAGGTTTTCCCGGCAAATGCGGGGGATGGGAATCGATGAAGCCCTCCGAAAGCAGGGAGCCGAAGATGGGGATACAGTACGACTGCTGGATTACGAATTTGAGTTCATAGAATAGAGTACTGGCAGGCGGAGCTAGGCAATAACAAAGGGGAATAAACCGATGGCTGAAAAAGAGGAAAAATTTTATCTTGTACGAAGCGACATTCTTCCTGATGCCATGAAAAAAACGATTGAAGCGAAAGCGCTGATTGAACGCGGCAAAGTGGAATCTGTATTTGATGCTGTGAAACAGGTCGATTTGTCGCGGAGTGCTTTTTATAAGTATCGGGATGCAGTATTTCCTTTCCAGGCAATGGTAAAGGAGCGGATGATCACCTTGTTTTTTCACTTGGAAGACAGGGCAGGTACATTATCCAACTTGCTAGATACGGTAGCAAAAGCAGGAGGAAATATTCTGACTATCCACCAGACGATTCCGCTCCAGGGAAAGGCCAATGTGACGTTATCCTTGAATACTTCCGCAATGACTATTCAAATCGAGACGTTGATCCAACAATTGAAACGGCTGGATTTTGTCGATAAAGTGGAAATATTAAGTTCTGGTGCTTAGAACAGGGGGAAGTATGGTGACAAAGAAAATAGGGTATTTGGGGCCAAAGGGGACCTTTACGAAAATTGCAGTGGATTCCCTTTTTAATGGGGAAGAAAAAGCAGATTATGCGACTATTCCTGAATGTATGGACGCCGTAGAAAATGAAGAAATCGATATAGCCGTCGTGCCATTGGAAAATGCAATCGAGGGAACGGTCCACTTGACGATTGATTATATGATCCATCAAGTCAGACTGCCTATCGTTGCAGAAATAGTCGTTCCAATCAAACAGCACTTGCTGGTAAACGAAAGAGCGACCGACTCTTTTGTAGATATCGCCCATGTGTATTCACACAGCCATGCAATTGCTCAGTGTCATCAATTTTTACATAAACACTTGCAGCAGGCGGATGTGCATTACACTACTTCCACAGGGAAGGCGGCAGAAATGGTTGCGGCCTCGGATCCGACCGCCGCAGCAATTGGCAACAAACTTGCTGCTAAAGAATATGGTTTGAAAATTTTGGCGGAGGATATCCATGATTATCCGAATAACCATACAAGATTTGCAGTGTTATCGAAGCAAGAGGAACCCGTAATCAGCAGCGGGCATGCTGCCGGCACGCAAAAAACAACCTTATTGATTACGCTTCCGAGCGATTATGCGGGTGCATTGCATCAAGTGTTGTCCGCTTTTGCGTGGCGGAAAATGAACTTGTCCAAAATCGAATCCAGGCCGATGAAGACAGGGCTCGGAAACTATTATTTCATTATTGATGTCAACCAAGCTTATGACCAAGTTTTGTTTCCCGGGGTGAAGGCCGAATTGGAGGCGTTAGGCTGTAAAGTGACACTCCTCGGTACCTATCCCGTTTACCAAATGAACACGGATGAAGTGTGAAAAGTCTAGCTGCCGGCAAGGATAAAGAAAGTCATCCCTGCCGGCAGCTTGTATTTTTTGGGTATATTTTTCATGATCATGGAATATTTCATCAACCTTTCTGGGGCATTCGCATATGTTGTATGGAATTGTTCTGTAATTCAGGCTCGCTAGTGTCTGCCATAATTATACAGAAGGGAGTTTCAGTATTGAGAATTCATGTAGTGCAAAAAGGAGAAACACTGTGGGAAATAGCCAAAAAGTATGGAGTGGATTTTGAAGAACTGAAGCAGGTGAATACGCACCTGTCCAATCCGGATATGATCATGCCGGGAATGAAAATCAAGATACCTGGCAATTCAGTTCAAGTTAAACAAGAGGGGAGTTTAGATAAGGAAATGCAGCAATACCCTCCCCAAACTGCGCAGCAAAAACAAAAGAAGAAGCAACAGGAAAGCCAGCAGAAGCCTAAGGAAAAAGAAAAGCCGGAAACACAGCCACAGGCTGGTAAACAGCCTGCGAAGCATCCTTGGAAGGATACTTCGCCAAAAGCATTTCCGGTAATCAAGGAAGATGACCATAAGAAACCAGCTTCCAAAATGATGGATGTACCAAAAGTGCCGATGATGGAACAGCATATGGAAAAGTTCCCAATCAATATGACCGTCCCGAAAATGCCATCTTATGAGTCGCCAAAAAAACACGAGGATAAAAAATGGAAACAGGAAAAACCGGCTTATGAAATACCTGCACAGACATTGCCAGCACAACAACCAATGCCTATGCATTATTATCAACCGATGCCATATTGTATTCCGATGCAGCCTATGACCATGCCGGTACACCATTATCCGATGGGTGAGACCGTACCGTGTGGCTCCCAGTTCGGTGCAGAGAATATGACGGCCAATCAATCATTTTCTTATCCCACCGTGCAAGGTGTTTCACAGGGAATGGAAGACTTGATGGAATCCTCTTCGTCGATGGAAATGACCCAAATGCCACAAAACGTAGCAGGAATGTACAGTGATGATTGCGGATGCGGCGGTTCTCAAACCTTGGGGCAGTATGCCGACCCTAACCAGTCCATGGCTGGATATCCGGGTCAGCAATGGCCGGGTTATGGATACCCGGGCTTTATGTCCCCGCAGGGTATGCAGCCATTTGGTGGACAGATGATGCCTCAGCAAATGTACCCTGCCTACAATCAGCCATCCTACCAACAATTCCAGCCGCAGCAGCCATATACAGGGATGACAAATTTCAATCCTCCATATCCGCCATATTCTCGGGAGGAAGAAGAAGAAAGTGAATAAGCTGGCACTTAGAGACGAAGCCTTTCAGGCTCGTCTCTCTTCCTTTTTACAAACGAAGGCACATCTGTGTCCGGAAAAATTAAGGTACCTTAAGCACGCCGTCTTTGTTCTCCGTGATAATTGTGGCCAGGAATATATCCTGAAAGGAATCAAACAAAGGGCATCAGTGCAGCAACAGCTCGATTTTCAAGTGGCTTATCCTGATCCGAACATTGTCAGGTTTGTCCATTTTCCAAATGGGGAACTCTTTTTATATGAATATGGTTACTATTGGCTTTTAATGCCTTACCGGGAGGGACTATCCCTTCAGTTCGCCAACAAACAAGATAGGGAAATGGCCGTGGAGGTTCTCCGGAATTTTCATTTGGCAGCCAGGGGAATAAACGTAGCGGATCCGGTCATCCGGTCTCCGTTAGTGTATAAGTGGGAAAAACGGTTGCACAGGTTTTCTAAAACCCGTTTTCTCTTTGAGGCTGCAGGTAAAGATTCATTGGCCCGGGAAATCATCGACACGACGGCCAGCCTTTTGGAACGACTACGGAAAGACATTGACTGGTACACAATGGAAAAAACAGCCGTGGATAGACGCAGTTGGACACACGGTGATGTCGCATCCCATAATTTCTTACGAACAAACTCGGGCACTGTGAATGTTATCGATTTTGATTTGCTTAGTATGGCTCCTGAAAGTTACGACTGGATTCAACTTGGCCAGCGTTTTTTGCCTTATGTCAACCATGATATAAAACAATTGTGCAGCCATCTCTTCTTGAAAAAGGAGGAGGAAATTGAATTTATTTTAAGAAGTGTTGCAACACCGGTCGATTTGATTAGAGAATGGCTGTTGTTTTCCCGAAGAAAGCGATCATGGAAGCAACTGTCCGAATATGTGTCCAACTTGGAGGAGAAATGGAAGCAGCGGGTTAAATTTGTGAAAGACGTAGAAATTGTGCTAACATAAATTATTATCAAACGGGAGGAGACATACGATGCAGGAAAAAGTAGAAAAGATTGTAGCATGGCTTCAGGAAAAAATCGAAGAATCTGGAGTGAAGGGTTTATTGGTAGGCGTTAGTGGCGGTATCGATTCTGCCGTTGTTGCCCATCTAATAAAACGGGCGGCGCCGAATCATTCACTAGGTGTAATACTCCCTTGCAAAAGTAACCCACAGGACATGGAAGACGCCAAAAAGGTGATTGACAGCTGTGGAATTGACTCAATAACTGTTGACTTATCAGAGACACATGACGTATTGTTCAACAACATTCAAACCCAGCTTAACGACCAGCAGTCTGTCAATCCGGATAACCAGCAGCTGGCGGATGCTAACCTACGCGCCCGTCTACGGATGAGCACCTTATATGCTTTAGCGGCTAATTATCAGTACTTAGTAGTCGGAACCGATAACGCGGCAGAATTTTATACTGGCTATTTTACCAAGTATGGAGATGGCGGTGTAGATTTGGTCCCATTAGTCAGCCTGGGTAAAGGCGAGGTCCGGAAAATGGCGGAATATTTGGGCGTACCGGATGATATTGTCCATAAACAGCCTAGTGCAGGACTATGGGAAGGCCAAACTGACGAGAATGAAATGGGCACGACTTATGAGAAAATCGACAAGTATTTGAAAGGCGAAGAAATCCCGCAAAAAGACAAAGAAATTATTGAGCAGCTCCATAAAAAGTCTGCTCATAAGAGGGAAATCGCTCCAGGACCATCCTTGTAAAAACTGCTCCCAGAAAATAACTGATTAAAAAATCTTCCTTATCCCATTCTACAGGGTAAGGGAGGTTTTTTTATTGAATAAACTACTATTATTCGTCTTTGGCTGTTTGCTCTTTCTTCTTGCAGCAGGGTGTTCCGATCAGCAGGAAGAAGGACAAATGATCAGTGAGGACATGGAAGACTCGACCATGCCGATCGACTATAGTACACATGATGAGGCGGAAAGCAAGTTGGATGATGGGAAGAATCAAAATGGCCAAGAGGAAAAAGCACAGGATATTACCGGCTACCAGGAGAACCTGCCGCCAGGCCAGCAGCATTTGGAAGGTTTCTATAATGAGCAGTCTCAATCCATTTCCGAGGACTTAAATAAACTGGATGAAATCAAACTTGCTCAGGTTTACGTTAGCGATGATCGGATCATTGTATCTCTTACTTTGAATCAGGAGTATGATGACAAGGCTGCATCGATAGCAGATAAAGTGTACAGCGAGGTGGAGCGCCAAGCTGAAGGCAAAGAGGTCCTTGTTTACAACGGGGATATTTATTGGAATCAAATGAGAGATCGGGATGCCAGAGAACCAGCCAGGTGATACATTTGGAAGGAACTTAGCCTTTGCACAGTAGTTGCTGTAGCAAAGGCTTTTTTGCGCTGGAAATCAATACATTGAATAGCAGTAAATCCGGTTTATAATACTTGGACAGCTTGAGAAGGAGAAAAGACGGAACCCCAACTGTTTTTAGATAGAAAGGCACACATTTACAGAAAACCGTTTTAAGAAGTCTTGTTGGGAAAGTCTCTATGCTAGCACTAATCAGCATGCCTCTTAGCGCAGGAGCATACACAGACTCTGCGGGGAAAGCGCGAGCTGAAGAACCAATTGGAAAAGCTATTTTCTTTACCAAGTTAGCTGAAGCCGTGCCCGTGGAAAGCGAAGTATGCTGCCGAAGCGGTGGTTAACTAACACGCTGCATTTATCTCTTCAAAAATCAGCTTCAAAATATAAACATTTATAAGGTAAAAATTTTATGTTATAGTAAGAAAGGAATTTTTTCTCAACTTTTACTTACAGGCAGTGCCTGACTGAATTATTCAGCATTAAGAGAGGAGAATGTCCTATGGCTGGTCATTCTAAATGGAAAAATATACAACGACGCAAAAATGCACAGGATGCAAAGCGCGGGAAAGTATTCATGAAGATGGCGAAGGAAATATTCGTCGCCGCGAAACAGGGCGGTGGGGATCCCGAAATGAATCCGTCACTCCGTTTAGCAGTCGATAAAGCAAAAGCAAATAATATGCCGAATGATAATATCGAGCGTGCGATAAAAAAAGCGACTGGTGACCTGGAAGGCGTAAACTATGAAGAAATGACATATGAAGGCTACGGACCAGGCGGGGTGGCTGTGATGGTGAAAGCTTTGACAGATAATAAGAACAGGACTGCTTCTGAAGTTCGCTATGCTTTCAATAAAAATGGCGGGAACCTCGGTGAAAATGGATGTGTAGCGTTCATGTTCGATCGAAAAGGCTATCTTGTCATTGATAGAAGTACAACAGACGCGGACGAGGATGAAATGTTGTTGGCGGTCATAGAAGCCGGCGCGGAAGAAATGGAAACGACGGATGACGTTTTTGAAATCTATGCAGATCCGGAAAACTTCTCTGAAGTGAAACAGCAGTTGGAAGATAATGGATACACGTTTACCACGGCAGAACTGACGATGATACCACAGACACTCTCACCGCTCGGCGAAGACGAAGCGAAACAGATGATCCGTCTAGTGGATATGCTCGAAGATAACGAAGATGTTCAGGATGTTTACCATAACCTGGACGCGGACGAGGAAATCCTCGCCCAACTATAGAGTGCCTCTTAACCGGCTGTCTCATGGGAAACAGCCGGTTTTTCTGTACGCTGATCACTCTTCATTAGGATAAAAAGTGTGAAAATGGCCAAACTGTCAAATAGAGGTTTAGTTATATTAACACATGGGGTGAATAGTGTGAGAAAACGACGGAAGCTTTTTGTCTGCAGTATGGCAGTTATAGGGATAACCAGCGTATTGCTACAGTTTGGTTTAATACAATCAACCGGTGAGCGGACGACTCGGGCGGCAGAACAAGAAGTACAGGTTACGGAAAAAGAACCGCTTGTATTGGAAGTGACCTTGCAGAAACAGTACATGGACGGACATGTAGAAGAAAGCACACATGAGGAAAAAATTTGGGCAATGGAAGACTTCTGGTCCTATTACCATGATTGGCAGGTAGTTGAGCAGCAGGAAGGAAAGGTTGTCTTAAAAAAAGAAATAGCAGATATATCCCCGTATATGAAGGAGAATGGTTATTTCGGTTTATCAGATGATCAATTGGCTATTTTTGAAGGATTACCGATCCATGAGCAGGTGATACAGTCCTTTTATCAGATTGATACAGGTGAGTTGGAGAGTTATCAGAGACAAAGGCTTCAGGATGGGATTAAAATTGAATCCAAGCAAGTTTACGAATATGTTCTGGAGGCTTATCGAGGTATGGCTCCTCAACGCTCAGTTAACAGTTAATGGAGGATTCCGGTTACCAGCCGGAATCCTTTTTACCATTTTGCGCGAAGCTGCCTACATTACCGAAGTATGCAGGAGGAAGAAAACAGTTATACGAACATACGCTTGTATGGTAAGATAGATACAGGCTACTATTGATAAGGGAGAATAATCGTAATGATTGCATACATAAAGGGAAATTTGGAAGCAGTGAATGAAGAAGCTGTAATTGTAGAAGCGAATGGAGTTGGTTATGAAATTATTTGTGCAAACCCATTCGCATTTCAGGATGCTTTAGGTGAGCAAGTGCTGATTTATACGTATCATTACGTCAGAGAAGATAATCAAACCTTGTTTGGTTTTAAAAAAACAGATGACAAATTATTGTTTTCTAAACTGCTGAATGTATCGGGTATTGGTCCGAAAGGGGCGTTAGCCGTTCTTGCTTCTGTGCGGGTAGAAGAATTCGTATCGGCTATCGAAAGGGAAGATGATAAGTTCTTGACACAATTTCCGGGAATCGGCAAAAAAACGGCACGTCAAATGATCCTCGACTTGAAGGGGAAGCTGCCTGATGGATTTGCAGCTGTCGCAGTGGAAACGGCCGCCCAATCTTCGGAAGCGGAAGCTCTCCAGGGAAACAATGCCTTAGAGGAAGCAATTGCCGCTATGAAGGCGTTAGGATATTCTGAACGGGAAGTAAAAGCAATCGTACCGACATTAAAACAGGAACAACATGAAAATCCCGATCCTTATATCCGCAAAGGATTGGCTTTGTTGATGAAATAAGCGCTGTGCCATAAATGAATCAACCAGAGAGAATTTCTTATTGGTAAAGGGGAGATAACGTGGAAGAACGAATGATTTCCGGCGAATTGCAGGAAGACGACCAGTCGATGGAGCTTAGCCTGCGTCCGATCAACCTTGCACAGTATATTGGACAAGACAAGGCAAAGGGCAATTTGCGTATCTTTATAGAGGCAGCCAAAATGAGAAATGAGCCGCTTGATCACGTTTTACTTTATGGACCTCCAGGACTCGGGAAAACGACATTGGCTTCCATCATAGCCAATGAAATGGGTGTGCAATTTCGTACCACATCAGGACCCGCGATCGAGAGGGCGGGTGACCTTGCAGCGATACTTTCATCATTGGAAGCTGGAGATGTTTTGTTCATTGATGAAATTCACCGGCTGCCCAGGGCGGTAGAAGAAATTCTTTATCCCGCGATGGAGGATTTTTGCCTTGATATTGTCATAGGTTCCGGTTCCAGTGCCCGATCTGTCCGGCTTGATTTGCCGCCGTTCACGCTAGTAGGTGCTACGACACGAGCAGGTTTGCTGACAGCTCCGCTGCGAGATCGGTTTGGAGTCCTCAGTCGGCTGGAATATTATGAAACAAAGGATCTGTGCGCCATTGTGGAAAGAACCGCTGATATTTTCCAAGTAGGAATTGAAAAAGAAGCAGCTACTGAAATCGCCAGACGGTCCAGGGGCACCCCCCGGATTGCCAACAGGTTGCTAAAAAGAGTCAGGGACATATCCCAGGTGAAAGGCGAGCAGATTATTTCGCAACAAACAACTCAAACGGCATTGGAAATGTTGCAGGTGGATGCTGCAGGTCTGGACCATATCGACCATAAACTGCTAATAGGGATTATAGATGGATTCAACGGGGGACCTGTCGGATTGGATACGATTTCTGCGACTATAGGCGAAGAATCCCAGACAATTGAAGATGTGTATGAACCGTTCTTGCTGCAGACTGGATTCATCCAGCGCACGCCGAGGGGAAGGCAGGTCACTGCTAAAGCATATCATCATTTCAACCGGGAGGTGCCGAAAGCTTGACCGGAATGGGAAAACTATTTATTGTAATAGGAGTCGTTTTTATTATCATTGGATTGTTGTGGGGGATATTCGGCAGGCTTCCTGGCGATATTAGTTTTAAAAAAGGCAATGTGTCCTTCCACTTTCCGATTATGACCTCAATTGTGGTCAGCATCATCTTATCGGTGATTTTGTTTATCATAGGAAAATTCCGATAAAATAGTAAGGAGATTGACGATGGATATAAATGATTTTGATTTTGACTTACCAGAGGAATTAATCGCTCAAACACCATTGGAAGATCGGACTGCTTCCCGTTTGCTTGTAATGGACCGCGAGAAACAAACAATCAGCCATCAGCACTTTTCCGACGTGATTGATTATTTATCACCTGGCGATTGCCTGGTTTTGAATGATACAAAAGTATTGCCGGCAAGACTTTATGGCAGCAAACAGGATACTGGCGGAAAAATAGAAGTTTTGCTGCTTCACCAACAGCAGCAGGATGAGTGGGAAGTGCTTGCGAAACCTGCTAAAAAAGTAAAAGAAGGAACAGTCATCACATTCGGTGACGGACAACTGAGGGCAGTCTGCACGGGGGTCAAAGAGCATGGTGGAAGAGTTGTCCGGTTCGAATATGACGGGATTTTTCTAGAAGTGCTCGAACAGCTTGGTGAAATGCCGCTCCCTCCATACATAAAGGAGCAACTGCCGGATAAAGACAGGTACCAAACAGTCTATGCAAAAGAAGAAGGCTCAGCAGCAGCGCCTACAGCCGGACTTCACTTTACCGAGCAACTGCTTGAACGAATTAAGGAGAAAGGTGTCGAGCTCGCCTTTGTTACACTTCATGTCGGTTTGGGGACTTTTCGGCCGGTCAGTGTGGATAGTATAGAAGAACACGATATGCATAGTGAGTTTTACCACATGTCGGAGGAAACAGCTAATCAGTTGAATAGAATTAAAGCTGCTGGAGGAAAAATTATATCAGTTGGTACGACTTCGACAAGAACACTGGAAACTATCACCCGGGACAATGATGGAAAATTCACACAAGCCAGCGGCTGGACGGACATATTCATCTATCCTCCTTACCAATTTACAGCAATTGATGGACTTATCACGAATTTCCATCTTCCGAAGTCAACGCTGATTATGCTGGTAAGCGCGCTGGCCGGGAAGGATTTCATCCTGAAAGCGTATCGAGAAGCAGTCGATCACCGATACCGTTTTTTCAGTTTCGGAGATGCGATGCTGATTGTATAAGTCACAACAGACGACAAAGAAAGGGTGCAGTTAATGCCAATCACCTATGAACATATCAAAACATGCAAACAAACAGGAGCCCGATTGGGACGTGTTCATACACCACACGGTTCGTTTGATACGCCGATGTTTATGCCTGTCGGAACGCTTGCGACAGTAAAGACAATGAGCCCGGAAGAACTGGAGGAGATGGGGGCTAAAATCATCCTCTCCAATACCTATCATCTATGGTTGCGTCCTGGTGAAGACATCGTAGAAGAAGCTGGCGGCCTTCATAAATTCATGAATTGGGATGGGGCAATTTTGACCGACTCGGGCGGGTTCCAGGTTTTCAGTCTAAGCGATCTACGGGATATTGAAGAGCAAGGGGTTCATTTTCGGAATCACATTAGTGGCGAAAAATTGTTTTTATCCCCTGAAAAAGCAATTCAAATCCAGAATTCCCTTGGTTCGGATATCATGATGGCATTCGACGAATGTCCCCCATATCCAGCATCCCATGATTATATGAAAGCTTCAGTGGAAAGGACGAGCAGGTGGGCTGAGCGCTGTCTGGCGGCTCATAAACGTCCAGAAGAGCAAGGGCTGTTTGGAATTGTCCAGGGCGGTGAGTATGAAGAATTGCGTCGTCAAAGTGCACGGGATCTTACTTCGCTTGATTTTTCCGGTTATGCCGTCGGAGGATTGTCTGTCGGAGAGCCGAAAGATGTCATGAATAAAGTGCTGGAGTTTACTACTCCATTGCTGCCGACAAACAAACCGCGTTATCTGATGGGCGTAGGATCTCCTGATTCTTTGATTGACGGGGCAATCCGGGGAATAGACATGTTTGATTGTGTGCTACCTACTCGGGTTGCGAGAAATGGTACCTGTATGACTTCTAACGGCAGACTTGTTGTCCGCAATGCTAAGTATGCTCGGGATTTCGGGCCGTTGGATGAGAATTGCGGCTGCCATGTTTGCCGAAATTATTCCAGGGCTTATATTCGGCATTTGATTAAGGCTAACGAAACATTCGGCTTTCGTTTAACTACTTACCATAATCTTTATTTTCTGTTAGAATTAATGATGCAAGTCCGCGAAGCGATAAAAGAAGATCGTCTTGGCGATTTCAGAGAGGAATTCTTTGAACAATATGGTTTCAACAAACCGAATGCAAAAAACTTTTAGAAGGGAGGAAATACGATGGATATCTTAGCATCATTAGCACCGATCATTTTAATGTTCGTTATTTTTTATTTTCTTTTGATCCGTCCGCAGCAAAAGAAGCAAAAACAAGTTCGTCAAATGCAGTCTAATCTGAAAAAAGGGGATAAAATTATCACGATTGGCGGTATGCATGGAACCGTGCATGCGCTGGACGAGGGTACACTTGTTTTAACTACTCAAGATGGCACAAAGATTACATACGACCGTTCTGCGGTGAGGGATGTAGTTTCTCAAGACTAAAATCATACGTTTTTGTTTTTACAAACTCCGAATGCATCCCTATATGTGGGAGCATCGGAGTTTTTTATCTTTCTTTTTACCTTGGTAATGAAAGTAAGTAATACCGAAAACCCTCAGCCCTGAAGCAGTGTTGTCGCTCCGCTTTGCATAGGACAGGTGAATGGAAGAATGATGTATTTTGGAGAGCTGGAGTAGATAAGGTTTTGAAACAACAAAAGAAACAAGACTCGAAAATTCGTCCGGTCTTGTTCCTAAAGACAGAAACTGACAGAAGGGCTTTTTACTCTTCTTCACGCTTTGCTACTATTTAGAATCGTTACTTTCCGAGCTTAAATTGACCCCCAGCATGCCTCCGATTACCGATGCTGCTAAGAATCCCCCGTAATGAACGAGCTGTTCCAGCCTAATTCCCGTGCGGTATCCAAGATACTGGTAAAGCAGAATAAAAAGTATAAAGCCCAATCCTGTCAGACACCCCAATATCCATCCCTTTTCCTTCCCTTTCAGGCCAGAAATAAGCCCACCGATGAATAGTGCCGCAATACTGACTGCGATGGTCGTCCAATTCAAAGCAGCCTCCCCAAAACTGGTGAACTTCAACAGAATGGATAAAATCAGGCTTGCTGCCAGGATAATTCCCAATGCCGTAATCCATCCATAAAGAAGTGCGGTCAATCGTGCTCGCGCCATCTGATTACCTCCCTATGTGTTTGTCCCTTTTGTAACAGCTTATTCGAGTTTTTTTAAATTAGAATTAAATATTTGCCCAAGCTGTGAATACATTCATAGTAATGGTTTTATAAAAGAAAAGCTCGAACAGGAAGCGTTATCTGCAGGAAGGAGAGAAAAATATGTCTGCAGTGGTGGCCATTGCTATATTTATTATCAGTTATTTTTTCATCATGACCGAGAAAATCAACCGGGCACTTGTTGCTTTATCCGGAGGAGTTCTGCTTCTGCTTACTGGCATTTACCAATGGGAAGATGCTTATACGCATTACATCGATTGGAACACCATTGCATTATTGTTTTCGATGATGGTACTCGTTTCGATTACGAAAAAAACGGGGCTGTTTGAATTTATCGCAGTTACATTTGCTCAGAGGGTGCATGGGGATCCCATCCCACTGTTAGTTGGCTGTTCTGTCCTTACCGCTCTTGGCTCTGCATTGCTCGATAACGTGACAACCGTACTTCTGTTTGTTCCGATTGTTTTGACTTTGACCAGGCTGTTACAACTCCCGGCATTTCCATATTTATTGACAATCATTTTTAGCGCCAATATTGGAGGCACCGCTACCTTGATCGGTGACCCTCCAAACATCATGATCGGCCAGGCAGTCGAGCACTTAACGTTCCTTTCGTTTATTGTTCATCTGGGACCGGTTGTCGTCATCCTGTTTTCAATCATGATGGTTTCTATTATTCTTTTATTTCGGAATAAATTGCAGAAAAACGAGGATCGAATTGATCAGTTGATGGGTATGGATGGAACAACCTATTTAAAGAAGACACCGATGTTGTATCAGTCGGTTACGGTCCTTCTATTGACAATCACAGGTTTTTTGCTTCATCCAGTATTTCATATTGAATTGACAACTGTAGCAGTAGCGGGAGCACTTTTATTACTTCTTCTCACTGACAAGGAAGCTGGTACAGAAAAAGTATTTCAAGAGGTGGAATGGATTACTTTATTCTTCTTTATCGGATTATTCATGCTTGTGGGTGGATTGGAGAAAGTAGGAGTCATCGACGAATTGGCTAGAGGAATTATGATGCTCACAGAAGGGGACTTGCCCTTTACAGCTTTGTTGATTTTATGGACGGCCGGCCTTTTCTCTGGAATTATCGATAATATCCCGTTCGTTGCTGCAATGATTCCAGTGGTTAAGGAATTTCAATCATACGGAATGGCGAACCTGGATCCGCTCTGGTGGTCTTTGGCGTTGGGGGCTTGCCTGGGAGGCAACGGGACTTTAATCGGGGCTTCTGCCAACGTGGTAGTAGCGGGACTTGCAGAGGGGAATGGACAGCGGATCCCTTTTCTTCGGTTTCTATGCTATGGAATCCCGCTTGTCATCATTTCTTTAATTGTGTCGACCGTTTATATTTATTTTCGCTATCTGGTTCCTTTCCAGCAAAGCTTGTAAGCAAGCATTACCTTCAGCATAAAATCAAGTCTATTAGTAATAATAACTGTAATTGTGATTGTGGGAAGGAACTTGTTTATGGAAATTGAACTGGGGAAGATAATATTCCGCACTGTTTTTACCTATTTAATCATCGTGGTGATTTTTCGGTTGATGGGAAAGAGGGAAATCGGAGAATTAAGCCTGCTGGATATCGTGGTATTCATCATGGTAGGGGAAATGGCGGTGTTCGCAATCGAGGAACCCAAGTCGAATATCGCCCAAGCTATCATACCTATGGCTATTTTGCTGCTCATACAGCGTTTTACTGCCTGGGCCTCTTTGAAAAATCAACGATTTCGTGGATGGTTTGAGGGCAAACCTTCAGTGATCATTTCGAAAGGGAAAATTGATGAGCATGAAATGCGCAAACAACGATACAATTTTAATGATCTAATGCAACAGCTGCGAGAAAATGGTACTAAAAGTATTCAAGATGTTGAATTTGCGATTCTTGAAGCTTCCGGTAAATTATCCATATTTGAAAAGTCGGTTAATGGCAGTGATGGTATCTCATCAGAAGGCTATGTTGTACCTGTAATCGTGGACGGAAAAATCCAGTATGGTGCTTTGGAAAAAATCGATAAAAGCGAAGACTGGCTATTGGGAGAAGTGAACAAGCGGGACCTCACGATTGAGCAGGTTTCTTTTTGCAGTATCGACAAAGATGGTCGAATATTTGTCGATATAAAAAATGAAAAAAAATAGATGGTAAATCCTTCGATATGTACTATCGACCGGATACGGAACGGGAATGTGCTTTCCGAGGATGGGGCTGGTGAGCCACCTCGAGCTTTCTTAGCCCTCCGGGGTCTCACCGTATATCCTAAACAGGCTTCTCAGATATGGAGAAGTTGTTTTTTTTCACTTCACGGAACAGAATGTTGTCCGTCCGCTTGCCCGTACTCTACTTTAGCTGATTTAGTTTTGTTTGTTTGGCCGCTTTCCTTACAATTTATGCCCTTTTTCAAGTAAGACACGGCAGGTTCTCTGTACTTTCCTATTTACGGATGAAACGATTAAAAATCGGCAATTGATGCAACTCGGCCACCGATAAAAACTTGAACTGGAACAGTAAAACGAGATAGAAGGTACCCAGTACTGTAAGTGTGCAAAGGAAAACCACCAGATTGTCCGCATATCCTGGAATCAATTGCTTTAGCAGCTTTCCTGCCCACCAAGTAATAGAAAACAAACAGGCCATTTTTAAAAAATCCAGCCATGGTAGTTTGAAGTGAATGACTTTTATCAATGTCGCCAGGTGGAGCATGGTTCCGAGCACTACACCTACAATCATTCCCAAGGCAACCCCCATGATCCCAAATTGAGGGTTGGTAGCAAAGATAACCAGGACAATGAATTTTATGCCTGTGCTAATTATGCTATTCCACATAGCTTCTTTAGCATAATTTAACGCCTGCAGGGCAGCATTTAATGGAAACTGGACATACAACATAACAAAGAACGGAGCCATCAGTACCAAAAATCGACTCGCACTGCTGGTTCCATACATGAATTCAAGTATGGGAACGGAAAACAGCATTAAAATCACAGTTGCTAAAGCACCGGAAGCAAACGAAATCCGGATTGCCTGATGAATGCGATAATGCACGAGTTGTTTATTCTGTTTGGCGTCTGCTTCACTAATATTAGGTACCATGGCAACAGCAAGTGAGTGGGTGATGAAGGTCGGCATGAACAGTAGTGGAAGTGCGTATCCTGTAAGCGAACCATAAAGTTTTGTTGCAGCTACCGTATGAAATCCTGCAATCGCTAGACTTTGTGAAACGAGAATCGGCTCAATAAAATTGGAAACAGAACCAACAAGACGGCTTCCAGTGCCGGGCAGGGCTATCGACATAAGTTCATTGAATGTCTGCCGTCCAGATTTAATATATTGAAGGACGTCAGCCCGCAGTTTGATGCGTTTCTTTGTTTTAAACATGCGCAGCATAAAAAACAACGAACAAAGTTCACCCACAATAACAGAAAACATGGCGCCGGCGGCTGCGAATTCGACTCCATAGGGAAGAAACAACTTTACTAGGAATGAAACACAGCAAATCCGGACAATTTGTTCTATGACTTGGGCATAGCTCTGTGGTTTCATGTTTTGTCTTCCTTGGAAGTAACCCCGGATGACAGAGGAAACAGCCGAAATCGGCACCATCGGACTGATTGCGAGCAATGGATATAGCGTCCGTTCATCTGTTAAAAACTTAGTTGCTACAACCGGGGCAATCAATATTAGTCCTGCGAGGAAAATGATACTCAGCGTCCCGGTTATAGTCAGGGAAATAATTAGAATCCGTTTGATTTTCTTTAGGTCGCCATGCGCTTCTGCTTCAGCGACACGCTTAGAGATAGCAATGGGCAGCCCGAACTGGGTGAGGGTATAGACGAGGAACAAAGTCGGTAAGGCCATCATATACAGTCCTATTCCTTCCTCCCCCATTAATCTTGCCACTATGATTCGGTTGATGAAGCCTAGAAATCTGGTAATCATGCCAGCTGCTATCAAAATCAGGGTCCCCTGAAGAAATGTTTGCTTGGTCACAAGTAACGACCTGCCTTCTCAAATTTTTATAATTCATATACAATGAATGTATATGCAAGGTAGTTGGCCAAGCATGACAGGCAGGGATAAAAATTATTAAACGCTAGAGGGGGCGCACCATTTTGGAAGAAAGACTGGTTGATGAGTGGAAGAAAGAAATGGATTTGATACTGGAAAGCAAAGTGGAAGAGTTTAAATTGATGGGGTACTCCCGGGCGACTTCAAATGATGTGTGGAATTGTCTCAAGAAGAAAGTGTGGAAGGGTAATCCTTCAAAGCGTGTTCATGAAGTCGTGGGAGATATTTTTCATTTAAGTTCAAATATTTATATGAGTTATTTAACCGTTCAAGCTTATCAAGACGACGATATAATGGCATCAATCGCCGCTTTATCCGGCCCTGTCGAAGAAGAAGGTTAAGAATAGTCCATTGACCTTCATGTAAATAATTTCTATAATGTTCCTATGTGTTGCTTGATAAGAAACTAATGAAAAAAGAACCCGGCAATTTAGCCGGTCACAATTTAGCTGTATTTGCTGTTAGAGCGGATGGAGTAGAGGAGGCACAAACAGGATGGTTAAAAGAGGCAGAATCGTTGCCTTTTTTCTAATCGTGTTGATTTTTGCAGGGACGATTGGGACAACGATTACAGGCATAACCAAAGATATCAAGCTAGGTCTTGATTTACAGGGTGGTTTTGAAGTTTTATATGAGGTGGAAACACTGGATGGTGATTCGGATGTCAGCATGGACACGTTGGAAGCGACGACGGAAGCCCTCCGTGAACGTGTCGATGTTCTCGGTGTCAATGAACCGAATTTCAACATTGAAGAGCCGAACCGAATCAGGGTTCAGCTTGCCGGGGTGGAAGATCAGAACGAAGCACGGGAGTTACTATCGACTTCGGCTGAATTATCATTCCGGGACGTGAATGATAAAGAATACTTAAACGGAGATGATTTAAAAGAAAATAGCGCTCGGCAGGACTTTGATCCAAATACCAATCAACCGATCGTTACCCTTCAATTGAAGGACCCTTCAAAGTTCGCAGATGTTACGAGACAAATCTCACAGATGCCCGATAATCGTCTGGTCATCTGGATGGATTATGAAGAAGGCGATTCATTTGAAGAAGAATCGAAGAAAGAGGACCCTAAATATATTTCGGCACCGGCTGTCAATCAAACGCTGAATACATCGAATGTTCAAATCAGCGGAAACTTCACAGTAGATTCTGCGCAGCGATTGGCCGATATTTTGAATGCCGGTTCCTTGCCGGTTAATTTAACAGAGGTATATTCCACCTCTGTGGGGGCTCAATTCGGACAACAGGCGCTTGATAAAACGGTATTTGCCGGTTTTATCGGGGTAGCGCTCATTTTCTTGTTTATGATGATTTACTACCGTTTTCCTGGTGTGATTGCTTCGGTCACACTAAGTATTTATATTTATTTGATTCTGCTCGTATTTGAATGGATGAACGGGGTATTGACGTTGCCGGGAATCGCCGCCTTGATCCTAGGGGTAGGGATGGCGGTCGATGCCAACATCATCACGTATGAACGGATAAAAGAAGAATTAAAAACCGGCAAATCGGTACAGTCCGCTTTCAAAGCAGGTAACAAAAATTCCTTGTCTACGATTCTTGACGCAAATATCACCACGATGATTGCGGCTGCCGTGTTATTTATTTTCGGGACGAGCTCGGTTAAAGGGTTTGCCACCATGCTGATAATCAGCATATTGGTCAGCTTTATTACAGCTGTTTATGGGACAAGGCTATTTCTTGGTCTTTGGGTAAATAGCCGCTTTCTAAATAAGCGCCCTGGCTGGTTCGGGGTGAAAAGCAAGGATATTCAGGATAAAGCTAGTACAGAAGAAGTGGAGCCGAAGCTATTTGGAAGAACATTTGATTTGGTGGGCCATCGCAAGAAGTTCTTTGCCATTTCACTGATTCTTGTCCTTGCCGGTGTCATTTGCCTTTCTGTCTTCCGCTTGAACCTCGGGATCGACTTTACTGCAGGATCCAGAGTAGAAGTTCTTGCTGATACAAGCCTGACTCAGGAAGCAATTGAAGAAGATTTCGATGAACTAGGTTATTCTCCGGAACAAATTGTCATCTCCGGTGATAATAACGACATAGCGGTAGCTAGGTTTGGTACAGTATTGGCTCAGGAAGAAGTAGGGGAGATTCAAGACTATTTCAGCAGTGAATACGGGAACAATCCAAGCGTTAGTACGGTATCGCCTGTCGTTGGACAGGAGCTCGCCAAAAACGCTGTGATGGCAGTGTTGTATGCCGCGATATGCATCATCATTTATGTGACAATCCGTTTTGAATTTTTCTTTGCACTTACAGCAATCATCGCTTTGCTGCATGATGCATTTTTCATTGTGGCGTTGTTCAGCATTACGAGATTGGAATTCGATATTACAATTATCGCTGCGATACTGACAATAGTCGGTTATTCGATCAATGATACCATTGTTACTTTTGATCGGATCCGGGAAAACCTGAAGCTGAAGAAACGGGTAAAATCGTTCGGCGAACTGGCGAAAATCGTCAACCGCAGCTTAATGCAAACCTTGGCGAGAAGCTTCAACACGGTGATTACAGTGGTGTTTGCCGCAGTTATGCTACTGGTGTTCGGCGCATCCTCAATTACTAACTTTTCGTTTGCGTTAGTTGTCGGGCTGATTGCCGGAACCTATTCGTCATTATTTATTGCTGCCCAGCTTTGGTTGATTTTCCGTGGTAGAAATATCAAAGAAAAACCGATCAACTATGTGAAGAAAAAACAAACCGGTGGACCGCAGGTGTAAGGTAACCTCGGTGTTTCCATGGACACTGAAAAACTGAATCTCTATAATTAGGTAGAATTTTAAAAAGCGGTCTGTGTGGAATTTAATTTCCATACAGACCGCTTTTCGTCAACAACAAACTTTGACAGCCCCTTAGGTTCAGTGGCCTTGTATTTACGGGGTTTTTTTTATGCTTTTGTTGGGAAGTATATCCATGACCGATGTATATATCCTTCTATCATGCGGTTAAAGGAGGACTGAAATGAAAGGGCAAAGCTATATCATTCTTGCACTTATTTTTGCATTAATTGTAGCAATTTTTGCTGTTATTAATGTCGAGCCTGTAGAAGTCGATTACTTATTTGGAACTGGCAATGCACCGTTGATTCTTGTTATCTTGATATCTGTGTTGATGGGGGGATTAATTACAGCTGCTGTCGGCTCGGTCAAAGTGCTGCGGCTACAAAGGGAAGTCCGCTCCTTAAAAAAGGAAAATGAACAGTTAAACGAGCCTGTCGTAGAGATAGATTCGATGGCGAGCGGTCAGGAGCAAGAGAAAAAAGCAGAATTGCCAAATCACAAGGAATGACGAGAACTACGGAAAATCCATTTGCTACCCCTGATTCACTCTAGTATAATAAGTGGGTCAGGGGTGAATTTATGTTACAAAGCCAAGCTAATTGGAAGTTTACATATAGTGATTCAGATAATGATATCGGTTTTCAAGAGGAGTTTTCCTTAACTCCCGTAACAGAGCGGCTGTTATTTCAGAGAGGTATCGTTTCAAAGGAGCAGGCGGAAAAATTCCTTCATCCAAGTCTGGAAGATTTACATGATCCGGCTTTAATGAATGACATTGATAAAGCAACGGAAAGAGTACACCAAGCCATAGCGGAAGGAGAAAAAATCCTTGTTTTTGGTGACTATGACGCAGATGGCGTAAGCTCGACTGCTGTCATGCTGGAGACGCTTCGAGAATTAGGAGCGGAATGTACTTTTTACATCCCTAACCGTTTTACAGAAGGATACGGCCCCAATGAACAAGCTTTCCGTAAAGCGAAAACGGAAGGAATAGACTTGATCATCACGGTGGATACAGGGATTGCTGCAGTTGAGGAGGCAGAAATCGCCAAAGAAATCGGGGTGGATCTGATTATTACCGACCACCATGAAGTACAAGAACAGCTTCCTGCTGCACTGGCGATCGTTCATCCAAAATGCTCCACTGACTATCCGTTTCAGGAACTAGCTGGCGTCGGTGTAGCATTTAAATTTGCCCAGCACTTACTAGGCTATTTTCCTAAGCACCTGTTGGATTTGGCTGTGATTGGAACCATAGCTGATTTGGTACCGCTGGTCAATGAAAATAGAGTGTTGGCGAAATTTGGCTTGAAAGCTATCTCCCAATCAAATCGTCCAGGGATAAAAGCTTTGAAGAAGGTTTGTAAAATAGAAGGCGATATTACCGAAGAACATATCGGTTTTTTTATTGGTCCAAGAATCAATGCCGTGGGGAGACTGCAGGATGCAGATATGGCTGTAGATTTACTGCTTACCAAAGATTCATCCGAAGCGGAAGAATTGGCAGGGTTCGTCCAGGAATTGAATCTGGAAAGGCAGAAAATAGTTGCAGATATTGCCAAAGAAGCTGAAGCATTGGTTGAAGCAGGCGATACAGGAGAACATGTGATTGTTGCCGCCCAAGAGGGATGGAATGAAGGGGTTCTTGGGATTGTAGCATCCAAATTGGTAAGAAAGTATGATCGTCCCGCGATTGTTTTATCCATTAATGCTGATAAGAAACAAGCCAAGGGTTCTGCAAGAAGTATCGATGCTTTTGATTTGTTTAAAAACTGTATGGAAATCAGGGAAACCTTTACGCACTTTGGCGGGCATGCGCAAGCTGCCGGTATGACATTGCCGGAGGAAAACCTTCCGATACTTCGTAATCTTTTGAACGATGCTGCAGCCAGTAAACTTACCGAAGAGGATTACAAACAGTCATTGACAATTGATTCAACCGTCGATATCAATGAGTTGGATGTCTCGATCATCAAGGAGATTAATAAACTGGCGCCATTCGGGATGAGCAACCCAAAACCGTTATTCCACGTTCAGGCCAAGCCTGCAGAAATAAGGCTGATCGGAAGCCAGCAAAATCATTTGAAATTTTCATTTCAAGGAGAGCAAAAAATAGTGGATGGCATTGCTTTCGGAATGGGTGATCTTTATCATAAGATTTCTCCGCGATCCAATCTTGATTTGATCGGAGAGTTGGAGATTAACGAATGGAACGGTAAACAAAAAGTGCAGTTAATGGTTAAAGATCTAGCCGTGAATACTTGGCAGCTCTTTGATTATAGAGGGTCCAGGCATCTCACAAAGCAAATACCATTGGAGCTTTTCCAGGAAAGTCTTGCTGTCTGTTTCCATGAGGAATCCATGGGGTTACGCGTACCAGCTGAAGTCACCGCATCGTTATACAGCGAGGACAAGCTGTCTTCCTGGGATCAGGAAAATGTTGACAGTTTGATTTTGCTTGATTTGCCTGAACGTTTAAATGATTTGGAGCAACTACTGTCCCGGTTGAATCCAGGTAAGATTTTTGCCTGTTTTTATGAAAAAGATGGCCATTTCCTGGAAGTGCTCCCCAGCCGGGAGGATTTCAAGTGGTTCTATGCCATGATGTTAAAGCGAAAACAATTTGACATGAAGAAAGAATTAGATATACTTGCAAAACACAAAGGTTGGAAGCAAGAAAAGATAAAATTTATCAGTCAAGTGTTTTTTGAATTGGAATTTGTTAAAATAGAAGATGGTCTGCTAAAAACGAATCCTCATCCAGCAAAAAAGGATTTAACCGAAGCGCCTGCATATCAGAAGATGCAAAACAGGCTGGAAATAGAAAAAAAACTTTATTACTCGTCTTATGATGAATTGAGAGCATGGTTTGATCCATTTATAGAAAAGAGCGGATCACCTAAGGAGGAAGTAAGCCATGGATTATAAAAAATATATTACCGTAGTAGAAGATTGGCCTAAAGAGGGAGTGAAATTCAAAGATATCACCACCCTCATGGATAACGGGACTGCTTATAAGTCTGCAGTCGATGAAATTGTCGAGTATTCCCGCAACAAAGAAATCGATCTGGTTGTAGGACCAGAAGCAAGAGGGTTCATTGTTGGCTGCCCGGTTTCCTATGCGTTGGAAGTAGGCTTCGCTCCAGTAAGAAAGGAAGGCAAACTGCCGCGTGAAGTGATCAAAGTCGATTACGGTCTTGAATATGGAAAGAATGTACTGACAATCCATAAGGATGCCATCAAGCCTGGCCAGCGTGTCCTGATCACGGATGATTTGCTGGCGACAGGAGGTACAATCGAAGCAACCATCAAACTTGTTGAAGAACTTGGCGGGATTGTTGCAGGTTGTGCATTCCTGATAGAATTGACTTACTTACACGGCCGTGAAAAGCTGGATGGCTATGAGGTTCTTACTTTAATGCAATATTAAATAAAGGCAAAAAGAAGGAGTGCTCTCAAGAGTACTCCTGTTTAGCTACATTCCAGTGTGTTTTTGTGATTGAACAAACTTTTTTTCTTTACTTTTTTTACGCTTTTTTTATACTAGAAGAAAGCATCAACAGCAAATGATGTTATTTTACACCTTTTGCGACAGGTTCATCTTCATGGAAATAAACGAAAACTTTCTTACTTGATTCAGGCGATCTGCCTTTTTAATATGTTAGATTTTTATTCCCAATACATTGTCCATCCAGTCCAATAGTAAAAGAAATCAAGGTGATTACATGTCGAAAGATAAAATTTTGACAGCAGAAGATGTCATGGAGCAAGCCGGTACGTATCTTCCCGAAGAAGATATATCCTTTATCAGAGAAGCTTACAATTATGCTGAGAAAGCTCATGAAGGCCAGTACCGGCGATCTGGAGAAGCTTATATTATTCATCCTGTCCAAGTAGCGGGTATTCTCGTTCATTTGGAATTGGATCCGGAGACGATTGCCGGTGGCTTCTTACATGATGTTGTCGAAGATACCGATGTAACGGTAGAGCAGCTTGCAGAAGCTTTTAATGATGAGGTTGCAATGCTTGTGGATGGCGTTACCAAGCTTGGGAAAATTAAATATAAGTCCAAAGAGGCGCAGCAGGCAGAAAATCATCGTAAAATGTTTGTGGCTATGGCCAAAGATATTCGGGTTATCTTGATTAAATTAGCGGACCGACTCCATAACATGCGAACGCTGAAGCATTTACCGCCTGAAAAGCAGAGACGGATTTCAAACGAGACACTGGAAATATTTTCCCCTTTGGCGCATCGTCTTGGTATTTCCACCATCAAGTGGGAATTAGAAGACACGGCATTACGATATTTAAATCCCCAGCAGTACTATCGGATCGTGCATTTGATGAAACAAAAGCGCGAGGAACGAGAAAATTATATTGAAGAAGTTATGCAGGAAGTGCAAAAGCAGCTAGATGAAGTCCATATCAAGGCAGATTTTTCCGGACGGCCGAAGCACTTATATAGTATATATAAAAAGATGGCCTTGCAGAACAAACAGTTTAATGAAATCTATGATTTACTGGCTGTACGAATAATCGTCGACAGCATTAAGGATTGTTATGCTGTATTGGGAATCATCCATACCTGCTGGAAACCAATGCCGGGTCGTTTCAAAGATTATATCGCTATGCCGAAACCAAATCTTTATCAATCCTTGCATACAACGGTAATCGGGCCGAAAGGGGCACCCCTGGAAGTTCAAATCCGGACAAAGGATATGCACGAGATTGCTGAATTTGGAATTGCCGCTCATTGGGCGTATAAAGAAGGGAAGCAGCTTGATCAGACTCAAGAGGATTCAGAAGCCAAGTTGAGCTGGTTCCGGGAAATATTGGAATGGCAAAATGAAACACATGATGCAGAAGAATTCATGGAGTCGTTGAAAGTCGATTTGTTTTCCGATATGGTGTATGTTTTTACACCGAAAGGAGATGTCATTGAGCTTCCGTCTGGTTCTGTACCGCTGGATTTTGCCTATAAAATCCATACCGAGGTCGGCAACCAAACAATCGGCGCCAAAGTGAACGGAAAAATGGAGCCGCTTGACTACCGCCTTCATACCGGGGATATCGTCGAGGTAATGACCTCTAAGCACTCCTATGGACCTTCACAGGACTGGCTTAGTATTACACAGACATCACAGGCGAAAAACAAGATCAAACAATTCTTCAAAAAACAACGCCGTGATGAAAATGTAGTCAAAGGAAAAGAATTGGTTGAAAAAGAAGTGAAAGCAGCAGGCTTCGAGCCAAAAGATATTTTAACTGCTGAGAATATTGAAAAGATTGCAGAGAAATTCAACTTCAGCAATGAAGACGATATGTATGCGGCTGTAGGATACCAGGGAATCACCGCTGCACAAATCGCCACGCGTCTGACGGAGAAACAGAAAAAACAGAACTTGAAAACGCAGGATTTAGCTGAAACGTTGGAAGGCGTAGCGAAAACAGATGTAAAACCAGGACAAGGTCGAAAAAGAGATTCTGGTGTCCGGGTGGCAGGTGTCGACAATCTGCTAGTCCGGTTGTCTAAATGTTGTAATCCTGTTCCGGGCGACGATATTGTCGGTTACATCACAAAAGGCCGTGGTGTTTCCGTTCATCGAAGTGACTGCCCGAACATACAGACAGAGGAAGCTAAGGACCGAATATTAGAAGTTGATTGGGAAAACAATGATGCATTGTCAAAGCAGTATCATGTAGATTTAGAAATATCTGGGTTCGATCGTCGGGGATTACTGAACGAAGTCCTGCAAGCTGTCAATGAAACGAAAACGAATATCATTGGAGTCAATGGTAAATCAGATCGCAATAAGATGGCCCTTATTCATATTACCATCTTGATTCATAATATCAGTCACCTCCGAAAGATAGTAGACAGACTGAAGCAAATAAAAGATGTTTACACGGTAACAAGAATGCTGCAGTAAGGAGTGCTTGAAAGGTGAAAGCTGTCATTCAACGAGCAAAACAAGCCGGAGTTACGGTAGAGGATAGAACGGTGGGCAAAATAGAATCCGGGTTGGTTGTCTTACTGGGTGTCGGGCATGAGGATACAACAGAAGATGCCAAATATTTGGCGAATAAAATCGCATCACTCCGGATTTTTGAAGATGATCAGGGTAAGATGAATTTGTCCTTAAAAGAAATAGGAGGTAGTGTGCTTTCTATTTCTCAATTCACTTTGTACGCGGATACCAGGAAGGGACGGCGACCAAACTTCATGGACGCGGCAAAACCGGGCCCTGCTAAGCAACTGTATGAGGCATTCAATCAATATATAGAGGACTCCGGCATTAACGTTGAAACCGGAACATTTGGGGCAGATATGCAGGTCCATCTAACAAACGATGGCCCTGTAACCTTGCTATTGGACAGCTCGGATCGCTGATAAAGTGATATAACGGTTTCCGTGAAAACGTACATGATTTGAATCCACTTTTGATTACTGAACAACGCTCTTCAGGGTGGCATAGTCGTCGATTGACTTGGGCATACTTAGGATAGAAAACGGAGCACCATTCATTATCTACTGTGTTTCGCTTGGCTAGTCGTTAGGAAATCCAATCAATAAGGAGGACTACAGTCGATGCGGTACGACCAAAAGCAATCGGATATGCAGTCAGCAGGACCGAGTATTTTTGGAGCAGACTTTCACCGCTTTATGGAAATTGAAGGGCAGTTGAACAGGATTGAAATTGCTGAAGATCTTGGTATCTCACTTGGAGATGTAAAAAAACTGAAAGAAAAATTGAACCGCGCTTGACAAGAGAAGCGGCAAACATTATGATTATAAACAATTCTTAATATCGACCGAACAACCATGGAAGGGAAAAGTAGGCAGAAGTACACATGAACAGAGAGGAAGTGCCACAGGTTGAGAGCACTTCTCCATGATGATCTGTTGAAAGACGTCCCGGAGGTTTTGTATTGAAGGTAGTAAATACAAACGTTTTGCAGGCGTTAACTGTGAAAGTGGGAGTTGTGAGGACAGCTTCAACCAGGGTGGCAACGCGGGTAAACTCTCGTCCCTTTTTTCATAAAGGGACGAGAGTTTATTTTTTTATTTTAGGGAACATCGAATTCGGTCATGCATTATACAGGGTATCCAAAAAGTCTGAAAGTCGTATTAAGATAGGTAACTGAAATCTACATAACCATAAGAAACAGGGGGTTTGAAAATGAATATCAAGGCACCTAGGGGCACACAGGACCTTTTACCGGAAACGACCGGTAACTGGCAATATATTGAACAGAAGTTGACTGATTTATGCAGACGATTTAACTATAAAGAAATACGCACTCCTGTGTTTGAACACACCGAATTATTCCAGCGTGGAGTGGGAGACAGTACGGATATTGTACAAAAGGAGATGTATACCTTCCAAGACAGGGGCGGCAGAAGTTTGACCTTGCGGCCTGAAGGAACTGCGTCGGCAGTGCGGGCTTTTGTCGAACATAAGTTATATGGACTCGCCAATCAGCCGGTCAAGCTGTTTTATTTCGGACCGATGTTCCGTTATGAGCGACCACAACAAGGACGAATGAGACAATTTGTTCAATTCGGCATTGAGGCTTTGGGAAGTGCAGACCCGGCAGTGGATGCGGAAGTGCTTGCGTTGGCTATGAGCGCCTATCAAGAATTGGGACTCCGATCTTTAAAACTTGTACTCAACAGCTTAGGTGATGCAGAAAGCCGTAACAATCACAGGGAAGCACTAGTTGAGCATTTTTCTCCACATAAAGAGGAGTTATGTGCAGATTGCCAAGTCCGGCTGGAACAAAATCCTCTCCGGATTCTGGATTGTAAAAAGGATAAAGACCACCCAGCAATGGCAACAGCCCCTTCGATCCTGACTTATTTAAATGAAGAATCGGAACAATATTTTGCACAAGTAAGGAACCATCTTGATAACATGGGCATTGATTATGTCATCGATCCTAATCTTGTTCGGGGTCTCGATTACTATAACCATACCGCTTTCGAAATTATGAGCAATGCCGAAGGGTTTGGCGCTATTACCACTTTATCGGGAGGGGGGCGCTATAACGGACTTGTCGAAGAACTTGGCGGCCCTGAAACTCCTGGTATCGGGTTTGCAATGAGCCTGGAAAGACTTTTGATGGCTTTAGAAGCCGAAGGAATTGAATTGCCGGTGGCCGATGGACTCGATTGCTTTTTTGTATCTCTCGGGGACCAAGCTGAAAAGGCAGCAGTCCGTTATACTTATGAATTAAGAAAAGCTGGCGTTCAGGTAGATAAGGACTACCAGCAACGGAAGTTCAAAGCCCAATTCAAAGCTGCTGATCGCTCGAAAGCGAAGTATGTAGTAATCCTTGGGGAAGAAGAATTGCAAAATAATACAGCTACGGTGCGAAACATGAATACCGGGGAGCAGGAAGATGTTTCGCTTCAGCAACTGGTTGCTTATATGAAGAAAGAGTTGGAAGGAGAAAATTAATATGGCAGAATCAAGACAGATGGCAGGCAGACTTTCAAGAGAATCGGTCGGTGAGCAAGTGAATTTAAAAGGGTGGGTTCAGAAACGCCGCGATTTGGGTGGTTTGATTTTTATTGATCTAAGAGACCGCTCCGGAATTGTTCAAGTGGTTTTCAATCCAGACATTTCTCGGGAAGCACTTACCGTCGCTGAACGGGTTAGAAGTGAGTATGTTGTAGAAATCCAAGGAACGGTGGTCGAAAGAGACAGTGCTACTGTCAATGAAAAAATGGCCACTGGAGAAATTGAAATATCGGTAGCAAGTATTTCAATATTGAATACATCAAAAACGCCTCCATTCCAAATCGAAGGGGAAACGGAGGTCTCCGAAGATTTGCGGTTGAAGTATCGGTATATCGACTTAAGAAGAGAACCGATGCAAAACACGTTTAAGTTGCGGCATCAAGCAACCCAAGCGATTCGAAATTTTTTAAATGAAGAAGATTACTTAGAAATGGAAACTCCCATGCTGACAAAAAGCACGCCGGAAGGGGCACGTGATTATTTAGTTCCAAGCAGGGTGCATCCCGGTCACTTTTATGCACTTCCGCAGTCACCCCAATTATTTAAACAACTGCTAATGGTTTCCGGATTCGAAAAGTATTATCAATTTGCCCGCTGTTTCCGTGACGAGGACTTACGGGCGGATCGGCAACCGGAATTCACCCAAATCGATATTGAAACTTCTTTCATGTCGAGCGAAGAAATCATGGCGATGTCTGAGCGAATGATGAAAAGAGTAATGAAGCAAGTAAAAGCTTTGGATATTGAGACACCTTTCCCGCGAATGAGCTATGATGAAGCAATGGAAAGGTTCGGTTCAGACAAACCTGATACAAGATTTTCGATGGAACTAGTCAATGTTTCCGAAGTAGTAAAAGGATCTGGATTTAAAGTGTTCAGCAGTGCTGTCGAGGATGGGGGGAAAGTCAGCGCTATTAATGTAAAAGGCGCAGCGTCAGATTACTCTAGGAAAGACATCGACCAGCTGGCAGAATTCGTTAAGATTTATGGGGCTAAAGGTCTTGCCTGGTTGAAAACAGAAGGAACCGAATTAAAAGGTCCTATCGCTAAATTTTTGACAGAGCAGGAAGCGGAGAATATAAAGCAGGTGTTGGATGCAGAAGAGGGCGATCTATTGCTATTTGTGGCAGATAAAGTGTCAGTGGTACATGAAAGCCTTGGCGCCCTTCGTTTGAAGCTGGGGAAAGAACGGAAGTTGATTGATGAATCATTATTTCATTTCCTTTGGGTAACGGATTGGCCACTGTTAGAATATGACGAAGAACAAGGTCGTTATTTTGCTGCACATCATCCTTTCACTATGCCTGTTCAACAGGATATTGGCAAGCTGGATACCCATCCGCAGGAAGTAAAAGCGGAAGCCTATGATCTTGTTCTTAATGGTTATGAATTGGGCGGCGGCTCTTTACGTATTTATCAGCGGGAAATGCAAAATAAAATGTTTGAGGTATTGGGATTTTCTCAGGAAGAGGCAGAGGAGCAGTTCGGATTTCTGCTTGATGCGTTGGAGCATGGAGCACCCCCACATGGGGGCATCGCCCTGGGTTTCGACCGTTTTATCATGCTGCTAGCCGGCAGAACCAATTTGCGGGACACGATCTTGTTTCCTAAAACAGCTTCCGCATCTGACTTGCTTACTGAAGCTCCGGGCGGCGTTAGCCAAGCTCAGCTGGATGAATTGAATTTGAAACGGAAAGAACCGGGACGAAAATCCTGATATTGCAAACATGTAACAATTGTTATGGAAACGTCATGAGTAAGCTTCTTGAAAGCCGGATATTTCTGTGCTATTATTTGAGTATAACTTAAGCGGCACTCCTTTGGGAGGCCAACTATCAATCCTGATGTGTTCGTCTCATCCAATACGTTTTGACCGAACATTTAGTTGAACGGGAGCCTGCGGTTTCTATGCGGCGTGCAAGCCTCATTGGAATCTCTGATGAGAGGAAGCATAAAACATAGAACAGGGCACCCACCTGCCGAGAGCGGGTTCAAAACTATCAAGGGGACGGCACGATCGGGATTGATACGTACATAATAAAAACCTTAAGGATGCAGATATCCTTAAGGTTTTTTTGTGTTTATTATCTTCGTAACTGGTTATCTAGCCATATGTTCTAAATTCCCGTTCTTGTCCATCTTGAAAGCAGAAGCAGATAGACTTTCCTGATCATCGAAGACCACCATCTTACGGGCTCGATCCATGATTTGGATCAGCACTTGGTAATCTTCCTGGATTGCCTGCAGCTGTTCTTTTGTGTCTCCCAGTTGTTTCTTAAGCCGGTGGTTTTCTTCTTTAAGAGATTCATTATCATCTGTTAAGGTCTTAACATCCAATTGGGACTTCCTCGAGTCATGATAACCTTGTTTTAATGAAGCTAAATAGTCAATTACCGTGTCCAGATTAATAGAGGATTCATCTTCTGCTACTTGAACAGGTAAATGGAATTGTTCATTTACGGTTTCCTTAACTTCTTCTACCGGACCAGACAAAAAGGCTGGGGCTGGTTTGTGTGCAGTTTTCTGTTGTTTGGCAAGTGCACGTTTCTTCTCTTTTCGTTGTCGTTTTGCGATATCTACTGCCTGCTCATATTTCTTCCTTACCTCAGCATTCCAGCGGAATCCACAAGCAGCCGAGGTTCTATTCAATTTATCCCCGACTTCTTCAAAAGCATTCAATTGGGTGCTGCCTTCTCTGATATGTCTTAATACGGTTTCGGCTAACAGCAAGTCATCTTCATGTGACCAGGCGTCTTGTCTAACTTTAACCAAAGTATTCACTCCTTCAATAAGTTCATAGAAATAGTTTGTAATTTTTATATCTATCTTTGCCGTTTCTATTGTTTTTATACGCGGGAATGTAATACTTTGTCTTTTTTATTCTGAAAACATAAGTGTTTTTTACATAAAGCTGCTGTGCCATCGGATATCTCTCGTTGCTTTAATCCTTTTAACAGTTGAAACAAATTGCGATACAGGAAGGAAAAACTCGCTTTCCAGACACTTTTACAAGATTGGTTTCTCGTAACTGCTTCGGCAGAACACATCACGTTTCGTGAGCACGGATTCAGCCAGGGCGCTCATGAATTAAATCTTTTATCCTTAACGGAAAGACGCAGACCCAGTA
The DNA here is from genome assembly GCF_900103695.1 of Sediminibacillus halophilus. Taxonomy (GTDB): domain Bacteria; phylum Bacillota; class Bacilli; order Bacillales; family Amphibacillaceae; genus Sediminibacillus; species Sediminibacillus halophilus. Next base: position 119,941 of record NZ_FNHF01000007.1, read on the forward strand.
GCCGGTGTCTCTGACACGAATTGTTCTCGCAATAGTACAGTTATTTTGCCTGCGCTGTAGTGCTTACAGAAAGCGTAGTGGACTTCCATAGTATAATGAACACAAAAAAATAGAAGATAGAGTCTATTTTTGTTTTTTGAAATCTTGTAATTTCCTGTAGATCTCCGCCATTCTTCGTTCCTCTCCAGCCTCTACGGGATGATAATACTGTCTGTCTTTTAATTTTTCTGGAAGATAGTCTTGATTAACCCAGCCGCCGAAAGAACCGACAGGATAATTGTGCGGGTATAAGTACCCTTCATGGCCCAAATCTTTTGCTCCTTTATAATGGGTATCACGCAAATGGAGAGGGATATCCCCGACTTTTCCTTTTCGAATATCATTTATTGCCATATCAAGGGCTTTGTAGGCGGAGTTGGATTTCGTAGACAGACACATATCGACGACAGCGACCGATAAAGGAATCCTGGCCTCAGGCATGCCAAGACGTTCACTTGCTTCCACTGCCGCTAGAACACGACTGCCGATGTCTTTGCTTGCCAATCCAATGTCTTCATAAGCAATCACAAGCAGACGTCGATTGACGGCAGTCAAATCTCCGCTTTCCAGTAAATGCGCTAAATAATATAAACCGGCATTTACATCACTGCCACGAATACTTTTTTGCAGACTTGATAATAAATTATAAAAATTAGATCCTTTTTTATCGCCGAACACACCAGCCTTATCAATAAATTCTTCCACTGTTTTTTCTTCCAGCACGATTTCTTCCTCTTGTTTACCGGAAGCATAGACAACTGCTTCCAGTACATTTAAGGCTTTCCTTGCATCTCCGTTGGTCCCTTCCACAATCCGCTGAATTACTTTCTCGTCAGCAGTGATAGGGAGATTCCCGAAGCCTCTATCTTCATCAGCCAAAGCGTTACGAAGCAGCATCTCTATATCTTTGCTGTCAAGCCTCTCCAGTTGCTTGATCTGTCCGCATCTGCTTCTAATAGCGGGATTGACATCGTGATACGGATTTTCAGTAGTGGCACCGATCAAGATAATTAACCCTTTTTCCACATGTGGGAGCAAGTAATCTTGCTGTGCTTTGTTAAAACGATGGATCTCATCGAGAAAAAGGATGGTGTTTCCTTCCATTTTCGCTTTCTCGACAACGATTTCTACATCCTTTTTTCCGGCAGTAGTTGCATTCAAGGTGGTAAATGGCATGTTTACAGTACCGGCTATCGCATGCGCGATGGCCGTTTTGCCGATACCTGGTTCTCCGTATAGAAGCAACGATGGTACGTAACCGTTCATCAGCATCTGGTAAAGCTTTGTCTGTTTTCCGATCACATTTTCCTGTCCGACGACCTCATCGATTGTTTTTGGACGCATCCGGTAAGCCAATGGTTCTTTGCTTCTCATTACTATTCCCCCTGTATAATGAAGAGTCCAATGATCGTTCTTGAGTATATAGCTTGACGTAACTTTAGAATGTCTATAAAATAACTATTTTCAAGCGTAATGATAACCTTGATAAAATGCAAGAAACTTGCAATTCATGCTATAATAGCTTTTGGCTACAAGAACAATTATAACAAGGAGTTAAAGAGTTGGATGACAAGAAAGTCTCAATCTCTTTATAAGAAAAACGTTTAGATATATCGAGACACCAGTGTCATTTAGGTGTTTCCCAATAGAAACTGACGAATCAGCGGTTATGAAGGCGAAGTTATCACAAGCTTGATGTATCAAAAAGCGGAGTCAAGCAAAACTAAAGCCGAAAGAAGTGTTCCGCTGTTAGAGAGTTATGCATGAAGAGGTGAGGGGAATGAAAATCTCAACCAAGGGCCGGTATGGTTTGACCATAATGATAGAGTTGGCAAAAAACTATGGCAACGGTCCGGTATCATTGAAGACGATCGCAAAGGAAAACGAACTGTCAGAACATTACTTAGAACAATTGGCAGCCCCTTTGCGGAATGCTTGTTTGGTAAAGAGTGTACGGGGAGCTTATGGAGGTTATATTCTGGCTAAACAGCCGAGCGAGATTACTGCTGGTGATATCATTCGAGTATTAGAGGGACCTATCACTCCTGTAGAAGGGATAGAGAATGAAGAACCTGCTAAACAGGCCTTGTGGATGCGTGTCAGGGACGCTGTAAAAAATGTGCTGGATACGACAACCCTTGATGATTTGTGTAAACACGGTGATGATGATAGCCAGGAAGCCTACATGTTTTATATTTGAAAGAAGGGAGGATGAAAATGGAACCTATTTATTTAGATCATGCAGCGACGACACCGGTGCATCCGGAAGTGACAAAAGCTATGCTGCCGGTGTTACAGGAAGTGTTCGGCAATCCTTCCAGTGTACATCATTTTGGTCGAAAGGCTAGACAAGTAATCGATGAAGCACGCCGTGTAATTGCTGGAAGTATCCATGCAAATGAAAAAGAGATTGTGTTTACGAGTGGCGGGACGGAAGCGGATAATCTCGCCGTCGTCGGAACCGCTCTTGCAAATCAGAAACGCGGTATGCATGTGATTACTACCCAAATCGAACACCATGCCACCCTCCATGCTTCCGAATACTTGGAAAAATTGGGTTTTGAAATTACCTATCTCCCTGTCGGACCGGAAGGAAAAGTGTCGGTGGACGAACTGGAGTCTGCATTGAGAGAAGATACCATTTTAGTGTCGATTATGGCAGTAAATAATGAAACAGGAATGATACAGCCAATAAAAGAAATTGGCGGAGTTTTGAAAGATCACCCTGCCTATTTCCATTCAGATGCTGTGCAAGCATACGGTCTCCTGGATATTAATGTTGACGAGTGGAATGTTGATATGCTGACTGCTTCTTCCCACAAAATCAACGGACCTAAGGCTGGCGGTTTCCTTTATATGCGAGAGGGTACCCAGGTTGCAGCCTTGCAATACGGTGGAGAGCAGGAAAGGAAACGAAGGCCGGGAACGGAAAATGTTTCCGGCATAAAGGGATTCCAGAGGGCCGTCGAATTGGCTGTGGAAAAACGTGCGGAACGGCGACAGGAATACGGAGTCTTCAAACAGATTTTTCTACAAAAACTGAAACAAGAAAATGTTCGGTTTATAATAAACGGGATCGAGACGGAAACAGTTCCTGCAATTGTCAACATTAGCTTTCCTGGTACGAACGTGGAGGCTCTTCTAACGAACTTCGACTTATCTGGTGTTGCGGCTTCCAGCGGTAGCGCCTGCACGGCTGGTTCGATCGAACCTTCTCATGTGTTGTCGGCAATGTTCGGAAAAGGAGATGACCGTACGACTAACTCGATAAGATTCAGCTTCGGGCTTGCCAATACCAAGGAAAATGCGGAAGAAGCTGCTGAACGAGTAGCTTCCATTGTCAAACGTCTGGCGCAGTAATGAAAAAAGCAAATAATGAACAAGGCGGTGAACAGCATGAAGGATAAAAAAGATACGCGAGTGGTCGTCGGGATGAGCGGAGGTGTCGATTCCTCTGTGGCTGCTTTGCTTTTAAAACAGCAAGGCTATGATGTAGTTGGTATTTTTATGAAGAATTGGGATGATACCGACGAAAACGGCGTATGTACAGCTACAGAAGATTTTGATGATGTTGTAAGAGTGTGTAACCAATTGGAAATACCGTATTATGCGGTGAATTTCGAAAAACAATACTGGGACAAAGTGTTCACCTATTTTTTGGATGAATACAAAGCAGGACGGACTCCAAACCCAGACGTTATGTGTAATAAAGAGATAAAATTCAAGGCCTTTCTTGACCATGCTTTGTCGTTAGGAGCGGATTTTCTTGCGACAGGACACTATGCTCAAGTCCGTGAAGTGGATGGAGAATACCAAATGCTCCGCGGAGTCGATGACAACAAAGACCAAACTTATTTCTTGAATCAACTTTCTCAATCGGTCCTATCCAAAGTCATGTTCCCCTTGGGGCATTTGCCGAAGAAAGAGGTGCGCAGAATCGCGGCTGAACATGATTTGGCGACTGCGCATAAAAAGGACAGCACAGGTATCTGTTTTATCGGCGAACGAAATTTCAAGGAATTTTTGAGTGAATATCTGCCGGCACAGCCTGGTAAAATGAAAACTTTGAACGGAGTGGAAAAAGGCAGACATGAAGGGCTGATGTATTATACGATCGGCCAAAGGCAGGGTCTTGGGATCGGTGGCTCCGGGGATCCGTGGTTTGTTGTCGGGAAAAACCTTGAAGAAAATATTCTTTACGTGGAACAAGGATTTCATAACCACCGGTTGTACTCTGACGGGTTGATAGCTACAGATTTGAATTGGATAAATGAAGAAAGATTGAACGGTTCGATGGAATGCACCGCAAAATTCCGTTATCGTCAACAAGACAGTAAAGTAACGGTCAGCCCTCTTGGCGATGATAAGGTACGTGTAGAATTTCATGAAGCTCAGCGTGCAATCACTCCAGGTCAGGCGGTCGTTTTTTATGACGGTGACGTTTGTCTAGGTGGAGGAACAATTGACGAAGTCATCAAAGACGAGAAATACCTAGACTATGTTGGCTGATTGTATATACTGCAACCCCTTGTCCAATGTGACAAGGGGTTTTTCAAAGTTCAGTCAAGGGGTTGGCGGGACAATCGATTTTCATTAAACTAGAGGTAAGAGTGTAGAAGGGGTTAATCTTCAGAAAGTAATAGTGTACTCTTGCTTCTCTCCCACTGATTCGATTAAAGAATATTTCTTCAGCTCGCGCTTTTCCGCAGGAGTCCGCGTATGCTCCCTAAGCTTAGAAGTATGCTGATTAGTCTAGCGTAGAAATTTTTTTCCTGGAAACCCGACAAGACTTCTTAAAAACGGTTGTCGGGAAACGGGTGCTTTTCTTTCTAGAAACGGTTAGGGTTCCGTCCTTTCTTCTTCTATTGGACTCTGCTCGTTATCCTAGCTACACGCAGTACCAAGTGATTCATGAGAAAAAACAAATGGTGCAAAAAACGCCTTTCTTCTTTATAGATCAAGCGTGCATGGGTTTTGTATATATAGCCTAAGAAGACCCAAGAGTGCTCAGTGTCTAAGCAAAAGTAATAGAACGTCTTATAAGAAAATATTTTATCTGCAGGGTTTTAATGCTATGAAAAATACATCGGGGTGAGAATATGGACAAAATTAGTAAAGGAATAGAAAAAATGCAAGAACAGGATCTTCAGGAAGCAGCACGCTTGTTCAATGAAGCGATTGAGGAAAATCCGGAAGATCCCGTAGGTTTCATCAATTTTGGCAACCTGTTGCTTCATATGAATGACTATCAGCGAGCTGAAAAATTTTATCATAAAGCGATTGAACTAGATTCCGATGCCGCTACAGCTTACTTTGGATTGGGGAACGCTGCTTTTGACCAGGAAGACTATCCAGCTGCTCAGCAACATTTTCAAAAGGCAATTAACACAGGGCTTGAAGAAGGGGATGTCTATATGATGCTGGCGATGTCCTTGCAACATCAAGATCATCAAAAGCTTTCCCTTCCCTATTTTCAGCGTGCCATTGAGTTGAACCCAAAAGATGAGACGGCTTTATTTCAATATGGACTGGCTTTAGCGCAAACAAATCAAATCCAGTTAGCGCAACAAACCTTTTTCAAAGTTCTTGAAGTTGATGAGAGACACAGTGATGCCCTTTACAATATCGGTGTAAGCTATTTATATGAGGAAGATGTCGACCGAGCTTACGAGTATTTTAACAAAGCACTGCAATATCAGCCGGATCATCTGCTAGCTGCAAACGGGAAAAAGAGTATCGATGACATGCTGAACCAGGATAACCAGGAACAGTAAAAAGGGGCAATCAAGATGGCAATGGAAGATAAAAACGGACAATTGCAACAGAATAGTTATGTGAAAGGCGAGCTCCTTCATCATATTTTTATCAATGAGGAGGAGCACTTTTCCATTGCCAGAATCAAGGTTCTAGAAACCAATGAGTCTTTCAAAGAAAAGGACATGGTTGTAAAAGGGTATTTTTCCCGTCTAAATGAAGGAGAGACCTACGTTTTTCACGGTACATTTGAACAACATAAAAAGTTTGGTCTGCAATATCAGGTGAACCATTTTAAACGGTTCATTCCAGAGACAGAAGATGGATTGGTCGCTTACCTATCCAGTGATTTGTTTTACGGAATCGGTAAAAAAACTGCCCAGCGAATTGTCAAAGAATTGGGGGAAACGGCTGTCAGCAAGATATTGCAAGACCCTGGTGTGTTGAATTCAATTCCAGGACTCACACAAGAAAAAGCGGAACAGCTTTCAAAGGACCTGGCTGAACACCAGGGGTTTGAACATATTGTTGTCCATTTATCCAACTATGGATTCGGGCTGAAAATGGCACAAAAAATTTATCAGGCGTATAAAGATGAAGCGATCACCATTCTCGAGCAGGACCCATACCAGTATGTATTTGATATAGAAGGCTTCGGCTTTCAACGAGCTGACGAAGTGGCACGACAAAATCACATTCCGATGGACCACCCAAGCCGAGTTCAAGCTGCCTGTATTTATACATTGCAGCAAAGTATTCAGGAGGGGCATGTTTATCTGCCATTGGAAAACCATTTGCAAGCTGTTGATGAATTGTTGCATGGAGAAGAGCATCAGATAGAACCGGAAACAATCACTGCTCAGATTGCAGAATTGAATAAGCGGAAAAAGATAATTGTAGTTGATTCAAGGGTTTACTTGCCATCGCTATATTATTCAGAAAGCGGCTTTTGTACAAATATCGACCGAATTATCAAACAAGCAATCTCAGAACAGCCGGCAGATGCGGAGCTGCTAAAAATAGTCGGAAGGATTGAGGAAGAAGAGTCTCTCAGTTATGGCAAGGAACAGTATCAGGCGATTGAAAAGGCGATTGGTTCCAAATTGATGGTGTTGACAGGGGGGCCGGGTACAGGAAAGACAACGGTCATTAAAGGAATTATCAATGCTTACGCAGAAATTCACGGTTTATCCCTTGACCCTGATGACTATGACAATGATGCAACCTATCCATTTATATTGACAGCCCCAACCGGAAGGGCAGCTAAGCGCATGAAAGAGTCTACCGGTCTTCCAGCTGTGACGATTCATCGGCTGCTAGGCTGGAATGGACATGAAACCTTTGAAAAAGATGAAGATAATCAGCTGGAAGGAAAGCTGCTGGTCATTGATGAATTTTCTATGGTTGATATCTGGCTGGCACATCAATTGTTCAAAGCAATTCCAAATAATATGCAAGTACTGATAGTTGGTGACGAGGACCAACTGCCATCCGTAGGGCCTGGACAGGTATTGGCCGATTTACTTAAAAGCGGTCTTGTCCCCTTTGTACAACTCAACGAGGTTTATCGGCAAAAAGAAGGCTCGAAGATTATTCAACTTGCTCATGAAATCAAAAACAATCAGTGCAGGCATGACTCCCTTCAGCAGGAAACGGATTTTAATTTTATTGAGTGTCCGGAGTACCAAGTGGTGGATGTGATCATTCAAATTGTCAAACGCGCACACGACAAAGGAGTCGATCTTCGAGATTTGCAAGTGCTCGCACCGATGTATCGCTCAAAAGCAGGCATACATCGTATCAATGAAGAAATTCAGAAATTGATTAACCCGAAAACAAATCAACGCAGGGAAATTCGCACAAAGGATATCACGTTCCGGACTGGCGACAAAGTAATCCAATTGGTCAATCAGCCGGAAGATGGTGTTTTTAATGGAGATATCGGAGAAATATCGGCGATTTTTGAGGAAGACGAGGGAAGCGGTCAGGCTGAAGAAGTTGTGGTAGCCTTTGAAGAAAAAGAGGTAGCATATGAACGGAAGGATTTAGCCAATATTATGCATGCTTACTGTACTTCCATACACAAGTCTCAGGGAAGTGAATTTCCGATTGTCATCATTCCGGTAATCCAAGGATATCGAAGAATGCTGCGCAAAAATTTACTATACACTGCTGTTACAAGATGTAAAAAGTCATTGATTTTGTGCGGGAATAAACAGGCGTTTATTCAAGGAGTCAACGAACAGGACACGAATCGCCGGTTTACTTCATTAGAAGAACAGCTTCGGGAACTCATTGAGAACGTACCTCAACCTGAACAGGAGGAGGAAGGAGAACTTTCGCCATACGATTTTTTATAGATTTTATGTATAAAACAGGATAAATCGGGCATGCTTTAGGACAACTTACGATTTGGCAAGGAGGATCCTGGATGCATTGCCCGAACTGCAAAGGTAAAAACATTGGGAAAATAGGAAACCAGCAATTTTATTGCTGGAATTGTTTTATAGAACTGTCTTTATTGGGAGATGTACTGGATTTGCATCAGGTTGAACAGGATGGTTCTTTGAGTTCGTTGAATGACCTTTTTAGCGAGGATGAAAGAAAAGCAAGTTGGTAGAATGTATTAGCAGTGACCGGCATTGATTAATAAAATCTTCTTTCCTGGGGAAACTAAATGGAGACATTTTGGCTCAAGGCGTCAAGCTTGTTTACCGGGAAGGAGAGGTATGCTTGTTCCATCCTAATAAATCTATCCGCTTTTTATATTGGATTTCTGCTGGAATATTGGCATTTTTGTTCATGTATTTGTTATGGATACTGCTGCCCCTGTATCAGACGGTTTTGACTGTACTTCTCCACATATTGACTCCATTCATTATTTCGGCATTGATTGCTTATTTGCTGCACCCGGTAATTGAAAAGCTTCATCAATGTAATTTCCCCCGATGGTTTGCAATAATCGGCATTTATATTGTGTTTTTTGGTCTTTCAGGTTATCTTCTCTACAAAGCCTTTCCCGTACTGCTTCATCAGCTGCGGGACTTGAACGCCAATTTGCCAACGTTTATGGAGCAATACCGCAATGCGATTTATGGCTTGTATGAACGAACAGCTTACTTACCAGAATCCGTACACGACCGGATGGATCTTCTTTTTTACCGAGTGGAAGAATTTGTCGGTCATTTGCTTACTAGCGTAGTTGAACAGGCAGCCAAACTAATGGATATCGTCATACTGGCAGCGGTTATTCCCGTCCTTGTATTTTATATGCTGAAAGATTTTGACTTGATCAGGAAAGTAGTCAGAGGACTGACTCCGGAGAAGTATCGGGACGACGGACGGAAGCTTTGCCTTGAAATAGATAAGAGTCTTGGAAATTATATTAGGGGGCAGTTGCTTGTCTGCCTGTTTGTGAGTTTAACCACTTATGGTTTTTTGTGGCTGATTGGCATGCGATATCCGCTTCTTTTGGCAGTAATTATGGGAGTGACAAACATCATTCCTTACTTTGGTCCTATTTTGGGAGCAATTCCGGCAGTAGTAATTGCCTTGACTATCTCGTATAAAATGGTGATTTATGTAGTGATCGCCGTGTTTATCGTCCAGATAATCGAAGGGAATCTTCTATCCCCATTCATCGTAGGCAAAAGCATCAATATCCATCCGATACTGATTATATTTGCTTTACTGGCAGGGGGAGAAGTTGGCGGTATTATCGGAATGATATTGGCTGTCCCGCTTCTCACCATTTTAAAAGTAATTCTGTTTCACATCCATCGTTTTCGGACGGCAGATTGATTGACATAAGCAAGTATCTTTTTTATACTTTGAGACAAGTAGACGAAGGTCAATAGAAGGAATGCTATAATACGTTGAGGATCCCGAGTACATGGTGACCACCCGATCAGAGAGGAATTTCCAGGCTGAAAAAATTCCCGGACAGGACCATGGAAGCTAGATCTGAGTGCGGATTCATCTCCGCCGGCCTGCACCGTTACAAGCAACTAAAGGTGATGGATCATTGTGTCCATAATCAGGGTGGTACCGCGAACAAAGCTCTCGTCCCTGCTTTCAGGCAGGAACGGGAGCTTCTTTGTTTTATCTGAATGTGTATCTTGTTTGGTGGAGAACCAGTTAGAAGCAATCCTTTAAAAATAAGTCAAAGCCAATGGAGGTAAAAACCTATGATGCATTTAAAATCAGCAGAAGTTCGGCAAATGTATTTAGATTTCTTTAAGGAGAAAGGGCACCGTGTAGAACCTAGTGCTTCCTTAGTGCCTAAAGAAGATCCAACACTGCTTTGGATTAACAGTGGGGTAGCAACGTTAAAAAAATACTTTGATGGTAGAGTCATTCCGGATAATCCGCGATTGGTAAATGCCCAGAAAGCGATCCGGACAAATGATATTGAAAATGTGGGAAAGACCGCAAGGCATCACACCTTCTTTGAGATGCTGGGGAACTTTTCAATTGGTGATTATTTTAAAGAAGAGGCGATTGAATGGGCTTGGGAGTTTCTTACAAGCGATGATTGGATCGGTTTTGAAAAAGAAAAACTTTCTGTTACCGTCCATCCGGAAGATGACGAAGCCTTTCAAATTTGGCGGGACAAAATTGGACTACCGGAAGAAAGGATTATCCGTCTGGAAGAAAATTTTTGGGATATCGGCGAGGGACCAAGCGGTCCGAACACGGAAATCTTCTATGATCGCGGCGAGAAATATGGAAATGACGCAAATGATCAAGAGCTGTATCCAGGTGGAGAGAACGAGCGCTATTTGGAAATATGGAATTTGGTTTTTTCTCAATTCAATCATAATCCCGACAACACTTATACCCCGCTCCCTAAGAAAAACATTGATACTGGAATGGGGCTGGAACGGATGGTGTGTGTCATCCAGGATACACCGACTAATTTTGAAACAGACTTGTTCATGCCGCTGATAGAACGTACCGAACAACTGGCCGGCGTCAAGTATGGCGAAACGGAAGCAAGCGACGTAGCATTCAAAGTAATTGCCGACCATATCCGTACAGTAACATTTGCTGTCAGTGATGGTGCGCTTCCTTCGAATGAGGGACGCGGCTATGTATTGAGACGACTCTTGCGGCGGGCAGTCCGTTATGCCAAGCAGATCGGAATCAATCGGCCATTCATGTACCAGCTGGTGGATTCGGTCAGTAATATCATGGGAGAATTTTATGAAGAAGTTCAGAATAAAAAAACCTTTATCGAGAACGTGGTAAAGACAGAAGAGGAACGGTTCCACGAAACCCTAAGTGAAGGTTTGGCAATTTTATCGGAAATCATGGAAAACGAAAAGCAAAAGGGCAGCAATGTCTTTCCTGGCGAAGAGGTATTCCGTTTGTATGATACCTATGGTTTTCCGAAAGAACTCACTGATGAGTATATAAGCGAAGCGGGTTTTACCATGGATGAGGAAGGCTTTGAACAGGAAATGAACAAACAGCGGGAAAGGGCACGTCAAGCTAGACAAAAGGTTGATTCCATGCATGTACAGGAAGGCGTAGCCGGAGAAGTGGAAGCAGAAAGCACGTTTGTCGGTTATGAAGAGCTGGAAGTGGAAACAACCGTTTTAGAGATTATCAAGGACAAAGAGCTTGTCGATACCGTGGAAGCAGGAGATGAAGCTTATCTTTTCTTGAAAGAAACGCCATTTTATGCTGAAAGCGGCGGGCAGGTTGCTGACAAAGGCTGGATCCATACCGATCAAGCTACCCTTTCTGTAGAGGATGTTCAGAAAGCTCCACAGGGACAGAACATGCACCGTGTTTTGGTGAAGGAAGGAAGATTGCAAAGAGGGGAACAGGTAAAGGCTATGGTTGACCAACAATCCCGTTCGGAGATTGTTAAAAACCATACAGCAACACATTTGCTTCACCAGGCATTAAAGGATGTATTAGGGGAACATGTCAACCAGGCTGGTTCCCTGGTAACTACAGACCGGCTTCGGTTTGACTTCTCTCATTTCGGTTCTATTTCGAATGAGGAATTGGACCGTGTTGAACAACTTGTCAATGAAAAAATATGGGCATCTGTACCGGTGGCAATTGATTATCATCCTATTAATGAAGCCAAGAAAATGGGAGCCATGGCCTTATTCGGGGAAAAGTACGGTGATATCGTACGAGTGGTCCAAGTCGGCGACTACAGCATTGAATTATGTGGAGGCTGCCATGTCGTCAACACTGCAGAAATCGGATTGTTCAAAGTAACAGCTGAGTCCGGAATTGGCGCCGGAACGCGCAGGATAGAAGCAAGTACTGGAAAGGCAGCTTATCAATATTTAAATGACAGACAGACTGTTCTAAGGAACGCGGCAGATATGCTGAAGACAAGCCCGGAGAATGTGCCGGAGCGAATAGACGTCCTGTTCAATGATATGAAGGAACTCCAAAGAGAAAAGGAATCGTTAAGTGCCAAGCTTTCTAATATGGAGGCATCTTCTATACTGGATCATCTTCAGGAAGTTGACGGTGTGAAACTGCTTGCTCGGCAAGTAGATGTCCAGGATATGAACCAGCTGCGAAATATGGTCGACGAACTCAAGCAAAAGGTCGGCTCTGGCATTATTCTGTTAGGTTCAGTTTCTAATGGAAAAGTCCAGCTCGCGGCAGGAGTTTCGAAGGATCTTGTTGAACAAGGTTATCATGCAGGAAAACTGATCAAAGAAACGGCACAACGTTGCGGTGGTGGCGGTGGTGGTCGTCCCGATATGGCACAGGCGGGAGGCAAAAACCCTGACCAGCTCCCAGAGGCACTTCAATATGCTGAAACATTTATCAAGGAAAATTCCTAGTTTTTCTTGAAGACGGTTTAGGTATATAATAGAGAGTAACGAATTGTGGACGTTTGTCAGTTAACGTTAAAATTTGAAAAACGGGGGTAAACTAATGGGATCTATGGACAAAACAATGAAATTTAATTTTCCCGAAGAACCATTCGAAAAAAATGTAAAAGAAGTGCTCTTAACCGTGCACGAAGCTTTACGGGAAAAAGGTTACAATCCAATCAACCAGATCGTCGGGTATTTGTTGTCTGGTGATCCGGCGTATATTCCCCGGCACAAGGATGCAAGGAACCTAATTAGAAAAATAGAACGGGATGAGTTGATTGAAGAACTGGTCAAGTCCTATTTGAATAACCATAAGGAGTAATAATGAAAAAAATTGGTTTTGATGTTGGTGAAAAAACAATCGGGGTTGCTGTCAGTGATGCCCTTGGCTGGACTGCCCAAGGCATCACGACCATTAAATGGAATGAAAAGGATTATTCGACAGCTGAATCCGAAATAGAAAGAATAATCTCGGAATATAATATTGAAGAGGCAGTAGTCGGCCTGCCCAAAAATATGAACGGAACAATCGGGGAACGGGGCGAAGCTTCTCAAGCGTTTGCCAAGTACCTTGAAGACCGTTTTTCAATACGGACGGTTTTATGGGATGAAAGGTTGACAACCATGGCTGCGGAGCGGGTTCTCTTAGAAGCAGATATGAGCCGCAAAAAGCGTAAAAAGGTGATCGATAAAATGGCCGCGGTCATGATTTTGCAAGGTTACCTGGACGCAAACAAATGAACGAACAACTTACGGAGGTGCAGAAATGGCATTAGAAGAAAAAGAAAGAATCATTATTCCAGACGAGAATGGAGAAGAGCATTTGTTTGAAGTGCTGTTCACGTTTGATGTGGACCAGACAGGCAATTCGTATATTGCTGTCGTTCCTGCTGAACAGAAAGACGATGATGAAGTCGAGGTATTTGCATTTCGCTATGAGGAAAAATCTCAGGATGAAGATGACTTGTCATTGTTCCAAATTGAATCAGAGGAAGAATGGGAAATGGTCGAGGAAATGCTTAACACCCTGACGGATGAAGAAACAGAATAAATTTCATTATAGGATGACTGAAAGCTTATTATCGGCATTTGCCGGTAATAGGCTTTTTTATGTAGAAAAGCAAAATCATGGAGTGGTGGGATGTTCACACCGCTCGGTCTTTGTGATAAAAAAATCTATGCCACTTTTTTATGCTGAATGATGCGTTATAATCGGAAAACTTGAATAAATTACACAATAATTAGAAATGGTGTCGAGGTTTGTAGTATAATAAATCCGGTGAAGGGGGTTTCGTATGTCTACTTCTGATAAAGAGACAAAGTTTTCCTTACGTTGGAAACAGCGCATGGAAGAAGCAAGCACTGTCAGGAAAATCGTTGCTGTAATCCTGTCCTGTTTACTATTGATCATGATAATCGGCTCTATTGCCGGATATTTATACGTCAAGTCTGCCATGGAACCAGTGGATCCGGATGATGATACGACCACAGATGTAGAAATACCTTTAGGTTCTTCTACTTCCCAAATCGCCGGCATATTGGAAGAAAACGGCATTATAAGCAACAGTCTTGTATTCCGCTTTTATATTAAATTTAATAATGTGGCAGAGTTTCAGGCGGGAGAGTACGAGTTCTCGCCGTCGATGAGCTTTGACCAGATTGTGGAGTCATTGCAGACAGGTACACTGGTAAAGGATCCTATTCTTACAATCACAATCCCGGAAGGAAAAACAATTGAAGAAATAGCTTCTATATATGCTGAAAAAGCTGGCATTGATCCGGAAGCATTTATAGCCAAGACAGAAGATGCCGAATACTTAGAAAATCTGATTGCTCAACATCCAATGATATTGTCGGAGGAGATATTGGATCCGGAAATCAGGTATCCACTGGAAGGCTATCTATTTGCCGCTACCTATGATTTTTATGTGGAAAATCCTACACCGGAAAAAATTATCGACAAAATGCTGCGAAAGACTGAAAATGTTTTGACGCCATATTTGGATTCCATTTCGGCTAATGATCAGATTGGCTCTGTTCACGAAGCACTGACAATGGCATCACTAGTTGAAAAGGAGGCGCAAACAGAAAAAGATCGAAAGATGATAGCGGGAGTGTTTTTCAACCGGATGGCTGAGAATATGAGACTTCAGACCGATCCGACAGTGCTTTATGCCTTGGGCGAGCATAAATCAAGGGTATTGTTCGAAGACCTTGAGGTTGAGTCGCCTTATAATACCTATCAAGTATCGGGGCTCCCGGTAGGGCCTATTTCAAACTTTGGAGAGAATTCCCTGCAGTCGGTTCTCAATCCAGAGGATACCAACTATATGTATTTTGTGGCGGCAGAAGATGGGACGATTTATTACTCGGAAACATTTGAAGAACATCAGCAGTTAACGCAAAAATATTTACACAGGGATGCAGCAGGGGAGTGAAGGTAAAAATTCGCATTCCCTGCTTTTTTTGTGTTAAAATAATAGGGTTGTAAAAATTGTTCAAAGGTCTTGTAAAGCCCTGTTATGAACAATCCATTTGAAAAACAAGCGGACTTTTGACATAAGAAATTGACGGAGGTTGCAAAAGTGGATGATCAATTAGAACAATACTTAATGGGGACTGTCCCAGCTGTGCCAAAGTGGGCTGCAAAACTTGAAGCATATGCGCAAGCGCATCGCATACCGATAATGGAGCCGCTAGGCATTCAGTTTTTGATGCAATTGATCCGCATTCATAAGCCTGCAAAAATACTCGAAATCGGGACGGCTATCGGTTATTCTGCACTCAGAATGCTGGAAGCATATCCTGCTGCGCAGATTTTGACAATTGAAAGAGATGAACAGCGTTATCAGGAAGCAGTCAATAATATTGAAGCTCAGGATAAACAAAACCAAATCCAGGTAATTTTGGGAGATGCCTTAGAAGTAGTAGAGCAGGTAAATAATAACGGACGCTATGATATGCTGTTTATTGATGCAGCCAAAGGTCAGTATCAGCGTTTTTTCGAAATCTACAGCAAGCAGTTGAGTCAGGATGCGGTTATCGTTTCCGATAATGTTCTGTTTAGAGGTATGGTTGCTTCGGAATCCGACCAAAAAGACAGGCTTAACAAACTTGCAGGAAAAGTGCGCAGTTATAATGAATGGCTTGTCCATCATCCCGACTTTTATACGACCATTATTCCGGTTGGTGACGGGATCGCTGTCAGTGTTAGAAGATGAAAGGAAAAAGGAGAGCTAGGTAGTATGTCGAACAAACCCGTAGTTATTGGTGTTGCCGGGGGCAGCGGATCTGGAAAAACCTCTGTAACCAGGTCAATCAGCCAGCGGTTTACAGATAAGACCATTTTAGTCATAGAACAGGATTATTATTATAAAGATCAAGCCCATCTTCCGTATGAAGAACGCTTGAATACCAATTATGATCATCCATTGGCCTTCGATAACGATTTATTGATAGAACATGTAAAAACACTACTGGCACAAAAACCTGTCAACAAACCTGTTTACGACTATACTCGTCATACCCGTTCGGAGGAAGTGGTACGTGTCGAACCCAAAGATGTCATCATTTTAGAAGGGATTTTGATTCTGGAAGACCAACGCCTGCTTGATTTAATGGACATCAAAGTGTTTGTTGATACGGATGCAGATGTGCGGATTATCAGACGGCTGCTTCGGGATATCAAGGAACGTGGGCGTACAATCGATTCTGTTATCGATCAATACATCAATGTAGTCCGGCCCATGCATCTGCAGTTTGTCGAACCGACGAAACGCTATGCAGATATTATTATCCCTGAGGGTGGACAAAACCATGTAGCCATCGATTTGATGGCAACTAAAATACAAACGATTCTGAACCGGTAAATTTTTCCGTCCATAAGTAAAAACTATTGAAAAATTAGATAAAATCTGCCATAGTATTGGATATAGTCAAACTGAAAACGGGAACATGGACTTGAGCGCACAAATGTGCTGCTCATTTTTATAGAAGGACAAGGTTCTTTTCCCGCCCCGATTACCAAAATGGTGACCAGCAATGTGAAACTTCACCGATTTAATTTATCATGTTTTTGTTGTATACTATATAAACTATATATACCCCAGATAAAAGAAGACTTGGAATAATCGGGAATTTGATATTATTGTTGGAATCAAAGGAGTGTGTCAAATGGCTGCAGAAAAAAGTTTTTACATGACCAATGAGGGTAAGCAGAAATTAGAAGATGAATTAGAATACCTTAAAACGGAAAAAAGACAAGAAGTTGTAGAAAGAATAAAAATAGCCAGAGGGTTCGGCGATCTTTCCGAGAACTCTGAATATGATGCTGCAAAAGATGAGCAGGCTTTTGTAGAATCCCGTATCGCTACGGTGGAAAACATGATTCGGAATGCAGTAATTATCGAAAACGATAACGATAATCCAAATGTGGTGAATTTAGGGAAATCCGTGACGTTTAAAGAACTTCCTGACGGTGACGAAGAAAGTTATCAAATTGTCGGTAGTGCGGAAGCAGATCCGTTCGAAGGGAAAATTTCGAACGATTCACCAATCGCAAAATCACTGATAGGACGTGAAATAGGCGAAAAGGTAACTGTACCGACACCAGGCGGGGATATGGAAGTGGAAATCCTTAGCGTTGAATAAGGAATAGTTATATAGTGACTTGGACAAAACCAGTAAACAAAGCAAAAACCGAACGAATTCGTTCGGTTTTTGCTTTGTGGTAAGAATTGAATCATAGGAATTGAGTCAATGCTGAATACGGTGGTGAACCATGTCCGAATGAGCATTTGTTCGCAAAAAGTGAGTTCATTTCCTCTATGGCCGGATGGAAACCGCTGCTTCTGTGGAATGAGCTTTTCGTTAAAGAAATGGCGGGGTGAAAAACCACTCTCCTACAGTTGACAGGAATCAAAAGGTATTGAATGGAACTCTACAGCTTCAGTGCCTAACCCCTTGAGGTTTTGAGGCAATCCTCTATATGGAAAGAAGAACTAGTCCACCGCTTATTTGACCTCACAGGTGTTGTACACAAGATGCTTGGATATTTTCCTATTCAAAAAAATCATCAGCAGTTTTCTATGCTGATGAATGTTTTGGACAGCCCCTTAATTTTGTTGCTGGTTCGTTATCGTTGAGAACGGAGTCCATATCCTTTTCAAGAACTTGTTCACTTCAATTCTGAAAGTACTTTTCTGTGCTTGCAAGGATAGTAGGGAAGAAACACTTTTCTGATAAAATCCTCCTTTTTCAAGGAAATCAGGAACTCGAAGACGACCAATTCTTCCACTTCAGCAAATTGAACCTCTGTGCCATCTAAAAAGAAAATGGAAAACAGATTTTGTTCTTTATCATAACCGACTTCATTGAAGGTGGTTATCCCCCAAAGCTGCTGATCGAACTTGGTAATTTTCAATAGCATCATCCCCTTCTGAACTCGCTGTTTTATTAGTTAGATGTTTATGCACGGACTCCTTCCTATATGCCAAAAGTAGAAGAAGTTCGACAAAAATAATCTGGCGGGAAGGTTAGAATGATTTTGTCCAATTCAAAATACCATAGTATAATAGCAGATAGATGGAAAAGGAGGTACTTTCATGTCAGATGATTTTCATTCACCATCCAGGGTGAATCGTTTTGAAAAAAGAAGAAAAGGCACAAAAGCGATAACTTTCCTTCTAATTGCCGGCGGAATACTGATCCTTGTTTTGATTGGTTTCTTTCTGTTCGGCGGTGGGGATGAAGATAATGCCACAAATAACAATGAAAACCAAGAAGTATCGCCTGAAAAGGAGCAGGATTCTGCTGCTGAGGTGGGAGAAGACGACAAGAACGAAAATGAGGACACGGCGGATGGAGCGAATCAGCCGGATTCCGAAACAAGCGAAGAAGAAGAAACGGAACCCAATGAAAATGATACGGGACAAGAGGCAGAAAAAGAAACGGTTGATTCAAGCGGAGACAGTAATGTAAAAGAAGCGTACACAGCAGATTGGAAACCGGTAGGTACGAAACAGCAGGGGACACATCAAACGACGTTCGAAGAAGGTACACAGGATTGGGAAGAAATGATGGAAGCCATTGAATTGGCGACGGATTTACCAAGCAGCAACCGAGTTGTCTGGTGGGTCGAAAGAGGAAGTGCCGACCAACAAGTTATTGCCACCGTTTCCGATAGTGACGAGACAGAAACATACCGGACATACCTAACTTGGGTAGAAAACGAGGGCTGGAAACCAACCAAGGTGGAAGTGTTAAAAGAAAATGATCAAAAATACCGTTTTGAACAATAACAGGAACAATGTTACAGGAGGAAATAGACTATGACAATTGCCATTATCGGAGCAATGGACGAAGAAGTGCAACTTTTGAAGGGGAAAATGGACGTTACTGATACGATTAAGGCAGCAGGGTGTACATTTGTAAAGGGGACACTGAAAAATCGTGAGGTCGTCTTACTTCAATCGGGCATAGGAAAAGTAAATGCCGCGATGGCAGCAACGATTCTTCATGAGAGGTTTGCGCCCACTCATGTCATCAACACGGGCTCTGCAGGTGGATTCAATCAGGAACTAGAGGTGGGGGATATTGTCATATCGACTTCTGTTACGCACCACGATGTAGATGTTACGGCATTTGATTATGAATATGGACAGGTTCCAGGAATGCCTCCTAAATATGAAGCGGACGAACAATTAGTAGAGTTAGCGATCCAGGCAGCAAATGGACTTGACGATCTTCAGGCGAAAAAGGGATTGATTGCTACTAGTGATTCATTTATGCAAGATGAAGAACGTGTGGCATTTGCCAGGGACAAGTTTCCTGATATGATTGCGGCAGAAATGGAAGCAGCAGCAATAGCTCAAGTAGCTTACAATTATCAGGTGCCTTTTGTCGTCATTCGTGCTTTGTCTGACATAGCAGGAAAGGAATCTTCCGTGTCCTTCGATGCTTTTTTAGAAAAAGCAGCTGCAAATGCCGCAAATTTGATCATCGATATAGTAGAAAAAATCTGAGCTTTTCCATCAATTACCTTCCTGGCAAACTGTGATTCTATGTTATAGTACAAGTAGAATCGCTTTTTGTTCAATAGGAAGGAGGAAAGCAGCTTATGAAGCAGCAGGAAGCTAAACTCATCGAGGAGCGTATTGAAGACTTTGGTCGTTTCTTGGTGACACTGTTGATGCTTAGTGCTTTTTTCTATTTAGGGATGATTATTAATTACTATCTTGAGCCGATGGATAATGGCGGCCTTTTGCCGACTATATTGATCCTAACCATTATGGCTGCTGGTTGGATTGCTGTCTTGTTGAAAAAGTGGCAGCGTGATTTAAATAGTTTAATGGAATGATACAAACCGCATGGTATTCACTGACTGGAAAAGTCATTTAATGCCATGCGGTTTTTCAATGTTAATTAGAGAGATGAGGATACTCGCCTTTTAAGGGATAGGCTGAAGTATTTGTTTTTCCTGTTACTCTCTTTGTATCTCTTATGTTTTAGGGATATATCGGTATTCTCTGTTTTATGTGCCTCTTTCCTTACGGTAATACTCATGAAAGACTTTCATTAGAGCACGTTTTTCAATTCTGGATACATAACTCCGAGAAATTTTCAGCTTCTTGGCAATTTCGCGCTGTGTTAATTCTTTGGTATTATTTAGACCGTATCGATTGATCACTACTTCCTTTTCTCTCTCATCCAGTATTCCAAGGTATTCCTTGATTTTTTCCACTTCCATATTCAATTGGATATATTCTATCAAATCTTCATTTTCTGCTTCCAAAATGTCAATCAGACTGATTTCATTTCCCTCTTTGTCCTGGCCGATTGGATCGTGGAGAGACACATCTTTTTTGGTTTTCTTCAAAGCGCGTAAATGCATAAGTATTTCGTTTTCTATACACCTTGCAGCGTAAGTGGCCAACTTTGTTCCCTTCCCGACTGAAAAACTTTCAATTCCTTTAATCAATCCAATTGTTCCGATAGAAATCAAATCCTCCGTGTCTTCTCCGGTATTTTCAAATTTTTTTACTATGTGCGCGACCAGGCGCAAATTATGTTCGATCAACATATCCCTGGCGTGCTGGTCGCCCTCTTGCATTTTTTCAATATATAATGCTTCTTCTTTAGCAGAGAGTGGTTGAGGAAAAGCATGGTTTTTAACATAGGATACAAAGAACAGTGTTTCTTTGATGAGATATGCCAACGCACTTATTATACCCGACAAAAACAAGCACCTCCGTTAGAGTGGGCTATAGCCTATATCTTCACTCTATGTGCGGTTGTTGGAAATTGTGCCTGTCTGCCGGTGAAACATTTATTAATCTGCTTCGCGAGTTAATGAAGGGTACAAAGCCCGCATTAAAAAAAAATACGAAAAGAGTAATTACTGCACAAAAAATTGTTAACTGCAACATAGTTTGAATGCGTGTTCCTAACTTTACTTTATTGAGTTGGAGTTCGGCGCTGCGGAAATACCCTGCGCATTCCGCGGGCGGCTGGTAAGCTTCCTCAAGCTAAAGCTCTGCGGGATCTCACCGAGGCCTTTCCTCCCGCAGGAGTCTCCGGGTATTTCCGCAGCTAGGAATAGCTTCCTATTTATAAATTGTACTAGACATATTCTCTTGAATTACTTTGTACTGCATGTAGTTAGAAAAACAAAGCAGAAAGTCCAATAGAAAGAGTAAAGCAAGCGATAATCAGCATGCCTCTTAGCACAGGGAGCATACACAGACTCCTGCGGGAAAAGCGCGAGCTGAAGATCCACTTGGTAAAGCGGTTTTCTTTACCAAGTTAGCTGAAGCCGTGCCCGCGGAAAGCGAAGTATGCTACCGAAGCGGTGGTTTACAACCTTTTTTAATAGCAATGGAACTTCTCATTACAGTTACTGCGCAGTTTATATTTACTGTGTATAAGGAGCTCCCTTTTTGGAAACTGGATAAATGAAAAAACCATCAGCAAATAGCTTATGCTGATGATTTCCTCCACAGGTATTTTAATTACTTTTTCGTTATTTCATATGGTCTGGATTTTCTTTCGCTCTGATGGCTTCCGTATAATCATCGCGTACTTTGTCCCCCCATGGTTTAACGCCGCTGCGATGGGCCGCCCTGGAAATCATATGACCTGATACCGGGACGGTCAAAAGTACAAACAACAAACCTAAAATCAACTTTCCGCTAAATATGCCGTGCTCGACATACAGAAACAGAAAAGCTCCAATCATAATTCCGGCTATGCCTAACGTCGATGCTTTGGTAGCAGCATGCATTCTTGTATAGACATCAGGGAAGCGCAGCAATCCAATGGACGTCGAAAAAATGAAAAATGTACCAACCAGCAAACATATCGAAATCAGAATATCCATGAAGATATCAACGCTCGTCCCTGTCAATGATAACACCCTTTTCTATGAATTTTGCCAATGCAATCGTACCAATAAATAGTAAGATACCAATCAACAATACAATATCATTTAATTTGGTTGTAACAAGCAATATGGCAATCAGACCTACCAGAGCCATCAAATTAATTCCAATCGCATCCAAGGCTACAGCGCGATCCGGATTTGTCGGCCCTTTAATCGCACGAATCATTAACAAGATCAGTGAAACAGAGGTTGCTACTAAACATATATACGTGACAATTTCTGTAATATAGTAAAAATCGGTAGATGTCATATCATCTGGTCACCTCCATAATCGCTTTTTCAAAACTGTCCTTGATTTCCTGGATGGATTCCTGGGTATCGTCTATATGCATCGCATGGATATAAATCAAACTGTTATCGTCGGAAACAGCGATCGAAAGGGTTCCAGGAGTGAGAGAAATCAGGTTCGCAAGCAGCGTGATTTCCCAATCACTTTTCAGTTCTGTCGGCAATGCAAATATACCTGGTGTGATATCCAACTTTGGTTTGTAAACCAGTTTGACAATCTGCAGATTGGAAAGGATCAGCTCTTTGGTAAACAAAAGCATTAACTTCAATACTTTAACCACCCGTTGCATATAAAATGCGTCGGGGATAAAGCGCTGTAGAACCAGTAAGAGCAGGATACCAATCAAATAACCGCCAAAAAATGTTGAGAACGTGTAACTTTCACTCATGAACATCCACATTACTGCGATCAAAATGTTTAGTAAAATTTGAAAAGGCATATAGGTTTACTCCTTAAAAACAGAATCGATATAAATTTCCGGATTCATTAGTTGATTCGAAATATTATCTATGACCGGATAAAATATTTCTGCTCCGATTCCGAGCAAAACGGTGAGAAATACTAGAAAAGCGACCGGCCAAGTCAGTGCGGTGGCGGTTTTTCTGTCGATCACGATATTCTCATCTTTTTCACCCCAGAAACCTCGGACGAATATTTTCATAATCGAATACAAAATTAACAGACTGGACAATAAACCAATGATTACAATGGCTATCTCTCCATCAGCGAAACCGCCTTGCATAATCATTAACTTGCCAATAAAGCCGCTGAACGGGGGTACACCTGCCAGGACGAATGCGGAAATGAACAGCAGCCAGCCAAGTAGGGGAAGCTGATGAATCAGCCCCTTCATTTTCCGCAAATCCGAGGTACCGACAATATGAGCGACAGCACCTGCTAACAAAAATAAGGCTGCCTTTATTATCATGTCACTTATCATATAATAGACTGATCCGCTTAGCGCCGTTTTGTTATAAATTCCGATACCCATTACCATAAATCCGACTGCAGGAATAATGTTATATGCGATTACCAGCTTGATATTGTTTGTTGACAAAGCACCAATTGCTCCGAACACCAACGTAAATCCGGCTATCCAAATAAATAGTTCATGTGTCACTGTCGTGTCATGAATGAACACTAGCGTGAACATGCGGATGATCGAGTAAACACCAACTTTTGTCAACAGTGCTGCAAACATTGCAGATACGACCGGATTGGGAACGGTATAGGGCTTTGGCAGCCAGTAATAGAGTGGAAACAATGCTGCTTTCGTTGCAAATACAAAGAATAGCAAGATACCTATCGTCGTCAAAATCCCCTGTTGCTCTACTTCCTGTACCCTTTCAGCCATTTGCGCCATGTTGACAGTTCCTAAAACAGAGTAGAGAAAAGCAACAGTAGTAACAAAAACAATCGAAGAAAATAGATTGACTAGCACATACTTGATCGACTCACGGAGCTGTACTTTTTCTCCCCCCAACGTAATCAGCGCATAAGAAGCCATCAATAGGACTTCAAAAAATACAAACAAGTTGAACAAGTCACCTGTCAGGAATGCGCCAGACACACCTGTAATCAAAAGGAAGAAAAACGTATAAAAGTAGTACCTTTCCTTCTGCTCAGTAAGTGAGTAAGGCGCATAAAAGACGCAGGCAAGTCCGATAACATTGGTAGTTAAAACAAGGGTGACCGCCAGCAGGTCAGCGACCAGGACGATCCCATAAGGAGCTTCCCAGCCTCCAGTCTCCAATGTCACGGTACCGTTCTGCACTACGTAGTAAAAAACATATGCAGCTACACCTGTACTAATCACGGACAACAATTTTGCTGCATGGCGTACAAACGGTGTTTTTGTATGAAAGAATGCTAACAAAATCCCTGAAACTAGCGGGATGATGATTGGAAGTACTGCTAAGTTACTCATCATGGTTACCCCTCAATTTTTCCATATTATCTGTATTGTTCTCTTGCGCCGCCCGGTAAGAAAGTACCAACAGCAGACTGGTCAGACCGAAACTGATGACAATGGAGGTCAGAATCAAGGCCTGAGGAAGTGGATCAGCATAGTCACTTATTCCATATTCCAAAACAGGCGGTGCGCCTCGTTTCAATTTCCCCATCGTCAGAATGAACAGATGGGCTCCGTTCGAAAGGATAACCGTACCGATTACGATTCGAAGCAGCTGTTTTTGCAGCAAGTTATAAATACCGGCTGCAAATAAAACTCCGGCTACCACCGACATGATAATTTCCAATTTATTCTCCCTCCTTGCTGCGCAGCTTTATCAAGCTGTAGATGCTAAATGCGGCAATACCCAGGACAGTAATCTCAAAGAGAGTATCCAGGCCACGCATATCAACGAGGATTACATTCACTACGTTGTCTCCACCGCCTAAATCATGCGAGGTTTCCAAAAAATAGTCCGAAATCGTAGCGAACCATTTGCTGCTGTGTGCTGATATACCAATCAAGGTCATCAATGTGCCAAATCCTACTGCGATGACTGCATTTGTTAAACGAAAGCCGGTTCCTTCCGTCCTGCGGCTCAACTGCGGCAAATGATGGAAACATAACAGCAACAAGGCTACCGTAATGGTTTCGATTACCAATTGTGTCAATGCCAGGTCGGGTGCCCGGTAAAAGACGAACAATAATGCCTGCCCATAACCTGATACGCCGAGGATGATGATGGCCGCTACATTATTTTTGGCGAGAATGGTACCAACTGCACCAGCTATCACCATGATTCCTACAAAAATTTCTGGGAGTGTGATAGGTGCAAGGTCATCCGTTTTGAAGGTGAAACCATTCGTACCGGCCATCACTAGTCCTGTCACAATGAAAATAGTTGAAATGATCAGAGCAGTATATCTGCGCAGTGATCCGTTCATATAGCCCTTGGTCAGCTTCGAAGTGTACACGTCTAACCCTTTCAGTGTGCGATTATAAACTCTGTTAAAGCTCAGATCACCTGGGATAGTCTTGTAAATATTCCACCATTTTTCACGGAATAGATATAGGATTGTACCAAAGGCTACTACAATTAAAGACATGTAGAATGCCGGTTTCAATCCATGCCAATAAACGATATGCTCATGGGTTTTCACTCCGCTGATTGCCTCAGCTGCATGAGCGAGAAACGTTTCATTGAACAGATTCGGAAACAGTCCGATAAAAATAACCCCGAATACAAGAATCGCAGGGGCGATCAGCATGCCGATAGGTGCCTCATGTGGTTTTTTTGGTAGTTGCTCCAATTTCTGTTTCCCAGTAAAGGTTCCGAACAAGAAATACATCGAATAAACAAATGTGAAAATACTCCCGAACACTGCAAGATAAGGGATTGCCTGTTTCATTACAGACGCAATCAACAACGTGGTATCTCCGATGTGAAGAGAGTTTTCAAAGAAAAGCTCTTTACTATAGAACCCATTGAGAAATGGGAGTGGTACCCCGGCCATAGATAGCGAAGCAAACAGTGCAAGCGTCGCGGAAATAGGCATTAACGTCATCAGCCCGCCTAGTTTGCGAATATCCCGCGTGCCGGATTCGTGGTCGATAATGCCGGCGATCATAAACAAGCTCCCTTTGAAAGTGGCATGGTTCAAAATATGAAAAACAGCAGCAAAAACGGCAGCTTCCGTGCCGAAACCCAGCATTGCCATGATCATACCTAACTGGCTGACTGTCGAGAAAGCAAGAATTCCTTTCAAATCAGTTTGTCTGACTGCCATGTAGGAAGCCCAGCACAACGTGATTATGCCAATTCCACTCACGACAATAAAGAACCATTCATATCCATGGAAAATCGGAGAAAATCGGGCGACAAGAAAAATACCTGCTTTCACCATTGTAGCCGAGTGAAGATAAGCACTGACAGGAGTCGGTGCTTCCATAGCGTCCGGAAGCCATATATGAAAAGGAAATTGAGCTGACTTGGTAAAAGCCCCCAATAAAAGCAAAGTCAATATCAACGGCAGGTAGTCGCTTGACAGGATTAAATCTACACTGCCAATCATCTGTTGTACACTTGTGACTCCCGTTATTACATGTAAAAGCATGAAGGCACCAAGCATGCTCAGACCACCGAAGACAGTGATCAGCATCGACTTCATCG
Organism: Sediminibacillus halophilus; assembly: GCF_900103695.1. Classification (GTDB taxonomy): domain Bacteria; phylum Bacillota; class Bacilli; order Bacillales; family Amphibacillaceae; genus Sediminibacillus; species Sediminibacillus halophilus. The sequence goes on from NZ_FNHF01000007.1 coordinate 146,443, forward strand.
CCCCGTAGCGGGATCCTTCCCGATGGTTCCAATACCCAATCAATAAGAAGGAGGAGATAGAAGTTAATTCCCAAAATGTATAAAGAACATACACATTATCTGATAATACAACCCCGAGCATTGCGGTCATGAATAGTAAAAGGTACACATAGAAGTGCGCCAATTTTTCCGATTTATGTAAATAAAAGATGGAATATAAAGTAACCAGGGCTCCTATGCCACTGATCAAAAGCACGAATAATAAGCTTAATCCATCCAAGTAGAAATCAAGTGAAATTCCCAGAGAAGGAATCCAAGGGTAGCTTTCCAGTTCCGGAGAAAAACCCTCTCCAATAAAACGAACAAAAAAAATGAATATTCCCAGAGGTATGAAAAAGACAAAAATTCCTGTGTGGACTTTATCTTTAACCTTACTCAAGAAAGGAATAAGAAGTGTCAAGATAAGTGGTAATAAAACTGCGAATAGCATGTAATAATGGTCCTCCTTTAGTTGATCTCATTCACAGGGGAAGGCTATCAGATGATAATAATGCCGATGGGAGTGCGGAATAAATGCACACTTACCTTTCATTTTAATCAGAACAAGGTGTAATATTCAACTAAATGCATTCATGGACGAGGGGGGAATATGCAAAAACGTCCATAAACTCATTTTAGCGAAAATAAAAAACCCCTGCCATGAGAAAACATGACAAGAGTTTGACAATTTTCAGTAAACCATCCATTTAATCCAAACAGAAAACGGAAGTATTCAGCTGGAGTATTTAATTTCGTGAGTTAGCGACCTTCTTTGAATTTCCGCTTCTATTAAATGAATGAATTCATTGCTTAAATTTAGTTCATTCGCTTTGTGATAGGATTCTATTAACAATTCGTCCGATAAATGTTCCATAAGGCTGCTCCTCCTGTATTGGAAGTTTCCCATCAATACATTTTCAAGGAATGAATGAATGTCTGTCTTGAAGTTATTAATACTTTACCATGAAAGAATGGGTTGGACAAGTTGTAAGTTATTAACAGTTGGCTGTATATAACTTGTTAATAAACTGTTTATTTGGGAGGAATTATTTGATTTGACGGGAAATAAGATGTTAATAAAGTTATCCACAGAGTGAAATGTGCGGGAATTTGTCGAAAGAAAGATTCATTTTTTGCCGACAGCAAACATATATGCCAAGATGGAAAAGAAGTGAACTGCTAAAAAATTTCTTTTGAATCCAGAAGATAAAATGTATATCATGAGTAAGGAGTGTAGAGAACGGTTATACATAAAATGAGGTGACTAGCAGTTGATCTTAAAAAGGTTTTTGCCAAATGAACATGTGAGAAGCGTATTTGAAATCCATCCAGACGATCTGAAAGCTCGTGGAATAAAAGGAATTATAACAGATCTTGATAATACGTTGGTGGCTTGGGATGTGGCCATGGCTACACCGGAAATCATCGCCTGGTTCCAGCTGATGGAAAAACACGAAATCAAAATTACAATCATTTCAAATAATAAAGAAGAAAGAGTAAAATTATTCTCAGAACCATTAAACACTCCGTTTGTTTATGGCGCGCGAAAGCCGTTGAGTCAAGCCTTCAAAAAAGCTACCAAACAGATGGAATTGGACAAGAAGGAAATCGTTGTTGTCGGAGATCAGATTATGACTGATGTGTTGGGCGGCAACAGTGCAGGATTTTATACCATTCTGGTTGTACCGATTGTTCAAACAGATGGTAAATTGACAAGAATCAATCGGAAAATTGAAAGACGGATCTTGAGTTGGATGAGAAGAAAAGGAATGATTACTTGGGAGGAAGAGTGAGATGGAAGAAATAATCTGTCAAGGGTGTGGAGCGTCTATTCAAACGGAAGAAGAGAAGAAGCCGGGATATGCGCCGAAGTCTGCTTTGGAGAAGGAAGTTGTTATTTGCAAACGCTGCTTCCGTTTAAAGCATTATAATGAAGTGCAAGATGTCTCACTGACTGATGATGACTTTTTGAAGATGATCAGTGAAATCCGTAATACCGACGCGCTAATTGTGCAGGTGGTCGACATTTTTGACTTCAATGGCAGTTTCATTAACAGCCTGCAGCGGCTGACTGGAAGCAATCCCATCTTGCTTGCGGGAAATAAAGTAGATTTACTTCCAAAGTCTACAAACAAAAATAAACTGAAGCAATGGCTGCACCATTCGGCAAAGGAAGAGGGTCTTCCGGTAAAGGATGTTCTATTGGTTTCTGCGGAAAAGGGGATCGGATTTGATGAACTGGAATCCGCAATTGAAACGTACCGGGAAGGAAAAGATGTGTATATTGTCGGCAGCACGAATGTAGGGAAATCGACGCTGATCAACAAATTAATCAACCGGACCAGTGGAATTAGTGATGCAATAACCACTTCCTATTTTCCTGGGACCACTCTCGGTTTTATTGATATTCCACTGGATGAAGATAGTTCGTTGTATGATACACCAGGAGTCATAAATAGAAAACAGATGGCTCACTATTTATCTGATGAAGATGTGAAAGCAATCACGCCTGGAAAAGAGATAAAACCGCGCGTATTTCAATTGAACGAACAGCAGACGCTTTATTTTGGGGGTCTTGCCCGATTTGACTTCAATAAGGGAGGAAGAAAGTCTTTTGTTTGTTATTTTGCGAATCAATTGAACATCCATCGTACCAAACTGGAGAACGCTGACGATCTTTACCAGCGCCATGTCGGTGAATTGTTGTCACCTCCTGGCCAAGAGTCAATGGAATTGCTCCCGGAGTTTGAGAAGAATACGATGAAACTAACAGAAGGGAAAACGGATGTTGTGTTTCCAGGGTTAGGCTGGATCACTATACCGGAGGGGGATGTTACGGTTACAGTATACAGCCCGAAAGGCGTAACTATATCGATCCGACCTTCCTTGATATAGGGGGAGAATAATGGGATATAAGCTAGGATTGATCGGCTACCCGGTTCAACATTCCTTGTCGCCGTTCATACATCAAAAATTCATGGAGAATACTGGCATTCAGGGATCCTATCAACTGTTCGCGACGGAGCCGAATCAACTAGAGAAGCGCGTAAATGAATTGAAAAGAGCGGGTATCTCCGGGTTCAATGTGACTGTACCGCATAAGCAAGCAGTCATGTCGTACTTAGATGAAGTGGACACGGATGCTTATAGAATCGGTGCAGTTAATACGGTGGTAAACGATAAAGGGAGGCTGAAAGGGTATAATACCGATGGCAGCGGCTATCTGCGTTCCCTGGCTGAGGCTTATCCTGACGTGCTTCGGCAAGAGAAAAAGGCACTTATACTGGGAGCAGGAGGAGCTGCTCGCGGGATTTACCGTGCACTTGCCAAACACGGAATACAAAGAATCGGTATAGCCAACAGAACCAAGTCCAAAGCAGAGGGCTTGCTTGATTTACAGGATTTACATACCGAAACAGAAATCCTTTCCTATTCTGAAGCGGAATCGTCGCTCGATAACTATGATTTGATTGTACAAACTACATCTGTCGGGATGTCTCCTGAATACGATGAACAGGTCATCTCATTAAATAAGGTAAAGCCACATACAGTGGTTAGTGATATCGTTTATAAGCCATTGACTACCAAGCTGTTAAGACAAGCCGGGGATTTAGGTGCCAGGACACACCAAGGGCATACGATGCTGCTCTATCAAGCCCAATATGCATTTGAAATTTGGACAGGAACACATCCACAAATGGAATCATTGGTGGAACAACTAGAACAAAGATTGCGAGGGAAATGAAATGTTAACAGGCAAACAGAAACGTTATTTACGGTCTCAAGCTCATCATTTAAACCCTATTTTTCAAGTTGGCAAGACAGGGGTCAATGAGAATATGATAACCCAGGTGGGTGAAGCCTTGGAAAAACGGGAACTAATCAAAGTCAGCATCCTGCAAAATTGTATGGAAGATAAAGGGGATGTTGCAGAGGAGCTTGCAGAAGGAACCAAGGCAGAAATTGTACAAATAATAGGAAACATCATCGTACTATACAAAGAATCGGAAGAGAACAAACAAATTGTACTGCCCTAAAGGAGTTTGTTATGAAAAAAATTGGTTTGTTAGGTGGCACATTTGACCCACCTCATTTGGGTCACTTGTTGATTGCTGAGGAAGTATACCAGGCGTTACAGCTTGATGAAGTGTGGTTTATTCCCTCTAATTTGCCGCCGCATAAGCAGCATTCAGGAACAAATGCGGCGATCCGTTTGGAGATGGTTGAGGCCGCTACAGAGGATAACCCTCATTTTCGTGTAGAACCGATTGAATTAGAGCGGGAAGGGAAGTCCTATACGATTGAAACCATACGGTTATTACAGGATCGTGAGCCTGACACCGATTTTTATTTCATCATAGGAGCAGATATGGTGGAATACTTGCCTAAGTGGCACCGAATCCAGGAGCTGACCGGAATGGTTCATTTTGTAGGAGTGAAACGTTCCGACTACCGACTAGATACCGACTACCCAGTTTTGGAAATCGAAATACCTGGTATAGATGTTTCTTCTACTTTAATACGGGAAAGAACTTCAGCAAACCATTCTGTGAAGTATTTGGTGCCGGATAAAGTGATTAACAAGATAAAGGAGTATCGTTTATATGGAACGGAGTGAAGCCTTGGCTATCGTAGAGCCGCACCTGACAAAAGCGCGGTTCGAACATACTGTCCGAGTTACGGACACCGCATTAGAATTGGCGGACAAATATGGGGGAAACTTAAAAACGGTAGAGCTTGCAGCGATTTTCCATGATTACGCCAAATACCGGGATCGAGAGGAAATGCGCAGCTGGATTATCCATGAGCCCCTTCCCAAGGATTTATTGGAATATCATCATGAATTGTGGCATGGCCCGGTTGGTGCTTTACTTGTAGAGCGCGAGGTCGGCATCCAGGACAACGATGTCTTAAGTCCGATTCGCTGGCATACGACCGGAAAAGCCGGCATGAATCATCTGGAAAAGCTGGTCTTTTTGGCCGATTATATGGAACCTGGACGTGCCTTTCCAGGGGTCGATGATGTTAGAAGGGCAGCCAAGGAAAATTTAGACTATGCCTGTTGGATGGTATCCAAAAATACCATTCGTTATTTAGTGAGCAAAAATCAACGGATTTATCCGGATACTTTTCATGCATATAATGATTTAACGAAGATGTTGGAGGATAATAAATGGAGGGAAGCAATTAATGGATAGTAAACAATTGGCACAATTAGCGGCAAAAGCATGCGAGGATAAAAGGGGAGAAGATATTGTCTTATTGGACATGAAGGATGTCTCGCTTATCGCCGACTATTTTCTCATATGTGAGGGGAGTAATGAACGGCAGGTCCAGGCAATTGCCAGAGCAATAAAGGAAACTGCAGAAGAAAAGGAACTGACCGTGAAGCGGCTGGAAGGATTTGAGCAGGCAAGGTGGATTTTGGTCGATTTAGAAGATGTAGTCTGTCACATCTTCCATAAAGAAGAAAGAAGCTATTATAATTTGGAGCGTTTATGGGGAGACGCACCACTAGTGGAAACAGGAATTAATTAATGTCATATGCGAAGCTTGCGATGGTTTATGATTTGCTGATGGAAGATGCCCCATATGATGAGTGGACGGCTTTTGCCGAAAAAATGTTTGGCCGCTATGCTAAATCCATCGGCAAAGTTGCTGACTTAGGCTGCGGTACCGGTCAAATCACCAGGCGTCTGGCCAATGCCGGCTACCGAATGACAGGCATAGACAATTCAGAAGAAATGCTTGCTTACGCTAGGAGTGCAGCCGAAGAAGCAGGCCAACAAATACAGTGGTATCAAGCAGATTTAACCGAATTGAGTGGTTTTTCTCAATTTGATGCAGCCATCAGTTTTTGCGATGTGATTAATTATATTACGGACGAGCAATCTTTACGCAAAGCGTTTGCCAATGTAAACCGAATGTTATCTCCCAAAGGATTGTTTCTCTTCGACACCCACTCGATTGAACATATCGAGCATGATATGAAGGGAGAGACTTTCGCTGAAATATATAATGATATATCGTATGTTTGGCTTTGTCAGCCAGGGGAGAAACAAGGGGAAGTTTTCCACGATTTAACGTTTTTCATTCAAGAAGCAGATCAGCGATATCAACGGTTTGATGAACAGCATCACCAAAGGACTTTTCCGGTTAATCAATATAGAGAGCTGCTGAAAGATGCCGGTTTTGTTATCCGGGGAGTTTATGGGGACTTTTCTGATGAACCGCTTGAGGAATCGCAAGCAGAACGGGTTTTCTTTGTGTGTGAAAAAAAGAAAGAGGTTTAACCACCTTCTTGGCTTGTAGAAGAACGTTAAGTTTTTCTACAAGCTTTTGTTATGCGCAATAGATATAAACTGCGCAGTAACTATTATGTAAATTGCTATTGCTATTTAAATAAGCGTGTTAACCACCGCTTCGGCAGCATACTTCGCTTTCCGCGGGCACGGCTTCAGATAACTTGGTAAAAAACACCGCTTTTCCAAGTGGATCTTCAGCTCGCGCTTTTCCCGCAGGAGTCTGCGTATGGTACCTGCGCTAAGAAGCGTGCTGATTATCGTAAGCGTAGAAACCTTTTCCATTGAATCCCAACAAGACATCTTAAAAAGGCTTGCTTGGAATCGTGTACTTCTCTTCTAAAAAAACAGTTGGGGTTCCATCTTTTCTCCTTCTCTTGGACTCTGCTTATTATCCTAGTCACACGCAGTAACAAGTGATTCAAGAGAAAAATGGCTAGTACACTCGTTTATAAACAGGTAGCTGTTCTCGGCGGAGGAAATACCTATAGACTCCTCGAAAATACAATACGATTTTCTTCGTGCGATGCATCGCTGCCGCAGCCTTCCTTGGGACTGCGATTACTCGTCCCACCGAAAACACCTGTCCTGCGGGAGGGAAGGCCTCGGTGAGATCCCGCAGAGCGTTAGCTCGTGGAAGCTCACCAGCCGCCCGCGGAAAGCTTAAGGTATTTCCGTAGCGCCGGATTACACCACTACTATAAAAAAAAGGCCCTAGGACTTAAAAGGAAGTTACTGCGTAGTCTCTATCAATTACATCGCTTAACAAGAATATTTCACTCAAAATTTTTTATTTGGTTTATTTAAAAAAAAGGATTTTCGCAAAATCTGTTGAATTTATTATTAACCCTCTAGCATTTGATAACTTATTTTTTCGATGTCCTCGCGGTATTTTGCGTGTGTCCTGCTAATTAAGCCGCTAAATAAACGGCCGGCTTCTCCTTCCAGCGCTTTGATCCCTTCTCCTGTAACTCCGCCTTTGACGCACACCTTTTCAACGAGTAGCGGGAGGCTGTAATGCCCTTCTTCCAGTAATTTCCCGTACCCAATCAGCATGTTTTCCATTAGACTTGTTGCCTCTTGCTTGCTGATGTTGGTATCACGGCAGGCGGCTTCGATGAATTCCTGAGCCAAGTAACTGAAAAAGGCAGGACCGCATGAAACGATGTCGGAGGCTATCCGTGTCACATCTTCTTCAATGTCCTGCGGATTAGAAAACAGCTTGCTGCTTTGGAGTAAGTATCCTTTCATCACTTTTGTTACCGATTCGCCGAAACTGAAGAGTGTTGTCCCAGAAAGAGCCCTGTTCGTGATACTTGGTATCATCCGGACGACCTGACAAGGTACCAGATGTTCCAGTCGCTGAACAGAATAGGGGCTAGTAATCGATACAAGGCACTGTTCGCTGGTCAGTTTGTCATGAATTTCGCCAATTAGCGGATAAATTTCCGTCGGCCTTGCACAAATGAAAAGAATATCTGCTACAGCTGTAAGTTCCATTTTGTCCTCTAAGACATGGATACCTGGATATTTTACCTGTATAGCATGAGCTTTACTGATGGTTCGGTTGGTTATATAAAGTTGATCCGGCTCAATAACGCCTGAGGACATCCAAGCATGAATAAGGATTTGCCCCATATTTCCCGTCCCGATAACTCCCCATTTCATTTCATCAACTCCCTGCATGTTTTACCAATCTATTGTATGAACAAATAGGCCGTCCTATGAGACCTTGTTAAGAAGGAGGAAAAATAAGATGGAAATAGTGAAAAAACACGTTCGAATCATTTTAATTATGATCGGGTTGATCGTTTTAGCTGCTATTTACTTACTTAGTGACCCCTTGACAGCCGAAGAAGGAAATTCACTCTCCTTACCGGAAGAAATACGCGGATCTTCTGGAATGCAAGCTGAACAAAACGGAGATCCGTTAAATCAAAGTGAGAAAGGGGAAGTATATGTAGATATCAAAGGAGAGGTGAAACATCCAGGTGTTTATCCTTTGTCTGCTGGCAAAAGGGTTAGAGATGCAATTGAATTGGCAGGAGGATTTCTTAAAAAAGCGGATTCGAACGCGGTAAATTTAGCTCAGAAAGTGCAGGACGAACAGGTGATTATGGTTCCTGCTCAAGGCGCACAAGACGAGAATTCAGATGTGGAAGCTGAACAGGGGAATAGCAAGATCCCCTTGAATACTGCCGATGCAGAAGAATTGACAAAGCTGCCTGGAATCGGCCCTTCCAAAGCAGATGCTATTATACAGTATCGCGATGAAAATGGCGGTTATCAGAAGATAGAGGAACTGCTTGAAGTAGCCGGCATCGGGAAGAAGACTCTGGAAAAAATCGCTTCCTCTATTCAAGTTCCATAGAGTATTGACGAGAAAAAATGCTGGGGTTAAACTAAATGAAACTGTGGTTAAGGTGGTAATTAATTTGGAAAGAATATCTTGGAATCAATATTTTATGGCTCAAAGCCATCTACTTGCACTGCGCAGTACCTGCCAGAGGTTGATGGTTGGTGCAACCATTGTTCGAGACAAGCGGATTATTGCGGGGGGCTATAATGGAAGTGTATCTGGTAGTGTCCATTGCATTGATGAAGGCTGTTATGTAATAGACGGTCATTGCGTTAGAACCGTCCATGCGGAAATAAATGCACTCTTGCAGTGTGCGAAGTTTGGAGTTGCCACAGATGGAGCAGAACTGTATGTGACTCATTTTCCATGTCTCCAATGCTGCAAATCGATTATCCAGAGCGGAATCCGCAAAGTCTATTATGCGGAGGATTACAAAAATCACCCTTATGCGATAGAACTTTTCCAAGATGCAGGAGTAGAAACGGAAAAAGTGAAGCTGGAAGAGGTTGCAGTGGATATCCGGGTACAGGAGAAAAAGCAATATGTGGATCAATTATTGGACAAGCTGGAAGAAGCGGGAAAAGATGAGCAGGAACTTACTGCCTTTAAGCAGGAAGCAGAGCAGTTATTTCGTGTATAATCCTGTTATTGAAATGGGGCGGAAGAAGCGGTGAAAGGGAATTGGCATCTAATCGCCCTGGCAATGCTGGCGAGTTCCCTTTCCGTTTTCCATCATAACGTGATCATCGTATTCTTTTTTCTCCTTTGGATTTTCTTGCTTTATTTTCGAAAGAGATTGAGCGGCAAGCATACGATGTTTATTTTCTCCTCGCTTGTCTTGTTTAGTGGATGGTTTGTTTTTACTAATGAACCTTCTCCTTCCTACTCATCAGATCCCGAAATAATTCAAGGGAAAATCGTCGGTTCCATTCAAGGCACCCCTGAAAAAACTGAATTTATTTTAAAGGACAGAACAAACGGAATCAAGACGCTGATCACCTATTTTAATAACAAAGAAAAGGGAGAGACTGGTACGGTAACTTCCGAACAGTTGCGAAGAGGAGCTGATTGTCATGTTAAAGGGCGACTTGAACTTCCCCAGCAGGCTTCCAATCCAGGAGAATTTAACTTCCGAGACTACTTGAAATCCAAGGGTATTTCCTATCAATTGATTCTCTCTTCTAAAGACAGCCTCCAATGTAAAGGTTCTTCTTTCCTATATTTCTTCGATCAAATTCGTTCCTCAATCCTGAAGATTAATAATTCCCATCTAAGTCCTTTTTCCGCATCCTGGCTTAATGCGCTTCTGATGGGTGATGATACACAACTTCCGGAAGAGCAATTAGCTAGGTTTCAAAAATGGGGAATAAACCATTTGTTAGCGATTTCGGGATTGCATGTCGGCTTGCTGGTGGCGGTTATTTATTATCTTGCTGTAAAAACCGGATGGTGGACGGTAGAGAACATTCAATCTTGCTTAATTGCTGTCCTGCCTATATATGCTGTTTTGGCTGGAGAATCCCCTTCCGTTTGGCGTGCGAGTTTGCTGGCCGTCCTCTTGGTAATTTGCAAAAAATTAAATTTAAATCTGTCGCTGACAGATTGTCTCAGCCTCATTTTCATAGGGTTAATGATCGGGAATCCACAATTGATCATGCAAACAGGTTTTCAATTCTCCTATCTCGTGACCTTTGGTTTACTCCTATCCAAAAATTTTTTCACCAAACCGTACTCCTGGTTTTACATTAGCTTTTCTGTAAGTCTCATAGCCCAGCTTACGATTCTCCCCATTCAATTGGACACCTTTTATTTTTTTCAACCCCTGTCAATAATATTAAATCTGATTGTCGTACCTTACTTCACTGCATTTGTGATTCCTTGTCTCTTGGTGTTGCAATTTTCTGTCCTGCTTATTATGCCTCTTGCTGATTTCATCGATAAATTGTTTTTTAGCGTTCATCATACCATGCTGCTTTATTTGGAGAAAATTGACCAAAATTTTGATTCTTCTTGGGTTATCGGTGATTTTCCCACCCTCATGTATGGACCATACTTTTTATTACTGATTATGTTTATGGCAAAATTTACTGCCGAAAGACGTTTTAAAGCACTTCTATATGGTGTGGGATTGGTTTCTTTACTTGTAGCATTATCGCTCTCCCCATTTTTGAGTCCTCGCGGAAAAGTGACCATGCTGGATGTCGGCCAAGGAGATTGCTTTGTCATTGAACTTCCGCACCGAAAAGGAGTAATACTGGTCCATGCTGCCGGGTCAGCCTCGGCTGATTTTCATGCACCGACAGACAAAGTCTATAAGCAAATAATCAAGCCATACTTATACTACAGGGGCATTACTACCATCGATGGGCTGTTTTTGTCACACGGTGACTTGGATCATGATGGCAGTGCTTCTTATTTGCTCCGCGATTTTGATGTAAAAAAGCTATTCACCAGTCCTTATTATCAATTTAGTCAACAACAGATGGCTGTATTGCCACAGGTGAATACACGGCTTGTTCAACTGAATGCCGGACAATCCATAACAGTCGGCGGAAAAGTGTTCATTATACTGTCCCCATCTGGTGAGAGCGGGGATTCGAATGACAATTCAATGGTATTATTTTCGGAAATCGGAGGAAAACGCTGGTTGTTCACTGGAGATATTGGAAAAGACACGGAAAGGGCTGTGATTAACGCTTACCCGAAGCTTGATATTGACGTTTTGAAAGTAGCTCATCATGGAAGTAAAACGTCCACATCGTCAGAAATCCTGCAGCAGGTAACGCCTAAAGCGGCCTGGATATCAGTAGGAAGGTCAAATCGATATGGCCATCCGCACCGAGAAGTGCTTGAAAAACTGAACAAAGCCGAAATTTCTGTTATGCGGACAGATCAACATGGGGCGGTATGGTACTCATTTTACGGCCAAGGTGGAACATTTTATTCCTTTCTTCCATAGAATGATCATGTAACCGGAAGCAATCCATGTTAATGAATCAGATCAGGAACCAACAATTAAAAAAAGAGACTGCGTCAAACAGTCTCTTTCCTTGCGTACCATACTTATTCAGGATCCGATCACTTTTGCAAAGACACCAATGAAGAAAATGATGAAAAAGAAAAGGAATGAGAAAATAAATCCTTTTCCAGAATCAACGACATCATTATTTTTGGATTGGACATCTCTTTCGAATTCGTTCACATTAACCCCTCCTATAACAACTTTAGTATAAGACATTCACGCTAAAAAATCCACTTTTGATTGTAATTTAACTTGTTTAAATGTACTTACCTTTGTTAGCAAGACTTAACACCCATATAAAAAGACAAACTGGTCAATCTATAACCAAGAGCAAAATGTCGCAGGCACAGCAGTTTCCCGGGGCTGTTATGCCTGCGTTGATATAGATTGCTTTTTCTTAAGGAGGAGACAGCTTGGTCTGTTTTCTCCTTCCTGTCATAAACCTGCTTGCAAGGAAGTCTTTTTCGTTTTACGATTGTCCTACAAGGATGGAGTGAACAGGATGAATTATTTTGATGTTTTAAAGGAGATAAAAAACAAGCATTTTTCTCCAGTATATTTATTATATGGAACAGAGTCCTATTTAATACAGGATATCCGTCAGCAACTCCTGTTGAATGCACTGACGGAAGAAGAGAGGGAAACGGGTGTTACTACATATGATTTAACGGAAACGTCCATTCAAGAAGTGATAGAGGATGCGGAAACATACCCGTTTTTTAGCGAGCGGAAAGTGATTATGGCAAACAATGCGGTTTTTTTAAAAGCGAAACCAGATAAGGTTGCTGTCGAGCACAATCTTGATGCCCTTCAAACATACTTGTCGACTCCGGCTGAATATACCATACTTCTGATTACTGCTCCCTATGAAAAAATTGATGAGCGAAAAAAAGTAACGAAAACGTTAAAACAACAAAGTGCTTTTATTGAATGCCAGCCAGTGAAGGAATGGGATTTGCCCAAATGGATTGAAAGTTTGGCAAAGAGTGCCGGAGTGGAAATCGACGAAGATGCTTTTGATATTATAGGTCAGGAAATGGGAACCAACTTGCTTATGCTGAAGCAGGAAATCGATAAGCTTGCATTATACACAGGCGGAGAAGGAAGGATAACAAAGGAAATCACCGAGCAGTTGATCGCGCACAATGCCACAACCTCTGGATTGAAGCTGGTAGATGCAGTAATTGAAAAAGATTTAAGTAAAGCTGTTCATATTTACAAGGACTTGGAAAAAGCAAACGAGGATGCAATCGCGTTACTTGCATTGCTTGCTTCCCAATTCAGAACTGTCATGCATGTAAAGGTGTTGCAGAAAAAAGGGTATTCACAAAAACAAATGGCCCAGCAGCTTAAGGTACATCCGTATGTGGTGAAGATGTCACAAAAACGAGAGAAAAGCTTTACCCTTGATGAGTTGCAGCAAATCATCCATCTGTTTACAGAGACGGATACGCAGATCAAACAAGGCAAAATGGACAAATCCCTTTCCTTTGAGCTCCTTCTTTATCAATTGATTCATCATCGGCAAAACAAAAAACTTAGCACCGATAGGTAGCATATAAAGGGACTGCCGGAAGCCAATTAGCTTCTGGCAGTCCCTTTTTTGGATTCTCTGAAATGAAAATACCGGGATGATAAAAACATTCGTTCAGGCTGCTTCGTTTATTTAAGGGAAATAAAAAACGATCCTGCGTCAGGATCGTTCGTGTTGGTCATAAATCAAGCCGTTAGGCACTAAGTTCATTAACTATTTTTGCAAGACGAGCTTTTTGGCGGTTGCCTTTGTTTTTGTGGACGATACCTTTTTGAACAGCTTTGTCAATTTTATGAGTTGCTTTTCGAAGCGCCGTTTGCGCATTTTCGACATCATTGCTATTAACAAAGTTTTCTACACGCTTAATCTGTGTACGCATATCCGTTTTAAAGGATTGATTGCGCAAGTGGTGATCGTTGTTAGTGCGGACACGTTTAATTGCAGATTTAATATTAGCCATTTAGTTTCACCTCCATAGAAAACATCCCTAAAATATTAATTTGGAACAAAAGCCATTTTACCAAAGCGTTTGCTGCTTTTCAATAGCTATCTTTCAGTATAAACGATATTCTGTATGATTAACAGTAAAACCGGCAACCCTAAACAATAAAAAGGGAGGTCGCAACATGAACAAGGAAGAACAAAAGAAATACCAAGTAAGAACTGATTTAGCAGTAGAAGCAAAAGACATGTATGTAGAAAAAGAAAAAACGGATGAGAGTAGTATTAAGGGAGTTACAACAAAGGAAAGACAGGAAGGGGACATCACGGTAACCTATGTGCAAATAGATGAAACGGGGGCAGAAGCGCTCGACAAAAAAGCGGGAAGCTATGTAACGATTCATTCGGAAGCCGTTAAAAAGCAGGATACCAAAAGCCAGGAGCAGACTGCGAAGGTATTAGCCAAAGAAATGGGAGAGCTGATTAAACAAAGTAAGATTCCAAAGGAAGCAACTTGTCTAGTAGTGGGACTGGGAAATTGGAATATTACCCCGGATGCTCTCGGGCCGATGACCGTCGAAAAAATCATGGTTACCAGCCATTTGTTTAACCTCCATCCAGAATATGTGGAAGAGGGCTATCGACCAGTTTCTGCCATGACTCCCGGAGTAATGGGAGTAACCGGAATCGAAACCAGTGATATTATCTTTGGATTGATCAACCAAGTGGAACCTGACTTCGTTATAGCGGTTGATGCGCTTGCATCCAGGTCAGTAGAGCGGGTCAATGCCACCATTCAAATATCTGATTCGGGTATCCATCCAGGATCGGGAGTCGGGAACAAACGGAAAGAGATTAGTGAGACGTCCCTTGGAATACCGGTGATTGCTATAGGGGTTCCGACCGTGGTCGACGCGGTAACAATAACCAGCGATACTATCGATTTTCTCCTTAAGCATTTTGGCAGAGAGTTCAAGGAAAAGGATAAGCCTTCAAAAGCCTTGACACCTGCTGGAATGTCTTTCGGGAAACGAGAGCTTAAAGAAGAGGACTTGCCGGGAGAAGAACAAAGAAAAGCCGTATTAGGTATGGTCGGTAGTTTATCGGAGGAAGAAAAGCGTTCGCTCATCAAAGAAGTATTAACTCCCTTGGGGCATAATTTGATGGTGACACCAAAAGAGGTTGACGGTTATATGGCTGATATGGCCCACATTATTGCGTCCGGTCTCAATGCTGCACTTCATGAAAATATCAATGTCGAAAATTTCGGCTCCTATACCCGCTGATTAATCCGTAATTCCAATTTCTAGTTCTACTTCTTCCTGTCAGTTCATAGATTCTACTAAAGATGATAGAAAAGACAGGAAGGATGGAAACATGAGAAAGAAGACTCGAAGAACGACCATTCACGAATTTGTGTACAAAACGAAGCCTTGGTATAGAAACGGTAGTGTACTTATTTTAAGCATAACGGCATTGTTTATTTTTATAGGGGTCCTCACGACGATACAGCCTGCCTATCGGTTATCCTCCAGTACAATCAATGAATGGACAAGGCAGATTAAAGGGTCCTCGTTTCTCTACTTAGTAGGCATGGAAAACAAGGCTTTCGAAAGTGCTTATCCGGATGACTATCAACCGCTCGATACTTCCGATTTGGCTTTCAGGCTGACTACGAGTTTGAAACCGGAAGATCCTCGCAGTTTGCTCGGAAAGGAATTGCCAGGATTTCAACAGTTTGACCGGGAAATATTGATTGCTGGTGAAGGGACGAATTATACCAATCTTACCGCAGAATCTTCTGCTCCACTTGAAGTGGTTTTGAAGGAAAGGGAGGCATCACTTCCAGAGGAGGAGGAAAAAGAAACAGAAGAAAGCGAGGGGGAAAAAGAGTCCAGTCAGCCGACTACAGGTGACAGGAAAGTGGTGTTTATATATAACACCCACAACCGAGAGTCATTCTTACCGCATTTGCCAGGAGTCGACAACCCGGATGAAGCGTTCCATGCAGAAGTCAACATAACTAAAGTGAGCGATGAATTGAAAAAGCGCTTGGAGGAGCATGGGGTCGGAACGCAAGTAGACCATACGGATAATACAGGGGAGCTCCAGGAAAAAGGCTGGGATTACACCGCTGATTCCTACCGGGCATCAAAGCCGGTGGTCGAGGCTGCGCTTGCCGATAATAAAGACCTGCAATTTGTTTTCGATCTTCACCGGGATTCCATGGGGAGAGATGTCACCACTAAAAAAATAGACGGAAAAGATTTTGCCAAAATAATGTTTGTGTTAGGAAGTGAAAATGAACATTTTGAAAAGAATTTAAAACTTGCCAACAAACTCCACCATTTAATGGAGGAGAAATACCCGGGACTTAGCAGGGGTGTCGAGAAGTATGGCGGTCCTGGCAGAAATGGTGTTTATAACCAGGACGTCTCGGAAAATGCCCTGACTATCGAATTTGGCGGCGTTGACAATAATATGGATGAACTGTATCGTTCGGCGGCTGCTTTAGCAGAAGTATTTAGTGACTATTATTGGGATGCAGAGAAAGTTCAGGCAAATCCTTAGGAGGTCGGCCAATGGCAAAGGTATTGTTCAGTTTACTGATAATGGTTCTATTATTTTTTGGTGGGATGCTGACAGGAATCAACCAGGTTGCCAAAGGACCGGAGGGTACAATAGTCGAGGATGAAGAAATCCCTGCCATTGATAAAAAAACACCTTTGATAACGGTAAAAGAGCCGGAAGCGGAGTCAGTTCTAGCTGCCCGAAAAGATTATGAACCGGTTAAGGAGACCCATTTTACACAAAAGCTGGCGGCTGCACTCGGAAACTTCCTGAGCTGGTTCTACAATCAAGTGATTGCAATCATATACCAGCTTGTACAGGTGTTTTTCTGATAAAGATATTGGATAAACAGGGTAAGTGTCGGAGGAAAAGACAGCAGAATGTGAAAGGCAGGAACCCTTGCCGGAAACAGACTGCTGTCATTTATTTGCAGAGAACTCCACTGTTTTCGTTGAATGTATTGCTGCCTACTGCTATAATCAATGCTAGTTATCGTTGCTCGAAAAATAGGAGTGATCATCATTGGCTAATGCAAGAAATCAAAGTAGAGTACGCAATTTTTCCATTATCGCTCATATCGATCATGGAAAATCAACACTTGCCGACAGAATTTTAGAAAAAACGAAAGCACTTACCTCCCGTGAAATGAAAGAGCAATTTCTCGATGCCATGGACTTGGAACGGGAACGCGGAATTACCATAAAATTAAATGCGGTACAGTTGAAATACCAACGCGACAATGGAGAAGATTATTTATTTCATCTCATTGATACACCTGGTCACGTAGACTTTACATATGAAGTGTCGCGAAGCCTGGCAGCATGCGAAGGTGCAATCCTGGTGGTTGATGCTGCACAAGGAATAGAAGCTCAGACACTGGCGAATGTGTATCTCGCGCTCGACAACGATCTGGAAATCATCCCGGTCATCAATAAAATCGATTTACCGAGTGCCGACCCAGAACGAGTCAAAAAGGAAATTGAAGATGTAATCGGAATCCCGGCCGATGACGCTATCTTAGCTAGTGGTAAATCTGGTATCGGGATCGATGAGATATTGGAACAAATCGTCGAAAGGATTCCTGCTCCGCAGGGTGACGCAGAAGCACCATTGAAGGCGTTGATTTTCGACTCCTTGTATGATCCTTACCGTGGCGTCGTCGCCTATGTCTGTGTGAAGGAAGGCTCAGTAAAAGTAGGCGACAAGATTAAAATGATGGCGAATGGAAAAGAGTTCGAAGTGAACGAACTGGGGGTATTCAATCCGAAACCATACCAACAGAAAGAACTGGCAGTCGGCGATGTAGGTTATTTGACAGCCTCGATTAAAAACGTAGGGGACAGCCAGGTTGGTGATACAATCACACTTAGTGAACGGCCTGCAGATGAACCCCTGCCAGGATACAAGCGCTTGAACCCAATGGTGTTTTGCGGGATGTATCCGGTCGATGCGAATAATTACAATGATTTACGTGAAGCGCTTGAACGCTTGGAATTGAACGACTCTTCCCTGCAATATGAAGCAGAAACCTCACAGGCACTCGGCTTCGGATTCCGTTGTGGATTCTTGGGTATGCTCCACATGGAAATCATCCAGGAACGAATCGAGCGTGAATTCAATATCGAACTGATTACGACAGCTCCAAGTGTTATCTATCAAGTTGCTTTGACAGACGGTGAAGAGGTAGAAGTGGATAATCCTTCCGTCATGCCGGATCCGCAAAGTGTTCAGGAAGTAAGGGAACCATACGTGAAAGCGACGGTCATGGTGCCGAATGATTATGTAGGCGCAGTTATGGAGCTTTGCCAGAAAAAGCGTGGCGATTTCATTGACATGCAGTATCTCGATGAAGTGCGGGTGAATGTCGTCTATGATATACCGCTCTCTGAAATTGTCTACGACTTTTTTGATCAGTTGAAATCCCAGACAAAAGGGTATGCATCTTTTGATTATGAATTGATCGGATACAAGCAATCCAATTTGGTGAAGATGGATATCTTACTAAATGGAGATACGATTGATGCTCTATCGTTCATTGTCCATAGGGATTTTGCATATGAACGAGGGAAACAGATTGTAGAAAAGTTAAAAAATTTGATTCCGCGACAGCAGTTTGAAGTTCCTGTACAGGCGACTATCGGCAACAAGGTAGTTGCTCGCTCTACAATCAAAGCAATGCGGAAAAATGTGCTTTCTAAATGTTACGGTGGGGATATTTCCAGAAAGCGTAAGCTGTTGGAAAAGCAAAAAGAAGGCAAAAAGCGAATGAAAATGGTCGGTTCGGTAGAAGTACCGCAGGAAGCCTTTATGTCTGTATTGAAAATGGACGAGGAGTAAAGCGTGCTTCTTCAAGTTGCAGACTGGTATTCCGTGATTGTCTCGCCAGTCTTCTGATTATCCATTCATAACAGGTAAATAAAAAAGGAGCTGTTCTTACCTGGAACAGCTCCTTCACTGATAACAACAAGATTGACTGCAATAAGCAGAGAAGGGGCGACAACAAATGGTCAAATCCGTTTATATTCATATACCTTTTTGCCAGCAAATTTGCCATTACTGCGATTTTACGAAGTTTTACTACAACGAAACACTTGTGGATGAGTATCTCGATGCTTTGGGGAAGGAAATGTCTACTTACATTGATGAACCAAAACAATCGATGAAAACCATTTTTGTTGGCGGTGGAACACCTACGGCATTGAACAGCAGCCAATTGGAAAAGCTGCTCAAAATGATTGACAGACATTTCGAAATTAACTCCTGTGAGGAATATTCCTTTGAAGCCAATCCAGGAGATTTAGATGATGAAAAAATCAGGCTTTTGAAACATTATGGGGTACAACGAATATCAATGGGGGTACAGGTCTTCGATGATGAGATGCTGGAGTTCATTGGCAGGGTACATCGGGTGAAGGATGTTTATCAGAATGTGGATGCCTTAACACAACACGGGTTCGAAAATATTAGCATCGACTTAATCTACAGCTTGCCCAATCAAACATTGGACCATTTTGAACGGACACTTCACGAAGCATTGTCCTTCAAGCTTCCTCATTATTCAGCTTATTCACTGCAAATAGAACCGAAAACCATTTTCTACCAACGTTACAAAAAAGGAAAGCTTCATAAACCGAAGGAAGAAGTGGAAGCAGAAATGTACCAGCTGCTAACCGAACGAATGGAGGGACAAGGGCTCAACCAATATGAAATCAGTAATTTTGCCAGACCTGGTTATGAAAGCAGGCACAACCTAACGTATTGGAACAATGATCATTATTATGGAATGGGCGCAGGGGCACACGGTTATTTACCCGGTAGACGGACCATCAATTTAAGACCTTTGCCGGCATATGTCGAGCAAGCATTGAAGGACGGGAAACCGGTACTTCATACGGAACCGATAGGCTTGAAGGAGCAAGTGGAGGAAGAAATGTTTCTTGGACTGCGCAAGCGTCAGGGAGTTTCCATCCAAAAATTTCAAGAAAAGTACGGACGGGAGATTAATCATCTCTATGGTGATGCGATTGAGCAATTGAAAAAGAAAGGCTGGCTGACGGAAAAATCTGGATTTTTACAACTTACATCAGAGGGCCTGTTGTTCGGAAATGAAGTGTTTCAGGAGTTTCTTTTGGACGATGATTCACTGGAGCTTACTTATTGACAAGGAACGGTCCATTTGATAATTTAATAATAGATTTAGCACTCACTACATAAGAGTGCTAACAGGGGTGATCATCGATGTTATCAAATAGACAGCTGCTCGTATTACAAGTTATTATTGATGAATTCATCACTACCGCACAACCAATCGGTTCCAGAGCTATTGCCAAGAAAGATGAAGTAACCTTTAGTTCTGCAACCATTCGAAATGAAATGGCTGACTTGGAAGAGTTGGGCTTTATTGAAAAAACGCATTCTTCTTCAGGTAGGGTGCCGTCGGAAAAAGGATACAGGTTCTATGTGGACCATCTCCTTTCCCCGTTTTCTTTGTCCAATTCTGAACTGGAGATCATTACACATACTTTTGAGGAAGAAATGCTGGAATTTGAGCGGGTTGTGCAAAAGTCTGCCGGAATTCTTTCCGATTTGACAAATTATACATCTATCATATTAGGGCCGGAAGTTTTTGAAACAAAATTGAAACAGCTGCAAATCATCAGCTTAACGGCAAATACAGCTGTTGCTATTTTGGTTACCAATACCGGTCATGTTGAACATCGTTCTTTTAATGTACCACACGAAATCAATGCGGCCGACCTGGAAATACTGGTCAATATACTGAATGACAAATTGGCTGGTGTGCCGATTATCAAGCTGCAGGAAAAACTGAAAGCAGAAGTGGCGGCATTGCTGAGGGAACATACACGCGATTATAAAACGGCCTACCATTACCTTAACGGAGCTTTGTTTGAGGAACACCCAGTCAAGCTCTATGTAGGAGGTAAAACCAATATATTGATGCAGCCAGAGTTTAAAGACGTGGAAAAAATCAGGTCACTGTATTCCGTGATGGAACAGGAAGAACTTGTGGCGAGCCTTCTCCGAACAGAAAAAGACGGGATTAAAGTATCCATTGGACAGGAGAATAAGCTTGACGCCATGCAGGACTGCAGTTTGATTACCGCTACTTACTCGATAGGCGACAAGCAAATGGGAACACTTGCCTTGCTTGGGCCGACAAGAATGGAATATTCAAGGGTGATCAGTCTGTTGAACGTGCTGTCGAAAAGATTGACCAATACTTTCCGCTCGCTGTATGAAAGGGAGTAATTGCGGGTATAGCTGATATGATGGGAAGCCGTGTTTCCCATCCCTTCTTTGTGTGCAGACAGAATGATTTTTTTGCAACAATTTCAAACGTATTTATTTAACACACACCATTTTCGTGATATATTCTACAATGGTTATGGTGGAAGAGGTTGCTTAGGAGGTGACAATCGTGGAAGAAAAAGATCAGGAAAAACAAGAACAGGAAGTAGTGGAAGATCCTGAGCAAGAACTGGTGGAAGAAACAGAGGAAGATTCCGACTCCAACAACGAGGAAAAGGACCAGCAGGCTGCACAGGAAATCGAAGCAATAAAGAAGGAAAAAGAGGACGTATATCAGCGATTGTTAAGATTACAAGCTGAGTATGATAATTTCCGGAAACGGACGCAAAAAGAAAAAGAGGCAGATCTTAAGTATAAATCACAATCACTTGTATCTGAGCTGCTTCCTGTCGTCGACAATTTTGAAAGAGCGCTGGATACAGTGCCCGAGGATGAATCGGCTGCAGGATTTGTGGACGGCATCAAAATGGTTTATCGCCAATTGAGAGATGCTTTAGAAAAAGAAGGCGTCGAAGAGATCAAAACAGAAGGTGAAACGTTTGATCCAAACATCCATCAGGCAGTTATGCAGGTGGAAGATGACCAATATGAATCCAATGTAGTTGTGCAAGAATTGCAAAAAGGCTATTTACTGAAAGACCGTGTCATTAGGCCGGCTATGGTAAAGGTCAATCAATAAACTACATATGCTGTAAAGGAGGAAGTTAGACATGGGAAAAATAATTGGAATTGACTTAGGAACAACAAACTCTTGTGTAGCTGTGATGGAAGGTGGAGAATCAAAGGTAATTCCGAACCCTGAAGGAAACCGTACCACCCCTTCCGTTGTTGCTTTTAAAAATGGAGAAAGACAAGTTGGCGAAGTTGCCAAGCGTCAGGCGATCACCAATAAAAACACGATTCAATCAATCAAACGCCATATGGGCACAGACTATAAGGTGGAGATCGAAGGAAAAGAATACACTCCACAGGAAATCTCTGCTATCATTCTGCAGTACATTAAATCATATGCAGAGGATTATTTGGGAGAATCTGTTGACAAAGCCGTCATTACCGTACCTGCTTATTTCAATGATGCCGAGCGCCAAGCAACAAAAGACGCAGGTAAAATTGCAGGTCTTGAAGTAGAGCGTATCATCAACGAACCAACAGCTGCTGCTTTGGCATATGGTATTGATAAAGATGATCAAGATCAGACTATCCTTGTCTATGACTTGGGCGGCGGTACATTCGACGTATCTATTCTGGATATCGGCGAAGGCACCTTTGAAGTTGTGGCCACTGCCGGTGACAACCGTCTGGGCGGCGATGACTTTGACCAAGTCATCATTGATCATATGGTTGCTGAGTTTAAAAAAGAAAATGGCATCGACCTTTCTCAGGACAATATGGCATTGCAACGGCTTAAAGATGCTGCCGAAAAAGCGAAAAAAGATTTATCCGGTGTTGCCCAAACCCAAATTTCCCTACCATTTATTACTGCTGGGGATGCCGGCCCGCTTCATTTGGAAATGAATCTTACTCGTGCTAAATTCGATGAGCTGTCTTCCAATCTTGTAGAACGGACTATGGGACCTACTCGTCAAGCATTGAAAGATGCTGGTATGAGTGCAGGAGAGATCGATAAAGTTCTTCTTGTCGGTGGATCCACCAGAATCCCTGCTGTGCAAGAGGCGATCAAAAAGGAAATCGGCAACGAACCATCTAAAGGGGTAAATCCTGACGAAGTTGTAGCGCTTGGTGCTGCTATTCAAGGTGGAGTGCTGCAAGGTGATGTCAAGGATGTAGTATTGCTGGATGTTACCCCGCTATCATTGGGTATTGAAACAATGGGCGGTGTAACGACTAAATTGATTGAACGGAATACGACCATACCTACCAGCCATTCACAAGTATTCTCAACTGCAGCAGATAATCAAACAGCAGTAGACATCCATGTGCTGCAAGGTGAGCGGGAAATGGCTGCAGATAACAAAACAATGGGACGTTTCCAGTTGACCGATATCCCACCAGCACCACGTGGTGTACCACAAATCGAAGTGTCTTTCGATATTGATGCAAATGGTATCGTAAATGTCCGGGCAAAAGATTTGGGTACGAACAAAGAACAATCGATTACCATCAAGTCATCTTCCGGACTATCTGAAGAAGAAGTGGAACAAATGGTAAAAGATGCTGAAGCAAACGCCGAAGAAGATAAGAAACGCCGAGAAGAAGTGGAACTTCGCAACGAAGCAGATCAGTTGGTCTTCACGACAGATAAAACCATCAAGGACCTAGGCGACAAGGTTTCTGAAGATGAAAAACAAAAAGCGGAGTCTGCTAAAGAAGAATTGCAAAAAGCGCTTGAAGAAGGCGACCTAGAACAAATCAGAACGAAAAAAGATGCCCTTCA
The DNA here is from genome assembly GCF_900103695.1 of Sediminibacillus halophilus. Lineage (GTDB taxonomy): Bacteria > Bacillota > Bacilli > Bacillales > Amphibacillaceae > Sediminibacillus > Sediminibacillus halophilus. The sequence goes on from NZ_FNHF01000007.1 coordinate 169,915, forward strand.
AGAGCAGGTGCAAGCCCTATCGGTTAAACTATATGAACAAGCACAGGCAGATGCCCAGGCCCAGCAAGGTGAAAGCGGCCAGGAAGGCGATGATGTAGTGGACGCCGATTATGAAGAAGTAGACGACGATGAAGAGAAAAAATAGGCGTTGAAATAAGTCCGTGTCAAAAAGTCAAAGTCAGGATTTCCTTGGCTTTGGCTTTTTACACTTAATCCGTATTATAACACCAATTCATCAAGCTTCTATTTGTTATGTGCCCCAACTTATCTACACAAGAAGGAATTTGCTCAGTTAAGGAAAGTAATGTTATGATAAACTTTATGTTATAGAGATTCGGGAGAGTGATCTTCAAGTGAGTAAACGAGATTATTATGAAATCCTAGGCGTCTCCAAAGATGCTTCCAAGGATGAAATAAAAAAAGCATACCGGAAATTGGCACGTAAATACCATCCGGATGTAAATAAGGAAGCAGATGCTGCCGATAAATTTAAAGAAGCGAAAGAAGCCTATGAAGTACTGGGCGATGAACAAAAAAGAACTCAATATGACCAGTTTGGTCATGCCGGACCACAGAGCCAAGGCTTTGGCGGTGGTTTTGGCGGTGCCGAAGACTTTGGCGGTTTCGGCGATATATTTGATATGTTCTTTGGCGGCGGTGGAAGAAGGCGGGACCCTAATGCACCGCGGCAGGGCGCTGACTTACAATATACCATGACACTGGATTTTGAAGAAGCCATTTTCGGCAAAGAAACAGACATTCAAATCCCACGCGAGGAAACTTGCGACACTTGTCACGGTTCCGGCGCCAAGCCTGGAACTGAACCGAAAACTTGTTCCCATTGTAATGGGTCAGGTCAACTGAATATGGAACAAAATACACCATTCGGCCGTGTCGTCAATAAGCGTGTCTGCCATTATTGCCAAGGTACAGGGAAAATCATCCCCGATAAGTGCAACACCTGCGGTGGAACAGGTAAAGTGAAAAAACGTAAAAAAATTCATATCAACATCCCGGCAGGAATAGACGAAGGACAACAAATCCGTGTTTCCGGACAAGGCGAAGCCGGAGTCAATGGAGGTCCTCCAGGAGACTTATATGTCGTGGTTCAAATCAAACCCCACGAATTTTACCAGCGTGAAGGCGACCATGTGTTCTGTGAGATGCCCATAACTTTTGCCCAGGCTGCTTTGGGAGATGAAATTGAAGTTCCGACAGTCCATGGTAAAGTAAAGCTTAAAATTCCAGCTGGAACACAAACAGGCAAGACGTTCCGTTTGAAAGGGAAAGGGGCTCCGAATGTGCGAGGTTACGGTCATGGGGACCAGCATGTCAACATCCGCGTCGTGACTCCTACCAACCTTACAGAACGGCAAGAGGAAATTTTGCGCGAATTTAATGATATCAGTGGCAATCAGCCGACGGAAGAACAGCATGGAACATTCTTTCAGCGGGTCAAACGCGCATTCAAAGGGGAATGATCATAAGTAAGATAAACCGGCGGGAAGGTACATGTTTTGTAACTTCCTGCCTGCTTTTTAACAAGTTCAACCCTGACTTTACATAAAGTATCTATCAATAATCGGAATGACAGCTGGTTGGCAGCTGTTATTCCGGAAAAAGCGGGTGATTCCAGTGAAATGGTCAGAAATCACAATCCATACCACAAATGAAGCAATAGAACCGATTTCCAACATACTACACGAAGCAGGTGCCAGTGGAGTTGTTATCGAAGATCCAAGGGATTTGATAAAAGAAAGAGACACGTTTTATGGAGAAATTTATGAGCTGAACCCCGATGATTATCCAGAAGAAGGCGTTTACGTGAAAGCTTACTTGCCTGTTAACAGTTTTCTCGGGGAAACAGTAGAAGAAATCAAACAGGCGGTCAACAATCTGCTTCTTTATAATATTGACCTAGGCACGAATAAGATAACGCTTAGCGAAGTGCATGAGGAAGAGTGGGCGACAGCATGGAAAAAATATTATAAGCCTGTAAAAATATCAGAAAAGGTGACGATCATACCGACATGGGAGGAGTATAAACCTGTTTCGAGTGACGAAATCATCATTGAGCTTGATCCGGGAATGGCTTTCGGTACGGGTACGCACCCCACGACCGTTTTGAGTATACAAGCACTGGAAAGATTCGTTTCGGAAGGGGACAGAATACTCGATGTTGGTTCCGGATCTGGAGTATTAAGCATCGCTTCCGTGCTGCTGGGAGCAGATCAGGTTAAGGCATTCGACTTGGATGATATCGCCGTGAAAAGCACCGTGATAAATGCTAAGCTCAATCATGTGGAGAGCAAGATTGAATCAAGGCAAAATAACTTGCTTGATAATGTTAATGAACAAGCTGATTTGATTGTTTCTAATATTCTGGCCGAGATTATCGTCCGTTTCATCGATGAAGCGTATGCTTGCTTGAAGCCAGGAGGAACATTTATTACTTCCGGTATTATCCAGGCTAAAAAACAAGAGGTACGCGAGGAATTGGAAAAGAACGGTTTTGAAATATTGGAAGTCAATCAAATGGAGGACTGGATCTCCTTTATAGCAAAAAAACCGGAAGCAGAGCAGGTGTTTTAATTGCAGCGATATTTTGTACCCGAAGAGGGCTGGCAGGAAAGTATGGTCCGAATAACTGGGGATGACAGGCATCACATCGATCGGGTAATGCGTATGCAGACTGGTGACTCAATTATTTGCAATGCACCAGAAGGCAGGGCAGCGATATGTACGATAAGCAATATCACGGATCAGTATATTGCAGCTACTATTAACGAATGGCTGGATGAGTCAAAAGAACTTCCAGTAGAAGTGACTATCGCTCACGGGCTTCCCAAAAGCGATAAGCTGGAACTTGTCCTGCAAAAAGGAACAGAGCTAGGAGCGGCCAGTTTCATTCCTTTTCAAGCAGGACGTTCGATTGTAAAATGGGATAAGAAAAAGGCAGAAAAAAAGCTGTCCCGTTATCAGAAAATAGTCAAAGAGGCTAGCGAGCAATCGCATCGCACAGTAGTTCCGGAAGTGGAGCCTTTCCTTGACTTCGATGCGCTTTTGAGAAAGAGCGAGGATTATCCGGTGAAAATTTTCGCCTATGAGGATGAGGCAAAAACCAAGGATTTTCACGGCTTAAGCTCCATCTTGTCCGGCTTGGAACCAGGCCAAAAGATCATCGCTTGTATTGGCCCGGAAGGCGGGTATACAATAGAAGAAGCCGAAGCCTTGAAAGCACATGGTTTTGAGCCAGTGCGTCTTGGACCACGCATACTTAGAACAGAGACCGCACCGTTGTATTTGTTAGCGAGTATTTCGTATCATTTTGAAGAATTGAGGTGTTGAAAATGCCAACAGTGGCTTTTCATACATTAGGTTGTAAAGTGAACCATTACGAGACAGAAGGAATTTGGAGAAAGTTCAAAGAGGAAGGATATGAACGGGTAGATTTTGATCATCAGTCGGATGTTTACGTAATCAATACATGTACCGTAACCAATACAGGCGATAAAAAAAGCCGGCAAGTGATTCGTCGTGCTATCCGAAAAAATCCGGAAGCGGTAGTTTGTGTTACTGGGTGTTATGCTCAAACTTCACCAGGCGAAATCATGGAAATTCCCGGTGTAGACGTCGTTGTCGGAACCCAGCACAGGGAAAAGATGATTGAATATATTGAGCAGCATAAGCAGGAACGGCAGCCAATAAACGGGGTTTCTAACATCATGAAAAACCGTGTTTTCGAAGAGATGGACGTACCTGTATTTACGGATCGGACACGTGCATCGCTGAAAATCCAGGAAGGTTGCAACAACTTCTGCACGTTTTGTATCATCCCCTGGTCACGTGGGCTACTGCGTTCCAGAGAACCTGAAAATGTTCTAAAACAAGCACGGCAGCTCGTAGATGCAGGTTACAAAGAAATTGTTCTGACAGGAATTCATACAGCAGGATATGGGGAGGATATGAAGGATTATAACTTCGCCCAATTGTTACGAGACCTGGAAACAAAAGTGGACGGTTTAAAACGAATCCGGATCTCTTCCATTGAGGCGAGCCAAATTACCGACGAGGTAATCGAAGTGCTCGATCAGTCGGATAAAATCGTCCGTCACCTTCATATTCCGCTGCAGTCAGGTTCCGATACCGTATTAGAACGGATGAGAAGAAAATATTCTGCCGACTTTTACCGTGGGAAAATTGAAAAAATCAAGCGTGCGCTGCCTGGTTTGGCGATTACGTCTGATGTAATTGTTGGTTTTCCTGGAGAAACAGAGGAAGAGTTTCAGGAAACATATGACTTTATCCGTGAAATCGGCTATTCAGAGCTTCATGTATTCCCGTTTTCGAGACGAACCGGGACACCTGCAGCGCGTATGACTGATCAAGTTGAAGATGGTGTGAAGAATGAACGTGTCCGCCGCCTGATCGAGCTGTCAGACCAACAGGCCAAAGAATATGCTTCCCAGTATGAAGGCGAAGTACTGGAAGTGATACCAGAAGAGCGTTTTGATGAAGAGGCAGGCGACAATATATTTGTCGGTTATACCGATAATTACTTGAAGGTGAAATTTGAAGCCTCCGAGGACATGATTGGCAAGATTGTCCGCGTGAAAATCACTAAAGCGGGATATCCATATAATGAAGGACAGTTTGTCCGTGTGATGGATGAACCGAAGATCAATCAAAAAGCAGAAATCTCTTAAGTAAACCCGGTTCTGCCGGGTTTTTTACTTTTGGTGGGCAGGGCTTCTTTTTTTGAGGAGATTGCTGAACAAAACTTGGTTTTTTTGAAACGAAAATGCTATGATTGACAAAGAGGTTCGTACAACGAGAAAGGGTGGAAACAATTGGATAAAAATTTAGCAAGCATGATTGACCATACGCAACTGAAGCCTGATACAAAAAAAGAAAAGATTGACCAAATCATTCAGGAAGCGAAAGAAAACCATTTTGCTTCTGTTTGTGTTAACCCGTATTGGGTCTCGCACTGTTATCAACAGTTAAAGGACACTGATGTAAAAGTCTGCACCGTAATCGGCTTTCCTTTGGGAGCAACTACGACAGAAACAAAGGTGTTTGAAACGGAGCAAGCTATCAAAAATGGCGCAACAGAAGTGGATATGGTCATCAATGTCGGTGCATTGAAGTCCGGCGAAACAGCTGTAGTAGAAAAAGATATTGCTGCTGTTGTCAATGCAGCTGGTAGTAAGGCCCTCACGAAAGTGATCATTGAAACGTCTCTTCTTGATGAAGCGGAAAAGGTTACAGCTTGCCAGTTGGCTAAGAAGGCTGGCGCTGACTTCGTAAAAACGTCTACAGGTTTCTCTGGGGGCGGTGCAACGGTTGAGGATATCGCTTTGATGAGAAAAACCGTGGGAAAAGAGATGGGTGTAAAAGCTTCAGGAGGAGTTAGGGATCGGGAAACAACTGATGCGATGATTGAAGCAGGAGCAACTCGTATCGGTGCGAGTGCTGGTGTGCAAATTATTTCCGGTGGAAATGCTGACTCTGATTATTAATCTAGATGGTCTGCTGTTTTAGCACGTCGATGGCTGAGACGGAAATAGCACTAGCTTCGTTTTAATTCAGCAAATTTCATAGCTTTACGGAAAGAACACACTGCGATAATGGTTCCTTTGTAAAGGAAGCTGTCATGCAGTGTGTTTTTCACTTACTATTTATCGTGAAACCGGATGATGAACTTTTCGAATGGACCGATAAATGGAAGAAATAAAAGCACGGAAGCGACGTTGAATAAGACTGCAATATGAGCTAGTTGTTTAATTGGATAACTCGACAATGTCTCTGCGAATCCAGTAAGTCCGGTAAGGAATGGAAGAAATAGCAGAACGCTGAACAAATTGAACCAGACGTGCGCCATCGCAGTTAAAACAGCCTGTTTTCCTGTTCCCAGAGCAGCCAGTACCGCGGTCAGGCAAGTACCGATATTGGCTCCGAGAACGATAGCAATGGAGGCAGCCATGCTTATTAGTCCCTCGTTTAAAAAGCTCATCGTAATACCAGTGGTTGCACTTGAAGATTGAATTGCACCACTGAACACCATGCCGATAATTACACCGGCTTCAGGATTCAAGTGAGTAAACATGATGGCGTCTTCCAGTATCGGAAGTTCAACAATCAAAGGGGCCAATGATTCGAATCCATCCAGAGCGATAAAGATGGAACCGATGCCAAACAGGATGGTACCCGCCCCAAAAAGTACTTTTATATTGGAGAACAGCAGGATTGCACCAATGACAACAAAAGTCCACTCGGGAATATAATGACTGAAAGCCAGCAATTCTCCTGTTGCTGTCGTTCCGATGTTTGCACCGAGGATGATACCAAGGGATTGCTTAAAAGTCATCAACCCTACGCTTACAAAGCTGATCGTCAGCACCATGATCAAAGAACTGCTCTGTAAAACGGCAGTTGCAAGCAGACCTGTCAAAATTCCTACATAATGATTTTTCGTCATGCCTGCAAGCAAGGATTCAACTTTTTGGAAGGCAACATGGTACAAGCCTGTCCGCAAAACTTGAAAACCAAGAAAAAACAGCATTAAAAACACGGCGGATAAAGAAAGCAAATCTGCCAAACGACTCACCTCGATACATTATATGGACAGGCGGGAGAAACATGTCTGTAAAAAACTTTCTTTTCAAGGCTGTTTAAAAAAGATTTTTATTCTTGCATAAAAAATATAAACGACGCAGTAACTTCCCTTGTAGTACTTGGACCCTTTTATAGGAGTGGTGTACTCCAACGCTGCGGAAATACCCTGCGCTTTCCGCGGGCGGCTGGTGAGCTTCCTCGAGCTAACGCCCTGCGGGATCTCACCGAGGCCTTTCCTCCCGCAGGAGTCTTCGGGTTTTTCCTTCGCTAGGAACAGCTCCCTGCTTATAAACGAGGTACTAGACATTTTTTGGATTCACTTGGTACTCCATGAACCGTCTTATCAAAAGACATAGCTGGGAGAACAAGCAGAAAGTCTAAGAGAAGAAGAATAGACGGAACCCCTACTGTCTTTTTATGAAAAGAAGAACCTATTTCCTGACAACCGTTTTTAAGATAGCTTGTTGAGTTTCAAGGAAAAAGTTTCTACGCTTGCGACATTCAGCATGCTT
>NZ_FNHF01000010.1 GCF_900103695.1 Sediminibacillus halophilus
CGGGCCCATCTGTAAGTGACAGCCAAAAGGCCGCCTTTCAACCTTCCTCCATGCGGAGGAAGGTATTACCCGGTATTAGCCCCGGTTTCCCGGAGTTATCCCGATCTTACAGGCAGGTTGCCCACGTGTTACTCACCCGTCCGCCGCTCGTTCCACAGGCTTCACCCCGAAGGGATCCGCCTGCTTCCCGCGCTCGACTTGCATGTATTAGGCACGCCGCCAGCGTTCGTCCTGAGCCAAGATCAAACTCTCCATAAAAGTTGAGCTTGCTTGCTCGTTCAAAAAACTAGCTTGTATATCTTGCTTGACATACTGGTTGTTTTGTTCAGTTTTCAAAGATCAAATTATATCTGCGTCATATGCAGCTTAAACATTATATCACTTTAACTCTCGCAAGTCAAGGTCTTTTTATAATGCCCGGTTGACTTCGTTGCTGTTCAATCAAAACGGCAACTTATATAGTTTAACAACTCTCACGAAAAAAGTCAACAACTATCTTTTTGTCTTTTGGGTAAACAAGTTAGCGAATAACGCAACGTTTAATAATTTACCATGATTGTTCGCGTTAATCAAGGGGAGAATACAAGGAATTTAATGGAAACACCTCAATGGATAAACAAGTATAGAAAAGGCAGGCTGCCACAGACAACCTGCCTTTTGGAACTACTCTCTATTTCTCATTTGAGGGAACAAGAGAACGTCACGGATAGATGGCGCGTTTGTAAGCAGCATAACCAGCCGATCGATGCCGATTCCCAATCCACCTGTTGGAGGCATGCCATATTCCAGTGCTTCTAAGAAATCCTCGTCCATTTCGTGCGCTTCATCATTACCTTGTTCTTTTTCCTTTACTTGAGCTTCAAATCGTTCTCTTTGATCTATTGGATCATTGAGCTCAGAAAAAGCATTTGCGTGTTCCCGACCTACAATAAATAACTCAAATCGATCGGTGAAACGGTCGTCCTCAGGGTTTTTCTTTGCAAGCGGAGAGATTTCTACCGGGTGACCATAGACAAAGGTAGGTTGGATTAACTTCTCTTCCACCCTTTGCTCGAAGAACTCGTTGACAATGTGTCCAAAAGTCATGGTGTCCTTAATATCGATCCCATGCTCTTTTGCTAGCGACCTAGCTTCTTCATCGCTCATTTTCTTCCAGAAGTCCACTCCTGTATATTCCTTAACAGCATCCACCATATGGAGTCTTGTCCACTCAGGCTCCAGATTCACGTCATTATCTCCATATTTTACGGTTGTAGATCCTAATACTTCTTTTGCTATATGCGCTACCATGTTTTCAACCAACGACATCACATCATGGAAATCAGCATATGCCTCGTATAACTCCAGCATCGTAAACTCTGGATTATGTCTGGTTGAAACACCCTCATTTCGGAACACTCTTCCGATTTCATATACTTTTTCCATGCCGCCGACAATTAGCCGTTTCAGATGCAGCTCTATTGCGATTCTCATATATAAGGGAATATCCAAAGCGTTATGGTGCGTGATAAACGGACGTGCGGAAGCTCCGCCGGCTATGCCATGCATCATTGGTGTTTCTACCTCTAAAAAGCCATTACTGTCCAGGTATCTGCGCATAGATTGAATGATTTTACTACGAGTAAGGAAGGTTTCCTTGCTTTCCGGATTGGTAATAAGGTCTAAGTAACGTTGACGATAACGTTGTTCCACATCTTTTAACCCATGAAATTTATCTGGAAGAGGACGCAGAGACTTGGTCAACATTTGGAACTCACTTGCTTTAACAGATAACTCTCCCACTTTGGTTTTAAAAACAGTACCTGTTACGCCGATAATATCGCCGATATCAGCAGTCGTGAATAACTCATATGCTTCCTCGCCAACTTTATCTTTCCTGATGTACAGCTGGATCTGGCCGCTGAGATCCTGAATGTGAGTAAAACCAGCTTTTCCTTTCCCTCGCTTTGTCATAATCCGCCCGGCGATGGTGGCTTCTGCTTCTTTCTCCTCCAGTTCTTCTTTGGAAAAGCCATCATACGCTTGTTTAATTTCCTCAGCAAGGTGGGTCCGTTCAAACTTAGTACCAAATGGATCCAGTCCCTGTTCTTGTAAATGCTGCAATTTTTCCCTGCGTACCTGCAGCTGGTCATTCAACTCTTCTGTCATTGGTCTCACTCCATTTATTTTTTATCCTCTATTTCTCATTCATAACCCGGCTGTCTTACTGCCATACAGTAGAAGCCAACATTCTTTTGTATTTTAACGATAATGAAAAAACTGCCAGCAAAGCACTGGCAGCATTTTTACTTTATTTTCAGTATAGAAAAGGTGCTGCAAAGTGTCAACGTTGGAACACTTTTACGAAATTTTTATTTTTCCTGCTGGATTACGCGCGTGGAGTCAGTCCCAGCAGTAACATTACAGCATTGTCTGCTGTTTGTTTTAATGGCTGGAAAGTCCCCCAGTCGGCGTGGTCTTCCCCATTAGTTGCTTTTTTTAGCGACTCACCCTGTTAAACATGGATATCTTCTTTTGGATTTTGGTACTTATGTTTATCCCGTTCAGGTGCCAGCTCCTCAGCCGAGACACCCAGCACATTCGTGATTTGGTGAAGTAATTCATCATTCAGTCTGCGGGTTCCCCGCTCTACTTCCCCTATAACGGATACTGAAATACCAAGCTCTCGGGCAAACTGAACCTGTGTATATCCTTTCAATTTTCGATAAGCCTTTACCCTTCTTCCCCATTCTTTCCCAGCCATCGCGTAACTCCCTTTTTCTCTGTTGTCGGCAGCCCATCAAGAATCGCTGAAACACTTTTGTTTTGCGTAGGAATAATTGCGTCGGGATTTACATCCTGCAAAGGTATAAGTACAAAAGCTCGTTCGTGCATTCTTGGATGAGGTACAGATAATTGGTCTGTTTTAATATTTTCTTGATTAAAAAGCAAAATGTCAAGGTCTAATGTGCGTGGTCCCCATCGCACTTCCCTTTTTCTTCCCTTGTCCGCTTCGATAAACTGGCAATACTCCAATAATTCAATGGCAGAAATGTTTGTATCGATCTCCACCACCATATTCAAAAAATTATCCTGATTTTTGTAGCCTACTGGTAAAGTCTCATAAATGAACGACTTATTCGTCACCAAAATCCGCTCATGTTCTTCTAATGCTTGAATGGCTTCAGTCAAATAGTTTTCCCTTGGCGGGATGTTGGAACCCAAACCCACATACGCCGTATTCATCACGAGCGCTCCCGGTAAATTTCGATTGCTACCGAATCATAATGACCCGGAATAGGCGGGTCGGGTTTTATGACTTTCACCTTGCAGGCTTGTAATCGGGGGAATTTTCTAAGCAGCGCTTCAGCAATTTTTTCGCCGACACTTTCTATCAGTTGTTTTGCTTCTCCTTCGACAACTGCTTTGGTCACTTGATAAATCTGCCCGTAATCAATGGACTCTTCCATATTATCTGTTTGGCCGGCTGCCTTTAAATCGATTTCCAGTGTTAAATCGACGTAAAAACGTTGCCCTAATTTTCTTTCCTCCGGAAAAAGGCCGTGATAGCCATAAAACTCCATCTTATTCAAAAATATCTTATCCATTCCCATTGTCTCCTTTCCCCATCATAGCATCCATCATTTTCGTCATATCTTTTATCATTTTGACATTATGAACTCGGACAATATTTGCAGCCCCTTTACTAACGCCGTAGCAAACAGTGGCTCCCGTTCCTGCATCCCTTTCCGACGCAGGGACATCCAGTACTTTACCAATCATTGATTTACGAGATGTCCCCAACAGCAATGGAAATCCTAACTCTTTGAATTGGTCGAGGTGACGCAAAACCACTAAATTGTCATCCGGCGTTTTGGCAAATCCGATACCCGGATCGAGAATTATATTTTCTTTTTTCACTCCCGCTTCCAAGGCAACAGTAATGCTTTCCTGCAAGTCCTTTTTCATATCCTCGATTAAATCGCTGTAATCCCTTGTTTCACGATTATGCATGAGAATAATCGGTACATCGTAAGCAGCGGCGACCTTCGCCATTTCGGGATCCCTTTTGGCCCCCCAAATATCATTTAGTATCGAAGCCCCCGCTTTCAAAGCTTGTTTTGCGGTCTCTGCTTTGTACGTATCGATAGAAATCGGAATGGTAACTGCTTCTTTTACAGCTTGAATAATCGGTATCACTCGTTCAATTTCGTTCTGAACAGATACAGGGGTATATCCAGGCCTGGTCGACTCCCCGCCAATATCGATGATATCCGCTCCCTCTTTTTCCATTAAAACTGCTTGTTTCACAGCAGCGGAAACTTCATTGTACTTTCCCCCATCGGAAAAAGAATCAGGCGTTACATTCAAAATCCCCATTACTACTGTTTGCTCGCTCAAGTTATATCGCTTTACTTTGGTATTTAATATAAAAGACATAAGTATTCCTTCTTTCTCACGGACTGACAGTATCTACCTCTATTCTACCTTAAATGAGGAAATTCTTCATGCTGTAAAGAGCAGTGTCAACAATATAAAAGCACCTCCGCATTAACCTACGGAGGTGCTCCCAGCTTGTTTATTCGTTTTCTTCAAATTGATAAAGCGGTGTAGAAAGATATCTTTCCCCGTTACTAGGGATAACCGCAAGAACTTTTTTCCCTTTTCCAAGTTCTTTAGCAACCTTTTTTGCCGCAAAGATAGCTGCTCCAGAGGAAACCCCGCCAAGCAAACCGTCCTTTTTAGCAGCTTCCCTTGCAGTAGCGTATGCGTCATCGTTGCTAACCTGGATAACTTCATCGTATACATCCGTATCCAAGACCTCGGGAACAAACCCTGCACCGATTCCTTGTATTTTATGCGGACCAGGCTTTCCGCCAGAAAGTACCGGGGAAGCTTCTGGCTCGACCGCATAAATCTTAATGTCTTGATATTTTTCCCTTAGTACTTTCCCAGCGCCGGTAATCGTACCGCCTGTTCCTATACCTGAAATAAAGGCATCTAGCTGATCACCCATTTGCTGGACAATCTCTTTTCCGGTAGTACGAGCGTGAACGGCGGGATTTGCCACATTATTAAATTGTTGCGGCATGAAGTAACCGTTCGCTTCTTGAAGTTCTTCTGCCTTTTTAATAGCACCTTTCATTCCCTCTGCGCCAGGAGTAAGCACTAATTCCGCTCCATAAGCACGCAAAAGGTTACGCCGCTCCATACTCATCGTATCCGGCATTACCAGGACGGCCTTGTAGCCTTTGATTGCAGCGACGAGCGCCAACCCAATTCCCGTATTGCCGCTCGTAGGCTCAATAATTGTATTTCCCTCTTTTAAATGGCCTTCTTCCTCTGCCGCTTCTATCATCGCAAGGGCAATTCTGTCCTTAACAGAGCTTCCGGGATTCATGAATTCCAGTTTGGCATATATTTCTGCGCTCTCTTCATCTGCTGTCCGATTCAATTTTACAATCGGGGTATTGCCGATTAATTCTGCTATCGATTGCGCTACCTTCATTCTTTACCACTCCCAATTCCCACTGTATTTGTTGGATTTATACTCAATGTAATGAATCCACTGGTAAAAGTCAACTAATTCGCCATCTATAGACAGATAATTAACACTATTCACGTTAGGCAAGTCTTATACCAGTCTTCCATAAAAGCACCTAGGAAACCGGACAGGATCTTTTCTCCCTGTTATCTGCAGGAGCAATCCTGCATGGATAGCTGAAATATACTTTCTGAACGGCTCTTGTCATGCCTGCCAGTAACGAACCACTATAAAAAAAGAAGGAGCAGACTTTCCTGCCCCTCCCTTTTCCTCGTTAATCTTCTGCTTTTAATGCCTCTAGATCCTCTGCTGAAAAGTGGTACTGTTCGTTACAGAAGTGGCACGTAGCTTCTGCCCCGCCGTCTTCCTTGATCATTTGATTGATTTCTTCCTCACCTAAGCTTTTGAGCGCGTTCTCTACTCTTTCTTTTGAACATTCACATTTAAACTGGACTGGCAGACTTTCATGAATTTTAAGGTTCTCTGCCCCAATTAATTTCTCTAAAATTTCTTCCGGTGTATTTCCATCCCTGACAAGACTGGAAATAGGCGGGATACTATTGATTCGTTGTTCTAACTGATCGATTGTGCCGTCATCAGCTCCCGGCATTACTTGAAGGATAAATCCCCCGGAAGCAAGGATGGTATGGTCCGGGTTAACTAAAACACCCGCTCCTACAGCGGATGGGATTTGCTCGGAATTTACAAAGTAATAAGTAAAATCTTCACTCACTTCTCCAGAAATAATCGGAACCTGGCCTGTGAAGTGCTCCTTCAGTCCAAGGTCTTTGACTACACTCAAGCTTCCTTGCGTTCCGACAGCTCTCGCCACATCCAGTTTTCCTTTTTCATTCAAATCGAAATCGACATGGGGATTGGTAATGTATCCTCGGACTTCTCCTTGTCCATTTCCATCAGCAATAATCGGGCCAACGGGGCCGTCGCCTTCGAGTTTGACTGTCAGTTTATCATTTCCTTTCATCATCGCTCCCATCATCGAGGTAACGGTAATGGTTCTCCCCAACGCCGCAGAAGCTGTCGCCCATGTATCATGGCGCCTTCTTGCCTCTTCAACTGTTTCCGTGGATTGAATCGCATAGGCCCTCACTGTCCCGTTAAAAGCTGTTGCTTTGATTAAATAGTCACCCATCTTGCATCATTCTCCTTTAAAGCTTAAATTATTTGCGTTCGGTTAATAAATCAAATGAAATAAAGGTCCTTATGGATTGGTTGAAATCGTCAGCCACCACTGACTCCGTTCGCAGACGGAACTAGACCTCGTACTCATTCACCAGGCGACTGGCCGTAAGTGGGGCCAGTCGCCTGTCTGTTATATTTTTATTATACCGTCGATAAGTAAGTTTTCATTATCATTAAAACCAGTACGTTATTTGTATTCCCCACATTTAAAACAAAAATCAAAATCCTGCAGAGAACTTCATGTACCCTATTTACTATAATCCATTTTGCGGACATATACACATCATTTGATTCATGTGCAGAATCAACTAAGCCTTTTACATTTTATATAGAAAAACGCCCTCTTTGTCTCACTGCAAAGAGGGCGTAATTATTATTCGTTATTTTTATTTTGATCAGAAGCATCGTCTTCATCATGAGAAGCCTCATCTTCTGATTTTGTTTGGATATTCACTTTCATATCCTTCGTTTCGGAATTATCTCCCTGATCTTGTACATTTCCATCTTGCTCAGAAACAACTTTATCAGGCATTTTTCCATCCTCAAACAACGACTTTATCTCGCTCGCATCAAGTGTTTCCACTTCCAGCAAGGTTTTAGCTACCAATTCAAGCTTGGATTTATTTTCGGTAAGAATCTCTTTTGCCCGTGCATAGCACTGGTTGATGAAATTCTGTACTTCCTGGTCGATTTCATAAGCGATTGCATCACTGTAAGTTGGTTCGTTCTGCATATCTCTTCCCAGGAACACCTGTCCGCCCGAGCTGCCGAATTGCAGCGGTCCAATTTTATCGCTCATGCCATACTCGGTAACCATCTTACGGGCTATACTAGTGGCACGCTGAAAGTCATTATGAGCTCCGGTACTGACCTCGCCGAAGATAATTTCTTCCGAAACCCGTCCACCAAGCAGTCCGGTGATTTTGTCCAACAATTCCGGTTTGGTCATGAAGTAACGATCTTCCCTCGGCAGCATGACCGCATATCCACCAGCTTGGCCGCGTGGTACGATTGTTACTTTATGGACCATGTCAGCATCATCGAGTACCATTCCAATAATCGTATGACCACTCTCATGGTAGGCAACAATGTTTCGTTCCTTCTCGGAAATAACTCTGCTCTTCTTGGCAGGTCCTGCAATAACACGGTCAATCGCTTCATCTACGGAAAGCATATCAATTTTCTGTTTGTCGCTTCTCGCGGCCACAAGCGCAGCCTCGTTAAGCAGATTCTCCAAATCGGCACCGGAAAATCCAGGTGTCCGCATGGCAATGGTTTTAAGGTCAACAGAATCATCCAGCGGTTTGTTTCTGGCATGAACCTTAAGTACTTCTTCTCTGCCTTTAAGATCCGGTCGGTCAACAGTGATTTGCCGGTCAAACCGTCCTGGCCGCAATAGGGCTGGGTCAAGAATGTCCGGTCGGTTTGTCGCGGCGATTATAATAATACCTTCGTTTTCACCGAAACCATCCATTTCGACAAGTAGTTGGTTCAATGTTTGTTCCCGTTCATCGTGACCGCCACCGACACCAGCTCCACGCTGTCTGCCGACTGCATCTATTTCATCAATAAAAATAATACACGGTGCATTCTTTTTGGCGTTCTCAAACAAATCACGAACACGGGAAGCACCGACACCTACGAACATTTCCACAAAGTCGGAACCACTGATGGAAAAGAAAGGAACTCCAGCTTCTCCAGCAACAGCCTGCGCAAGCAAGGTTTTACCTGTACCTGGAGGGCCGACTAATAGAACCCCTTTTGGAATTCTTGCCCCAATATTGGCAAACTTGCGTGGGTCTTTTAAGAAGTCCACAACCTCTACCAATTCTTGCTTCTCTTCATCAGCTCCGGCAACATCTTTAAATCTGACCTTCTTCTTCTCTTCGCTATACAGTTTGGCTTTGCTTTTACCGAAGTTCATAACTCGGCTTCCGCCGCCCTGTGCCTGATTTAACAGGAAGAAGAATAAGATAAATATAATAACAAACGGAATCATCGTGGTAAGGAATGTTACCCATCCGCTTGGTTGTTCCTCTTCTTCAACATTCAGTATGCCCTGGTCGGTTGCTGTGTCAGTAATACTGGCAACGATGTCAGGGTTATCTGGAACATTAGTGATGAATGTTTCGTTTTCTTCGCCGGTTAATTCTCCAGTTATACGATAAACACCATTAGATGGCTGCATGGTCATATCTGAAATTTCACCATTATTCAATGCCTGCATAAACTCGTTTACATTATATTCAGTTTCTTGATTGTTTTGTCCATTAAATACTCCGACAATTCCAATTACCACCAGGAATATCAGGAAATAAAAAATGACATTACGAAAAATTCGGTTCATTGCCTACCTCCTCCCAAGCGAGAAAACTATAGTAAATAGTACCATATGAAAAAGGACCAATACAACTAATTACCCTTTTAAGATATGTCAATATTTTGACAGTCATACCTGCCAATCCAACAAGATTATTCTCCGCCATAAATCTTTGGCTTTAATACTCCTACATAAGGCAGGTTGCGATACTTCTCCTTGTAATCCAATCCATAGCCTACCACAAATTCATTCGGCACATGGAATCCGACAACATCCGCCTTGATATCAACCTTCCTGCCTTCAGGTTTGTCCAACAATGTAACAATTTTAATGGAATTAGCCTTCCGGTATTTGAACAAATCAACCAGGTAGCTGAGCGTCAATCCACTGTCGATGATATCCTCAATGATCAGTAAATCTCTTCCCTCTACCTTTGTGTCTAAATCCTTGACGATTTTCACTTCCCCGGATGACCTGGTTTCCCCACCGTAACTGGAAACATCCATGAAGTCCATCTCCAAGTGGGTATCCATTGCTCGGAGTATATCTGACATAAACGGCATTGCGCCCTTTAAAACACCGACTGCCAATGGAAACTTCCCTTCATATTCTTTTGTTAAACGTGCCCCTAATTCCTGACATTTTTGCTTGATTTCTTCTTCAGAAATTAGAACTTTCTCGATATCGTTATTCATTCCTGATCCTCCTAGATGTTACTGTTCTTGTCGTAATGCAATCGTAGAAATTTGCCGTCATGGCCACCGGATTGAAAATCCGCTCTTCTTAATCCGGCCAGCCATAATATATTGCCTTTTCCATCTTCGACTATCGGCCAACCCTCTCTTAAACCAATCGGTATTTTCTCATCAATAAGGATATCTTTGATCTTTTTTGTTCCTTTCATTCCTTTAACCGTCATTTTATCACCAGGTTTTCGAGAACGGATGGACAACGGCCAGTTTATTCCGGCTAAATCATATGTAATAGCAAAGCGGGAATCTTCCAAGGGTTCACAGACAACTGAAGCAGACAGGATGGATCCGTCAGGCAGTTCGACACTGCCAGGGCCTTGCAAAACTATGTAATAGCTGCCGCCGAATTCGGCCGCAAAAGAAAACGTGATTGATTGGTATTCCTTGATGATCTTCAATCCTAATGGCAAATCTACCGATGCGTTTGCTTTACTGCTTGAAATCAGGCTGAAGAATCGATCTTCATGGGCATATGAAAGGTCAGGTGAAGTCGAATCATATAGATAACTCAATATTAGATGAAAGGCCCGTCTTTGTAAAGCAATGGGGAACTTGGCAAAGCTTTCTATCTGAAATGCTGCCTGCTTATTGTCGTCAGTAAACTCTGCATGGGGAAGAACCAGTTTTTCGGCCTGCTCCGTCAAATAAGTTTCATCGCTCCTTGCAGCATCACTCAACCTGCGAATAGTGTGTAAAAAGTTTGGATTTTTTGCCTTAAGAAGCGGGAGGACGTGTAATCGAAAATAATTCCTTGTATAATTGTCCTCGTCATTAGAAGGATCCCTTCTCGGCACAATCCCATACTTCTTGCAATAGTCCTCGATTTCCTCCCTGGATGAGCTCATAAATGGACGTACGATCATTCCGCCGGCAAAAGGTCTTTTACATGGAATCCCCTGCAATGCCGAAATATTTGCCCCTCGGGTCAAACCCATCAGAACAGACTCTGCCTGGTCATCGGCATGATGGCCTAATGCAAGATATCCAGCCCCGAACTTTTCCATCTGTTCAGCAAAAAACTGATACCGCAGATTCCTTGCTGAAAGCTGTGTGCCTGTACCTTCCTGCCTCTTATACGCCGGCACATCCAAAAAGGTTTCAACGATTTCGATATTCCACAAACTACATATTCTTTTTACATACTCGACATCCTGTTTTGATTCCTCACCTCTTAATCCGTGATCAACAGTCAATGCGATTGGCCGAAGGTTCCATTCATCCTTCATTGAAGCTAAAATGTGAAGCAACGCAAGGGAATCCGGTCCGCCTGAAACACCTATCAGCACAGTAGCCCCGCCGTGAAGCAGCTTCTCTCTTTTAATAAAGTCTTTAACTTTTGTTTCCATATTCCCCACTCCATCACCGGCTAACCTTTAATTTTGGTGCCATTAACCGGTCGCTTCCGCTTTTGTTCATCCAAACCACTTTAATCCTATCACTTCCGTTTTTCTACTGCAAAAGTGGCGGTATAGGTTAGATTAACAAAATATGAAAAAAGTAAAACAAACCAGCAGCTATTAAAATACCGATACTTTCTAACAGCGAATGATCCCGATTGGTTGTTGCCGCTTTTCTGGCAGCTGTCCTTGTCGGTTTCGAGACAGTTTGCGGCCGGTACATAAGCAAGGATGCAATCTCTTGTTTCATTTGGCTGCTGGAGGTATAAGAGCCTTTAAGCGCTTTTTTCAGCGGAGTATGAAATTTTTTCAATTGCCTGGTTGAGCCTAGTTTATTTATTAAAGTTTTTTCGGGATGACTACCTTTGTCAAATCTCCCTGGATGATAAACGTGTAGCATCACCATGGCTAAAGCAAACAAATCATAAGAGGGTTCTGCCTTTCGGCTGCCCATGTTCCAATAACCCCGATCATAAAACTCGGTATATTCCTTGATCGATCTACCGACTTGTGTCGTTCCGCCTACATCGATCCACCTGACTCTCGGTGGAGAAGATGCAACCAGCAGGTTCTCTGTCTTTAAATCGCCGAACACCCACCCAGACCGGTGCAATTGCTCTAAGTCTCCTAACAGCTGAATCATGAAAGTGCCAAGCCATTCATCTCCATGTGAACGGATGAAGCTGCTTAGCCCCTGACCATTTACATATTCCATTACATAAAAAGAGTATCTGGTACCGGAGGGATGGAGCCAATCATCGACATCCAACAAAGAAGGTCCAAGGCTGCCGTTTCCCTGGACCTTTTTTAAGGTTTTCAACACATTCACTTCGGTTGTAATGGAAGAACCACTGGAACTTATTTTTAATGCAGCCCGATTTCCTTGATGATCGCAAAGGTAAACGGTGCCTACCGCTCCGTTTCCCAGCTTTTTGACAATTTTATATTGGTTTTTATGCCACTTTCCAGAGATAATCGTTCCTGGAAGGAGATAGTGCTCACGCTTCTTCGACGTCGGATCGATTTTCATTTCTAAAGCTCCTTAGCAAGCTCTTCTTGCCAAACTGATACATCGCCTCTTTCAAAGCAGGCCCTGTCGGTGTGATTCCACCACTAGTAAGCTTAGGGAAAACAGAGGAAATAGAATCAAGGCGCGGTGACCAATCCAAAACTTTGTTTATCGCAGCCTTTTTGCCAGGAAAAGCATAGATTGAGAATCGATTCCTGCCAATCCTTGCATTCAAGCTGACTGATAAATCGAATAACGCTTCCTGGACCGTCGGAAGCTTGTCGGTCATGCTTGCACTCGTATCCACCAGGACAAGCACCTCCAGGTCACATGTCTCGCCAAGGTCCTCGACAACCTCCATTACTTCCCCCCTTTGTTCCGGCGGCAAATCTTCCAAACTTTGATTGGGGCCAAGTATTTGTTTCAGCTCCTGATTAACTACTCCTTGAAGTGTCTGTGTCATGGCTTGCTTGGTAACGGCCTGTACTGTTTTTGACAATACTTGTTGGTAGACGATTTGGCTGACACCTCCACCGGAAAGTGCGATATCCTCCACTTCTTGCAGTCCTCCGTCGTTTTCCGTCTGATTATCTTCCATTACGCCGATCACATTCACCGTGATACCTTGTTCATAAGCCAATGCCGCCACTGCCGACGGATTCTCACCTTTGTTAGAACACCCATCAGTGATCAGCAAAATTTGCTTTAACGTTCCTTTTTTCATAGACTATTCCTCCTCGAATATCCATCCTACTAGTATATGTTTGGTACTGATGTGGGCCGGGTTCATTGCATTCATTATCACCATTTTCGACGTTGCGGAGGAATTTTATACCTGTGAGAAAGAAGTAAACCGCTCACGCATGCTGCCGATAAGCAGGAAATGCCGCCCATTTTGGCTTATTGATATCGACCTTTGTCACTAAAACCGTCATATCATCCTCTATAACACCAGCACGGTTGCGAACTACCTCCTCCAACAACAAATCAGCAATTTCCTGCGGGTTATCCGTCTCCATTTCTTTAATTTTTCTTTTTAGCCAAACATCCACGTTTTCCACATGCTTTGGCCCTTCAAATATCCCGTCACTCATCATGATCAAAACATCACCTGGCTTTAATTGTTCCGTGACTACCTCTACATCAAATTCGCGAATGATGCCTATCGGCAGATTACTCGCTTCGATTTTGTGCATTGTATGACCTCGTTTTATAAAGCTGGGGGTCGACCCGATTTTTAAAAACCGTACCGCTGCATCATGCAAATCAATGACTGCCAAATCCAATGTGGAGAATATTTCTTCGCTCGTCCGAAGTGAAAGAATAGAATTAATGGATTTAATTGCAATTTGTTCTTGTATTCCAGATTGCAGTATCTGTTGAAGCAAGCGCAGTGTTTCGGTACTTTCTTCATGGGCCCGTTCCCCATTCCCCATACCGTCGCTAATCGCCATCGCATACTTCCCCGCTCCTAGTTCAATTGTGGAGTAACTGTCCCCTGAGACTAATCCCCCACCTTTGGCAGCATGAGCCACGCCTGTTTCCACTGCATACTTTCTGGCAGATCCGAACGCCAGGAAGCATTCTCCATTAGGAAAGGGGGAAATGTCTTCTTCCTTGACCACCACAGTCTCCTGTAGGATATCAGACAGCATTGGAGCAATCAGCTTTGGTCCCTCGCCGTGATATTGTGTGAAAGTAAGATGCATTTCGATATCGATGTTGCCTTTCTCCACGCTGAAAATGTCTAGTTTTTCAATTTCCATACCTATTTGTTTAAGAGATGCGGCTATCTCCATTTCCTGCTGTTCATGGTTCTCCCGCTCTTTCATGATTTCCTTGGCAAAGTCGTCCATTACCTCCGATACACCCAACAGTTGATCGGCCACAAACCGTCTGCTTTCGCTCACTTGTTTTTTTAGTTTTTGGTTTGCCTCATAAAAGGAAAGTTCATGACGCATCGTCTCTATTACTTTTTGCGATTTGACACAGTGATCTTCCAGGTTTCGTTGCAGTATTTTATTAGGCCCACCACCTGCCTCCATATCATTTTTCACTTCCGTTAGCAGCCCATAAGTTTTATCAAAGTTTGCCGCCCAGCAGCGATCCTTTTTAAAACAGGATTGGCAGGTCTTTTCCGTAACGTTGCTCAAAAAATAGTCTGTTTCTTTCAAGTACTCTTCTTCTGGAGGCGTCTGCTGCTGTTGGACAAAACTTCGCGACAGCGCCTGAAAAACATTGGAAAATTGCTCCACTCGATTGGCCGTAACATCACGTACTTTTTGCATATACTGCTCTTGTTCTTTCGAATGTTCCATTGTTCCGGGTATGTAGCGGGAAAGTCTTTTCACCCAACTTTGCGGCGTACAGATAAACAGAAGCACGGCGATGAACGTCTCCAACAAGGAAGGAAGCAGCGCCTCGACCCCCTTTCCATAGATGCCGATAAGCAATGTACCGACAATCAATCCAATACTGACGCCTACCTTTTTCCCATCCTTCAGCAGTCCTCCAAGCAGACCCGAAAAGGCAAGCAAGCTCATCTGGTAAAGACTCGCAACGTTGGCCAGGCTTAAAATCAACCCTGCAACCACCCCCACTGTTGAACCGATTGCAGCACCTCCGACAAATGCAAGCAACAGCACCAAGTAACGGGAAGTTATTTGTTCGATGGACGCCCCTTGAATTTCCCAACCGATGGTACCGGTCAAAATCGAAGCGAGTAAAATGATCATGCAGACAATTTCTTCATTTTTTAAAGCAGGTTTGTACCTTTTTGGTGATAACAAAGGCACACTTTGCATAAATATAAGGACAAGGACAGCGGTAAGGATCCCTTCCACCACGGCCAGCATCCATTCATAAGCAGTCAGTTGGTCTAACAAGGAAAAGCTGAATACCCGGGGCATCATACTGGATACAAACACTAGCAGCGGCAGCAGCTTTTGTTGATGCTTGATGTTTTTAAATACTGCTGCGGTGAAAATGAACATTGCCATTGCCGTGAGGGTGAATAATCCATGCTGCCATTCTAAACTGAACGCTCCAGCCAGGACTGCCAGCATGACAGGAAAGGACTTGTCCTTTCTGACAAACCACACGGAAGCAAGGAAAGAAAGGGCAAAGGGCGACATAGTAGATAACACAATAGCTCGTCCTAGCAAGAAACCGACAAACAAAAGCAGCCATCCTTTTTCCAATAGCAATAATTTCGTCTTATCTCCCATCTTACGCTTTGCGTTTTCCAAAGCCTTCTTATATGATATTGGCTTCGTTTGCTGTCTTTCAGCCGTCTCCATCATTAAACACCACTCCTTCGTGTTGTTTATTTAAACACATCTCGTTTCTTTTTTTTGTCAAAACAACGGGTCAAATACAAAAAAGTCTTCGACGCTATTCAAGTGATGGGAGCGATTTTCAACATAAAACCAAAACAAGCTCTCACCGTGCTGTCGATTTATCCGTCTGGTAGTTGACGAGATGGAAACTGATTTTCCTGCACGGCAGGGATGGACAAGCACATACACAAGGGAAAAACATTTTTCACCACTTTGTAAACGCCGTCGGGTAGGCGTTTACTTTTGTTTTTGCTATTTTTCTCTTGCTTTTTTCTTCAAAAGGACTATAATAGTTCTCGTGCTAATTGTTCGTATGTGAACTAATTATATGGATAGCCATGCACCCTAACCAAGGAACAGCGTAAAGGAGAGGTTGTTTTGCAAGATAATAAAAAAATAGAAAGCATCATTACTTCTTTCCGGGAAGTCAGTAAAGCTTTCTATAAACAAATGTGGCACAATGCCAATGATTTAGGGGTTACCACTCTCCAGCTGCAGATTTTGAAGCTGTTAGAGAAACAGCCTGAACTAGGTCTTGTCGAAATAGCAAATAAATTGAACAACAGCAAAAGCACGATCAGCGGCACTGTCGAACGATTGGTGAAAGCTGGTTACGTGGAACGGACCCGATCAGAAGAAGATCGCCGCGCCATTGTTTTGACGCTTACCGATGCAGGTGCAAAAAAGAAAAAGGAAGCTTACAAGAGCTATCTTGAAAGGATGCAAGGTCTAAAAGAAATAAACGACCAGGACGTCCAAAAACTCGTCGAGCTGCACAGCCTTATTTTAAATAATATTTCAGATAACGGAGATGAATGAAAGTGAAAGATAGAACAGCTTTTATTGAAGCATCACAGGTTGCGAAAGGTCCAATTATCTTTATTATGGTGCTTGGAGCATTCGTGGCTATTCTTAACCAGACATTAATGAACATTGCCCTGCCTGTCATGATGGTAGACTTGGATATTACGGAGAATACAGCCCAATGGTTAACTACTGTGTTCATGCTGGTCAATGGTATTCTTATTCCAATTACGGCTTTTTTAATGGAGAAATTCAGTACCCGTAAATTATTCCTGACAGCAATGAGTTTGTTTGCGCTGGGTACCTTGATTTGTGGTATATCACCTAGTTTCTTTTTAATTTTGATTGGACGTGTCGTCCAGGCGGCAGGCGCCGGTATTATGATGCCGCTTCTGACAAATGTCATTCTGAGCCTGTTCCCGTTAGAAAAACGTGGAAGTGCCATGGGTCTTATCGGTCTGGCGATGATGTTTGCGCCGGCGATTGGTCCAACGCTATCAGGCTGGATTGTGCAAAACTATTCTTGGCGGGTACTATTTTTTATCGTATTACCAATCGCAGTGATTGATGTAATTTTGGCTTTCTTCTTGTTACGTAATGTTACGAAGCTGAGCAATCCCAAAGTGGATATTTCCTCGATCATCCTGTCCACTTTCGCCTTTGGCGGTTTGTTATATGGCTTTAGTACAGCTGGAAATAACGGCTGGGGAGAAACAGAAGTGATTGCTTCCCTTGCAGTAGGCGGTGTGGCGATGATAATTTTCGTGGTCCGTCAGCTTCGGTTGTCGAATCCGATGCTTGAATTCCGGGTGTTTAAATATAACATGTTCACACTCACCACGATTATCAATGTGGTGGTGACCATGGCAATGTTCGCTTCCATGATTCTTGTTCCTTTATATTTACAAATTGTCCGCGGCTTTACACCGCTGGAATCGGGGCTTCTTTTGCTTCCGGGGGCGATTATCTCAGGGATTATGTCACCGATCACCGGGAAACTTTTTGATAAAATCGGAGCGCGCCCGCTAGCATTGGTCGGCTTGTCTATCACGGCAGTCATGACATTCTTTTTCACCGATTTGACTGATTCTACATCCTATATGCACATGATGATTATTTACAGTGCGCGGATGATTGGGATTTCCATGATCATGATGCCGATCATGACGGCAGGACTGAACCAGTTGCCAAGACGTTTTTACTCCCACGGAACGGCTATGGCGAACACGTTGCGGCAAGTCTCCGGAGCAATCGGTACAGCATTTCTTGTAACGGTTATGAGTAATCAGCGTACAGCCCACATGGGAGATTTCTTGCCAAACGATGCGGCGAACCAGCAAATGTACGCATTCCAACACGCTACAATCGAAGGGATTAATGATTCTTTCATGGTTGCAACAGTATTTGCTGTAGTCGGCTTCGCTTTGTCCTTTTTCTTAAAGCAAGTACGTCCGGCAGACGAAATGGAAGCAGAACAAAATAAGGAGTCAATCCAATCGGCCATCGCGGCTGATCAAGCTCCGGCTCCGCAAAAGTAAGAATCGGGCTCTCACAAAAGCATAATGACCAAAAAAAAACCGAACCAATCGTTCGGTTTTTTTTGATTAAGCAAATTCGTCAAAATGAGGCTGCCACTGTATTTTGGAAGTATTTTTAGCGCCTTTCAGCCAATAAAAGTAAATGGTTATAGTCATCCTGGCGTTGTAATCAGAACACAAAAACATAGCGAAGGCAAGATACAGAGACTCCAACGGGAACAGGACAAACTGAAAATCCCGCAAGAAAGCGGTTGGTGCTTTTTGAGGAAGTTGAAGCCGTGCCAGTGGAACGTGTATTATGTCCTCGCGATACAATCCAATCATCAAAACAATAGGATAACAGGGAGACAAAGCAAAAAACGAACGAGCTCGTATAGCATTTAGTGTCCCTGCTTCTTATTAGAAAGGAAAAGGAAGCCGTTATTTACGTGTGTACTTGGAGAGATGGTCTATTTGATTATAATTGTGTACCTTCCACCCTTCTTTCAATAACTCAATATTACTAATGCACGCATTGATCAATTTGGTTTTCCCAGTACCGATTTCTCCATTCGAGATCGTGGATAAAATTACATTGATCACTCCACCGTGTGCTACCAGCAATAATTCTTCTTCGAAATACTTTTTAGAGACTTCTTCGACTCCCTGCATGACCCGTTCCCGAAATGCATCAAAAGGCTCTTGCCCAGGATAGTTGCGGTGAGGATATCGCTTGTTCCGTTCTTCCATAGGCATTCCCTCTGCTTCTCCAAACGACCTTTCTTTGAAAGCATCCATGATTTCTATCGGTTTCTGCCAGTTTTCATTGATGATTTCTGCGGTCTTCTGCGCCCTGACCAAAGGGGTGGTTATAATCCTGTCCATGTGCATGTCCTTAAAATAATCTCTGCATTCCTTTGCCTGCTGGATCCCTGTTTCATTTAACGGGATATTTGTTTCTCCTTGTAGCCGCCCTTGTAAGTTCCAATCTGTCTCCCCGTGTCTTACTAAGCAAATCATCCATCGGTTCCCCCGTTCCCTTTATGTGCAACCCTTTTTTGTTCAATCATTCTTTTAATAACACATTTATCATTTTTTTATTGACAGTCTCGTAATGCTATTGTATTATATCACTTGTGCCTCAACAACAGAGGACAAATTGTTTTTTCTACTTTCATGGCGGTGTAGCTCAGCTGGCTAGAGCGTACGGTTCATACCCGTGAGGTCGGGGGTTCGATCCCCTCCGCCGCTATCAAGCAGAAAAGGTGGCCCTTGGGTCGCCTTTTTTTATGTATAATAAGGCAGCCGCCCGCGAAAAGCGAAGGGCATTTCCGCAGCGCCGTAGTCCTCCTTAATCTGTTTAAGGTGTTAAGAATCACACTCCGGTTTTGTCGCGACGACTAACAAGCAACAAGATATTAGACAAGAAACCTAATCATAATAAAAACGGATGCCATGCATATATGCATGGCATCCGTTTTTTATATTAGTAACAGAGTTCATTTAACAGCTCTCTCGATAGACAGCAAGTTTTATCTTTTTGCACCTCGACCTCCGCGTTTAGACTCGGTATTCTTTCTGATAGAAGCCAACCGGTCTTCTGAATCTTTCAAGAAACGGTTCATTTTGGATTCAAAATTTTCCGTGCGGTCGCGGTTATTATTACTTTTTTGATTATTTCTGCGGCGCCCGGCATTCGGATTATCTTTTGCTTTCTTGATCGACAATCCAATTTTGCCATCCTTCTCGACATTAATGACTTTAACCGTTACTTCATCTCCAACCGTCAAATGTTCATTAATATCTTTAACATAGTTATCGGCAACCTCACTAATATGAACCAAGCCGGTTGAACCACCAGGCAGTTCAACGAAAGCCCCAAAATTAGTGATCCCTGTTACCTTACCCTGCAACTTGCTGCCTACTTCGATTGACATAAAAAAAATGCTCCTCCTTAGAATTTTAAAAGTATCCTACTTATATATTATATATAAGCTGTAAAATGCGTGTCAATAAGATGGCTCCTCCTCCGGGAGTTCAAAAATAATTTCTCCTTTATTTGAGAAAAAGTAGTTCGTCCTGGCGATTTCCAACACGTAATCTTCATCTTGAAGTAACCGGATTTCCTCCTGGAGGTCTTTTTCATCTTCTTTAAGAGAAGTCATTTTCCTTTCGAGCTTCTGATACTGCTCCTGCTTTTCTGCATGTAAAGAGCGTTGTTTAACCTGATAGACAACCAATCCGCCTACAACGACAACTACCACGATAGAGAATAGCAGCAATCGGCGGAAAAGACGCTTCTTTTTTTTCTTTTGTCTTTCTACTTGAGCATCGTATTGCTTAATATAGGGAGAATCAATTTTTGCCACGGACTTTGCTCTTCTTGCCACTTACTCAGCTACCTCCTTTTTTTGTGCATAAACTGCCGCCAATTTCTTAACATATTCTTTATTCTACTATAAAATCCTGCAAGTTTGTGTAAGTATTTTTTTATTGTCTTCGGAAGCAGCATCCATATCAATTTTAAAAGGAGCCGGAAAGGAAACACACACACTTTCCCTATTACCGTTAGCAGCCATATTAAAACTGTCCCGATTCCGGTCAAGAGCATAAGCAGCAAGCGGAAAAGCCAAACAATAGGCTGGATGATCAACCCTTTGAATAAACGGGCGAAGAAGCGATAAAGCGCAATGATGAAGCGGATCAGTTTTTCCAGTAAGCGTCGGTACAGGTTTTCGAATAGTGCCTTGTAGGCTGCAAAGCCACACAAGAGCGCTAAAAAAATATAAAAACGTAATTCTCCCTGGTTTACTTTGTATAATAAATAAAATAGGATCAAGGTCTGGAGCAGCCAAAAACTGATTTCCATTCCATAAGAAAATAAAACACGATGTTTCCAGCTTCTTTCAAACCGGCGGAAGGTGTCGATAGCAGCACCGATGTACACTCCTCCCGCCATCATGAGTAAGATCGCTGCAAATTGAACAGATAGAGTCATTTGAACAGCTTGCTAAAGAAACCTTTAGCCTTCTCTCCATGGTGTTCGTCCAAATAAGAAAGCTCGAATATTTTCCCTTTGATTGATACATTCCCTTCTCCGACATCCAGGTTTTTCATCTGCAGGTTTTCTCCGCGGACGATCAAGTAGCCCATGACTGTCTGTAAAAGAAATTCTTCGTTGTCGAAGCTGTCGACTTCCTTGACACCCGATATTTCCAAATTCCTTCTATTATTCATTTTGATATGGTGTTCTGCCTGAGGAGCACGAACTGAAGGATCTTTTTCATAATAATTCATTGTACAGCCCTCCCTTTATCGTTATATGTGTATGAAGAGAGGGACAGGCATAGAACATGTTCAGACAAATTACCTTCTAATAAACAAATACCTGCTTACCGGGCTAAACTAGTCATTTAAAAAGAAGAACACTAACATTAGAATTAAAAAAAAGTGCCGAAAGGAGATGTTAGCATTGGAGACTATCGTTTATTATTATTGAATAAATGAAACGGGACCGTTGAAAAAGCAATAAGAAATGGCTTCTTAATGTGCTAGCCTTACTTATGGAAGGGTGTGTTCTGTTTGAAGAAGCGTAACCTGGTTTATGTTTTATCTCTGCTTCTGACAGTAGGACCGTTAGCCGCTTGTACTTCTAACCATAATGAGGCCCCGAATGATTGGAAAGTATCAAAGGAAGAAAGAGAAGTACAAGAAAGCACTAATGAGATTGAGAAGGCAATGGCTGAAGATAACTGGGACTTGTCTTCAACTTTCAACTATTCGGTTGAATATAAAAATGGGGAAGAAGGTTCTTATGAGATTGTGGGAAACAAAGACACGGTTGGCTTTACTGGACCATTTCCCATTATAGCTAAAGATGACCAGAAATATTTTTGGTTTTATTTCGGAAAAGAAAACATCTACAACAAACCAGTCGAAGTAAAGGCCATAAAAAAGGGGACTAAGAAGCCTGTTAATATCGTTTCTGGTCCAAGTACCTTTTTTGAAGATGCGGCGGTAAGCCCTGGGAGTGTGAATATGCCCTCCAATTTAACATTTCCATCGACGGGGGTATGGAAAATTCTCGTATATATTGACGGGCAACTTTATGAAAAAATCGTTGTAGAGGCTGTATAGAAAATGTCGCACTTCTCTGTTCTTTAACTTGTTTGGCACTTGGTATAACCAGGCCGTGGACCTCGATTGGTTGTGGGGCCTTTAGGCTAAGCTGTTTTAGCATATCCAATAGCAACAGTAATTGATGATTATTGCTAATAATTCACTTTAAAAATTAAGTACAAAAAAATCCGAACTGTCATTCGAATTTCACTTCTAAATTCGAAGCAGTTCGGATTTACAATTAATAAATGTCATTTTAATAATAATATAATCTAACATTGAATTGGAGACGGATTTATACTGACCTCTATTATTGTAGCTTAGTATTCATTTTCTAGTTTTAATACTTGCATGCATTCTGTTATAGAGTTTTTTACCTCCACGTAAATATTGCTTACCATGTCCCTTTTTTCAATTCTTCCACCTGCATTCTGGATGCACGGTGTGCTCCGTACTTTTCCTTCAAATCCAGGAATTTGGCTTCACGCTGTAATTTCACGTAACTCTTGTAGCGGTCATCCGAAAGCTCGCCAGATGCAATAGCGTTTTGAATCGCACATCCTGGTTCCTGCTCATGCCGACAGTCCCGAAATTTGCATTGTCCAGCCAGTCGTTCGACATCCTGGAAGGTTTCACCGGCGGCCTCTTCTCCGGACCAAAGCTGCAGCTCCCGCATACCAGGCGTATCGATAATCACGCCTCCTTCTGGAAGCAGGA
The DNA here is from genome assembly GCF_900103695.1 of Sediminibacillus halophilus. Lineage (GTDB taxonomy): Bacteria > Bacillota > Bacilli > Bacillales > Amphibacillaceae > Sediminibacillus > Sediminibacillus halophilus. Next base: position 22,698 of record NZ_FNHF01000010.1, read on the forward strand.
ATAGTTCCCGATGGGTCGTTGTATGACGCCCTTTCGCATCTTCTCCTCTAATCGCCTGGGTTTCCTGCACTTCCTGGCCCAGCAGCCGATTAATCAACGTTGATTTTCCGACACCGGATGAACCAAGCAGAGAAACAGTCTTCCCCTCATGAAGATATTCCTTTAAGGATGTCAAGCCTTCTTCATGCAACGCATCAATCGCAAGCACAGGCGCTCCAAATGCGATTTCTTCTACAGCCTGAACCTTTTCATCGATTTCCTTATCCTGGCACAAATCCTTTTTTGTCAGGACAAATACAGGGGAGGCGCCACTTTCATAAACTTGCATGAGATACCGTTCCATTCTTCGTAAATTGAAGTCCTGATTCAGCGCATTGACCAGGAAAACCGTATCGACATTTGCGGCCATCAACTGCTCTTCTTGTTTTGGTCCGGCAGCATGTCTTGATAACAGACTGCTCCTTTGCAGCACTTCATGGATAATTCCCTTGTCTTCTCCGTCGATCGCTTGGAATAATACCCAATCTCCGACACAAGGATAATCCCTTGTATGCTCTGCGAGGTGATGAAACCTGCCACTCAATTGTGCCCGAAGTTCACTGTTCTTGGTAAACAGTTTATAGATACCATTGGAAGCAGTGGCGATCCTGCCGACTTTCCCTTGCTTGTTGTTTTGCTGTCCTGCAAAAAATTCATTATACCCAAGTGCTTGTAAATTGTACAAATAATTTCCTCCTGTTATACGGAGGATTGCCTGCTAACCAGCAACATCCTCCTTGGTTGTTTGGCTGATTGTTTTGGTCATTTGGTTACATACCATGCTCATAAAACATCACGCTCCTTCTGTTAGTTGTTGATAGTCTACCACAAAAGGGGGGATAAAACCTCCGTCCCTGGCCCGAAAAATGGAGAGAGCAAATAATTTGGATGAAAAGGATTCCATCGTATAAGATAAACCTGTTTTAGAAAAAGTAAGTGTATTAGGAGGTTAGCTGGATGACGAAAAAGGTTCTAATGGTTGTAACGAATCACACAACGATCACGGATGATCATAAAACCGGGCTGTGGCTGGAGGAGTTCGCAGTCCCATACTTGGTATTTAAAGAAAAAGGATATGAAGTCAAAGTCACCAGTATATCTGGTGGAGAAGTGGCCCTGGATCCGAACAGCATTGATGAAAAAAGCCCTGATTGGGCGGAAGCTGAAGAGGCATTAAAGGATACCGTAAAACTCAGCAAAGAAGATGCTGAAGGTTTTGATGCAATTTTCCTTCCAGGCGGCCACGGCACGATGTTTGACTTTCCAAACAACGACACACTTTTGTATGTCTTACAGCAGTTTGCAGAACAAGGTAATATTATTGGATCTGTATGCCACGGCCCGGCCGGATTGGTGAATGCCACTTACAAAGATGGTACTCCGCTTGTTAAAGGAAAAAGGGTTTCCGCATTTACCGACGCTGAAGAAAAGGAAATGCAATTAGACCAGCACATGCCTTTCTTACTCGAGTCAAAACTTCGAGAAAATGGCGCACTATTTGAAGCAGCAGAAAACTGGTCAGATCACTCTGTGCGTGATGGTAATTTAGTGACAGGTCAAAACCCGCAATCAAGCAAAAGCACCGCCGAAAAGGTGGTTGAAGCATTGGAAGGCTAACTTCAATGCAAAAAAAACAGCAGCCCCGGTTATCCGGAGAGCTGCTGTTTTTTAATTTACTGCTTCCTCTTTTTTCACGGTGTACAGAGAAGCAGCTTCGTCTTTCCTTACGACTTCACGTAAGGAATCAATTTGAATGGTCAATAACTTCTGCCCGAATTGAATCGTCAATTCGTCTCCTACTGCTACATTCGAAGATGCTTTAGCCTGGTTGCCGTTAATCGTGATTCGTCCTTGATCAGCGACCTCCTTAGCTAATGTCCGGCGTTTAATCAACCTGGATATTTTAAGAAACTTATCTAATCGCATCTAGCTTCGTCACTTCCTTTTATATATTGTTATTCCATTTTCTTTGCTTCATTCCAATAATGATCTAGTTCCTCGAGAGTCATATCGGTCATATCCTTACCGCTTAAAGCTGTTTGTTCCTCTATATAGGCAAATCTTTTGCGAAACTTGGTATTCGTCCGGTTTAAAGAAAGTTCCGGGTTGATTTTATAATAGCGGGCCAGATTCACAATAGCAAATAAGAAATCTCCGAACTCCTTCTCGATTTCCTCGTGCTGTTTCTCCTTGATGGCCTCGCGCCATTCTTCGAGCTCTTCATGAAGCTTCTCCCAAATCGGCTCGGCATTTCCCCAATCGAATCCCACCTTTGCCGCTTTCTTTTGCAGTTCCTCGGCAGCAGTTAGCTGAGGTAACTCTAAAGGAACTCCACTTAACAAGGATGGCGCAGCCTGTTTCTCTTCCGCTTTGATTTTCTGCCAGTTATCCATCACTTCTTCCGCTGTATCGGCAGTAGTCTCTCCGAATACATGAGGATGGCGGCGAATCATTTTATTGGTCAATGTACTAATTACGTCATCAATGGTGAAAAATCCTTCATCTTCGCCAATTTGACTGTGCAGCATCACTTGCAGCAGGACATCCCCGATCTCCTCGACCATTGCCTCATCATCTTCGGCATTTACCGCTTCAATGAACTCATAGGCCTCTTCCAATAAGTACTGTCGTAAGGATTCATGGGTTTGTTTCTTATCCCACGGGCATCCATTTGGTCCCCTTAGTTGCGCAATCACTTCTCTTAATCGGGAAAAGTGATGGTTTAATTCTGTATCCGCTACTGGAGCTACATAAACACTGGTCAGGTTGCTCAAACGGGCTGACTGATCCAGTTCTACCAACGGTATGGTCACCACTTTTTCCTGGCTGCTGCCGGCAGCCTCCACAATTGTAACAGGGTGCTCCGGAGAAAGATCCTCCAACAAGGTCAATTTTACTTCAGATGCAATAAACGCATCATACACCTGACAAAAAACCAGATGGTGACGATATTCCAGTTCATTACGCTTAAAGGAGGTTGCATCAACAAACTGAAACCCTTCAATGGGATCAATACGTAACGTAGTAAAAAGAGCATCCAAGTAACTTTGCCCTCCAGTGACATTGACATGGAGTTTATCATTTTCCAATAGTAATTGTACTGTCTTTTCCGCCAGCATCGGGTGCCCGGGAACCGCATAGATGACATCATGTTCAACGGCTGCATCAGCAAGAAGAGCTGCAATTTCCTCATACACGGAAGAAAATTCCTGATTTTTTTCGTATATTTCATCAAAAGAAGTAAATGTAATACCCTCTTGTTTCAAGTGCTCGATCACCGGGTGATCAAGCGTCCGAACATAGATTTGCTCCTTGTGGCCTATCAGTTTACGATAGATCCCCAAAGGGAGCTGATTAATATCACCTGCCCCCAAACCAATGATTTCAACGTTGTTTGCCATGTTTAGTTCCTCCTTTAGTTAAGCCGATTAAATACCTGCCAAATGGCAATGCTTCCAGTTCTTTTTCGTTAAATGCATGCAGCCTGATCAGCAAAATGATATAGATAGCGGCGCCCCCTAAGCAGGCTATAAGTGTGTATGCTACATAATCGATTCGTGGACCCCCAGCGATCAAATTACCCAGGCTTCTGTCCAACCCATAAAGAAATAAAACCATTCCGGCAAGCGAGAGGACAAGTGCACTCCACCTGAAGTGCATTAGACGTACATCCGGAAGTCTACGCTTTAACCGGAACAAATTCAGAAGCAGGATGATGCTTACCGCCAATACGGTTGCAACGGCACTTCCACCAATCCCCCACGCCGGCACCAGCAGTTCATTCAACAACCATTTGCAAGCTACACCGAGCAAGACAATACCGGCTGTTAGTCGGATATCACCCAGTCCCTGCAGGATAGAGGACAGCGTCAGGGCGAGCGAAGTAAATAAGATGGACAGTGCTAAGATTTGCAGACTGCCTGTCCCGGCAGTATCTTCAAACAAAAGAATATTCGCATAAGGAAATATCGTAACCAGTCCTGCGGCCGCTCCAGCTGCTATGAATACACTGAAATTCCAGGCACTTTTGACGTGATCGGATAATTCACCAGGCCGTTCTCGGAGTTGTTTTTTTGTTACCGTGGGTACTAGTGCCAGTGCCAGCGACGAACCCAGCACTGTTCCCAGTTGAACTAACGGCTGCCCCCTGTCAAAAACACCTTTCCATTCCATCGCCTGCTGACGCGTCATCCCATATTCAAGTAAATTCGGAACAAGGGTGAAAGCATCAGCGAACTGGATTAACAAAAACATCATATAGTTTAAACAGATAAACATGCCATAGAGGAGAATCGTCCGTATATATTTCCGCCACGGAACGGAAAAATAGGACTGTGGTATTTGCCAAGGGCGTTGTCGGATGAATAGAACAGACAATACCAGAACAGCTGCACAGGCACCCATCAATGAACCAGCAGCTGTTCCGGAACCAATAGCGTACAAATTACGTCCTTGATTTACCAGGATGAATGCAACTACTAAAATGACAGCTACCCTTACTACCTGTTCTACAACCTGAGAGACAGCTGTTGGCTTCATATCATTCAGCCCTTGGAACACCCCTCTGCCAATAGAGGAGAACGGTACAACTAAAAACGGAAGGGCGGCGACCCGCAACGGTTCTGTTAACTGGCTGTCCCCCATCGCCATTGCGATTTGAGGGGCTAATGCAAACAGCGCTCCAAACAGCAGCAGGTTGATGGTGACTAACAAAACCATGACCGGACCATAAAAAGAACGGAAGGAAAGCGGGAAACCACGCTCTCGTTCTTCCGCCACCAACTTGGAAATTGCCGCTGGAAAACCATACAAAGACAACATTAAAGCCATTCCTAAAAAAGGATAAATTTGCTGATAAATATAGAAACCGACATCCCCGGTTATGTTTTGTAAGGGGATACGGTAACCGGCACTCAATATTTTACTGATCAATCCCGCAGCAGTGAGCAGGAGAGCTCCTTTGAACATTTGCTTAGTAGGTTGTATTTCTTCCATTATTTCGTCCTTTGTATCATATAGTATGGCGCTTGCCCATATTAGAAATTCTTCTGCTATTATAGCACAGCGGTATCCTTTCCCATATCCATGGAGATGGAAATTACCATATCTCCCTTATGTCCTATGAAGAAATTCTGTCGCAGAAACTATAAGTGGAAAAGAAAGGCCCCACCCCGGTTACCGTGGTGGAGCCTTTCTTTCTATTCCTTATTGAATCCTCACGATATCTTTATCTTTTGCGCTCACTTGACCAGAAGCCTTCAAGGTAACTTCCTGGCCTTCTTCCAAATTCGTAAATACGACTGGCGTAATGGTGGATTCTGCATGTTCTGCAATATAGTCCAAATCGACTTCCATCAACGGCTGACCTTGTTCAACAAAGTCGCCTTCTTCAACTTTGGCATCAAATCCTTCTCCTTTTAGCTTTACAGTATCTATCCCGATATGGATCAGGATTTCTGTTCCATTATCGGCCTGCAAGCCAATCGCATGTTTGGTTGGGAAGACATTTAGTATTTTCCCGTTCACCGGTGATACAATGGTACCCTGATCAGGCTTGATAGCAAAACCATCGCCCATCATTTTCCCCGAGAATACTTGATCAGGTACATCCGTAATGGAAAGAATTTCTCCGCTCAACGGGCTGGCAAATTCAAGATTGCTCAAATCGACAGGTGCCTCTTCGGCATCTTTTGCTTTATCGATGATTTGTGAAACATCTTCTTTTGATCTCGGTGTTTTACCGTCTATAATATCCTGCATCTGACCGCGCAAACTGTCGGAAACGGGTCCGAAGATGGCTTGAATATTATTACCTACTTCCATCACGCCAGAGGCGCCTAACTTCTTCAACCTGTTTTTATCCACTTCATTTTTATCATCAACACTGACGCGCAAACGGGTAATACAAGCATCCAGGTGGGTAATGTTTTCTTTACCACCCATCGCAGAAAGAATTTCATACGGCAGGTCTCCGATTTCTTCTCCATCGTCCTCGTCAGCCGCCTCATCTTCACGTCCTGGTGTTGCCAGGTTGAATTTAAGGATGGCCCAGCGGAATCCAAAGTAATAGATGACCGCAAGAACCAGACCGACGATGATAACCCACCACCATGGGGTTTTATTTTGCATGACCCCGAATAAGATGAAGTCGATCAATCCACCGGAAAAGGTCATTCCAATTTTCACATTCAGTAGTTGCATCGTCATGAACGATAGTCCGGCAAATATTGTATGGATGCCGAATAATACTGGTGCTACGAACAAGAAAGAGAACTCTAAAGGTTCTGTAATACCTGTAAGGAAAGACGTCAAAGCCGCAGATCCCATAATACCGGCTACTACCTTCTTACGCTCCGGCTTAGCAGTATGATAAATCGCCAGGGCAGCTGCCGGAAGTCCGAACATCATGAACGGGAATTTACCAACCATAAATGTTCCTGCTGTAAATTCGTCGACACCGTCTTTTAACTGCTCGAAGAATATAGTCTGGTCACCACGGACAATTTCACCGGCTGCATTGGTATAAGAACCGAATTCGAACCAGAATGGCGAGTAGAATATATGGTGCAGACCGAATGGAATTAATGCCCTTTCAATTACACCAAACACGAATGCAGACAACGTTCTGTTTGTTTCCAGCATAAAGTGTGACAATGCATTAAGTCCGCTTTGGGCATATGGCCATATGAATAACATGATAATTCCTAGAATCAAAGCTGAAAAAGCGGTAATAATCGGTACAAATCGCTTCCCGGCAAAGAAGCCCAAAAACTGGGGAAGCTGAATATCGAAAAATTTCCTATACATATAGGAGGCTAATAAACCTACTATTATCCCGCCAAACACACCGGTCTGGAGAGTCGGCGTACCGAGCACCATGGCATACGCAGGATTATCCTCTGCCATCTTCTGTGTTATATCTCCAAAGACCCCCATGGTGACATTCATGATTAAGTAACCAATGATTGCCGCTAGTCCGGCAACTCCGTCACCACCGGCAAGTCCGATGGCTACACCAACCGCAAACAGTAACGGGAGGTTGTCAAAAACGACACCACCTGCTTCAGCCATTACGGCCAAAATTTCCTGAACCCACGGCGTGCCGAAGAAAGGAACCTTATCTACAAAAGTATCCTGGGCAAAGCTTGTACCAAAGGCAAGCAAAATACCTGCCGCTGGAAGCAATGCTACCGGCAGCATTAGTGCTTTACCGACTTTTTGCAACGTGCCAAAAGCATTTTTGAACATAATAATACCCTCCTAAGTATTTTGATTTTTGCTAACCAATCTATCCTAAAACGTTTTCAAGAAGAAAAATAAAAAAGGCATGAGTATTCAAGATTCAGGTTAAAAGGATATACTTATCCCTTAAGATAACCTGAAAATCTCTTCATACTCATGCCTGATCGAATCAGTTACACGTAATGATTAGGATTTATTGGTTAAGCGCTGTAAATGAATCGTTAAATAAAGCACTTCCGATTCATCCACGGATCGATGTAATTGTTTTTGCATGACTTTGACTAACTTCCAAGCAAGATTATAGCATACAGGGTATTCATTTTTCAACATGTCTGCCAACTTCTTTTCTCTTCCCAAGGCCTCTCCCTTATGGACACGGTCAATGGCCCGGTGAAGATGTTGAATCAGACGGAAGTAATTGACGTCCTGCTTTTCAAGCTTTATTACCAAATTGTCTTCGATCAATTCAATCATGGTGGTGATCAACTGGTGATATTGATTAATATCCCGCAATGACTTATCCGTCACAGCACTATGGATATGCAAAGCGACAAAACCTATTTCCCCTTCCGGAAAATCGACGTTTGTCTGCCTCTTCAATTTCTCCACTACTTCCACTGCTACCTGATACTCTTTTGGATAGAGGGCCTCGATTTCAAATAAAAATGGATTAGAAAAGTTCATATCTTTTTTTGCCCGGTTGACTGCAAAAGCAATATGGTCTGTTAGCGCTACGTGAATATGTTCATTAAGTTGTTTCCCCATTCTTTCTTCAATAAACAACATGACATCATTCATAAAATCCAGTAACGCTTTATCAATATAAGGGAGCAGATTAACGTATTGTTCCTTTTCCTTTTCATCCTTCAATAAGAAGGTTTTATCCGCCTTATCAACCGAAATACGATCCCCTGGTTTCCGATTGAAACCGATTCCTTTTCCGATCAATACAACCTCTTTGTAGGTTTCGTGTTCTGCGATCACCACATTATTATTCAAGACTTTATCGATCATTAACTGCTCCATACTTTTCTCTCCCTGTTTTCCTGAAACTCCCTTAATCTTTGTCTATCGTAATGCTATGTAAATCTTTTTACAAGTGTATTTATTTATACACATCCTTACCAGGTTCATTTTCCCTCAAAAAAAGGACTGGCACAAGGAATACCCCCTTATGCCAGTCCACCTTACACACAATACCCTATGAGCAATTCCGCTATTCCATTTGCCTTGCCAGAAATCCGGCAGCAGTTTCTATAGCTTTTTGTTCTACAGGGCCTAAATCATCTTTTGTTTTCGACATGACCATGACACATCCAATTGGATCGCCATTTGCGATTATCGGACTTAGTACATAGGAAGCGATATTTTCCTCTCTTCCCTCTACGAGTTCGACAGACGCATCTTTTTCTGTAACCAGGTTACGCTCATCCATTGCCTTCTCCATTTGCGAACCGATATTTTTACTTAAATACTCTTTTTTGGACTCACCGGCAACGGCTATGAATTCATCACGATCACATATAAGTACGGGAGATCCTAGAGAATCAAACAGAGCATCCGCATATTCTTTTGCAAAGTCACCCAACTCGCTGATTGGGGAATACTTTTTAAGAATAACCTCTCCATCCCGGTCAACAAATATCTCTAACGGATCCCCTTCTCGAATTCTTAACGTTCTTCTAATTTCTTTTGGAATCACTACTCTGCCTAAATCATCAATTCGACGCACAATTCCTGTTGCTTTCATCTGCTGTGTAGCCTCACTTTCTTTGATGATCTTTCTGGTTTTCTTTCCACCATCGGTAACATTAAGCAGAAATAACCAGTTGTGGCTTTAGTATGATTCACCAGTCAATAACTATACATAAATTATCTACATTTTGCCTTTAAACAGCGTTTCTTCCGTTCATTCTCTTTTTGTGTTTTTCAGGCCGCTGATTAGTTCTTGGACGATTTCGTAGCGTCGGTGTTTGGTTTCTCGATCCCATTGTACTACTATCTTCAGGTTACGGTTTTCCGTACCGAGTTGGACCATCCGGCCATAGTTGTTGGCAAATTCAAATAGCTTTGCTCCATCAATCTGCTGGCTGGTGTCTTCCTCTACCAACAATTCGATTTTGCTTTTCTTTTCACTGACTGATTGAACGCGCTGCTGCTTGGCACTGCTTTTTATCGATGCAACGTGAAAAAGATTGGAAACCTCTTCGGGATAGTCACCAAACCGATCTATCAGTTCTTCTCGCAAGTCAAAAATAGCTTCCTGGGAATCAATGGCTTGGAATCGTTTATACATATCGATTTTTTGTTTCTCATCATCAATATAGCTGTCAGGAATATAAGCGTCCAAGTCCAAATCCAGTTCCACTTCAAACGGCTTTGCTTCTTCCACAGTTTTCCCTGCTTTTCTGGCATCGACTGCTTCTTTCAGCATCTGGGAATACATGTCGAACCCAACTGAATCGATGAAACCATGCTGTTGAGCACCAAGCAGATTTCCTGCTCCGCGAATTGATAAATCGCGCATGGCAATCTTGAATCCGGAACCTAGTTCTGTAAATTCTTTGATCGCCTGCAGTCTTTTTTCGGCCACTTCTGTCAATACCTTATCCTGTTGGTAGGTAAAGTAAGAATAGGCTACCCGATTGGACCTACCTACTCTTCCACGAAGCTGATAAAGCTGACTAAGTCCCATTTTGTCCGCATCATTTACAATCAGTGTATTTACATTAGGAATATCTACGCCTGTCTCGATAATTGTCGTACTGACGAGGACATCTGATTCTCCTTCCAGGAAGGAAAACATGACATTTTCCAATTCCGCTTCATTCATTTGACCATGCGCAAATGCAACCCGGGCATCATCTACCAGGGCTGAGATCTCTTCCGCCATTCGTTCAATATTATCGACACGATTGTATAAGAAGAACACTTGTCCACCGCGAGACATTTCCCTTTCAATCGCTTCCCTGATAAAGACAGGATTATACTCCATTACGTAGGTTTGTATTGGAAAACGATTCTCTGGCGGCGTCTCGATTACCGATAAATCCCGCACCCCAAGCATCGACATATGAAGCGTCCGCGGAATAGGGGTTGCCGTAAGCGTCAGGACATCGACGTTGGTTTTCAACCGTTTGATCTTTTCCTTATGCTTTACGCCGAATCGTTGTTCTTCGTCGACGATCAGCAAACCGATACTTTTATACTCCACATCCTTGGAAAGCAATCGATGGGTGCCGATGACAATATCGACTAACCCTTTTTTCAATCCATCTAAAGTTTCCTTCTGCTGTTTCCTCGTTCTGAATCTGCTCAACAGTCCGATGTTGACAGCATGTCCTTGAAAACGCTCTCTGATTGTTTCATAATGCTGCTGTGCAAGAATAGTCGTTGGTACAAGAATGGCTACCTGTTTTCCATCGGCAATTGCCTTAAACGCCGCTCTTATAGCAACTTCGGTTTTCCCATAACCCACATCTCCACAAAGCAAACGATCCATTGGTCGCGGTCGTTCCATGTCTTTTTTGATTTCTTCAATACAACGGAGCTGATCCTCTGTTTCCTGATAGGGAAAGGCATCCTCAAATTCCCGCTGCATTAGGGAATCTTCAGAGAAAGCATAGCCCTTGGTTGCCTCTCTTTCGGCGTAGAGCTTTATTAAATCGTCGGCGATGTCTTCGACGGAGGACTGGACTTTGCTTTTTACTTTTTTCCATTCACTTCCACCAAGTTTGTACAGCTTCGGTTCTTTGCCTTCCGAACCAACGTATTTTTGAACCAGATCGATTTGATCGATCGGGACGAAAAGCTTGTCATCTCCCATATACTTAAGCAGCATAAAGTCTTTATGAAGCCCGTTTACTTCAAGCGTTTCAATACCCAGGTACCGGCCAATCCCATGATTGGCATGGACGACGTAGTCTCCCACCTTCAGTTCCTGATAGTTTTTAATACGCTCGGCATTGGATATCTTCTGCCTTCTTTTCGGTCTGCTGGTTCGCTTCTTGAATAATTCACTCTCTGTCAAAATAGCCACTTTATGCATCGGCAATTCAAATCCGCTGCTTATATTATCGACCATGATCAGCGGCTTGGACTGTGGTAACTGGATGTCTCCGGATACTCGGACAGCCTCCATGTCATAATCGAAAAGAACCGCCTCGATTTTTTCTGCGCGCTGTTCATTTGGAGCAAAGATGATGACGGAAAAGTCATTATTTTGCCAGCGGGTAAATTCATTTTTCAATAAGTTCATTTGACCATGGAACTGCTGCATGGCACGACAGGATACGTTCACCAGATTTTGCGGATTGGTATTAGGAATGTGACGCAGAAATACAGACATATAAAGGCGAGGTTGTTTCATTTTCGCCCAGGTATCGTGCCAATCAAAGGAAATTGACAGGTTATGCACCATTTGACGGTGTTCCAACAAGCTCTGATGCCATTCAGCTTCCTCTTCATCCAGCCGGTTGGCCGTCTCTTGGATTCTGCTCATTTCATCTAAAATAATCAATCCATTCTCTGGGAGATAATCTAATAAACTACCAGGCTCCTGATAAAAATAACCAATATATTTATACATTTCTTGAAATCGTTCCTGCTGCCTTAACCGATCCAAATCATGATTAACCGCTTCCGCTAATTTTTCCTTGTCCTCTGCTTTTTTTAGCTTTTTCAACGATATAGACAGTTCCTCTTCAAGCTTGTCTGCTCCTGTAGCGATATCTTCCGGTCGCAACAGCATCTCTGTAGCAGGTCCTACGACCACTTGCTCAGCTTTTTCCAACGACCGCTGGGTCTCTGCGTCAAAAAAGCGGATGGAATCGACTTCCTCATCGAATAATTCCACACGGATGGGGTTTGCCTCTGTAATTGGATAGATATCAATAATTCCGCCACGCAAACTGAACTCTCCTGGAGTGGAGACCATATCGACACGTTCATATCCCATTTCGACCAGGGAAGTCAAATAGTTCTCGATATCAATTTCTGTTTCTAGCTGAAAATGCAACTGGTAGTCTTTCCAGTATGATGCCGGAGGCAAAATCCGTTTTAAGGCGGCTACCGGTGCAATTAAAATACCAGACTCCCGGTTCATCCACTGGTTCAATGCTTCAATTCGCTGACTCTTCAATTCAGGGCTGGCAATAGCAATCTCCGAAGCAATCAATTCATTGACCGGATAAAGATGGACAGACTCCCGGTCTGACATTTCCAGCAAATCCTCATAAAGCTGTTGAGCCTGCATCAATTGGTGCGTCACTAGTAGAATCGGCTTTTTGGCAGCTTCATTGATCAATGAGGCCAGCATACCTCTTGCCGATCCTGTCAATCCGGAAACGAGCTGCTCCTTAAGCCCCGCCTCGACACCGGACAATACGGACTTTATATCATCTTGTGTCTTTAAATATTGTTTTAATCCTTCCATGGTGCCTCCCCCTACTTTTCATTACCCAGTTAAGAAAATTTTACGGATAAGTACAAAAATGCCTTGGCGAAAACCAAAGCTTATTACTTTTAACCAATATGACATATTTTTTATTAAGTGAACAGCTTCCCCTCTGATAATACGAGGGGAAACCTGTACCATTTATATAAAACCAACAAACTCATTACTGCAAAAAATGATCCAATTCATGATAATGAGGATGCTGCTCCAAGGATGCCTGGCAATTTTCACATATCGTTTGGATATGGACATCTCCATTAGCCTGATATTGAATCATTTCCCTCTTCTCATCCTGACTAAGCGTGTGAAAACCTAATTGCTGCTCATCAAGCACTTGCTGATTCAGCTTGCCAACTTCATTTCCGCAATGCTTGCACTGATAAACAAGCGACATACGAAAAACCTCCTCTGGAAAAAAGTGTTGTGCGTACACTTTCAGTTTTTCCGTAGGGAAGGTTTCTATACCTATGTTAATTCAGTCTATGAATTAGCGATTAAATTCATTCATTACTTCCAAGAAAGGCTTATCCAGCCAAGCTTCACAAGCATCTGCTGCTTTTTCCACCACTTTATCCATTGTTTGTTGCTCCTGTTTGCTGAATGTTCCAAGCACATAGTCCGGAACCGGCATCGGGGTGGAAGGACGCCCGATCCCTACGCGAATTCGCTTGAATTCCTTCGTCCCTAAATGATCGATAATAGAACGGATGCCATTATGCCCCCCATGGCCGCCTTTTTCACGCAGACGGATTTTTCCCTGGGGTAAATCCAGTTCATCGTAAATAACCACTATATCGCTTATATCCAGTTCATAGTAATCAACAAGCGGCCTGATCGCCTCGCCGGATAAATTCATATAAGTCTGCGGCTCGAGCAGCACGACCTTCTCACCATTAATCGATTCCAGTGCATAAAGGCCATTGAACTTTTTCTTCTTTAACTTAATTTGATGCCTTCTGGCAAGTTCATCAATAATCATAAATCCTATATTGTGGCGTGTTTGCTCGAATTTTTTTCCTGGGTTTCCCAGTCCTACTATACATTTCATTGCATTCACGTCTTTCTATCCATGATTAACGTCGATACCTTCTTATTGTACTTAGTTTACCCACAAAAATAAAGCAATAAAGAAAAGTGCAGGTGTCTTGCTCCCTCCAGTTAAGCACGACATCCCAACAGATTTTTCTTTTATAAAAAATGGCGCCAAAAAGACCATCATCCTTTTGGCGCCTTATCAACAGCTCTCTTCATGCTCTAGCCAGCATTCGGTCTAAGGCAAGTTTCGCCCCATCTGCAATAGTGGCTTCTACTTTTATTTGATTCTCAATCGTTCCCTTCTCTAAGGATTCAAGCACCCACAAGAGGTGGGGAAGATCGATTCGATTCATTGTTAAACACGGACACATGTGAGGGTTCAAGGAAATAATCTCTTTATCAGGATGCTGTTGCATCAACCGTTTGACCAGGTTCATTTCCGTTCCGATTGCCCATTTACTACCTGCCGGTGCTTCGGAAATGGTATCAATGATATATTTAGTGGAACCTGCATAATCAGAACACTCGACGACCTCGCGACTGCATTCAGGATGGACGATTACCTTCATATCGGGTCGTGTTTCTCGTATATACTCTACGTTTGGAACCCGAAAGTTTTCATGAACGGAACAATGCCCCTTCCACAAGATAACTTGTATATTTTCGGCATCCCCTTCGTATTCTAATCGGTCTAGAATCGGATTCCATACAGCCATGTTTTCCAATGGAACACCCAGATCATATGCTGTATTCCTCCCCAAATGCTGATCAGGCAGAAACAGGATTCGTTCCTTTTGAGTAAAAGCCCACTCGAGCATATGTTTGGCATTGGAAGAGGTAACGGTAGCCCCTCCATTTTCGCCGACAAACGCTTTTATTGCGGCGGTTGAGTTAACGTAGGTCAAGGGAATTATGCTATCACCGAAAGTATCCTGCATGATCTTCCAGCCTCTTTCGGTTTGATGGATATCGGCCATATCGGCCATCGAACAACCCGCCCGCATATCTGGTAGAATTACTTGCTGATATTCCTCTGTGAGAATATCCGCTGTTTCCGCCATGAAGTGTACACCACAGAACACGATATATTCAGCCGAGTTTGCTGCAGACAACTGAGCAAGCTGTAAAGAATCACCGGTTGCATCTGCAAATTGCATTACTTCGTCCTTTTGATAATGATGACCAGGGATAAATAATCTAGCGCCAAACTTTTCCTTTATTTTTTTTACCCTTTCAACCATTTCTATCTCTGACAAGTCCTTATATATTTCGGGCAACACTTGCTTTTGGGTGTGCTGAAGTACATCCATCATTTTCATCGATGCTTCCCCCTATCGATTGATTTTTCACTATCATACTGATATCTAAAGCATGGATCGAATGGGTTAAATAACCGAGCGAAATGTAATCAACTCCTGTGTCCCGGTATGCAGCCAGCCGATCCTCCGTAATGCCGCCAGAGGCTTCAGTTACAATTCCTTTGGGCACGTACTGGACAAACGCTGCCACTTCCTCAGGAGAACGATTGTCAAACATAATCACATCCACTCCCGCTTCCACTGCCTCTATCACCTGTTCCTCGTTTTCTGTCTCTACTTCTAATTTCACCATGTGTCCTGAATGACTCCTAGCTGCCTGCACCGCCTTGGTAATCGATCCACAAAACGCAATGTGGTTATCTTTGATCATGATTCCGTCGTATAAACCAAACCGGTGATTTTTTCCTCCTCCACAGCTTACGGCATACTTCTCCAGCATCCGTAAGCCTGGAGTCGTTTTCCTAGTATCACAAATTTTTGTATGCCTGCTTCCTAATGCATCGACGCTTTGCCTTGTTTTCGTCGCAATACCACTCATTCGTTGCAACAAATTCAAAATGACTCTTTCTCCAGTGAGAAGATGACGAACAGGTCCCTCCACCTCGGCGATTTTCTCCCCGGGCAGAACAGATTGGCCATCTCGTTTCAGGAGTTTGACGCGGATTGATGGATCAAACAACCGGTATGCCTCTGCAATGATCGACAGGCCTGCCAGTATCCCCCGTTGCTTTGCAATAAATGTTCCCGTACCTGTTTGATGGATGGGAAAAATGGCAGTACTCGTCAAGTCCTGATCACCGATATCCTCCAAATAGAATTGCCGGAGCAGCTCCTGTAATTTAAGATTGTTCACGTTTTGGGTTCCTCCTATATCACCGCTGCTTGCTTTTGCAATTGGCGGGTTATCCTCTTGTTTTTCCATTCTGTGCTGGAAACGGGAAAATCGGTTCGGTAATGACCACCTCTGCTTTCCCTTCTGGCTAAGGCTGATGTTGTAATCAGCCAGGCTACAGTCAGCATATTCACCTTCTCTGCTGTCTCTCTGTTGTCAATCGTAATCGGTCCATGAGGGTCGAAGAATTCTTCCAGCCACTTTTTCAATTTTGTCAGCCCTTGCTGATTCCGCACTACTCCTGCGTACTCCGCCATCATCCAGCGGATAGCATCCTTCTCTGGAAGTGTACCTTTGAATGTTTGAGCATTAGAAAAGACAGGATGATTTACTAATAAAGACGGCGCTTTTGATAAAATATTTTCTGCTGTCAAATCCCCAAATACAATTCCCTCCAATAACGAATTACTGGCGATGCGGTTTGCTCCATGAACACCGGTCCAGGCTGCTTCTCCCACAGCATATAATCCTGGCAGCGATGTTTCCCCTCCTTTCCCTGTTTTGATTCCGCCCATTAAAAAATGGGAACCGGGAATGACAGGGAGTAAGGGGGACCCATTCAGGTCGTGTTCCTGACAAAGCCGGTGAATCGTTGGAAACCGTTTTGAGAAATTACTTACCGGCGAAATATCCAGAAAAACATCGATGCCTTGTTGTATTTGGTTATAAATCTCTCTGGCAACCACATCGCGCGGCGCTAAATCTCCCAGCGGATGGACATTATCCATAATCTTTCTACCGTGTTCATCTACCAAAAAGGCTCCTTCGCCTCTTACAGCTTCGGAAACAAGGCCGAGCACTTCTCCATGTTGATACAGCATCGTTGGATGGAACTGAATAAATTCCAGATCAACCAGTTCAACACCCGCGCGGTAAGCCATCGCGATTCCATCTCCTATCACTGAGGAATGGTTTGATGTAAATTTGTAGAGGCTGCCGACCCCTCCAGTCGCGATGACAGTATGTTCTGCAAAATGGTGACGAACCGATCCATTTTTATCGATTGACTTTATTCCTCGGCACCGTCCCCGCTCCGTAATCAAGTCTACAGCCATCTCTTGTTCAATAATCGTGACATTGTCTGAAATTTGATGGAGCAAAAATGTGGTCATCGCTTTTCCAGTTGCATCACCGCCAGCATGAAGGATGCGACGCCGGGAATGGGCTCCCTCTTTCCCTAAAGCGATACTGCCTCCTGTCTCCTGATCAAATTCCAGTCCCTCTTTCATCAGCTGCTTAATTTGAGCCGGGCCTTGCTGTACGAGTGTCCTAACTTGGTCGCTTAAATTATAATGACAACCTGCAGCCATTGTATCCTTGAAGTGACTAGACCAGTCATCATCCTTCCCAATTGCTGCCGCTACTCCGCCTTGGGCCATGTAGGAGTTACTTGAGGTCTTCGTGGATTTTGTGAAAATAATCACATTTTTATGCTTACTTAACTTCTTGGCAGCCACTAATGCTGACAAGCCGCCGCCGATGATTATTACATCCGTGCAAGGCATCGTCGCGCCTCCCCTATTTAAAGTCTTCCGATAACTGCTATGAAAAAATGTATATCTATGTGTCTTGACACCTATATTTACATATTATTTAATGAATGACAAGAGCTTTGTTTATCTTATTTAAAATAGTTTTCAAAAAAGATTATTGCTTTTGTATGAAAAAACAACAAGGTTGAGTGCTTAAATAGGGGGACAGAAGTGTGATACGCTAAATAAACCTTATGGAAATATTTAAGTGGATTTATAGTGAAAAACAGCAAGCGGACGCTCAGAGAAGGGGACATACGTAGACACTGGCCGCCCGCGGAAAGAGCGTAATATATTTCCGCAGCATTGTACTGACACTCTACTTGTATAAGCGGTGAATAAATTGCATTAGGGTCAAATCTCCTTGGCTCATCAGGGGGAGTACGGCAGTGTATGCCCTTGATACATGAGGAACGGAGCGTATGTTTTTTATACGTGAGTACCGGAAAAGGGAGCTAACGCAGAGATTCGACGCGTCATTTTTCCCGCATTTTAGAACTTCCTTAATAAGAAAGGAGAAAAAAATGATATACATGGACCACGCCGCCACCACCCCACCACGTGAAGAAGCGTTACAAATGTATGTAGAAGTATCAAAAAATATTTATGGCAATTCAAGCAGTTTACATGATATCGGCACACAAGCACACCAGTTGTTGGAAAGTTGCCGATACCAAATGGGAAGCCTTCTAAACGCCGATAAGGACGGCATCTATCTTACAAGTGGAGGAAGTGAATCGAATGTTCTCGCCCTCCAATCCTTGATAGAAGCAAATACCCATAAAGGAAATCACTTAATCACTACACGTATCGAGCATTCCTCCGTTCTGCATTTCTTTGCCCGAATGGAAACACTTGGCTATGAGGTGACCTATTTGCCAGTGGATGCAAATGGATTGATCAACTTGGAAGGGTTGAAAGAGGCAATCCGCGAAGAAACCATCTTAGCATCAATCCAGCATGGAAATGGGGAATTAGGTACAATTCAGGCAATTAGAGAAATTGGCGGAATGCTGCATTCAAAAGGTGTATTGTTCCATAGCGATTGTGTCCAAACTTTTTGCAAACAGCCCTTAGCTCTCGCAGATCTTCCAATCGATAGTATCTCTGTCTCGAGTCATAAGGTATATGGACCCAAGGGAGTTGGCGCCGTTTACATCAATCCGTCTGTACCCTATAAAGCTGTACTGCCAAACACCACGCATGAAAAGGGTTTTCGCCCTGGAACTGTCAATGTACCTGGTATTGCGGCCTTTGTTACGGCCGCAGAACTCCTTCATGAAGAAATGGCCGCCAATCAAGAGCGATATAAACAGCTTCGCTCCACGTTTATCGACTTACTTTCGGATATGTCCTTCAATGTAGTAATAGAAGGCAGAGCTGTGGAACATCTCCCCCATATTCTCGGAGTCCGATTCCCAGGAGTACAGGGACAGTACGTCATGCTGGAATGTAATCGGAACGGTCTGGCCATCTCCACTGGCTCTGCCTGCAGCAGTGGACAGCAAAACCCCTCAAAGACAATCAAAGCTATTGGCAGAACCGATGAACAAGCCTCGGAGTTTGTCCGTTTTTCATTTGGCCGGGAAACAACAGATGCAGAAATTACCGAGGCGGCAAGTATACTTAATACTTTACTGGCCAAGTTCTTTGTTACACAATAAGGACAGATTAGTAGCGTATCGAGAAGGAGTGTGTACGATGGGAAATAATCAAAAGCTGACAGGGGAAAAAAGACGGGTGACGATTTTGCAGTGGCTGAAAGACGCTCAAAAACCGATTACCGGTGGTGAACTCGCTGAAAAAACAAACGTCAGCAGACAAGTTATTGTCCAGGATATCTCCTTGTTAAAAGCAAAAAATGAGCCGATTATGGCAACAAGCCAAGGGTATTTATATATTCGCGAAACACCTGAAGAGTTCTTGCATAAACGGGTGATCGCCTGCACACATCGGCCGGAACAAACAAAAGAAGAGTTGTATCTGTTGGTAGACCATGGGGTGACGGTAAAAGATGTTCGTATAGAACATCCGGTCTACGGCGATTTGACTGCTTCCATTATGGTAAGCAGCCGACATGAAGTGAACCAATTCCTGGAGAAAATCCAATCAACAAACGCCGCCTATCTTTCTCAGCTTACAGATGGAACCCATCTGCATACGTTAGAAGCAGACACAGAGGAAAAATTGGATGCCGCTTGTACAGCACTGGAGAAAGCGGATATCCTTATTCATACTTGACTATGTCTACAGCAAAAAGGTACAGTCCAATGACTGTACCTTTCATTCTATTAGCTTTCTTCATTTTCATTTTTTTCTGCATCGACTAATTCCGGTTCTGTTTGTTCTTCATCGGACTCTTCCTCAACCGTACCGGAATCAGGAGTCAAAATCGAGACGATGGTGGTACCCTCATCCTCGGTGATTTCATAATCCCCGCTCTTGGATAAGTCTGCAACGGTAATGCTTTCGCCTACCTGCAGATTTGCGACATCTACAACTATTTCTTCCGGAATATTACCAGGTTTGGCGCGGATAGCCAAATTGTAAAGAGGTTGTTGCAACACTCCACCATCTTTAGAGCCTTGGGCCTCACCGTCCAAATGGATTGGTACTTCCACATCTATTTCCTGAGACATATTAACTGCATAGAAGTCCGCATGGATCAGCTCGTCCCTTAGTGGTTCGACTTGATAGTCATGCAGCATAACATCCACTGATTCACCGTCCACCGTTAAGGAAATAATTGCATTACGTCCTTCGTCACGGACCGTTTTAAGTAGTTCTATACTATTTACAGCCACAGTTTTTGGCTCTTTTCCTTTCCCATATACAACAGCAGGAACTAATCCTTGCTGTCTAATCAATCTTGTATGTGATTTTTTTAAATCTTCCCGTTTTTCTGCCTTAAGAGTTACTGCCAAGTTAATCACCCTCCATTGAAATTAAAAACAATCTAATTGTCATTATTTCCCGCTAACCGGCATACTTAAACATTATAAACATTGGGCAAACAAGTTGATTACTTCCTGGGGCTCTATTCTCGGCTGCTTGCTCTATGGAAGAAGACCGGTGTCCTCAATAATTTCTATTGCCTCATATACAGGCAGGACTAGTTAAGCAATACTATCAATCGAACAAGATGCTAACAGATTGTAGTTCATGTACGCGAATGATTGCTTCACTGATTAATGGAGCAACGGATAGCTGTGATATTTTTTCGATTTGTTTTTCTTCTTTTAGTGGTATGGTATTGGTTACAATTAGTTCTTTGATTTTCGATTGATCAATTCTTTCTATAGCGGGGCCAGAAAGAACTGGGTGTGTACAACAAGCATACACTTCTTTGGCACCATTTTCAATTAAAGCATTGGCGGCAAGCGTAATGGTCCCGGCTGTGTCGATAATGTCATCAATCAGAATGGCGGTCTTCCCTTCAATATTACCGACAATATTCATTACTTCTGACACATTTGGGCGAGGTCTGCGCTTATCGATGATGGCTATTGGCGCCTTCAAACGATCAGCCATTTGACGTGCTCTAGTTACCCCTCCGTGGTCTGGAGACACGATCACTAGATCATCCAAGTTCATTTCCTGGAAGTAATCGGACAGGATTGGCACACCAACCAGTTGATCGACCGGAATATTGAAAAACCCTTGGATTTGCGGAGCATGTAAATCTAACGTAATGACCCGGGAAGCGCCTGCAGTTTGCAATAAATCAGCAACGAGCTTGGCTGTGATCGGTTCCCTTGCCCGTGCTTTACGATCTTGTCTAGCATATCCATAGTATGGGATGACAATATTAATGGACTTCGCAGAAGCCCGTTTTAATGCATCGATCATAATCAACAATTCCATTAGGTGTTGGTTGACCGGTTCACTCGTTGATTGAACGACATAGACATCGCATCCGCGAATACTCTCCTCAATATTGATTTGCACCTCGCCATCACTAAAGGTCGAGACCGAACATTTACCTAATTCCGTTCCAATATGGGCAGCTATTTGTTCCGCCAGATGCGGATTGGAATTTAATGTGAATACCCGCAGTGATGAGTCTTTATATCCAGTTGCCATCTGATAAGCCCTCCATTAATCTTTTTTCGGTTTTTTTATTTTCTTGGCATAGTCTTCTTTATTTGTCTGTCTGGCCCGGGCGATAGAGAGTGCTTCTTCCGGAACATTTTGGTTAATAGTTGAACCGGCGGCAACATAAGCACCCTTGCCGACAGTAACCGGTGCAATCAGATTGGAATTACATCCGATAAACGCATCATCCTCTATTTTGGTCAAATGCTTGTTCTCCCCGTCATAATTGACTGTAATCGTACCGCAACCAATATTTACGCCCTTACCGATTTCTGCATCGCCTATATAGCTTAAATGGGAAACCTTGCTATTTTCTTCTACGGCCGCCTTTTTCACTTCAACAAAATTACCGATTTTCACCTGGTCACCGAGCGAACTTTGTGGACGAATATGGGCAAAGGGGCCAACTTGGACGCGTTCTCCGATTTCGCTGTCTTTTGCGACGCTTTGACGGATTACCGTTCCAACTCCTACCGTACAGTTTTCAATCTCGGAATTGGGTCCGATAACTGCATCGCTTTTGATTACTGTTTTTCCATTCAAGATGGTGCCAGGATAAATCACCACATCTTGTTCAATGACTACCTCTGGAGCAATATACGTGTTTTCCGGATCAGTAATGGTAACCCCATTTCTCATATGCTGCTCATTAATCCGTTTTTTCATCAGTTTCTCTGCCTGCGAGAGTGCCACTCTGTCATTTACGCCAAGCGTTTCATCAAAAGTACCGGTTTGAAATGCACCGACTTTCTCCCCACTCTTCTTCAAGATTTCCAGTACATCTGGCAAATAGTACTCACCTTGAGCATTCTCGTTCGATACCTGCTTTAAGGCGGTGAAAAGGGCCTGATTATCAAAGCAGTATGTACCGGTATTTATTTCACTGATTGCAAGCTCCTGTGCTGAAGCATCTTTATGCTCCACTACTTTTTCCACCGTGTTATTTTCATTACGAATCACACGTCCATATCCCGTTGGATCAGGGGCTTCTGCAGTTAAAATCGTGGCCTTCGCACCTTCGCTGTCATGATGGTTCATCAAAGCTTCCAATGTATGATTGGTCAGTAAGGGTGTGTCACCACTGACAACTATTGTGGTTCCTTCTTTGTCTTGAAGTAAATCCTCCGCTTGAAGAACTGCATGTCCGGTTCCCAATTGTTCTTCCTGGATAACAAACTCTACTGCCTCGCCAAGCTGTTCTTGTACTTTTTCAGCCCCGAATCCTACTACTGTTATTAGTTTTTCCAACTCGAGCTTATTTAATTGATCCACAACATGTTGTACCATCGGGCGTCCCATCACAGGATGCAATACTTTGTAAAGCTTCGACTTCATCCTTGTTCCTTGCCCAGCTGCCAGCACAACGGCATACCTTTTGGTCATGTAGAAACCTCCATTTTCATCCCTGTTTTTTATCTGCAGGTGCGAAAAAAAACGGCCGGAAATCCAGGAATATTCTTCCTGACGGCTATCGATTCGCTTCTCTTCTGATATAATTTATCCAGTTATGAATATATCTTAAAACACTAGGCATTTCAATAGAGAGCCCCTGCATTCAGGCTGTTGTATCCAAAGTCGGTCCTTGATCAGGAACATTCATTATTCTGCTTCAATCTGTTTAAGAAAAATTTCCCCGGTCTTTTCCAGGAAGAGCCTTTCTTAAACGATCGAAATCAAGCATAAAAAGAAGCCTAATCTAAGAAGATTAGACCCCCTGCTGCTTCCAAGCTTTAAGAAGCACCCGCTTCTTCATATTCTACTTCCACTTCTCCGGCACGGTGATACTCTTCTAATACAGCGTCTTGAATTTTACCTCTGGTATTAGAATTAATCGGATGCGCGATATCGCGAAATTCCCCATCAGGAGTACGTTTAGAAGGCATTGCTACGAATAACCCGTTGTTGCCGTCAATGACGCGAATGTCATGGACAACAAACTCCTGATCCAACGTAATAGAAGCAATTGCTCGCATTCTTCCCTCGGTATTAACGCGGCGTAATCTGACGTCTGTTACTTCCATTATGTTTCACCACCTTTTCCCTATAGAACTTATTACCATAAATTCAACAAAATAAGAAGAAATCCTGCCTGTTTTAAAAATTTTTTCAAAAAAGATGTTTATTTTGTGGAAAAGATAAAATAGGGAAAAAGGCGTAGTTGTGCTTCAGTTCATTCTTGAAGAAACAAGTTACCACGGTGGACCTCAATCTGTCTGTTTTTCACGTCGACATTGGTGATTTGGATTAGTGATGTATATTCTGTAATGACTCTTTCCTCATCCTCATCTTCCGCCTCGGCCAGAACACCGATTGCCGCGACTTCAGCCCGGAACTCCTCCATCAAGTCTTTCATCCCATTGACCGTTCCGCCGGCTTTCATAAAGTCATCGATAATACAAACTCTGGAACCCTCCTGAAGACTTCGCTTCGAAAGCACCATTGTTTGGATTTTCCTTGAAGAACCAGAAACGTAATTAATGCTCACGGTCGATCCTTCTGTCACCTTAGGATCACGGCGGACGATTACTACCGGAACATTCAAAAAGGAGGCAACTGCATAGGCAAGCGGAATTCCCTTGGTGGCCACAGTGACGACTACATCGATTTCTGCACTGGCGAATGCACTGGCAAACAACCTGCCAATGTTTCTTACCTTGGAAGGCTCTCCCAGGATATCACTCATGTATAAATACCCACCTGGAAGCAGTCGATTCGGATCTTCCAGCTCCTCACACAGTTCATCGACGAACCTTTCACTGTTTTCCTGGGAATATTCCGGGATGTATTTTACTCCTCCCGCTGCACCGGAAACGGATTCCAAATAACCAATTCCCAAGTTTTGAAGGTTCTGGTTTATAATTGCTAAATCCTCACTGATGGAAGATTTAGCAGAATCAAACTCCGCAGAAAAAAACGGGAGGGAGACAAGTTGGGACGGATGTTCCACCAAATAATTTGTCATTGCCACCAAACGGTCACTTCTTTTCATGTTTGCACCTCAAAAGCCGAATATTTTCATTAAATATAACACTTATGTACGTGTTCAATCAAGTAACTGGTGATAACCAAGCATCCTTACTACATAGACTTCGTCGCAAAAGCCTCTAAGACTGTTATAGATGCGATATGCACGTGATTCCTGATGGGCCAGGGAGAAGACAGTCGGACCACTTCCACTCATTAATACAGCATCTGCCCCTGCAAGTTCCATCTGTCGTTTAATTTGTCTTACCTCCGGATACATCGGCAATGTGACGGATTCAAGAACGTTCCCCACTTTCCCGCACATAGCCTCAAAATCCTCGGTCTGAAGCGCCCTGATCATTCCCTGTGTGTCTGGGTGTTCTACGCCATCCGGCGAGAAGTTTTGGTAAATGGTTTGAGTCGAAACACCGATCGCTGGTTTTGCCAATACGACCCAGCAGGACGGCGGTGCAGGCAGTTCTTCGATTAACTCCCCTCTCCCTTTAGCCAAAGCAGTTGTATTATAAACACAAAATGATACATCCGAACCTATCTTCGCTCCTAATTCCGCCATTTCCCTTACGGACATGCCTAGACGCCACAACCTGTTCAAGCCACGGATCACTGCTGCAGCATCACTGCTGCCTCCTGCCAGTCCAGCGGCAACCGGAATGTTCTTTTCGATAAAAATATTGATCCCTTTCTTTACATCGTATGTATCCTTCATCAATTTCGCTGCCCGATAAGCTAGATTCCGTTCATCATTCGGGACAAACTGGTTTTCTGAATCGATGATTATTTTATCGGATGGGAGTTCCGTCAGTCCTATCCGGTCTGCTAAATCGATCGTGGTCATCACCATTTCGATTTCATGGTAATTATCTGGCCGTTTATAAAGAACATCCAGGCTCAAGTTAATTTTCGCCGGTGCTTTTTCAAGTAATTGCATCGTACCACCTGCTTTTGTTGATATTTATTTTATAAATAGTATCATACCATAGTGCTTTATCACCAAGATACCGACGTCTAGTTAAGGTTTAGGATAAAAAGGGGACAAACCCCTTTGTTTCAGGATTTGTCCCTTTGAAGCTGCTGTTCGGCCATCTCAACTGCGCGCTTGACCATATTTCCGGCATCACGCGCCTTGATTCCTCCCCAGCCTTCTTGTTGCACTGTGTCGTAAAAACCTAATTCCTTTGCAATTTCCTCTTTCAATTGGTCTGACATGATTCCTCTACGCCTGCCCATGAAAGAACAGCCCCTTTCAAAGTAAGCATTTTTACGACATTTATATTGTAACCTTATAGCAACGGCCTACCCTGTTTTTTTGTACACAAAAATGGAAATTTTTTTAAAAGCGGTGTTTGCGGAGACACCGGAAACGTGGATTTTTCGCGGGCATTTGATGAGCCTCCCGCAACTGGAGAACCTTCCGAGATGATGCCGCATCAGGCTGTCTTTTGTATAGCAGCAGCAAAAGTTGACATAAAAAAGCAGTAAACGAATGTTTACTGCTCCCCAACAACCATTTTGCTCATATCATCGATGAAATTCAATTCTACAGTTTCCGTTAATACATCTGCGTAGCTGTAAGACACTCGCTCAAACGCATTCTCGTCCTGATCCAACTCGACAATAAACACCGAGGGATACGTTTCAGCCAGAGTACCAAACCGTTCAATGGTTTTTCTCCTTCCGCCATTTGCTTTCAGCTTCAGGCGTTTACCAATTTGCCCGTCTAAACCTTGTTTAATTTCCACCAATGTTTTAGCCAATGCACTCCACCTCACTGTTTTTACTATACCATAAGCTTGTTCTTAAGTCAAATAAAATCTTATATTATAACAGCATAATAAAATTACTGTCAACAAGAAAAATCGCTTTTTCCTTAATTACTTTTTATTTTATCTAGTTACCGATAAATTATGTAAATAAAAAACACTTCTTACCACAAATGTGTAGAAGTGTTTTTTACATGCTCAATACTCTTCTGTTTCCTCTTCCTTTAAGTAAGGCATACCTGTTCGTAACAATCCCCGGGTCTCCACTCCTCCGAGCCCCTTTGCGCCTGTCATGGTGTTTCGGAGGGCTTCCCAGACACTGACCTTTTCCATGAACGGTGTATAAGCAATTTTAGCAGCAATATAGACAGGATCAAGAGCATGGATATTGATTCGGGAAGGAGAGCTTGCAAAATTGGCTCCAGCTCTGATCAATGACTCAAAATGCGATTGGCACGCTCCGGCGAAAATAACCAGTTGGTCCAAATGGGGAACTACCTGTCTAGCTTCCCGCACCGTTTCCGCGAAAAACTTAGAATGCCGGTATGCGGAAATATCGCTTTTCATTCCTTTATTCCTTGAATAGGCATCATGTCCGGTAATAATGATGATATCCGGCTGAATTTTCCTTACCAGACCAGCGATTTCCAATGGCATGTCTTTTTCACTTAGATGGACACCGTGAACTTGAAGACCAATACGTTGGTACACATCAATGCATTTTTTCAAATAAAGACGGTCTCCGTCTAAATGCAAAACACGGGCAGGAATTTGAAAATAACTGGAATCCTGATGGTATCCCTCTGTCGATTCATATTCTCTCTTTTCTTTCATCAACTGATAGTCCTGACGAAATAATCGATAGGAATAATCCTCTTTTTCCTTTTCCTTTTTTCTATAGCGCTCCAGGTCTCTTTTTTCTACGATTTGCAAGTCCGCTGGATCGGCATCTGCCGCCAATCGTACATCCTCTCCATGAAGAAGGACATGATCCTCAGTAGTATGGATGACCCGAAACAGTATATCGTTATGATAGGAGTTACGAGTAACTAACTCTCCTATGGTAACATTCATGCTTTCACCTCATCATAGCCGTATAGGTAACCATTCGTTACTAACTAGCCTATGTGAGGAACAAAAAGATGTGTCTAACACCCTCCAGATGACTATTTCGCCTGTCCAGCTTTCGGATAAAACGTATTGGCCAAACGGGCAAATTCCTCCATTGTCAGTGATTCACCGCGTCTTGTCCCATCTATTTCCGCCTGAGCTAAGAGCGTTTCAATCGTTTCTTTTGTCAACTCGGCAGCAAAATGTCGGGCTAGATTGTTTCTTAACGTCTTTCGTCTCTGACCAAAGGAGGCCTGTACCAAATCAAAGAAAAAGGCCTCGTTTTGTACTTCAACAGGCGGCTCACCCCTGACTGTCAAATGAAGAACAGCAGATTCCACATTTGGCTGCGGCATGAATACGGTTTTAGGTACTGTCATCGCAATCCTGGCCTCTGTATAGTACTGGACGGCTATCGTCAACGAGCCATAGCTTTTGGTATTCGGCTTGGCTGCCATACGGTCGGCTACCTCTTTCTGAATCATGACGGTAAAGCTTTCAACAGGCAATTTCTCCATCAGCAGTTTCATCAGAATGGGCGTCGTAATATAATAAGGGAGATTAGCCGCTACTTTGATTTTTTGTCCTTGTTGAAAGTTTTCTTCAATCACTCGGGTAATGTCCGCCTGTAAAATGTCTTGATTGATGATGGTAACATTATCATAATTGCCGAGCGTTTCTGTTAGTATCGGCACGAGCCGCTGATCGATTTCAAAAGCTACCACTTGGTTCGAATGGATGGCCAGTTGCTCGGTCAGTGCACCCATCCCCGGGCCTATTTCTATCGTGCCAGTCTGTTTATCGATACCTGCATAAGCGATAATCCGCTCCAATATATTCACATCGATTAGAAAATTTTGCCCCAGGCTTTTTTTAAAAGAAAAACCATACTTCGCCAGGATTTCTTTTGTTTTCAGAGGAGTTGCGATTGCTTTTTGGTTATTCATCTTCTTCCTCCTTCAAGATTTTTTCCATGCTGTCAACGAACGTTTGCCTGGATATTTGAAACATGTGCAGTCGTTTTAATAGTTGTTTCCCATTAGCATAACCAATTTTCAGGACTGCTCCTAACTTTTCCCGACGCTCTTTCGCTCTGCTGCCACCGAGAAGTCCATATTGGAATAAATCGGATTTATCAATGTCACTCTCGCTGACTTCTTCTATTTCGTACACGTTTGCCAAGGCCTGACGTATCGCATCTTTTGAAGCGTGTTCTATCCCCAACCCCTTATCGTGCTTGGCTTTTGCTTCGGCCCGTGTCAAAAATGCATGCTTGCAGCCTGGTACGGCCTTCGAGACGATGTGTCTAATTCTTTCCCCGGGATAGTCTGGATCCGTAAATATAATAACGCCCCGCTTTGACTGGGCATGTCTGACTTGTTCAATGATCGACTGGTTGACTGCCGATCCATTCGTTTCAATGGTATCTGCATCCACCGATTGTTTTATTTTTGCTGTGTCATCTTTTCCTTCCACCACAATGATTTCCTTAACTTTTAACTTTTTCATCTTCATCCTCCGCTTACCTGAACGGTTTATGTCTATAACTACTCTATCTTAATTTGTTTCCCGAATAAAGCCAAGCCTGTGCATCTTTGCTTTCTCACACAGCTTATCAGCATTTTGGTACTAAATCGTAATTTCTCCCTGGAAACTGATCGTTCCAATGGCTGAAGCCTGAATACACAGTCTGCGTGTATTCGAGCTCTCAAAGGAATTTTTTTATGTTCCTCGATTATTATTGCTTTTCATTATGTAATGAACGAAAGAGGAGGAGGAACCACAAACAGCACGACCGAAAGAGTTGCAGTATGAAAATAAGGGCGATGTCAGGAAAAGCCTTCACACCGTCCAGAATCCATTTAAAAAAAGCAGAACCTGCCTCTAATAGGGAGACAAGCCCTGCTTTTTAATTAATCGAGTACTTTTACTTTTACTTTTTTACTGCCGAATCGGTGTGCTTCACTTGGGGAAGACACATGGACGTCGATCCGGTTGCCGGATACATTCCCGCCAGTATCACCGGCAATCGCCGTTCCATAGCCTTCCACCCATACTTTGCTTCCCAGTGGAATCACATTTGGATCAACAGCAATCACCTTGGCATTGGGATTATCCTTCAAGTTAATTCCGGTCGCCGTGACGCCCGAACAGCCACTGCAGCTGGCCGAATACGCCGTAGTATGCATGTAATACGTTTTGGAGGATTCTTTTCCATCCCCGCCTCGGGAGACCGTTTCAGCGGACGAATTTGCAGCGGTAGTCGTCACGACCGGTTTTGACTCCTGCCTTTCGACTTTTGTTCCAACTGCTACAATTCGTTTCTCGCTTTCTTTCTCTACTTCTTCTTTTACCAATTTCCGGTCGACCTCTTCTCCGTTCTCAAGAGTGACTTCGAAATGTTTGGCAACAATCCCCTCTTCGCCAGGAGAAACAACCTCTTCCTTTCCTTTTTCAAGGTCGTCATCCTGTCTGGTCACAACAGAATAATCGGTTTTTTCTTTGACGATGTCAGTTACCTTTTCCACACGTGTGATTTCGATTGGTGCATCCTTGCTGACTTCATCCTCCATTTTCAGGTTGATTCGGTCCAGCTTGCCTAGTTCTATTTCTTCCTGCTTCAATAAATCTTCCACGGTGGCACCGACTGTCCAATACTTTTCTTTCTCGCCGCCGTCATTGACCGTTACTTGAAAAGCTTTATCAATGTTTACCTGCAATCCTTCTGATACCGACTCAGATGGGGCGGGAGCTACTTGATCATGTTCGCTGATGTCGATGTTGTTTTCTTCCAAAACTTCTCCGACGGTGTCAGCAGTTGTATAATATGTTTTATCGTCTCCATCAGTAGTCACTACTACTTCGATAGCCTTTGTGTAATTGATTTTCATTCCCGATGTAAGTTTTTCTTCTGGGTCATGAGAGATCTTATCGTGTTCTCCCAATTCGATGTTTAGTTCTTCCAAAACGTCGCCTACAGTATCAGCATGTGTGCGAACGGTCGTTGTTTCTCCGTCTGCACTCACAGTGACTTGGGCTTTCGTTACTTGAAATGTAAAAATACCCGCTAGAAACAGTACTGCAATGCTGGCTGCATAAATGACTGGCTTCGTTCTAAAAGCGGACAATAGCTGTGAAAATAATTTCATGCTCGCTTGCCTCCTTTATACCCGTAGTATTATATAAACAACGTTTTTCCCTGTCAAACCGTCCAGTCAAGGTGCAAAAGTCCCCTAATCCTTGCTGTTACAACAACAAAGGATGCATGAACCAGCAATGTTTCAAATATATTAAAAGTAAGTTACAGAGGTGGACGGCATTTAATCAATTTGTAATGTATGATAATGCTGTCCTTTCCCAGACTGATTATGCCATGTCCCATTTTACGGAAAACTTGGCATTTCCCCTTCCTTCTTCTGACTTTTTAGAACCTGCGCAGGTATAGCCATAGTCAGCCATGCTCCTCGATACAGCGTTGATTTTTGCTGTGTTCATCTCGAAGCGAAAAAAGAGAACCAGACTAGTACTGGCTCTCTCATTATGAACGCTGCTTATCCAGATTTAAACTCAAAAATTGCGACATATCCATACAAGCAATGGCATGTAGCGTCAATCCTCCCGGAAGCATGTCCTGCTACGAATTTATTTTAAATAATTTAAAGGCATTATTTGTAGTTGCATCGCTAACTTCCTCGAACGAAATTTCTTTCAGTTCGGCAATTTTTTCGGCGACTAATTTAACATAAGCGGGCTCGTTTCGTTTTCCGCGGTTTGGGTGTGGCGCCAAAAACGGACAGTCTGTTTCCACCAGCAGCCGATCAAGCGGGACAATTTTGGCTACTTCCTTAGGGTCCGTGGCATTTTTGAAGGTAACCGGCCCACCTAGAGAAATGTAAAAGTTCATATCCAAACATTCCTGGACAAAATCAGCTGAATCATTATAACAATGCATGATTCCGCCAACCTCCGCGGCATTCTCTTCCCTCAATATTTCAATAATATCCCCGGTTGCTTCCCGGTTATGGATTATAATCGGTAACCCGACACGTTTCGCCAGATGAATTTGTTTGCGAAGCACTTCTTTTTGGGTTTCTTTTGGCGACTTATCCCAATGATAGTCCAAACCCATTTCTCCGATAGCGACGACCTTTGGATGGCTAGCCAATTCTTCTATCCACTCTAAATCTTTATCTTCCATATCAATGGCATCTACTGGATGCCAACCTACGGCCGCATAAATAGCAGGATTTTTTTCAGCCAATTCCAATGCTTTGGGAATGGTTTCCCTGTCAAAACCGACAACTACCATATACTCGACACCTGCTTCTTTAGCACGTTGCAATACTTCTTCCCGGTCTTCATCAAATTGGTCGATGTTTACATGTACATGTGTATCAAACAACACGGTAATCTACCTCCTGGTAATACTTTCTCCGATTTTTTCATCTTCATCAAAGAAAAAACGCCTATCCATTTACATGATAAGCGTTTTTTCCCTTTATGAAAAGATTCAGCATTACTTCACTTTTGAACCATTTGGAAGATCATCTCCGACAGTTGCGAGGGAAAGCTTCCCACTTTCGTCCTCACCTGACAAAATCATTCCCTGTGACATTTCGCCTCTCAACTTGACCGGCTTGAGGTTCGTGACACAAATCACTTTCCGGCCAACCAGATCTTCTGCAAGGTAATGCTCAGCTATGCCCGAAACGACTTGACGACGTTCCGTCCCGAGATCAAGTTGCAGTTTCAGTAGCTTGTCCGCCTTCTCCATTTTTTCCGCACGAACTACCTCAGCAACACGCAAGTCCAGCTTCATGAAGTCATCATACGTGATTTCGTCTGCCTCTGTGTTTTGGGCTTCCTTTTTCTCTTCCTTCACTTCCGGCTTTTTCATCATATCCTTGATAACTTGTACTTCTTTTTCAGCATCGAGACGAGGGAAAATCGGATCCTGTTTCTGCACTTTCGTCCCTGCTTGAATCAGACCATTCTGTTTTAAGCTGTCCCATTCTTTTAGCGATTGTTCCTGAATTCCCAGTTGGCTGAAAATACTATCAGGTGTCTCTGTCAAGAAAGGTCTTAACAGTACCGAAGCCTTGCGCAATGATTCTGCCAAATGGGCCATGACATTTCCAAGACGTTGCTTTTTCGCCTCATCCTTTGCTAAAATCCATGGCTGTGTTTCATCGATATATTTGTTGGTACGGCTGATAAACTGCCAGATAGTCGACAATGCTACCGAAAACTCCATGTTTTCCATCGCCTCTTCTACTCTTTCGACTGTCTCCCCAGCCAAATTCTCCAACTGGACATCGAATTGGTCCTCACCAGCTTTATAAGCAGGAAGTACCCCATCAAAGTATTTATCGACCATGGCTACGGTCCGGTTCAGCAAATTGCCTAAATCATTCGCTAAATCATAGTTCGTTCTTTCGACGAACCCTTCAGGCGTAAACACCCCGTCTGAACCAAAAGGAACTTCACGCAGAAGATAATAACGCAGAGCATCCAAGCCGTAACGTTCCGTTAATTGGATAGGATCCACGACATTCCCTTTGGACTTCGACATCTTTCCGTCCTTCATGAGGATCCAGCCGTGCGCAAATACCTTTTTTGGAAGAGGCAAATCGAGTGCCATCAGCATAATCGGCCAATAAATCGTATGAAAACGAACAATCTCCTTACTCATCAAGTGAACATCTGCCGGCCAGTATTTCTGATACCGCTCGTCCTCATCTGTTCCATATCCTAGCGCGGTAATATAATTCGATAATGCGTCGATCCAAACGTAAATGACGTGTTTTGGATCTCCCGGTACCTTGATTCCCCAGTCGAAAGTAGTCCTGGATACAGCCAAATCTTCCAAGCCTGGTTTAATAAAATTGTTAATCATTTCATTTTTACGGCTCGCAGGCTGGATAAAGTCTGGATTTTCTTCATAGTACGCCAACAGCCGGTCAACGTACTTACTCATTTTGAAGAAATAGGATTCTTCTTTTACTTTTTCCACCGGTCCGCCACAGTCCGGGCAATGTCCGTCTTCCAATTGACGTTCTGTAAAGAAAGACTCGCAGGAAGTACAATACCATCCTTCGTATTCATCTAAGTAAATGTCACCCTGCTCCAGCAAACGAGCAAAAATCTTCTCCACTGTTTGTTTGTGGCGTTCTTCGGTAGTCCGAATAAAATCAACATACGAGATATCAAGTCGTTTCCATAGATCTTTGATGCCGCTGACGATTTCATCGACATAGACCTGAGGGGAAACCCCTTTTTCATCGGCTTTCTTCTGGATTTTCTGGCCGTGTTCATCTGTCCCAGTCAAATACATGACATCATAACCACGCAACCGCTTGTAGCGGGCCATCGCATCTCCTGCCACTGTCGTATAAGCATGCCCTATGTGTAAGTTTCCGCTTGGGTAGTAGATCGGCGTTGTGATGTAAAAAGTCTTCTTTTCCCTTGTCATCCGGGGAACCTCCTCTTTCAAGCTTTCTTCATTATTTTCACCGGTATTCCCTTCGAACCTACATAACGCTCGAGGTATTACCGAATTGATGAATAAAAACCAATATGTTTACATTGTAGACTATTTTACAGGATTTTTTCCATTCTGAACATCGTTCAGGCAAGTAGTGGCCTGCCGTTATAA
This sequence comes from Sediminibacillus halophilus, assembly GCF_900103695.1. Lineage (GTDB taxonomy): Bacteria > Bacillota > Bacilli > Bacillales > Amphibacillaceae > Sediminibacillus > Sediminibacillus halophilus. The sequence goes on from NZ_FNHF01000010.1 coordinate 56,817, forward strand.
TTTCATCCATTAAAAATCTGCACACCAATTTGTCGAATCTGTGAACAATTAATGTCGAAAAATGTCGTAAAAAGCAAGCTATCTGGTCCATTCTGTATGTAAATTATGGTTTTTTTATCGGTCCAATCACCTATATCCATCCCTCTAAAAAGGGGAATATATTAGTGTTTGGACAAAATAGTCATTTTCTAGAAAAAATTAATTGACACTTATGTAAATGACTGGTACGCTATTGCTAAACAGTTGTCGAATTCTGACGAAATGAGGGGAGAAAAATTTATGAAATCTACTGGAATTGTCCGTAAGGTGGATGAGTTAGGTCGCGTTGTTATTCCAATTGAGCTTCGTCGTACCCTTGGAATCAATGAAAAAGATGCTTTGGAGATTTATGTGGATGATGATCGAATTATCTTGAAGAAGTACAAGCCAAATATGACATGCCATATCACTGGAGAAATCTCTGATGATAATCTTTCATTGGCCAACGGCAAGTTAGTCCTGAGCCCTGAAGGTGCACAGGAGTTATTGAAAGAGATACAATCCCGTCTGGATAAGTAATAGATCCAAGGCCCCTATCTTTGCATAGAGGCCTTTTTTTATTCCACATGAAAAGCCTGATAAACGTCCCGTTTCGGCATTTTCCTGTCGATTGCTGTTTGTTTGATTGCATCCTTGCTGCTTTCTCCTTGCTCCATGTAATAAGCCACATGCTCCTTAAGCGTCCAGTCCTCCCACCAATCATTGTCTGCCTGGGCAGTTTCTGTGCCACCTTCGACCACAATACAAAATTCTCCCTTTATTTGTTTTTCTTCTGCCCATTGCAACACTTCCTGAGCTGTCCCTCGAATATATTCTTCATATCGTTTCGTCAATTCTCTCGCCAGTGAGACCCTGCGGTTTCCCAATTGTTCGCCAATCGACTTCAACGTTTCTTTCAAACGATGAGGTGACTCATAAAACAATAAGGAAGCCCGAATGTGCTTCAACAAATCTAGCTCTGCTTCTCTATCCTTTTTCTTTCGGGGTAGGAATCCATAAAAATAAAATTCACGCGGTGAAAGACCAGAACCTACTAATGCACACAAAGCTGCATTGGCGCCGGGAAGTGTGACCACCGGTAAATTACATTCCAATGCTGCATTTACCATTTCATAACCAGGGTCGGAAATAGCAGGCATTCCAGCGTCACTAACCAATGCGATATCCTTTCCCTCTTGAAGTTTTTCCAACAAACCCGCTTCTCTCGCCTGTTTATTGTGTTCATGGTAACTGATCAGCGGCTTTTCGATCGAGAAATGATTCATTAATTTTTTGGTATTCCTTGTATCCTCTGCTGCAATAAAATCGACTGTCTTCAATGTATGTAAAGCTCGTAGTGTAATATCATCAAGGTTGCCGATTGGTGTCGGAACCAAATAAAGGGTTCCTCCGGAAAAAGATCCTTGGAAACTGCTTTGGATGTTCATCTCCCATCATGCCCTTCTGTAAAAGATTTAATCAGTTTATCCTTCTGTTTACGTGAAAGCTGCTTTATTTGGTATTCTTCGTGCATCGCCTCTTCTTTCGACGAAAAAGATTTGCAGAATACCAGCTGAAAAGGCCCCCTGCCCCTTGTATATTTAGCCCCTTTGCCATTCTCATGCATGGTGATACGTTTTTTTAAATTATTTGTATAACCGGTATATAACGTCCCATCGTTACATTCCAATATGTAAACCATATGGATTTCATCGTTTTCCATACAAGATATCCTCAAGTTCTTTCGTATAGTTTCCTTGATCATCAAATGCATAAAGGGGCGGAAGCATCTTTAAGTCGGGGTTTCCATCGCGCGTTCCTTCAATCAAAAGGATGTTGGCCTCTTTTCCTGCCTTTGGATAAACGAATCGAAGCTTTTTTGGCTCGATTTTGTATTTTCGAAACAAGGTCAGCAAATCTACCAGACGGCCCGGCCTGTGCACCATCGCCACTTTGCCTCCAGGTCTGACCAATTTACTGCAAGCTGCCACCACATCTTCCAAGGTGCAATAAATTTCATGTCTGGCAATCGTTAAGTACTCATTGCTGTTTTGCTCGTCTTTCTTCGGCGTTTGAAAATAAGGGGGATTACAGGTGACCAAGTCAAAAGGACCATTTCCAAATTGTGAAGGCATGTCCTTTAAATCACCGTGTACCATGTCGATTTGATTGTTCAAGTCATTGATCGTCACGTTTCTCTTTGCCATATCGTACAGCCTGCGCTGTATTTCTACTCCGGTGATATGGGCACGGGACCGCCTGCTCAACAGTAAGGGAACAACCCCGTTTCCTGTACACAGGTCAAGGATGTTCCCTTGCTTCACCGGTACATACGTGAAGTCAGCCAATAACACAGCATCCAATGAAAAGGCAAATACCTCTGGACTTTGGATGATTTTCATGTTTTCTTCTGCCAATAAGTAGTCAAGCCTTTCCCCGTTCTTCAATTCAACTTCTTCCACTTTTCCAAATCCTTTCTTCCTTTAACCGGATAGCCATGCCTATCCTTTTTTTAAATCAGTCTGTATGAAAAGAAGGACTGAATCAAAGAAATTCCTTGAATTCAGTCCTGTTCCTAAGGGTCCGGGTACTAAAAAGCCCGTTCCTCTATTTGCTTTTATTTAAAAATAACAAGCAAAACAAGCAGTCTTCATCCTGGCGCGGACTACCAAAATGAACGTTACAAATATGAAATCCTTCTTCATACAAACGTGCTAAATTATCATATCCTTCGCCAACCGGCACCTCGGTGCTGGACTTGCCAGTTTCTTTTTGTTCCTCTTGTTCGGTACTGCTTTCCAATCGGTTGCGCAAATGATGATTCTCGACTGCAAGACGATGATTTTCTTCCAGCAGTTCGGCTAAGTAATTTTTCAAGTCTCCCAACTGCTGGTATAGCTGACCTATTTTCTCTTCCATATCTGTGACTTGTTCAAAAACTTCTTTTTTATTCACGCGTCTTTCCACCCCATCATTCCGTGGCTTGCGTAGATATGACTCCTTCATCGATAAGTTCATCGATTGTATATTCAATTACTCTTTCCTTTTCGGGAATTTCGATTTGGACGAGTCTTTCCAGAATATTCAATCCAACAACTTTTCCAGCTCCATAGCCGGTTGTGATTTTCTCCCCTAAGTCAGGGAGGATTTTCTTCGCTGTTTCATACTCGTCATTTTCATATTTCAAACAGCACATCAACCGTCCACAAAGACCAGATATTTTAGCCGGATTCAAAGACAAATTCTGATCCTTTGCCATTTTGATCGATACCGGTTCAAAGTCACCAAGAAAGGTGGAACAGCAAAGCATCCGTCCACACGGTCCGACACCACCCAGCAACTTCGCCTCATCCCGAACTCCAATTTGCCGTAATTCAATCCTTGTTTTGAAAACAGAAGCTAAATCCTTGACCAGGTTCCGGAAATCAACCCTTCCGTCTGCTGTGAAATAAAAAATAACTTTATTACGATCAAAGGTGTACTCGACCTCGACTAAGTTCATATCCAGGTTATGTTCCCGGATCTTTTGTTCGCAAATCTGGTGTGCCTCATGCGAACTTTCCTGATTTTCCACCACCGATAACTTATCCTTCTCGGTTGCCAAACGGATGACTTTCTTCAATGGGAGGACTACATCTTCCTCATCTACCCGTTTATTGGAAATGACCACTTTGCCGAATTCAATTCCTCGGACCGTTTCTACAATAACATAATCGTCTTTGGAAATGATATTCTCGGCTGGGTCGAAATAATATATTTTACCCGCTTTTTTAAAACGGACGCCAATCACTTCTACCATCTGTCATTCACCTCTTCAAATGAAGTGTAAGCTGCTCCATTGCCAAAGCCGGATGCACATTTTGTTCCAACTTTCTTTTGGCCTCCAGTATCCGCTGCAACGCATCGGTCGTTTCCTGTTTCGACCAATGCAACGAGGCTTGAGAAAGCTTGTCTTTTTCATTGATGAAAACGATCGCTTCCTCGTTGTCAACAAAGCTGTATACAATGTCTTTGAACCATAACAATAATAAGTCCAAGCCTCTTTGCATCTGTTGTCTCTCTTTAAAATGAGGCATCCATTGATTATTGATGAACAACATGGCTTCCTCCGGTTTCGACTGGAGTACTTCTGTTAATTGTACCACTATCTTTCTGGCATTAGCAAACCAGTCATCATGGCCTATTTCAAGTGCTTCGGTGATATTGTTGGTAAGTGCGGAGATCAATCTCGCATTGGAAGGAGATAACCCTTCCTCTTGCAGCTGCCGCTGTAAATTGGCCGCGTTTAAAGGTTTGAGACCCATAATTTGGCATCTAGACCGAATCGTCTGCAGAATGGCCTGACTGTTAGAAGTGAGAAGCATCGCCGTTGTCTGTTTACTTGGCTCTTCCAAAAATTTTAACAGCCGATTGGATGCATTGGCTGTCATTTTTTCTGCGTCTTCTATGATATAGACCTTCTGATTCGATTCCATCCCTGTGTACGTAAATTCCTTTTGTAAATGGAGGATTTGTTCTTTTTTGATCGATTGACCATCCGGTATGATCCAGTGTACATCCGGGTGGTTGCCGGATTCTATCCGCTGACAATCCTTGCACTGCTGACAGGGCTCCTCACCGCTTTTATGACGGCAAAAGATACTTTTAGCCAAAACCATGCTGATGGCTTTTTTTCCTGTTCCCCGGTTTCCCTGGAATAAATAAGCATGGGAAACCCGCTGTTTTGCCAGACTATTCGTCAGCATCCTGGCGACTAATGGTTGTATGGAAGCTATATCAGACCATGTTTTCATTTACTTTCATCCTTACTCGCTGACCTTAAGTATATAAATTAACCAGCAGACCTTTGATTTCTCCAATCAGGCCTAGTATATCAATCGGCTTTTTTTCTTGTTCCAGTACACCCTCCGTCAACTCCACCAGCTTTTCGTCGATATTTTCCACTGTTGTAAGTTTTCGGTTGTTTCCATCCATGTTCCAGCTGTGAGAATGCTTTAGTTCCATCCCATATTGCACTGCTTCCTTGACAAAGTTTTTCACCATTCGTTTATATTTGGCCAAATCACGGAAAGACCGGGCACGCGCCAGTCTTTCCCCTTGAGCGGTCAGATCTGACATTAATTTTTGCAATTCCGTTTCTTTTAGCTTTTGGCTTTGTGATTCGACCAAGGTTCCAAAACTCTTGCTTCCCCTGTCTGTTTGAGGGATGTTTTTCGGTGATGCCTCCACCTTGGAACGCATCTCTTGTGATATTTTCATTACTTCTCCTCTTTTTACCTAAAATTGAAAGAAAGATTCCACCGGTAATACAAAGACAGTTGCACCGCCAACTTCCACTTCAATGGGGCGTGGAATGTAAGAATCCGCATTTCCACCCATCGGAGAAATCGGCGCTACCATTTGTTCACGCTGGCTGCAGTTATTGCGGATAATATCGAGGGCTCCGTCGACGTCTTTATCTTCACAACCAATCATCAATGTTGTGTTCCCTTCCTTCAGGAAACCGCCAGTAGAGGATAACTTCGTCGTTTTATAATTCCCTTCCCTCAAAGCATCTGTCAGACGATTCGTGTCCTTATCCTGTACTACTGCCAAAATCAGCTTCATTCATCTTCTCTCCTTTTTTTCGTTTATCCTTATTCTATTCTTTTAACAAGCAAGACTGCTTACAAAGCGACCTGGAATGCTCAGGAAACATCGTTAACCCTTTGCTTGTAGAATAATAGCATTCCTCTTTAACGCAAAAAAGAAACAATTTTTTGATAAGCTTCTGCTGTTACGGTGGCTAAGTCGTTTTCTGCATTGATTGGATAAATTCTGTTTGGAAACTTTTCCAAAAGCATTCGATAAGCCTGATAAACGTTATCATGGAACTGTTGTTTTTCTAAATCCAGCCGGTTTTTTTCACGTGAAACATTTTCTGCAATCCGCTGCAAACCAACTTCCGGCCGTATATCAAAAAATAGCGTCAAATCCGGCATGCAATCACTGATGGCGAACTGGTTTATTTGATAAACTTCCTCCATTCCCAGACCACGGGCATATCCTTGATAGGCCAGGCTGCTATCCACAAACCGGTCGCATAACACAATTTTGCCTTGTTTGAGTGCTGGAAGCACCTTTTCTACTAAATGCTGACGCCTGGCTGCCGCATAAAGCAACGCCTCTGTCTTTCCGTCCATGGCTGTATGGGAAGGTTCCAAAATAATCTGCCTGATTTTTTCGGCGATCTCAATACCACCAGGTTCCCGCGTAGCTGTTACTGGATAGCCTTCCTCCCTCAGTTTTTTCTCTATTTCTTTTAATACCGAGGTTTTTCCGGCTCCCTCACCGCCCTCAAACGTTATAAAATATCCTTGCACATTCATTCTCCTTTAGAGCTGTACCTATCGCAGACAATACATGCCTTGTTCAATATTATGATTTTGAAAGTTTATTCCTTGCTTTATTAAATAGTTTATCATCTTTATATGGACTGATGTTATTTTTTCTCCCTTTAACAGCACAGGAATACCCGGCGGATATGGAATGACAGCCTGTGCTGCTATTTTTCCTTCTGCACTAGCCCATCCAATGAACTCTTTCCTCATCCGGTTCATCGTTTGATAAGAAACTTCCAATGAGTGGATCTGCTGTTGTTCAATCTGTACACTTCCTATTGTATCACGGTTGGGAAGGAATTTTAATCGCTGAGATGTCTTTTCTACTGCTGTTTGCAGCCTTTCCCATTCTTGAAAAGGAGCAAGGCCATGAATGAAAAGCACCTGGTTTTCCGTAGAAAGCTCGGGATAGATATCCTGTTCTTCAAATAGTTTAGCAACCTGAATACCAGACCAGCGCTTGTCTACCTCCAGCGTGATTTTCAGCGGATCATCTTTCCCAGCTTCATTTGGCAGCACCTCCCACCCCTCTGCGGAAGAAAACACCTCACGCAGACGGGCTATACTTTCAAGAATGGGATTCAACTCATTTTCTTTGATTCCGGCTAAATAGTAACGCGCCAAATCGAGACTTGCCATTAACGGATAGGATGGACTGCTTGACTGAAGCATTTGCAAGTAATGAGCAACATCCCCTCTGTCGATTATATGTGACTTGATATGCAGATAAGATGCCATCGTCAGCGCCGGAGCCATCTTATGAGCTGACTGGACGACAAGGTCTGCTCCTAACTCTAGTGCGGAAGCAGGAAACACTTCTGAAAGAGAAAAGTGGACGCCATGAGCCTCATCCACCAGTACAGCGATATTTCGCTGATGGGCCAGCTCCACAACGGATGGAAGATCAAAAACCGTACCAAAATAATCTGGGTAGGTCAGGACAATGGCGCCAATCTCAGGATACTGATCAATTGCTTGTCTGATTGTGTCCAAGGTAGGAGCGGTATAACGGCCAACCCTTCTATCGTAAGCCGGGGCAACGAAAACTGGTTCTGCCCCGCTTAATTCCAGACCGTTAAGAATGGATTTGTGGCAATTACGCTGTACTAACACTTTCCTTCCAAGCCTTGCTGCCGTTAACATCATTGCCAAGTTACCTGTGGTACTCCCGCCTACCAGAAAAAATGTTTCGTCAGCACCAAACCAACTTGCTGCAAGATTCTGCGCCTGTTTAATGGCACCTGTTGCTACATGCAAGTCGTCCAGCCCTGTCAATTCTGTTACATCTATTTGAAGTAACTTCTCAAAGATCTCTAATCCATTATCAGTGAAAATCTTGCCATTCTTATGGCCGGGTACATGAAAAGAAATAGGATTTTTTTGTGAAAAAGTTTGTAAGGCTCCAAATAAAGGAGTTAAATCTTGGTTCATTGTCGTCATCCTTTGTATTATCGGACCAACGCCACAGGAGGACTGCAGCATATTTTGTTTTCAGTATAACATCTTATTATTTGTATTACTCCATCAAATAGATAAAGCCCTTATCCCGCAGGTATAAGGGCTTGTTTATCTATGAATATAACTTTGTTTGTTTCATATTTTTTAATTTATCCAAATAATACTGATAAGCTGCATCTGATGGCTCCGTATGAATAATTTTCTGTTCACATTCACAACAAATATACAGTGTGTATAAGTGAATCCCTTTCTGCTTTTCTACTCCGCAAACGCCGCATGTTTCATAAGTGACTTTACTTCCCATATTCTCCACCTCCGTTAGCTTAGTCTTTCCTAACTAACGAAATCTATACATTCAAACTCTAAAATTCGTTATATTGTATTCTATGAAAATGACAGCCGGAGTTGTTTGTACACAGATTATTTTTAATCATAAAGTAGGATGGTTTTTATTACCAACGAATTATATAATAATCAAAAGTTTGTGTTTATTGGAGGTGGCTCTATGGCCGTCGATTTTCATTCAAAAGCAATAAGGCTCTCCTATACTAGTCGTGATGTAGATCCCCTTTGGGAACAGCTTTTACTATCGCATGTAGATGTTGAGGGCAAAAGGGTGTTGGACTTAGGGTGCGGGGGAGGTATTTATACAAAGGCGCTAGCTCAAATGGGTGCCAGGGAAATAGTTGGTTTAGACTTTTCGAAAGAAATGCTTCATACCGCCCGTAAATATTGCGAAAACGAAGCAAATACTTCCTTTGTTTGGGGGGATGCTGCTGATACTGGGTTAAAAAATGAACAATTTGACCTAATTCTGAATCGGGCTGTCATTCATCATCTTACAGATCTTCCTTTGTTGTTTGAAGAAATGCACCGCTTATTGAAGCCGGGCGGAACTGCCTTTATACAGGATCGGACATTGGAGGATTGTTTGCTGCCAGGCAATAAGAATCATGTCCGTGGTTACTTCTTTGAAGCCTTTCCCAACTTGATTTCCTTTGAACGGGATAGAAGACCGTTGGCTACTGATGTGGACCAATTTTTACAGGATTCTGGCTTTACCAAACTACACTCAACTGTTTTCTGGGAAACACGCAAACATTACAATTCGGTACATTGTTTGGAAGAGGATTTAAAAGCCAGAACCGGGCGTGCCATTCTTCATGAACTCACGGATAAAGAGATGGATATATTAGTTGGTTACATAAAGAAGCAACTTGCCTATTTCACTGACAGTATTCATGAAAAAGATCGCTGGACGATTTGGACTGCACGAAAATGAAATAAGCCCAGAGCAGCTTATGCTCCATACCCCTCACCCTTAGACGCAGCATAGGGTGCTTTTTTTTGGCAACATTGGCTTAAAAGAAGAACTATTTTGTTTTCCACAGAATGATTTCTATTGTACAAAAAATAGAAACTGCGTATTAATGAAAATTCTCTCGGTCTAATGAAGTTGAATGTTAGTTCGACGCAGTGGAAAGCGCAGGGTATTTCCGCAGCGCTGTTCTCCCACCCAATAAAGGTTGGATGTCAGGAAGATTCATTCAAATTAGTTCGTAGTTTTTATCAACTGCGACAAATTTTGGTTAGAAAACGACAAAAGCACCCTTGAACGAGGATGACCTCATTCAAGGGTGCTTGGATTGCCTGGCGGCGTCCTACTCTCGCAGGGGCAAAGCCCCAACTACCATG